>CBDCNX010000022.1:0-68469 GCA_965219545.1 Bdellovibrionales bacterium
TATTTCTATTGAAGGGAAGGGTAAAAAGACCTGACTCCTTTTAAAAGGACAAAAGCCGAGATTGTTGACTGGCTCAATGATACCTCTGAAGACCACATACTCATTCAGATGAATAACAAAAATAAAAGCATTTTTCATGTTTACCGTTTGAATATCAAAACAGGGGATATGAAAATGGTTGTTAAAAATCCCGGTCATTTTACAGGCTGGATGACAGATCACAATGGAAAACTACGGGTGGCCGTAGGGACTGACGGAGTGAACAGATCTGTTTATTATCGGGATACGGAAAAAGATGAGTTTAAAGAAATTTTCAACTCTAATTTTAAGACAAGTTTTTCCCCTGTTATTTTTCATTCTGACAACAAAAGGCTTTATGTTGTTTCCAATGTCAAAAGGGATAAAGCCATTTTGAGGCTTTTTGATCCAAAAACAGGAAAGATATCCACTGTGTTTTCCCATCCCGAGGTGAGTGTTGGAAGAATCATCCGGTCCAGAAAAGATAAAAAGTTGTTGGGTGTGCATTATACGACCTGGAAAACTCATAAAAAATGGTTTGATTCCAGATGGGAAAAAATAGATCAGGATCTTAAAAAGAAATTTCCGGGAAAGGAAGTGGGTGTCTCATCAATGAATGGAAATGAGGATAAATTTATTCTGACTGTGGGCAGTGATCGGGTTCCCATCAGTTATTATTTTTATGATCTTAAGAGGAAAAAACTGAAAAAGATAGGGGATGCCAAACCCTGGCTTAAAGAAAAAGATCTGGTGGAGATGAAACCCATTGAATACAAATCCAGGGATGGCCTGACCATTCACGGTTATCTGACTTTACCAAAAAATTCTTCCGGGAAAAATCTTCCCCTTGTTGTGAACCCCCACGGAGGACCCTGGATGAGGGATTCATGGGGTTACAGTTCAGAGGCTCAGTTTCTGGCCAACAGAGGCTATGCTGTTTTGCAAATGAATTTCAGGGGTTCTGTGGGTTATGGTAAAAAATTCTGGCAGGCGGGTTTCAAACAATGGGGAAAAGCCATGCAGGATGATATCACAGACGGTGTCAGGTATCTTATTGATAAGGGGATTGCCGACAAGGACAGGGTCTGCATTTATGGTGTAAGTTATGGAGGTTATGCTGTTCTTGCCGGTTTGGCTTTCACCCCTGATCTCTATGCCTGCGGGGTGGATCTTGTAGGTGTCTCCAATCTGTTCACGTTTCAGAAGTCCATTCCCCCTTATTGGGAACCTATAAGGAAGATGATATATGAAATGGTTGGGGATCCCAAAAAGGATAAGGATCTTTTAAGGGCGGTTTCTCCTGTGTTTCATGCCGACAAGATCAAAACCCCTCTGTTTGTGGCCCACGGAGCCAATGATCCAAGGGTGAAAAAAGCGGAACCGGATCAGATTGTTTCCAGCCTTTCCAAGCGTGGAATAAACCCCCTGTATATGGTCAAGTACAATGAGGGTCACGGATTCAGACTTAAAGAGAACCAAATGGAGTTTTACGGACTTATGGAAAAATTCCTGGAGGAGCATTTACAGAAATCTGTAAAAAGATAGATGATCATTTAAATTTATACTACCTTAAAATAGCCTCGTCCTGTGGGCGAGGGTTTGTTGTATGAAAGCTATTGATTTTTACCTGATCCGGGGTCTTTCCCGTGAAGCGGACCATTGGGGTGATTTTACAGACAATCTTAAAGGAAAGAATTTTGTTGGAAAGGTGATTCCGTTGGATTTTCCCGGGGTGGGATCTTTTTACAATCTAACCAGTCCCCTGAGAGTTTCCGAATATGCGGATTTTTTGCTTTCCCAAATGGATGAAAACAATAAAAGAGAAAAAGTGATTTTATCCATTTCCCTTGGTTCCATGGTGGCTGTGGAAATGGCCAGGAAGAGAAAAAATTTTTTTCATAGAATTTATCTGATGAATACAAGTTTTTCAGGTCTTTCCCCTTTTTATCATCGGTTGCAGTGGAAATCCTTTAAGGAATTTTTCAGTATTGTAATGGCCTCAGGTATAAAAAAAAGAGAATGGAATATTCTAAGGCTTGTTTCAAACAGGCCTTCTCTTTGGCCCTTAATGATTGATTCTTTTGTTGAGACGGCCCGTAAAAGACCCTGTAAAACCGGTAATGTTTTACGCCAGCTCTGGGCGGCTTTTCGTTATTCAGTAGATCCCGGTCCTCCGGAGGGAACTTCTTTTGTGGTTTTGAATTCCAGGGGGGATCGCATGGTTGACCCCCGTTGTTCCGAGACCCTTGCCAAACACTGGGGTGTGCCCCTTCACACCCATCCCCGGGCGGGTCATGATTTGCCTCTGGATGCCCCGGAGTGGATTCTTGATATTGTTTCCGGGGAATATGCGGATACCCATAGACTTTAAAGGAAATAAAAAAAGAAACAGATAAGATTAAATGATATGGGAGATATAATCATTCAGACTTTTTTCAGGACCGACTGGAAAATAAAGTCAGATAAAACTTTTCAGAATCGACTGATTATTCGTCCCCTGGTGTGATTGTGATATAATCCTTGATAAGTGCCAGGGTTTCCGGGTCCAGAGAGGTGAACAGGGATTCCTGTAAGTTTCCACTGGAGGCCAGGTGATTGATTTCAAGCATCAGATCCCCGGCCCTGGAGACCAGGGACTTTTGGCTCTTTATGAACCTGTCCAGGTTTGTCGGTGGGATTCCGGATAGAATCCAATTTTCAAACATTATGCTATACGCTGAGTAACTGCAATATGTGGATCCAACATTCGACTGTACGTTCATGAATAAAAAATAATTAAAAACAAAATCATAATCAAAAAAAGAAAGGAGTTGATAATTGTCCTGCCCTGTAACATTAACGGCATTGTTAATGGCTCTCATTTCTTCTGCCAGTGTTTGCACACTGTCGTGTAGTGTTGTAAAAGCGAAACAGATATCAAAATAGTGATCGTATGTTATTTTATTTGGGTTGAATCCTTCAGAGCTTTTGATCCTGTTAAAAAAATCCAGTGCTTTTTCTCCATTTTCTATAATTCCGGAAACTCTGGAAGAAAGGGTTTCTATAAATTTCCCTGTATTGATTTCCACAACCCTGCTTTTATTGAGTTCCGGAGGCGGCATAATATTTTGACCGTCAGTCGGTGGTTCATCAGACAGCATACTCTCTTTCATTGCATCGGTGATCCTTTGGATTTCATCTGGAGTGAGAACAACATTCCCGGCACCATCCAGTTTTGGAATCCCTTCTTCCATCTTTTCCCCAAGGTTGTCGAGGTAGTTGTCAACAAATTTATCAGGTGGTCTGGTTTGTTGTGCCTTGGGGGGAACAGCCTGTTCACCATCCTCTCCGGTTCCGAAAACATTAAAGGCCATTACTGAAGAGCCAATGGAAAAAATTAAAATTTTATAAAAACAATGCATTACAGGTCCACCTTTTTCACGGGTTTTTATCATTCTTTTGTCCCCTTCACCTCAATATAGGGATTTGTGGCCAGATTGTAGAGTTCTGAATGCCTTTTATAGAATGTCTTTACAGGTGAACACATCAGGACATCTTTTGCCAGTTCAAGCTGATAGTCTCCCACAAAAGGACGTTTGTATCTTTCATCAGTCTTTATTTTATGCCTGAAGCCAGAACCCATTTTACTCTCTCCGTGAATACAGGTGGTCAGTTCAGCCACCTCATCAGGACGGTTTTGCATCCATTGATTGTTTTCAATATGGATACTGTTGTCGTAAAATAAATTTTCCATGGAAACAAATTCGGAGGGGTCTTCCATTTCAATGGGTTCTCCCAAGGGGGAAAAACGAAAGTCGGGTATAATTCCAAAATTCTGGGGTGATCTTCCACTGTTAAGAACATAAATAGCTATGGTCGATTTGGAGATTAATTTACTGAAAGTCTGACCGCCAAAGGAAAAGGGGGCAGTAGCCTGCACACTTCCTTTGCCAAGGGTTCTGTCGCCAACCACCCAGCCTCGTTTCATATCCTGTATGGTTCCGGCAAAAATTTCAGAGGCACTGACAGACATCCTGTTGACGAGAACAATAATAGGTTTGTTATAGGACATGGGCAGGGGGCCGGAGGCGGTATTTATAGTGATGATCCCCTTATCTGTAAAATGAATGTCGGTGGATTCACCGGGAATCATTTTACCCTGTTTAACAGGTAGACTTTGAACCATTATATCATTTCCACCGATGATGGTGTTTAACATACAGGCCTACAGTGAACAGGGGGCCTCCCACATTATTACGAAGATCAATAATCATTCCAAAGCTTCTTTCATTTTCCAGATCCCTTTGCTGTAAATTCACAAACTCCCGGCACAGGCGGTAAGTTTCATTAAGTCCCCCTTCAACCATGAAGGATTTTAAGGGGACGTACAAAGCCTGGGGACCTCCATTATCCACAGGCTCTTTGCATCCCGGGGATTCCTGTTGACGGAGGTTTACAAAGCGGCTGTTTTTTATCCAATCCGTGCCGGGGGAAGTGATTGGTTTACGGGTGACAAACACATTTTTTTCTTTGTGATTGTGGTTGTCACAAAAACTGAGAACACTCAGTTTCATCTGGGTGTCTTCAGGCCCCCTGATGGCTTTTACCACATCCTCTATGGACTTCCCCTTCACAGGGACATCATCGACAGTCACAACAAGGTCCCCTGTTTTCAAACCGGAAAGTTGGGCCGACGACCCGTCAAAAGGATCTATGGCCAGGAGTCCGTTGAACTTTTCGTGGCTTGTCTGATAAAACCCAATGGCCATTCCCACTCCAAAATACTTCTGAGGTTTGTTCCCCAGCAGGGCCGGAGGAAGGAGTCCGGCATGGGGGTCAAGGGCCTCTTTCAGATACTTGTTGTGACTCATTCCCAGATAATAGGGTTGATCCGGTTCCGGAATATGGTTTTCAACAAATTCATAGACCTTTTCCAAAAGAGCATCAAGCCGTCCCATGTGTTGTGGTTGGGGTTGCTCTGTCCATCCCAATTGGCGGGTGAATTCACGGAAGGATTCCCTGCGTTTTTTTTCGGAATCCAGAGCCTCTTTTTGACTTTTTATCTCACTTTTTTCAGGAAAAGGGACAATTTCCAGTTCATTGGGATCGGAAACCAGCAGTTGATGGGGGTTGTCCTCATGTGATTCCAGAAGATAATGAAAGGCCATCAGACAACTGGCAAAGGACACCTCGGATTTATAACAAAGATCCCTGTTGAGTTTGTCAAATAAATCCAGATTAAACCCCGAATCTCTCCACAGTTGTTTTGTTTCATCATCAGTCCATCCTCCCAGTGAATGTTGAAATGAAAAAACAAAAACAACAAGAAAGAAAAAGACCCGACTCAATGGAACATCCCCCGTGACGTTGATCCGCATTATTGCTCCTCTTTCTGGTTTTTATTTACAATCAAAAAACCGTTTGGTTTTATACTGCCTTAAGATAGCCTCGTTCTGTGGGCGAGGGTTTGTTGTGTTTCATTTGGTTTTCAGGTATTTCAAAAAGAAAACCTGAAACTTTATACAGTTAAAAACATGGATTGTAAAGATATATTTATATTTAAATTTTGGAAAAGTAAAGTAAAAAAATCATGTGGTTTTTTCAATGCTGTTCCTCTTTTTCCGATTTATGGAATGAATAATCTTTAAGATATTGTAAGAAAGACAGGGTTGTAGTAGTCTGTAAGATCATGGGTCGTGAGAAGCGAGGTGGTTATTTAATAGAATGGTGGATTGGAGACCATAGCCCCAAGCATATTCATGTTTATCGTAATGGAAAGGAAGTGGCGAAAATTATAATTCCGGGCATGAGGCTTTTAAGTGGTAAAATGAACAGAAAGTTAAAGAAAATAATTCAGGAGCTTTTGGAGGAAGGTAAAATATGAAAAGTACAAAATTCAAATCTGTGGGATTCTCAAATAAAGCCAAAGAGATTAAAATGGAATACACTTCCGGCCAAAAAATTGTTGTTCATTACAGTTCTTTTGGTATTAAAAAAAATATCAGGTCTGTCTGGGTGGATAAAGAAACAGGAGGGAGAAGTGTGGGGGTTGAGTTTCTAAATGGGAATGTGGATTATATACCTTACGACCAACCCCTTTATCTTGTAAAAGATCCGGAATACCTGTTGCAGAATCATATTGAAAATGTGGTTGCTCATATCAATGAGGTGATTCTCCAAAAACGGATTTCCAGGAAATTTTTGGCCAGGCAACTTGAAATTTCCAATAACCAGATACAGAGGCTTTTAAATCCAAGGATTCTAAATAAAAATCTGAGACAACTCTATAAATTGGGTGCTTTTCTGAATTTGGAGTTTAAATTGGAACTTGAGGCGGCATAGTTTTAAAGGATGCGTACAATTTCAGGACAGCCTAAAGGGATCTCCAGCTTTGTCCCAGGTCGGGGGTTTGAAACTGAAGGTATCTGTTGTTTCCAACCCTTAAAGAGAGAGTGATCTTTTTGTGGTCATTGAAATGGGGTTCAATGTTGAGGATCTCAATGGGGCCTCTTGCGTTTCTGGCCTTTGCCGGAAAATTGTCAAAAACCCTGTCCCAGCGAATGAAGTGATGGAAAGATTCACCCTGGTCAAAACTCACCTTATCTCCGATAAACAAAATTCCGTTGGCGGCTATTTTAATGGGCAGACCGGTTTTAAAATCCCTGAGGGGATACCAGCTTTTTCCGTCAAAGCTGCGGTAAATACCATGGGTTGTGGAGGCAAAAAACAGACCCGGAATCACAGGGCTTTTTTCTATTTGGTAAATATCTGATTTTTTCAGCAAAGTCAGTTTGGGGCCAAAACTTTCAATGACCTCAACATTGGACTCAATGGTGCTTTCAGGCCACCAGAGGTCCCCCCATCCCGGAATCCGGCTCTGTCCCCAGCGTTTTATGGAATAACCCTTTAAGGTCATGGGTTGCCAGGGGTCAAGGACCGTCACTGTTTTTGAACCCCTGTCCGGTTTTGATTTGAGTTCCAGGGAGTAGGCTCCCGTACTCACCCGGAGGGGGTTTTCAAAGATCTCCACAATTTTTTGTTTGTAAAGAGCCGGATGGGGTTTGAAATAACCCCTGTCGGTTTTGACTTTTAAAGCCATATCCAAACGGGTTCGTAAATTTCTAAAAGGAATGTAACCCTTGTGGCCCGCAAAATTCACCAAAGCCCAATCCCCTTTGGCGTGAATGGGGATTATGGGCAGTCCCGGATCAATGGAGGTGATGATTTTTGCTTTGGCTTTTGGTTGTTTTCTCAACCGGGTTTTGATTGTCGAGAAAAAATAGCCTCCGTCTTTTGAGTAGGGTTTCAGGTGTCTGGATTCAACCCATCCGTAAAATTTTTTATTTTTTTCTTTAAAAATGATTTTGTACCAATTACGGTGTCGACTCACCAAGGTGACAATTTGTGAACGTGGAAGTTTTTTTTGATTCATTTCATAATGATGGGGTTTGGAGTAAATAGCCTGACCTTTAACCAGAACAGCCTGTCTGGAAAAATCCAGGGGAAGCAGGGCGGCTGATTTGAGGATCCAGCCCTTTTGTCCCCTGGAGTTACGGATCCAGAGCCACTCAAATTGATCGTAATTGATAGCCTGTTGTTTGAGGGATTGGATGTCAAAATGCCCTGTGGGTATGGTTCCGTTGGGTTTCAGGTACACGGGTCTTGAGTCTGTAACCCTGGGGTTTACAACTCCGGGGTTTTTTGCCATCAGGATTGAGGAAAAAAGAAGACTTAGAATGCTGGCTAGGACATAAGTCATAGAAATATTCTGGTCCATCTTTTCTCCGGCCTCAAGGCCAGTTTTTCAATACTGTACAATTTCCCCTCATATTGGTACATATTCTGCACGGTTATGGATAAGATTATTTCCAGTTCCCTTTGATCGTGTTTGAATTTTCACAAAATTTATTTGAAAAGATCATTTATTCCAAGCTGAGGTTTCCCAAAAACAATGGGCATATTTTAATAGAATTTAACTTAAAAACAATTGTAAAAAATTCAAAATAAATAAGTGGGCTTGATAAAAAGAAGTGCATCTGGATAATGGTCTTTTAGGAACAGACAATTTTTAATATAAAGTCATTTTGACTTTGGAAATTGTCCAATTTTTCTCAGTCTGACAAACAGAATTTGTCACTGTGACTGTTTAACAGGAGAGATTCATGATTCAATTTTCCAGACAACTGTTGGTATTGATGGTTGTTCCCTGTTTTTCCCTGTTGATGGGTTGCAGTTCCGATGACGGGGGTCATGGTTCCGGTTTTGTAAAATTGGACGGGGTTTTTGTCGCCGAATCACACAGTGAATATGTCAAAATGGTCTCCATTAAAACAAATCATAAGGAAGTGGGGACTTTTGCCATTATTTGTCACCAGATTCCCATGATTGATTTCAAAGTGGGTCTCCAGACCAACCTCATGATCAGTCATACCGGGGGGGTCATAGAAGGTGCAACTTCTTTGCCAGTGGGTTCTGATATATCCGGTGGAATCACTTTTAGCGGTCATTATGTTTCAAGTATTGATTTTATTATTGAGAGTTCAAATCGATTAAAATATGTGGTGAAAACCTGGAAAGACGAAGCAAATTACTATAATAAAGCACCTATCAGTATGATGAGCGGGTATTTGGTCAAAAAAGACTCGCCGGGGGTTTTGTCTTTTTTTGAAAAGGAAGTAAAAAGTCTCAGTCAACGAAATGTCGGTTATGCCCTGGGTGTTGTGGATCAGGAAATCCATATCCATGAGGAAAAACAAAAACTTGATGAGTCCTACTGTCAGAGTCATTTTTTAAACAGTTGTTCGGAGCTTGTGAAACTGGGACTTTTGACCACAAATACAGGAGGTTTGAACAAACCCATTTCAAATTCTCCGGTCATTCCCAATTCCGGTTCAATACCTGGTTCTCCTTTGGGAGGAACCCCCCAGGTCTATCCGGGAAACTCCAATAAACAACAAAAGGATCCATCAGAAATTCAACAACCCCCTTTACTGAAAAAAGAGTGGAAAATGATTATTGATCCTCCCGGTTCTCCCGATGAAAAACCCTATCCCTATATAAAAATTGAAAAAGAAGTTGATATTAAAACCTTTGTTGATAATGCGACAATCCAATGTGAAAATGAAGACGACTGTTCTGAAAGTGTGGCCCTCCTTATAGGCTACGATCAGTCTTCTGTTTTTCAGTGTTCGGCAACACATATTGGCAACGGTTATTTCACCTCCAATGCCCACTGTGTTCCCTCCAATCTGGTATTTGAATCAACATTATCCTTTAGTAAAAACTGTTCCGGGTCTCTTTGGGTCAAATTTCCAAAAACCTCTGTTTCAGAACCTGCGACCTATGAATGTGAAGAGTTGGTTATGGTAACTCTCGCAAATAAGAACCCTGCTTCAGAGGATACATTTTCAGAGGAGACAATGGATATGACGATTTTTAAGGTCAAAGGGGAGGTCAACCGTGAGTACCTGGAGATCAACTGGGATGATCAATCTGTTGATGGGGAGCTTGTCACTTTCTGGCCCTCTGATCCCGATCAAAGCCAACCGGGAATTCATGGAGTGATAAGAAAAAAAACCTGTGAGGTTTCAGATAAAAGAGAGCTTTCTGAAATCCTTGAATCTTTTGGATGGGGCTATCCCATATCCTATTTACGAAATTGCAGCCTCGATATCATAAAAGGAAACTCCGGATCCACAGCAATGAACGACAATCATAAAGGAACCCTTGTCATCAGTCATACATACGGCAGGGGAACCGGTCGGGGTTTTGGTTCCAATTACATTTGCTCTTACAATAAACCGGAAAACGAAGAGATGGTTGATAAATCCACGGATCATTGTTCCTGGATTTCCGATGAGCATAGGGGTTTACTGAAAGAAAAAATAAAACAGATGTTGGCGGTAGAGAGGGATAGGGAATGGCGTAAACAAAATAATGAGGTTGAGAGTTTCCTGCGTACCCTTTACAAAGTTCAGGATGATTTCTATAAGAACAATGAAGAAAACAGGGAAAGAATTTATGAGGAATTCTTCAATGAGTCTTATTATGATTTGGCTGAAGGTCATGTGTCCAGTGAGGATATTGAAAATTTAAAAAAATATTTAAAGAACTTCGATAATACAGGATATTATACCAATGTTGTGGGATTTGAATATGGGCTTACCACTATCGATGGAGTGTATTTTGAAGAAGGGCTGTCATCGGATTTTGAACCCATAGAGTTAACAACTTCCAATGGAAGTAAACACAGGGTTGAAAACCCTGGTTCACGAACAGGATTAAAGGTGGAGTATGTGACTCTTCCCTCCTGTATAGGTTCTTTAAGTGAAGAGACTTTGGAATCTTATCGAAGTGATAACACCTGGAACCCCTTTGATTCTGTAGCCTATCATCCCATAAAAATCCGGTTTCCTATAGTTATGGTCAGACAGGCCCGCTGGGAAAACAGCCCCAGGGATTTAAATTGGAATGAGCTTGAAAAGCTGCATCTTGAATTTAAAGACAACAGACAAATTCCTGTCAGCACGGTTTTTGAAATTGAACTCTCAGACTTTTATGACTCTGAAAATGACCGGATAAAAACCCCCACTGTCACGATCACTGAAATCAATCCAGGTAATACCAATTCCACGGAATCGGATTCCAAAAATCTTAAAGATTTTAAGTTTTACGGAGGAGTGAAAGAAAAATTACAATCCCTGGATTTTTGTCAATAGTTTGATTTATTTATTTCAGGTCTCAAGACCGATTTTTCCCTTAAAATCCAAAACTTGTTCAAACTTTTTCGGGATCGGCAAAAAAAGAAATTTCAAAATACGATCAGTATACCCGGTTGAGTAAACTTTAAATTTTTTCCACCTTTAAAACCCATGCAAGGCCATTTCAATGGCTTTTGCATAAGGAAGAACGGTGATTTTACCCATTTTCAAGGCCCGATCCCCCCGATACACACCAAAAGCCCGATGGATGTCCCCTGAGTTTAACAAAACATTCAACCCTTTGTTGAATTTTTCTTTCCAGAGATTTGAGGATTTTATTTCAAATCCAATGGATCTGGATCCCTTTTTCCATATAAGGTCCACTTCATTACCCGATTCCGTCCGCCAGTAAAAAAACCTGGCTCCATGGGACTTCCATGAATTGATAGCTTTAAACTCATTGAGAACAAAAGTTTCAAACAAAAGCCCTGTTTCATTTTTTGAAGGTTTATCCCTGTGGAGTCCTGCCAGAGCCCGTTGGACACCACAATCAAAAAGGTGGAATTTGGCGTGGGCGATTTCTTTCACCTTGGCTTTATTACGATAGGCGGGTAAGTGCCAACCCAAAAGAGTGTCCTCAAGAATGCTGAAGTAACCCTGTACTGTGGATCGGGCAACACCAACATCTCTGGCAATATTGGTTATATTCAGAATTTGTCCGTTCATCAAGGCTGTAACGGATAGAAACCGATAGAATTATCAAGATTTCTCACAAGAGCTTCCTGTTGAATTTCCTCTTTTAAATAAGTTTCTATGTAAGCGTCCAGAAATTCGATTTTATCTTTTGAAGTGGACTCTGTTACACTTAACGGCAATTGTCCGTAGCGGATTGTCTCTGACAGTTTGAAATTTTTGCCAATTTCAAGTTTACTGAGTGGAAACATCTTTTTTAACAAGGCCCGACCGGCAAGCATATTGGCCTGGGATCTTTTAAGTTGTCGGGCACTGGAGCCGGAGAGTGCAAACCGGTAACTGTTTTGACTTTCAAACAACAGGTTGTGAATTTCATTCAATAATTCAGGAAGTTTTTGTATTTCGTCAATGATGACCCAGGCCTTTTTGTTTTTCAGTGCGAGGACTTCCTGTCTGAAAAGGGATGGGTTTCTTTTGTATTTTAAATATTCACTGGATCTGAGTAGATTGATACTCAAGGCCGCATGGGACAGGTGTTGTTGCAGCCACACGGACTTACCTGTTCCCCGTGGTCCGAAAGAAAAAAACTTTTTTTGGGTAAAATGAGGAGTCGTGGATACATATCATCAATTCCGTTAAATTTACTGTAAATATAACGGATCTACAAACAGTTGTCAAGACAGGCTTTTTCAGGACCGACCCAGGTACGGTTTAAATCAGGATTGAACCCCAAAACATATAAACCACCCAAAGATATCTCAAGCGGCTTTCTCCTCTGAATCCAGATTTTGTATCCGGTTGAGGAATGTCCTGTGAAAGGACTCGATTCTTTCTTTAAGCCATTCAAATAATTCCGGCCATTTTTTTTCGTTTGAAAGATCTCCTGAAATGTATTGGATAATCCGACTCTCTTTTTTGTCTGGTAATTCCCGCCATTCCAGATTGGTTCCCAATTCCTCTTCAATCTCTTTTTTATCTTCCCTGAGTTCATAAAATCCGGATTGTGTCTTTCTAATATTTAATTCACAGCCAATCCTGTTTTTTAGGGAACTGACAGTGAGACGAATCGAAAAACCGGACTTTCCCACATAAAAGATATACCGATGGTTAAATGATGGTTTGGGTAGCTTTAATGAAGTTTTGTGTTCCTCCATATATTCCACCAATCCCGTCCAGAAATTTCCCTGAAGAATTTTTGTTTCTGTCAATTGATTCTCTGAACGGGTGATTCTTTTTGCCCACTCATTGGGCTGAGAGACCAGATTAAATTTTGGAGCAGTTTTGGAATCCCCTATCCTCCAAAGCTTTATTTCCAGGCCGAAAAACAAAACACCCTCAACAGTTTTTTCATTGAGCCAGTCAAGAGCTTTTCTATGCTCTTCGCAAATTTTTTCGGCAATCCATACAACAGCTTTCGCAGAATGCCCGGCAGCATAGGTCAATAATTGTCCAAGATGCTTGTGATCGGTTTTTTCCAACTGATTTTCAACAACAACATACTGATCTGAATCCATTTCTTTGGCCAGAATATCCACTTTAAAATTACTTTGGTCCCCTATTGGTTGCTCAACGCCCACCAATTCAAGATCCATTTGAATGGTTTTTCCCAAAAGATCCAGATTTTTCTCTTCGGCTAACCAGGGAGTGAAGTCTTCGGCCTCGTCTTTCCAATGCTCTCTTAATTTTACTTCTTTTAACTCTCCAAAAGATTTACCCATTTCAATAATCTCCTTTTTGATTTATTTAAAATTATGTAAGACTATCGGCCTGTTTTAGAATGAACTTGAGGGATTTTTTTATGGTTAAAAAAAATCCTTGTCCCTGATTGATTTGTTTTGAGACACCGATCCCTGATCACTCCAAAAGCAAAAAATCCAGAGAAACAGACAGATTTTATTTAATTTAATACAAACTATATATCAAGTAATATCTTTCTACATCTTTCATTTGATTTTAAAGAGATTAGGTCTTTATGTTCATCAATTAACTTCACTAGACAATCACGAATAATCTTACAGACGAAATTTTTTGTTTTTTCCGCTTCTGAAGGATTGTTAAATGGATTAGACTCATCACCATGAACAATTCTGCTTCTTATAGAATACACATTTTTCAATTTTTTATAGAATTTTTCATCTTTTGGTTTAAGTAATTTTAAAATAGAACCACATACTTTAAATGATGTATCGCGTTCTTCTCCAAAAAGTGATTCCCAAGCGATTACTCCATCAATTATTGCATCAATTATTGCATCAATAGAATTTTGGCGTTCAGAAAGTATTAGATGCAATCGATCAAATGCAATTTGAAAATGTTCATAAGTAGCAAGTTATAATAATAGGAAAATTCTCACTAATGCCAGCTTTTCCAGTCAAGTCAGGAAAGTGGTTAGTAAGCTGGAGTGGGCTTATGTTTGTGTTCTTGCTACTCCTATTATTACGGCTTCCGTTGTTATTGGTATATTTGGTACTCCTGCCGCCATTCCTGCTGCTGTTCTTTCAGGAATTGGTGGTGTTATTTGCCTGATTGTGAATAAAAGAAATGCAAGTGATCAGATGAATCAAATACATGATGGAATAAATCAGTTAAGAGAGAACAATCAACAATTGAGGGAAGATAATCAGAGGCTGATGGAGAATGACCAGAGATTGAGAAATGAAATCAATGAAAATTGAGGGAGGATATTCAGGGGTTAAGGGAAGATAGTAAGAGGTTGCTAGAGAATGACCAGAGGCTGATGGAAGAGGATGAAAGACTAATGGAGGAGATTTCTAAACTCAAACAAGCCCAACAAAACGATTAGAAATCAAAAAAACATCCATGAACTAAAAACTCCTAATCCTATGTGGCCGTCAGGCAGAGTACCCCAGGCTTGCCAGGGGGTGAATAAACCCGACGAGTGATACTTGCACAAATCATGCTAAGATAGGGTATGGATGTTATAAAGTTATCTCATAGTGTCTATTTTATGATTTCAATTCTTGCTTAGTCAGAAAAGTGAATTTTTGAATAAAAGAGTCCATTACAGAGAAATTTTCTGCCAGCTTCTTTTGAGTGACTTTAAAAATTTTCATAACAACCTTCTGGGGATTTTGTTCTTAATTTCCATATTCGACTGGATATGGATAGTCTAATTGATTTGCTGTATTTTAGGCATATTTTAAGTAAATAGGGTTAAAAAAGGAGAAATTGAAAATTTGTAAAGATTGCAAATATCTGGTAAGTATTGGTTATTATAAAAAAGTTGGGGAATTGATGGGAATTCGTAAAATTTCAAAATACGATCAGTATATTTGTCAAATCAACGTATAAAAGCCGAAGGGGGGAAATGTGCTTGTAAAAAAATTAGGAGTTGTTGGGGCCGGTCAGATGGGTTCGGGGATTGCCCAGGTTTTTGCGGCTGCTCAGGTACCGGTCGCTTTGCTTGATACAGATAAAACCGTTCTGGAAAAAGGTTTTTCCACGATCAGTAAGAGTTGTGACCGCCTTGTGAAAAAAGAAAAACTCACTGAGGAAGGGAAAAGAAATTTACTTTCAAAAATCACATTATCCACAGATAAAAGGGATTTTCATGATTGTGATTTTGTTATAGAGGCTGTCACTGAAAACTTAAAAATCAAGATGGATATTTTCCTGGAACTTGATGAAATTACTGATAAAAAAACCATACTTTGCACCAATACATCCTCTCTTTCCATCACTAAAATTGCCGGGGCTACAAAGAGGCCGGAACAGGTCATGGGGATGCACTTTATGAATCCTGTTCCCCTGATGGTTTTGGTTGAGGGGATTCGCGGTCTTCAGACTTCCGATGGAACCTTTGAAAGGGTCAAAGCTGTTACTGAAAATCTGGGGAAGGTTTTTGTTGAGGGTCGGGACACACCCGGTTTTATTGTCAACCGCATCCTTATGCCCATGATTAACGAGGCTGTTTACGCTCTCTATGAAGGGGTGGCCAGTGAAAAGGATATTGATTCAGCCATGAAACTTGGGACCAACCAACCCATGGGTCCCCTGACCCTGGCTGACTTTATCGGTCTTGATACCTGCATTGCCATTATGAATGTTTTGCATCAGGGTTTTGGGGACAGTAAATACCGCCCCTGTCCCCTATTGGTTAAGTATGTGGAGGCGGGTTGGTTTGGAAGGAAATCAGGCCGTGGATTTTTTGACTACAGTTGATTGTATTTGAATTTTTAGAGAGTTTTTTTAAGAGGTTATTCTTCTAGGAAGGTTTCTTATTAAGGGAGTTTATGTCGTTGACCCATCCTGTTCGCATTATCACTGCCACCAGTCTTTTTGACGGTCACGATGCCACCATCAACATGATCCGAAGACTCTTGCAGGATGCGGGAGCCGAGGTGATTCACCTGGGGCATAATCGAAGTGTTCTTGAGGTGGTCACAGCCGCTTTGCAGGAAGGGGCCCAGGGAATTTGTCTGTCCTCCTATCAGGGGGGACATATTGAATATTTCAAGTACATGAAAGATCTTTTTAAAGAGGCGGGGGCTGATTATGTGAAAATTTTTGGCGGCGGTGGCGGGGTGATTGTTCACGAAGAAAAAAAAGAGCTGGAGGATTACGGTATTGATTTTATTTTTCATCCTGATGATGGCCGTCGTATGGGGCTTGAGGGAATGACTGATCTCATCATGGAAAAATGTGATTTTTCCCTTCAGGAAGTGACTCAAAAAAAAGGGGATTTTGAGAAAATGCCCCACAGGCTTTTGGGTTTGGTTCTCGATGCCATTGATAACGGGAAAAAACCTCCAGCCGGTCTGATGGATCGGTTTTCTTCCATAAAACAGGATCAACCTCCATTGACTTTGGGAGTGACAGGAACAGGTGGAGCCGGAAAATCCAGTCTTGTGGATGAATTGATCCAGCGTTTTTTAAATGTCTATCCGGGTTTAAAACTGGCTGTTGTCTGTGTGGATCCTTCAAAGAAAAAAACGGGAGGCTCTCTTCTTGGGGACAGGATCCGTATGAACTCCCTTTCACGTCCGGGTGTGTTCATGCGTTCTGTGGCCTCCCGTGGGTCGGGTCAGGAGATTGCCGATTCCATCCCAAAGATGATTGATTTTTTAAAAAGTCTCAATTTTGATTTGATCCTGGTTGAAACTTCGGGAATCGGGCAGGCCAATATGGCTATCACCCGGATCTCTGATTTCAGTCTCTATGTGATGACTTCAGAGTTTGGAGCCCAGTCACAACTTGAAAAAATTGATATGATTGACTACGCCCGTTTCATTGCCATCAACAAGGCCGATCACAGGGGCTCTGCCGATGCCTTAAGGGATGTGAGAAAACAGTACAAAAGATCCCATAAGGTGTTTGAGGCTGAAGATGAATCTTTGCCTGTGTTTCTCACCCAGGCGGCCCAGTTTAACGATCTGGGGGTGAATAAACTTTTTTTTGGGATCGTGGATTATTTGTCCACCCGGGATGATTGCTGGTCACTCACTGAAGAGGAAAAACAAAAAATGGGTGGGGTGCAAAGGCAGAGAATCATTCCATCGGAAAGGCAAAATTATCTGACTCAAATCACGGAAACCATTCGCAGTTATAAAAGGCAAACCCTGGAGCTTGCGGGAAAAGCCTCAAAGCTTGGAAGCTTTTATCAACTCAAGGACGAATTGGATAAACTGAATTATGGCTTCGATATTTTGGGGAAAGAGAAGTCCCTTTTGGATTCAAATGAAGTGGGTTTGAAAACCCATCCTGAAATCGAGGAAAAAGCTCCATCAGATATAAAAAACAAGTCCGAAGTTTCCAAACTTGAGGAAAAACTGAAAAAAGACATTCCGCCTGAAGATCTTAAAAAACTGGAAGCCTGGGATCAGATGCTTGAAACCTACAGGTCTCCTGAATACGTCTATGAGGTAAGGGGAAGGGAGATCAGGCAGCCCCTTTTTTATAAATCCTTAAGCGGAACCCCTGTGGCCCGGGTGACTCCCCCTGATTTAACGGACTGGGGGGATCGGCTGAAGTTTTTAAGGCTTGAAAATATGCCGGGGCATTTTCCCTACACGGCAGGGGTTTTCCCTTTAAAACGGGCGGGCGAGGATCCCACCCGTATGTTTGCAGGAGAAGGCCCTCCTGAGAGAACCAACAAACGTTTCCATTATCTTTCAAAAGGGATTCCTGCAAAAAGGCTTTCAACGGCTTTTGATTCAGTCACTCTCTATGGTTTTGATCCCAATGAGAGGCCGGATATTTTCGGCAAAGTGGGGGAAAGCGGGGTGAGTGTTTGCAGCCTTGATGACATGAAAAAACTTTATCAGGGTTTTGATCTCTGTTCCCCCAATACTTCTGTGAGTATGACCATCAACGGGCCTGCTCCCATGATTCTGGCCTTCTTTTTTAACACGGCCATGGATCAGCTCATTGAGAAAAGAAAAAAGGAAAAAGGCGGGGATTTGACTCAAAAGGAAATGGAGGAAACAAAAGATGAAGCCCTTAGGTCTGTCCGTGGGACTGTGCAGGCTGATATTCTCAAAGAGGATCAGGGTCAGAATACCTGTATTTTTTCCATTGATTTCGCCTTGAAAATGATGGGTGATATTCAGGAGTATTTTAACAGGAAGTCCATCAGAAATTTTTATTCCGTCAGTATTTCCGGTTATCATATCGCCGAAGCCGGAGCCAATCCCATCAGTCAGGTGGCCTTTACTTTGAGTAATGCCTTTACCTTTGTTGAGTATTACCTGGCCCGTGGAATGAAGGTGGATGATTTTGCCCCCAATCTTTCTTTTTTCTTCAGCAATGGTATGGATCCCGAATACTCAGTCATTGGAAGGGTGGCCCGAAGAATCTGGGCTGTTGCCATGGCAAAGGTTTATGGAGCCGGTGCCAGATCCCAAAAGTTGAAATACCATGTCCAGACATCCGGTCGTTCTCTCCATGCCCAGGAAATTGCTTTTAATGATATCAGAACCACTTTACAGGCTCTGCTTGCCATTTATGATTCCTGCAACTCCCTTCACACTAATGCCTTTGATGAGGCCATCACAACACCCACTGAGGAATCAGTCAGAAGGGCCATGGCCATTCAGATGATTATCAATAAGGAGTTTGGGGTGGCAAAAAACGAAAACCCCAATCAGGGTTCTTATTTTTTGACGGAACTCACTGATCTTGTGGAAGAGGCCATTCTTTCGGAATTTGTCCGTATCAGTGAAAGAGGGGGAGTGCTTGGAGCCATGGAAACCCAGTATCAGAGAGGGAAAATTCAGGAAGAGTCCATGTATTATGAACAACTCAAGCACTCTGGAAAACTTCCCCTCATTGGGGTTAATCAGTTTGTTGATCCAAAAACCCTGAAAGAGGACTATGTTCCACAAAGTATCGAATTGGCCAGGGCCTCTTATGAGGAAAAAACAGGACAGATTGAACGGCTCACAGCTTTTCAGGAAAAGCACAAGGATTCTGCACAAAAGGCACTGACTGACTTAAAACTCTCCGCTTTAAGAGGTGATAATATTTTTGAAGCTCTGATGAAGGCCTCCCGTATCTGCTCCCTTTACCAGATGACCCAGGCCCTTTTTGAAGTGGGTGGAAAGTATCGCCGGAATCTTTGATTTCTCAGTGTTAATCAGTAAAGTTTTAAAAACAAATTCCAGAATGTGGATGAATTTGCAGATACAGCTTGATCTCTGGGAAGCTGAAAAAGTTGCATAAAAATATAAGTAGATGAGGATAGCTCTGAATCATTAAATCAGATAAAAATTCAAAAATTGGATCATCTTTCTCAATTTTAGGGAAGTTGCCACCGCATTTTTCTCTAAGATCATTAAAAACTGAAGGTTCTATTTGTGCAAATTGCGGCTCAGGACTTCTTATAGAATAGCCACAGTCCTCATTGATACTTGAGAGTCGACATTTCTTCTGTATAGTATAAAGGCTTATTAACGCATCTAGTCTGGATTGGATTAGTATTTAGTTCTTGAAATCTGGTTTGGTTGTTAATCTCACCACTATAATTGATAACATACTGAATGAATTTAATTCCGAAATGTGTCTTAACGATTTTATAATTTGTTTCATTCATTGTTTTTCTTGTAAGCAGTATAATTATCGGTGAAAATAACTCTTATATCGAATTTCTATATTACTGTTTTACAACATATCTTTCAACTCTTTTATGAATGGAATAATCGTTAAAACATGGAAAAGTTGGGCTCAGAAAATACAAAGGTTGAATATCATGATCTTATTGATGATCTTTTTATGAGGATTTTTTATTAAGAGGAAGTATCATCAAGAAATGGTTTAGGGTTCATATGGTGAAGGAAAGGCTTGCTTCACTTACATGGTAACTGACACTTCCCGCTTGGCGGGAATCTTCATCAAGGAGAATACGTTTTTCATAACAGGCTCCAAGGAGATGGTATCGTTCAAGGAGAGACTGATCAGTGGTAAGTAAAGAGATAGTTCTTAAATACTCTATAATTCCTTGGCAGAATCAGTGGGTAATCAAGTCATTTTGAAAAAACCTCCAGGACAAACCACTATCCCGTCATTTTTTAAGGCACTTTATTTGGATTTATAACTTGAAGTCAATTAAAAAGGTGGATATATACTGTTCTTCTTGAATTTTCAGGTATTTTATGGGAATTATGGGAACAATGAAAAAAACAAGTCTTTTATTATGTGCTTTATTGGTGGGTTGTGTCCACAAGACTTTAACGACCTACTCCGGGCACGGTTCGGAATCCCTTTCACCGGAGATTCTTGAAAAATTTGCACCAAAACCGGTGGCACCGGAAAAACTCAATCGCATTGAGGCCATGCTTGATGTGCGGTCTCCGGGAATGGGAATACTCAGTCCTGATGGCAAGAACCTTTATTTTATTTGGAGTATTACCGGAACAAAACAGATATGGAAA
Source organism: Bdellovibrionales bacterium (assembly GCA_965219545.1). GTDB lineage: Bacteria > Bdellovibrionota > Bdellovibrionia > Bdellovibrionales > JAGQZY01 > JAGQZY01. The sequence goes on from CBDCNX010000022.1 coordinate 20,279, forward strand.
TTAAATAAAAAATCCGGGTTTCCCATCCAAATGACAGGGGGTCAGGACAGGACGAGATTGCCAACCATCACTCCCGATGGAAAATATCTGGTTCTCTCCCGTGACGAAAAAGGCAATGAATATCCCTTTGTTTATCTTCAAAAAACCAGTGGTGGCCCCCTTGAATTTGTGGCCGGAAAAAAGAAAGTCATCAGTCATGCCCAGTTTGTCACTCCTGATTCCCGTTATCTTTATTACACAATGAATGATTCCAATCCCGTTATTCACAGTCTTTACAAGATGAATCTGAAAACCCGTAAAAAAACAAAAGTGCATCCCGGCATAAAAGGTTATATGCGGGTGGCTGATTATCGGAAAAACGGGGACATTTTACTGGTCAATTACAAGGGAAACATTATGCAGGAGTATTTTCTGTTTAATGAAAAAACAGGGAAAACCACTCCTGTTGTCGGTCAGAATGAAATGGAAGAATATTCCGTTCGTTTTGCCCCGAAAAAAAATGAATATCTGGTTTTAACCAACAAGTTTGGTGAGTACCGCAGGCTCTATATTATGAAAAAGGGTCAGTTTAAGGCTGTCACTCCCAAGGTAAAATACGATGTGAGTTCCTTTGAGATCAGCCGTGACCGGTCCCGGATTCTCTATTCAGTCAATAAGGGTGGTTACACTGAAGTGAAAGCCATGAGAGCCGGTAACTTTAAGAAAATCAGTATCCCGTTCAAGAAAACCCCGGGTGTTTTGCATATCTACTCCGGACAAACCACTTCCAATTCCCGTTATACGGTTTTTGGTGTTTCCAGGGCGAAAGCTCCGACGGCTTTTTATGTATTTGACTGGAAAACCGGTCGTAAGAAGCAGTGGACCTATCCGAGCAGCCCTGAAATCAATACGAAAAATTTTATAGAACCAAAACTGGATTATTACACCAATCGTGAGGGTCTTAAAATTCCCATGTTTGTCATGCGTCCAAAGCAATGCGATAAAAAAGCCAACTGTCCGGTGATTGTCAGATTTCACGGGGGTCCTGAAGGCCAGGCCCGCCCCCGTTTTAAGCCAACCGATCAACTCTACATGGAGGAGGGTTTTATTCTCGTTCAACCCAATGTGCGGGGAAGTAACGGGTATGGCAAATCCTGGTTGAATGCTGATAATGGTTCCAAACGTTTGAACATTATCACTGATATTGAGGATGCTTCCAGATTTATAAAAAAGAACTGGGCTGTTAACGGCGTGGAACCCAAAGTGGGTGTGATGGGTGGCTCCTACGGGGGTTATTCAACCAATGTGGCCATGACTTTGTTTGCCGGGGCCTATGATGTGGGGGTTTCCGCTGTGGGAATGAGTCATCTTGTGAGCTTTCTTGAAAACACGGGTCCCTATCGTCGTCATTTGCGGGTGACTGAGTACGGTGATCCTGTTAAGGACCGGAAGGCTCTCAATAAACTCTCACCCATGACCTATCTTGATAGAATTCAGGATCCCCTTTTGATTTTCCACGGAGCCACGGACCCCAGGGTACCTGTGGGGGAGGCCATCCAGATTTATAATAAGATGAAGAGCAAGGGAATTGAGGGGGAATTGATTATTTTTCCCGATGAGGGACATGGTATACGAAAGAGAAAAAACCGTGCCCTTTACATTGCCCGCACATTGAGTTTTTTCAAAAAACATTTACGTTAGTTATCTGATTTCCACGACATATTTGGGATTAAAAGGCTTATCTGTAACATCCAAATCTTTTTCAATAATGTCAACTCAGAATGACATTATTGTCTTTAATTTTTAGTGGAAAAGAGAATCTATTTGAGCCTGTAATTTAGAGTATGTAATCGTCTGGATTATTTATTTTATTTATCAGGAAATCATAGGCGGCTTATTTTTTTAAATTCCTCTTCCGCTTCTGGAGAAGGGTTACGATCCGGATGCCATTTCATTGCTTTTCGTCGGAAAGCCTTTTTTTATTTGTTCTGGAGAACTATGGCGAGGTATTGACAAAAGCTCATAAGGATCTTCATCATATTCGAATTTCTTTTTGAGTTTAATCTCTCTTCTCAACCTTTCTTTCAGTTCTTCTTCCTGTTTTTCTCTTTCCACTCTTCTCTGTTCTGCCTCTGCTCTTTCCCTTTCCAGCCTTCTTTGTCTTGCCTCTGTCGCTCTTCTTTGTCCCGCTGCTTCGGCTCTTTTTGTTTCTTCTCTTCTTGTTTTTCGACGAATGTTTTTATAAATAACTTCCTTTACAACGGCAGTGCCTCCTCCTCCTATGACCATACTGCCGATAGAGGCAATGTTTCCACAGGCCAGTTCAGCCAGATATTGACCACTTGAACATTGGTATCGCTTTTTCAGACGGGCAATGAGTTTCTCTATGTCCTCTTTTTTCCCTCCATTGGCGGCAGAGTCTTTTTCATCAGTGATGGATATCTCCCCCTTTTGAATTTTTTCCAAAGCAGCCAGAAACTTTTCTTCCCTTTGACTTAATTTTCTATTTATTTCTGGATATTTTCGTGAAAGCCATTTTAAGTGCCTTTCCTTTTGTTCAGGATTCGAGGAAAAATTTTCTTCTCCCAATTTCCATTCTTCTTCATATTTTTTTTCTTTGAATCTGAATGAGTATTTCCCGGGCTCTTCTTCGTGCACCAGAGAGAAACTGGACACAGGTTTTTGATCTCTTTTGTATGTCGGCTAATTTTTTATCATGATAAGAGGCATAGACTGTCCAGGCTGTATTCAATGCAGTTTCATGGTTTTCCTGACAGGATTTGTTGACAGATTCCATTTCTTTTAAAATTCCGTATACAGCACCCCCTATAGCCACAACTCCGGCTGTGGCACCCACTGCCATTGTTGCAGATATTCCAAGCAAACCCAGTCCCTTGGCAGCCCCATAAAGCACAGCACCTGTTGCCACTTCAATCATCACATTCTCACCTGCCGCTTTCAGGCAGGTCACTCTGATTTGTTTGCCTGTTTCAGAACAGTTCAGGAAGTACTCACGGGGAACTTCAGGTGAAGAATCAATCATTTTCTGGCATTGATATTTTACAAAATGCGATTGACAATTTGATTGTTCAAGTGAAATGGGGTGTGGTGTCTCGTTGCTATTGTCTGTTAGTTCCGCATAGCTTGTTTCGGAGAAGAGTGGAGGAAAGAAGAGAAGAAAGAGAAGAATTTTTTTTTCAAATGAAGTCTTTGCGGAAGATATCTACACCGTTGGAGACATTGTTGTTCAGAGTATTGATGGAGAAGAGGTGCCGATTTACGAAGTGGTACCGGACCCAGCGAATGCTGATACCAGTATTTGGGATATGGAACCAATTGGAACCTTGGAAACTAAGAAGGAGTATCTGGTTGTTAGTATGGTTAAAGTCCAGGTTTTTTTTGAGGCTTCTTGTTTATTTTGCAGGGCTCCTCAGAGGGTTTACTCAAAGTTAGTAGATTATGATGAAGCTGTTTCATATTTAAGTGAAAATGGACTCAATTTTATTCAGACAGAAGCACTTGTGGTTTTGGTCTCGCAAGGTATTATTAACCTCAGGTCCATTCCAGGAATCTTTTGGATTTATTCTGGTAATATACTAAAGATCATTTATTTTTCATGCTATTTCCATAGAGAAATTCCATGAAAACTCAAACACGATCAGTATATCTATGAAAAAGGAAAGGAACCGGATGATTATAAGGGGCTTAGACTCAAAAACTTAATAATTGAAACAGACTTTTATCCAGGAAGGCCGGACAGGAATTACAGGATTTTGCTTATTGATCGTGTTTGAAATTTCTGATTATGGAGATAGTGTCTTTGAAGGATAAAACTCAAATATGATCAGTATAAATAAAAGAGCTTTCAGATCGTTTTTAAAATCAGTACAAAACAAAAAATTTCCTGAAAACGGTATGAAAAACAAAAGTTTTGTGTTCAATAAAGGTTAAACCGGACAGCATAAATACCGATAGGTCATTATGGGATCAAACTTAGCGGAAAAACGTGACATTCTGGAAACCTGTCAGCAGACTTTAAACCTTGAAAAAAGGCGTTTGGGTCGATCGGGGATCATGGTTTCCCCCATTGGATTTGGAAGTCTCAGACTCACCCCTGAAGATGGGATTTACAGGGAAACTCTTTATAAAGCCCTTCAAAGCGGAATCCATTTTGTTGATACCAGTGGAACTTACGGTAATGGAGCCTCTGAAATTGTCATTGGTGAGGTCATTAGGGAATATCTCAGTGAGGAGCCGGAACAAAAGGATTCCATTGTTCTTTGTACAAAAATGGGTCTGGTTCAGGGTTCCACTCTCCAGGAAATAAAGAAACAGAAAAAAATCAATCAGGAGGGTTGTTACAGGATTTCAGAGAAGCTGTCCTATTGTCTGACTCCGGAATTTATGGAGTCCCAGATATCTCTTTCAATCAGACGTTTGCAGACAGACAAGGTCCATCTGGTTCTTTTGCAAAGTCCTGAATATTTAATCAAACTGTTACACACAAAAAAGGCTTTTAAACAGTATCTCAAAAGGGCTTTTGAGCATTTGGAAGTGGAAGTGACCCGTGGAAGGATTGACCACTATGGAATCAGTTCTTCAGCCTTTCTGAACAAGGATATTTCAAAGAATTTTTTGAACCTCGGTGAAATCTTTGATCTGGCCCGAAGTATTTCGGAAGATCATCATTTCTCGGTGGTTCAGGTTCCCTTTAATCTTTTTGAAACCTCCGCCCTGTTTATCCAGAACCAGGAAAGATTGACTTTTTTTGAGGCGGCGGGGAAACATGATCTTGGAATTTTATCCTGTCGTCCCCTGACAAGCAGGCATCGGAACAAGGTGTATCATTTCATCACTTTTTCAGGAAAGGATGAGGTGTCCATTAAAGGGCATCTCCACAAGACCCTTGTGGATGTTATAGGGCTTGAAAAAATTCTTTTTAAAAAAAGACCTCAACATAAAAATCTCAACTGGGGTCATCAACTCAAAAAAAATCTCAATGAGATCAGTGATTGGTGGCAATGGAAAAATTACATGAAAAGACATATTCTGCCTTCCATCGAAAAAGGAATTGAAGGTCTTCCTGAGAATCAGGAATGGAATCATTGGAAAATTCACTATGTGAACCACACTCACAACCTCTTTACACTCATCACTGACAGTTTGCAGGGAATTGCCAATCTGAGAACAAATCAGATTTCCCATTACCTTGATGAACAATGTCCTTCATTGGTTGGGGATCCAAAACTTTCCAATAAAGTGACAAGACTTTATCTCTCACTTCCCCAAATCAGTTCCATTGTCATAGGTCTTTCCCATCCAAAACACATGGACGATCTTTTGGGTCTTGGTCCTGCACCTAAAGAGAGCAGAGCCAGGCAGATTCTTGGAAAAATAGGAATGTATTTTTAACATGATTCATCAAAGATGTGAAAAGATTTATAGGATAAACCCCAGACTTTTGTATGGAAAGACTGAATATCAAACGAAAGAACAGACTTTGAGATAATATTTCATTGATTTTTGAGGGTCATGGTATACTGATTTCGTTTAAATTTTTGGGAAATTTCTCTATGAAGATCATTTGTTCTATGCTGGATTTCTTTCCTAAGAATCTTTGGTTTAAGACAAATGGATTCACCGTGAGAAACAAAAGGCCTTAAAATGAAAACCTCTTTAAAGGGGGAAAATGTGAAATGGATTTCGGTTTTTCCGGTTTTTTTTCTCTGCGTTTCCTGTTCCAGTCTTTTGGAAAAATCAGGGGGGCAAGAGGGAACTGAACCTCATTGGTCCTATGTTCAGGAGGACGAGTTCTCCACTGATCTCTCCCTGATACTTGCCCAGAAACGGGCTGTGGATCGCATTCTCAATAAAGATAAAGACCCTGTTGAAGAGAAAAAAAATCAAAAAAAATCAGATTCCATCGTTAAGTATATTCTTGATACAAGAGCCAGTCACCCCAAGGTGAGAAAGTGGATAAAATACTATTGTGGAGAGGACAGGGAGCGTTTTCAACGTTTTCTCAATCGTGGGGTCCGGTACAAAAAGATGGTTCAGGAGATTTTTGCAAGTCAGGGTTTACCCCCTGATCTCTATTATCTTGGTATTCTTGAAAGTGGTTATTCAAAAAAGGCGGTGTCCAGGGCCGGTGCCGTGGGTCCCTGGCAATTTATGGCTCCAACCGGTCGGGAGTACGGTTTGAGAATCAATAACCATGTGGATGAAAGAATGGATCCCATACGGTCCACTATGGCTGCCAGTCGTTATTTAAAGGAACTTTATCGTCAGAAAAAATCATGGTCTCTGGCCCTTGCGGCATACAATGCGGGGCCTGGAAGAGTGAGAAAGGCCATCCGTCGGGGGACCTCCAAGAATTACTGGAATCTGACCCGCCGTCGCCTTCTTCCCTATGACACCAGAGAGTATGTTCCCCAGTTTCTGGCCATTCTTTACATTGGAAAGAATCTTGAAAAGTTTGATTTTCATGAAAAACCCGGGGAAGGTTTTCCGTTTCTTGAACTGGTCAAAGTCCCAAGTCCTCTGAAAATTGCACAAATAGCAAAGGTGACCGGCCTTTCCCCAAAGTGGATTCAGAAAAACAACCCCCATCTGTTAAGAAAGATCACCCCTCCGGGAACAAAAAGTTATTCACTTTGGGTGAAGCCAAAGAACAAACAGCTTTTTGCTGACAATTACCAGACCCTTTCCAGGTATCGTCTTAAGGGCTTAAAAGTCAGACGCTTTATTTCCTCTTACAGAAAGAAACGGAAGTATTATCATGTGAAAAGAGGGGACAATCTTTCCACCATTGCCCGCCGCCATGGTGTTTCCCTAAAGAGTCTTAAAAAGATAAACGCCCTTAAATCCAATCGTATCTATGCGGGTCAGAAAATAAAGCTGCGTTATGCAGGGAGGTCATCCTCTTACAGAAAGAAACGGAAGTATTATCGTGTGAAAAGAGGGGACAATCTTTCCACCATTGCCCGCCGCCATGGTGTTTCCCTAAAGAGTCTTAAAAAGATAAACGCCCTTAAATCCAATCGTATTTATGCGGGTCAGAAAATAGAATTGCGTCATGCCGGAAGGACATCCTCTTACAATCGTAAAAAGAAAATGCATCGTTATCGTATTCGTCTTGGTGACAATCTCCACAAAATATCCAGAAAATTTGGTCTGACAATTCAACAGATCAAGAAAATGAACAATCTGAAAACCGATAAGATCGTGCAGGGCAAGTATCTTCTTGTTGCCTCAAAATCCGGAAAATGACAGACAATGGTCTTTTTTTGTTTTTGCCTTAATCTCTTAAAACCTTGCAAATTCTGAATCAAAAATAAATAAATTAAATATCAGTTTTGGGGCTGTTCCATATGCTCCCGAAGCAGATCCATGATTTCCTCGAAAGTCTTAAGATCTCATCCGTGTTGGACATATTTTGATAAAAGTTTCAATTAACTCAGGGATCAAAATGACAAAAAAGTATTGAAAGGGGACAAATTCAAATCCGAGAAATAAATAGATGCAAATGTGAAATAAGACGGCTATTGCTCCATAGAGGAGTCTTGTTTTTTTTAATAGAAAGCCTATAGGGGCTGTTGATTCAAATACCCATACCCCAATGTTTAAAAACCATATTAAATAAAAATTTTGTGTGGCTAACCAGTATCCATGGGAGAGAGGCTCTATTTGGGATTGAAACAACAGGTAAGACTGTAAGGTGTATCCATTGATCCATTGAAGTCCCGAAGTCATTAATTTGCAGTAAAAACTTCCAAAATAGCTGATTCCCATTGTCAGAATAACAAGTAATCTCGGCCATTGGGGGTAAGTAAAGTTTTGGTTGGACAGATATTTTTTGTCTTTTGAGTGGATTTGCCTGATCCAAAAAGAACCTGTCCATCTCGGGTTGGATGGAGCGGCCAACCATATTAAGAAAATAAAAACGATGATATTCGCACTGTGATAAACATAAGGATCATTTTCTGTTCGCAGGAATCCATAAAGATACCCTTTAAAAAGAAAAAAACTTATGCCTGAAAGGGCTAAAAAAATTTTTTGAAAAAACAGACCCAATACACTGAGAAGTGATGAGCCAATAAAGATAATTTTCAGGAAATCAAAGAATTCTTTCAGGGAAAGGGTCACAGGCAGAAGTTCATTAATAAAATTTTTTACCCGGTACGGGTCTGGAATATGAAAAAATTCAAACAGGGGGAGGGAATAATACGTCTGTACAAATTGACTTGAACAATTCGTATAGTAAACATATCTTATAGTAATAAAGGAAAACAGAATCCCAAACAATCCCCAGTACCAGTCGGGCTCTCCGGAAGACAAAAGTTTATTTGTTTGTTGTTTAATAGAGCAATCGTTCATATTGTTTCCCTTTAAGGAAAAATACTTTTTATATTTAATGAAGGTCATATTCTTTTTCTGGTGTATAGACAGGTTTGTACAGATTTTTCTTCGTTTCCTTAAATGTCACTTTCATCACGACAAATTTTACAGGTGTTAAATTTTCTGCAATCATTTTATGTTTCACCTTTTTGACAGCTTTTGATTTAATCAATTTTTTCAAATATGAGTCTAATTCATCTGGTTTGAGTTCGTGGATGGCTTGATCAAAGTACTCCCTGTCAAAGCCGAAATACCGTTTCTTGAATGGGTCAAAATATTCTCCGTTTGACAACTTGAAATAAGGCACACGAACGGATATATTTTTTGGGTAATTGGCATTTTGGAATACTCCGTAGTCACTGAAAGGCCAGGATTCAATACGGGCGAATATACAAAAAAATAACGAGCCAATATAAAGGACACTAAAAACAATCTGAAATGGTTTCACTTTGTTTGGCCTTATTCAGGATTTTTTTGCACACAAAACAGGATAAATTGAATCCTCTTTTTTTGCAACAGAAGAGCGGAAGTCTGGAGTAAACAGATCACTGCAAAAATCAGATCGTCGGAAGGTTCACCATACAAACTGTAAATTTCAGAACCAATTAGCTGTTTTTCAGTTCCAGTTTGGCAATGGTTTGTTTTTGCATATTGCTGGTTCCCTCGTAAATCTGGCCGATCTTGGCATCCCGCCAGAATTTTTCCACCGGGTACTCTGTGGTAAAACCGTTGCCTCCAAAAAGATCAATGGCTGCTGAGGTGATGGCTTCAGCAGCCTGTGAGGAATAAAGTTTGGCCATGGCCGCCTCTTTAATAAAACTTTGACCTGAATCCTTCAAACGGGCTGCATTGTAAACCATAAGTCTGGCAGCTTCCAGTTGGGTTCTCATTTCCGCCAATTGAAACTGGACCCCCTGAAAATGGGAGAGGGTTTTTCCGAATTGTTCCCGTTTCTGGATATAATTGAGAGCGGCTTCATAGGCTCCACGGGCAATGCCAAGCATTTGGGCTCCGATACCAATACGACCCTCATTGAGGGTTTCAATGGCAATTTTGTAACCCTTACCCATTTCACCGAGAATATAATCTTTTGAAACCTCACAGTTTTCAAAGAGGAGTTCACAGGTGGAACTGGCCCGAATTCCCAGTTTATCCTCTTTTTTCCCAACACTGAATCCGGGGGTGTTTTTTTCAATCACAAAACAGGTGATTCCCTTATAACCGAGTTCCGGCTTCGCATTGGCAAAAACAAGAAAGAGGTCCGCCTCCTGGGCATTGGTGATCCAGAGCTTGTGACCATTGAGTCTGAACCTGTTTCCTTCGGGGCTGGCTTTGAGATTCAGGGCAAAGGCATCAGAGCCGCTTCCGCTTTCAGAAAGGGCGTAAGCACCGACACAGTCGGAGGAAAGTTTTGGTAAATATTTTTTTTGAAGTTCGGGATTTGCATAATTCAGAAAGGCGTTTGTCACAAGGGTGTTTTGGACATCCACAAGGACACTGACGGACCCGTCAATGCGTCCCAATTCTTCAATGGCGATGCAGGCGATGGTGAAAGTGCTGGCTGAACCTCCGAAGTCTTCAGGGGATTCGATGCCCATAAGTCCCATTTCAAAAAGTTGTTTGATAATATCCGGGTCAATCTTTTGATTTTTGTCCATTTCCCGGATTTTGGGTTTGATGACTGATTCCCCGAAATCACGGATAGCCATACGGAAGGTTTGTTCCTCTTCACTCCAGGTGGTGATAGCCGGGTGATTCATAAAGACCATTTGTTTTCACAATAAACCATTTGTTTTTCGTATTATTTCCAGGAAAACCCCGTGGAAATTCAAGTAGGGCCAATATAGTTGAAAATGGTATAGAAAGTCAAATTCAAAAGTTTAAAGTTTGTGGGCTTTAAGTTAGACTTTTTGTGGGCTTTAAGTTAGACTTTCCCCATGAATATTGAGGAGAGTTTTGTTAAATTGGGATTGTTTTTCATCCCTTTTCTTTTTTCCCTTTGTTTTCATGAGTTCGCCCACGGTTTTGTGGCAAAAATTCGGGGAGACAACACGGCGGAAATGATGGGGCGTTTGACCATGAACCCCATGGCCCATTTGGACTGGATTGGAACGGTGGGGCTTCCCGTTATGGCGATTTTGTTTGGGTTTCCCCTTTTTGGCTGGGCCAAGCCTGTTCCTGTCAATCCGAGGAATTTAAAGGATGCCAAAAATGATATGTTCTGGGTGGCTCTTGCGGGACCTCTTTCCAATGTTTTATTGTTTTTTGTCGGTTTATTATTGTTTTATTTTTTTGTTCATTTTGCAGGAATCAAATCCGGCAAATCCCCTGAGATACAAATGGTTATTATGTTTTTGAGTATCAACCTGTATTTGGCTTTTTTCAATATGTTACCCCTTCACCCCCTGGACGGGGGAAAGGTTTTTGAGCGTTTTTTACCCCGTCACTGGAACTGTTGGCTGGAAGACCACCAGTATGAGCTTAATATCGCCCTTTTGGTGTTGATTCTCGTTGGTGGACTTCGTTATATGGCTATTCCAGTGAATTATATTATTTATACATCCATTTCTTTTGTTCTGGGAGGTGCTTCGTGAGTCTGTCCATTCAGATTCCCCAGTTTGAAGGTCCTTTGGGGCTTCTCCTCTATCTTATTCGTAAAGAGGAAATGAATATTTTTGACATTGATGTGCGACTTATCACTTCCCAGTATCTGGAGTACATAAAAAAAATGAAACAATTTGATCTGGAGGTGGCCGGAGACTTTATTGCCATGGCGGCCACTCTGATTCAGATCAAGTCAAAAATGCTTCTTCCGGTTTCCCCTGAGGAATCGGACGGGGAGGGGGAGAACGAGGATCCCAGGGAAACCCTCGTTGAGCGTCTTCTGGAGTACCAGCGTTTTCAGGAAGTTTCAAAAAAACTTTATGATCGTTCTCTTTTAAACAGGGACGTTTTTAAAAGAAATCAGAGAGAGATTTTTGAAAACAGACAGGAATCTGAAATTGTTATTGATGAGAACGCCTTGTTTTCCCTGATGGCCTGTTATGTGAATTCCATTCGTAAAATGAAAAGGGCTGTTCATCGGGTGGTCAAAAAGACCCGTTCCATTGCCAGCCGTATTTTTGAAATCAGGGACCGTTTTATTGTCAATCAGAAGATCACACTCAGGGAACTTGTTGATCGTGGAAAGGATTTTAAGGAAGAGCTTCTTGTCACTTTTCTTTCCTGTCTTGAATTGGGTAAGATGGGTTTTATCTCCATATATCAATCCAAAACTTATGGTGATATTTATTTAACGGGTAAGCGTCAAATCGATGGTGACGTGGTGACCCGGGTAGGGGAGTACAGTGGAAACGATGAACAAAATCAGGATTGAAGAAAATTCTGCCGGTGAAAAGAAAAATCATTCGCTGGGGGATGTCGGAACAAAATCTGTTTCCAAATCCCTTGTTTTTTCCATTCTGGAAAGTCTGCTTTTTTCTTCGGATAAACCTGTGGGTCTTGCCGCCTTTAAACAGGTGTTTGAAGACACTCCTGTTGATATTAAGGATATTAAAAAAGCTCTTGAGGAACTTAAATCTTTTTACCAGGATTCCTCCCGTGGGGTCAGCCTTGAAGAAATTAATGGTGGATGGCAGTTGCGAACCAAGGTTGAAAACAGGGAATTTTTAAAGAAACTCACCCGGCCAAAAGCCTTCAGACTTTCCGGTCCGGCCCTTGAAGTGCTTTCAATTGTTGCTTACAGGCAACCCATTATCAAAAGTGAGGTGGATCGGGTTCGGGGGGTGGAGTCAGGTCATCTTATGCGGTCTCTTATGGAAAAAAAGCTGATTTCCTTTCAGGGTAAAAGTGATCTTCCCGGTAAACCTCTACAGTACGGGACCACGGCAAAATTTCTTGAAGTTTTTGGGTTGAAAAATTTAAAGGGACTTCCCAGTCTTGAGGATATGGATCAGTTGTTACCCGATGGAATGGGGGGTGAGGATCAAACAGATGCAAAACTCAGTGACATCATCACCGATGAAATGTTCCTGACTCACGGGGATTCTGATCTTTATGGGGAAAAGGAGTTAATGAATATAGGGAAAACCCTTAAAAAGATCAAAACCATGCCAAATCTTCCTGAACCAAGTCTTCCTGAAGAGGAAAAACCTGAAGAAAATAACACTTGTAAAAATTAAAGACTGGGGAGACTCGGCCTAATCAAATTGTTTTATCAGCACCACTCTTATGTATTGGGTATGAATGCAACCATTTCTATATCAGGATTAATTTCTTCCAATGAAAGTTGAAATCGACGATAAAACGGATCACTGTTGAGAGCGGCTTCCGTGGCTGTACTCCAGAAGTCATCTTCAACAACAGTGACTGTTTTGGCTCCATTATTGTAGAATCTTTGGGCCTCTTCAAATGAGGATCTGATAAGAGCTGAGAACTGTTTCAACCCCTGTTCGTGTTGTTCAAGTTCATCTGTCCACTGGATCAAAAGACGATAGTTGCCTGTCAGACGGGCTTTTGTCATAAAATTGGAATCAACGATGAACTTTCTAAAAGTCCCGTCCTCCCAGTAACGGGAAAAGGTTTTTTCATCAAAACCCCCTTTAAAGGCATTTTCCGCAATTTCTTTAAAAAACTTGTCTCTGTTGAAAAGAGCTGTGCGGAGGCTGGCATGCCAAATATCAAATTCATCGGGGCTGAGACCTGAATGTTTGGTCAGTGCATAGAGAACACTGTAACGGGGGGTGTTGAGATCATCGGATTCTGGCATAAGTCTCATCCACAGATTGTCCACAAGGACTGAGAGTCTTTTCATCTGTTCTGTGTTACTGAGATCCAATTGTTTTTGAAAAAAAGCTCTGTAAAGATCCATGTGTTCATCAAAACTGGGATCACCGGGAACCCGGGTTCCAAAAAATCGGTTAACATTCACATCCAGACTGCCGTCAATGAGTTTCAGAGGATCTTCCGTGGCCTCTCTGAGGTTGTTTATTACCTGTCCAGGGATGTCTCCACGACTGATTCCCCTTGTTTCCAGGATTTCATCCAGAGTCCGGTTAAAATGTTTGTTAGTTGGGTGAGTTAAAGATGCTAAAATTTCAGAGGGGACACCACGGGGTTTTCCCAAAACTTCTTTACCTAACCTGATAAGTCCCCCACCACCAGCCCATGTATTGAATGAGAACAGGCAGCACACAGTAAAAATTACGATGAAGTTTTTATTGTTTAAGATCATTCTTTACTCCTTTTGTTACTTTGTGTGTGAGGGTTGTGAATTTCCAAACAGAATATGAAATATCAATGAAAATATAAAAAAACAAGGGGCCTTGTAAAAATTACAAATTGTTTACAGTTCTGTTGTGAAAACGTAACTCCAGGGAAATTCCATGAAAACTCAAACCGGATCAGTATAATTCAGATGGTGCCACCGGGCGAGAGAAAAAGTTCCTCTGATGGAACAATGTCATCCAATAGAAGTTGAACTCTATGACCAAGCATATCGCTTTCAAGGGAAGCTTCCTTAACCGTATTCCAAAAAGGATCATGATCAGCGACCCTTTGAACATTATAAACACTGTCAATAAAATCATAAAAAAACAAGGAGCCTTGTGTATTCCTTAAAAGAGATATAAGATATTTTTTAAAACTCCATGGGTTGTCCTGTTTTTTCACGAAGTATTTTTCCATCTTTCATGACCACATTTCCACGGATAATGGTGCCGACGGGCCAACCCCTGACTTCCACTCCGTGATAAAGTGTCCATCCGCAGGGACTGACGATCCATTGGTTGTCAATTCCGTTGTTTTTTATTGATGTCAATAATACTGAAATCAGCATCCTGTCCCACAAAAATTCCACCCTTTCTTTTTGCTCCAAAAATTCTGGCGGGGTTGACAGACATCAGACAGACCAGGCGGGAAAGGCTGATAAGCCCCTTATTAACGAAATCAAGCATGACGGGGACAATGGTCTGAACCCCTGTCAGTCCTGAAGGACTGTTTGGATAATCTTTTGATTTTTCCTCTTTAGTGTGCGGGGCATGATCTGAGGCCACAACATCCACCACCCCTTCCTGTAAGGCTTTTTTAAGGGCTTTTTGATGCTCTAAGTCACGAATGGGGGGGTTCATCTGGGCATAGGTTCCAAATTTCTCGTAACAATCAGGGGCTGAGAAGAAGAGATGTTGGGGTAAAATTTCAACGGACACCAGGTCTTTATTTTGTTTTAAAAATTCAATTTCCTCTTTTGTGGTGATATGGAGGGTGTGAATTTTACGTCCTGTTTTTCTGGCAAGATTCACAATCCTTTGGGTGGCCTTTAGAGCTGAATCCACGTTTCTCCACAGGGGATGGGCCCTGGGGTGGGCTTCCCGAATGGCTATTTCCCTGCGTTCCCTGAGAGTGTTTTCGTCTTCACAGTGGACAGAGATCATCTTTTTTCCACTGTTTAGGATTTCTTCCAAAAACTTGTCTTCGGACACCAGAAGATTTCCCGTGGAGCTTCCCATGAAGATTTTAATGCCACAACAGCCTTCAAGAGTTTCCATCATTTCAAGGTCTTTTTTATTACTGTCTGTGGCTCCGGCAAAGAGTCCAAAATCACAGTGGGCTTTTTGTTTTACAGAGTTTAATTTTTCCAGAAACCGGTCCGGGGTTTGAGGTGCTGGGATTGGTGTTTGGCATGTCAAAGACAGCGGTGATTCCACCGAGGATGGCTCCTCTTGTGCCCGAATTGAAGTCCTCTTTTAAGGGATGACCCGGATCCCGAAAATGAACCTGGCTGTCAATCAGACCGGGGAGAACCTGTAACCCTGAGGCATCAAATTTTTTTTCAGAATCGCAATCAAGGGAGTTTTCAAGGGCTTTAATAATTCCATCTTTCACTCCGATATCACAGACCTTTCCCGTGATTTTTTCAGGGTTTTCGGGATCTGACAGAAAGCAGTGTCCCGATCTTATAACAAGATCAAATTCATTTGTTTTCATAAAAGACATATTTCCCATGACATTTGTTGTTGGGCAAGTTTTATTTTAGGACTATAGACCAGTTTATTTTATAAAAGACTATGGTTATTCTACATTTGGTTAGGAAAGACCGTGCGGAAAAATAATGGATTCCTCTGTTTCAGGAAAGGGAGTTTAAAACAATGAAATTTTTAGTGTTTCAATTACTTGTCACACTGGCCTATCCGATTCCCAGGAATCAGGATTTTGGGGAAAAAATATCACGACCTGAAAACCTTAAACGTCTTAAAGAGGAAATAGTTTATTCCTTAAGGCTTCCCCATCGTCTGGCCAGGGAAAATCTTTCCCAGTGGGGGACCGGGGTTTATGGTCCGTTGAGGACTCTGGCCTTTGATGAAAAAATTCCCATGAGGACCCGTTGGAAATCCTTTATGCTCTACACACAATTGGCAGGGGCCAAGAGTCTTCCGATTATCAATCAGGCTTCGGATCACAAGGACTGGTTTATGAGGAGTGCCGCCTTAACAGCCCTTGAGAGAGTCAATATATCCATGGCCAGGCGGCGGGCTTTTGATAAGTTAAATAAGGATCCGGCTTTGATGGTCAGAGCCAAAGCCCTTGATATTCTTCAAAGCCAGTTCGGTGAGGACGTTGTTGAATTGTTCTGGAAAAAACTTCACAGTGCCGATAGTTTTCACAATAATAAAAGTTTGTGGATTCGGAAAAATCTGGCTGTAAGTCTTGTGAAAAATCCGAGAAAAAGGGACACTCAACGTTGGATTCGGCTATTGCACGGGCCGGATGGAGAGCTTCAACAGGTCGCAGCCCTGGCCCTGTCCAAAATCAATAATCATTCTTCTTCCAATAAAGATGCAAATAAAGATGTCAGTTTTTGGAAAAGCCGGTATCCGAACGGCAAAAGTCTTTAACTTTTTTGTATATACTGGTTCTGTCTGAACCCTTAGATTTCTCAAAATTGTAGTCAAGTGATTTCACCATCTTTGTCTTTCGTGATGACTTGGAGGGATACTTTTTGTGAAAGTATCCGGAGATCTCGGTCTGTCACCATTTAAACCTTTTGATTTTGGAGTGATTTCAATTTTTATTGAGCAGTTGTTGGCGTATGTGATTGTTGTACTTGTACACATTGGCCATCAACATATGTATGACCTTCACAACAGAAAGTTTTTCCACCCCATCGTCGCTCGCAATCTCCAGCTATATGTGAGGCTTCCACTCCCAATCTTGTTAGGAGCCTTTCAACAGCTTTTTGGGCCTCGGTGTTTTCAAGTCTTTTCCTCTGAAAATTATGATACATCTTTTTAGGGGTTTTTGATATTGATAGGCTTTCTAAAAAGCTATAGCAACGATTAACTTCATCAAGAATTTTATGCTCAGCTGTAAGAAGACCAATAGCTTCTTGTTGGTTTATTTTTATTAGCCTTTCATTAGCACTGGCTTTTGCATTTTCATAAGATTGGATAGCAACCCGACTTCTTTCATGAGCTTGTCTTTTAAGTTGTAAAAGTGTACTTTTTTAACAGAAATTGCTCTCTTTTCAAGATATTGTCATTTCGTTTTCCAAGGGCTTCACTGAATAACTGATTTTTTATTTCCATGAATTTTTCCTGGTAGAAACCATTTTTAAGATATTCTGCTATTTTGGAGCACTGAATTACTCCTTTGGGAAATTCTCTAGATTGAAATTTTATATCTCCTATTTTCCATGTGCCACTGTTTCCACTTTTTTGACACTTCTTGGTTGTCTCTTGTATGTATTTTTGGCTGTCAGGAGAAGCAATATATTCTTCGGCCAGGTGTGTTGCTTTATTATGTGCTTTGGTATTTATTTCAGAAACATTAATAATTTCAGGATGGTACGAGGTGTAACTGTTATTGCATTTTATCTGAATCTTATCAATATTTTGCTCTGCATGGTCTTCAAGATCACTTGCATTAGCGAAAACATTCACCGCATATATCGTGATATATATATTATATATATATCTGCTTTGTTTCATTGACCTTCCCCCTTTAAATTTTTCCTTCTTCAAATACACAGTCCAGAGACTATTTAGAGCCCAGTAAAAACCTTAGTGTTACAGTTATATTATCTATCGGTAATTTCTTGAGATATCTTTAGTCGATCCTGAAAAAGTCTCATCTGAATCAGGATTTGCAAGTTTTTAAGAAATTTAAGACTTATTTCTTGCAAAAAGCAAAAAATTGTAACCTTTTCCCTTAAAACCCAGAACTAAAAGGGCTATTCAGACTTTTTCAGGATCGACGGTTCTTTTTACTCTTTTTTTTTCAGTATTTTTTCAATAAGAAGTTCTCTCTGGATACGGTAGAGAAGGGCCTTTTCTTCAAAACCGTCGGAGTTGAGTTCTTTGGGATTGGAAAAGAAATCTTTTTGCAAGCGAACTTTCTTTGAGACAGTGACCTTGGTTTTTTTCTTGCCTTTGATGAGATGGATATTCAGTTGGTACTGATAGCCGGAGGGCAGGGTTTTTTTCTTTTTATGGGGGGGCTTGTAACGCTGTTGACCGGTGATATAAAGGGTTTGCAGATGTCCTGTTTCCATATTATTGATGTTCATTGGATAATTCAGAAGGGTTTGTTGGATGGCCCGCCAGACATCGGCATAGGGGGCTTTGAAAGTTTTTGTGTAGTCCACATTTGTGTCCCTTCTGGGGTTGGAGACACAGGCTGCCAATAGGGTGATTAAGGCTGCATGGTGGAGATAAGAAATAAACTTTCCCATGATTTTCTATTTTATACTCATTTTATTTGAAAATTCAACCGGGTCGCTATATTCTATTTATGATTATGAAGCGGTTCTTTGTATTCTTTTTATTTTTGACATCCCTTGTCCTTTTTCCCACTTCAGGTGAGGCCAAAAAAAAGAAAAAAAACCCCACTTCAAGTGAAGCCAGAAAGAGAAAAACTTCCAAAAAGTCCAAAAATCGCCGGGTGGATATTACCAAGGTCCTCAATTCAAAGGCTGTTTTAAAAATACATAAGAGGCAGGGCCGCCGCATGACTGCAATAAAGGGCTATAAAAAAAGGGGAATTGTTGGAGAAAAGGAAAACGGCCTGCTTGCCATTCGGAGTACGGACAAGTTGTCAAAAAGGGGAAAGAGCAAACTCAGAAAGATTGTGGATAGTGAAAACAGGGATCGCAATAAACTTTATCAGATCATCTCCAGAGCCAGTAGACATTCAAAAGAAGAGGCGGCTTCTTTGAGGTTAAATATGTTTCGTTCTCATTTGGACGTAGACATCAGAGGGACTTATTATTTTGAAAATGGAAGATGGCAGCAGAAATAATCTCCTGATGGAGAAATAATCTCCTGATGGAACGGATTACTGTATTATTGTATTACTGGATTTGTTTGAGTATGAGTGTCACGAGGATGCTGATGACAAGCCCAAAACCTGCCTTACCAAAGTCTATTGCCGTGTTTTTAAAAGTGTTTTTAAAAGAGTTCAGTTGTAAACGTTGACTCATAGCGTGTTCTCTTCCCGCAAGGACTCCCAGAAAGATCCAGGTTGTGCTCATTGGAAGATTACTGATTTCCTTAAAAGCAAACAGAACCACGGCGTAAAGTCCGTCAATGATTGTGGCTGAACGGATATCCACGGTGTTTGTCTTGCTTTTTACAATATTTTGAATTTTTCCGCCTTTGGAGCGAAAAATCAAAGCCATCATAAGTAACATCATCCCCAGGGTGACGAGCAGAGAGGAAAGGGGGACCTGACGTGGAATATAGACATAGATATTGGCCATATCCTGTATCAACCACTGGCTCCAGAGGAAACCGGTGGTCACCCACTGGGCAATGACCCATTTTTCCCCTTTTATCCCGGTTTTCATGAACTTTTTTTCAACTTTTTTTGAAATTAAAATCCATAGAACCAGGGCACAGACAAAGGCGACAACATAACCAATAAGGGATTTGAGAATGATTTTTCCCAGTAAAACATCCGAGGTGAAGACACTTAACACCAAAAACGTGGTACTCACCGGAATTCCAAAGCGGGTGAGAATGAGTAAAACCAGTGGAGGGGTGACATGATACCATTGGATGTTCTCGGCAACGGGAATGGCATGAAGTCTTCCATAGGAGACATCCCCTCCATTGACAATCCAACTGTAAATAAGAACCAGACTGAGAATGGAACTGGCAAAAAGCCAGAGAACCCACCAGGGTTGTTTGCTGTTGGAGCTTAGAAAAGTTCCCAGGGTTTGGATGGCATCGTTGCCAATAATGGAATAGCTGGCCAGGGTGAAACCCAGTCCGATAAATAAAAGCTCCATATCCATATATTTGGAGGAATATCTTATTTTATATCAAAAGGATGTTTGAATTTGGTTAGAATTTTATGGATTCTAAAAGTTTTTTAAGATTCTGTTAATTTGAAATTTTAGTTGGATGATTTTTGTCCCGACTTTTTGGAACCGTTGCCGCCCTGACCGTTGCGGTTGGCCAACTCTTCGGCTCCGGGGTTCATGGTGATCTGATCCTCTATGCCGTAAATGGCTCCGAGGACCATTTCCGCTTCATTAATTCTGGCGGCGGTGGGTTCTGTTTCAAGACCAATCTTTTCGTTTTGTTTGTCATAGTCCTCATTGGGTTTAAGTTTTGCCTGGGCTGTGCTGAAGATCAGAGAAAATAAAAAGACGAAAAGTAAAAATTTCATGGCTATTATCCTTATCGGTTCAGTAAAGAATTTAATAAAAAATACATTTACCTTTCAATAATAATATCAAATATTGATGATTTAATCAATTTTTAAATTAAAATTTTTATTTGAAATGGAAAATTTTTCAAAATATTGTTTTAAAATGAGACAAAACAACCCCTTTTTAGTATTTGACCTGTTATGAGCATTCAGGAAAAGCGGGAACGGGTTTTTGTTATTTTATCGGCTGTTTTTTTTGCCTCGATGACTTTGTTGAATGTCATCGGGTTGACCCGGTTTGTGCAACTGGGTCCCCTGGCCCTGGCTGTGGGTATCTTGCCCTATCCCCTGACTTTTCTGGTTACGGATATCATTAGTGAAATTTATGGTCGATCAAGGGCCAATTTTGTGGTCTGGGTGGGTTTGGGTCTCAATTTCTTTGTTATTTCCGTTTTATTCCTTGGTCAGTGGCTTGATCCGGTTTCACCACAGTCCCAGCCCCCCTGGCAGGTCCTCTATCTTGCCAAACCTGTGTCTTTACCCAATGGGGTGACCGTTCAGGAGTCTGTGGATCTTTTTTATATTCTATACTCCTGTACGGCGGGTTCCGTTGTGGCTTCCATGTTCGCCTATGTGGCAGCCCAATTTTTTGACATCAGGATATTTCATTTTTTAAAGAAAAAAACGAAGGGAAAAGCCCTCTGGTTGCGTAACAATGGAAGCACTCTCATTTCCCAGGGGATTGACTCTTTTACTGTAATATTCATTACTTTCAGTGGAAAATTACTTGATGGTGAAATGGGAATGGGTCCGTTTTTTGTTCTTTTCGGAAGCAATTACCTTTTTAAGATGACAGTGGCTTTACTGGACACTCTGCCTTTTTATTTTCTTGTTTATCGTCTGAGAAGATATTTGATGATTGCTGATATGGAATGAAAAAAATACAAAACAAAAAAGTTTTTTGACCTTTTGGTATCAATGAATTAAGGGGGGTATGGAAAAGGAGTTTGGGTTTGTCTGCCATTGAAAACAACACATACAGGGAACTGACAAGGGATATTGAGGTTGAAGTTATACCTGTCTATGTCCCTGGTCAAAAACAATTTCCAAACCAATATCTCTACACTTATAATGTGGCCATCACCAATCACTCTTCCGGTTCCTGCCAGCTTATCAGCCGCCATTGGATTATTATTGATGGTTTTGGTTGCAGGGAGGATGTCAAAGGTCAGGGGGTTGTGGGGGATCAGCCTGTTATTCGTCCCGATCAGACCTATCAGTATTCAAGCTATTGTCCACTGCCCACTCCAACGGGGAATATGAGAGGTTTTTTTGATTTCACAGACAGTGAGGGTCGGGGTTTTCGGGTAAAAGTTCCCTTGTTCTTTTTAAGACAAGATGCCATTATTCAGTAACAGGCTAATCGTATTAAATTTTCACAGAGTTTTTCAGGGAATCGTTGGTGTAAACTTATGTCTACAAAAATTATTTATACCAAAACGGACGAGGCTCCGGCTTTGGCCACAGTGTCTCTTTTTCCAATCATCCGTTTTTTTGTCAAAAAGGCTGATATTGAAATTGAAGTAAAGGACATCTCCCTTGCCGGAAGGGTTTTGGCCCGTTTCCCTGAAAAACTTACCGATGAACAGAAAGTCAGTGATGCATTGTCTGAGTTGGGTGTTCTGGTTAAAAGTTCTGATGCCAATATTATTAAACTTCCAAATATCAGTGCTTCCGTTCCACAGCTTAAGGAAGCCATCAGGGAACTCCAAAGCCAGGGCCATGACGTTCCCGATTATCCCGAAGACCCCCGGAACGAGGATCAGAGGAAAGTTAAAGGCCGATATTCAAAAGTTCTTGGAAGTGCTGTGAATCCCGTTTTAAGGGAGGGAAACTCTGACAGACGGGTGGCCGGGGCGGTTAAAAATTATGCAAAAAACAATCCCCATAAAATGGGGGTCTGGGATGGAAATTCCAAATCCCATGTTTCATCCATGAATCAGGGGGATTTTTACGGCAGTGAGAAATCTTTAGTCATGGGGGATTCGGAAAACCTTTCCATCCGTTTGAGAAAAGAAAGTGGTCAAATCCAGGTTCTTAAGGAATCTCTACAGGTTCAAGCTGGAGAAGTCATTGACGGGGCTGTGATGAGCCGAAAAACTCTTTTTGAATTTCTCAGGGAACAGATCGAGGATGCCGGACAGAAAGAGGTTTTGTTTTCTGTCCATTTAAAGGCCACCATGATGAAAGTTTCTGATCCCGTTATTTTTGGTGAAGTCCTGAAATCTTATTTTGAATCTGTTTTTATAAAACACAGAGAAAACTTTGCCCGTGTGGGTGTTGATCCCCGTTATGGCCTGGGGGATCTTTTTGGAAAAATAAAAAAACTACCCCCTGACATTCAGGATGAAATCAAAAAAGACATGGAAAGTTGTATAAAAAAAGGCCCCGGTCTTGCCATGGTGGATTCCGACAAGGGTATTACCTGTCTCCATGTCCCCAGTGACGTGATTATTGACGCTTCCATGCCTGCGGCCATTCGCCAGTCCGGTCAAATGTGGAATGTTGATGGAAATCTCCAGGATATGAAAGCGGTCATTCCCGATCGCTGCTACGGGGGAGTTTATCAGAAGACCATTGAATTCTGTAAGACCCACGGGGCTTTTGATCCACAAACCATGGGCAGTGTTTCCAATGTGGGTTTGATGGCTAAAAAAGCCGAGGAATACGGCTCCCATGACAAGACCTTTTGGATACAGGATTCAGGCGTTGTGGAAGTGATAGATTCTTCAGGAAAAATTCTTATGGAGCATCCTGTGGAAAAAGGGGATCTTTGGAGAATGTGCCAGACCCGGGATGAGGCCGTTTGCGATTGGGTCAAACTGGCTGTTCATCGCTCAAAAACAACAGGGCACCCGGCCTTGTTCTGGCTTGATTCAAAACGTCCCCATGATGCCAATCTCATCA
Organism: Bdellovibrionales bacterium; assembly: GCA_965219545.1. Classification (GTDB taxonomy): domain Bacteria; phylum Bdellovibrionota; class Bdellovibrionia; order Bdellovibrionales; family JAGQZY01; genus JAGQZY01. The sequence continues at coordinate 43,271 of CBDCNX010000022.1, forward strand.
AAAAGGTGGAAGCCTATTTGAAGGATCACAACACCCAGGGTCTTCATTTTGAAATTTTAAGTCCTGAAAAAGCCACGGAAAAGACTTTAAACTGGGTGAAGGAGGGAAGGGATGTGATTTCCGTGACAGGCAATGTGTTGCGTGATTATCTCACAGATCTGTTTCCCATTCTTGAGCTTGGAACCAGTGCAAAAATGCTCTCCATTGTTCCCCTTCTCGGTGGTGGCGGTCTGTTTGAAACAGGGGCCGGGGGGTCGGCTCCAAAGCATGTGGATCAGTTTGTTAAGGAAAATCATCTTCGCTGGGACTCTCTTGGTGAGTTTTTGGCTTTATCCGCCTCCCTGGAACATATTGCTGAAAAAGAGGGGAATCCAAAGGCGGGGGTTTTGGCAAAAACCCTGAACCAGGCCAATCAGGAGTTTTTGAAAAACAACAAATCACCTTCAAGAAAAGTGATGGAACTTGGCAGCAGGGGCTCTCACTTTTACCTGGCCCTTTATTGGGCCATGGCTTTGAGCAAGCAAAATGAAGATATGGAATTAAAAAGGAATTTTAAGGAATTAGCTGAAAATCTTAAAGTTAATGAAAAAGAAATCGTCGATGAATTAAACTCATCCCAGGGACACCCCGTGGACATGGGTGGTTACTACCGACCGGATCTTCAAAAACTCGAACCCGTCATGCGTCCTTCCCAAAAGTTTAATGGGTTTCTTGGGAACCCAATGAACTCTATGTGACCGTCAGGTAGAGTAACCCCGGGCTTGCCCGTGGGAATCTCTACATGGTTGATGCAAGTGTCTGCCGGGGTTTCACAAAGTTGATGCAGTGTTTGTCAGGATTTCCAAAACCCATGTTAATAAATGCCATGCATGATTGGGTGCTTTGACGGACGATATTTCCTCCTGGCTTTTCACTTGAAAACCAATAGGGATCCATATATATTTTATAGAGAGAGTGGGGTTGTAGTAGAGTTGGTTACAACGCTGGCCTGTCACGCCGGAGGTCGCGGGTTCGAGTCCCGTCAACCCCGCCAAATCGGATCAGGCCAAAAGGCCAGAATCCGAAAAAAACCAAAATTTGTAAGTAGTTAAAATCACTAAAGAAGAGGAAATAGCTCAAACCTCTTATTTCTGAATAATTCAGTTTATTTCCAAGTTTGCGGGATTGGTGCGGGATTCTTGCGGGGTCGGCCTAAATTTCAAATTCTCTCTCAACCGACAAACCGGATGGGTGACGGGATTTGAACGGGTATTTCTGCGTATCTGGGAAACCCCGCAACCCGATCAGATCAGTCCTTTAATTCAATCGAATTTCGTGCAAATCTCTTATTTGGATGTGTGAATACTTCTACTTGACCAGGAGAGTAATTGAATGACTGATGAACAGAAAAGAAAACTTGAACAAAAGCTCTGGGATATTGCCGATACCTTGCGGGGTAAAATGAATGCGGATCAGTTCCGTGACTACATTTTAGGCTTTATCTTTTACAAGTATTTGTCTGAACGAATAAATCTTTATGCCAATGAAGTGCTGGCAGAGGATGGGATTAAATTCACTGATATTGACGAATCAACTGAAGATGGTCAAGCCTATCTGGAAGCAGTCAAAGAGGAATCACTGAATAAACTTGGTTATTTTTTAAAACCCTCTGAACTGTTTTCTGAAGTTGCCAAAAGGGGTTCAAAGCCCAATCAATTTATTATTGAAGACCTGACGGGAATCCTTAACAATATTGAGCGTTCCACAATGGGTACAGAGAGTGAAGATGATTTTGGTGATCTGTTTTCAGACATGGACTTGGCTTCAAACAATCTGGGTCGTTCTGAAGAAGCTAAAAATAAGCTGATTGCCAAGGTTCTAACTCATCTTGACCAGATTGATTTTAAATTGCGAGATGCCAATAGTGATGTTTTAGGTGATGCCTATGAATATCTGATAGGAAAATTTGCCTCCGGTGCTGGCAAAAAGGCCGGTGAATTTTACACACCTCAAGAAGTCTCCACCATTTTAGCCCGGATTGTAACCACAGGCAAAGACAGGATCAAATCCATTTATGATCCAACCTGTGGTTCAGGCTCTCTTCTCTTGCGTGTGGCTAGAGAGGCAAAGGTTGGTGATTTTTTTGGTCAGGAGATGAACCGTACCACTTACAATCTTGCACGGATGAACATGATTTTACATGGGGTCCATTATCGCAATTTTGATTTAAAACAAGAAGACACACTGGAAAATCCTCAACATGAGGACAAGAGGTTTGAAGCCGTGGTTGCAAATCCACCCTTCAGTGCAAAATGGTCCGCCAATGCGTTACATTTGAATGATGACCGGTTCAGTCAATATGGGAAGCTGGCCCCATCAAGTAAGGCTGACTTTGCTTTTGTCCAGCACATGGTCCACCACTTGGATGAGAACGGCATCATGGCGGTGGTTCTCCCTCATGGTGTTTTGTTTCGTGGTGCTGCCGAGGGGACAATCCGTAAATACTTAATCAAAGATCGCAATTATCTGGATGCCGTGATTGGCCTACCTGCCAATGTCTTTTATGGCACATCCATTCCAACCTGTGTTCTTGTATTTAAGAAATGTCGTGAAAACCCTGATGACATTTTATTCATTGATGCCTCGGCCTACTTTGAAAAAATGAAGAATCAAAACATACTGCGTCCCTCTGATATTGATCGGATTGTCAAGGCTTATCAGGACCGCAAGGAAATTGACAAATATGCCCATATCGCTCCAATGAGCGAGGTAGAAGAAAATGATTATAATCTCAATATCCCCCGCTATGTGGATACATTTGAAGAAGAAGAACCTGTGGATTTAACTGTTGTCACCCAATCACTCAAACAGGTTGATAAAGATATGGAGCCAATAGATAAAACCATCCGGGATTTTTGTTCTGAACTTGGAATTGAGCCGCCGGTATGAACAAAACTCTCCAAAAATGTCCAAAATTGCGTTTTACCGATACCAATGGTCAATCTTTCCCTGATTGGGAAGAGAAGCAGTTAGGGGAAGTTGCTAAAATTCAGACTGGAAAAACTCCAAGTACGCATGATCCAAATTTATGGCATGACGAACTCATGTTTGTAACACCAACAGATATTCATGATAATATTCTTTTTCAAGAAAAAACAATGCGTAGAATAACAAAAACAGATGCAATCCAAATTGTTCCTAAAGGTTCCATACTATATACTTGTATAGCTTCAATTGGAAAAATTTCGATTGCACATTATGAATGTGCAACTAACCAACAAATCAATGCCATTCTTCCAAGAACAAATGAAGTTAATAATATATTTATTTACTATTTATTAGTGTATCAAACACCAAGAATAAAAAGGTTAAGTGCAAATACTACTTTACCAATAATTAACAAAAATGATTTTTCAAAAATTAAAATCAATATTTCCCATCCCGACGAACAACAAAAAATAGCTGATGCTCTCTCTAGCGTGGATGCCAAGATTTCAGCACTGAGACGTAAGCGGGATTTATTGAAAGAATACAAACGTGGACTGATGCAAAAACTGTTTGATCGGACACTGCGTTTTACTGATGATAATGGTCAACCTTTTCCTGATTGGGAAGAGAAACGGTTGAGGGAGGTTTTTGATTGGATAAAGACAAATAATCTTTCAAGAGAAAATCTGACTTATGAGAAAAATCACAGTCAAATTCAGAATATTCACTATGGTGATATTCACACCAAGTTTAAGAAATTGTTCGACCAAAACAAAGAGAGTATTCCTTACATTGCCACACATTCAGTTATCACAAAATTTTCAGATGATGAATTTTGTCGAAAAGGTGATGTCGTTATTGCCGATGCATCAGAAGATTATAACGATGTTGGCAAGGCAATTGAGATCATAAATGTTTGCAAGAACAGTTTGGTTGCTGGGCTACACACATATGTTGCAAGACCAAAAAAAAATCTTTTAATAGTTGGTTTTTCAGGTTATCTTTTGTCAAGTTATACAATACGGCGACAAATAATGCGTATGGCTCAGGGTATTTCTGTTTTAGGGGTATCAAAAAATAATTTGTCAAAAGTAACATTACTTTTGCCTCACCCTGACGAACAGAAAAAAATAGCTGATGCTCTTTCTGCTATAGATGCAAAGATTTCTGCTGTATCAGATCAAATAGAAAAATTTGAGAAATTCAAAAAAGGTCTTCTGCAACAGATGTTTGTGTAGTATTTGGAACATTCAAAGTTCAAATAAAAACAGTATGAAACAGGAAATAGAGAAGAAGAAAAATTTGAACCACCAAGAAGGTAAAAGAGATATGTCTATAATTGGTAAACTGAAAAGAAGTTTCATTCCTCTCTGCTTATCCAACAATTCGATCTAAAACGAGGCATAAAAATGTTTAATGTTTTAAAAGTATTTTTCGTAAAAATTCTAAACCTTCTTGAAAGGAATCCAACTAAAGATATAAAAATTCCAATGGAAATACAAGGGTCACATGACTGTGGTCTAAGAGCATTACATATCGTTCTTCCATCTATATCTATTGAAAAGATGAAAGATGCTTTTACAAATTGCTGTGAGTGGTGGCCATACAAGGGAATTTCTAATAAAGAGTTTAATATTTCACTATCTTATTTAAAAATTAAGAATAAATTCGATTATGTGGCACCCCAGTCAACCAGTCTCAGTGATTTAATGTACTGTAAGAAAGATATTTTTATTGCTTTGATTCATGGACACTACACAGTAGTTAAAAAGTAACCCATACTTTCACACGACCTTGCTTTTTTTTCTGATCTGTTTAGCGTATTTTAGAGGAGTGGGGATATTTTGTATTTTTTCCCTTTCTATTTTCTTTCTGACAACCATCTGAATGTAAGCCCTGGGATCAAGCTCCACCTTTTTACAGGACTCTATGACCGTGTAAAGCACAGACATCACATCCGCTCCGTTAATGGTCCTGGACCCATAAAAGTTCTTCCTCCCCATCACCGAATGCCTGATCGTTCGCTCCGCCTCGTTATTGCTCAACGGAACACGAACATCTTTTAAAAAAAGCGTTAACCCCTCCCAGTGATTCAATGTGTAATTGATCGCCTTTAATAAATGACTCTCACTACGGGCTTCCGGTCTTTTCTCAAACAACCAATCCCTGATCTCTTCTGTTATTGGCTCTGATTCCTCTTTTCTCAACTTCCTTAAAAACTCATAATTTGAGGCCCTCCTCTCAATTTCAAAAAGCCTCCCTATTCTGTCCAATATCTCTCCACAAGGCCCTGGATAATTCCCCTCTATGTCCGTAAACTTACGCCTCACATGAGACCAGCAAAAAGCCAAATCCACACCATAACTCTCCCTCAAGCCCGACTTGTAACCACTGTAACCATCAACAACCACCGGGCCCCCATAAGGGCCCAACAACTCTTTGGCTATTTTTCCGCTCCTTGTCGGCTCAAATCGGTAATAACTCCCCCCCTGGTTACTCAAAACCCACAAATAACCATCACTCTGCTTACTGTTACCTATCGGCCAGGATGTCTCATCCAAATGAACACACAAACCACAGGACAATATCTCACCCCTGATCCTCTCCGCCATATCCTCCAAATAACAGTGAACAAAAAAACAAAGACCATACAAGGTCTTCGTGGCCACCCTCAATCCCCCTGATTCCATCACTCTGCGAATCCTCTCCAGGGGAAGGTGGTACAAATACTTCTTCATCACCACATCCACTGAAAAGTCTATGGAATACTTCGCCCCGGGCATGATCTTTAAAGCTCCGGGGGCTGTCACTATCACCTCTTTCTCTGTTCTCCTTGAGTCTTTCAAACGGTACTTGAAACGACGGTGCCTCTTTCTCACATAACTCTCAACTCGAATGTCAATCTCCTCTGATTCATCGTAAAAATTGGTTAAACACTCCCACTGGGCATCTTTTGAATAACCATACTCTACGGCAATCTCTGAGAGTCTCTCAGGGCTCAACTCATGATCCACTTTGATCTCCAAAAGACTTTCCATTTCCTTTTCATCAGGACCTGGAACCAGACTTGTGGCATGCACTGAAAGGGGCTTTTTTGAATAATCCCTCAAACGACTGGAATTTCCCCTCTTCTCTGAACTCTTCCCAAACATCCTCTTGCGTAACACTGAAAGCTCATCCTCAAAATCAAAGGTCCTTTGGGATTCCCTGGCCCTTTCCTTGAGAAGAGTATTGATATGTTTTCTTAATCTTTCATTATCATTGACAATATCGTTGAAAATATATGAAAAAAAAGCCTTCAAAACTTCAGGGTCGTTTTCCTGTTTAACAATTCTGGGTAGCTCCATAGTTATTATTGTCAAACACTCTTCTTCCCTCTGGCAAATACTTTTTCAAGACTGAACCATGCAGCAATAACTCAAGCTCCCAATGACTGATCTCAACTCTTCCATCCAATTCCATCACATTCATAAATCCTCTTTTCTTCTCCATTCGCTTTGTCAACAAAACAAGACCCGAACCATCAAAACGCAAAACTTTCAACCTTCTCCTGTTGTTGCCAAGAAACAAAAACAAGTCCCCGACATCAAGACAGTGGCCCATTTGTTGAGTAACCAGATAACTCAGACGTTCAAAAGCCCATCGCATATCAATGGGGTTTTGGTAGACATAGACTCTGGTGGAATCCGGGAACTTCACAGCAGACCTTTTTTGAGGAGTTCACAGAGTTGGGGGAAACAGAGCCCTTTGATTTGAAAACCTGTTCTTGAGATCACAGTGAGGGGGGAGGATGACCGGAAAACTGGGTTGACAGTGATTTGTTTGAATGGGTTTCTTTGTTTCTTGCTTTTTTTGGTCTTTCTTTGCCAGTTTCTGATGACCTGGTGGTTGATTCCCGTGTTTTTACTAAGATCCTGGACCTTTTTCCCATTGGAAAGCTCTTTAACAACGATTTGTTTAAAACTTCTTGGCCAGGAAACACGGGGGCGGTCTCTAAACTCAGAACGAATCCTATCACTTAACTCTTTTAGTTCTTCAACTTTCATGAACTCCCAATAGCAAATAAAAAAAATAAATAAAAGGTCGTGCAAAAGTTGGGGTTACGTTAAAAATGGAGTTTGTGTTGAAAGGACTTACAAAAACCACCCTGAAAAAACAGTTTATTGTTATTGGCGGTTAAGAAGGAGAAATTTTTTTTAAACTCTTTTTTTGGGTATAAAATTTTCGTATGACTGGAAGTAATATGTAAAATCAGATGAGTTAGGATTTTTCAAATTATGTAATAACATAGAAAACGCAACAGATGTCGCTTCTATAACTATTGATGCATAAGAACCGTTGCCATAACCTGCTTCCTCTTCTTTCTCAATAGGAGTTTTAGGTTTCCATGCACATTCATAACAAGCTTCTCCTTCTCCATTAACGTGAACTCCCATGCTTATACATCTTTTATTACTATCTTCATAACATAGATTCTCACATATTATGCGAGATTTGTTATCATCTACGGCAATAATTACAAGATCAGAGTTATAAAAAGCATCTCTTGCTTTTTGTCCCTCATGATCGCTAGGGTCAGGCTCTCTCAAACAGCAACTTACTGCCGTTATTTCTACTTCAGAGTTAATCGCCCTTAATTTTGACATTAAAGCATCTGTTTTGTTTTTTCCAATGTCATCTTTAACAAAACCAACGACTCTGTTTAAATTACTTTCTTCAACTTTATCTCCATCTATAAGAATAATTTTGTTAGCTCCTGTTCGGACGAGCATTTCTGCAAATAAGGCACCCGTTCCTCCACAGCCAATTATACAGTATCTATATTCTTGTATTTTGTTAGTGAAATCAGGACCGAGTGCTTCTTTAGTTCTTGTTAATAAATTAGACATAAAATTGAATGTGTTTATATAAACTATTTATCAGACAATGTATTGATTTAATATCTTTAGGTTTATACTCACTCAAGCCAACAGAGTAGGGAATAAAATTTTTATTCTTATAATGGAAGTTCTTGTATTGCTGACCTTTTTCACCATCAGGCATACGATTGTCAATAGACTTCAAAGAATTGGAAGTGATCCAACATTTTGGAGGAAATAAATTTTCATTATATTGATCGAGGCTAAGAGCAAAAGATGCACAGGGGCCACTTCCACCAGGTTTATAGTCTAAGATAAATAAAATTTTATCAGTTAGTTCATTTACTACATCTATTTGCCATTTGTTTTGGAAAATAGAGTCTAAACCTTTTAAATTTTTTTTAAGATCATCTAAATTCATATAGAACCAGGGATACCTTTCGTTTCAGTACAATCATCTTGCTTCTCTTTATGACTTGGGTCATCCTTAGGATTTTCCCATTCAATTTTTGCGTTTGCCATTTCTTTTTTAACATATTCTAAGGCATTCTTTATGTCATTTTCAGAATCATAAGGATCGCCAATAGCCATAGTTTCATGGTTACCAGCACGAAAACGCCAACGCCATTTTCCATCTTTTGAACTCTTATAATATTCAAAGCGATACCCTTTATCTTTATCTTCTTTGTTTTCATCTTGCCAAATTGGTGCATCGTTTGCTTTTTCTCGGATCTTTTTTATAGAGGCTAAAATATCTTGCTTTAAAAAAGGCTCTTCACTATGAGCGATATTGTTGCCTTTATCATCCAATAGTCTCCAACGCCAGCATTGTTCCCCTGAATCGTTTGACTTATAGATTTGATATCTTAACATTCTTCCTCCTTGGTGTAGTTATAAAGTAATTGAAATGTGGGTTCGGACCCAAAAAAGTCAAGTTCTAAGAATAAAAAAAACCGAAACTCATATTCATGCTGAGAAATTTTCACACATAGTAAACTGGATTTTTTCATAACATAACTTTTCTGGGCTTTCACTATTATAGCAACTCCTTTCTATTTTTTTAATAGATAATTTCAAATTAACAAAAAGATAATTTCAAAGTCAACAGGAAAAAATATAAAATGTGAATTTTTTATTTCCTTTTTGTGAATTTAGTGATACTCTCATAAATATAGAGAAACACAAATACTTTGGAAGTCATTGAAATCATTAAATAAAAATATAATTAGAAAGAGAATCTCTGAAGCTAGAGAGAAAAAGGGTTTGACTCAGGCACAGTTAGCTGAAGAAGCAAAAGTCACGCCTGCCGCAATATGTCAAATCGAAAAAGGAGATCGGATTCCAACGATCCCAGTCCTTCATAGAATAGCCAATGTTCTTCGGGTATCACTAGATTATTTAGCTGGTCAAAAAGATTCCATAGAGTTTAAAGATATTCTTCAGAATCGAGAACTAAAAACATTTTTTAGAAAATATTCAAAACTCAGTGAAGATGATAAACAATTTATTGAAAAGTATGTGAAGGCAAAAACTGAACAAAGATAAATATGAAGCCTGAAGTTGAAGCTGAAAATCTTTTAGAGGAATTAGGAATAAACTGTTTTCCCATTCAAGCATATAAAATCATCGATGACCTGCAAATTTCAAGAATTGAACGCCCATTTACCAGTATTGAAGGGTGCTTTATTTTTGATCCTTGTGGGCAAAAAACTTTTATAAGTGTCAACTCTAAGATCAGAGAAAAAGGAAGAAAAAATTTTACATATGCCCATGAGCTTGGACATATGTGTTTGGACGCATTTTCAAAAATTGTCAATAGTTGTCAGAAAGATGACATTTATATTATTAGAACTAAAACTATCAATCAATGCGAGATAAACGCCAATACATTTGCAAGTCATTTACTGCTTCCTGATTTTTTAATAAAAGATAACATTAAAAATTTCGATCCATGTTGGAAAAAAATTTCTGAAATGGCTGAACAAACAGAAACATCTTTAATAACAATGGCCAGTCGTTTTGTTGAACTTAATCAGAATATATGTCTATTGGCTGTTATTTTTCAGAATAAAGTTATTAAATACTTTAGAAAATCGCAAAATTGGAACCTATATTTTGATATGAATAGTCGAATTGTCACACCTTCAACTTACGCATACAAAGCTTGTAATCAAGAAAACATTCCAGACGATTTTCAAAGTGTTCCTGCGGATACTTGGCTGTCTGACAAGAGAATACCCCATGATGCAGAAATTTTGGAATGGTCTTTACCATTGAATTCTTATGGAAGTGTATTAACTCTTCTTTGGGATAATAAAAATCTTCTGGAAGAATTTGAAGATGAAGAGGATTATTATAATGATAATAACAAAATAGGAGGAGTATGGAGTCCTCCAAATTTTTAAAAAGAATATTACTAGGAAGAAAGGCTAACTTTGCAACCAAATGCCCTCTGCGACTTACTTCTTCTCCTAGTTGTCTAATATTGCTTTATCATTTCATTTATAATATTTCCTGAACTCACAGCCGAATAGTCCATTGATACTCAAAGAACAAGGTGGCACAATGACCAAAATCCAATCTGAAGCACAACTTGAGGAAAGTCTGATCCAACGCCTGGTTGGTCTGGGTTATGATCGTGTGACCATCTCCAATGGTGATGAACTGCGGGCTAATCTTAAAACCCAGTTGGAAAAACATAATAATATCACATTAAGCGATCAGGAGTTTTCCAGAATTTTGAATCAGTTGGATAAAGGGAGTGTGTTTGATAAAGCCAAAATCCTTCGTGAACCAAAAATCCTTGTTCAAAAAGACAATGGGGATCCTCTTTATTTGAATCTGCTAAACAGGGAACACTGGTGCCAAAACCAATATCAGGTCACAAATCAGGTAAATATCAAAGGCCATTACAAAACCCGCTATGATGTGACACTTTTGATAAACGGCTTGCCCCTGGCACAGATAGAACTGAAACGGCGGGGAATGGAACTCAAGGAAGCCTTTAATCAGGTGAACCGCTATCAACGTCATTCCTATTGGGCGGAAAGTGGATTGTTTCAGTATGTGCAGATTTTTGTGATCTCCAACGGAGTCAATACAAAATACTATGCCAACAACCGCAATCAGGATTTTAAACAGACATTTTTCTGGTCAGATAAGGACAATAAATCCATCAAAGGACTCAATGCTTTTACGGATACATTTCTGGAAAGATGTCATCTGTCAAAAATGATCTGCAAGTACATTGTCCTCCATGAAAGCAATAAAATCCCAATGGTGTTACGCTCCTATCAATACTATGCTGTGGAAGCCATCCTGGATCGGGTAAAGACAGGACGTAAGAATGGTTATATCTGGCACGCCACAGGATCAGGAAAAACTCTGACCAGCTTCAAGGCCGCACAGGTGTTGATTGAATTGCCAAAAGTCGAAAAGATTATCTTTGTTGTGGATCGGGCGGACCTGGATTATCAGACAACAAAAGAGTTTAACTATTTCAGTCCAAAGTGTGTTGATGGAACAAACAATACAAAAACTCTTGTTAAACAGATGTCAAGTGACAGAAAACTCATTGTCACGACAATCCAAAAACTAAACACAGCAATCACCCGTGACAGGTATGAAAAATCTTTAAATGAGATCAAAGACAAACGTGTGGTCTTTATTTTTGATGAATGTCATAGATCACAGTTTGGAGACACCCATAAGAGGATTGTAAAGTTTTTCAGTAAAGCCCAGATGTTTGGCTTTACGGGAACTCCAATCCTTGCGGAAAACGCCATAGGAAAACGAACGACTGCGGATTTGTTTGATACCTGTCTCCATAAATATTTGATTGTCAATGCCATTGCCGATGAAAACGTGCTGAGGTTTTCAGTTGAGTATTGGGGGAAATTAAGACGTAAGGACGGCTCTCTCATTGATGATGAAGTTGCTGCCGGAATTGATACAAAAGAATTTTTCAACAACCCGGACCGGATTGAAAATATTATTGATTGGATCATTGAAAATCATGAACGTAAAACCCATAAACGGGAGTTCACTGCAATGTTCTGTGTCAGCAGTGTGGAGGCATTGATTGCTTATTATGATATTTTTAAAAGTAAAAAAGAGGCTGGCAAGCACGATCTGCGGGTTGCCACAATCTTTACCTTTGCTGTCAATGAAGAAGATAAGGAGGCCGATGGCCTGATCGGTGATCCCGATATTGCCCTCGGACCTGATACCCCTGTGAACAGACAGAGCCGTGAAAAGCTGGAAGAGTGTATTTCGGACTATAACTCCATGTTTACAACCAATTATTCAACTCAGGATAACAGTTTTTATGATTATTACAAAGATATTGGGAAGCGGATTAAAGACCGTGAACGCAAAGGTTTTAAAGACAGTGATCGGGTTGATATTCTACTGGTGGTTAATATGTTTTTGACCGGTTTTGACGCAAAAAAAGTCAATACACTGTATGTGGATAAAAATCTCAAGTATCATGGTTTGATCCAGTCCTTTTCCAGAACGAACAGAACTTTGGGACAGAAAAAATCTCACGGAAATATTGTTTGTTTTCGGAACTTAAAGAAAAAAACTGATGAAGCCATTATATTGTTTTCAGACAGGGATGCTAAAGAAAAAATTTTATTGGAACCTTATGGGGATTATGTCGCCAAATTCAATGAGGCTGTGGATCGTTTGCTAAAAATCACACCAACTGTTGAGTCTGTCGATGATTTAATAAGTGAAGATGACCAATTAAAATTTGTTTTGGCTTTTCGGGAATTGATCCGTTTAAAAAATACACTTTCCAGTTTTACGGAGTTTTCAGAAAACGACCTGAAATTAAGAGGCCAATCCTATGAAGACTACAAGGGCAAGTACCTGGATATAAAAGATCGTGTGAAGTCACAAACTGAAGGAGAAAAAGCATCAATCCTTGACGAAGTTGATTTTGAGTTGGAACTTATTCAACGTGATGAAATCAATGTGGCCTATATTCTGGCCCTGTTATCCGAACTTTACAGACTGGAAAAAAGTCTGGATGAGGAGCAACAGGAAGAAGGTCAAAGGAAACGCAAAATAGTCCTTGATCTTTTGAACACAGAAACCCAATTGCGTAGCAAGCGGGAACTTATTGAACAGTTTATTGAAAGTTATATGCCAAATGTATCTTCTGAGGAGGACATATCAAAAATATTTTCTAAATATTGGACTGGAGAAAAACAAAAAGCTGCAAAAGAAATTTGTTCCATTGAGGGACTTGATGACAAGGCTTTTGAAAAAATGATGAAAGAGTACATTTATTCAGGAAAAGAGCCTTTACGGGAAACAGTGGTCAATGGTTTAAAACAAAAACCCAAAATTCTCGAACGAAAATCCATCATTGACAGAATCATCAAAAAGCTCCTTGAGTTCATTGAAAAATTTGATGAGGGAATGGGTGGTATTTAAAATGAAATTTAGGGAGTTTCTTTATCTTGAGAGTTTTTAGTTTCCCTTAAAACAGACAAAATAAGCAATATATGAATAATATGAATAGCAGTTCTTTGATTAAGAAAAGTAGAAGGGAAATGTCCATGACAAATATTATTCCTAAGATTTAATCCCCGTTTATCAGTTAAGAGAACTCTAAAAAAGGTTGATACATCCTCACCTGATTCTCTAAAACTTTTGATAAATCTTTCATCTATAAGCAAACCCCCCAGAGGTTTCAACTGAAAGCCTCTCTCTTTAAAATTTCCAGGAGATTGATAAATTTCCCCTCCTGCTACAGATATTAAGTTTCTTATCGCTGATTCAATTTGAGGTATCAGTACAAAACAACTGGCAATATAGTTTTTATTAAAATAAGCAATCAAACCTTCTTTTATAATTTGATGATTCTCCTCTGGGAAAACAAGCGATTTAAAAAGATGTTCTGAAAGAGTGTTTGCACTTAAAGATTTATTTTTTTCAAGATGATCTAATCCTAACCTGATCCAAGGAAGTAGCCATTGTATTGACCGAGATATGTTTTGAATAATGTGTCCTTCCAAGTCATCTTCTATAGAACCAATTTCAGCAATTTTCCTTCCTGTATAATCCATAATAGAACTTGGAAGAAAACACAAAAGAGGATGTTCTTTTGCCGTTTTAAGAACTGTATCTTTGGCTTGTTTCTTGTTGGGAATAAAAGACACTGCTATATCATTTAATGCTTCAGAAAGACTTTTTCTATCAAGCTCATTGAGATAATTATCAATTTCTTTTTTTGGAATTTCAATGGGTGTTTCTATTTTTCTAAGACGTTTCAAATCTTCTTTCTGACCGGATCGTATGTCAGATTCCAATTTCTTTGCTTTGTCAGACAAACCATATTGAAATAAAATTTTTCTAACTCTTTCTAAACAAATACTTCCTGCACCCATTACAAGATTGTTTTCGATCCCCCACAAAGAAGAATCCCTGAATATCAATAAAACCCTTTTCATGTTTTTTGTATCATTTTTACTCTTATAATAAGGAACTAATTTTGTAATAATACATTCAGCAGAATTGAGATCAAAAGTTTTTGGATTTTTATCAGAAAAAGTTTTTAATTTTCTTTCAAGCTCTTTTATAATTGCTTCTTCTTGTTCTTTTGTTAATTGAACTTTATGAGATAAATCTTTTTCTCTAATCAGCAAATCAAATGAATATCCCCATGTTCTAGGTCTGTCGTCTTTGGAGTAACCATCTTCATATTTAATAATAGCATCACGAACAGATGCAATCCTCTTTTGGTCATTGAGAGCAACAACCAACCTTAAACATCTTTCAAATTTATTTTGCAAAAAAGGATAACCCTCTAAATCAGTTAATTTAATTATAGAATCAATAAATTTATGGGCAGATGATATGTTTGGTCTTTCATTTTTTATCTTTTGTGAAAAACCCCATACGAGGCCAGCATAACGACACTGTAAGGTTGGACTATCTTCTGTTTCATCAGAGCGTTTTTCCCAATAATTTATCATTTTAAGAGTGATATGTTCAATATCTGGATAAGAAAAAGCAATACTTCCTTTTTTATCTTGACCAGACCACAGTGGTCCATAATGCAAGCCTTCCCATTCCTTTGAATCAGACTTTTCATTTCTTTCTCTAAGAGCAAAGGCTGTTTCTTCATAGAAAAATTCAGAACCTAATGGGAATTTATTATCTTTAAAGTTTTGTTTAAAGTCACAAATTTTTTCATAAATCTGCCGCTCTATATCTGTTTCTTTTGTTAAATGCTTTGTATTTTTAAATTCATTTAGAACTGAATATAATTCTTTCAAAATGACAGTCTTCATTTCTTCTTTCTCTTGTGAAAAATTTTCTACTTCTCTCATGTTATCCATAAACTTCTATCCGTATAATTCTCATTATTGTTTTTAGTCAAGGTTTCTTTGAAATTTTCTTTAAATCTTGCCTTTCATTTGGAGTCTTTTGTTTAATTTTTCCATTTTTCTTTTTTTAGATCCCAAATTTCAAAAGTCAGACAAGATTCGGATATTTTTTTCTCCTTTTATGTCTCTTTATCAGTCTGTTCTATCTGTTTTCCAATAAATCACTTTTTAATTGTGGTCTTGTGATTGCATAAGGCTTCTTTGCCTTGTTGTTGTCCTTGCTTTCAGCCCTGCGGAGCGTCCCCTTTCCTTGCCCTCAATTCTCATGCCTTGCGGTCCTCTGGACACTTCAGGCACTCAAATTGCTGCTTTGCTTGGCGGGCAAGGGGTCCGCACCACAGCTTCCAGTAGGCTTTTCCTTCCTCAGGGGGGAAGGCTCTGGGTGAGCCCCCCTGAGGGGAAAAGCTCTTAACAACAATAAAGGAGGAATAAGATGCAAACAAACAAAAACATCGAAAAAGTGAGATTTATCAAAAAATCAAACTCTCTGATGATTATCACACCCCAGGGAGAAAACTACTTCCTGAATCTCAATCTGGCTCTTTTCACTGCCGGAATCCCCTACACAAAAAAGAACGGGGAAAAGGTCACTAAAGAACAGATTTTAGAGATGAAAGCCAGGGGTAAAGAGAAATACCAGGAAGCCCTCAACGAGAACTAAAAACCATTTCGGACCCGGTTCCCTGTGAATCAGGACGCTGGGTCCTTTTACTAAAAAGGAGAAATTATCATGAATATTTATGATGCCATTAAAATTTTAGGAATCACCGATTCAGAGGAAATCACACAAGAGGATGTTAAGAAAGCCTACAGACAAGCCTCAAAAAAATACCACCCTGATTGTAACCCTTCAGGTGATGAGATGATGAAACTTGTCAATGAGGCCAACTCTGTCCTTGAAGATGCCAGGTATCCCATTTCTGTCAACTCTGATGATAACTATGACTATGGCTCTGAAATCAATTCAGCCCTTAACGCTATAAACAACCTTCAGGGTTTATTTATAGAGGTCTGCGGGGCCTGGGTGTGGGTTTCAGGTGAGACAAAAGTCCATAAGGGTATATTAAAATCCCAGGGGTTTCTGTTCTCAGGCAATAAAAAGATGTGGTATTTCCGGCCCAAATCAAAAAAGCATTTTTTCAGGGGAAAGAGTGAGTATTCCATTGATGAAATAAGAAATAAGTACGGAACTCAGAAAGTCAAAAATCAAAAACCCTATGCTTTAAAGGCCCACGTTTGAGTGGGTCTTTTTTTTAAAAAAGATCATTTATTTTGAAAGGAGATAAAGATTATGGAAGACAATCAAATCAACAAATTTGTAAAAAACCTTGAATCTCATTTTTTTGGCTATACTGCCAAGGAAAACAAACTCAAAAATGACAGTGGTCTGGAGTTTATATTTCAATGTTCATGGAATGGAAAGACGACAGTCAGTGGCCTTGGTGGGAAAAGTTGTCATAGCATTGGTTGTTCTTTTACAAAACCCCTTGAGAAAATTGCAAGGGATGTAAAATGTCGTCTTTTGCCTATCTACAGAAATGATTTTTTTGAATATAAGAAGGAACAGAACCAACTCAAGGAAAAAGAGATTTTTGACAGGAAAAAACTTGCAGCCCTGGCCCAGACTTCTGGCGGTAAGATAAGGACCCAATATGCCAACCACTGGGGAAAAGACAAATATGTCCTTTTCAAAAACGGGTCAATTGAACAGACCTATAGTGGCAAATATAAAATCAAAGTTGAGGCTGGTTTTGGAGAGGCTTTAAGGATTGTTTCGTTTTTAAAAGAGATCAGTTAATGTCTTTTAACTTCACCCAGTTTCCTTCATGGTTCTCAACTGACCAGAATGTTTTACCACTCTCTTGTGTTCCCGTAATGGCTTTTGTTGCACCGCTAGGAGATGTGTAAGGTTTATTTTTGTATTTAATCTCTCCTGATTTAAGCCATATCGCCTTATAACTTTGCCTGTGTGCCCATCCTGTTTTTTTGTATTTTGCTCTCAACAATTTGTCTTTTCCAAAGGGGTTTTTTAAGCTTGGTTCTCTTTTAATTTTTTTCTTACTTGCTTTTCTTACAATTTTTTTTCTTTTTCAGATGTTTTGTTTCCTTTAACAATTCTTTTTCTATTTTCATCATCTATTTTTTTTATAGCTTTATCAATACGTTTTTTCATTTCATTGTCTATTCTTAGTGGTTGTTTACTGTTCCCTTTAGGGTTTACTATAGAGATAAGAGCATCTTCTAAAGCATAGATATGATCCTCATTTTCAGTAAAAAAAATGGAAAAGCGAACCCATTTTTTGCTGTGCCGATCTTTAAAATGTTGCTTCAATCGTTCAGCAATTTTCGAGGCACTTGCCCTATATAATAAGGTTCCTCTTTTTTATCATAAAGAACATAAACTCCATGCTTATTTCTTATCTCTTCAGTAATAATATCTTTATATTTTGGATTAAATATGTCCGAATTGATTTTTTCAAGTTTTTGAGTAAATATTTTTTTTGAATTTCTCATGCTGTCCTTAACCTCCATTTTAAAAACCAACTTCCTGATTTTCCACATAGATCATCTTTGGTGGAATGAAGTGATCTTAAATATTTATCATCCAATTTATCTTTAAGATAATATTTTTTCTCAATCCTCAAACACTTTTTCACATACTCACATTGAAAATCTTTATTGGAACGCACCTCTTTCTTGGTCCTTTTGATCTTTTCTGTTGATTCAATGTTGATGAAACAGGAATCAGGTTTTCCATGTCATTACCTTTTCTTTACCGAAAACCGGATATTTATTTATCCTTACCGGAATTTGGACGGAAAAACACCTGAAATCAAGCTGAAAAGGGCTTTATTGCCCTTATCCTTTTGGCACCTCTCTTGCTTACTCTTTTCGCCGTTGCTTAAATTTCCAGCAGAGTTTGATTTTCGGAAATTTCAGACTCAATCCGTTTTTGATCGGGAGGCAAAGATGAAAAAAATAAATTCTGTTCATAAAGTGAGTTGTAAGAAAATAAAACCCCATCAATCTGGTGAGTCTGAAGACAAATCCGTAAGGGTAAAAAAGGCTGTTTTGGGAATTATTGAAGACATCAGTATTGAAAATGGAAGTTTCAAGGTTTTTGTTCACAACGGAAACCCCGGAGAACGTATTGAAATACAAAACAAGGTTTTAATGAATATATAAAATATAAAGTTAAGAAAGCCTACCTGGGAAAGGCCCCAGGCGGCCATCATCAATTAGAGACGAGACAACCTATAGCCATGGACTCTCCTCTCACTTGAGGCAAAAGAGACAAACCCTTTCTCTTAATGGGTTTTCCTTGTGCCTTTTGAGGAGGAGATCATTATGGAATCTCAAACAATTACAAGCCAAGCCCCCTGGCTTGATAAAAAGGGGCAGTTAGTCAGTGACAGTCAGTTAAAAATCATTTCCCGGTCATGGGACAGGGACACCTGGGAGAAATACCTCTCATCCCTTGAAACCCCCGGAAAAGAGATTCTGATCCGTCCGAGAAATTACAACAGACTCCGGGAACGGCATCACATTTATGAGAATTTTCCGGGTTTTTCCATCACCTCCGGGAAGCTCAAAAACGCACTGCATCGACTGACAAAAAAGCAGCAAAAAATAATTTTTTTATTTTTTTTTGAGGGACTTTCTCATCGAAAAATCGCCCTGAGAATGAATATATCGCACTCTTGCGTCTTAAAAATGAAACACCGTGCATTAAAATCTCTGAAAAAACTCATTTAGGGGGGTCCCATTTTCAACAGTATATGAAGGGGTCTTTTTTTAAAAAGCCTTCTTTGAAGGGAGGACCAATGCGAAAAAAAAGCTCTTTGGAGATTAGGAGAAAAAGAAGACTTCGGAGATTGAAGTCTTCCCTTCTCCCCTCTCTTTCAAGAGACCAGAGAAGGATTATTTACCTTCGTTTCTGGGAGAGTTGCACCATTGAGGAGATTTCAGAGGAAATGAAACTTTCCTGGGATGAGGTGGATCAGATCATTGAATCAACGCTTATCCAGTTGAGAAACCAATTGGAACAATTTGAAACTGATTGAAATAAAAAGAAACAAAATAATTTTCCAAACTTTTAAAGGAGGTTTTTTTATGGAAAACACAAACCAAAACCAGTTTGACTACTTTCAGGTCTTTACGGGTTCTTTTGATCCCGACGGAGGGGTAAAAAGGGAAAAGTCCGTTGGCTATGCCTCAATGAGGCAGGGGCATAATATGTACAGCCTTAAATTCTGGACCTTTCCCAATGAAAAATACTACCTGCTCCCGTCAAGGCATAATCCCATGAAGCTTTCCATTATGACAAGGCAGGAGAAAAGTCCCCACAGCATAACGAAAACCAGGGGAAAGTATGACTGGAGAATTGTTGGAAACGCTGACGTTTGTGAAGAAAAGGGTTTTGCGATACTGGAGTTTGATCTTCTCTCAAAACCCATTTTCATGAGTATGAAACAAGACCATGAGTGACTCAAACCGATTTTGAGTCCTTGTTTTGGTTTTCAGGCTCTTCCCTCAAAAGGAAAGGCAAGGGTCAAGGGGTCATTAAAAACCGGTTTGATCGGTTTTAAAAAAGGCCATCCATCTTTTATCCTGGGGGGAGAGTCGTTGAAAACCATAAGTGTACTGATTGCATTTGAATTTTCATGGAATTTCTTTACGGAAAAAGCATGAAAAACAAATGGTCTTTAGTAAGAAAAACAAAATAATTTTTTAACACAAAACAGAAAGGAGACTTATGAAACGAAAAACTTATAAAAAAATATTTATTATTGTTTTTTTTCTAGCCACCTGCACTTTACTCCCGGATATGGCCCAGGCAAGCCTTGAGTCAAGCCTTGTGGGGCTTAAAAGCAGACTGACAGGGATCATCCTCCCTTTACTGGCAGTGATTGGGATAGCTATAGCAGCCATCTCATTTTTCACAGGGAACAATAATGCAAAACAACATCTCAGCTATGCGGTGATTGGTTGCGTTTTTGGTTTTGGGAGCCAGGCCATTGTGGATTTTATTTCACAGACAGTCAGGTAGAAAGACAGAAGGGGGAGAGAATGAGTATGGAAGGAAATGAACTTGTCCCCGGAAGTGGATCCACTTCCGGGGGATCTGTCCTAATGGGGCTTATCACCTCATCAGTGCCAAGGAGTCTTGACAATAAAAACAGGCTCTTTGGTTTTGAACTGCCGGACTTGCTGTTTATTTTTATGAATCTGGCCCTTACAAACCTGTTTTTTGGATCATCCTCTTTGAGGTATCCACTTGTCTGGGGATCGACAGTCTTTTTTGCTCTGTTTCTGTATTTTATGAAAAAAGACAAGCCGGACAATTATATTCAACATTTGGGAGAGTACATTGTTCAACCCACAGTCCGGTTTGCAGGAAAGTCTGATCTTAAATACAGGCCCTTTGTAAGAGAGAAAAGAAATAAGCCATACAGAGAGAGTGAACAGAAAAATGGGGTGAAGCTATGAACGGGAGTAAAAACAAAAAATCACAGTCTTTGGCTGAAGAGCTTCCCTATTGGGAGTTTTTCAAAGACCCACTACCCCATGTTGTTTTGAGTGACTCATCCATTGTCTGCGGTTTTGAGACTGAAACGCTGGACATAGAGTGTCTTGATGACAATGAAGTGAATAACTTTACAGTTTCCATGAGAAATTGTTTAAATTCAATTTCTGAAGGTTCTTACTTACAGTTTTTCCTTGATGTGGATTCTGATTATACAGAGATTATTAAAAAGCATCAGGCTTTGAGGACAAAAAATGAAAATATTGATCCACTGATCCTGAATATTGCAAAATCAAGGGACGAGGTTTTTTACCAGGATATTGAGAACGGAAGGCTCTACAGACCGAGACTGAAAGTATTTTTGAGGCGTGAGTGTGAAACTCTAAAAAAGAACTCCATTTTTAAAAGTGAGAAGGATTTTACTGAAATCAGAAAAATTCAATATGAAGAGCTTTTTGAAACCATTATCCAGGATATTGAAAGTTTGAAAGGATCATTTGAAAACCTGGGGCTTGATGTAACAGGCTTAGGACAAATGGACTTTGTTAGCGACATTTACCGATTTTTCAATCCAATGAGAAGTCAGAGCCAACCAGCACCAAAGATTCAGTCCGCTTTTGATAAGAACTTTATTGGATCAAATGATATTGAGGACTGGCTTGTTGATCCCTCACCAAGAGAGCAGCTTGTTTTTGGGGACCTTGTTTTAAGCCTGAGACAGTTCACACTGGACCTTTATCACCACAGGGTTATAAGTCTTAAAACTCTGCCTGAAAACACTTTTGCAGGACAGTTGAGTCAGTTTTTAAGGATGCCCTTTCATTACTCATTGCTTTTGTCCTTTTACCTGCCCCCACAGTCCTCTGAAATGTCAAAACTTCAGCAGAAAAGACGAATGGCTCACTCCCTGGCTTCAACAAGACCGGGGGCGGCCACTGATCTTGAAAGTGAGTCAAAACTCTGTGCCACAGAGGAACTCATACGGGAGCTTTTAAACACAGGGCAAAAAATATTCTCAGTCCAGATGAATATCTTACTGAGGGAAGAAGCCACTCCAGAGGGTGAGAAAATACTCAACCACCAGGCAAGAGAAGTTCTTTCAAGGTTTCGAGCCTTACAGGGGGCTGAAGCCTTAGAGGAAACAGTTGGAGCCTGGAAGGTTTTAAAGGGAGTTTTCCCAATGGCCCCTGTCCGGTTTGAGAGGGCCAGGAAGATGAAAACAAACAACCTCTGTGATTTTCTACCGGTCTATGGTCCAAGAAAAGGAGACAACAAACCAGTGGTGCTTTTCAGGAACAGACTGGGAGGACTTGTAAGCTTTGACCCCTTTGATCCAAAGCTGAATAACTACAACTGTCTTGTCACGGGAAGTTCAGGATCAGGAAAGAGTTTTTTAAACAACTGTATTCTTTTACAGGAAATGGCCCAGGGGTTAAAAGTCTTTGTCATTGATATTGGAGGATCTTACAAGAAACTCACAAAGGCCCTTGATGGACAATACATTGAAATTGATCTTTCGCAAAGATACAGGATCAATCCTTTTCATTTAAACAGTATAAAAGAAGGTCCCACTGACCAAAAGATAAAATCCCTGGTGTCAATGATTGAACTGATGGCCACGGACGATGGTGCCAGTTTCGGTCAATCCGGCACGGAAAGGCTTGATAAGCTCACAAAGGTACAACTGGAAAAAGAAATCATTGATCTTTTCGATGAAAAGAAAAAACAGAACAAACTGCCAATCTTGAGTGATCTGAAAGAAAGACTCCAACAAAACAATGAAGAGTCTTTGAAAAGAATTTCTAAGATGCTTTATATTTGGACAGGAACAAGGCCCTATGGAAAACTCCTTGATGGTTATGGAAGCCTAAACACAAAAACAAAGATTTGTTCTTTTGATCTGAAAGGTCTTTCCCAGTACCCCGATCTTCAGAGTGTTATGATTTTAACTCTCACGGATTTTATCCTCTCACAAGTTGAGGGGGATAAATCTGTGAGAAAGAGAATTATTCTGGATGAAGCCTGGGAGTTGCTCAAGTCCCAGGCTGCTGCAACATTCATGGAATACTGTGCAAGGACTTTAAGAAAGACAGGCTCTGGGATCACATTCATCACCCAGGGAATTGAAGAGATTGCAAACTCTCCCATTGGTTCAGCGATTCTCAACAACACGGCAACAAAGATTCTCATGCTTCAAAGAGGAGATATTGAAACACTCAAAAGAAATCTCAAGCTGAACCACCAGGAGATTGAACTGATACAATCCCTTGAACAAAAGAAAGGAATTTACTCAGAGGGTTTTCTCATGGAAGGGCTTGAAAGCCAGGTCATACAGATTCATCCAACACCCCTTGAGTATTGGCTTTCAACAAGTGATGCTGTTGATAACAATTACCTGGAAAGTCTTATGGAAAAGGGAATGGATATTAAAGAGGCTATTTTGAAAGCTTCAGGGGAATGTTCAAAAAGTGTATGTTAAAGGATCATAAGAATCAAGCAGATTACGCTGTTCTCTAATAGGTTTTTTATTTACAAGTTTTAGCAACATAAGATATAATAAGCAGTGAAAACGTTTCTCAAACCACAGTGTTTTTTTGATAAGAGGATGAAAAATATGGGAAAATGGTTAAAAAAGGAACTTCTAAAAAGGGACTCCCTATAAATGTGGTATTCATTTAGGTGGCTGCGGAAAAGAAATAAGTTTTAATGAAACAACTGTTGATCACATTATTCCAAAAAATATTTTGAAAATGAGTAATGAATACGGAAAAATAAATGAAATATTTGGAAATTCTACACGGAAAATGCTTTTTAATTTACAACCAATGTGTTTTGACTGTAATAATGTGGAAAAAAATGGAAGGTTTCCACCAACAGATATAAAAAAATTGTGTTCTAATAAATGTTGTCGTTTTATTTATATAAAAGTAAGGTCTAAGTGGTATCTTGTTTATACTCATCTTTTAAAATATCCTTATCACAGAGATCTACCAAACCTTAAGTCTATGCTTTTTACCTTTCATTTAACAGAAGTTCAATTCACCTGTTCAGATGGAACGAAAACACCGAAAATGTATTTTTTGCCAGGAAAAACTAATGATGGAAAAGTAACTTTAGGTTATTCACCAATGAATAAAACTGGAGGTTCCATATCTGACCTAGATATTATAAACAATAATAAAAAATATGAAAAAGAAGAGTTACTTGAGTCTGCAAAACATTTACGCCATGAAATAATAAGAACAGTTCAAAAGAAATCTATTAAACATTCTGTTTTAAAAAATGAGGATTATAAAATTTCTGAATTTGAATTTGGAAAACTTGAAGATGCTATGCCAGATTGCGATGAAATCGTTCGTTTAAATCCGAAACAACCCATTGTATGGCTTCAAGGAGAATATATTAAAAATAATATTGGCAAATTTGAGGAAGCCATAGAAGATTTTACCAGAACCATTGAATTGGATAAAAATTCTGTGACTGCTTATAATCAACGAGGGATTGCAAAAGGTCAATTAGGTAGGTATGAAGAAGCCATAGAAGATTTTACCAGAACCATTGAATTGGATGAAAATTGTGTCACTTCTTATAATGATCGAGGATATTCAAAATACAGGCTTGGCAAATATGAAGGAGCCATAGAAGATTTTACCAGAGCCATTAAATTGGATAAAAATTTTATACTTGCTTACAATAACAGAGTTTTCTCAAAGGTTGAACTTCATCTGTATCAAGAAGCTATTGATGATCTTGAAAAGGTTATTGAATTAAAACCTGATTATGCTGAGGCTTATAACAATCGTGGGATTATTAAAGATAAATTAGGTCGTCACCAAGAAGCCATTGTTGATTACGACAAAGCTATTGAATTAAAACCTGACCTTGCTGAGGCTTATTTAGGTCGTGGTAATGTTAAAGGTAAATTAGGTCGTCACCAAGAAGCCATTGTTGATTACGACAAAGCTATTGAATTAAAACCTGACCTTGCTATGCTTATCTCAATCGTGGGATTGATAAAATAAATTAGGTTGTCACCAAGAAGCCATTGTTGATTACGACAAAGCTATTGAATTAAAACCTGATTATGCTGAGGCTTATTTCAATCGTGGTAATACTAAATTGGAATTAGGTCATCACTCAGAAGCCATTACTGATTACAATAGAGCTATTGAATTAAAACCTGATTATGCTGAGGCTTATTTCAATCGTGGGATTATTAAAGATAAATTAGGTCGTCACTCAGAAGCCATTGTTGATTACGACAAAGCTATTGAATTAAAACCTGATTATGCTGAGGCTTATGGCAATCGTGGAACTGCTAAAAATAAATTAGGTCGTCACCAAGAAGCCATTGTTGATTACGACAAAGCTATTGAATTAAAACCTGACCTTGCTGAGGCTTATTCAATCGTGGTAATACTAAATATAAATTAGGTCGTCACC
>CBDCNX010000023.1:0-65538 GCA_965219545.1 Bdellovibrionales bacterium
ACCCTGTTCACAAAAGCCCTACAGGAAGCCGCCTGTATCTTCTGGAACGGCCCCATGGGGGTTTATGAACAAAAACCCTTTGACAAAGGCTCAGTGACTCTGGCCAAAGCCATTGGAAAATCCAAAGCCTTCACTGTTATTGGAGGAGGGGATTCAGCCGCAGTGGCCAGAAGCTCAGGGCTGTCCTCCAGAATAAATCCTGTTCCAACAGAAGAAAAAACAGATATCACCGGGGATCAACCGGAAGACCTCCTTCAGGTGGATCATATTTCAACAGGGGGAGGAGCGGGCCTTGAATTTATCCAGGGACACAAGTTGTCGGGACTGGAGGTCTTGAAAGTGAGAAAAAATCAATGAGTTTCATAGCCAGCTTAAATCAAATGGTCTTTGTAAATCAAATGGTCTTTAATTATTTAAAAGTGAGAAAAACACAATGAGTTTTATTCTGGCTGCCAATTGGAAAATGAACAAATCCCCAAAAGAGACAGAAGTTTTTTTTTCTGACTTTTCCAAATACAATCTTCCCGATTTTTTTAAAATCATTTTCTTTGTCCCTTCAGTCAACGGACCCGCCACGGCCAACGCAAGCAGAGTCTATAAAATAAACTTTTCATGGGGGCCGCAAAACATCCATCACCGGGCCCGTGGGGCTTTTACCGGGAAACCTCACCCCAGGTAATGAGAGACCTGGGGGCTGATTTCGCTTTGATGGGGCACAGCGAAAGGCGACAATTCTTTAATGAAGACGACAAACAAATAAATCTCAAAGTGAAAGCGGCCATTGATTTTGAAATGACCCCCATTCTGTGCGTCGGGGAAAGTCTTGATGAACGTAAAAAGGATTCCACTATGGAGGTCATCAAAGGCCAACTGGAAAGAGGACTGGAAAACATAAAACCCAAAAAAAAAATGCATATTGCCTATGAACCTGTTTGGGCCATCGGGACAGGAGAGACAGCCCGTCCCGATCAGGTGGAGGAGGTTCACGGATTTATCCGCAGGTTTTTAAAAAATCAATTTGATTCCTGTCATGAAAACATGAAAGTCCTCTATGGAGGCTCTGTTAAGGCGGATAACGCCTTTTCTCTTAAAAATATTCCTGAAGTGGGCGGCTTTCTGGTAGGAGGGGCTTCTCTGGAACCACAATCTTTTTTCAACATTATCAGAACCCTTGAAAAATAAAAAGAGAGAACCTTAAAGAATGCCATTTTTGTTTATCTATCTTCTTTTCTACAATCTTTTTTTATGGCTTTTTTATCTCTTCAGGAAATTCCATAAAAAATGGGAACTTTGGTTTAAAATCCGTGAAAAAAGACAAGGTGTCAAACCCTGGCTGGCCTTCCCGGAAAAACCCATCCCCTCTGGTTTCACTGTGCTTCCGGAGAGTATGAATACGCAAAACCCGTTATCAGGGAAATCAGGGAAAAATATCCCAATGAAAAAATTCTTGTGACTTACTCTTCACCATCCGTGGAAAAAACCCTTTCCGAATCTGAAAATATTGATTTTTACTGTCCAACCCCCTGGGACACTTACAGACAGTGGTATCAATTTATCAACCATCACAGACCAAAAGCCCTTCTTATTGCACGAACAGATCTATGGCCCATGATGATTGTCTGTACAAAAAAAGCAAAGATCCCCCGCCTGCTCTTCTCAAAAACCATGGAAGGATCAAACAGAAAGTTTAAAAAATGGATTGAACGTTTCATTTTAAGACAAATGAATGATATTTTTTGTGTTAGTGAGGATGATCGAAGACCACTGAAAGATCTTCTCCACCCCTTTAACAACATTCACGTCACCGGTGACACTCGTTACGATCAATGCTTTTTTCGTTGTAAAAATCCAAAGACCTTAAAACCACTGAATAATTTTAACAGGCCCGTTTTTGTGGCAGGCTCAACATGGCCCAAAGACGAAGAGGTTCTGCTCCCTTTTTTTAAAAAATTTTCCAAACAGATTTCTTTTATCATTGCCCCCCATGAACCCACTTCCGCTCATCTGGAAAAACTGACAAAAAATATCGAATCCCAAAACCTGGAGTATCAGTTTTATACACAAACAGAGAACTGGGACCCTCTGGCTGTCCTGGTTATTGATAAACCGGGAATCCTTGCCGATCTCTATGCCTGGGGACTCTTTGCCTTTGTGGGAGGCTCCATGAATAGAAGTGTTCACAGTGTTATGGAACCTCTGGCTCAGGGACAACTCACCTTTGTGGGACCAAAACACCTCAATAACAGAGAGGCTCTGACTTTTAAGAAAGTGGACATCCAGGGAATAACCCCCGTACAAATCATTAAAAACACAGATAATCTGTCAGAATGCTTTTCTGAACTATGGCCAAAGTGGACAAAAGATAAACAATTTAAACTGAAATTGTCGCTAAAAGAAAAAACCGGAGCTTCCAAAGTTGTCATTCACTGGATAAAAAATCAAAAATCCTCCCTTCCAACAGCTTCAGATCAATTTAAAAGGCTTTTCAAAAAAACAGTCTCATTGACCCCTTATTTTAATTCTTCTTAAGAAAATTCTTTAAAGTTTTAGGACAAAAGGCCGATTCTTAATTAAGTACAAAAGATACACATTATAAGGAGTTGTTGTGAAAATAATAAAACTTTCTACTTTGATTTTTTGTTTTGTTTTCACTGGCAAAGCAATAGCCCAGGGTTCCAAAGGGAATATGCCAGATTATTTAAAATCCTCCAAGTCGAAAAAAAATCGCCCTTCTGAATTTGAAAAGGAAGTGGCTGAGGTTGATCCTTTCATAAAAAACAACATTCCACTGGATACAAAATCAGGACTTAAAGATTCTTCAGATAATTTTAAAGAATTTCACCCCATGAGCGATAAAGACATGGAGGATATTTTTTCTTCTATAAATGAGAATCCGATTAAAAATGATAGAAACAATCAAATAAGACCCAGTCTCATTGACCAAATCTCCAGCCAGGACGATGAAATAAGAGTCAGCAAAGGCTCCGGTAAGAGACTCATAGTGGGTCAGAGTCACAATAATGAAGGGCAGGAAAGCCCCTCCCCCTCTCTTATCAATGAAGTTTTTCAGGACCCGGACGACGAAAATATTGGCATGGACAAAATACCGGAGGAAAGATTTGCCTATGAAGATGAAAAAGGATCTGACATGGGTCATCCCGTAGCTATTACGGAGAAAAGGGAAGAACAGCAACTTGACCCCGGTTCACAACAACAACGCACACCAAGCAACTATGAGCAGAGAGACACCGTCTTTAAATCCGGAATGCATACTTTTTCAAAAAACTGCATCTTATACTCCCAACCTGAAACTTCTTCTGAACCGTGGAAAGTTATCAAATTAGGTAAGGAGCTTTGGTTGGATAAATTTAATGATCAATGGTACAAGGCTTACAAAAGCGATAATGATCCTGTTTTCCTACAGGCTGACTGTCTCAATTAGTCAGTTCTGAAATTTATCGTCAGTCTTAAGAAGAATTTTTTAAAAAACCAAGGAAAATAAGATGTCATTCAGGGCTGATGACTTAAGACAAAAGGCTAATTTAAAAGTCAGTTATCACTTGTTCAACAAAATCCTTTTGTATTTTCCAAAATAATTTCTATACTTATTATGTGTACTGGTTGCAATTTAAATTTCACAGGTTTTTCCTTTTGAAACACCCCAATTTCAAGATCAGTATATGTGTATTAACCTTCAATTTTCAAAAATAAATAATAAGAGAGGTATTCCATGAAATTTTTAAAAACACTTTTTTTCGTATGTCTTTGTTTTTGTTTTCTATCCCCTGCTCTTGCCAATGAACAACAGGTTCATGAATCTGACAATTTGTACAGTTACGAAAAAAATCAAAAGAGAAGACGGAAATACAGAAACAGAATGAATAGATATCCAGCCAACAAAAAATTCCAACGAAAAATTCGGGGGAACAAATCAAATAACAAAAAATTCAAATCAGGTTCCGGAGTTATGTTGAATCTCACCTCAAGATTCGGTGAATCCACTTC
Organism: Bdellovibrionales bacterium; assembly: GCA_965219545.1. Lineage (GTDB taxonomy): Bacteria > Bdellovibrionota > Bdellovibrionia > Bdellovibrionales > JAGQZY01 > JAGQZY01. The sequence goes on from CBDCNX010000023.1 coordinate 4,006, forward strand.
GGCTTTTGAGGCCCCCTCCCCCCTCGGTGTTGGTTCAATGGAGTTCTCAAGTAAATTAAACATTTTTTCCGCAAATCTGGATATTTTATATGGCTTTGATTTTGGCCTGGTTTTGGGAGCCACCTATTTTTTATTTTCCTCCAAATCTTTATCAACCAACGATGTTTTAGGAAAAAAAGATCAATACAAAAGTGACACCCAACTTTACGGTCCGACCATTGGCTATAATCACATCCACGGAGAAAATGCCACCGGCCTTTTCACTCTCTTTACCTATTTTGCAGGTGGAACATGCAGCGATACTTTTATAACTGACTGTTCAGTGGACAATGGCTACCAACTCAGTCTTGGCTGGGCCTTCCCTGTGACTTCCAGTGAAGGTTTTACACTGGCTCTTGGCCCCCAAATCAATTTCATTGAAACAAATTTTAATAATGACAAACTAAAAATAAAAATGAAGAGAAAAGAATTCACTCCACTGATCGCCCTGTGGTTTATGTGGTAATCTTTACCATTTGAAAAATATTGTACTATGCTTTGCCATTTAAAGGCATCTGACATTACTGGTACAGGCTCTTGCAAATCTGATTTGCTCATCCTGTGTGGGATGTTTTTTTAGGGATTCCATAAAAAACCATATCTGCCTTTGAAAACAGGACTCAATCACTTTTGAAAAAGCCTCTTCATAAATGCGGGATATGAACTTTACTTTTCCCGTCTCTTTTGTATTGATAATACAAACACTTTGTGCAGGGTTTGTTTCATTCTGTATTTTTATGAATTCACGATTGACAGAGTGACTTGCAACCTCTTTGATATCTTTGGCCTGTGTCTGCCACCCGGTAATAAAAAAACTGATTATAAGAATTGCCCGGATCATTTTCCACCCCCTGTGGTAAGATTTCAAACCCTTGTGGAGCAAATACCGGACCAAATTCTTTTTTTAATTTAATTTTCTAAATAACTGTAATTACTTTATTTTTTTGGAATCTCGTTTTGAAACAGCCTGTTTATATTTTTAAAAAAGAGACCCAAAATGTCGCTTCACCATGATCTTCCCAAAGAAATCTGTGAAAATTCAAAATGCAATCCGGTATAGACACCCGAAATGTCAAATGATACCCATACCACACTGAGAGTGTTTGAATTTTTTTGGACCTCCGACAATTTTTATCAATGGGATTCAGATTAAAACAAATGGATTCTCAATGAAAAACAGGGTATTTTTGTATATACTGACTTTGGATTTGAACTTTTAACGGTTTTATAAAATGGAACAACAATCAGAAAAACGTCAACGCAATATTATCAATGAGTTTCAACAGCTTAAAAACTGGGAAGACTCTTATAAATACATTATACGTCTTGGTAAAAACCTGCCAAAACTGGAAGACAGTCTCTATCAGGAAAAATTTCTGGTAAAAGGCTGCCAATCCCGTGTCTGGCTCTTTGCCCAACTCAATGACAAAGGACAGATGATTTTAAAAGCTGACAGTGATGCCATGATTGTCAAAGGTCTGGTCAGCCTTCTTTTGAGAGTTTACTCCGACCTGCCCCCTTCCGAAGTTTTAAAAACAAAACCTGTTTTCATTGAGACCCTGGGATTTAAGGATCATTTATCCCCAGGCCGAACCAACGGTTTTCTATCCATGATTAAACAAATCCACCTCTACGCCCAGGCTTTTGTTTTAACCCAAAGTGAAAAGTAACCCATTTTTTGGAGACGATACGCTTTCCTTTTGGATTACTAACAGATTTATAGGACAAACCACTAGGAATCGGTTAAATATTAGAATGGATACGGGCACTGTCCTCATTGTCATCCAGGGCATCCAGGAACTCGTAAACTTCCCCAAGCTGTTCTTCACTCAAATCCTCTTTCTTGTTTTTGGCCTTATAGGATAATTCGCAGGTTTTAATATCCCAGTTTCTTTCTCCAAGAATTTTCTGAACACTGTCCAGGTCATCGGGATCGGTGTAAAAGGAATAAAAGTTTTCCCGGGAATGATTTTTCTCAACTTCATTGGCTCCCGCCTCAATGGCTTCCTCCTCACAATCAAAGTCTCCGGGGGGAGCCACTCCTTCCACCAGTCCGATGCGATCAAACATCCAGAGAACACTTCCCTTCTCTCCCATCTGACCTTTATATTTTTTAAACATAAACCGGATCTCAGAAGCCGTACGGGCCCGATTGTCTGTCTGGCATTCAACCAACACAACCACCTGATGGGGGCCGTAGCCCTCATACATAATCTCTTCAATGATCTTTCCATCATCAAGGGAGCCTGTCCCTTTTTGAATGGCTCTGTTGATGGTTTCCTTGGGAACGGATTCCGCCCGGGCCGTATTGACAGCCAGTCTCAACCTGGCATTGGAGTCAGGATCCCCTCCCCCCAATCGGGCGGCCACTGTGATCTCTTTAGCCATCTTTGAAATCTGTGCCCCCTTTTTGGCGGCATTGGCCTGCTTCAATGGATTTTTCCAACTCTTTCCCATAACGAAATCCTCCTTTCCAAGACAGATTGAAACTCCACTGAGAGTGTTTGAGTTTCCATGGAATTTTTCTAAAAGATCATTTATAATAACCCATTATCAGAAATATAACCAAACGACATGAACATCAGAAAAAAGTAAAAGCCGTAATGCGTTATTAGTGTTTTAAATCTTTATCAATACACAATCCAGACTTTCAGCTTATATACTGATCATATTTGAACTTTTATGGAATTCTTCCAGGTAAAACCATGAAACTTAAAATACGATTTCCATTGATAATCGTCTTTAAACCTCCGCAGGCTCTTTCCATGTAAATCACACAAAAAAACAATGACCTTTGGATATAAATTATGAAAAAAGTCACTTTCCTCATCATTATCCTGTTTTTTTCCAATTCATGGGGAGATATTGAAAAGAAGGCATGGAGAGAAACCGGATACAAACTCCATCATTTTTTCTCCGCACTTTCAGACCGGGGGTTTTCCTGTTATGACTCTGAAAAACTTTTTGGGGCCTGTCTTATGGCTCTTCAGAGACTGATTCTTTTCACCGGTGATGAGTTTTACCAGTTGCGGGTTTCTGATTCCAACACCCTGGAGATTGTTCCCAGTCCTGAAGAATCCAGGCCAAAAACAGAACAAGACATGATTGAATTCTTCAGACAAAACAGGGAGTCCTTTCATCTGCTCTTCCAAAGATCTCCTCCAGGTCCTGAAGAACTTAACAAACTTTTCCATGAAATTCGTCTTTTGGCTGAAGAAAAAATCCCTGAAAAGGATCAATCTTTTCACGCAGGCCGGGCCCATGATTTTTTTCTCAAAGAAACCCACGATTCACACACCTCACTCATACCAAAAGCATTAACAGAAAATACTTTTGAACGCATCGGGTTTGGATTTGGTATCCTCAATTACCAGACAAATGATGAGACTTTGAACGGTTCTTATGTCATTGAAACTTTTAAAGATCTTCCAGCCTATAATGCAGGCCTCAGAAAAGGGGACCTCATACTGGCTATTGACGGTATTGATATCAGAGGCCTGCCCTTTGAAGAAGTGGATAAAATAATCAATGTTCCCGCAGGAACCCGGGTAAATTTCACTGTTCAGAGTTTTTGCGACAATAAAAAAAGAGAAGTCCCGGTGGTTCCCGCTCTCCTGTCTGTTTCCAATGCAACCTTTTTTGAGAAAAAACATCAGTTTGTTAACATCAACCGGGAAGAAGCCCCGGATTGTCCTTCAATCAAAAAAACAGAGGACAAACCTCCAACCCAACAGGCTTTTTACCTTTCTTTGCACACTTTCAGTAACATAACCTGTGAAGAATTTGTTGGTTTACAGACAAAAGACCTGTCCAATCCGTTAAGCCTGGGTATGATTATTGATCTTCGCAATAACAAGGGAGGGGAACTGCCCCTGGTTATATGTATGCTTGAAAGCCTTATCTATAGTACCGACATTTTATTGAGCCTTATACCGGTTCACAGAGGCGAGGTTTTGTTAAATGACGATCCCAGAAAAATTCTTTTTCCCGCTCTCAGATATCTGTCAGCCTCACTTGATTTTGATTTTCAACCTGATAAAGACCTTATTCCCCTTCCCGTTTATAACAAAAATATTGTTGTTCTTGTCAACAAAGACTCGGCCAGTGTCTCTGAATTTTTTGCCGGAACCATTCAGGATATGAAACGGGGCTGGGTGGTTGGAGAACGCACCACTGGTAAAGGGAGTCTACAGGTTGAGGATTTATTTGACCTTGACCTTGAATCCGATCAAAGCATTTCTTACAAACCCCTTATTCAAACAACCACTCAATGGATCTACACTCTCAACAGTGGGCGATCACCCCAAATTACAGGAATTATTCCCGACTTTCAGTTCTCAAGAACCGGTGAAGCCATTGCCCATGATCCTGATTCCATTTCCAGGAAAGTCTCTCTTTTAAACCCCATTCCATTTGAAAACAAAACCTGGGAGCAAAATCGTCCCATTGAAAAAGCAGAGTTGGAATCCTGCATCCATCAGGATGGCAAAATGGGGAAAAATCTTAAAAAAAGAATCAGAGAAGAGGAAAAATACAATCGTCCTTTCATCAACGACTATCATCTTGAACTGGCAAAGGACATCCTGTCCTGTCTGCCCCCAAGGGAACTGTTCATGAGTATACCAAAGCCAGGTCAATAAATTTATTTTTGACGAAGTCCGGGTCGCCACAACTCACAACTCAAATCGGCTGAATAAGGTGTTTTAACATCAAGAAGTTTTTCACGAACAAGCTCAATCATTGCCCCTTCCTCCAAATCATTATTTAAAAGAAGTTGAACAACCTGATTGTTAACCATATAGTTGAATGTAAGAAGATATCTGTCCTGATCCCTGGCCAGACCCAATCTATAAAAGTTGTCCGTCTCATCAGATGTTCTCTCGTTGAAATCATAAACTTTTATTTCCTCTCCATCATTCCCTTTTTTTATGAACCAGGCTTTGACAAGCAATCGGTCCGCCCCCCTTAACCAGTCACTGGCCCCTTCTTCAAATTTCAATTTAAAACGAATCTGAAATCCATCGCCAAGATCAAAAAAACCTTTACCTCTGGAAATCTTTTTGGAAGAAGATTCATCCCGAACCAAAGAAATCCATTGGACAAACTCAAAAGGCGAATTAAACGAGGATGGCTCTATGACAGTCTTAACTGTCGCCAATTCAACAACGCACTTCACCTCGTTTTCCCAAAGACCAGCCCCTCTGGAAACAACAGAAAGGCAACTCAAAAGAAGAATAACAAAAACTCTTATCATCATCACCAAAGTCCTTAAGCATTTAAATATACTGAAGACCATTTGTTTTTCATGAGAGACCACTTGTTTTAAGCGGATTTTGGCTAAAGAAATTCAGCATAGAATAAATGATCTCTCAGGGAAATTCCATGAAAATTCAAACCGGACCAGTATAACACCAGCGAGAAGGTAACACAATATCTTTATTTTTCCGGATTTTTCAGAAAACTTCAAAGCCAGTGATTCATCCCTATAAAGTTGGAAAAACCTGTCATTCCTTTGGGTTTTCCAAAAAAGTTAATATTCACTGACCAGGCTATACTCCTTAAAAACTCTGTGTGCTGAAGGATAGCTGCATCCTGTTATTTTCATAATTCTATACGGGTTTTCGTACCCAATTTGTATGGCTGTTATGATGTCTGAACGCCAATTTGTTCCATACAGAAACCGGTTTCTATACTGAAGATTTTCATCAATAAGTTTTTCAACTGTAGCCACATCAGACCTCCGTGTGCGTATTGAATTTTTAGGAATAAGAAAACCATACTTTTTAAATCCAGGCTCCTCTCCCTTGTATGAAATAGCTTGTCTGACAATTTTTACTTTTGAAAGAGCATGAAAGCCCTTTAATTTTCTAATCAAACGATTCCATTTATGAAGACCCTGTTGAACGGCAAAAATGGCAAGAGCAATCAACCAGATAGCTTCTTTTTGCTTTTGTGATTTCATCAGTTTCTCAATAACAACATAATTCCCATGAACTTTTATCCAACTTGCCAGGACCATAAATAATCGGGAATCATTTTCAACGGCAAGGGTGGCTTCATGGATTGTTTGTTCAATATCAACCCATGTTTTATTGGATATTTTGTATGAAGGTATTGAAAATCTTACTCCAATGAAATCAAGTTTTTGTTCAATACTCAGATTATCCATATAAAGCCTCTTTTAATTGAATAAACATGGTCAGGCCATGAGGAGTTTTGGTCAAATGTTTTGACCCAGGTCAAGGACTCAAATAACTCTTCTTTGGTCGGTTTAAGTTTTAAAAGATCAGCGTAATCAGGATCCGTGCGATCACAGTAAGCATAGAGTTTAGTGATTAAAAGGTCTTGTCTTCCTAACGTGTCAAACCAAAGATTTTGACCCTGGTATATTGGTTGGAGTCTATTCCGCCAACCTTTAGGAAGTTGTTTTTTTATGGAAATGGGATCATTGTTAAACCAATTTTTCTCAATTTTTAAATCCTTAAATTTATCCGCAAATTCGTTAGCTGCATTGATGATTTCTTCAGCTATTTTGGGATCAATGCAATCGACATCTTTTGTCTGTCTTGTCGAGATATTGAGTATAAGCAGTGCGGCCCCACCGATAATGGTCCCTCTGAAAGAGAGTTGCTTAGTTCCAAGAAATTCATCAAATTTAGGTATGACTTTATCAATCATTTCAACTCCATATCTTTTCAAGATATATATTATCATAATATATAATTGTGTTTCAATCAATAAAAATGATCCAAACATAAACTTTCTCAAAGCCAATTTAAAACAGCTTTAACCCGTATCTTTTTAGGATTCCGTTGCGAAAGTATCTAAACACTCCAGTATCAGGGTTAAAAACTAACGGTAATCATGAAAATAATCCACCTGTTCGGGGATCCAGGGTTCTGTTGCCCCTTCAACACTGAAAACACGTTCCCCTATCTGGGATGTGACCCCACCCGGGACAACAGAAGGCGTATAATCCAGGGTGATGATCTTTTTTTCCTGCAAACAGGGAAGAATTCTTTCCAGGGTTTCACCGGCCAGAACACGACGGCGAACCAGATCATCCACGGAATTCTGTAACTGATCGGTTGTAAACCCGTAATTAACCATAAGGTCACGGGCCACCTTTAAAACATGGGCTTCTTTCAACCGACCGTCCTGAAAGAGATCAAGACTTGTTTGAAAGGAATTGTAAATGGGAAGAACTCTTCTGCCAAATTTCAAATAGTATTCGGGATCGGTATCAAGGGCGAGATTGATATAAACTTTTTCCACAGGATCATGGTTTAAACATTGATCCTGAAGATCAAAAATCATTTCACTCTGCCTTTTATTGATATTAAAATGTCCCAATAAATGCAATAGCTCTTCATCCTTCCAACGATGGGAACAAATATCAGAATAAAGAGAATAAATAGTGGCATCCATTTCACTGTCATCCCCCCAGAGAACCTGTGTGATTTCCTCTTTAAAACAGGCCCGAAGCTGCATAAGGGCCTGAAGTTTATAACCCACCTGTCTATTGAAATATCTCCACCGGTTGGGATAAATATTTTTCAGATTATCCTTAAAAAAAATCCCCCGTGGAAGAATTTTGTCAATCTTCATTTTCTCCCGAATCTGTTCTTCCATCTGGGGAGGGGACGCTGTGATAAAAAAAATAGGAAACTCCGTCCCGCTGACATCCGGGTTTTTCCTCCAATTTTCTTTAAGGGAAAAAACCAAGGTGGAAGTGCCCGGAATATTTTTTTTCTGAAACGATTTTTCAAAAGAGTCCGCCAGATATCTTTTAAAGTATGCCATCGGGTATCCAAATAGGTTTTATCCAGATCCCAGACGTAAACCTCAGAAGGATTGTCAGAAATTTCCCCGGAATAGGAGAAAAACACCACATCCTCCAAAAAATCAGCTCTATTTTCCCATTGTCCCATAGCTTCCATAAGTATAAATCCATTGTCCCCAAAGTTCCACTATGATAGGACTTTGAATATGAAAAGTCCTGTAGAATACAGGAAATCAGTCAAACAAACTGTCCGGGGGATCAAGAATAAAGAACCTATGAAAAATCTGAATTTTTCCCCAAAAAACCACTGTTTTTCAAAAGCCCTGATAAAATGGAAAGGGATCGCTCTCAACGGTTTTTCAGCTTCCGGTAAAATCACCCTTGATCTCAGCGGGGAAAATATCACTGAACTCCTCTTGGACCTCTTTAGCCCCCTGTCTTTTGTTGAAGTCTGCCTTCTCCACCGGGCTTCAGGACAACACCCCGATTTCTTTAAATCCATTGACTGGAATCTTTTTTTCCAAAAACAGAATCTTCATTTGAATTCAAGAACCCTTGAATTATTTGAAAAGTTAAAACTCATGCCCAGGGAGTTCCTGACCTGGGCGGAGGAACATCAGATGTCATCCCGGGACCTTATGCCGATAAACTCCCTTGACGATCTGAATTCCCTGAATATTCTGGTAAAAAACTTCCCGAAATTAAAACTTAACAGAAACGAGGGAAAGAAAATACTGGATTTTCTTGTGGACTTGATCCTTATGGGTCAAAAAACAGAAGAACTCACACCTTCTTCGGGAAACTGGTTCCAACAACTCACAAATAAGCGTTATCCAAACACCCTGAACAATGACAAACTTCGTGAAAACAAAAAATCCTGGCCCGCCTACGTTCAAACAAAAAGCTCAAGACAGGGCGACAGGATGATTCACAAACTCCACATCACCTACAGCAATGAAAAAGATCTCAACTCCAAATTAAAACGTCTCAGTCAAATGAATAACGATGCTTGAATTTTTGAAAGAAAAGTTTGACAGAATCCTTATTGATGAAAAGGTGAAAAACTCCACCACAGCCCTTCGTTTTTTAAAAATTTTTCCAGATAAAATTCAAATCATTAAAAACGAACCGGAAGATATGAAAAAAGGTCTTCTGACAGCCGGTGAGTTTTCACAGAGTAAGAAACAAATCTTTGTCACCCGTTTTAAAGGACGTTTTTTTAAAAAATGCCCCGGATTCCACAAGGGAATGGCCTGCTGTAATTATTTTGTCCTCAACCTTGGCTTTCAATGTGATATGGATTGCAGCTATTGTTACCTCCAATCCTTTATCAATTCCAATTACCTCACTGTCTACAGCAATATCGAGGAAGCCCTCCGGGAGCTTGAAAGCATGAATCACCTGAAAGACCAGCCCCTTCGAATCGGTACAGGGGAAGTGATGGACAGTTTGAGTCTGGACCCAATCACCCTTCACTCAAGACAACTCATTGGGTTTTTCAGAAATTATCCTTCCTGGAAACTTGAATTCAAAACAAAATCCCCCTTTGTGGATCAATTTCTTGACTGCCAACACCGGGGAAACATTATATGCAGTTGGTCCGTCAATCCGGCTCCTGTTATAGACAGTGAGGAAAGCGGAACAGCTTCCCTTGATGAACGTCTGAAAGCCGCCCAAAAATGTCTTGCCAGAGGTTTCCAGGTGGCCTTTCATATCGATCCCATGATCTGGCATCCTGAATGGAAAAAAAATTACGGGGATCTTATCAGGGAAATCTCAAAACGATTTTCTCCCGGGCAAATTCCCTATTTATCCGTGGGAGCCCTTCGTTACCAAACCGATCAAAAAAATATCATGCGGGAACGCTTTAAAATGAACAATCTTGTCAACAGAGCCGAAACTTTTTTAAGCCGGGACGGAAAGCTCCGCTATGACTTCAGACTTCGTCAGGAAATGCTTGACTTTGTAATCAGGACTTTTAAAAATGAAAACAAACACTGGAAAATTTTTATATGTATGGAAACCCCTGAAACCTGGATTCAGACTTTTGGACACAGCCCCCACAGGGAAAAACCTCTCAAAGATCTTTTCCAACCCATTGGCTCCGTCAACTCCGTTTAATGTTCATGCTTATGGGTGTAAAGCAAGGATAAAAGATATTTTTTAAACAAATAAAAAAGGAGATTTTTATGTCACAACAAATTCTGACTGTTTTTTGTATTATTGTAATGTTAAAAGCAACAGCCAATCCCCCTCCCCCTTATACAGGAAGGGAATGCAAGGATTTTATTCTTCGTGTTTTTAAACACTACGGACTTCCCACTATACCCGCAAACAGATCCTTTCCTCACTCTCCCAATGGAAAACTTGATTTGACAAAATTCAATCAGGGAAAACCAGAATTTACCATTGAAACAACCCCTATAAGTATAGATAAAGGGGTGGGAGTTCCTGGTACTGGACATCTTCCTCACGCTCTAAGAATGAGTGACCCAAAACTTAATCCGTATCCCTTTAAAAAAAGGGTCCGTTTCAAAGGTCAGATTCTGAAAAACGGAAATTATGAGCTTTTAATAACTGAAATGAGTCACCAGAGTGTGTCAGCATCGTCTATATCCAATCGCCTAGAAGAATCTCAACCCATTACCCACAAATTTCGTTTTTCAAATCAATGCTCTTTTCAAAAATATCAGGTTCACCAGCCCCGTTCTCCAATGGAATTTGAAGATGACTATGGCGATGGTTACAAAAGAGGGTTCAATCTCTCCTCTGACAAAAAATGTGTTTTTGATGAAATTAAAAATGAGAGCAAGAGGAGATCTTACATTCGGGTGATGAGTCAAAATGGACTCCGTTATGATGGAGAAAAAAATTTGGAACGAAAAAATGAAAGAGCGGAGATAATGATGAAAGAGGAAAAAAATGTAGCCACTTTTACTTTGCACCCATACTATTACTGGAATGTTTGTGGATTGGCTAAATCCACAATGAAAACCTCTCATGATTCTAACCATGATGAAGTTGAAACTGTAGACCAATAACAAAAAGTAAATCTTCTTTTATACAGACTTTATTGATTCTTTCGGAGATAACAAATGATTATAAAATGATTATAATGCGTTGCTTTAAGCCTTTCCCCTGTTTTGCAAGGCATTATTAACGATGGGTCTGGACAAGATCCCTATCTTTCCTTGAGCCTGAGAGCCGCCCAATTCAACTGAAAATCATTATTTAACAAATCAATGTCCGTTGAAGGTAAACTCAATAATTCATCACATCCAAAAACCATGGGATACTGACTGTCAGATTGCGGTACAATCACCTGGATTTCATCTTCACAGGAATCTCCCACAGATCGAAGAGTTTCGGGAAGACAGTCAAGGACCACAAGAAAAACATCATCATTGAGAAGATAACCCTGACAAAAATCTGTCAAAACAATATTCTCCACAGGCCCTTGGTCTGTTAAAATTTCCTTTGTAATGAGATATCCCAAAGAGGGAGAGCAATTCTCACAATTTGTCGTCCCGTTAAAAAGATCTGAAATCTGATCTGAGCTACCAGAACCACCGTCAGCCCCCTGGGGTATCATTAGAACATACAATTCTTCGTCTTCCCCATTTTCACTCTGACCCCTGCCATCATAACCTCCACTCAAGACACCATCATACAACTCACTGGAGGATTTATCTTCAGAACTGCAGGAAACCAGAAAAAACACCAAAACCGGCAAAAAACAAAAAAATCTCATAAAGACACAATACAAATATCAGGCTCTTTTTTCAAGAGACATTGTAAAAAATACAGATTTATCGAATATTTAAACAAAATGATAGGATGCGTAACCGCCTGAGTCCCCAGTCTTTTTTTGAGACAAACATTGACCAATCAACCAATAAGTATTATTTATAATAATGAAACCTGATGGAAGAGGAACTTATCTATGAAACAGAGCATGGAATCCTATGATGTCCAGATTGCCGGAATTCCCTTCCACTTAAAATCCAGTCACGATAAAAAGACTGTGGATGAAATTTTAAAAATAGTTGAAGAACAAATGGATAAAGAAAATGGAAAAAAATCAACCCGCAATTCAGCCCTTGTTGCCTGTTTACGCCTGGCTGAAGAGTTGTTTTTTTTAAAAAAGAAAACCAGAGAGAAACTCGACGGCCTTGAGGCCCGTGTTCTTGATCATATATCCCAAATCCAACAGGTTTCCTAGCAGTTTATGCTGACTACATTTTATTTTTCACGGAGTGGATATCCCCTGTTTTCAGGTGAGATCAACCCTGTATAAAAAAGGTTTTTTACAGAAACCCGTGAAAAACAAAATATTCCCGGTTGTTTACTGCTTAAAAATTGAAAAAGAAAATTTGGTTTCACCCTCTACAGGTGGGGATTATTGTGGACAAAAGTCATTGGCGTACAGAATTTAAAAACAAAATAAAGACCTTGGGGAAGGATTCCCGCCAATTACAATCCCTGAGTCTTGAAAAAAAAATATCCTCCTGGCTGACCCGCCAAAAGGGACTCTGGACCCTTTTCTTTCCAATGAGTGATGAACCGGATCTACTCAACCTGGTCAGACAATGCAACCATCTCCGCTGGGCTTTCCCAAAAGTGGAGTCCGAAAAGATAATGAATTTTTACCATATCCCCTCACTGGACACCTCCCTTGAACAGGGGCAACCGGTTTCCCGGGAGGAAATCAACGGCTGTGTGATTCCAGGGGTTGCCTATGATGAAAAGGGAACAAGGCTTGGAAGAGGTGGGGGATATTATGATCGCTTTTTAAAAAATTTTAAAGGTTTCAAACTGGGTGTAACCTTTGACGAGGGATTAACCAACAAGACTCTGCCCAGAGAGTCTCACGATCAGACCATGAATATCGTTTCCAGCCCAAAACAATGGATTGAGTTATGCTGATCGTGCCTGAAATGGTGTGAAAAACAGACAGTTTTTAAAAACAAACGAGGTTCAAAATGACTTTTAGTTTATTGAGTTTGACAATTGGTCTGCTCTCAGGGAGTGGATTGTTTTTTATCTATAAAAAAATAATGGAATCCTCCAGAAAAAAGAAAGCCAAAACGGAAGCCGACAGGATCATCAGTCGGTCCAAAAGCGAATCCCAAAAAATAATGAAATCCGCTGAACGCAAAGGACACGATCTGGAATTCAAAATCAGAAAAAATGCGGAAAATGAAATCAAAAAGCAAAGGGAGGATCTGAAGCGACAGGAGGAAAAATTTAAAAATCATCAGAAACAATCGGAAAGGGATATTCTCAGAAAAGAGGAAAGGCTTCAACAATCACAAAGTGAAGTCAAAAAACGTGAAGAAACCCTTAAAGCCCATGAAAGCCGCATGGAGGATTCAGAAAAAGAGATTAAAAGGAAAATTCTGGATTTAACTGACAAACTAAAAAATATCTCCCGTCTTTCCCCTGACGAAGCCAAAGAGGAAATCAAAAAAACCATGGAAGAGGATGCCAAAAATGAAGTGGCCAGACAGATTATCAGTATTGAGGAGGATGCCAAACAAAGGGCTGAACAGAAAGCCAAACGCATTATTGGTATGGCCATTGCCCGTTACGCCGGTGAGTTCACTGCGGAAAAAACAGTAACCATCATCCCCTTACCCAATGAGGAACTCAAAGGGAAAATCATTGGACGGGAAGGTCGAAATATCAGAGCCCTTGAATCCCTCTGTGGAGTGGATCTGATTATTGATGAAATCCCGGAGTCTGTGGTGGTTTCAGGGTTTGATCCGGTGAGAAAAGAGGTGGCCAAACGCTCCCTTGAAACCCTCATGGAGGATGGTCGAATTCATCCGGGACGTATCGAGGAAGTGGTGGATAAAATTAAAAAAAATCTCTTTAAACACATCCGATCCGAAGGGGAAAGAGCCTGTCTGGAACTGGGTTTACAGGGAGTTCACAGTGAAATCCACAAAACCCTTGGAAGCCTGAAATTCAGAACCTCTTACACCCAGAATAACTTTTCCCACTCCCTTGAAGTGGGAATGCTGGCAGGACTCATGGCTGCGGAGTTGGGAGTGAATGTGAAAATAGCAAGACGTGCGGGTCTGTTTCACGATCTGGGAAAAGCCATGGACCATAGCATTGAAGGCTCCCATGCTGTTATCGGAGCCGATTTTGCCAAACGTTATGGAGAAAATGAGGAAATCTGCCATGCCATCCGGGCCCACCACGAAGACGAAAAACCAAGAACCCTTCTCTCCTATCTGGTCATGGCCTCTGATGCCATCAGCAGTGCCCGTCCGGGGGCCCGTAAGTCCATGGCTGAAAATTATATTCAACGTCTCAAAGATCTTGAATCCGTGGCCAACAGCTTTGACGGTGTGGAAAGAACCTTTGCCATCCAGGCCGGTCGTGAAATTCGTGTGATTGTGGACAGCTCACGGGTGACTGACGAGCAATCTGTCATGCTCAGTCGGGACATTGCCCGCAAAATAGAAAAAGAACTGAAATTTCCGGGACAAATCAAAATCTCAGTGGTCAGGGAAACCCGTGCTGTTGAACACGCCCGCTAAGTGGAGTTGTCATGAAAGTAAAGTTTTTACCCTCAGGAGAGGAACATGAAATTGAATCCAATGAAACCATCCTGCATTTAGCTCAAAGATGTGGCCTCTATATCCAATCCGTGTGTAAGGGAATCCCCTCCTGTGCTGAATGCCGTGTGCAATTGGTGGAAGGGGAGCATCATGTCCTACCCCCCTCAAAAAAAGAATTAAGCCTTATTGGAACAGCCCACTATGTGGATCTCTCAAGACTTTCCTGTCAACTCCGCTGTTTTGGGGATGTGATTGTTGATCTTTCCGAACAGGTTGAAAAAGAAAAAAAAGTTCAGGAAAGACTGAATGATCCAACAATCCGCAGCGACGGTCAGAAGTCCAAAGCGATCCTAGGCGGTCTTTTTGACAACGTCACTCCGAATGACATTAAAACCCCGGAAAAAAAATCCGTCAAAAAAGAGAAAGCCAAAACCTCTCCCCTTTCAAAAAAATCCAAACTGGACAAAAAAGACACCTTTTATGGAAATTTCTACACAAGTGAAAACAAAAACACGAAGAAAAACAAAACAGAAAAAAACAATCACCCGAACCGGAAAAAAAGAAATAAAACCGGGAATAAAAAGAAAACATTCAAGAAAAACAGGCAACCAAATTAAAGTGGTCCTGAAATGGTGTTCTATTGATGAAATCACCTGTTCTATCCATTAAATTCAAAAATAAAATCATTCTTTTCTTTTGTACATTCTATGTAATAACCCACCTTGCAGTGGCTTTCCTTTCAATCCGTTCCTGGCCCTTTACGGATTATCCAATGTTTGCCTACCCGGACTATAAAGAGGCCAAAATTATAATTTATGAATATTTTGTTCTTTTCACCGATGGGAGAGAAGTTCCTCTGAGAAGAGCCTTTACCCGTGGATTTGGATCCAATGATTGGAATATCAGTGCATTGGTAAAAAACAGAGATTTAATATCTCTAAAAAAAGTGTTCTCATACTGGTTGAAACATAAGGAAAACGGAGATCGAATCAAAGAAATTATAATAAAAAAAGTGACTGTAACCAGACCTCTGAGCAGGAAAGACGAATTAAAAATGGATACCAAAACAGTGTTTAAAATCCCAAAAGAAGACTTGATATGATCTCCCGCCTCCTGTTTGAAAAAAGACCGAATTGGATTTTACCTTTCTACAGATTTCTTTATCCACTTTTTATTATTAAGGAACTGTTACAGGAAAGGGACTCGTTTTTTTACAGAGCTGAGTCAGAGCTTTGTTATCCCATTGAAATATTTTCCACTTTGTCCCTTCCAGTATTAAATGATTCAAATATTCATTTTTATTTTAATTTCCTGTTGATTTCACTGCTCTTTTTATCCCTTGGAATCCTTACAAACATATCCGCATTACTTTCAAGTGGATTGTTTTTTTGGATCGTGGGCTCGACAATCAGTTGCTCCGCTATTGGCAGACCGCCCGTTTATATTCCATGGAATCATGCCATTGTTTTTTTTAATCTGATTGTTCTTTTCGTCTCACCTTCGGGAACGGGATTTTCAATTGACAGGTTTATTTTTCGCAAAAAAAATATTGAATTAAAAAACTGGCCGATTTTTTTATTAAAATTCAATTTGGTTTATTCCTATTTTGCCGGTGGAATTGCAAAACTCCAATATGGCCTGGACTGGATGAACGGCTACTCCCTCCAGACCCAACTAATATACAGACATATTGATCTGTACACTCCTTACGCTCTACCCATAATACACTCTCATCTCTTAGCTGTTGTAATTTCAATAATCGTCGTCATCACAGAGGTCCTGTTTCCATTATCCCTTTTTAATAAAAAAATCGCATTTGTATGTATCAGTGGAAGTTTGGTATTTCAGGCCCTGTTTGCCTTTATTATTAAACTCAAGTGGATGCATTTTTTTGGATGGTCTTATTTTATTTATTTTCTGGAAGCAATGGCTTTTATAATAGCTGCAAAAAAATTAAAGAAAACATGAGGTATACTGAAGACCACTTGTTTTAAGCGGATTTTGACTAAAGAAATTCAGCATAGAATAAATGATCTTTGAGAGAAATTCCATGAAAATTCAAGCCGGACCAGTATAACCGGATTCTTTCTTTAATTTGTTGCCATGTGAGATGAAAATCAAAAAGTTTCCAGTATATACTGATACCAGCAATGCCAGAGAATCAGAAAACATCCCATCAATCACAATTAAGTTTTAAAAAAGCAATTTTTAATAAACGAATGCTTATTTGTCTTTTCAATGGAGCCAGTGCCGGACTTCCCCTCTTTTATATCTATCAACTGATCCCGGCCTGGTTGAGATCAGAGAATGTGGATCTGAAGACCATTGGGCTTTTTGCTCTCGTTGGTATTCCATACAACTGGAAGTTTTTATGGGCTCCTCTTTTTGACCGCTACACCCTTCCTTTCCTGGGACTCAGACGGGGTTGGATGCTTGTCACCCAATTGGGTTGTCTGCTTTTTATGTTCTCAATGGCTTTTTTGGAACCACAGCAGTCCGTTTTTCTTATTGCCTGCTCAGCAATGACTCTGGCCTTTTTTTCAGCCAGTCAGGACACTGTCCTTGATGCCTACCGAAGAGAACTTTTACCGGATCGTGAATTGGGACTGGGAAATGCCATGTACATGAATGGTTACAGAGTCATGGCCTTTATTCCCGGAGGTCTTGGTCTCATTCTGGCAGACCAACTGCCCTGGTCCCGGGTTCATTTTATCATTGGGAGTTTCATGCTTATCGGTGTTATTAAAACACTTGCCATCAATGAACTGAATAAAGGAACCAGTCCACCACAAAGCCTGAAAGAATCCATCGTTCAACCCATTAAAGAATTTTTTCACCGTAAAGGCTGGACAACAGGCTTTTTATTTCTCGCCTTTTTGTTTTTCTACAAACTGGGAGACAATATGGCCACTTCCCTGTCCACGCCTTTTTATCTCGATGTGGGTTTTTCAAAAACAGTGATCGGTTCAACTGTAAAGGTTGTCAATTTTTCATCCATGCTTATTGGTTCCTTTATCGGAGGACTTGCCATTTACCGCTATGGTATCAACAAATGTCTCTGGATCTTTGGTTTTGTGCAAATGACTTCCATTTTTGGTTTTGCCGTTCTCAATGAAAGTGGTCCTGTCCTATGGATCCTGGCTTCCGTCATCGCCTTTGAATACCTGGGCGTGGGTCTTGGAGCTTCCGCTCTTCTGGCCTTTATGGCAAAAGCCACCAACATGAACTTCACGGCCACCCAGTTTGCCCTTTTTTCAAGCCTTATCACACTTCCGCGAACATTTGCCAATGCCCTCTGTGGTTTTATCATTGAAGGCATTGGACCCAATGACGGTCTTTTTTATAAAATTTTCGGCAATTTTCAGGGCCTTGGTTACACCTATTTTTTCATATTTTGCGGCTTTATGGCTCTCCCCGGAATGTTTCTTCTCTTCCGGGTGGCCCCGTGGAACGAAAATTCAGAAACAGAACCACATAAAAAATGAACGCTTCTGTCCTTATCATTTTCGTCTTTTTTTGCTATTTTTTCGGTTATCGTTTTTATTCCAAATATCTGACGGAAAAACTTTTTGAGCTTAAAAACAACAACGGCACCACTCCTGCCGAGAACCTCAATGACAACAGAGATTATGTTCCCACCAAAAAGACGGTCTTATGGGGGCACCATTTTGCATCCATTGCCGGAGCGGCTCCCATCGTCGGCCCCGCAGTGGCTATCATCTGGGGCTGGGTCCCCGCCCTGATCTGGATTGTGTTCGGGACTCTCTTTATGGGGGCGGTCCATGATTTTGGAGCCCTGGTTTTATCAATGAAACAAAATGGAAAATCCCTTGCCACAATTTCCGGGGAACTCATTTCACAAAGAGTGAAAAGACTGTTTCTTGTGGTTGTTCTATTCCTGGTCTGGATGGTGATTGCTGTCTTTGCTCTTGTCATTGCCAATCTCTTTGTTAGTTTCCCCGGCTCTGTTCTGCCTGTGAATTTCCAAATCCTTGTGGCCCTTGCAATTGGTTTTTATTTTAATCGTCGGGGTAAAAAGATTCTGATCCCCTCCATTATCGCCCAGATTCTTTTAAGGAAAAAACATAAAAGCCTACTTCATTCCCTTTCTATTTATCTTCGTTGTAACTTCCGTTGGTTTGGGTCTTAATGCCATTGAATTTTTCAGGGGAAACAATGAATTTTTGGGAATCATTGCCGGTATTTTGCTGATTATTGAACTGTGGATTATCCTTGAAGCCTGGACTTCATTGAAGAAAATCCACAATAACCAAAGAAATCTCTTTCAGAAATTGCATTAGAACTGACAAAAGGCGTTAAGCCCTGATTGCTTTATTCATACCTATGTGCAACAACATCCATTCTTCCCTGGAGCAAAAGTGTTTGAATTGGAAACACATATAAGAAAAATAAAAAAGATAAGAAGGAGTGACCCGATGGAAACAATAAAAACACTTCCGATGTTGTTCGTTGTATTCTCAATTTTAATAATCATCAATGCGACAAAGTGTGTTCCTGTGGGACATTTAGGTGTTATAAAATATTGGGGGGAAGTCAATCATAATATGGTTTTAAAAGAAGGGCTTAATTTTGTCACTCCCATAAGAACCACAGTGGAATATATAAACGTAAAGCTATTGAAATTTGACCAACAGGCACAGGCTTCCTCAAAAGACCTGCAAACTGTTTCCACTATTGTAACCGTTCAGTATTCCATTGGAAACGTGTCCAATGTGTATCAGAAAATTGGAAGAGAGAATAATGTGACAGAAATCCTTCTAAAACCGGCGGTGGAGGAAAGTGTAAAAGCGGTGACGGCCAAATACACGGCGGAAGAGTTGATAACAATGAGGCCGGAAGTGAAAAGCCACATAGGCAAAACAATAGTGTCTTTCCTGGAGGACACTCTCAACGGGAAAGGTCTTGCCGTTGATTCCTTAAAAGTTGCAAACACAGCCATCACGGATTTTGATTTCTCAAATGAATTCAACAAATCCATTGAATTGAAAGTTCGGGCTGAACAACAGGCTTTGCAGGCTAAAAATGAAAAACTCAAAAAAATCACAGACGCAGAGGCTATTGCGGAAAAAATAAAAATTGAATCCATTGCCAGAGCCAATGCCATAAAAAGAGAGGCTCAGGCCCTACGGGAAAACCCCCTGCTCATTGAATATAGAAGAATAGAAAAATGGGACGGAAAACTTCCGGAAGTGACCGGAGGAGCCATCCCCATGTTCAATATAAAAAACAAATAGTCGATGTGTTACTGATACCAATGGTACATTCAATATTGCCAACCCTCCAACCTTACCCGGTGCCATCGTTAATTACTATGTGTGTGCGGTCGGTCCTGGGGGAAAAGACCCGATAACCACAATCACACGAGCTAATCCAGACCCCTGATAAATACCACTACACCATAAAATTTAAGAATTATGAGAAGAATAAAAAGATGTTTTCCAGACTCGATAGAACCTTTTTCAGAAGTGGTTATAAACTCTCAAAAGTGCGGCGGCGGCGGTTTTTTCTCACATGGGGGACTTTAAAGATCTGATTGTGAAAGGAAACATAAAAACCGGGACTTACAATCTGACAGAGACAGAGGGCCTCAATAAAGTTCTGGGCGGCATCAGAGTCCTCAAAACCCATGGGCTTCATGGCTCCTGTAAAAACCACGGAAACAGGAGGACTGGAACACTGGTCATAACAATATCCCGCTGTTTCAACCATGGTGTCCGTTCCATGGAGAACGACAATGGGTTGTTTTTTTTGGAAACAATTAAAAATTCTCTGCCAGATTTTTTCACGATCCCCGTCTGTCATGTGAAGGGAGTCTTTTGCCATGATTTCCTCCAGATGAACTTTTGTATGGGGCAAACGCAGACGTGACAATAAGCCCTTTTTCAGACGGGATTGGCGGTTTTTAAGGGAACCATCATACTCACTGTAGCATTTTTCAATGGTCCCCCCTGTTGTTAAAATAATAATTCTTTTCTTATCCATTTTTCACACAAATATTTAAAATTCTTAAAAACCCAACATAATATATACACTGATTGCGTTTGAAATTTCAAACATGATCAGTATAAATGGCCCCTGCTTATTTTGACTTGCCGTAATTTTTAAAAACAGGAACCTGCCGGGGTTGTGACTGATTTTTCCTGTTTTGTTCAAAGCTCTGAAAGGCAAAACCCGTTGCCAGGACAGAGAGACCGACCCAAAACCATTTTGACTCATAAAATCCTATTTTCTTTTTCCCCTTTGTTTTTTCCGTATCCACACTCACCTGCTGATTTATCTGATTTTGACGATGGGAGGGTTTTTGGACCAGAGCCGGTCTCCCCTCATCCCTGCTGTTTGAAACACAGTCATCCAGAAGATAACTCCATTTCCAACCGGGATTGATATCCTTATTTAAAACAGGTCGGTGACAGCTTCCCTGGGCCAAAGCAACGGGTTTGATAATCAGTTTTCCCAATTGTTTTGGATGAGTCACATAATAAACGGGAAGATAGCGATTGGAGAGAAACTGAATCCGTTGAACCGCTCCCACTGTTTTTATAAAACCCGAATGCCCTTTCTGACTCTTTCCATTCACAAAAACCCTGTCAAAAAGATCAGCCTGTTTTGGAAGTTGCCAGACATACTGAATCATTTTCTTTCTCAATTTTCCGTAATCCTCAATAAGGGGAGGAGGGAAAAGTTTGGGGTCAGGCTCTTTGCCATACTCAAAGGCAACAGCCTGTTTCAACCAGGATTGTTTTTGAGCCTTATCTTTTTCCAATTGAGAGAGCCTCATAAGGGCATAATGAATCCCATCCCTTTCCCTTGAATCCCAATTGGCCTGATGTTGAAGTTCAGCCATTTTTTTAAAATGCTCCAGAGCCTTTTCAAGATTTCCATTGAGAAAATGAAACTGTCCCAGTTTTAATTCATTGAGAAGTTCATAGGTCAGGTCCGTTTTTTGGGAGGTATGATACTGAATAAAGGACTGACTTTGGGGGTTTTCCAACAAGTGTTTCCGGTATCTGATATCTGAGGTCTGTTCAGACTGAATCACCACTTCCCTGGCCCACAGATTCATTATCACAAGCAAGAAAATCATGATTTACTCCGATTCAAAAACAACGGCCCTTTTGATCGTTTTGGATCTTTTTTTGACAAACCGGGTTCCCACGGATTTTGGATTTCTCACACTCACATAAAATTCTCCAGGGTATCCGGTAATTCTATGGGCTTCGTCCGCCGGAAGTAATACATTAAAATGACCGGGATTGCCAGGACTTCTGACAAGTTTCACTTTATAAGCAATACGAAAAGTCTTTTCTCCGGGACTGAGAGGGGTTGAATAAAGGTCAACCACCCCATACTGTCCAATAATCTGATCCAGGGATTCATTATTGGCCACCCGAATGGGAACCAAACTCTGGCCTTCAGGAATAAAAATATCAATACTTTCAGTGGTTTGTTTATTCACCTGGGTTTTTTTCACCGGTTTTCCAAATTGTGTCAAAAAAGCAATAAATCCCAGGACCATGGCCACAACAGCAATGGCATTGACGCTGGTTTTAGAACCTGAAATGATGAGTTTTTCTTTGAATCTTGTAACTATTGTAACGGGATTCAATTTCATGGCAGGACCCCAAAGTGATGAAAAACAAACTTAAAAAAGCAGCGAGGACAAGGGTTTCAAAGAATGTCTGCCCTTTCCCATTGCCGAGTACCATTTCAAACCTCCTTTGTGTGGATGACTTTCACAATGCCCCCTCCATCTTTTTCCCATGGGGATTATCCAATCCATCCAGTCCGGAAATACAGAGCTTAAAGCCACATTCCATCTGACTTCATGGGTTTGGTTTTTGGAATGATTTTTTTCTCTTTTATAAACCGGAGCTATATCATTGACGGTAATTCCAAGCTGGGAATCCTTCCATAGAACTTTAAAGACGGGAATTCTGTAAACAGATCCGGGCCATATCCCCATGATTTTCCTGAAACGCCTGTTCATTTTTGTCTTTAAACGAAAAAGTTCTGATCGGGACAAAACAGCCCCCCAGTAAAACAAGGATTTTTGTTTGAGTCTTAAAACTTTTTGTTTGGCAAGCACTCCCTTTCTTTTCAAAAAAGCGGAGGCTTTGACCGATGGAGTCCCCGTTAAAATGAGAAGATCCAAAGCCTTTTTCTTTAAAATCAGAGACTTTGCCAACCCGTTAAGCCCCAGAAGTTTTTCATTATTATCCACCAGAAATTTCTGAGACCTCAGAACGGATTCATAGCAGAGGTTATCAAGCTGGTGTTTTTGGTTTATAAACCAAAGAGACCAGAAAACCCCAAAAACAAGAATAAAAATAAAGGGAGTTAAAGAAACCAGGGAAATTGTCACAAAACCCCTGTCCACGGACTTTGTGGAAGCGGAGATTCGTCCGGTTTTCAAAACATTATAAAAAAAACCATTATTTTTCATTGAGTGCCTCCAAATCGCTGATCTTAATGGGAAGTCTGAGTTTCTCAAAAATCTCCCCATCAGATAAAAAGGGAGTGTTTGTTTTTACCCGAACCCGCACCTGCTTTTCATTTTTATGAAATTCAGTGATGGAAAATCTGGAAAAAGGAATAAGACCCAGTCTCTTTTTAAGTTGATCCTTACAGAAAAAAAGATCATTTTCCCTGACCAGACAGAGGGCTGACTGATAAGTCCAGTGATCAAAAAGATAACGGCTTCCAAGATGATGAAAACCAAGCATCAGGGAACAAAACACCATAAGAAGAAAGGGCAACACCAAAATACTTTCCAAAACCGCCTGTCCCCCGGATTTTACAGGATCAAAAAATTTATGGAAAATACGTTTTAATACAAACACTCACCGACTCCGATGGGAACGGGAACCCCGAAAAAAATTCCCCATATCCTTTTTTTGAATATCCTCTTTTCCTATCTTTTCAAACTTGACCCGGACATTGGATTTTCCTCCCTGAAGAGACTGGATAATGGTTGCCAGCTTCCCCCTGGTCGTCTGCGATAAAATCCTCATCACTCCCATGGTGGCCACAGCCATAAGAGCTACAATCACCATATATTCTATTAAACTCTGACCCCTGTTATTTTGCTTTAAACCAATAGGTTTCATGTTCATCTCCTTTTTAAGAGACCATTTGTTTTAAGCAGACCCCCTTAAAAAAGGTATCCGGCTTGGAATAAATGATCTTTTATCCAGGTTTATGCAAAAACCTGGAACGGCCTTTCCCCCAAAAAAAAGCCCTGGATTAAAATAATTCCAAAAATCGGATCCCAAAGACTGGATTCAAAACAGATATATCAATATATATGGGAATATATAGGACATATTTACTGTTCCATATATATTAGGACATTACTCTATCGAAAATCCTTTATCTTCCATGCGGCCGTCAGGCAGAGGACCACAAACTTGCCGATGGAATCTCTTTGATCCTCAAAGAATCTTTTTCAGCCAAATTTACCCATAATGGCCTCTCCGTTTGTCATTTTTATAGACACTTATAGTGACAATTTACTTAAATCTCTGGCACAGCATCCAGAAACCTTCTGCAAAGGACTGAAATTAAAGGATTTCTTATTGTTCCATTTTGGCACATTCCATGAACATAAGAAGATTAAAAAGAAAAGATAAACATTTATCAAGTGAGGTACAAAATGAAACAGAAAATGACTCTAGGACTTCTGGTTTTTTTCCTGGGAATTCTGATCACCGCCTGCGGTAGCAAGAAAAACAATGGTGGCAATGGTTGGAATCCGGATCGTGACCGTTTTGAAGACATAAGAATCCCCGAAGATTGTAACGGCCGTTGTGAAAGAACAGTGCATGCGACATTTTACGTCGAAGATAAAAATGAATATGCCGATATGTTTGGCTATCAGCCCTATGAAGGAAATGACCATATCGGAAATGTTCCTGACTTTGAAAGTTTTAATTGGGAATCATATCTTGCCACTATTTTTATAGGCAATGTGCTTGATCCCCTTCTTAGATGTGGTTCAACTATAATTACCGCCAAACTTTTAAGAAAGTTACTCCGTAGAGGTGGTAATGCTGAAGTGAGAGCCTTCTGTCGATCTGGTGGTGGCTACGATGATGATATTGATGACTCCTATGGTGTGGATATTGAATTCAATTTTGACGAAAGAGTCAGTGGTAACGGAATTGATTCCATCGATCTGAAAGTTAAAAGAGACAGATCAAGGGATCTCATAGAATTTGATCGTCGCCAAAGTGACCATGTTTTTTACGATCACAGTGGAGATTACGAGCTTGAAATTGATGGAGACAGAATTTATATCACAGGTCCTTCCAACACAGAAGTGGGCTTCATCGAAAAATAAGACCGGATTCACATAAAGAATTTAAAAAACGCAAACCAAACACGGTTTGCGTTTTTTTATGGACAATCCGCTAGTGGTTTGTCCTAACAGTGAACCCCATAAAAAATCAAATACGATCACTACATCTAACCTCATCACTGATTTCATTCCTATATATTTCTCTTTAAAAAAATACTAAAAATCATTTATTTTTCATGCTATTTCCATAGAGAAATTCCATGAAAATTCAAACCGGATCAGTATAAAATCCCTCAAAGACCGACGGGTTCCGGTGTATAAAAAGGTTCATAATCAACAAGAAAATTTCCCCCTGTTTTTTCCAGGCGAATGTTTCTGGACAGATGAATGCTGTTCTTGTCCATATCATAACTCCAACCATCAGGACCTTTGTGAATCAATTGACTTTTACCCTTATAACTGTAACGAACCTCCATGGTTTCCACATTGGGTAAATCATCAAGGGGAATGGAAAGAACGGAGTCCACAAGATGATTGGCAAATCGAGCGAGATCCTTCCCGTAATCAAACTGACAGAAGTTGAAATAATAGCCACGCTCATTAAAGAGGTCTGTCATTTCGATAAAATTGGTGGGTGGCTCATCCTCCAGTTTGCAATCATACCGAAGCATTGGAAAAGTAACAATCCCGGCGGCATAATGGAGTTTTGTTTCATCACCCTTTTTAAGATCCAACAAAAACCGGTAGGACTGATAAGGAGGAACATCACTCTGGTCAAAACTGTCTGTTATAACAAAAATGGCAAGATGGGCTTCGGGACGGTAGAAAGCGGAATTCTCCTCAAGTCTTTTTCCCGATAAAGCCAGAGCGGGAATATTAAAAAACTCCTCCCGACAGAGGGACCCGATTCCAACCTTCATCATTTCACTCAGACAACCACCCCCCATGGGAGTGTTCCTGTCCACATAATTGGGATAAGGGTATTTGTACTTTGTCGCCATATCTGTACATCTCATCAAACGACCTTCATAAGCTTTGGATTCGGAAACCAGGTCAACATCATCGTGCAGGTCCTCTCGTCTTGAACACCTCAATTCCGGTAATGAAGCGGTCACGGCAATATGATAATCAATGAGTTCCACATCCAGAAACTCATTGATAAACAGACTGGCATTTCTTGCCAAAAGTTCCTGAATAGGTCTCATGCTGTCTGAATTGTCAATAATAAACAGAATATCAACAGCCGGAGTGTAATTCACAACGGACTTTCTGACAATTTCACTTTCCAAACGAAGTTGTTTTTTGAAACCGGAATTTTCCCGGCAACCGGGGGAAAAACAAAAAAAAAAGACAACACACCAAAGACTATTTGTTTTATCAAAAACCATTTGTTTATATATTTGTTTATACAAAAGACCCACTCTTTCTTTCAATTTGTTGTCATACTAACCAATGACTCGTAATAAATATATTAAAGCTCAGAGACATAAAGCCATTCATATTTAACATTAAATTCTCCCCCCACCCGGTCTAAATGAATATTCCTGGATAAACGAATAGCATTATTTTCCATATCATAGGTCCACCCATCAGGTCCCATTGGAATCACCTGACTTCCCCCTTTGTAATTATAACGAACCTCCAAAGTATCCAGATCAGGTAAATCATCAAGAGGGATCGTCGATGCCGAATCAACCAGATGAGCGGCAAATTCAGAAAGACTTTTCCCATAATTAAACCGACAGAGATTAAACCAGTAACCACGGGGGCCGGAGAACTCCACCATCTTCATAATTTTAGACGGGAAACGGGGCGGCTCTCTACTGCATTTATATCCCGGGACCTCAAAGGCGATAATCCCCGCAGCATAGTGAATTTTCCTTTCATCGCCTTTCTTAAGGTTTAATAAAAAATCATAGGCTCTGTACGGACTGGCACCACTGTGATCAAAGGCATCCGTTATAACAAAAACAGCCAAATGAGCCCAGGAACGGTAGAAAGAGGAATTTTCAGCTTTTGAAAAAACCAGGGATGGAATATCAATAAAGTGTTCCGAATCATCACCTGTAACTCCTACATCCATCATTTCACTGAGACACTCCTCTACTCCGGGAGTGTTCCTGTCCACATAATTGGAGTAATTGTATTTTTTTTCTTCAGCCAGACCATCACACCTGACCAATTGGCCTCCATAAGAAGTCTCATAAAGTTTTTTTTCGAGTTCCTCTTTATCCATATGACTCCCATCAGAATCTTTGGTTAACGAGGAATTGGTGACAGCAATGTGATAATCAACAAATTCCACATCCAGAAACTCATCAATAAACAAACTGGCATTTTTTGCCAAAAGTTTCTGAATGGGTCTCATACTTCCTGTATTGTCAATAATAAACAGAATATCAACAGCCGGATTGTAATGACTTGTAGCAACTTTGTTGACAACCTTGGGGCCAAAACGGGATTTTTTTGGAATGGATTTCTGACAACCTGTCAAATAAAAACAGTAAAGAAAAAGAACAACTATTCTGAGTTTTTTAAAAAAATCTTTTTTCACTGTTTCTCCACTTTTCCAGTCAATTACGAACTTTTCACAAAGAACCTGATTGATTAAAAGGCAATTCCCTGATCAGGCTCAAAAGTGTAAATGGATTTATATTTAACATTGAATTTTCCCCCTGCCTGGCTCAAATGAATATCCCTGGATAAACGAATGGCATTGTTTTCCATATCATAGGTCCAGCCCTCAGAACCCTTTGGAACCACCTGACTTCCCCCTTTGTAATTATAACGAATCTCCAGAGTATTCATATCAGGTAAATCATCAAGAGGGATGGTCAATACCGAATCAACCAGACGAGCGGCAAATTCAGCGAGATGTTTTCCATAATTAAACCGACAGAGATTAAACCAGTAACCACGGGGACCGGAGAACTCCACCATCTTCATAATTTTGTGAGGGAAATAACGGGAGTCAGGAACACTATCTCCATCCCTAACACTCTCTCTATCTCTATCACATTCATATCCCAGAGCTTCAAAGGCGACAATCCCCGCAGCGTAGTGAATTTTTCTTTCATCGCCTCTTTTAAGATTTGATAAAAAATCATAGGCTCTGTACGAACTGACAGAACTGTGATCAGAGGCATCCGTTATAACAAAGATGGCCAAATGGGCCCCTGGGCGGTAAAAAGAGGAATTTTCACCCTGAATCATTTCCTTTGAAAAAACCAGGGGTGGAATATTAAGAAAATATTCGGAATCCTGACCTGTAATTCCAACATTTATCATTTCACTGAGACACTTCTCTGCTTCAGGAGTGTTCCTGTCCACATAATTGGAATGATTGTATTTCATGTTTTCAGCCAGTTTATCACATCTTTTTAAACGACCTCCGTAAACAGACCTCTCAAGCTGTTCAAGTGCATCTTCATGTAAATAGCTCCCCTGAACTTTAGGAAAGTAGTCTCTTCTTAATGAAGAACTGGTGACAGCAATATGGTAATCAACAAATTCCACATCCAGAAACTCATCAATAAACAAACTGGCATTTTTTGCCAAAAGTTTCTGAACAGGTCTCATACTCGGTGAATTATCAATAATAAACAGAACATCCAAATCGGGATTGTAATGACTTGTAACAAACTCGTTGACAACCTTCTGTTCTAAACGGGGTTTTCTTTTCGGAATGGACTCCTGACAACCTGTCAAATAAAAACAGTAAAGAAAAAGAACAACTGTTCTGGGTTTTTTAAAAAAATCTTTTTTCACTGTTTTTCAAACACTCCTGTCTTTCCAATCAATTAAAAAGCAACTCTCTGATCAGATTCAAAGGTGTAAAAATGTTCATATTTAACATTGAATTTTCCCCCTGCCCGGCTCAAATGAATATCCCTGGATAAATGAATAACATTGTTTTCCACATTGTAAGTCCAGCCCTCAGAACCCCTTGGAATCACCTGACTTCCCCCTTTGTACTTATAACGAACCTCTATGGTGTCCAGATCAGGCCAATAATCAAGGGAAATTGTCGATACTGAATCCACCAGGTGACTGGCAAATTCAGCAAGATTTTTCCCATAATTAAACTGACAGAGATTAAACAGATAACCACGGGGACCGAGAAGCTCCACCATTCCCATAAGTTTTGGAGGAAACCCATACCCTGGTTCTCTTTCGCAACGATATTGATGCAACTCAATGACAACAGAACCAAGAGCATAATGAAGCTTTTTTTCATCCCCTTTTTTAAGGGCTTTTAAAAAAGTATAGGACTCTTTAGGTGTAAACTCACTGTTATCATCCGAGTCTGTTATGGCAAAAACAGCCAAATGAGCCTCCGGGCGATAAAATTTTGAATTCTCTTTTCTATACTCCGACTGTAAAGACAAAGCCATATCAGGAATAACAAGAAACTGTTCTTCCAAATTGCCCCGAACCCCAACCTTCACCATCTCTTTAAAACATTCCACCGCTTCAGGAGTGTTTCTGTCCACATAATTGGGATAATTATAATTGTTTTTTTCTGCCAGTTTCTCACAGGAATGTAACTCTCCATTATAGGCGACACTATTGCTATTATAATCCTCCACTGACGAAGTGGTCACAGCAATACGGTAATCAACAAATTTCACACCCAGAAACTGATTAATAAACACTTCAGCATTTTTTGCCAGAAGATCCTGCTCAGTCTTCATACTGTCTGAGTCATCAATAATAAAAAGAATATCAACAGCCGAATTGTAATTGGTTGTGACAAACCTGTTAACCACCTGTTTTTTCTGAAGAGTGTATTTTTTCTTTGGAGAACCGGAAGGGCAACCCATTAGGGTAAGAAAACAGAAAAAGACAGCAAAGGCTTTTATACCTGCTTTATCCATTGTTTTCCTGAATCTTTTGTCCTGAAAAACCCATGTTAGTGGTTTGTCCTATAAATTTTTTCACATCTTCGACGCAGGAGTTTTTGACTCTATTCAATGCACAACGACAAAGGACTGGCTGGAAGCCAATTCGATGAGGAGCAAGAGGTTCACAAGGTTCCTTTTGAACCGCAGCCTCTTTTAACACTGACCTGGTATCTGGACAACTCATCATACCATCTTTCCCCTTTGTGAATAAAACTCACTGTGTGTTTCCCCCTGACTCCTGTTGTCCCCTTTTTAACCACAGTTTTTTTGGATTTTTCTCCGTTATCAGATCTTTTTTCCGCCAAAGAAATCTGTTGAATAAGTTCCGCTTCCACAATTTGCATCCTTTTAAGAGTTTTGGATATCTCCATAATTTCCCGGCCTGAAAGAGTTTTCACCCGCTCCAGAGCCTCAGAGTAACCCTTACGGTTACGGGCAATGATTTTATTTTTGAATTTCCCCATTTCAGTCTGAAAGCCTTTTGTCATAACTCCCTGATTCAGAAATTGGGAGTAAAGTTTTTCCGCCACTTCCGCTTCCCGCTCCAACTGATTCTGTCTCTGTAACAAAAAGTAAAGACCTTCATCATGGGCAATATGACGTGGAAGTTTTCCGGCAAAAACACCAAGATCAAGATTACTGATTCGCCTTTCAGTCAATTGACTGAAAAGATTTTTAACAGCCGGTGTTTCCGGTTGTTTTTTTAAATCCAAAAGCCCTTTGGCTTTAGCCCTAAAACGATTCTTGAATTCCCTGATGGTTTTTAAAACACCCTGATAGTCACATATTTTAAGGCTGGCAAGACTGGCAAGATAAAAGGCCCCCGGCCCCACATCCGGTCCAAAATCAGGATTTAAAAGAGTCTGTGTATAGGCTAAAGAATTCTGGGGATGACCCAGTCGCAATTCAGCCCACCCCATCTCCTCAAGAGCTTCAAACCAATAATCCGAACCTTTTTTCACTTTTTTATAATAACGGATACTCTCTGTCAGATAAGCATTCTGATAAAGCATTCTGGCCGCTGTCAGATTCATCAGATCCATGGAAACGGGGTTGTTCTCAGTGATCCCCTGCAAATATTTTAAAAGTTTTGCCGCCTTGATATCTTCATTGTTCATCAATAGAGTTGCTATATAACGCCACTGACCCCAGTGACGCTCCCAACTGCCGGAAGATGTTTTTCTCAGCAATTCTTCAAATTCAGTTAAAGTGTATTCCCTGTCGAACTGACGGACCATAATCCTGACTTTAGCTGGTAAACCAAAAATACTGACCCAATCATCAGACCATTGAATATTGGTGACCGTCCATATTTTTAAATTAAGTTGCATAAGGGATTGCCAAAGACGAATAAGAAGGGAATCCATTTTTCCGGGATTTCCGGAGAATAAAATATCAAGACCCGCCAGAGGCAAACCATTTTTAAACAACAGATAACCATAGAGGGCCCGACCGTTATCACTTTCAGAAAATGAAGTTTTACCAAAAGCCTGAGGCCATTGATAAAAAGCCCTTTTCATTTTACCCTGACCCATGAGCCGAAAAAAATCCTCCTGATGTTTTGTTGGATGTTTTATCAGTTTCCTCAGAGCCTGGGTTCTTTTTGCAATATTCAGGTCTTTTGAAGTCTCTTTTGAATCCAGAATATTAAACAGGTCATCAGCAAAAACAGGCTGAACAAACAAAAAGATTACAAAAAAATAACGGAACATATCTTCCTTAAAATAAATATCCAAAATTAAAACTGGCCAAAGTGGTTTGCATTTCAACGGGACCCGTAAAACGCTGAGCCTTATAAAAACGTTGACGCACTTCCAGGCGGGCACTCAAATGTTGTGATATCCATAAACCAAGTCCTCCACCTATAATTAACAGGCCCGTTTCACCGGACGTTAAACCAATGCGTCCATAACCACCAATAAGGTACATATCAAAGTGAACAATCCCCATGTCAAACATATTGATTTTTCCATAAATGGGAGCAAAATTCCCAATCAGTTCATAACCGGAATCCGGTTGGTCCACATCGGGAACCAGTTCCTCGTTATGAATCAAAAAATAACCTTCCTGGCTGAGCTTGTTGTAAGCGTTAAAATAACTTAAACCGACAGACCAACGGGGATTAAAATGAAAATAATAATTGAAAAGGAGCATCTGGGTTTGAAGATAGACATCCCCGCCAATAATGTTCCCATAACCCAGAGAGATTTCACTGCGTTTGTTAAGATCCACAATTCGATCCTGTACAACCTTTATCCGCTTGTCCGGTTGTAACAGCCTGGCCCGATTAATAAGAACATCATTACCCCCCAGGGAATCAAAATCCTTCATGATCTCAGCGTGAATTAAAGGGGTAAAAAACATCAAAAAAACAAAAATAATATTTCTCATAATCACCGAAATCCTCCTTACTGTATCATGGGTTCTACTACTGTTCCAGTATCCACCGGTTCATTGGGAGTATGTACAGGAGGACCTACTGAACCACCTGACTCACCACCTGCTGCCGAAGTCTCTGTTACACCCGAAGGATTATCTCCCCCTGGCTTGCCATCCGGCGAACCTGTCTTATAAGGTAAAGGCTGAAAGTTTACCCGACCCATACCCATGTCATCCAACTCTTTAGGACATACCGGAGTTTTCGCAGCATCATCATTGTCATCCACGACATGGACTCTGAAGCTTTCATCAACGCTGGTTTCATGGATCAATTCCCCATTTTCCCCCTCACCAAAAATCCGACCCGTTTTATGGACCTTCACTTCAAATTCCCCTGTCTCCCCGGGTTTCCATCGAAGGGTGCAACTGGACTGAGAATCATCCCTTTGTTGACAGGGGCAAGTGGATCCCTGTGGAGAAATACAACTGGCTGACACCTTTGATAACCTGGACCTGTCAATCACAAGAAATGTGTGACTGTTCCATCCTCCCTTGGAAAAATTGACAACAGCTTCACCAACAAATTCAGGCTCCGGGGCCTCTTTTAAAGAAACAAGGAACTGCTTTGGAAAAGTTGCCGAAGGAATCCCGTATATGGAATAGGCCACAAAACCCGCATCGTACCGGTTGTAAACATTCATTATTGAAAGCTTTATTCCCTCCGGCAATGTCAGATTGGCCTCAAATTCCCATATATCCAGGCCATTCTCTGTTGTGTTGTCATAACAGTCACAATTTTTAAGAATTTCATGATCCTTAAAACCGTTAGTGGGATTCGTGGAATTAGTCACATTAATGTATTTGTTTGCCCCGTCACTACTATAAACCTGAAGACGGGGAGGCTGCTCAGTGCTTCCATGGACATAAACCTTAAATTCATGTCGTTCTCCGGGGGAGGCCCCTTCCGGAAAGCCGACAACTTTTAACACTTGAGGCAAAACACCCCTGCCTACCAGTTTTGGAACGATCATAATATTGATCTTTGCAATGGACTCAAGAATAACCCCCTGATATTCCGCAAACAGAGAAATTTCCAAAACCTGCAACTTGTAGCCGTTTGAACTGATATCCACGGTTTCCGCCGGAGGGGTTATGGAAATAATTCCCGCCTCCCTCTCATAAACAAGACCGGGAAAATCATTAGCACTCTGAACAACAATCTCCTGAAACTTCACCTCGGGGTGACCAATAGTGTACTTAATGGGTATATTGAGAGTGTCTTCTTCCTGAACACTGTAAACCGGCTCAAAATTCATAAAAATAACATCCTTGTCAGGAGGCGGAATTTTCTTCTTTCGTTCGTTAAAGGGAACGGCATTTTTCACGCTTTCACTTTCATCTTCAAAGGCATCCTTTTTCCAGCCATCAGAACAGGAGGACAGACCCAGTAGAAGAAGAAACAACAACAAACCCTTTCCCATAAAAACTCCTTTGAAAATACAGACCGATTCCGTTTTGAATTTCATATTGATTTCCCCGGAAAATTCACGGAATTCAAAATGGAATGAATCCTACACAATGTTACCAATGAACCCCCCCATGAAGTGAAACTCTAGTACAGAATTACTATATCTTTAAACACTTTTCAATCATCCCTTTTTTCATTTTTTTAATGAAGCACTCAGCCTTTTTAAATGAAAAGGGTAAGAAACTTTTACTTCCCGACTGTTTCTTGGAATTGGAAACTTCCAGGTACGCAATTTCCTTAACATACAATTCTCCACAAACTTATTATTAAGAGAGGTCTTCCTTATTTTGGCAATCGGTACACGACCGTTAGCGTCAATAATCCAGAAAATGGACACCCGACCGGAGAGAGACGCATTGAGTTGCAGGCCCTGTTCATAACAAAAACGAATTTGCCCAAGATTACGATGAACCACTTTGGCAATAAGACGGCTATCAAGACCACCACCGACAGAAGACTCATGAACTATGGGAGTCAGGGAGGCCCCTGAAGATCCCACCAGAGAAAGAGAACCAAAACCCGCTTTACCTCCTCCTTTGCCTTTGGTTCCATAACCTCCACCTCCTTTAATATGACCTCCGGAACCAAGAGGGGCCGCCACCAAACCCTTTCCATAAAGACTGGTTTGAACACCGCCACTTCCCTGGTGACCGCCAAAACCGGGACCTTCTGTCACTTTGACAGCTCCCAGGTCCAAACCTCCCCGCTGCCGACCTTTTTTCAACTGTCCCAGGGCGGCCAACAAGGCCCCTCTCCTCTTTGAAGAAGCTGACTTTAAACGGGACTGGGACTGTTCCTGTGAGGAGTTTTGACCGAGAACCAAAGTCTGACGGGAACTGGATCGGGGGAGGACCAGCTTTTTACGCACAATTTTAACAATTTCCTGCTTTTTTTCCTCTTTGATTTCTTTTGGAATTTCATCAGGAACCAAAACATGACTCAATAAAAACCCAATAAAAAGATAAGCAAAAATTGAAAAAAGAATGGTCTTTCGGCCCCTGAAAGATTCAGAAATTGGTTTTCTTTGAATAACAGGGGAAATCTCCTCACTTTTAACAAGTTCGAGATGACCAAAATCCCCCACTTGCAAGGGCCTGTTTAAAAGTTGATCCCCCGAAGCCCGGGCCAGTATTTCAAAAGGTACTTTTTCTTTCCTCAAACGATCCAGGGAGATCATAACTTCAAGTCTTTTTGTATCCTTACGGAACAGGACCCACAGGGTTTCAGGCTTCCGCCAGGGATAAACCCTGAGAACATTGCCTTTTTTGTTATGTAAAACCAGATGTTTTATCATAATAACAGGTTTTTAATTCCTCACTGACGACATTTTTATACGATCCTTAAAGTCCTTGGGAATTTCCAGAAGAGTATCAAGGACCCTGTCCTGTTTAACTGTCTCCACAGGCTCCTCAGAAAAATGATGTTTTCCCTGAACAAGAATCTCATCAAAAGAAATTTCCTGTTCATTTTTTATGACATTTTTCTCAGGCTCCTCTTTAGGAGACGAAAAAACAGACAGACTCCCGATAGTAACAGCCAAAAATAATACGATTCGATAATTCATAATCACCCCTTTTTATACGTTCAGGTTTTTACAAAGTCACAAAAACAAATGGTCTTCATTATAAATTTAATCCATTTTTTCCAAACGATTACTTAAATAAATAATCATGGGTTGATATCCCCGAATGGTTTCCAATTCAACAAGTTTTTTAAGAGCTTTCTTATCCATGGGGGTCTTTCTGACCTGCTCTCTGGCCGCTTCCAGTGAGGAGACAGAAGACAATTGGCGTTTCCCGTTCTGACGATAAACCAGGTTTAAAAGACCCGATGATGATTTCACAGAACCTAATTTTTCAATCTGGGGGCCTAAAAGAGCCTGAACCCCCAGGCTGCTTTTATGAAAATCAGCATAAAGACGATCCTGGGAGTTCTGATCTTTCCAGAGTTCATCAATCTTTAACTGAATCCGATCCGCTTTCAGTTTATAAGGAGTCACCTGTTCGCTGAGTAACGTCATAAACTCCTGTTTTTCTTTTTCACCTAAATCCCCGGAAACAGGCAAAGCCATCAGGTCTTCATAAAAACGAGTGTATTGGGTTTTCAGATGATCCAAAAAAACAACCTGAACAAGCCAGTCCTCGGTTTTGGTGGCATCACCGATAACCCTTTCAAAACGATTTATGAGATTCAACCTCTGCTGAATGGAGCGGGCCAAACGACCAATCCCAAGTTTATGTCTTTCAAGTTTTTTAAGCCATGTTTCACCCCGCTTAAGCAGGAGACCACGGGAAACAACTGAAGCCAGCCATGTTTTTTCAAGCCCGTGGGTTTTAAGTCGATTGAAAAGAGGGGACAGGGGTCCCTTCCCGCCATAAGTGTCAATAATGAGACTTGCAAAAACCTCCCTGTCTTTTTTTAAGTGAGAAACACAGGACTGATACGGTCCTTTTAAAGTCCCGCTCTTTTCAACCAGCTTAAAACAAATGGAAAAGGCCAGTTTTGGATCCTGTGTCGTCTTCAAATACTTAAAATAATACTTCTCTGAGGGTTTCTCAGCCAGATCCGCAAGATGAGCCAGCCTGAGCCAATCATCCATCTCTAACTTTTTATAGGAAAGATAGGCATCATTGAAATCCAACTGTGTCTCATCAAGCCAGACTTTATTCTCCAGAGCAAAACGACGCTCCTTATCTGTAATGTTATCGAGAGCAAGAAAAGCCTGAAGGGATTCCTCCATTTCACGAAACTTATTCAACTGACGGGATAAAATAATTTTGTTTTCATAGTAGGTTTTTACTTTCCCGGGATCAGCGTAAGACACATCAAAACGGCTGAGAACAGTCCAGGCCTTTTCATGATCTGAAGACAATCGGGCCGCCTGGGACAGAACGGCCTGACCCACCAGTCCCAGAAAATGTTTTTTTTGATCGGGAAAACTTTTGGCAAACTCCCTGCCCCAGGTTTCAATGGTTGAATCATCTTTTGTAAACACCAGGCAGTCCAGGGCCATTTCAGCAGACTGAAGTTTCAGTTTGGATGAAGCCGATGGATATTTTGCCAATTTTTGAAATTTACCGGCAGCCACTTCGTAATTTTTGTTTTCATAGTGAACCTGAGCTATTTGATAGCGAACTTCCGATAATTTGGATCTTTCCACACTTTTTTCCAGATAAAGATTTTGGGAAGCTGTCAACCATTGGGGATTTTTGGCTTTTTCGGCAATTTCAATTCCCCGAAGCAAAAGAGATTCAAGGACTTTATTATCCCGTGTTAAAGACATCGCTTTCCCATTCCAATGATAAGCCCTTGAAAAATCCTCCGCCAGAAGGGCCGTCTGCGAGGCCAGTTTAAAAGCTTCAGCATCTTTGGAATCCACTTCAAAATAAGCTTCATAAGCCATGATTAACTCTTTGGAAGGGGTTTTCTTCTCATCGCGATTCCAGTCAAAAACAATATTCCGCAATCGCATTTTCAGTTCCCCGGACTGAACCTGTTCAGTGGATTGGATCCCCTGGAGTTTGCCTGATTGGAACTTCTTTAAACTTTTTTCAGTTTTTGACTCAGCCAGAAGCAGAGATTTCCATTGACTCAAAGCTCTTTGAAAGTAAGAAAAAAGTTTCTCTTTCCCACCTGTCCTGAAACTGAGACTGGCCAGGTTTATTAAAGCATCAATACGAACCTGAAGCTGATCCGCTTTTTCCACAACCAGTTTCCAGGCCTGTTCAGATTGTTGAATTTGCCCCAAACGCTCCAACTCCCTTGCCAGAAATGAAACATTCAAAATCTGATTTTCCCCGTCGGGGCTCAGTTCAAAGACCTTCCCGATGGCCTGAAGATCCACCTGCTGATTATGGGCCATAAAAACCGTATAATCCCTGGCAATTTCAGCCTTGAAATCCTCATCCACACCGGAAAGGATTTCCCTGTTACGGGTGAGGAGTTCCGGAGTTTTTAACATTTTCTCAAGACCGGAAACAGCCCCCAAAACATCCCCCGTATTATAAAGACACCAGGCCAGACGAAAACCGGCCAGTCCCCTTCTTTTAAAAGAATCTTCAGCAAGGGTCCTCTGATAATGGCTTCCGGCCTTCCGAAAATCCCTCTGTTTAAAGTAAATTTCAGCCAAAGAGAATTCAGCTTCCGCTTTCAGAAGACCCCGACTTCCATCCACAACCTTTCTGTAAAGGTCAATGGCTTTGGAGTTTTGACCCACCAACTCATGAAGATGACCCACCTGTATTAAAACAATCTGAAGCTGATTCGAGTCCAAATGGGGCAGAACATAATGATAATACATGAGAGCTTGTTTCCTATCCTCCTGTCCACCGGTGCATTCAATACAACCTTTTTCCAACTCTTTTTTAGCCTGTAAACGACCTCTCTCAGCATGGAGATCGGCAAGCCTCAAACCCACTTTCACCCTGTCCGGACTGTTTTCAGGCAAACCTGAAAAAATCCCTTTTAATTTACCAATCAACAGATCCTGTGTCTGGATACGGGTCTGGTTTCCGGGCACAGCCCTTGCCCGTTGGGAAAACACAATAAGAACCAACACAATCAGCAATCCGGAAAAAAAGATCAATTTTCCCAGGCGGGAGATAAAAAACAAATTCAAACAATTTCCAGTATTTTTCATAAAA
This sequence comes from Bdellovibrionales bacterium, assembly GCA_965219545.1. Classification (GTDB taxonomy): domain Bacteria; phylum Bdellovibrionota; class Bdellovibrionia; order Bdellovibrionales; family JAGQZY01; genus JAGQZY01. The sequence continues at coordinate 42,172 of CBDCNX010000023.1, forward strand.
ATCCTTCTTACTTTCTAACCACCGCAAAATTGATATCACTGTAACCGGCATGGCTTCCCGCCTGAATCACATGACTGAGAAGATCATAGGTCTGACGACGATCAGCCTGAATGGTCATGGCTCCACTGAATTCCGTTCCCGGATAATATTTTTCCCAATTTTTTTTTAACTTTACAAGTTTTTCAACAAGACTGTTGACAGACACTTCCTCTTCTTCAATGTACAACTTTTCTTTTTCAACTTTCACCACCACATTGCGTTCAAGACCCACGACCTCACTGGCTGATGGCAGTTCCATACCTTTACCAACATAAAGAAGTTCGCCTGTGGTTGAAAAAGTCACCAAAAGATAAATCACAAGAACAGAAAAGTATCCACAAGAGATGTCAGCATAATTGTGGCCACAAGATTTTTTCTGACTTTGGCTCTGGATATGGATTTTAAATATCTCTGTGAAACCTGATAAAACACAATCCAAACTCCTTTTACGTTATGATTAAATAGGTGTCACTCCCAGATCTTCGATCCCACTCTGCCTGAAAACATCCATCAACCTGATAATGTCCTCAAACCTGGTTACTTTTGAAGGGCGAATAAGAGCCATGGACAACTGATCAAAATCCCCGGTGAGCTTTGTCAGATAATCACTCAACCTTTCATAATCAGGTCGCCCTTCCCTCCCCTTAATTTCCCGGTTTTTATAAACACTCAGAATCTTTTTTGGACTGTTACGCAACTGAATCTTCAAACCTCCTTCAGGTTCAAACAAAACCCACATTTCCGGTTTTGGTTTCAAACCTTCCGCAGCCTGACCGCCAATGGCCTGCTTGACATTCATTGAGGCAATCTGAACCCACACAGTGGTTAACAGCAAAAAACAAATACAAACAGACAAAAGAGAGATAAAAGCCACCAGATCAATTTCCGTATTCATGGACTTTTTTGTTTTCCTCTCTCCAAACATATTTTTCCTCTTTCCCCCTAAAACTCTGAAGAGGGACGGTTGTGAAACTCAAGGGGATTGAATGAATGACTCAACCAATTGTAAACCTTAAGAGCCGCCTGATTCAGATCGTCAGTAAGGGCCTGAGAGCGGTTGGTCAGAATAGCGTAAACAAGAAGCGTGGGAATAGCCACAATCAAACCAAAAGCCGTTGTATTCATGGCCTCGGAAACACCATTGGAAAGAAGAGTGGCTTTTTCCACAGGGCTGGCATTACTGACAGCGGCAAAGGCCTTGATCATTCCCGTAATGGTTCCCAAGAGTCCCGCCAGAGTGGCCACGTTGGCAATCATGGCGAGAAAGGCTGTTCTCTTTTCAATTTCCTCTGTTTCCTCCAGGATAACCTCCTCCATGCGACCGTGGATTTCATCTTTGCCGCCCATGTTCATGGCCACTTCGGTGCCTGCTGCCACCGTCCTGTAAATAGACAGACTCTCATTTTCCTGACTGGCTTTCAATACAGAATCCAGTTTTCCCTGACGAATTCCCTTTTCAAAAACAAGAACTTTGATTTTTTGCTCCGGCTTTCTTTTAATATAAAGGGCAATAATCCTTTCAATGGTGATAACAACCCCAAGGACAAACAAACCCAGTATGAACCACATACAGATTCCACCACTGTTAAACTTTTCCGACAGTGAACCCAAAAAATCCATGGCACTCCTCTTTTTTAAAATTCACACCTTCAAAAAATCCAGATGAGAATTACAAGGCAATATTATGAACCCATTCTTTAATGATAACAGAAACAACAGGAAAAGCGTAAAAATTTCTTTTCTTAATTGCAAGAAAAAGATTGGAAAATATTTTAAATCATAAAATCTTTGTCATTGGATAAAATAATGTAATGAATAATGTACTAAATAATGATAAAAACACTTTTTGAAAACCGTAATTCTTCATCTGTTTTGATAAAAATTTGGAAGACCGCAGGAAAATCTGAAAAAAATTTGCTTTAAAAAAAAACTTGTGAAAAAAATTATACTGATCGTGTTTGAGTTTTCATGGAATTTCCCTGAGAGATCATTTATTCTATGCTGAATTTCTTTAGCCAAAATCCGCTTAAAACAAGTGGTCTCTATGAAAATAGCATGAAAAATAAATGATCTTTAGTATAAGTTAATGAAATGCGGAAATGACATTCGTACATCACATAACATAATTTGTCACATAATTTTTTCCTTAAATGTAGCAAACAGTCACAACCCGTCCGTCGATATCCTTTTTGTTATTGACAATTCAGGGAGTATAAAAGATATCCAAAACATAAAAGTTTTTTGTGTCTCTGATGTTATTTGCTTTTACTGAAAAATTTTTCTGCCAATTTTATAGGCATAAACCATGAAAAATATTCATTCCTATAAATGGCCCCTGTTGTCAGGTTTTTTGATCGGTACAAGTTATATCCCCTTTTTCCCCTGGGCCCTGTTTTTTTGCCTCATACCTCTCTGGTTTTTCTGGCTTAAAGAAGTCTCTTTAAAAAAAATCTTTCTGGGGGGCTGGATCACCCAGTTTGTCCTCAATCTCATTGGTTTTTACTGGATTACCCACACCGTTGTGGAATTCGGTCATCTGCCTTTTTTTGTGGGCGTGGGAGTTCTTCTCCTCTTTTGTGCTTTTAGTCATCTCTATTATCCACTGGCTGGAGTTTTTTGGAAATGGCTCTCCGGCAAACTCAATCTGAGCCAAACAGCCTCTCTTATTCTCCTGCCTTTCATTTTCGTACTTTGCGAAAGACTCTATCCTTTTATTTTTTACTGGCATCTGGGTTATCCCTGGTTGTTTGCAAAGTTTCCGGGTTTTCACACAGCCCAGTGGATCGGTTTTTTTGGACTCAATATTATAACACTTTTAATCAACAGCTTTTTATGCCTGGCATTGATCTCCAGAAAAAAAAGGAACAGAAGTCTGGGCTTTGGAGTCCTGGCTCTGGGTGTCCTGATCCTAATCAACGGAATTGGATTTATAATTTCCAAAAATATTAAAAAGCCCGATCAGTCTTTTCGGGTGCTGGCTGTCCAGGGAAATATCGGAAATTTTGAAAAAGTTCAGGCGAAAGTGGGGTGGCGTTATGTGGACAGTATCACCCAAACCCATATCCATCTGACTCTCCGGGGATTTGAGCAATCAGAAAACAAGGACATAGACCTTGTCATCTGGCCTGAAACCGCCATTCCCGCAACCATCACAGAGGATTCCACAGATCCCCACTACGAAAAAGTGGCCGGATTATCCATGAAACTGAACACACCTTTTCTCATTGGAGCCTTTGAGGAAAAAAATAAAAAAATCTTCAACTCACTGATTCTTACAGATGGAATGAACACTTTGGGTTCCTATCAAAAAACCAGACTTCTCGCCTTTGGGGAATACCTGCCTTTTAGTAAATACTTTCCCAAATTAAAAGATCTGCTCCCCATGGTTTCTGACCTCACCCACGGAACAGGTCCCTCCGTCCTGAAACATCCAAAAGCACTTATTGGAACCCAGATCTGTTATGAGGGTCTTTTTGACGAATTTTCAACCCAACTTCAAAAAAAGAAGGCCCTGATTTTTATCAATGTCACCAACGATTCCTGGTTCGGGCAAACCTCTGAACCTTATCAGCATATGTATATGACAATGGCCCGGGCCATTGAAAACAGAAGACCTCTGATACGGGTGACAAACACCGGCATATCCACTGTGATCCTCAGTGACGGTAAAATACTGGAACAATCACCACTCAATGAGGAATGGGTTAAAGTTTTTGATGTTCCCTATCATTCCACACCCCCCTTCACCTTTTACATGAAACTTTCCGAAAACTGGATATGGATTCTTCTTTTGCTCATTGGATCCATAATTCTTGGAGATCGACTTGCGGGAACCAATAAACATTGACTGGGACAAAGCCCTTCAGTCCCTGATGAAATTCGCCACTTCCTCTGAAGCAAGGCAGAAACTTCAAGCCACCCGTCCCCTCAGGAATCCCGAAGAAGCACAAAAAAGTTTTCTCATCATCACTGAAGCCCAAAGCCTTTTAAAAACCGGGGAACGCCCCCCCATGGAAAGTCTTGATTTTTTCCACTCCTGGGCCCTGCGACTTAAAAAAAACGCCATTCTTAAAACCATTGAACTCAAAGACATCCGCTTCTTTCTTTTGGAAGTGGACTGTCTCAATAAAGTGCTGGTGCCCTTTCAAGACTCCTGGTCTGAATCCATCAAATCAAAAATCATGGAGGCCGGTGAACCTCTCTCAGCCATTGATCAGCTTATGACCCCCCAGGGGGATATCCGCAGTGATGCCTCTGAAAATCTTTACAAACTCACCAGGGAAAAAAAACAATTGGTAACCAAAATTCAAAAGATTCTCGATGAACTCGTTAAGGGACATCATTATGATCCCGTCCTCCAGGAAAAATATGTCACCAATCGGGAAGGCCGGTGGGTGATCCCCATAAAAAGTGGAATGCGACACGAACTGGATGGCATTATCCACGATACAAGTTCCTCAAAGCAAACCGTGTTTATGGAACCGAAAATTATCATTCCGCTGAACAACCGCATCAAAGAGGCTGAAATTGACATACAAAAGGAAATTGAAAAACTTTTAAAGGAAATCTCCGATTATCTTTTCCGTCATCTCCAGAACTTTTATGAAACCAAAGAAATCATGCTTACAGTGGATTGTTTTTTATCAAAAGCCCAGTTTGCCAGTCTCATTGAAGCCCATCCGGTGGAGTTCAGCAGGAACTCCATTAAAATTAAAGACATGAAACACCCGCTTATGGTCATTCACGGAGAAAAAGTGATCCCAAACAGTCTCTATTTCAATAAAAAGGAAAGAGTTCTTATTCTCTCCGGTCCCAATGCCGGGGGAAAAACTGTTCTACTTAAATCTTTTGGTCTGGCCTGCCATATGGCCCGCTGTGGGCTTCCCGTAAGTACCAGTCCCCACCCCGTTCTTCCTTTTTTTGAAAAATTTTTGTGGCTGTGGGGGATAACCAAAGTGTTGACCAGAATTTAAGCACCTTTGTCGGCCATCTTCATATTCTCAACGAGGCCTGCAAAGCCCGGGGTCTTGACTCCCTCATATTGATTGATGAAATCTGCGGTTCCACGGATCCCGATGAAGGAGCCGCCCTGGCCCGGGGGTTTATCGAACACTATGCCGAACAGAATGTTTTTGGGCTGATCACCTCCCACCTGGGGCCTTTAAAAACGGGATGGAAAAAAGACTCCGGCATTATCAACGGTTCCATGAACTATGACACCCAGTCAGGATCTGTCACCTATCAGTTCATAAGGGGGCTGCCCGGCCAATCCTTTGCCTTCGCCATGGCCCAAAAAACAGGCATCCTGGAAAGTGTTTATAACAGGGCCAAAGCCTTTCTGAGTCCCTCCGGACAAAAACGTCTGCAATTTATAGAGGAAATGGAAAAAGTGAAAGAGGATGTGGTGAAACTCAAAATCGAACTTGAAGATCAGATCAGAAAAGCGAAAAAAGACCAATCGGAATACAAAAAGAAAACAGATCAATTTGAATATGAGAAAAAAGAACGCATGAATAAGGAAATCTCACAATGGATGGAAAAAGTAAAAAAAGAACTCAAAGAAAAAGAAATAAAAAACATTTTTGAAGCCCACCAAAAAAGAGAGGAAATAAACATGAGTTTTCCGGAATTGATCAAATCCAATTCCAAAGGAAAAGAACCGGAAAACCTTGAAAACTTTGTCCAAAAATTTCCACCGGGAAGCCCTGTTTTTATTTCAAGTCTCAAAAGGGATGGAATTATCCAGGGGGAACCCAACACCAAAGGGGAAATCCCCGTCCTCTCAGGATTCATGAGACTTTTTATTCATTGGAGCTTTTTGGGGCCATCTCAAAAAAGATCCAACCCCTTAAAGAAAAAAAACAGGGGTCAGGGGTTAAACCCTATCAGCCAAAAAGATCAAATTGATTTAAGGGGGTTAAAACCCTCTGAAGCCATCGGGAAACTGGAAGTGACCCTCGATAAAGCCCAACTCAGTAATCTGGATCGGCTTAAAATTATCCACGGACAGGGGGTTTTAAAAAAAACAGTTCTCAACCATCTCTCCCGAAGTGTTTATGTCACCCGCTGGCAGTCTTTTCCCTCTGAAGAGGGCATCACCCTGGCTTACATTGGAGGAAATGATGATTAAAATCCCAAACCCATGGGATGTGTGGGTCCCTATGCAAGCTGAACAGGATCTATGGGAAGCCCGTCAAAAAGCGGCTTAGTCATGGCAAAAAAACTATTTTCAAAAATATTGACGCAGTGCAGTTTTCTCAAGTTATTATATTAAAATAATGTTTATCGTTCAGGCATGAAACATTCCCTGATAAATACTTGAAATATTAAAAGTATGATGTACATGGAATATCATGTTTTCCCAGGCTTCTTTAGATAAAAACAGATCCGTTGCCCCTGGCACAAAAGATAAAAAAGTGGCCATCCTCTTAGCCTGTTTTAACGGGGAAAAGTACCTTGAAGAACAACTCCTTTCAATCAGCAGTCAGACTTACAAAAACTGGTATCTGTACGCCTCTGATGACAATTCCAGTGACAACACCTATGCCATCCTTGAAAAGTTTGCCGCAAAACACCCCTCCCGTGTGAACCTGACACGTCACTCATCCACACAAGGTGTCAGTAAAAACTTTTTATCCCTTGTTCTCAACAATGAAATAGATGCGGATTTTTTTGCCTTTGCCGATCAGGATGATTATTGGTATCACGACAAGCTTGAAAGAAGTATTGAGTGTCTGTCAAAATTTTCCGAAGAAAAACCGGTTGTCTACGGCTCCCGAACGGAAATCGTGGATAAACAAAAAAACAACATAGGATTCTCCACTCTTTTTAAAAAGAAACCCTGTTTTAAAAACGCATTGGTTCAGAGTATTATAGGGGGAAACACCATGCTTTTTAACAAAAAAGCCAGGCAGGTTATTCAAAAAGCCAGTGAAAACGTGAATGTTGAGGGACACCACGACTGGTGGATACAAATTGTTATTTCAGGATGTGGGGGGCATATTTTCTATGACCCCCGTGCCAACCTCAAATACCGTCAGCATGAGGAAAACATAACAGGGACCAACCTTACCTGGTCAGGACGTTTTTTACGGATTGTTAAACTCTTCCATGGAAAGTTTAAATTTTTAAACGACATAAACATAAAATTCCTTCAAAAATCCCAGTATCTTCTCACCCCTGAAAACAAAATGATTTTCAACCAGTTTGCCTCAGCCAGAACAGCCTCCCTACCCAAACGATGCCTTGGAGTCTGGAAATCGGGGGTTTTTCGCCAGACCTTTATGGGAAACCTGGGGCTTTCCGTGGCAACATTCCTTGGGAAAATATAAATATGAGCCTTCTCATCACAGGGGGGGCTGGATTTATAGGTTCCAACTTCATTCATCACTGGCTAAAAAATAATGACGAACAGATTATCAATCTGGATAAACTCACCTACGCCGGAAATTTGGGAAATCTTTCCACATTAAAAAATGATCCCCGTCATATTTTTGTTCAAGGGGATATCAACGACTTCCCACTGGTTGCCAATTTACTGGAAAAACACAAACCCCGAATCATTATCAACTTTGCTGCGGAGTCCCATGTAGACCGCTCCATTCAGGGTCCCGATGCCTTTATCCAGACCAATATTATGGGAACCTTTCAGCTTCTAAAAGCCGCTCTGGCTTACTGGCAAAATCTTCCAAAACCTTCTGAAAAAAAACGGCGGAGATCATCCCCTGGGTCAAAACACTTTTTGTTTCATCCACGTTTCAACCGATGAGGTTTATGGTTCCCTGAAGCCTGATGACCCGGCCTTTACAGAGGAAAATAACTACAAACCCAACAGTCCCTACAGTGCCAGTAAAGCCTCTTCGGATCACCTGGTCCGCTCCTATTATCACACCTATGGACTTCCAACCGTTATCACCAACTGTTCCAACAATTACGGCCCCTACCAGTTTCCTGAAAAACTCATTCCCCTGATAATTCAAAACGCACTGAATGGAAAAAATCTTCCCATTTACGGGGATGGACAGCAGATCAGGGACTGGCTCTATGTGATTGACCACTGCAAGGCTCTGTGCCGTGTCCTTGAAGCAGGAAAACCCGGTGAAGTCTACAACATAGGGGGATTTAACGAAAAAACCAACCTTGAAATCGTTCACACTCTCTGTGAGCTTCTTGATGAAAAACATCCCCTGTCCCAGGGACAGTCCTACAAAAATCAGATCAGCTTTGTTAAAGACCGCCCCGGACACGACCGGCGATACGCCATTGACAGCCATAAAATAAAAAGGGAACTTTACTGGATGCCCGAAGAAACCCTTGAAACCGGTCTTGAAAAAACCCTTGAATGGTATCTGGATAACCAAAACTGGGCCAAACAGACCATGACCCGTGAATCCTACCAAAGCTGGATAAATACCCAATACGCTGATCCTGTTTGAATTCCAGGAAAAGATCATTTATTCTGAGCCGGATTTTTTATAATAAGAAGATTTGTTTAAAATAAATAATCTGACAACGCATGAAGATATTACTTTTTGGAAAAAACGGACAAATTGGCCGTGAATTACAGAAATCTCTGACTCCTCTTGGAGAAATTAAAACCCATGACAGTCAGACAGCAAATTTTGAAGACAGTCAAAATCTTCGAAACATTATTACCAACTATGTTCCCAATATCATTATCAATGCGGCAGCCTACACGGCTGTGGATAAGGCCGAATCCGAATTTGACAAGGCCAAACAGATCAATGGAGTTGCTGTCAGAATTTTGGCGGAAGAGGCTAAAAAACTCAAAGCCTGGTTGATTCACTATTCCACTGACTATGTTTTTGACGGAGAAAAAACAGAACCTTATCTGGAAACAGATCTTCCCAACCCACTGAACGCTTATGGAAAAACAAAACTTCTGGGGGAACAGGCTGTACAAGAGATCAATGGTCATTTTCTGATTTTTCGCATCAGTGGGGTTTATTCCTCCCATGGATCCAATTTCCTAAAAACCATTCTTCACCTTGCCAAAAAAAAGAATGAAATCAACGTGGTCTCAGATCAGTTCAGCACCCCCACCAGTGCCAAATTCATTGCTGATACAACAGCTTTGATTGTTGATCGTATCTGGAATGTATCCTTTCAGGATAGGGGAAAGAATAAAAACAGAGATTCAAAACAAATCTGCGGAATTTATCACTTAACGCCCCCTGGAAAAGTGAGTTGGTATGATTTTGCAAGCTACATTATTAACCAGGCCGTGGAAAACAAAATGACTTTACAGCTAAAACCCAATGGTATAAATCCCATTCCTGCCACCAGCTATCCATCGCCAACAAAACGACCAAGGGACTCGCGACTTGATTCCACAAAGATATCAAAAATCTTTGGAATCAGGCTCCCTGAATGGCAAACCCATATTCAGGAATTTATCAAAAAATGGGCTTTGGAAGAGGAAAAGACATGAAACGAAAGGGCATCATACTGGCCGGGGGACATGGAACCAGGCTCTACCCTGTAACGCAGGTAGTCTCAAAGCAACTGCTACCCATTTTTGACAAACCCATGATCTATTACCCCCTATCCATACTGATGCTCACAGGAATCAGGGAAATCCTTGTGATCTCAACCCCCCAGGATTTTCCAAGTTTCAAAAGGCTCTTAGGTGACGGCTCCCAATGGGGGTTAAGTATTGAACATCGCATACAAAATGCCCCTGAAGGACTGGCCCAGGCTTTTATTATCGGAGAATCCTTTATCGGTGAAAATCCCTCAGCCCTCATCCTTGGAGATAATATCTTTTATAGTCATTCCATCAATCAAATCCTGGATTCAGCCAATAACCGCCAGGAGGGAGCCACAATCTTTGGATATCATGTGAGAGACCCGGAACGCTACGGTATTGTGGAGTTTAACAAAGAGGGAAAAGTTTTTGGAATTGAAGAAAAACCAAAACAACCCAAATCCAACTATGCTATCACCGGTCTTTATTTTTATGACTCAAAGGTTGTGGAATATGCCAAAGGACTCAAACCCTCAAAACGAGGAGAATATGAAATCACTGATTTAAACAAATGCTATTTGAAGGAAAAAAATCTTTTTCTTGAAGTTATGGGACGAGGTTATACCTGGCTGGATACAGGGACCCATGAGAGTTTGCTTGAAGCCAATCAGTTTGTTCAGGCCATCGAACACCGTCAGGGGCTGAAAATTGCCTGTCTGGAGGAAATTGCCCTAAAAAAAGGCTGGATCAGTGCTGATGAAGTAAAAAAACTGGCCTTTCAGAAAAAAGCGAGCCACTATGGGCAGTATTTAATGGGGCTGGTGGAATAGAAAAATCAGTTATTTTTGATTCAATTTTATGAAATAATGTGAAAAATAAATATTTTTTAATTCAAAAAGGAGCATTTATCCGTGACTTTTAAATCACTTTCCATTCCTGATATTATCCTGTTTGAACCGGGAGTCTTCAAAGACCATCGGGGATTTTTTTTTGAAAGTTACAATCAAAAAATTTTCCATAAAGCCACTGGATTTTCTCCCACATTTGTGCAGGACAATCATTCCCAATCCACCAAGGGTGTTTTGCGTGGATTGCACTATCAGATCAACCCCCAGGCCCAGGGAAAACTGGTCCGGGTGATCCAGGGGGAGGTTCTTGATGTGGCTGTGGATCTTCAAAAAAGCTCCCCCTCTTTTGGAAAATGGGTGGGGGAAATCCTTTCAGGGGAAAACAAAAAACAACTCTGGATCCCCAAAGGCTTTGCCCACGGTTTTGTCACACTTTCCGAAAAAGCGGAACTTCTTTACAAGGTTACTGATTATTATAGCAAAGACCTTGAACGTTGTATCCACTGGAAAGACCCACAATTGAACATCGACTGGAAAATGAAAGAAAAGGATATCTTCCTTTCTGAAAAGGACTCCCAGGGAACAAACCTGTCCAAAGCGGAAGTATTTTCCTGACAAATTATTGATAATATTCCTTTAATCAGGAATTGACCAGGTCAATCTCTTCATCTATATAGAAACTGGTTTGAATTATACTGATTCCATTTGAATTTTCGGTTGTTTTCAGGAGAGAAAAACTCCGAAAATTCAGACGGGATCAGCATAAGGTGATCTGAGGTAAAATCAATCCGGGAGAAAGTTTCCAAATGCAGTTTATCAATAAATCCGCCCTGGATATAAAATCCACCGACTTTATAAATAACAAACCTTATTCACACATAGTCATCGATCATTTTTTTCATCTGGATACTGCAAAAAAACTTTCAAAGAGTTTTCCGGACTATAATAATAAATGCTGGCATATCTATAAAAACGCCATAGAGGACAAAAAGACTCTCAATACCTGGAATCACTTTGATTCTCTCCAGTACAAAGTGTTTTCAGAATTAAATTCTCCTGAGTTCATCCATTTTCTGAAAAAAATCAGTGACAGTCAGCTGTATCCAGATCACGGTCTTCACGGGGGGGGTCTTCATATCCACTCAGATGAGGGAAACCTAAATCCCCACCTTGATTATTCCATACACCCCAAAACAGGACTGCAACGAAAAATCAATGTCATTGTCTACCTTGAAACTGATTTCAGGGAAGAATACGGTGGAGCTTTTGGCTTATGGTCCCCATCCAGTCAACCTGACAAGCCTGGAGAGTTAGTGAAAAAAGTGATTCCATTTTTTAACCGGGCCGTTATTATTGATACCACCCAAAACTCATGGCACGGAATGTGTCAAAAACTCACCCTCCCCAAAGGAAAGTACAGAAAAAGTTTTGCATCCTATTACCTGCAGGTCCCAAAAATGAATGCGGAATCAAGAACAAGAGCCCTTTTTGCCCCAAGAAAAGATCAAATGGATAATAAGGATGTTCTGGAGTTGATAAGATTGAGATCAAAAGAAGGAGTCCATTCAAAAGCTTATGTATCCAGTTTGGGATTAAAATCAAATGAAAAGGAGAACTCTGCTTAAATTTCTGCTTATAGAAGAAACCATGAAATTTTTAAAACAAATTGTAAAACAGATTTCCAACAGTTAAAAATATGAAAAAATCAAACATTACCAAAAAGCGAGTGTCATGAAAGAAACTGTCATTTCCCCTGAAAACTTTAAAAAAATGGCCATGAGTGATTTGTGGGAGGGACTTATATCTCCATCCTTGTGGTGGAACTTTTCAGTTCACGATATCAAACAAAGATTCAGGCGTTCCGTTCTTGGTCCTTTCTGGTTAACGCTGAGTCTTGGAATAATGATTGGAACTCTGGGGTTTATTAACTCCAGACTTTTCAATCAGGACATCATGAAAGCTCTTCCAACCATTGCCATTGGTATTATATTTTGGAATCTTTTTACCTGCATTTTGATAGAAGGAGCCAGCACCTTTGTGGAAGCCCAAAGTTATATTTGCAATGTTCCTACTCCCCTCAGTGTTCATTTTTATCGCACAGTTTCAAGAAATCTTATTATCTGGGGACATAATATGATTATCTACCTTTTTATATTTGTTTTTTTGGATAAAAATTTTTTCTTAAATTATCTTCTCTTCATCCCTGGTTTTTTTCTGTTCCTTTTGACCTGCTGCTGGCTTGGACTGTTTATAGGAATCATCTCAACCAGATTCAGGGATATTCCACAAATTGTTATTAACTTATTGCAGGTTTTGTTCTTTATAACACCTGTTTTCTGGACGGTGAGTTCCTTTAAGGTTCGTCCTGTTTTTGTGACATGGAATCCCCTTCATCACCTTTTAGATATTGTACGTTCTCCTCTTCTGGGAAAAACTCCTGAAAACATCTCCTGGATGATAATATTTATTTCTGCAATTATAGGTGCCATTTTAACTTTGGCACTTTATAAACGAACTTACTCACGCATCCCTTATTGGGTCTAGGTGATAAAACATGGTTCAGGTATCCATTAAAAACATTTCTGTGGAATTCAAAATTTACGGCCAAAGCTCAAGGTCCCTGAAGAAAAAATTATTGAATCAGGTAACAGGGGGAGTCATAGATTATGATAAGGATGCCATCACTGTTAAAGCCATTGACTCCTTTTCCCTTGAACTCAAAGAAGGCGACAGGGTGGGTCTTACAGGACATAATGGGGCTGGCAAAAGCACTCTTTTAAGAGTTATAGCGGGTATTTATAAACCCACGTCGGGAACTATTATTATAAGGGGGACTGTCGGAACACTGATTGATATGACAGCGGGAATGGACCCGGAAGCCACAGGAGTGGAAAACATTTATTTAAGAGGTTACATCCTTGGTATGAGTAAAAAGAAAATCCAGAGTCTTATTGACGAAATTAGGGATTTTACAGGCCTTGGAAATTTTATCAGCCTTCCTGTTAAAACCTATTCTGCGGGAATGACCTCCAGGCTCAGTTTAGCCATTTCCACTTCCATTTCTCCTGACATTTTAGTTGTGGACGAAGCCATTGGGGCCGGAGATGGAGAGTTTCAGGAACGAGCTCTAGCCCGCATCAATGAGTTTAAAAGCAAAGTTAAAATACTTATCATGGCACATCATGATGAAAATTTCTTAAAACCTTATTGTAACAGGATTATTCAACTTAAAAGTGGAAAAATTAATCCTCCACTAATTTAGTGGACACAAGATTTGGTGTTAAAGTCTTCGTGAAAGATGATATTAAAGGCCATGGCAACAAAACAATTGCAGCAAGAGGATTTTAAATAATATGGATATTCTTGTCACAGGAGGTGCCGGTTTTATTGGTTCAAATATCGCTGCTCAACTTCTCCAAGCGGGTTATAAGCCTATCATTATTGATGATCTTTCAAACGGTCACAAAAAAACTGTTCCTCAGGGAGTTCCTTTGTATGTAGCCAGTATAGGTGATTCCCGGTTTTTGGAAAAATTTTTCAAAAAACATAGAATCAAAACAGTGATCCACTGTGCAGCCTTTATCAGTGTTGAAGAATCAATGAATAACCCTTCCCGATACTATCAGAACAACCTGGCTTGCTCCATTACCTTGCTAAGAGCCTGTGAAGCCGCAGGTGTTAAGTTTTTTGTGTTTTCATCTTCTGCTGCTGTTTACGGACAACCCGATGAGATTCCCGTGAAGGAAACAGCCCTGACTTCACCTGTTAATCCCTATGGTGAAACCAAGCTTATGTTTGAAAAGATTTTGCATGATTCATGTACTTTGTCTTCATCAAAAATGAATTATGTCATTTGCAGATATTTCAATGTAGCCGGAGCAGATTTGAAAAGTCTCAGGGGTCAATTCACAAAAAAGGCTTTTCATCTTATCAAAATCGCTTGCCAGGCGGCTTCCGGTCACAGGGATCATGTCAAAATATATGGTGTTAATTATCCAACCCGTGATGGGACCTGTATCAGGGACTTTATACATATTGAGGATCTGGCAGAGGCCCATGTCCGGATGGTTGAGTATCTCCAAAATGGTGGAACTCCTGAAATATTCAACTGTGGATATGGCCGAGGTTTTTCAGTTAGAGAGGTTTTGGAAACAATGAGAAGGGTCAGCGACGTTGACTTTAAAATCGTGGAATCGGAACGTCGATCCGGAGATCCTGCCCAACTTGTGGCCGAAACAGAAAAAATCCGGAAAATTTTGGGTTGGTCGCCAAAATTTAATGATTTGTCTTTTATTTGCAAAACGGCTCTGAAGTGGGAACACAGACTTCAAAATGAATTTTGTAAGAAATAATAGTTGACATCTTTTAGAAAAAACCAAATAAGTTCCATTACAACTAACCGACTAAAAACAGTCAGATCAATTTGGAAATAACAATGCTAACATTCAATCAAAAATAAAATGGATAAAATGACCTGTCGAGTTTGCTCGAATCATGAATTAATTTCCACTGAATTGGGAGGTAATAAACTCCACTATTGTCATAATTGTGGCATTGTAAACAACTTTAGCTTTGAACCGAGTAAAGAAGAGCTATCAAAACAGATTGATGCCAATGACAACTTCTGGAACAACCATTCTCACAGTGAATTACTAAAGATACGTAGCGGATTAGATGGAGTAACCAAAAATATCCTGACTTGGTCAAAAGATATTAGTTCACATGAAAAAAACTCCATTGACTTTGTTGACATAGGAGCCGGGCCTGGATCATTAACCTCCAGCTTATTAAATTCAGGGCAAATTGGCTATGCAGTTGAACCCTCTCGTTTCCTTTGTGGAATTGCAGAAAATACTTTTAAAATAGATCGCAGCAATCTGATTAACAAACCTGCACAAGAAGCACTCCAAAATCTAAAACAATCAGGAGTCAAAGTTCGGTATTTGATATTTTGGCACTCACTTGAGCATATTTCGGGCTTCAAAGACATTCTAAAAATATGTAAAGAAATCTTAGTAGATGACGGTCGGATCATTGTGCAATTGCCAGGACTTTTGAAAGATCATATTTTCCCCGAACATCTGTTTTTTGTCGATGATTTCTCAATAGCTAATTTTGGAACAGCAAATGGCTTCTCTTTAGTAAAGCAGGAAATTGACTATTCAAATTTTTTCTTTACAGGCATATTTGAAATACAAAAAACATTATCTGTACCTCTTTCTACCCGCAGCTATTCCGCTTTTTTGGAAAAGTTCACATCTTTGTTAAGTGAGACAGTAGATCTTTTAAAGTCTGAACGTGACCACATAAAAAACCGCCCGATAAAAAATCTACTTTTACATATGAAACGCAAGATAAAAATATTATAGTTGACATCTTTTAGAAAAAACCAAATAAGTTCCATTACAACTAACCGACTAAAAACAGTCAGATCAATTTGGAAATAACAATGCTAACATTCAATCAAAAATAAAATGGATAAAATGACCTGTCGAGTTTGCTCGAATCATGAATTAATTTCCACTGAATTGGGAGGTAATAAACTCCACTATTGTCATAATTGTGGCATTGTAAACAACTTTAGCTTTGAACCGAGTAAAGAAGAGCTATCAAAACAGATTGATCTCCATGACAACTTTTGGGGCAACCATTCCCAAAGTGAATTACTAAAGATACGCAGTGAATCAGATGGAGTGGCCAAAAATATCCTGACTTGGTCAAAAGATATTAGTTCACATGAAAAAAACTCCATTGACTTTGTTGATATAGGAGCCGGGCATGGATCATTAACCTCCAGCTTATTAAATTCAGGGCAAATTGGCTATGCAGTTGAACCCTCTCATTTCCTTTGTGGAATTGCAGAAAATACTTTTAAAATAGATCGCAGCAATCTGATTAACGAACCTGCACAAGAAGCACTCCAAAATCTAAAACAATCAGGAGTCAAAGTTCGGTATTTGATATTTTGGCACTCACTTGAGCATATTTCGGGCTTCAAAGATGTTTTAAAAATATGCAAAGAAATCTTAGTAGATGACGGTCGGATCATTGTGCAATTGCCAGGACTTTTGAAAGATCATATTTTCCCCGAACATCTGTTTTTTGTCGATGATTTCTCAATAGCTAATTTTGGAACGGCAAATGGCTTCTCTTTAGTAAAGCAGGAATTTGACTATTCAAATTTTTTCTTTACAGGTATATTTGAACTACAAAAAATGTTATCTGTACCTCTTTCTACCCGCAGCTATTCCGCTTTTTTGGAAAAGTTCACGTCTTTGTTAAGTGAGACAGTAGATCTTTTAAAGTCCGAGCGTGATCATGCGTGCCACTTGGCTTTGGAACGATTCGATGCCATGAAACAAATGACATCAGATTTTGAAGTCTTAAAGTCTGAATCTGAAGTTTTAAAGTCTGAATGTGACCACATAAAAAACCACCCGATAAAAAATCTAATTTGGTATATGAAATGCAAGATAAAAACATTACGGTAGGATGGTATGTACCAAAATTAATTGACGGTTCCGGCGGACTAAGAACTGTTTTTGCAATGGCTGATGCATTGCAAAACTGCATAAAGACTGTGATCTTTCTCGAAGACAGTCTCAAGAACCCTTCTAAAGAGATATTTTCCAAATATGGCTTTACCTTTGACGAAGTCTATTCCTCATGGCGGGATAATATAAAAATTGATATTGCCATTGCCACAATTTGGTATTCAGCCCCTTTCGTTGCTCATTTAAACTGCAAGCACAAATTTTATTTTGTCCAAGACTATGAATCTTACTTTTACAATGTTAGTGATGCCTATCTTATGGCAGAAAATACTTATAAGTTGGATTTGAAAATCATAACGATGGGAAAATGGTTGTCACATAAGCTTTACGGAACAAGTAAAACCCCATGTATTCCTGTCGAATTCGGTGTTGATAAAAGTATCTATTTCAACTCCAAAGAAGACTCCACAAATAAGCCTCGCCCTTCTGTATGTTTCATCAATCAACCCGACAAACCCCGTAGATGTAGTAGATTGGGCATTGAAGCTCTTGGTATTTTAAAACATAATAATCCTGAAGTTGATATTTATCTTTACGGCTCTCATCCCTCTCTATCAAAACATGTTTGGTTTAAACACAAAAATCTTGGATTGATCGATGTCCATGAATGTGCAAAACTTTATAACCAAACCACTCTTGGATTGTGTATCAGCTCTACAAACCCATCCCGTATACCCTTTGAGATGATGTCAACAGGCCTTCCCACCGTGGACATTTACAGGGAAAACAATCTTTTCGATTACCCTGATGATACAATCACTTTGGCACATCAAACTCCTGAATCCATCGCTGAGGCCCTTCAGACACTTATTCATTCCCAAGAGCTTCGTGAAATTCGTTCACGGAAATCCGAAATGTTCATGGCAAAAAAAACCCAAAATTCTGAGGGTAAACAATTTGCAGATGCTGTTATGAATGAACTCAATGGCAAGACTATTGAAACACAAAAGGTTGCAAGAACATATTTTCAACCCCCTATTAAGGCAAAAGTATCCACACCATTATATGGTGGCACCTATCAAAAACAAGGTTCATTAAAAACTATCAAGTCGCTGTATTCATTTTTTATTCGATTGCTTCCCAATGCTATTTCACAACCTATCGATCGATATATGCGACTGGCCTGGACATGGTACAGGGAGTATAAGAAGTAAAAAAGTAGTCGAAGGACTGGGGGTTACGAATTATGGACAAAATCAAGATAGCCTTTGTCGGGCAACCAGAATACTTTAGAATGCATTATGAAAATGATCTTTCAACAGAATATGAAGTAAAAGAATTTCCATTTATGTTTTGTCACTCTGATTTGTTCCCCATTAAGAGATTATCAGAATTTGCAGCGGATATTACTTTTTTTTTCAGAGGGGAACATTTCCCAGATAAATTTATTGATCGGATTAGTGGAATCAAGGTGGCATTATCGAGTGAACAATTTCCAAATATTATCGACTCCAAGTTAAACTATACTATTGGTTCACTTAAACAATATTTTGATTTCAGAAAACAAATGCGACATAAAGATTTTGATTATATTTTTCACTATGATGAATCATCTATAGATTTTTTTAAAAAAGATGGCATGGTAATTTCTGGAGCCTTTCCACTTCCTATTGCCACGGACACCTATGCTCCTCAACATGGTCATAAAAAAATTTGGGATATCTTCTTTATAGGTAGAAGTACCCCTTATAGGGAATACTTTTTTGGTCGATTGAAGCACAGATATAAGTTTCTGCATATTTGCCATGGGATTTATGGTCCTCCACTGGTAGACTATATTTGCAAGTCTAAAATATCTGTTAATGTTCATGTAGAAAATAAAATTTCATGGGAACCGAGGGTGCAAATGTTATTATCATGTGCCGCTTTTGTGGTTAGTGAACCAATTTCACTAAACAAAATACTGAGACCGGGAATTGACTATGTCGAAGCTAAAAATGAGAAAGAAATGTTTGAAATTATTGAACATTATTTAAATAATGATGATAAGAGAGACAGCGTAGCTATGTCTGGATATGCCAGAATAAACGATCTGCTATCATCCAAGAGAGCGTTTTCATCTCTTATTAAAGGAATTCTTGATGGAAAGTTTGAAAATTCCACGCAAAAAAAGGGAGAATGTGCTTTGATATTGCATCAAAAATACTTTGAACCCTCTTTATTACTGACCTCTCTTAAGATGTATCATCATAAACAAAGTTCTATAATTGATTTCCAGGATCCCTTCCTGACCACATTCAATTGGAAGAATAAATTGTTAAAGGGTAATCATTCCTTTCAGCTTTAGGAAAACCCATGTTACTGAGAATATGATTCAACTTCTCCCAGGCTGGCTCGACTCCCCAGGCGGATATGGCAAACTCCAGACCGGCCTGAGACAACTTTGTCCAAAGCACTTCATCCCTGTACAACTTCACTACAGCCTCAGCAAAGGCCTTGGGTTTATCAGCAACCAAAATATGTTCTCCGTCAACAAGTTCCATTCCTTCCGTCCCCATGGAAGTTGATACAACTGGCAGTCCCACACTCATAGCCATACCAATTTTACCCTTGATCCCGGCCCCATATCGCAAGGGGGCAACAAAAACACGCATCTGATCCAGGCAGGATGGAAGATTTTTAACAAACCCTGTAACAATAACATCCTTGTCAGCCAGTTTTTGAAGTTCCTCCGGAAGATTGCTTCCAACAACATGAAAACACACACCAGGCAGAAGTTGCCGGATTTCTGACATAATTTCACTGACAAAATAAACAACAGCATCAACATTGGGAGGGTGTTGGTATCCTCCAACAAAAACAATATCACGCCTGGACTTGAATGTCTTTTTTGTGCCTATCATATCGAGAACAAGTGGGAAAATATGAACATTTGCCTCCGGAACTTCCTGCTTGATAATATCCAACTCGACAGTGCTGTGTACTACTGAAGTATCAGCAGCCCGAATCATTGCCAATTCAACTTTCTTTATGTCATCAGCCATTTTCTTTTTCAACACACTCCTGAGTACCTCTGATTCACGATGCAGTCTCAGATAATGAAGGTCAGTCGTTTTAAAAAGCAATTTTGCCTGGGAACAATATCTACGAATCACCTGAAGATGCTGACTTATGACTCCCACACGAAACACCAACACAAGATCATAACGATGTCCTGATTCCTTTATATGCTGATCAACGGATGTGCAGTAGGGCTGGTACAGCACTTCAATACCGGCCCGTTGTAGATCAGAGGTGTATTTTGATAGGTAAAGATAATCGCCTTGAGGAATGAATGTCACCTGAAAACCCATATCACGCAAAAGGAGCATCATGTTGATCGTTGTTACGGAACCGGCATCCCTGTCAGGAACTGGTGTGTAGCGATCCAAAATCAAAACCCGGCGTACAGCCCTACGGTCTTTGGCCCTATCCACATCCCTGCCTGACATCTGGTGGTGGAGAAGACGGCCATGCCACCGATTGTATAGCTTTTTGGTGTTTTCAATCTGATAAGATTTCACGCCTTTTGTGACATCAGTCCCTGAGGTGACTCCCTCATAGTGTATCACCACTGAAAGTGGTTGGTAAACGACACGATACCCTCGTTCAGAAATTTTCAGAGCCATATCTGAGTCTTCACAATAAGACGGCAAATAGTGTTTGTCAAAACCACCCAACTTCTCAAATAGCTGTTTTGGAATCATTATCGAAGCCCCTGAGCAATAATCCACCTCCCGTGCATAGTTATAAACAGGTAAAAGTGCATTTTGATAGCGACCAAAGTTCCATGCACTTCCGTCCCGCCAAAGAATCCCACCTGCTTCCTGTAATCTTCCATCGGGATACACGAGTTTTGAACCCACAAGCCCCGTACCGGGAAAAACGGAAAAAGTTTGAATAAGTTCGTCAAGCCAACCTGCCGTAACCTCTGTGTCATTGTTGAGAAAGTATAAATATTCGCCTCTGGCCACTTTGGCTCCTTCATTGCAGGCACAAATAAAACCTTCATTTTCTGATTTGGAAATCAAATGAACACCTCTCACAGATTTGAGGGTTTCTATTGAATTATCAGGTGAAGCGTCATCAACAACAATGACTTCAAACTCAATGAAGGGCAGATTCCTCGCAATTGAAAGCAAACAACGAAGTGTGTAATCACAATGCCCATACACTGGAATAATCACAGATACCATGGGTTTCAAACTGACAGGAATAACAATTTCCTCAAGAGCTGATTTGATATCCACCGAAGACAGTACAGCCTTATGGCCTGACAATGAATGGGTCATGGGAAGATTATTAGCCGCCCGCAATACCCAGGGAACATACTTGGTCAAAAATGATCTCAAAATAATTTTGGATTTGAAATTCAGAGGTAAATATCCAAACACTTTTTTGCAAAAAACAGCCATTTTCCTTAAATAATATCCCATTTACCCGAAACACCCCTTTTTCATCTATAAAACCCATAAACCCCAAAGAATTATACTGATCCGGTTTGAATTTTCAGGTGTTTTATAAGGGAAAAATCGTGAAAACTCAAACACGACCAGTATATCTCAAAAGAATAACCCATTTTCCCTTGCCATTAACGGATGTTAAAGGTAACTGTAGGAACCATTCTTAGAAAAGCACTCAAGATTTTTCATGAAGGAACTCCAAACAGTGATTATACTCTTTCTTATAGAAAGTTCTCACAGAAATATTTAGCTTACTGAGGAAATTATGGCAACTCCTGTAGAACCCATTCAACATCATTCTCATAACCTTACAACCCGTCTTTTAGAGAAGTCCGGTATCATTCGTGCCCGTGCCCCTTTACGCCTGGGTTTGGCTGGCGGTGGCACAGATATCATCCCTTATTGTGACACTTATGGAGGACAAGTTCTTAATGCTACCATAGACCGTTATGCCTATACCACAATCACACTACTAAAAGAACCTTGTATTCGGTTCGTAGCCACCGATCAACAAACGGAAGTCACTGTGTCAATAGATGATAACCTGGAACTCAACGGCCAATTTGATCTACACAAGGCGGTGTATCGTGAAATGATATCCCGCTATAATGGAGGGCAACCAATTGCTTTAGAACTCCACTCTTTCTGTGATGCCCCTGTCGGTTCCGGTCTCGGCAGTTCATCGGCTCTTGTTGTGGTAATGATACGGGCCTTGTCTGAATTGTTCAATGCTCCGCTTGACGATTATCAACTGGCCAATCTGGCTTTCAAGATAGAACGGGTGAATTGCAAATTGCAAGGTGGAAAACAAGATCAGTTTTCTGCGACATTCGGTGGTTTCAACTTCATGGAATTTCACTCTAACAACCAAACCATAGTCAACCCGTTACGAATTAAAAATTGGATTATCTGCGAACTGGAAGCCAATTTAATTTTATTTTACATGGGAATTTCCCGCAAATCAGCACAAATTATTGCCGATCAAAGCAGTAATATAATTACAGGTAAGACTAAAGCCATTGAAGCCATGCACGCTATTAAACACGAAGCTCTGACTATGAAGGAATGTCTTTTAAAAGGAGACTTCACGGGAATTGTAGAAGCCCTGAAACAGGGATGGAAAAATAAAAAACGTTCTTCAAAAGCTATTTCAAATCTACATATTGATAAAATATACGAAGCCGCTATTAAGGCCGGGGCACTGGCCGGTAAAATATCAGGGGCCGGAGGGGGAGGGTTTTTCCTGTTTTTTGTTCCACCTGACAAACGCATGGATCTTATCAGGGTCCTAAACAAATTTGAGGGACAAGTCAGCAATTGCCATTTTACCAACCACGGAACCCAAGCATGGAAATTGTAATGAGCTTACCCTTAACCGATATAAATATGCAGGAGTAACGATTACAAGGTAGAAATTTTTTATCCCTCACACCCTTTGCAAGACACTATTTTTTGTATTGAAAACCAGACTTTCACAAACTTTCTTTTATCAATTCAACTTCAGCACGAGCATAGTCTTCCGGAATACCAATATCAATAAAACGACCTTTCGATATAAAAGCATGAAAGGGCTGCTCTTTTACAGCCTGAGCAAGAAACTCAGTTTCCAGGGAAAAGGGTTGATCGATTGGAAATTTGTCCAGCAAGTTCGTTGGAAAAACATAGCATCCGGCATTGACAAGTCCTGGTTCTGTAGTATTTTTTTCTTTCAGGCCTATCACCCGCCCATCTTGGATATGCAGTTGCCCATACCTCTTTGCATCAGGTACAGCAGAGGCCACAATTATTGGAATCCGTAGTCTTTTCCAGGTAGCCTCAATGTCTTCGGTTTCAAGATCAATAAAAGTGTCTCCATTAAATACAAATGCATGATCCTCTTTACACTGTGCCAAAGCCCGACGGATGGCCCCTCCGGTACCTAAGGGTGTCAACTCAATCTCGTAATGCAATTCCATACCGGAAAATTTGGATCCAAAATAGGTTATAACCTTATCTGC
>CBDCNX010000024.1:0-23536 GCA_965219545.1 Bdellovibrionales bacterium
ATCTCGGCTCCGAAGAGAAATAACTGAATATAATGATTCTAAAAGCTTGGAGCCAGAGGAAGCCAACTCTTGGTATCTGGAATTAAAAAAGAAGCGGCTTGAACTATTGAAAAGGGCGTATGAATTTAACTTTGGCCCTAACATTTTGCCATTTTTTTCTGAACACGCTTCAGTTGACCACGCTTCCTCTTGAGGCTTGTCTTCTCTAATTTTTTAGCTTCCTCTTTTGAACTCAAGGACATCATATCTAAAATTTCTTTTTGTTCTTTTTCGTTGATCCATGCACATGTCTCAAATATCTTTTTTGCATCAGCATTAGAGAGTTCAAATACAAACAGAAGTATGGCAGCCGTTGATTCTTCAAAGGTTTTTGATTTTGCTATAATAGTTTGAACATCACTTGAAAGCTCAGGTAGTCCAAGAAGATTTAAATGCTTTGGGTTTATATTTCGCTTGCTTCCTATGCTTCTCAGTGCCATATCAGCAATTGGAGAATTAAGTAGTTTTTCAATGGCATTAACTTCTTTTCTTGTCCCTTTCAGATAATTCCAAGCATTAGATAAAGCACAATTCTTAGGTACTCCTTTAGTGCCAGGAATATGTGTTCCCACCCAAAGAATTTTCTGCGTCTTCGTATTAGAGCGTTTATCTCTCACTATTACTCTGGAACCGGATACATTCAATTTCCAATTAGACCAATAGCTAACAGACTCCTGATTGAACAAACAGCTATGAGTTTTTTTATCATTGCACTTTTTAGCCCCTCTGACAGGGATTCCTCTATTACCTGTTAAGGTCGCACCTTTTTTGGGGGTTTCAGTTTCATGGAATTCACCATGTTTCCAGCGATTAGTTTTGTTTGCCTTTGTAAACCAAAGAGATTGTCCATAGGCTTCTTCAACTGATCCAAAGATAGGCAGTACACCAAACCTTTGAAATATAGGTTTTACGTTTATTTGGCCACTACCCATCGGATGACAATAAATTTTTGGACTATTAGACCTACCTCCAAATACTATTCCAAACTTCATTACACTGTCAGTGTCTTTAAAGTGTTCGTTATAAGGATAACTGTAATATTTACGAACATTCACATTCTGGCTCTGTCTGATTTTATTTTGACCAATAAAAAAACAATCTGGCATAAAGATAACCCATCTTTTATTCTCCGTTCCCGGTATTCTGGTTGAAAACTCCAAACCGGATATTGCAAGGTTGACTTCTCTTTGCCCTGATTGATTGAATGTTTCTTTATGTTTTTTTGAAAGTTTTTTCAATTCCTCTGATTTCTCAGAGGCACGCACTCGACCTCCATCATCTAACCATTTTTGATATTTGCTCCAATTTTCATTATTAGAGCGAAGGGGAGCGGGGCTTTCTGTTTCAATTGAGTATAGCTCATTGGCAGTTTGTCTCATTCGTCTCCAAGGAGGATTTGTTATTATTCCACGGATTCTCCCCTTAATACCAAGATTTTCCTGCCACTTGCTTTCAGTGTACCCAAAACAAGCCTCAAAAACATCAGCATGTTTAATTTGTTTGTTAAAATCAATAAGTGGCTTGTTTCTCTCTGATGTTACGACAGTAAGGCACAATCGAGCCAACCAACATGCGTGAGCATCTACATCAGTCCCTACAAGTCTCTGAGAAAGTTTTCTCATACCCTCAATAATTGAAGGTTTACGAACCTCTCCTTGCAAGAGAACGTGAAAATATGGAACTAAGGCTCTCAATAGCTGGCCTGATCCAACAAATGGGTCGTATAGCACTTCATCTTCAGCTAAACCTTTTCCATCTTCAATGAAATACAATGCTGTTTCTCGTGCAAGCTCTGAACCTGTAAAATATTGCCCATCGACCCCGTTGATGTCCGATTTTTTTGCAAATAATTGATAGGCATCTCCAAAAAAAGAAATCTTTAAATCAGATAAATCAACTGGCCCGTTAGTATCCCAAAATAATGAAATAAAGTCACCATATATTTGGAGTTCTGAAAAAAGATCGTCTATCCTTTTAATAGTTTCATCAGAAACCAAGCTCTCAAGATTACTTCCACCTTTTCCAAGAAAAGTTTGTTTTTTGAGTTCTTTTAAAGCCTTTATCAACCTCTCTTTAATAGGTGGTTTATTTAAACTGAACATCTGAAATTTTTCTTCATGTATTGGAAAAATTCCACAATCTTCTAAATATCTATAAAATGCAATCAGCAAAACAGCTTCTACAAGAGCAACATTTCTGGTTCTATTTCCTGTTAATTTATACTTCTCCCAAAAGGAATGAACATTTTTTTCAAATGTTAAGTTAAAACGATGTCTCTCTTCTTTAGACGCTCTCATCAAATTTTCTAAAATTTTTCGATCTCGCATTAGTGCATCTAAGAAACTGGCTTGCTTTGTAGGACCACTTTGATTTGTATCACATATCCAGATATCCAAGAAATTAAATCCAGATTCTTTATGCATCAAACGGAATACACTACCATTTGTCAATATTGCCCAATCATATGTTCCACACTCATCAAGATACCTTCTGGCTTGCTCTACTGCATTCTTATCATCACCAGATCCTTGCCAGAACTGTGGATCAAAGCGGTGTTTATCTAACTTTATTTCCACACCATATTCATTTCCAATAACTCGATCCCATCGAGGACTTTTTCTCCATTTCTTACAAGCAATACCATTATTTGTTAATGTATCTTCGATTCCTTGTTGAAAGGCATGCTCCTTAGAACATTGATTTGCTAATTTCAATATTGAACTAAAAACTTCCGGCTGACTTGGATTAAGTTTTTCGATGTAAGCATTTACTACTTTTCGACTTAATAATCCACCAAACACAATGAAAGGGTCAGCAGTCACATCTTGAGGATAGGGATGAACATCGCTCACAGTGTGAGCTCCACTTGTTTTTTCTCTTTTGACTGTTTCCAAATCAGTTTTTTAATATTTTTAACTGTAGGGTGACCAAATAGTTTTTTTGATCCCATTGAAAACGAAACTTTGTCCATAGATTGAAGATTCAAGTTAGAATTAATATTTGAAATGAGGAAGAACACTCTCTTCCTAGAATCTGTTTCGATTTCTCCATAACCTTTAGATTTATTACACCACAAAATGGTGCCAATTAATTTTTTGGTCATAGGCTGCACTCCTTGATGTTCGTTGATTCCTTCCTAGGTACGGTCATATAATCGTAGTTCTGACGTTTTAGAGTCAAAAAACTGACGATAAATCAATAATTGTCCGCTAAATCTCAGTACAAAAACGCCATTTAAAGTTATTGCATTCAACATGCCATGATGGTCAGAATGATTTTTGGTTTTTATAAGTAATTGGTCCAGAAAAATCAGTAATTTATTTTAAGAAATAGTTTATTTTTCAAGATACCCTTTTTTTCAGTTTTAATTTGAATGTCTAAATATTGAAACTCTCAAATTGAACCTATATAAAGTGATTCAATCTGAAACAGATTTTTATATGTTTTATAGATTGCTTTTTTTTTAATTTTAATTTGGTTTTTTTATTACTGGTAAAGAGTAAAAACCTTATTTTTATTTTTCAAACCAGTCTTTTTAAAAATATATGATATAATAATTTTAAGGACAGCGGTTGACCAGAGAGATATGTCTTTTATAACAAGAACTTATCTTATAATGCTCAGATATGTTCATTCTCCGGCTTTTTTGAGGTGGTGGAATCAGGCTGAATTTAGAAATTCTATATTTCATGGCATCCAAAGGGATCAGCTTGTACAAAATCCTAAACTTCTTTACAAATGGTGGGATGAGGTCAAGGTCAGGGGAAACGATTTTAATGTCTCTGAGCATAGATTTGAGAACCGATTGGAATCTTATATGAGATCCTCCTTTAAAGAAGTTGTGAATCGTCTTCCTCCCCTGGATGAGGTTATGGAAGCACTGATGGCAGATCCTTTTTTGGACACAGTTTTCAGAACAATGGGAGAAAGTGAGACTTTTGCTGACGATGTGAGGCCTATTCTTGAAAAATTATTCAAAGAATTTGGTATTGACTCCTGATAGAGGATTTGGAAACGCCGTGGACAATTGAGTCTCTTCACATGGAATGGAAACGCAAACCCATTGACTTTAAAAAACTGGAAAAAACCATGAACAAATACTGGCTCATGAAATCAGAACCCCTGACTTATTCCATAGACAGACTGAAAAAAGAAAAGAAAACCCTGTGGGACGGGGTTCGCAATTATCAGGCCCGCAATTTCATGATGAATGACATGAAAGCGGGGGATTCTGTTCTCTTTTATCATTCCAATGCCAAGCCTCCCGGAGTGGCAGGAGTGGCTAAAATCACAGGAGAGGCTGTTCCCGACCCCACCCAGTTCAACAAAAAAAGTCAGTATTTTGATCCAAAATCACACACGAAAAAACCCAGGTGGTTTTGCGTTGAAGTGGGTTTTGAAAGAAAGTTTAAAAACTTTATCTCACTCCATGATTTACGCCTGAGAAAAGATCTCAAGGAGATGCTTCTTCTTAAAAAAGGCCAAAGACTGTCCATCCAACCCCTGACAAAAAAACAGTTCCAGATTGTCTGTCAGTTGGGTGATGCATACTAAAGAGAAGCTCATTATTAAACTGGTTCTTTTGTTCTTAGCCTGTGCTTTTTGGCCCTCATTTTAAACAGGGAATCGTAAAATAACTCTTTAAAATAAGATCAAAAGTTTTTTTATTGACATTGAATAATTTTTCACATAAGTAAAAAACCTTAAAGTAAGATGGTGGAAAAAATGTTCTCATGCTTGAACCTACGGAAAGTCTATTGTATACTGACTTCAGTATTTAAAGTGATGTCCTAAATACGAACTTGGGTTGGACTTCTTATTGAAAACAACTCCATGTAGTATCAACAACCAATATCACAGAGTTTGCCTATGAGTCAGAATGTTTATGAAAAAGCTTTAAAAAGCAAAACTTTTTGCATTCTCCCCTTTATTCATTTTAAAACGGAAGATGGAAATATTAAGCTCTGTTGTCGCAGTGAAACAATCTCCTCTTTAAAAAATTCAGTCATTGATATCTGGAACAGTGACAGATACAAACAAATCCGTCTCCAGTTACTCAACAGTGAAAGACCTGAAGAATGTGAATCCTGCTGGTCCAACGAAAAAATAGGCGTACGGTCCTCACGAAATATAAGGATGGATAACTGGGATCGGAAAGCTCTTGGTTTTCTTAAACAGGTCCATAATGATGGTCATGTTCCTTTTCTGCCGACATATATTGAGTTAAAACTGAGTAATCTCTGTAACCTTAAATGCAGAATGTGCAACCCGATTGATTCCACTTCCTGGATTGGCGATTATCCCCTGGTTTCCGATCTTATGAAAAAACACCATAGAGAAGTTTACGAGAAAACCAGAGAACAAAAAATTCTTAAAAAGAAACTGGTTTCCGATTTCATTGAAAATGAACAATGGTGGGATGATTTTGAAAAAATTAAAAATACAGTGAAAACTCTTAAAATTCTGGGCGGAGAACCCCTGACCGATCCAATTCATTACAGGATTCTTGATTTGTTAAAATTCCGGTCTTCTGAAATACACTTAACTTATGATACAAACCTCACTCACCTTAAATTCAAAAATATCTCTATCCTTGATTATTGGAAAATTTTTAAAAAAGTTTCTGTCTGTGCCAGCATCGACGGACTTTATGATGTTTACGATTACATTCGCACGGGCTCAAATTTCAATAAAGTGATTAAGAATTTACACCAGGTTATTAAAAGTCAAAGTGTTCACACGACAGAGGTGGTCTGTACCGTTCAGATTTATAATGTTTTTCAACTGTCAGCAATTATGGATTATTTTTCCAAAAAGGGAATTCATCTATACTTTCTCTGGGTAAAATCCCCAAAACTTTTAAATATCCAGGTATTACCCGAAAATCTGAAAAATCTTGCGGTAAAATCAATTCTCGAATACAGAAAAAAAATCAACATGAAAAATCCCTATGATAAAGACATCACAGAGAATTTAAACAACTACATTGAAGATTTTATTAACTATATCAACGGAAAAGACCTCTCTCATTTTCTGCCGGATTTTTTAGACTACACCAAAAAACTGGACCGGGCCAGAGGAACAAATGTCCTTCACATCACACCTGAACTCAAAGAACTTTTCAATGCCAAATAGCCCAAGACAGTTTATACTGATCGTGTTTGAGTTTTCATGGAATTTCCCTGAGAGATCATTTATTCTATGCTGAATTTCTTTAGCCAAATCCGCTTAAAACAAGTGGTCTCTATGGAAATAGCATGAAAAATAAATGATCTTTAGTATACTTACGGAGCCAGACGGGTGACCTCCCAGGGGGATTCAAAAGTCTGACGGGTGAACTTAAGTCGATCATGGATGCGAAACTTCCTGCTCTGCCAAAATTCAATGTTCAGGGGTTTTAACCGAAAGCCCCCCCAGTGGGGCGGACAGGGAATGTCTTTGCCTTCAAATTTTTTTTCCATTTTCCTGAACCATTCTTCAAGCTCTTTTCGGCTTTTTATCTCCTGACTCTGGGGAGAGACCCAGGCTCCGATCTGACTGCCCCGTGAACGGGTTTTAAAATAATCCTCTGAATCCTTAACTTCCATCCTTTCAATAAAACCCTGAACTCTTATCTGGCGATGAAAGGGCTTTTCCCAGTGGAAACAAAGGCTGGCCTTTGGATTTTTCATCAATTCACAGACCTTGGAACTCCCATAATTCGTAAAAAAACAAAACCCCCTGTGATTAAAAGTTTTAAGAAGAACCATCCGACCTGAAGGCATTCCGTCATCATCCACCGAAGACAAAGTCATGGCCGAAGGTTCAAAGTTGTCAGACTCCTGAGCCAGTTCAAACCAGGTTTTAAATTCCAACAGAGGATCCTCTCTGTTTGTCACAAAATCATTTTCATGCTTCATATTCACCTTTTATACTAAAGATCATTTATTTTTCATGCTATTTCCATAGAGACCACTTGTTTTAAGCGGATTTGGCTAAAGAAATTCAGCATAGAATAAATGATCTCTCAGGGAAATTCCATGAAAACTCAAACACGATCAGTATAAACAAGTCTTACCTGAATTCTTTGAAATTTCCCAAAGACCAGACATATACTGGTTCTGTTTAAAATTTTATGGTCCTTCCCTTTTGAAAGAGTGGAAAACTCAAACATGATCAGTATAAGAACCTGAATATCAGAAAAAACACAGGAAAGACATTACATTTAAACAAAAGGATTCTGACTGGTAAAGTCAAAAAGAACAAGTCGAAAGTGAAAAGATTTACAGTGTACTGGTTATCTTGTCGTTGGGGTTTCTGTTGCTGTCGGGGACGATGAGACCGGCATTGTTGGTGTTGGTGTGTCTGAACATCGTTTTGCAGCTTCTGCACAACCTTTGTGAATGTTCTCGGCAGCCTGGCAGTATTGCCGTGCCCACTTTATTTCCATGGCAAAAGTTTCATACTCTGTCATATTACGACATTTCTCCCTCTGCTCATCTGAAAATTCCAGTTCATCCGGCAAGATTCCCCTGTACTCAACATGAATATCCCGTTTTCTGGCCTCCTCCATAGTCCCACAGTATTCACTAAGGGGTTTGTTCGCTTTTCTGTCAAAAGCCTGAGACTTACGATACTCCCTAAGAGAGTCATGGACTCGACCTCTTCTATGATCGAAAAAACTCTGATTAAGGAGTATGGATAAAAAATCTCCTAAAGAAGAAATCTTTCTGTCATACAAAAGACTAACATAACCCGGACTGCTGCATATATCTTTTGCCTCACTCTCAGAGTGTCTTTCAAATGATTGTTTATCAGAAAGACATTTTTTATATTTATCTCCGTTTCTCCAACGATGTCCATCAGATACTTTTCTAAAATGAGTATGGTTTAAATCACAAAGTTTATCTTTTTGTTGAGGCCTATAAAAACCCGGATCTGTATCAACACCACTTCTTTCCGGTCTTCTATAAAAACCCGGATCTGTATCAGGACCCGGTCTGGAAGGAAGCCCTGGCATGGGAACCGGACGTATTTTTATACATTGTTTACCGGTTCCAAGACCGGGATCATAAGGTTTCCAGGTTTGATTCCTCCTGCAACTCATATAAAAATTTTTGAGTTTCGTTAAAATAAAAACATTCTTCATTGGAAAAACACCACTTTAAGTTATTGACTGATTCAATTTAAGACTTTTTTGGTAATAAAAATCCCAATTTGAAACAAAATATAATTTCACAGTTTTAAGATTTCCAAATACAAATTCGGACATTCGTCCAGATAACTTTAATTCCATTATTTAATCATAAGTCCTGAATAACTGTTGAAAAACTCAAGTCCATTTTTTTTGCCTGTTTTTTAACAAATTCAAAAATGTTTTTCTTGGAATCAGCCGACCCCCAAATTGTTCAGTCACATTTGTCACCATTTGAATATCCATCCATTGATGGCCCCTGGATTTTAAAAATTCAACAAGATAAACCAGGCAGGCTTTTGAAGCTTCCGATTTTTTAAAAAACAGACTCTCCCCGCTAAAAACACCTTTTATCAGAACCCCGTAGAGACCACCCACAAGTTGTCCCTCCCACCAGGCTTCCACACTCAAAGCCTTTTCTCTGCGATGAAGCTCTTTGTAAGCCTCTATCATTTCAGGCAGGATCCAGGTTTCCCCCTCACCTCCCCTCGGCACTTTGGCACAGTTTTCAATGACCTGTCCGAATTCACGATTTAAAGTCAGTTCAAAAGTTTTTCTCCTTAAAACCTTCCTTGTGCTTTTTGGAATTTTAAAGTCTTCAAAAAACAAAACCCCTCTCCAGGGCGGACAAAACCACAGCAGAGGAAATTCTCCGACTGTGTTTCCATAAAGTTTTGCAGTAGAGGGTTTCTCCAAAACGGAAGTTGCATCCACAGTGGAAAGTTCACGGTTTCGGGCCGGGGGCCAGGGGAAAATGCCCCGGCTGTAAGCTGACTCCAGAGTTTCAGGGTTTAAATCCCCACCCACACAGAGAAGACCATCGGAATCTGTTGACTCAGGATTGGGAAATTTCAAAATAATCCACCACCTTCTGTTTTATATTTTCGGGGTTTTTGGCAAGCCGAACCATTTCAAGAAGTTTCTGTTGCCTGGATTTTAAATGTTTTTCATAACCCCCCTGATCCAGAAAAGAAGACGGAATTTCACCCAGCAGTTCCCAATGATGAAAGTTGTGAAACCCGCCGAGAACCCCCCAGCGATCAAGAAGTTTTATGACCGTTTCCACCCGAAAATCACGGCTGTGATAAAAGTGCATTTTCTTTCTTAAAAACTCATAACCCCTCTGTCTGACTTTCATGGGATTGTCCTCTATTAACCGGTAAACCTGCCGGATAAAGGAGGGATCGGGATTGGACCACTTGATAAAATCCATCTGGATACTGATATCATCCGGGTCATAGAGCAAAACCCCATGGGCCGGTTTCCCGTCCCTTCCGGCTCTTCCCACCTCCTGATAGTAGGATTCAATGGAGCCTGGAAGCTCTACATGAATGACCATGCGAATATTGGATTTGTTCACCCCCAGTCCAAAAGCCGGTGTGGCCAGAATCAATGGATTTTCCTCTTTTTGAAAAATCATCTGATTTTTTTTGCGAACCCCGGCAGATAAGCCGCCATGATAGAGGAGGTGTTCCACCTTGAGACTTTCAAGTTCCCCTGAAAACTTTTCAAGACTGTCAATCAGGGAAAAGTATAAAATTTTGGCTCCCGGATGCCGGTGTTGGCATTCCATAAAAGATTTCACCTTATCTTCAAGGCAAAAAACCTCCCTGACCTTCAAATCCAAATTGGGACGATCAAAACCCCGGTTAAAAACCCTGGCCTTATGATCCATGTCCAAAGACTTGAGAATATCCTCCTGCACCTGTTTTGTGGCTGTGGCCGTCAGTGCCAAAACCCCGGGGTCACCCAGCTTTTTTTTGATTTCCCCCAATCGGGAATAATCGGGCCGGAAATCATGACCCCATTGGGAAACACAGTGGGCCTCATCCACAGCCAACAGGGATATTTTCCGGTTTTTAATGGCTTCCAGAAACTCCCCTTTCCGAAAACGTTCGGGGGTCACATAGAGCAACCGGATTTTTCCCCGACTCAGGTCATGATAAATTTTTTCCCTCTCTGAAGCCCTTAATGAAGAGTTAATAAAACAGACCTCAAGCCCCCTTTGACTGGCCTCATCCACCTGGTCTTTCATCAGGGCAATAAGGGGTGAGAGAACCACAACCAAACTCTCAAAAACAAGGGAGGGAAGTTGATAACAAAGACTCTTTCCAAACCCCGTGGGCATGAGAACCAGGGCTTGTCCCCCTTTTAAAATATGTTCAATCACCTCGACCTGAAGAGGACGAAAGGACTCATAACCCCAATACTTTTTTAAAAGCTGCGTAAGTTCTCGACTATGCTGCACCTTTTCATTCTCCACCAGGACCCCTTACCAGTATTTTTTTGCACACCCCCTGATCCCATGGTAACAGTATAGGCCGATCGCATTTTGAATTTCCATGGAATTTTGAGATCATTGATTCCAAAACAGGGCTTTTTTCTTAATGAAGTTCAGCTTAAAACAAAAGGACTTTCCATGAAAAACAAATACTTTTTAAATAATACTATACTGATCCCCTCTGAATTCCGATACCTTTCTTTGAAGGGAAACCCTGAAGACCCTTTATTTTTCCTGTGGTTTTCACAGGGAAACTCTGGAAAATCAGGATTAACACAATTGGCTGCGTGAGGATAAGGCAATGTCACAAAAATGGGTTTTGGATAAAGTTCGTAATATTGGGATTTCCGCACATATTGACTCCGGAAAAACAACTTTGACTGAAAGAATTCTATTCTATACGGGTCGCATTCACGCCA
Source organism: Bdellovibrionales bacterium (assembly GCA_965219545.1). GTDB lineage: Bacteria > Bdellovibrionota > Bdellovibrionia > Bdellovibrionales > JAGQZY01 > JAGQZY01. Next base: position 10,913 of record CBDCNX010000024.1, read on the forward strand.
TCCACGATGTCCGGGGAAAGGACGGAGTGGGGGCCAAAATGGATTCCATGGAACTGGAACGGGAAAGGGGCATTACCATTCAGTCAGCAGCCACCAATGTTTTCTGGGGGGATACCAACATCAATATCATTGATACTCCGGGACACGTCGATTTTACCGTGGAAGTGGAAAGGGCCTTGAGGGTTCTCGACGGGGCCATTTTGGTTTTGTGCGGAACTTCAGGGGTTCAGTCCCAATCCATCACCGTTGACCGGCAAATGAAACGATACTCTGTCCCCCGTCTGGCTTTTATCAATAAGCTGGACCGGTCCGGGGCCAACCCCTTCAGAGTTACGGAGCAGTTGCGTGAAAAACTCCACCACAATGCCATTATGATGCAAATCCCTGTGGGAACCGAAGACGACCACAAAGGGGTTGTGGATCTTATCACCATGAAAGCCCATGCCTTTGAAGGAGACAACGGGGAAAAAGTCATTGAATCTGAAATCCCGGACGAACTTAAAGAAGAGACTGCAAAGTACCGGGATATCATGCTTGAAGCCGCTTCCATGTTTGATGATGAGCTGGCTGAAAAATATCTGGAAGGTCATGAGGTTTCAGAGGACATTATCCATCGGGCTGTTCGGGTGGGAACCCTGAGTCTGGAACTCACCCCTGTCTTTATGGGTTCAGCCTATAAAAACAAGGGGGTCCAATTGCTTCTGGATGCCGTCACCCGCTATTTACCCAATCCCAAAAACATAGAAAACAAAGCTTTGGATCTGAATCAGGATGAATCAGAGATCCTTTTGAAAATCGACGACAACGAACCTCTGGTGGCCCTTGCCTTTAAACTGGAGGACGGTCGCTACGGTCAACTCACCTACATGAGGATTTATCAGGGAACCATGAAAAAAGGGGATTTTATTATCAACACCACAAACGGAAAAAAGTTAAAAGTCCCCCGACTGGTGAAAATGCATTCCGATGAAATGGTTGATGTGGATGTGGCCTATTCCGGAGATATCGTGGCTCTTTTTGGAGTGGACTGTGCCTCAGGGGACACCTTTACTGACGGCAAAGTCAACTATGCCATGACTTCCATGCACATTCCAGACGCTGTTATCTCTCTGGCCGTGGCTCCAAAAAACAAATCGGGATTGAACAACTTTTCAAAAGCCCTCCAGAAATTCAGAAAAGAAGACCCCACTTTTCGGGTTCATCGGGATGAAGAGTCCAATGAAACCATTATCTCCGGGATGGGGGAGTTGCACCTTGAAGTTTATGTGGAAAGAATGAAACGGGAGTTCAACTGTGAAGTTATCACCGGCCAGCCCCAGGTGGCTTATCGGGAAACCATCGGTGCCATGGCGGAATTTGATTACACCCACAAGAAACAAACCGGTGGAGCGGGACAATTTGCCAAAGTGGTTGGAAAGATGAAACCCATTCCCGCCCGGGAAGAGGAAAATTTTCGTTTTAACAACAACATTGTCAGTGGACGCATTCCAAAGGAGTACATTCCCGCCTGTGAAAAAGGTTTCAAGGAACAACTTTCCAAGGGAACTTTGATCGGTTTTCCCATCGTGAATGTGGAAGTGGATCTGGATGACGGGGCTTTTCACGATGTGGATTCCAGTGAAATGGCCTTTAAGATCTGTGCCATGGCGGCCATCAGACAGGCTTATGAAAAAGCCAGTCCCACAGCCCTTGAACCTATAATGAAAGTGGAGGTTTCAGCTCCCGACGAGTTCCAGGGTTCTGTCATGGGACAGCTCAACCAACGCCGTGGAATGATTTCAGGAACCACCACCCAGCAGGGTTTTGTGGTGATCGTCGCCGAAGTCCCTTTAAGTGAAATGTTTGGTTACTCCACGGACTTGCGTTCAGCCACCCAGGGAAAGGGTGAATTCACCATGGAATTTTCCAAATACTCTCCTGTTCCGAAAAACATTCAGGAAAAACTGGCCAAAGAGTACCAGGAGCGGAAAACTGCGGAGAAAAAATGATTGTAACTGTTCACAATTTTGGCGATCTTGACATTCGCCTTCCTCGTCTCTCCCTGCGGCGTACTTTACGCCTCAGTCGCTTCTCGTTGTCTCATGCCAATCTCATCCAAAATTGTAACAGTTACGATAAATAAGAGGTATAATTGATTCAATGATTCTCTCTGACGGCTCCCTCAAACAGAAAATAGATTCCGGGGATCTGGTTGTAAAACCCATCACGCCGGAATCCATCCAACCGGCCTCCATTGATTGTCGTCTGTGGAACCATTTTCTGGTGGTGGAATCCCTGAACGCCCAAGTGATTTCCATGTCCCAGGAAATTCAGTACAGGGAAGTGGTTGCCGAAAAAATCACTTTACCCCCAAAATCCTTTCTCCTGGCGACCACCATGGAGTACATCAAACTTCCAAACAACATGATTGCCTTTGTTGAAGGACGAAGTTCCGTGGGACGGATGGGACTTTTTATCCAGAATGCGGGCTGGGTGGATCCCGGTTTTGAAGGCCGTATCACCCTGGAACTCTATAATGCCAACCTCCTTCCCATTGAACTGGAATCAGGCCGACGGATCTGTCAGTTGGTTTTTGGAATGATGGATAAAACCTCTTTAAAACCCTACCGGGGGAAATACCAGGGCCAAACCCGATCCACGGGTTCCCAGGTCTGGAAAGATTCCGAGAATCAATGACTTTGCTTTTTATTTATCTATTTTTAGCTGTTTTCATTTCCTTTATGTGTTCCCTTCTGGAAGCTGTTATCCTCAGTATCACCCCGAGTTTTATCAACACTGAAGTTAATAACGGAAAAAAATACGCCAAAATTCTGAAAAAACTTAAAGAGGAAATTGACCGCCCTCTGGCGGCCATACTGACCCTAAACACCATTGCCCACACTGTGGGAGCCGCCGGTGTGGGTTCCGAGGTGAACAAAATTTACGGAGATGAACTGGTGGCTGTGGCCTCAGGAGTTCTCACCTTTGTGATTCTCATTTTTTCCGAAATCATTCCAAAAACCCTGGGGGCGGGAAACTGGAAAAGCTTTGCCCCCTTTACAGCCTACTGCATCCGTTTCATGATTTTAATTCTCTACCCCATTGTCTCTCTGACTGAAATTATCTCCGACCTTGTGGGAGGCAAAAGAAAAAACAATTTCACCCGTGAGGAAATGATCGCCACAGCCGAAATCGGAGTGGGTCACGGAGCTTTAAGGAAAAAAGAATCCAATATCATCAAAAATCTTCTGATGCTCGATAACATTTACGTTTCCGACATCATGACTCCCCGCTCTGTTGTCATGGTCCTGCCCCTGGAGATGACCGTTGAGGAAATCATTGAAACCCATAAACCCATTCGCTACTCCCGCATTCCCGTCTTCAAGGGAAACATGGATAACATCGAAGGGGTGGTCCACCGCTACCAGATCCTTGAGGCTTCAAGCAATGACCAGGACAAATTAACCCTCAGGGAACTGATAACGGGACTGCACAGTGTGCCGGAAGACATCAGCGTTTCAGCCTGTCTGGACCAACTCATCCACCGCAATGACCACATTTTTCTGGTTGTGGACAAATACGGTTCCACTTCAGGCATTGTGACTTTGGAGGATGCCATTGAAACCCTCCTTGGAGTGGAGATTGTGGATGAATTTGACTCGGTCACTGATCTCAGGGCTTACGCCCTTGAACAGTGGAAGAAACGAAAAAGTCAACGAAACCCAAGCCCAAAGACGGTCAATCCATAAAAAGAATCGAATTCACCAAAGCCATTCCATCATTCCAAGACCTGCATCCAACCCCCTATAAGTCAGACCTGAAAAACAGAAAAAACAAAAAATCCTCTCTCAAGAAGTTGATTTTATAAATTTCTATGTTAGAAAAGGGGTTCATTGCCACATTAAAGGAGCCTCCTGACTTCCGCATTTTGCGAATAATTTTGTATTTTGTATTTTTATTTTCATATTGATTTTGGTGGTTTAGATTTTTTTTATTTGAGTTTCCAATCCTAGTGACCACCTCTATAGACAAGCCCTTTTTTTGTTTTGTATTCTAAAGCCATGTTTGTTCGTTTGGTTAAAAAGAGAAATGATCGGGTTTCCGTAAGAATTGTCGAAAACCAATGGGTTGAAGGAAAAGTCAAACAGAAAGTCATTTGTAATTTTGGACAATTACATAAGGATGACAAAAAACAAATCCAAATCCGAATGAGAGCAGCAGAAAAAACAATCATTGAAATGAAAAATGAGAAAAATCCCACTTTCCCCGGCCTTGAAGACATCCATGCTCCAAAGAAAAGAAAGGACAAAAAAAAAGAAAATCAACTCAAGTTCAAAAAATATGAAGACCTTCTCAAGGCTTCCAGGGATTTGAAAAAAGATGAACCCATCCAGGTTTATCCTGAGAGCCTGGAAGAGGAACTCAGAGTTCCCATGGGGATAGATGACATTTTTGAACCCACCTACAGGCAACTGAGTTTGTTTGATGGAATTGATACCGGTTACAAGAAAGACCAGACCAATGAACTGTTTAAACAGATGGTTTTGTCCCGTATTGATGATCCTGTCAGTAAGAAAAAAAGTGTTGAGATTTTAAACAGGGAAAAAGGGGAAGCCCTTAATCTGGACAGGGTTTACCGTATGATGGACAAGGTTTTTGACAATGAAAAGAGGATCAAGGACAAAATTGCCGGAAAGAGCTTAAGTTTTTTCAAAGAGAAAATAGATGTGACCTTTTTTGATGTCACCATTTTGTATTTTGAGAGTTTTATTCCCGATGAGTTGAGAAAGTGTGGTTACAGTAAGGACAATAAAGCAAGGAAACCCAAGTGGTTTTGGCCCTGATGACAACCAAGGAGGGTCTTCCCCTGGGTTATGAGCTTTTTGCTGGAAACACCTACGAAGGCTCCACACTCATTAGTGCTGTGGATGAGCTTTCAAGGCTTTACGATGTCTCAGAGACTTTTATTGTAGCCGATCGTGCCATGTTTACAAAGAGCAATTTGAAAGCCATGGATGAAAGAAGCATTGGTTTTATTGTTTCGGCCAAACTCAAGACCATGAGAAAAGAGATCAAAGAGGAGATTCTCAGGGATGTTCAAAACAAACTCAGGGAGGAGGAAAACCTCAAGGATTGGATCAAAGAGTATGAGTATGAGCAAAAAAGACTGATTGTCCATTACAGTAAGAAAAGAGCCAATAAGGACAGAAGGGAGAGGGAAAGGCTTATTGAGAGACTTGAGAAGAAGATGAAGGGTCAGAATAAGGATAAGGATAATAAGAAAATAAAAGTCTCTGATTTTGTCAGCAACAGGGGGAGTAAAAAGTATTTGAAAATAGACAACAAGGACACAGCTTCATTGGATGAAGAAAAGATTGCTCAACAGGCCAGGTGGGATGGGATTTACGGAGTGATCTGCAATGACAGCAAAAAGAAGTTCAGTGGACAGGAAGTTATGAATCGTTACCGGGGGTTGTGGAAGATTGAGGAGGCTTTTCGTATTAACAAGCATGATTTGAAGATGCGTCCTATTTACCACTGGACACCAAAGAGGATCAGGGCCCATATTTTGATCTGTTTTGTGGCTTATGCACTGGCTTGTTATGTGCGGTATGGGCTTCACAGAGCGGGAATAAAAATGAGTTTTCGGGCTATCAGGGAAGAATTGAGTTATCGTCAGGCCAGTGTGTTGAGGGATCAGGTCACGGGGAAGAGATTTTTTATTCCTTCAAAAATAACAACAAAACAAAAGGAGATTTATAAGGCTTTGAATATAAAATTAAACCAAAAAATCAAAATTATTGATCTGTAAAAAAAAACCAAATCCTAGTGACCCCCATGTCCTTAAATCATTAAAATTATTCAATAACGCAAATGCAAAATGCGGAAGTCAGGAAAAAACAAAAAATCCTCTCTCAAGAAGTTGATTTTATAAATTTCTATGTTAGAAAAGGGGTTCATTGCCACATTAAAGGAGCCTATTATGAAAGTTTTTTATCTTACAATTTTAATCGGATTTTTATCCCAATTTACAATGGCTGCAATTTCTACACATCCTGTGGATTCTGAAACAGTGTCACCAACAACAACAACAGCCCCAACCTTCACACATCCTGCGGATTCTCAAACTTTAGAGGAGTTAGAGGGGCAATGGAAGTTCATTGGTTTTTCCTGTAAACTTAACAGGAATAATTTAAATACGGATCATTCTTCCATTGATGACACATTTGTCTTCAGTTCTGACGGAAGCATGAGTATTTTAATAAAAGAAGAGGATTGTGAGATCAATCACACAGGGATTTATACAGCCTCTTTTGTAAACACCGGAGCTATTATCTCCCAACATTCAGGAAGACCGGCCCCCACCCGTGTTATTGAAGGGAAACTCCTTATTATTAAATACGAAGAAGAGATTGCTTACAAAGGGTCCTGCTCAACAACCCCCACTATAAACAGCAGGAATCAGATTACAATTATGCTACACGATGACGGACACTTCTATTTATCTGATTCAGATCTTTCTAAAGACATTTGTGAAAAAGGTTCTGGTTATTCTGTTTTTAAAAAACAGTAAACCGTAACACAGCTTATGAAAAAAGAAGACCCCCTTGTTTTATTTTACATCCCTGTAACAGATCAAAAAACCGGGGAATCCATCGCTGAAACCCTTTTGAATGAAAAACTCATTGCCTGTGCCAATATCTTTCAACCCCATGTGGCCATATATGAGTGGAAGGGGAAAATCGCCAGACAATCGGAAACCATTATGATTCTAAAAAGTCGTCACAGCCTCAAACCGGCCATTCAGGCCGAAGTGGAAAAGATCCATCCCTATGAATGTCCCTGTATCATCACCATCGACCCTGTGAACGCAAACCCCACATTCCTTGAATGGGTTGAAAAACAAACGGAAACCGTCCGGGGAATTCTGTAAAGAGGCATAAAAAAAGAACTTTAAGAGTTTATGAAAACCATGGATGAATGGATGTAATATTTACAAAAAATACATTTTTCTTTAAGACTTCCTGTTTTTCTGATAGTAACAGACCTCAGCATGAAGAGGATTAAAGTGAAGTCAATCATAACAGCCGTTTTTATATGTTTTTTTCTTTTTCCCAATAATGTCTTTGCCATTCGTGTTCACGCCTTTAAAAAAGGCCTCATAGCTTTGGCACGGGAATCAATCAAAAGAGAAAATACATCATTTGCTATGGACTTTGAAAATCTGGAAAAAAAGATGGGTTTTAGTGGAGATCCACTTGGCCAGGGTGAACTGGTTTCCCTGAGAAAGGCAGGATTGGATCCTGTGGCTTTACAAAACATTGGGGATAATGAGCAAATATTTCATGTTGTGGGAAGTGATTTTCCTGATTCCGCACTCACTTTCAGGTGGTGGAAATATGATGAGTTCAGGGATGCCGTCTTTGACAGTCTTGCAAAGGACCATCTTACGGGAAACGAAGAACTCCTTCTAAAATGGTGGAGGGAAGCCAAATTAAGGAATCAGAGGGGAAAAATGGAGGACTTTGTCGCTTCATCCTTTAAAGGTAAAGAGTTCTATGATGAACAGGATTTTTTTGACTTCCTTGGGGAAGATGAATTCCTGGCTACGGTTCTCAGGGCTATGGGTAACAGTGAGGATTTTGCCAGTGAAGCCCAGTCTGTTATCAATAGAGCTTTTCTGAAAAAATATCCAACCCATGTTGTAGAACAGGATTTTGATATTGTTTTCCCTGGAAGACAGAGTTCGCCACCAGACAATACCAGTAAAATACATCGTCAAATCGAGAGATACAGAAGCAACCCGAAATCTTTAGGCGACTTTTTAAGAAATTTAAACCCCCTGGAAATAATGGACAATATGGATTCCCTGTTCCCTGAAGATGCACGGTTTTTTAATGCGGCACAATTGAAACCCAATTCTCCTTTGAAAACACGATCTCAGTCTGCCCATTCTACCAGGCCTAATACTATTGGTGAGCATCCAAGTGGTCGTCGTCCCCGCCTCAGTTACTCGACAGTGGAAGAAGATCCTTCCTATTTTCTTCCTGAAAGAGTCAGAAAAATGAACAAAGACAGTGATACTTACAAAGATTACGGTCCCCTGCCCCATCTTCCGCCGACTTTTGTTCCGCATTTAAGACCGGATGTGATAGCTGATTTAAGAAAAGGCATACAGCTTCTTTCAGATAAAGTGGAGCATATGACAGCACCACAGATTCAGGCTTTGGAATTGGACCAAATTGATATTTTGGTGGAAGAACTCAAAAGTACAGGAAAAAATGCAGAATTATCTCCAAAGCAAATGCTTGCTCTTTCAAAAAAATATCCCAAGACGTTCCGGTCTCTCAGGCATCCCGATCATGATATTAAGATATTCATAAACTCATTATTTAATAACATTAACAACAAAAAATTTAAAATTGAAGATATTCCAAGGGATATTATCGGGCGAATACCCGTTGACAGATTCTCTCTTCCGTTTTTGAAAAAGTTGAGAAAAACCAGCTACACACACTTTCTTGCTGTTTCCCCTGAACAGATCAGTGGTATGACTCCCGGTTTACAGCAATACATTGTCACGCAAAGATGGAAAGTCTTACTAAGAAAACCACAAACAGAAATGCGATTTAAAAATCTTTCAGTTGAGAAATTTAAACAGATGAGTGCAGAGGATAAACAACAAATCCTGGATGAGATGAATTTATCAGAAGAAATTTTCATGGCCCACAATACACTCTGAAAATCATGTCAAACAAGGACATTTTTTAAAATTCTCTTGCCTTCTATTCCAACTTGATCTACAAATCCATCCATTGATAAATCAATAATCCACATCCACCTAAATTTACAGGTATTTTTATTCAAGAGAAAAAGGGGAAAGAACATGAAAAATTCAAGCCAAATCGGAATGGTTTTTAAAACAGCTTATCTGATACTCTCAATGCTTTTACTGACAGCCTGTCCTCCGAGACACAAATCATCTCCCTCCGGAACTCCCGCCGCTTCCAAAGAAAATGAAGTCACCATCGTTGATTTATGGAAGGCCATAGAGCAAGAGCCCCTCGATTTTGACAGATTTCTTGACCTGATTGAAAATCCAAAAATTAAAAAGGATATCAACACCAGAAATAAAAAGGGGGAAACAGCCCTTTTACTGGCGGCAAACAAAAAGAAATGGTTTACCGCAGTTGAATTGTTAAAAGCAGGGGCCCATCCCATCCTTCCCGACGGGGACACTGTTCTGACAAAATACTGTTCCCTGGAAACAAGCTGGCACTACCTTGATGAACTTCTGAAAATTCCATCGGTCAAAAGGATCATCAATGCCAGAAATAAAAGAAAGGAAACTGCTCTTTTCATAGCAGTCAAAAACAGAAGCCTGATGAATCTCCACTACACTCCCATAAAGGCCCTCCTCTCTGCCGGGGCCGATCCGAACATCCCCGACCAGACGGGAAAAACCGCTTTATCATTGATTTATAAAGAAGCCATTGAGGCAAACAAAAAACTCAAACAAGTTGCGAATGATTTTATACAAGATAAGGCGGATCAATCCCTGCTGACAACCGCACTCATGTTTGTAACCCCCGTTATGAACCTTGTGGAAGACTTGTTAGAGGCCGGAGCCATCCCCGTTCTTTCCGATGGAGACAGCATCTTAATGAAATACAGTGCGTCAGGGGGCAGCGTCAGCTCACTGTTAAAAATTCCATCGGTTCAAAAGGTAATCAATCTCCAAAACAAGGGGGAAACAGCTTTCTCCCTGGCATTCAAAGCAAAAGATTGGGTAACTATGGATTATCTTGTCAGCTATGGTGCCAAGGACACCACCGCTTTATGCTCTCCTGATACAAGCGTTTCAGAGGATCTACCGAGTCAGAGTTTCCGTTCCGGAGCCTACACATCAATTGATGAAGCCCGTTCATATCACACGGCTTTAATGATATGCAGTTTGTCCGGTCATGCGGGAGGTGTAAAAAAACTTTTAAAGAACCACAATATTGCAACAAATATCAATGCTGAAAACAGAAAAGAGGAAACAGCTTTCTCTTTAGCCGTTGATGGAAATCACTGGGAAGTGATGGCAGAACTTGCAAGAAACAACGCCAATACTGATTATCTGTGTTCTACCGATAATATTCCGGACACTATTTCTGAAGAAGAACTATCGGTCCAAAACAAACCCTACAATATCTTAATGATATGCGGTTTGTCGGGGCCTATTCATGGTGTGAATAAACTTCTGGAAAATTCTCTTGTTAAGACTTATATCAATGAACAAAACAAAAACCTGGAAACAGTTTTTTCCCTCCTGATGGTTAAATCCGGAGGCAACCAAATGGACGAAACCCGTTGGATGGTTGCAAAGAATCTTCTTCAAGATGGAGCCAATCCAGGTCTTTTTCCCGAAAAAAGAGCCGAAGAAGTTCAAAAAGCCATTGCAGACAAATTTCATTATTCTTATGGAACTTTTTTAATGTATTTCAGTGGCTGGGGAGGATCGGATACGGTCATAAAACTTTTGGAAAATCCTTATGTGAAGGCTTCCATCAATACAAAATACAACATAACAGATCCATTTTCTTTTTTGCTGCCGATGACCAATGAAACAGCAGAAGCAGTAGGAACAACAGCCCTTTTACTGGCTGTCGGAAATGGTCATCTGGAAACCATGAATTTGTTATTGCAAGCCGGTGCCGACCCCGTTCTTGCTGACAGCAATGGGAACACTCCATTGATGATAGCCGCCGATAAAGGACATACTGATATTGTAAAAAGACTTTTGGAGATCCTCTCTGTTAAAGAAAAAATCGACGACCGAAATGAAAAGGGGGAAACCGCTCACTTTTTGGCAAAAAAACAGGCAAATCGCACAGAAATCATACAATCACTGCTGACTGCCGGTGCCGACCCGGATATTGTCCCTAAAGGTCCTGGTGAATAAAGTGTCCACGAATCAGGTAAAACCTGTTTCGGAGCCGCCCCCACCCTTGTCCCTAAAGGTCCTGGTGAATAAAGGAGAATGAGGTTCAGGAACATTATGGAGTCCAGGAACATGAACATTATGAAATCCAGGAACAGTATAGAGTCCAGGAATAATGCCACTTGAAAAACTCTATTGGCATTGCAGCAAAAAAATGGATCACCCACCAGTATGGAGTCCAGGAAAAGTGCCTCTTGAAAGACTCCTCAAGTGAAAGATGATCTTAGGTATTACTGATATTGTAAAAAACTTTCACGGGTAACCTTTTTCAATATCCAAAATATGATCAAAAGGTTTCTTTGTCTCAGAGTGAAACTATTTTAGAGTCATACGAAAAATAATTTCCAACAGAATATTGTTATTTTTCAAAAAATATCATATCATAATCTTTTGAAATAAATCAAAAACTGTTTATACCGATCCTGTTTGAAATTCAGATGCTTCAAAGGAAACAAAGAAGGCAAAGTCTATCAGCTTGAAAAGGATAATTATACTTTGCTTTGTGTAATATTCGCATCGGATTAGAATCACTCATAAAAAATACAGATGAAAGAGAAAACAAAAAACTTAAAAGCCATACTTCATTCTAAAAGAGCCAACATTTACTATTTGGAAAAATGCCGTGTTATGCAAAAAGATGGACGTATTCTTTATCTCACTGAAACTAAAAATGAAAACCTTTACTGGAATATTCCTATAGCCAATACAACTTGTCTTTTGTTGGGTACTGGTACATCGATTACTCAAGCAGCCATGCGTATGCTGGCTTCTGCCGGAGTTCTTGTGGGCTTTTGCGGAGGAGGAGGAACTCCTTTATTGATGGCTACTGAGATTGAATGGTTAACACCTCAGAGTGAATACCGCCCAACAGAATATATGCAAGGTTGGATGGGATTTTGGTTTAATGAGCAATCCCGTTTACTGGCTGCCAAAAAATTTCAAAAAGCCCGCACAAGTTATTTACATTCCGTATGGACAAAAGACAGGGATTTTAACAATGAAGGTTTTTTTGGAGATGATGCGGATTTAACCGATCTATTGAAAAAATACAGCGATAAGATCACCGTTACATCAACCACCGGTCAATTATTTCAAATAGAAGCTGATCTTACGAAAAAACTCTATAAGATGGCTACAACTGTTACAAAATACGGGAATTTCACCCGTGAACGAGAGGCTATGGACAAGGCCAACATTTTTCTAAATCATGGTAATTATCTTGCTTATGGGTTAGCAGCCACCACTCTCTGGGTTTTGGGTATCCCTTATGGTTTTGCTGTTATGCATGGGAAAACCCGGCGTGGAGCTCTTGTTTTTGATGTGGCTGACTTAATAAAAGATGCTCTTGTATTACCCTTGGCTTTTATTTGTGCCAAAGAGGGTGTCAGAGAACAGGAATTCCGTGATTCGTGTATCAAGGCCTTTATAAAACATAAATCATTGGACTTTATGTTTAATCAGGTCAAAAGCGTTGCTTTGGGGGAAAATGGAGAGACCACTTTATGATGGTTATTTTTGTATCCCAATGCGAAAAGAAAGCTCTGGGACGCACTCGCAGTGTCCTTGATGCTTTTGCTAATAGAATTGGTGATAGTGCCTGGCAGACAATGATCACACAGGATGGCCTGAATGCCGTTAAGAAATCACTCCAAAGGACT
>CBDCNX010000025.1:0-18687 GCA_965219545.1 Bdellovibrionales bacterium
CATCTGGGGTTTCAACTGAATTTAAAAGAGACCTTTGCTGACTTTAAAGGAGTTAAAAGAAGACAGGAAATTATCGGCGAACCCGGAGGCATTCAGGTGATCGAGGACTTTGCCCATCATCCAACAGCCGTCAGGGCCACTATTGAAAGCCTTCAAAAACAGAAAGGAGATGGAAAACTTTTTGTGATCTTTGAACCCCGATCCAACACTTCAAGGCGAAAGATTTTTCAAAAAGAATACCTGGAAGTTCTAAAACTTTCCGATTGCCTCCTTATCAGTGAACCCTTTGAGGGAACATCCTCCTTACAGCCCCATGAGAGATTGGACGTGGAAGGTATTGTCTCTGAAATCTCAGAAACAAAGCCAGCCCACTCCTTCAAACAGGTGGAAGAAGCCATTGCCCTTGTTAAAAACCAGGCCCAACCCGGTGACAGGGTTTTGATTATGAGCAACGGGGGGTTCCAGGGAATTTACCAGAAAATCCTGAAAACCCTCGGTCATGATTATACTGGTCCGGTTTGAGTTTTCATGGAATTTCTCTGAGAGTTCATTTATTCTATGCTGGACTTGTTTATTAAGAAGGACTGCTTAAAACAAGTGGTCTCTTAAAGTCACATGAAAAATAAATGATCTTTAGTATAACAACAAAAAAGAAATGAATCATAAAAAGAAAAAGGAGAAAGTAAAATGTTAAACCCTATCAACAACAAATTTATGGGTGAAGATATTGAAACGAAGTTGAATCAATATGAGTACAAAAACATCAGCAAACAGCCAAAGAGATGCCATAAATGCACTGACTTCGCAATTTCAACGGCATCCTGTACCCGGGCCTCCCCAGGAACCGGAAACAGAAGAGGAGTTAGTGGATTACATCACTCAATACCGCATCACCCAGAGTCTTGAAAATCCAAACAGAGCTTTCCTCAAACGAATTTCAGGTAAAGAAACATCCTACTGTGAACTTGAAATCAAGAAATTTGAATAACTGTTAAAAAATACGTCCTAAAAAGAGTCAGGTTTTTCAGTCGGAATTGATTTCCGGTTTACTTCATTGTATCCTGGAATTAAAGAGTATTTATTTTATGAAGAAACCCTCTGTTTTAACCAACCCTGTCCCCTTACTTTTCCTATCCCCTCTTATTTTCTCCATCTCCTGCACACAACAAAGTTTTGTGTGTTGGAATGAACAAAAAACAAAAGCCGTATCCTTTGCCTTTGATGAAACAATGAATTCTGTCACAGTCAAGGATATCTATCAATACTCCACTTTAGACTCAAGTAACAAACCTCTAAGTTCCCATATGCCCGGAGGCACCCACAGACTCAAAATGAACAAAGATTCAATCACTCTGGAAGTAATACAGGATACGGTTTTTACCAAAACCAGACTTCCTTCAGGAAGATTTATAAAAAGTCACACGGAAATCAAAACCCAAAACGATTACTTGAAACAAAGACGTTATCATGCCGTCTATCCTGTTATACACAAATACATTTTTGAGAAAAAATCATTAAAACTGTCTCTTTTTTACTCTCCCCTTCCCAAACCCCGATCAGCCATAGAACAGGAGTTCATTCATGACAAGACAACAAATGATCTCCACCCGAAAAAAACAAAAGACCTCTCCCCCGAAGAACTTACCCTCATATTCCCACCCCACGAAAAAACCACACCTTACATCTATCCGGATTGTAAAAAAGAGGAGTCCTATTCACTAAAACGGACTATTCGCACCATTTTAAAATATTTTTATTCCGTATACTCTGTGCCACCTGTTTTGGTTTGAGACTGACGAACGGATCTTTTGGGGAAATAATCAATTGTCTTCATCGGTAGGTCCATTTCCTTGTTCTTTTTGGCTCTATTCAATTTGCTCCTCCTCAAATTGGCTCCCAGCCAGTTCTTCGTCGTCGTGCATTGAATAGAGTCAAAAACTCCTGCATCGAAGATGTGAAAAAAATTATAAGACAAACCACTAGCTTTTTTGACACATACTCTTTTGGAAAACCGGGATTTTATAAAGAATATAAGTGCAAGTAAAGAGAAAACTGAAAAAGCAAATGAAATTTACAAATTATCCACATATTGGAAATGAAAGGAGAAATCAAAAACAAAGATAATACACCTTGTCTTTAATATTGCTTAAGGAAAAAAGTGGAATTTGTTTTAATAATATTGAAACAGGGTTCTGATAACGGATCATTCTATGCAGAGCACAGTAAAGATCAAAGAAGAAACTTTTGAAAAAAAACAAGTGTCTCACTATTTTGGGAGAAATATTTTTAAGAAAAAATTCAAATCCGGTTTGTCTTTCTTTTTAACGATTTTCATTATTCTGTCTGTTTTTTACTCTTATGCCGCTCAGAAAGACCCACCAGGCTATTTACACAGTAACCGAAAGAGTCAATATCAACATTTAAGTGATCATGAAATTTACAGAGCCTTGAATTGGACACGAGACATTGCCAACCCCCGTCACACTGTAGCCCCACTGTCCTCTATTCGAGACTCAAGGGTTGGTGACACTCTCTATATTGATGGTAAATTACGGCCCTTTCAGTATTCGGCTCTTCAATATGGAAAGTATAAAGGGGTGAGGAGAATTGTTCTCAACAGCCTTGGAGGAATTGTGTATGATGCAATGAAATTGGCCGAGGTGGTCAGAGAGCAGGGCCTGACAACAGTGGTACCTGCTAATGGTATTTGTATGAGTGGTTGCACTCTTGTTTTCCAGGCTGGTGTGAAAAGGCAGGCCCATCACTCGGCTATTTTTTTATACCATAATACCCGTTCCGGTCCGGATTGGGTGATAAAACATCTTGATCCTGTATGTCAGGTCACGGATTCTGACGATTGCCGGAAAAAAATAGAAGAATCCAGACAGGCCCTGGAAAAAAAGTCAGAGGACTTTCTTCAATCTTATTTATTATATGATATAGATCCCCAACTCCTTGATTTACTTGCATCCTTACCTGAACAAAATGAAGAAGAGTGGATGAAAGATGGTAATTGGTCAAAGAAGGTCGATCTTGTTTTTGCCGATAATAAGGATGATAAGCGGATTGCCAATTTAAAGGATCCCTATATTTTAGACCCAAGTCAATTGAGTGAATTCAATATTGTAATAGATTGGTTTGAGTGAGTGAGGTTAATAGGTCCTTTTTAAAGCTTCTTTGGCATTTTTTAGAACTTCATCTTTAGTGGTCCCCTCAGTAAGGCAGCCCTCAAGTTCAGGGAATTCAGCCAAATAAGAACCATCAGTCTGTTTCATCAGTTTTACATAATAAATCATTTCTTTAACCTCCATCAAGAAATAGTGTATGGAAGTGGCAAATACGATCAGTTTATTTTGATTTTTTTCTTTTCTTTTTTCTGGTTTTTTGTTTTTGAGCGTTTTTTTGTATGTTTTGAATTGTTTTGGGGTTGAGTACAGCAAACACTTTATGTCCTGTCCGAATCTCTTTGTTCTGAAGTGGTTTCTATTGTTCTCAATCGTTTCTTTTTTTCTTCTGCCAGATAATTTGCATAGGGTTTCCAATTTTGAGCAGTTTGGATGGAAATCTTTCCCTCTCCCTCTCCCTTACTCATACATTCATCAACATTAAGATATCCACCATTTAAAGCTGGGGGGCAAGCATAGGTGTGATTAACAAGGATGTTTCCTTCTTTACATCGAACATCTGCAAAGTAAAAATCACAGCTTTTTGTTGAATGAAGTCCAATTTTCTGAGGTGTTGATTGATACCAACAAAAATCCGTGGGTCCTGTACCCTTTTCCGCCTGACTATTTCTGTAAAGATCTTTTTCGTCTATCTGGTAATATGCAGATATCCAGTTTTTAGAATTCAGCCCCATCCCGGTACTAGGTGACCCATCATCCAAGTTTTGTCCCTTTCTTACACTCTCCAGTCCGAATTTTTCAATGCTTTTGGGAGCTGTTTTTCGTGTCACTCGTTCATTGACTTCACCTATTATCCATTCACCGCTCTTTCCACCGTCAAAAAATACTTTATTTTTATAGTAAAGAACGGTAATATTAGAATGGTTCCCAATATCACGGGTAAAACGACCCATATCATAAGGTGGATTTTGCAGATTAAATATACCGTATTCGTGTTCTATTTTATCAGCAGATCTTCTGAACCTGGAGCGATGATGATCAGCATGGTCTCCTAACACTCCAGCTTGAATAGACTGTGGACGACTTGTCTCTTTTACAAACTGGATTGTTCCCTGGCAATCAAAGACCAAGGGGGCTTCAATTCTTCCATTTCCATGATTTATACGACTTAGATAACGACAATTTTTTACCTCTGCATAGGAAAAATCAAAAGATAAAAGAAGAAAGAAGAAAGAAGAAAGAAGAAGAGGCATATATATATATATATATATATGCGAGTTGCCAGTGAGAAAATTCAAACTATTCACTCCTCGTCTTATGGTTTGGTTATGAAGGATTCATTTTAAGTATAAGACTTTGATTTCACTTTTTCAACTTTTTTTTGACCTTGATATATTTATTATACTAAAGATCATTTATTTTTCATGCTATTTCCTAGAGAAATTCCATGAAAACTCAAACACGATCAGTATAAAACTTACAAACAAATAGGGTAATATGAAGCTCTATCAATCACGATTTTTACGGAAAACTAACGTAAATATCTAAAACTTCTTTAATAGTTGAAATCAATTCATTGCGAGCCTGATTGAGTTGATCTAAGGTCACTTCAAGGGAGGTCATACCCCTGAGTTCATCGGTAAACATATTGGAGATATCTTTTAAATCGGGATTCAAAACCTCGTTCATAGGTCTGGGATGAGAAATAAGATGAACAATAAAAGACTTTCATGAATGTTTTTGAAACTGGTCAAACGATCTTCTATAGGCAAATAACAAAGATCAATATCCACTGAAAGCCTTGGCATTTCACGATAAAAGAGATTGATCGCTGTACCTCCTTTAAGGGCAAAGCGATGATCTTTCATGGTATGGGGTAATACATCAAGAAGAAGTTCCACCTGATGAACATATCTCTCTATCATAACGACGACTCCTCTTGATCATCAAATTGCGGCACGGTGATGTTAAAAGTCTTATCCAGTTTTCCATTTCTGACAACCACTCGTTTTTCTCTGCCAAGATTGATCTTTTTCCATTCAAGTTTTCTTGCCACGGGAAGATTCAGGCGTGTTGCCACATAAAGAAAAATCCGTTTCACTTTGACTGAGTTACACATATTCAGAAGTTTTTGAGTTAACTCCGATCTGATATTGGTGAGTCCCTCAAAATATTGTTCAAGTGTTTCAAAAGACTCACTCAAATCCAAACTATCCATCATCTCCATGATTGCCCGTTCACGAGACGAGATGGTTATTTTAAACTTGGATTTTTTAAAAGTCTCCAAACCCAAATCATTTCTGAAAAGTGTTGAGGTTTTAAATATACCACAAAAAATAAACTCACAGTTTATAAAATGAAGAAAATATAAACTTTTTCAAGAAGTCTGTCAATAAAACTTTTATCTTTATCACCTGTTTTAGCTTGAAACCGACGAACGTATTTTTTAGGGAAATAATCAATGGTCTTTATGGAACTAAAAAAATCAAATCCACTGAAGGAATTTAAAAAAGCATGAGGGTTGTTCCCCTCTTTCTCCAAATCCAGGCAGGCACAGATGGGTTCCGTATAATCTTCGTAATAAAATCTCTCATACTCTTCAAAGTAAGTCCACTCCCCCTTGGAACTGTAAAAACCATCTAAAGTGACATAATCGTCATCATTGGAATTATCTTCCGCCTGAACGCAAAATTGTCCCGGTGAAGTGATAAATTTGATTTTCTCCATAGTATCAAAGCAGGACTCCATGGAAAAAACGGGTCTTCTTGTTGAAAAGCTGTACTCTTTTTCATCATAAATAAATTTACCCTCCAGGAAGAAAAAGTCTTCTCCTTCATCATCTGGATACCTAAGGGTGATGTGTGCCTTGATACACTCAAGAGAAGTCAACTCCCTGGAACAAAATGAAACAGGTTCCGCATAGACCCGGAAAGAACTACAGATAAAAAAGGTCAATAAAAAGACCCCTTTATTTCTGATAGCTTTTAAGTTCTTCATATCTCTTAACAACATTTTTTACCTCTGTGTGGTTTAAAGTTTTCCTTCCTTTGTATTCCATAATGGCTTCAAGCCAGGTGGCTTTGACACCATTCTTCCTGGCTCTGGCATCGGTAATCTCTTTTTTACGAAAAAGCCACCTGACTCCTGCCGCAATATTGAGAACTGGATCGTTAATATCCTTCAAGTCAATCTGTAACAAATGATTGCGAAGCTCTTTTCTATAACCTCCCAGGTATTTCATTGTTTGAGTCATAATCTGCATCAAACCATAAGCTGTCCGTTTTTCATTCAAACGATTGTTTTTTTTCGGCCTAAAAGAGGATTCAGTCATAATCAGGGCTTTGACAAGATCGGGATCAAGGGGAACTGTTGGTTTAAAAACATCATTCCAGTATTGGGTCCAGCCCACGATCAATGAATTGAATTCATTTCCCCGTATGGAACCAAGATTGTTTTTACTGATATTTGACCTTAGTTTTGGAAAATACAAACTGGCAATGCGATGGAGTTCATCTTCATACATCACATCCCGGCCTGATGGGTTTTTTACGCAAGTTCCTTTTCTGTAATGGGCTTTAACCTGATCTCCTTCTCTTAAGTGAGCATCCACATGGGAAGAGCTTCGCCAGTGATAACCTGGCTGGCACTTTCTCCAGGGGTGTTTCTTGGCTTTCGGCACAGTCATCCTCCGGGTTCTTTGAAGTTTTTCTAAAGTCATTCCCCCTGAACAATCAGAAAGGGGTTCATAAATCTTTATTATTCAATAAAATCCCGGTTTTTGGCAAAGACTTTTTTCATTTTTCATGATTCAAATAAGGATCGTCCAGAGTGCCACCTGCCGGATGACTGTAGATGGAGTATGTACTATCACCACTTCCAAAGACTGAGATTCGGTAAACTCTTCCGCTTTTAAAATAAACTTTTTTTTATGGAGACTTCAAAATTTTTTGCGTTTACTCTTAAAATCCGATATTTGTTTTCTTTGTCCGGTTTTCGGACAAGGTTCTAAAAAGAATATTTTCTTATATATGGGAATATATATCTGTGAAAATTCAACAGACACCTGAACTTAAGAAGTGGTTTGATACACAAATATTCACCCGTTGTAGACATTCTCCATGATCCACAATGAATACTCCTTATTCCTGAATCAGTACCGCTTCCTGAGTCAGTAATTGCTGATAAAGACAGCCCGCAAACAAATAGCGAGATTAACTGCGTAAATCTGGAAAAACAATAAAGCACTCTATGTTTAAAACAAAATTTTCAGATTGAAAATTTTACAAACCTTTGTATCTTTTACAGAACCTCTTGTTTTTATCTCTGTTCGGAATATATTAAGAAAAGGAAGTTGTCATGAGTTTAAAAACCATAACAACACTTTCTTCACTCAAAATTATTGAAATCAGAGATGGGATTTAAAACAGATGGATCAAAAAAACAATTTTTTTAAATGTTTGTTCTTGGTTTATATCCTGTTTGGACTTTATCCTTTTTCTGTTTACAGTTCAAACCACCCCCGTCTGTCTCATCCAAGAAAGCCTTTTACTGTAAACGAGCATGGAAGGTTAAGAGGCATAATTTCACGGAGATCGTATAACCCACCCCTTGTAAACACAAGGGCTTCTTTTATATCAAATCGAAAAAGAACTCCGAAAAGAATCTCCCCTGAATACCAAAGTTGTCAGGGAAGAGAGCTTTGGGAGGGATCGGATTATCAAAACACCCTTGCCTTTCAAAAACAACTTTCAGGAGATATTGCTGAAAGAATCAATGACAAAATTCTTCATTATCAAAGTCTTAAAGCCTGTTTTCTTGAAAACTATGACTGGTTTAAAAAGCAGAACATAGAAGAACCCCAGGCCCGTGAGTTTTGTGAGGAAATAAAAAAGAAATACAGGGAAATGCTTAAAACCTACTGGTCCCCCATGCGTGTTAATCTCTCTCTTTCAAAACCCACCCTGCCTTCGACCCACCTGATCTCTGATGTAACAAGCTGGCTTGATAAAAGCCCACAACATATTGTCTCCCTTTTCAGTTCTTTGTCAAAATTAACCGAAAGAGAATTGGAAAGTGCAAAAAGTCTTTTCATTGACAGGGTTGTGGAGGTTCCTGTTGAGCATTTCAGTTCTGAAGAATTGAAAGAGGCTCTGAGCAGTGAGATTCCATACTCCTTCAAAACGGCAAAAAAATATCTAACCCCTTCAGACCAGGCAAAAATAAAAGAAGCCATACAAAAATTAAGGAAGCAGGCTAAAGAGGAGTACTTTAAAATTCTTGGAATCATTCCCGTCATATCCTATCTTGAAAGACAGGAGGATATTGACAATAAATATAAAATGGCCGGAGCTTTTAAAAAAATTGAAAAAAGCCTTAAAGAACTTCGTGAAAAAGTCATATCCCCCCGACCTGAAATGGACACTCTCCTTTCCTTTAAACCTATTGTGGAATCCATTTTACAGAAAAATCCAAATTATTGTGAGGTGGCTGAAAGAATCAGGATCAGAGTTGAAAGACAGGAAAAACTTGATATGTACGGCCTTCTGACTTTGGGAATTGTGTCGGCTGTTCCCTGTTTTTTCACCGGTGGAGCCCCCCTCTGTCTTGCCGCCGGAGCGGCCCTTGGCCTTTTTGGATTGTATCAGGCCGATGGGGCTCTTAAGGAATCCCTCGGAAAAGCACTGACAGGGGAGGATATTCAGAAGTTTGCCGGTCTGGAGGAAAAACAAAGGGATATTTTTATAGAAAAAGTTCTTTTTCCATTGGCCTTTTGGGGAACCACAGCCCAGAGCCTGGTGGCCCTTAGAAATGTGACTCAGAAAGTTTCCCTCAGAAACAAGGCCCAGGCTGTTTTAAACAGAAGGGTGAGTTGGGAGGAAACAAACTCCATTTCCAAAGCCCATAATATTGGTGGAAGGCAAATGGGTGCGGATGGTTTAAATTCCGGGGAGATTGACAATTACACTTCAGTTCACATTTCAAGAAAGGCCAGAGTTTTACGTCATGATGGTTTTAGCAAAGAGGAAAGAAAACTAATCCGACAGGGTGTGGTGGGTCATCCCCGTAAAAGAAGAAGAGAGCGAAACAGGAACATGAGGAGAAAAAGGGTCCAAAAACAAAAAGCAATCATGGACTCCCTTGAAAAAGTGATAAAGAAAGTTTCAGGAGGAAATTTTTCCCTAAAACTCTCCTCCTGTGGAAAAGATTGTTTTCAGATAGATTCTCCTCAGACGGGCCTTCCAAGAATTATCAGGATTGACCCTGAATTGAATTTCCCTTTTCAGGCGGGACATATTTTGACCACTCCCCCTTTAGGCAAAATAGATGATCCTCTAACCATTGATAACATGATAAGGCGTTTGTTGATAGGACATGAACTTCATCCTTATATTTCCACAACTTTGCAAAAAACCAATCTGCGACCCTCCCAGAAAATGGCCGTGGATGATTTTAGGGGGTCTCTGGATTCGGGAAATAGAAGTTTTCTTCTTATTTCCCCAACTTCAACGGGTAAGGGAACGGTTTTGGCCAGAAACCTTCTTACAAAACTGAATCAAGGATCACCAAAAAAGATCTCTTTTGTCACTGTGGACAAGGTTAAAATTGTGGATCAACTGAATTCTGAAATTCAGTCTGAAATTCAAAGAACAGGTTTTGGTTTAAAACAACTCCACTGGGTTGCCGATGAAAAAAAAGACTTTACCAAAGAAATCCGTCAGGCCCTTTCCCATGAAGAACCCACGGTAATAAGCATAACAGGAAGAAGCTTTGTCATCCAGATGGAAAAACTTCAAAGTGAAGACCCTTCTCTTTATGAACAATTGCTTAAAAATCTGGATGGGATATACATGGATGAGGTTCATCATCTGGGAGCCCCCAGAACTCTGGAATTTGTTTTGGATTTAAGAGAAAAAAGTGGAGCCATTCACGTTGGAACCACGGCCACACCGGTTCACAGGGACGTGAAGATTCAGGATCTCTTTGAAAGAGTTCACTGGTCTTATCTGGATGAGGGGGAGTTTGCAACCTATCCCCCTTCAAAAGTTGTTGAGCAATTGGGTCGCAGTATTGAGCGGGGGGATATCACACCTTTTAACGATATTTATGTTCTTGCCGATGAGGACATGGTGGATATGACAAGAACTCCCTTTTTTATCCAGAAAGAAGGGAGTTTTCTTTTTTCTGTCAACCCCCATTATTATAGCCGTCTCAGTGATATTTTATCCGGTATTTTTGAATCCAATAAAAAAGGAATGATTATAACCTCCAGTATAGAGGAGGCAGAGGATGTAGCCCTTTTCCTAAACAGGGATGTGGATGGAATCCAATTTGAGGCTTATCATTCAGGGATGAAACCTGAACTGCTGGAAGCCGTGCTTGAGAATTCAAAAAATCAGCAGGCTCATTATGTTGTGGCTGTGAAAGCTTTGGACGAGGGAGTCAATCTTCCCCATTTGTCCGCCTATGTTGACCTGAATTCCCACGTTTCAATCAAGCAAATGGTTCATCGGATGGGACGGGTCTTAAGACCGGCTCATGGAAAACTGGAGGCGGATGTTTTTATTATGTCTTCTTATAGAAATTTTGAAACAACAGAAGAACTGATGGACAATGTGGAGAAAATCCGGGAAACGGTCCAAAAATCCGTTGGACGCAAAACAGGGGGACAGAATCAAACTCCTTCCTCCCCCTCAAAAAAACGTCTTGAAGATCTGGCGGAAAAATCCCGTCGTTCTTTTTTAAGGCAGAGACAATTCTGGGCCAGAAGAGGTCAGGTTGAAAATACGGAAGAAAAGGCCCTGGACACTTACTTTCGCTACCTTCAGGAGATGAAAAGGCGTTTTCCACCCCTTCCCAGGGAAGAACAGAGGGCTCTTTTCGTGGAATTCAAAAGAACAGGGAATCCTGAAATTCGTAACAAACTGATCTCCCATAACCTGCGTCTTGTGGCATGGGTTTCTCAAAAATACCAATGGGCTGTTTCACCGGCTATTGATAGAATGGATCTGATTCAGGAAGGTCATAAAGGGCTTATAAAAGCCATTACAAATTATAAACCGGAACTCGGTTATCAGTTTAGCACTTTTGCAGCTCCTTACATTGAGGGATATATCAAGAGGTTTATTTATGAACATATCCATGTAGTCAGGGCACAATCGGGAACCAGTGAAAGACAAAGAGTGTTTTTCAACCTCGACCGCCAAAGTTGGGTTTTAGCCTCCCAGGGCAGAGGTTTTAACGCAAATCTTATAGCTGATAATTTAAGTACAGATAAGACCCATGTTCGTCCGGAAACTGTGGAGTGGATGAGTGCCCATTTTTCCCAGGATGTCACCTCCTTTGATCAGCCTGTTATGGGACAGCAGGTTCGGGGAAGACTTGCTGAAGAGGATGTCGTGGATTTGGGGGAAATGGAAACCTTTGGAGATATTCATCCTGGAGGAATGGCTCTTGTTGATGATGTTGTTGCTGCTGAAAGGGTTTTGGATATTCTTGAAGAGCATATCGTTCATTTTTTAATGTCTTTGCCTCCCCGTGAGAGGGATATTTTTATGAAGCGGATTCTTTTGACAGAACCTCCCACCCAAAAGGAAATTGGAGAATTTTACGGGGTCACTGGTTCCCGTGTATCAGAAATCGAAAAAAAAGTAATACGGAAATTTTCGAAATTTACAAGAAGGCAGCATTTGCTACGGACTTTGGATGAAGACCTGTCATCTCGAATTGCCTGGTTTCTTAACAATCCCAGGGAGAACCGGGAGTTCATTGCTTTTTGTAATTCCTACAGGGAGTCTTTTTCGGGAAAGTCCCTTTATGAAAGAATCAATGATCGTGTTAATTCTTATGATGATCCTCCCGGTCACCTTTTTGCCAATAGAAATCATGAATCCGGTGATATGCCCCATGTTTTTAATTTAGATGGCTTTTTGAGAAATTACGATGTTTCCATAAGTGACATTTACATATCCTTTGATGATTTTATTGGTTCTTTTGGCAAGACTTTAAGTGGAAAGGAAAAAATTGTTCTTGAATATCGATTTCTGGGTAAAACCCATGATGAACTTCGGGAAACTTTTGGCTATTCCTCTCAGGAGATAAAGCAGGCCGAAGAAAATTTAGCTCTTTTGTTCCGGGATCATTTACAAAAAGGGGAAGTGGATTCGTCTTCTCTGGCAGCTCTCAGAGATTTATTTGATCCCAGGGCAAACACCCGGGTTCTGGAGGATCGGTTCAAATGGCTTGTGTCCAAAGCTGAAAACCTGAGGAGGGGTGTATCTCCTGTTCCCTGGTATGAACAGACTTCGCACTATCCTTCATCAAGATTTAGAAGGTATAGGTATGAACCCCTGGACTCACTGATTCCCCAATGGCTATCCAAAGAGGCTCTTGATTCTTTTGAGGAAAGTGTTGTTCCCTTTCTGTCGGGGTTGTCCCGTCAGGATTGGGATATTTTTCAAAAGCGATTTTTTACAAACCCTCCTGTTTCTCATGAAAGGCTTGGAGAGATTTATGGTATTCAATCCGAAACGGTAATAAATATTGAAAAGAATCTGGTGGGTGAGTTGATAGTTCCCTTACGTCTCAACGGAAACCCCCAAATAGAGTCTATTTTTACTTCCGCCTATCGTTATATTCACACAAGGCCTCTTGAACAATCATTGAGAAATTTTATTTCTTATTTTGATGAGGGAGGAATAAGAAGAATCAACGAAGCTGTATTGGATATGAGAAGATCGGGGAATCCTTCAAACGAAACTGCATTGGATATGAGAGGATCGGGGAATCCTTCAGTTGATGTGTCAGGAACACCGAAGGTTAAAAAAGGTGAAGGGGAATTGTCAACAGGTGATTCTCCTTCATATTCATACGCTGAGGAAGTGGAAAGATTTTTTTTCACCCCACTAACCCCACCCCCACCTGGAACACGACCCTCTTCAGGAGGACTTGCCGAAGATCATTCAGACCTTTTAAGCTCGCCTCCACCTGGAACAGGATCATTTTCAGGAAGGCTTGCCGAAGATGTTCCCGATATTGAAGAAGCAAGAACTTTTCAGGAAGATTATTATCCGGGAATTTCCCTTTTTAAAGATGCTGTTGTCGCACAGAAGGTTATTGATTCTTTTTCAGAAGGGTTGAAATCTTTCTTATTGAGATTGTCTCCCAGGAACCGGGATATCTTTCAAAAAATGTTTTTAACGGAAGCTCCCTTTTCCAATAAACAGCTTGGACATTTTCATCATATTAGCGAAGGTCGTGTAAACGAAATTGGCAAGAAATTGGTCAGGAATTTTCAAGAAAGATTCTCTGTAGATACCAATCATGACCCTTTGATGGATATGTTGGTAAGTAATTTTTTTTCTCATCGTTCATCCCGTAATCGAAAAAAGTTTATTGACTCCCTTAATTCCCTTGAGGAATCTTCCTCTGGAAGTTCTTTTTTTGATCAATTTGATGATTTTATTGCCAGTTATGAAAGGTCTTTAAAAAAATTTGTTGGTTCCGAGCAAACTCGTAAAACCATAGAAGAAAAGATGACCACTTTTTTATCCACTATAGGTCCTGAAAAAAGAGTTTTCATTGAAGAGCGATTTTTTACAGATCCCCCTGTTCCTTTTAAAAGAATGGAATACTCCTGGTATAATTGGGGAAAAAGCAATACGGAAGTTGAAACGGATCTGGCCTTTGAACTCAGGGATCTTTTACGGGAAACTGTTTCTGATACAGAACCTCCATCTCACTTTTTGGACAATTTTTTCACAGATGATGATCCTGTCTATGTGGAAAGTGAACTCAGACGAATTTTTTCATCCATTCTCAGATACAATCCGGATTTTTATTCTCAAGCGGGTTAAAGTTAAGTTTAATTTTGTAGAAACACAATGTCTGTGACACAGAGAGGACTCTGCTTCAAAACAGGTTAAAGCCACTCTCTTTTTTAACTTCAATGACTTTCATTGTATCATTGCTGAAAATATCCACAACTTTAACGGCAATTTTCCGATGACCTTTGTCACATTCATGGGAAATGCTTTTTAACTCAAGGGAGCGATCTTTTTTTGTGCGGAAAGACTGCCATTCATTTTCAAAGACATAATCACCGGTCCACTTCTCATCAAATTCTCCTTTATCGTTTTTAATCCGTATAGTCTCTTTTTTACTCTCAAAGTCAAAGTCCACGGCCCAGTAATCAATCCAGTCTGTCCATTTTTTTGTCAATACATTACGCTGAATAATGCCTTTTTTGTCTTTGGAAACTTTAATAATAGAACCCTTTTCTACAACAATTTGGTGTTTTCCCTTTCTCAAAGAAGCTACCACATTATCCATAATATCCTGATTGTAATAAACTGAAAAGTCTGTTAATTCAACGGCAACTCGGTTTGCTTTAATATGAGGCTTAATCTCAATATACGACACATCGTGGAACTGGACCTGGTTTTTTTCAACGGCCTGTTTATCAAAGACCTCTTTGGGTATATATTTAAGAGCAAGACTTATGCCCTGGTCTTTGGCTTCTTCCTGAATTTTTGGGAAAAGTCCCATCTCATATTCAAAGGAAAGAATATCAACCTTGGTGATTTGATTTTGTAAACATTCCTTGATGACTTCTTCAACAAACAGACGGGAAGCTGGGAGATTGATGGGACCAACAGCCACAAGTCTTGCGTTCTTTTTAGCCACAAAAGTTTTAAAACCTTTAATCTTCTGAGCCTTATAAGCCCTGACAATAAGATCAATATAATTTTTTCTTTTTTTACAATTTGTTTTTCCTGGTCCTCTGTTTTCAGATCCATATTGACACCGATATAATACTGGCGTTCATATTTTCCGAGATTCAGAATTTCAAAGGCCCTAAAATCTTTCCCTGATTTTTTCATTTCCCGTTGAACACCAATCATCCTTTTTCTTGTGGTGTGAATGGCAAACTTTCCAAGATCAGAGCTCATCCACTTTCGCCCCAGCTTCTCAGCCACAGCACAGGTGGTTCCTGAACCACAAAAGAAATCTGCCACAAGGTCTCCTTCATTAGATGAGTTTTAATAATACGTTCAAGGAGAGCCCCTGGTTTTTGAGTGGGGTAGTTTAGACGTTCTTTCCCCATTGGATTGATTATTTGAACATCAGACCACCAGTCTAAACAATGTCTTTTATCCCAGTCTTTATCTTTTTTGGGATCGACTTATTTTATTTAAAGATTTGATAGTAAATTTCATAGTAAAATGGCAGTCTAAAATGACGATATGGTGGAGGCGATCTTTTTACTTCCAAGCTATTGAAAACACTGAGCTTTTAAATCCCGTGTATAACTGTGTGCATATGCTTTACCTTATTTTTTATAAAAAGAATGATTGAAATACCAGTTTGAGTTTGGAAGTGCAAACCATATCTTGTAAGAAGAGGTCATCTTTTATTTTTTATTTCAGTCATTGTATAATAAGCTGAGGAAGATTTAAAAATGAAATTACTAATTGGATTATGTTTACTGTTTTGTGTTTCTTGCGGAGCCAATACGGAAAAATATTTTTGTGTACCGATAGAAACAACAGCCGCTGGTTTTAATAAAGTAATCACCATCGAGAATAAAGACTCCCAACAAAGGCTTTCAATACCAATGCTGTGGAAAACAGAACCTGTATTAAATAGCGTAGATAATAGCCCCATTTTAATAAGTATTTATCCTGAGTCACAGTTTTCAAACTATCAATCGTTTATTGTTTATATATTCAATAGAGATAAAAATAAATTATACACTTCTATAGCCATCCATGTTTCTGAAGAAGAGTTCACAAGAATCCATATGATGCCCCCCACAAAAGAGAATGTGCATAAGGTGAACACAGACCCGGAAGCTTTAAAACATGTACCTGAAAAGGAAAACTTAAATTGGATTTCTTACGCTTCTCGTGATTATCACTATTACAACTGTGAGCAGTTAAACCAAGGAGAATATATACTCAAATCCCTTTACAAGATTATAGATGCCTTTTTAACAATTTAAAGAGTGTATAATTATTGCTAAAAAAGCTGCTGAATTAAAACCGGAGAAAAAGAGAAGAAAACTATTGACCGGGTATAAGCAGGATAAAAGACATTTTTTGTAAAACTGAGAGATATTGCATCCTTGTTTTCCGGGTTTTTTCTGATCTTTTTGTTTCGTGAATCTTATTTTTTAATATTATTTGATTGAGCGGTCATCCTTGCAATTGCCATATTACTTTGTGCCCAATCAACAGCTATATAATGATCGTACATCTGATTCCTCCTTTGAATCGTTGGTTTCAGATTTATTTATATAATTTTTTTCAACTTTGTGGTGCTTTTCCCAGGAGCCCCATCCTTTCGTTGAAAAACAGGAAACTTCAGTGAAGGATTAGGACACTTTCAGGTGACCAACTTTTTCGATTTACCGAAACAGGCACATCCGTTGTGGACATTCTCCCATGACCCACAATGGATATCTCCTGAACCAGTACCACTTCCTGAGTCAGCATATTGCTGATAAAGACAAACCGCAAATAACCGCAATCTGGTTTTTCATTTGTCATTAAAAGAGGATATGGTATAATAATTCAAAGTAAAAAAGGTCTGCAAAATAGCAGAAACAATCCTATCGGGCTGACAACAGATGACTTCAAATGTTTTTAAATACTTATCGCAGGCACCATCTGAAATCCGGTCAACAAAAAACGAAAATCTTTGTTTTTCTTTGGAAGAGATCAGTGATTTCGCCCTTTTCACTCTGGTGAGATGGAAATCTCTTTTTGATTTGGCCCACTCTCAGGGGAATAAAATCAATGTCAAATTACCTAATAATACAGATGCCAAAGATTACGCAGGCCGTATGGGCCTGTTTGAGAATACCGATTATCAATATCCATACAGCCAAAATGACTCTTCCCGTTTTTTCCAACTAATGAAAATTACTGATGACAGGATTTACGATGAATGTAAAAAAATGTTTTTATTTTTCCGTTTTTTTACTGGGTTGATGCCTGAAAATTGGAAGTCATAAGTTCATAGGTCATCTGAAAAATTAGCTTCCCAACAACTCAGTTGATTAGGTGGTTAAAATCAAATATTTGAATAAAGAATGTTCCGTTTTGTCGGTATTTGTTGACAATTACCGACATTTTGGAACATCATAACACTATGGGAAATCACAGTCAAAAAATCCTGGACCTTGCCTGTTCGCACGGCCTGGTCCGTCCACGAGACCTTGCTCAGTGTGGACTGCCTCGCGTGGTTCTGACTCGCCTTGTACGCCAGGGCTTGCTTATTCGAGTGGGAAGGGGGCTTTATGCTTTACCTGATAAACCTATAACAGAAAACATCTCTCTTGCTGAGGTTTCTCGTAAATGCCCACAAGGTATAGTGTGTCTTTTATCCGCATTGCGGGTCCATGAGTTAACCACCCAGTCTCCCTTTGAGGTCTGGCTTGCTATTCCCAACAAATCCAGACCTCCAAAAATGGAGTACCCACCTCTGCGTATTGTGCGATTTTCTGGAGTGGCCCTCACTGAAGGTATTAACGAGCAACAAATTGAGGGTGTTCCTGTTCGTATCACAAATGTGGCTCGCACAATTGCCGATTGTTTCAAGTATAGAAATAAAATTGGTCTTGAAGTTGCCCTGGAGTCTCTCAAAGAGGCTTGGCACAGCAAACGAACAAATATGGATGAGCTTTGGCGTTATGCCTCAATCTGTCGGGTGACAAAAATCATGCGACCCTATTTGGAGGGGTTAGCGTGAGCCAAAGAAACATAGCAGCTTCTGTAAGGGATCGCTTACTCAAAATTGCCAAGGAAAATCAACAAGACTTCAACCTTCTTGTCACTCGGTACTGTATTGAACGACTGATGTATCGTCTCAGTATCTCTGAATATGTTGATCGCTTTCTGTTAAAAGGAGCCCTTTTATTTGACCTGTGGTTTGACATTCCTCATCGCCCCACACGAGATGCAGACTTTTTGGGCCTTGGTCCTTCTGACATAACAACCATCAAAAACACTTTCAAAAAAATCTGTGACATTGATATAAAAGACGGAGTTACATTTAAATCGGAAACTGTGGATGTTAAAGAAATTCGCAAGGAAGCCAATTATCCGGGCTTGCGTGTAACTCTCTTGGCAATGATTGAAAGTATGAGATGTCCCATTCAGATTGACATAGGTTTTGGAGATGCCGTTACACCTAGCCCAGAAGATATTAAGTACCCCACAATCTTAGGGGAGTTCACAGCACCCAAGTTACGGGCCTATCCACGTTATACCGTTGTTGCAGAAAAACTTGAAGCTTTGACCAAACTTGGAATAGCCAATAGCCGTATGAAGGATTATTTCGACCTATGGGTTCTGGCTCATCACAGTGACTTTGAGGGTGGCATACTTCTAAAATCTATTCAGGCAACATTTGAACGTCGGCAAACAGAGATACCTGGTGAACTTCCTTTTGGGTTAACTGATGCTTTTGCTCAAGATAATCAAAAACAAATACAGTGGGACGCTTTTTTACGAAAGAACTCTCTTGAGGCATTTCCCTTAAAAGATGTTGTACACTTTCT
>CBDCNX010000026.1:0-83978 GCA_965219545.1 Bdellovibrionales bacterium
CTTACCTTTGGTTGTTTCATTATACAGCCTCCTGAACTTTCTCCATTCTGCACATCCGATAATACGGATGTTGTTTTGCCTCCTGGTGAAATAAGTAGTTGAAATTCTTCCATTCTTGGACTTTCCTATCCAGTAAAATCTCTTTTCAGTTTGGGAATGGGATTGTCATCCAATTGAATTCCTTTGGGGTCAAAAAAAGGTGTCCACAGCTTCCATAAAACTCACCTTGTGAATTTTAATATTTTCCTTTTCCTTGGAATCATCCCACTCAAACTCCATAATCTGTTATGCCATATTTATATGTATTTGTAAATATATTTTTTGTTTTTGAACAATTACAGTCTTTTGAAAAAGACCTTTGGGGTAATGTGGAAAAATTACTGGTTGAAGATAGATTGTATCTATAAAGAAGAGTTTACGTTTAGAGGGAGGTTTTTCAAAGATAAAATCAATAAATTTGGGGTCTTTGCAGGTATGATCCTGTTTTGATCGGGAAAACAGGATCAACATTTGATGTGATATTGTTATTGTAATGAATCTGTCGTTTGAGTGTCTTTAGCAAGAAGTTCCGGAGATGTTGAAAAATTAAATATTTGATCCAAAGTCACCTGACAGGAATCTGTTTCCTGACGACCGTTGGCACATTCCGGCAGGCTGGAGGCAAGAGTGGCTTTGGCAGTGATGCGTTCTTCATCAGTCAGGCTGTCGAGAAAAACCTGACAGGAATCCGTTTCCCATCCGTTTGCACAAGGAGAAGAGGGTTGTGGTGAAGGTTGACTGGCAACAGGAGCAGCTTCAGGAGTGTGAATAGGGTTAACGGGAACTTCTTCTTCCTGGGAAACAAAATCACCATCAATGTTTTTTATGAGATTATTGATGTCCAAAACTGTTTTGTTTTTCAATTCTGTACAGGAGAGTTTTTGACCGTTTCTTTTGATTATACCACCACAATGGGTCTGGCATTCAAGGACTGTTGTTGTTACGGAATTTACAAAGTCATTCACAGCAGGTTCGTGGCTGCTGACATTGGCTATTTGACTGAGGGGTGTTCCAAGAACATTTGGGATTTCGTCGTTGACCTTCCAGTAAGAACCAAGATTTTCTCTTGTGAGAAGATCAGTGACCTGGGCCAAATGGCTTTGACACTGACTTCCTGTAACGGCAGATTGGGCAAAACCGGGGATGATTGTTGTTGCAAAGAAGATGAAGATAAGGGTTTTCATTGGGTAGCCTCCAAAAAATTGTATTTTTAAATCATTTGTCTTATGTTTATACTGATCCTGTTTTGGTTTTTCGGTGTCTTAATAAACCGGATAAGTATAAACTTTACTGTTAAAAAATTCTCAAACGTATCAATATGGAACAGTTTAGTGCAACCAACAGGCCAAGGCTGGCATGGATAAATTCGTTCTGAAGGGTCTGAAGACAAAGTCTGCTCCATAACTGTCAAAACATTTGACAATAAATGTGTCAGGTGGGTCATGGTCTTCCGGGTATCAGTTTGTCAATATATATATGGACACACACAAGCCATGTAAAAATTTCAAAAAAGTTCTGTTTTTTTTAAAGTCTTTTGATAATCAACTTGATTCAATGTCGTTGATGAATTATAAAGTTATTCACCTTTATGAAAGATGACGGGTCATTTTTGAATTTTCATGAAGTTTTTCAGAAGATCATTATTCCCGGCGGGATTTTCCATAGCAAAACAAAAAATGTCTTCATGAAAAGCGGAGAGCTTTTAAAGAATTTGGGAGTTGGCATGAGAGCTGAGGTTACGGGAGAGGTTGAATAAATTGGTGACTCAGGAGAAAAAATGAAATTCAAATCAGCTTCTTTGTTTGTGTTTTTAGTATTCACTTTCTTACAGCAAAGACCCAAGGTTTTTTATTCTGTTTCCCCGGAGGGGTTTCATGGAAACTCAAACAGAATCAGTATAAATCTGCTTCCGATGGCGAATGCCAACCGGGCCAGTATTATTATGAGTGCTTTGGTTGGAAAGGCCTCTGAGAGTGAATCACTTTTTTCAGCATGGGATGGGGTTTTGGGTCGATTGGGACTGGATTTTGACGATCTTCCGGCGGTTTATGGGGACAGAATGGAGGAAATCAGAACGAATTCTTCAAAGCTGTTCACAGTGGAAAAAAAAGGAAGACCTCCTTTTAAAATTAAAAGTCATGATCACAGGGAAGAGGCGGTTTATCTGAGTGGATACCAATCGGCTGTTAAAACACTGCAATCAGATATTGAAAGGGGTGTTTTTTTCTCATTCTTTGACCCTTCAGACCTGGAGCAGCTAAAAGGACTTTTTTTAGGACTCCTGTTTGATGGAACCTTTTTGATGAGAGGGGCTTCGAGTACATTATATATAGACGGTAAAGTATGGACTCCTTTTGAGAATGTTGTCAGGCGGGCCGTTGAAGAGGGGCATTTACAGCGTTTGGTGGATTCAGAGGTGTGGACTGTTGAGATCACTGATATTGAGGCGGCTTTTTTAAGTGCCTTCGGCCAAATCAGGCTTCATGAAAAATGGTCCAATATTCTGGATCAGGCTTTTGAGCTTTTCATCAAAGAGGTCGTGTTTTCCCTGAAAGACAAGGGAAAACTGGTGAGATTGTATAAAAGTCCTTATTTTCGCCCCCTTCCTGAAAATCCGTATATGTTAGAAGTCTTTGGAATGGTTGAAAAGACGGATTTGTCCGGTGATAGGGAGATGCTTCTCAAATGGTGGGAACACGCAGAGGCTTTGGCGGAAAAAGCGGCCCATGTTCAGAGCAATTCTGTGGCTTTGCGTCCGGCCATGACTTTAACGGAAGAAGCCATTGACTATTTGAGACCACACGTTGAGTCTTCATTTGTTGCGGCAAGAAAAAAGACAGGGGGCCGGAAAGAGGCTTTTGCAAAGGCCATTGAAGAAGATCCGTTTATGTCAGCACTTTTAGAGGCAATAAAGGAAAATGAAAGTCTTGATAGTGCTTTAAATGAAATTGTTTCTTCATTATGAAATTCCATGGAAAATCAAGCACGATTGAGATATCTTTTGTTTTGAGGTGTTTTTGATTTCAGGTTTTATTGTTTTTTTTGTAAAAATTTTTGCCTTTTTCATACACGTTCAACCTCTTTTTGTGAAAAAGTTTCTGGGCCTGGCTTTTGGTGTTTTGTGGTTTGATTTTCTGAGAATCAGACGGGCTGTCGCAATAGAAAATATTCTCAGGGTTTACCCTGATATGAGTCAGGCTCAGGCCAGGAGTTTAGCCAGAAAATCCCTTGTTCACATAGGATACACGGTTGTTGAGTTCTGCTCAATGCTGTTTCTTGATAAATCCTCCATCCTGTCCATGTTTACATTTGAGGGAAAGGAAAAACTTGAAAGAGCTTT
Organism: Bdellovibrionales bacterium; assembly: GCA_965219545.1. Lineage (GTDB taxonomy): Bacteria > Bdellovibrionota > Bdellovibrionia > Bdellovibrionales > JAGQZY01 > JAGQZY01. The sequence continues at coordinate 3,380 of CBDCNX010000026.1, forward strand.
AAAAAAGAACAAAGGGGTTTTATTGCTGTCCGCCCATATCGGTAATGGTGATATGGCAACAGCGGCTTTGTCCTGTTCGGGGTTTCAGGTGAGTCTGGTTTCCAAGATGTTCAAGATAAAATGGTTGAATGATTTTTGGTTTAAATCCAGGGAAAAACACGGTTCCAGATTTATTCCCCCAAGAAAAAGTTCCTATGAAATATTAAAAGCTTTAAAAAGAAATGAAATGGTCATCTTTGTTTTGGATCAATACACGGGGCCGCCCAATGGAATTGCCACTGAGTTTTTTGGTGTGAAGACGGGAACGGCCTTTGGACCGGCTCTGTTTGCACAGAGGTCAAAAACGGAAGTTCTTCCCGCATTTTCCTATAGAAAGGAATTCGGTCAGTATGTTATCAAGGTGTTTGATCCGATACCCTATGAAACAGAGGGACCAAAGGATGAACTTCTCAGGAAAAACACACAGTTGTTCAGTTCTTCCATAGAACAGATGATAAGAGAAAAACCGGAGCAATGGTTATGGGTTCACAGACGTTGGAAGGAAGTGTGGTGACTGGAGTGAAACACTGGCTGATGAACGATTCTTATGATGACAAAAATTCTGAAAAACGCTCAGACGGGACCTTTTCAGGGCTGATTAAAATGATCTATATATAGATCATAAAATGCTTTTATGGTCTATATATAGATCATTTTATCTTGACAGATAAATCCTTTACAACTATCTTGATTTAAAGATCATAAAGCAATTTCCAGGGGAAATTGGAGGTAAGACCATGCCAAAGTCCATAACACGCACTTACTCGCATTACAGCCGTGATGCTTCTGCATTACTGGCGGGGTTAATTCGTTCTAACCGTAAAGAGCATAAACTCACAGTCCGGGAGGTGGCTGACCGTGCGGGAATTTCCAGGGGACTGTTGCAACGTATTGAAAAAGGTGATCCCAAGTGCGAAATTGGTGTGGTCTTTGAAGTGGCGACAATTGTTGGTGTTAAGCTCTTTAGTGTCGATGGAAGCACGCTGAGAAGGCACTTACGCCAAATTGAGGACAAACTGATATTACTGCCAAAATCCACCCGTAAGAAAACAAAGACGCATGATGATTTCTAAAAGTGAAAGAGAAGTCTTTGTTTGGGTTTGGTTGCCTGGTGAAACAGAGCCTGTTGTTGCCGGACGCTTGGAAACCAATAAAAGACACATTCTGTTTAACTACGGCAAGAGTTATCTTGATCGTATGGGTGATAATCCACAGTCCATTTCCATTTATGAACCGGAATTACCTTTAAAAACCGGAATCCTGCCCCTACCTGAAGGCTTAACCATGCCCGGCTGTATTCGGGATGCCTCTCCCGATGCCTGGGGACGACGTGTAATAGTCCACAAAAAATCAGGACTCAAGGGTGTAAAAATGGACGGGGTTGAATTGGATGAACTCACTTATCTGATGGAATCCGGATCAGACCGGATCGGTGCATTGGATTTTCAACATTCGCCCACTGAATATGTTTCCCGTGGAGTTCATAGCATAAGCATGGAAGAACTGATTGAATCTGCGGATCGGGTTGAAAAAGGTATTCCCCTTACACCGGAGTTGGATCAGGCATTGATCCATGGCAGTTCCATCGGTGGTGCAAGGCCAAAGGCCTTGGTTCAGGATCAAGGTAAAAAGTACATTGCCAAGTTTTCATCCAATACCGATCTCTACAATGTTGTTAAAGCCGAGTTCATTGCCATGAGACTGGCCGGATTAGCTGGTCTAAACACGGCATCGGTGAAACTGACCAGGGCATCCAACAGGGATGTTATCCTGGTGGAACGATTTGATCGTATTCCAAAGAACAGAAGTTGGATGCGTAAACTTATGGTCTCCGCATTGACCTTATTGAGCCTTGATGAAATGACAGCACGTTATGCCAGCTATGAAACACTGGCTGAAATCATCCGTCACCATTTTACCAATCCAAAGGAAACATTAAAAGAAGTTTTTTCACGACTTGTCTTTAATGTTCTTTGTGGCAACACTGATGATCATGCACGCAACCATGCGGCCTTCTGGAATGGCAGGGAACTGACTCTTACGCCTGCCTATGATATTTGTCCACAAGGTCGTACGGGAAATGAGGCTTCACAGGCGATGCTGATTTTTGGTCAAAATAATCTCAGTCAGTTAAAAACCTGCCTGAAGACGGCACATAATTTTCTTTTGTCACAGACAGAAGCCCGTTACATTTTTGAAAAACTCACGGACTCCATTAAACACCACTGGAAACCCCTGTGTGAGGAAGCTGAATTAAATGATGTTGACAGGATGCTCTTATGGAAAAGACAGTTTCTCAATGCCTATTCAACTGAATTATAGCTACTCTACAGGTTTGTATTTTTTACAGGGTCTTTAAAAAACCCTTATTTTTCGAAAATTTTTATGCTAAGTTAAAAAACTTTCAAATAAAGATCAATGAATGGGAGGTCAAAATGAAATCTTTATTGTTTTTTCTGCTTTTAGTGCCGGGGATTTTGAGTTTTGCTGATGACGGGTCTTCTGATATGAGCTTCACGGATGTATTGGCTCTTATACAAAGAGATGATCTTTTGGAAAATCAACAGGCGGTTTTTTCACCCGATGGTCTCACACTTTATTTTATTCACGGAGGTAATATTATGAAAGTCATGCCTGATATGCCGATTTCTTCGGTTACTACATGGTTGAGACAATATGGATTTGAAGCTGTCTTGATGTATGAAGACAATTTGTTATCTGTTTACAGAGATTATCATAGGAGTACGGGTGACATTGTGAATTTGATAATAAAAGTCCCTTCATCAATAACCGTTCGTATACCGTTTTTTTACAATCTTAGTGATAGATATTCATTTGATGAAAATATAGACAAGGTTTTAGTGACTGACGAAGGTGATCTTGTTGTCCTGGCACAAGGTGTTTTAGGGGGAAAGAAACTTTGGGCTTTTCCAGGACCTAAAAGAGATGAGGAGGTTAAGATTACTTTTACTGAAAAAAGACATTATGATAATATATTTCCTCTGCCTCTTGTGAATGAAAGACCTCTTGTGCTTGTCGAAACGGGAATCAGGGGTGTCAAAGAGATCAGACAGGATAGAGGAGGCACTGTCCTTATTGAGTATCATGATGGAGGGATTGTCGATTACAAATCATTGGGTTTTTCCCTTGAACATTCGGAGCAAAGATTTGTTTATTCAAAAAACATGGACCAAATGGATATTGGGTGTGAGTACAGTGACGGATCCAGAAAAAAAATACTTCGATTCAATTTGAAAAAAAGGAAAGGAGGATTGTATGTTGAAAGTGGCTTTATATATGATAGTGATAATGACAAAGGCATATATATTTCTTTACCCATAGTATCACTGGCTTCCTATATGGATATTTTTAAAAAATACAGTTGGAAAAAAGATGATGAACAAAGAGGCGACGATGATATGAACGCCCAGGACCTGTTATCTGTTTTAAATAATGTAATCAAGCCTCAATACAATTTGCGGGGGGGAAAACTGACGATAAAAAATTGTTTTATTGGTGATCCTGTTCAAAGCGAAGTCTCCCCCAATACGGAGCTGATATCAAAAGAGCAATTTAAGAGACTCCAATACGAATTAGAGAGACAATAGAACTCAGGAGGCTGATTGGGTTTTAAGAAGAAATCTGAAAAATAGTCAGATGGGACTATTTTTCAGGACTGGCTGGCGACTTTTTAGAATGAAAATGTTTTGGAATACTTAGTCGGTTTCAGTGTTTTTTTTCATCATTTCGGTGATCTTCCGGCTGTCCACCCTTTGGGAGAGGTGTTCAAAGGGCTTTAATTTTTTTTCTTCCATCAGTTCCTGAACGGAGTTCCATGAAAAGTCTTTTTCACCGAACAGGGATTCCACTTTTTGAACGTAAACAGGCATGATGGGTTTAAGATAGATGCTTAAAATTCTGAAAATGTTGAGAACATCGGTGAGAATCTTCCAGGCGGCCTTTTCATCTTCTTTAATAAGCTTCCAGGGGGCTTTTTCATCAAAATAGCGATTGGCCTGATCGGCGATTTCCCTGATTTCAATCATGGCCCTGGAAAAGTTCAGTTCTTCATAAAGTCCGGCGATCTCTTCGGCTTTGCCTCTGGCTTTTTCAATGATTTTAAGTCCCTCTTCAGAGACTTCCGAAAGATGACCATTGAGTTTTTTATTTACAAGTTGTGCCGCCCGGGAGCCCAGGTTGGTGATTTTACCGATAAGATCGGAGTTGATTCGTTGGGTGAAATCCTCAAAGTTCAAATCAATGTCATCAATTCCCCCTAGTTTGCAGGCATAGTAATAGCGGAGGTGGGTTGGGTCCAGGTGTTCTGAAAAAATTCCGGCGGAAAGAAATGTTCCCCTGGATTTGCTCATTTTCTCCCCATTGACTGTTAAAAAACCGTGGACAAGGATTTTACGGGGAAGATTAAATCCGGCGTTTTTCAGCATGGCTGGCCAGAAAAGGGCATGGAAATAAATAATGTCCTTACCTATAAAGTGATAAATTTCAGTTTTATCGTCATTCCAGAGTTGATGGAGGGTTAAGTTGTTTTTTTTGCACCATTGTTCGGTACTGGCCAGGTATCCGGAGGGGGCATCCACCCAGACATAAAAATATTTTCCCGGATAACCCGGGATTTCAAAGCCAAAATAGGGGGCATCCCTTGAAATATCCCAGTCCTTAAGTTCACTGTCCAGCCATTCCTTGAGTTTGTTTGAAACCTCTTTTTGGCTGTGTTGGGGAACCCATTTTTTCAAAAAATCTTTAAAGTGATTGAGTTTAAAAAAAAGATGATCACTCTTTTTTTTCACCGGTCTGTTTGAACAAATGGAGCATCTGGAGTCCATGAGATCTGTTGGGGAGTAGGTGGCCCCGCAACTGTCGCAGGAATCACCGTACTGATCGCTGGCTCCGCATTGGGGACATTTTCCTGTCACAAAGCGATCGGGAAGAAACATCTTATCGTGTTCACAATAACTTTGCTCAATTCTTTTTTTCTCAATATGTCCTTTTTCTTCCATGGCTTTAAAAATTTGTTCAACCAAAAGACGGTTTTCCCGGCAATGGGTGGATGAATAGTGGTCAAACTCAATTTGGAAACTTTTAAAATCATCCAGGTGTTCTTTTTGGCTTCTGGCGATCAGCTCTTCAGGTGTGATTTCCTCAAGTCTTGCCCTGGTCATGATGGGTGTTCCGTGGGTGTCGTCGGCACAAATGTAAAGGCATTGGTGTCCTCTCATTTTTTGAAAACGAACCCAAAAGTCTGTTTGAATGTATTCCACAAGGTGACCGATATGAATGGAACCATTAGCGTAAGGAAGAGCGGCAGTGGCAATAATCTGACGTTTTTTTTCATCGTTCATACGGGTCTTTTTTAAAACTCCTGTTTTTTTTAAGAATTTGCTTTGCAGGCATGACTTCCCGGTTATACTGGTCCGGTTTGAATTTTCATGCATGAAAAACAAATGGTCTTCAGTATAAAAAGTCAAAAAAGCCATGGAAACCTGGAATAATCCTGTTTTCTTTTTTCAAGAAAAGCCTGTTTTCCTTCATCGGCTTCTTCGGTTCCATAGGCCAGTCGGGTGGCCTCTCCGGCAAAAACCTGTTGTCCCACCAGTCCATCATCGACCAGGTTGAATGCAAATTTAAGCATTTTTATGGCTGTGGGGCTTTTTTCATTGATTTTCTCACACCATTTGAGGGCCACTGTTTCAAGATCTTTGTGGGCGACAACCTCGTTGACCATTCCCATATCCAGGGCTTCCCGGGCGGAATAGCTTTTACCGATAAAAAAAATCTCACGGGCTTTTTTTTGCCCGATGATTTTGGCCAGGTAAGCGGAACCATAACCACCGTCAAAACTGGCCACATCCGCATCCGTTTGTTTGAAAATTCCATGCTCCCGACTGGCCAGGGTCAGATCACAGACAACATGGAGGGAGTGGCCTCCTCCCACGGCCCAACCGGGAACCACACAGATCACCACTTTTGGCATAAAGCGGATCAGACGTTGCACTTCCAGGATATGAAGGCGACCCAGTGAAGATTGGGAGTTGTATTGATAGCCGGACTTTCCCCGTACTTTTTGATCCCCTCCGGAACAAAAAGCCCATCCCTGATCTTTCGGGGAGGGGCCATTACCTGTGAGTATCACTGTTCCCACATCGGGGGTTTGGGCGGCGTGGATCAGGGCCTTGTGGAGTTCGTCCACGGTTTGCGGCCTGAAAGCGTTGCGAACTTCGGGACGATCAAAGGCAATGCGAACGGTTCCCTGATTTTTGGCCCGGTGATAGGTGATATCGCTAAAGTCAAAGTCAGGAACCTGGTTCCAAAGTTTTGGATCAAAAATTTCAGAAACTGTGGAGTTTGATGATTTATTCATTTTTATCCTGCACGGGGTCGATGGAAAGCTCATTGATATTAATATGGGCTGGCTGTTGTGCCACCCAGTAAATGTATCCGGCCACTTCCTTTAAGCTCAAACATTTTCGGCCTGGATTTTCATCGCTGCGATTTTCCATAAATCCAAAGGAAACATGGGTTACTTTTGGAGCCTGATCCCAAATACTGAGAATGCTGTGACCGGCACTCATCTGCCTCAAAGCCTTTTTTTCATAATGGTAGAGATTACTTTTACCTCCTGTCACTCTGTCCGTAGTGGAACCGATATTGGTGATTAAGACTTTCATGGTTTCAAAATTCCTTCCCAATGGGAGTACCAAAAAGAAGAATTCCTGGCAATGAAAATTCAAACCGGACCAGTATATTTTCTTTTTGGAGAAGATCTACATTCTTTTCGGAGCGGGAATACCAAGAAGCCCCAATCCTTTGGCTATGGCTGTCCCGACAGCCTGTACCAGGGCCAGTCTGGCCTCTTTAAGTTGTTTGTCATCCAGACTGCCAATGGGACAATCGTGATAAAAGCCGTTAAAAATTTTGGCTAAATCATAAAGATAGCGACAAAGACCTGATGTTTTATAAGACTCAAGGGATTTGAATAGAAACCAATTAAAAAGACTCAGGTGAACCATTAACTCCTCTTCTCTTTGGTGCTTTAAAAGACCCCATTGGGATTGGTCATAATCCCCGGTTTTAAGTTTCTCCAGCAGGGAACAGATACGGGCATGGGTGTACTGGATATAGGGTCCTGAGTCTCCATCCAGCCGAAGCCACTCTTTCATGTCAAAAATAATTTTTTTATTGGGATCCATTTTATTCATACCGTATTTAATGGCTCCCTGGGCGACCTGATTGGCTGTCATGTCAATGTCCCCGGCGGACCACTTGTTTTTATATTGTTCCAGATGGTTTTTTTTAATGCTGTCTTTCATATTTTTGATGAGTTGGTTGATGGGGACAATGTTTCCCTTGCGGGAGCTCATGGCCCCGTCAGGAAGTTCCACAAAATTGTATTTTAAATGTCTGAGCTTTTGACTGTCTCCAAGGCCCAGTTTGCCAAAAGCCGTGAAAACCTGTTTGAAGTGAAGTTCCTGTCTCATATCTACCACAACGATACTCTCACAGGGATTAAAATCCTGAAACTTTCTGCGGGCCAGTTCCAGATCTTTTGTGGAATAAAGTCCATTTCCGTCGGATTTAAGGAAAAGATAAAAACCGAGATTTTCATCTTCCAGATTCAGTCCCACAGCTCCCTGACTTTCAATCAGTTTGCCTTTATTCAGTAGCTCTTTGACAAGTTTCACGGAGTCTGAATCCACGTCAGACTCCCAATACCATTTGTCAAAGGAAACTCCGGCCCAATTATAGACATCTTCCATAAGTTCAATGGACCATTGCCTTGTTTCCTTCCAGAGTTCAAAAAACTCCCCCTGTTTTTGTTCAATCTGCTTTAAAATTTCCGTGAGTTGTTTGCGGTTGGTTTCATCCACCGGACTTTCTTTTTCATCTTCCAGTTTGTTGTGGGCTTTTGTATAAAGCTTTCCAAGCCACTCCCCTTTATTGGTTTTGGGAACGGGTTCCCGGTTGTGGTGTTTCAAATACCAAAGGCATTTTGCCACATGGGTGCCCACGTCCCCCGGAAAAGTGCAGGAGACTACGGGATGTCCGCAATACTCAAGGAGCAGTATCAGGGAGTGACCAAAGCAGAGGTTTCTCATGTGACCCACATGGAGTTCCTTGTGGGTGTTTGGTTGGGAGTATTCGACGAGAAAAGGGAGATGATCCAGACAGGGAATCTTAAAATAATCCCCGTCAATCATTTTTTCGAGAACCTGTTTTCCAAAAAAATCAGCTTTAAAAAAGAAATTCAGATAAGGGCCTATGGCCTGAATCCTCTTGCTGAAATCCGTTTGGGTCCAGTTTTCAGCCAGTGTTGAGGCTGTTTTCCCCGGATTGCTTTTAAGTTGCTTTGCAAGTTTGAAACAGGGAAAGCAAAGGTGACCCATTTTCAGGTTCGGGACCATGGACAAATCCTGAAAGCATTCCCGGACGGAAAGTTTTATCTGAAAGGAACTTTCAATTTTTCCGCTTATTTTTTCAGCCACTTTTATAAGAAAAGGATCAGAGAGTAAAAGATTCATGATTCACCTGTTTTTGTGTTGTTTTCAATTGAATTTTCAGACACCTTGAAAGGTAAAGAAAATCCATAAACCGGATACAAAAGTTATACTGGTCCGGTTTGAGTTTTCATGGAATTTCTCTATGAAAGTCACATGAAAAACAAATGGTCTTCAGTATATAAAAAGCTCACGATCAATTTATTTTCATTTTCAATTCTGTAAAAGTCAATTGTTTAGACAGTCTTGTCTTTTTTACGGGGTCTCTTGTTTTTCGTTCTGATTCAACTTAAAAATATACTGATCCTACTTGAATTTTCCGGTCTTTTATACTGATCGTGTTTGAGTTTTCATGGAATTTCCCTGAGAGATCATTTATTCTATGCTGAATTTCTTTAGCCAAAATCCGCTTAAAACAAGTGGTCTCTATGGAAATAGCATGAAAAATAAGCCTCTTTAGTATAAGAAGATGACCTTCCTGAAATATTTTCTGTTTTTCCTACTTATAGGACATTTTGCGACATATAAAATCTTGCATTCTTTTTTAAGTTTTTTAATACTGGGATACTAATTATACTGAAGACCATTTGTTTTTCATGTTTTTTTCATAGAGAAATTCCATGAAATTTCAAACCGGACCAGTATACTTATACTGACCGTGTTTGGGTTTTCCGGTGTTTCAAGGGGAAAACCACATGAAACCCCAAGCAGGACCAGTGTAATCATAGAGAAAGGAAAAATAATCATGAAAAAACTGTTTTGTGGATTATGTGTGTTTTTTTACTTTGTGAATCCCTCTTTTGCCAATAATTTCCTGGACCAAATACAGGGGGAATGGGAAAGCTCATGCGGTAAAATAGAGGTCGGACCTTATTTTTTTATAATGAAAGCCGCCCATATTGGAAATAATGTGGTTTATTCCTGGAAATGGTACAATGATTCCAGTTGCAAAACTGACCCAGTGGGAGAATTTTGGAGTCACTGGGAAATAACAATAGAAGGTCTCTCCCCGACGGTGGCGGACGCTTATGATGCAGAATACAGGCTTCTTATTGGTGGAAGCAGTAGTGACTGTCAGGTACTTTTAGACACTATCAGGAGACAGGATGAATCTCTGTTTTTTGGAGACAAATTTGACAAAGAGGGAAATTGGACTCCCTGTCTGATAAGACCACAAAAAATGGACACAACTCCTTTTGTTTTCGTGGAATATCTACCAGAGCAGACAGCAATGCAATATATTGAAAACAACCAACTCAAACGCAATCCCACTAATCTCAGACGGGGGGAATATGTAAAAACATGGGAAAAATCTGAACTCATCCATGAGTGATTTGAAATAAAGTCCTGACCTCTGCAATTTGTAAAATCAAACAAATGCCTTATACTGCCCAAAATGGGCGAGAATCTTTTGGATCACCTCTGGTTTCTCTATAGAGGAGATGACTTTAATAAGTAAAATTAAATAGTTATGCTTTAATTGAACTATTTTGAAGTGAACTTCATTTTATTCTTGACTAAAATGAATTAGAGTTCAAAATAGTAGTTATGGAATTCCACAGGCTTCTGTCCAAAACCATTAAAAACCTTTTACCCAAAGGCAAAATCATTCTTCTCAGTGGGCCACGTCAGGTGGGAAAAACCTTTTTATCCAAAAAACTGTTTCCATCAAAGGATTTTGTTTATTTAAACTTTGATGATCCCGATGATCGCATCATTTTATTTGAGAAATCCTGGCCCAAAGATTCAAAACTTTTAATTTTGGATGAACTTCACAAAATGGAAAAATGGAAAATATGGTTAAAAGCCATTTATGATAAAGGCCCCTTGAAGCCTGACATTATCGTTACGGGATCGGCCCGGATGGACACTTTTAGGAAGGGCGGGGATTCCCTTGCCGGAAGACATTTTTATTTCAGGTTGTACCCGTTAATGTTCCAGGAACTTCAGATATGTCCCTGGAACAGTCAGGCCACTTTACAGCGACTTATGGATGTGGGAGGTTTCCCGGAACCTTTTGTCGAGGGAGATACGACTTATTTAAAGCTCTGGCAAAAATCCCATCTTGACAGAATCATTAAAGAAGATCTTTTGGATATGGAAAGAGTTCGTGAACTGAAAAAAATTGAAATACTGGTTCAACTTTTGTCCCAAAGAGTGGGAAGTCGTATCAATCACTCTTCACTGGCTAAAACCCTCGAAGTTTCATCACACACTGTTAAACATTGGTTGCAAATTATGGAAGATTTGTATGTGGTTTTTAAAGTGTTACCCCTAACCAAAAAAGTTTCCGCTTCAATTCTGAAGTCTCCCAAATATTACTTTTTTGATACGGCCCGTGTTCGTGGAGACCGGGGAGCCAAACTTGAAAATCTGGTGGCCTGTCAATTACTGGCCCAAACCCAATTTCTGGAGGACAGTTTCAGGGAAAAAAGGGGTCTTCATTTCCTGGCTGACAAACAAAAACATGAAGTGGATTTTGCAATAACGAAAGAGGATAAGGTGGAGCTTCTCGCAGAAGTGAAACTGTCAGATAAAAAGCTCTCTCCGGCTTTAAAATATTTCACTGAGCGTTTAAAACCGGGAGAAAGTTTTCAAGCTGTTTATAACCTCGATCGGGAAAAACATTATGAATCCATCAGGATTGTTTCCGTGGAAAAGCTTTTGGGTTTCTTAATAAAATCATAAACTTCTATGGGATTTGAATAATGGGTGGATGTTGACAAATAATGGAGGCAAATCACATGGATGGAGATGGTTTTTATTGTTGTGAAGAACCTGTTTTTATCCACTATAAACTGTCATCGGGTTAACAATGGCAAAGAAGATGTAAAATTTTCAAAAAGTGAAAAAATCCTTGTTTAAGTTTTTAAATAATGTTATAAATTTTCTTAAATATACTAAAAGATCATTTATTTATTTTTCATGCTATTTCCAAGAGACCACTTGTTTTAAGCTGATTTTGGCTAAAGAAATTCAGCATAGAATAAATGATCTCTCAGGGAAATTCCATGAAAACTCAAACACGATCAGTATAAATACAGGAGGAAATGCGTAATGGACTTAAACAAGTGCCTTTTTTATTCGATTTTTATTCAACTTTTTTCCATCAATATGGCTTTATCTTGTCCTGATATAGAAGGGGAATACACCTGTGGATCATCGCAAGTATTGAAAGTGACTCAGACCATGGAAGGAGAGTTTTATCGTTATCAATTTCATTATTCCGGTCATCAGCCAATCAGTTTGCTTGCGGATAATATTTCAGACCCTGAAGATTCTGATGATCCATTTTTCCATACAGTTCGTTGTGTAGGAGATGTTTTGGAATGGTCCTTTACACCCATCCCATTAAATACTGAGGGGGAAGATACTTCCGTACCGGTGGAACCGGATATTAAAGCAGCATGGTCCTTTACACCCGTCCCATTAAATACTGAGGTGGAACAACCGGATATTAAAGCAGCCCTGTTAAAACATCTCAATTCTATGGGAATTACAAGTTTTTACTCTCTTGGTGAGAATGGCCGGTTAAACAGAAGGTTTGAAACCACAGTACTTCGACCCAAAGTTGTAGAAGATGATACGTTTCATGTTTTTTTTCATATAGGTAGGGTTTTTGCGGCATGGGCAAACACGACTGCTTATGACTTAACCAATGGTTGGTTGGGGTTGTCCCCTGATGAGATTGCTGAAATGAACATCAGAGAAGCTGTTACTAATATAAATCATAGTTCAATAGTTGAGGGAGGCCCCATGTCTTCCCGTTGGGTTGGGATAAATCTGCTGAGGATTTCATTTAATGTTTGCCTGATTAAAATAATCTGTTATCCTGACCTTCCATGATAAACAGTACAAGTTTAGCCCAAGATTGGGCACGGGAGGGAAAATGTTTTTTCAAAAGATTTCTTTGATGGGAACACAATTAGTGGTTATCTTCCCGGGTTTTATCAGTTTAATTCTTATGTCCTGTACATCTTTTGAGAAATCTCAACCAAAAGATATGTCTTATCAGAAAAAAGTGACTGACCGTAATATTGCCAGTATAAATGAGATGTCGGAAATAACAAATTATGAGGTGGATGTCATAGGGAGTGAGCCTTTGGCTTACTTGGGGGCATCGGGTCTTTGGGCTCAGGCTATAGTCGTTGACTTATCAAAAGAGTCTTGCAAGGTGGAGGGGCTGCCAGTGGGTCCTGCTTTTGATATGTATTGCTTTTTTAAAATCGCAGTTCCCTCGTTTGTGGATGTCATTGAAATAGCTCCGATCTCTGAACCCCAGAAGGACTTCTCAGGTATTCAAACCGCTTTTCATGATAGAAAACTAAGTCAGGCATATGAGGCGAATGAAGTAAAAGTTGCAACATGGAGTGCTGAGGAGGACGGTCAGCATTATATAATTATCAGGCTGATTGAGACATTGGGTCCAAGCCTGTTAGTGCTAAAAATACATTAAACAAAATTGGTACAGTGAGGCTGACTTTAGCAGCCCATAAACTACGAGAGGGTTGATATTATCTCCTGTTATTGTCCTGATATTCTCTTTTGCAATAACAATGAAATCATAAACCTCTTCCCTGTTATTCCATTGAGGGAAGAGCATAAAACAGGACGAAAGTCCGAAAAAAAATAAATTGAACAAGTTTTTTTGAATTTGTTATAATTGAATCAATTTTTCAATCAGGATTGTGTATAATCTGACAAAAGTGAAAAAGGATACTGACTCCTTATTAGAAAATTCAGGGACTTCAAAACGGAAAACCATGGAGTTTCAAATACAATAAAATAATTTATTATTTCACTCTCGTTGAGGTGGAAAATTTTTTAAGGAGAAACTTATGATTCAATTTCAAAATAATTTCAATTTCCGGAAAAAATCAATTTTCACAGGACTGATTGTTTTCTTATCCCCCTTGTTTCTCTTTAACTGTTCGACTTCTTCAAATAATCAGGAAACAACCATGTCTTCTCCAACTCAAAATCGGGGATTGGCGGGAATTGTAAGAGAAGAGATTTGCCAAAAGGAAAATCAGTTTAGCTGTTACATTGATGGACAATCCACCTGTTGTCGTTACGAGATAGCATCACGCGGTTGCCCGCAGAAAAGTCATGTGCCATGTGGTAAGGATGATGCCGGTAAACAACTTTGTTGTCCAGTGAATAAGAAAGTAAAATGTCCGAGAGCTTTGTTTTCGGGATTTGTAAATGCAGGTGAAACTTTTCAAGACCTTATTTGTAATAATGACGGCAAATTGGTGAAAATTTGTCCGCCATATGATGATACCCAATATCACTGTGACATCAATGGAAGAAATTCCTGTTGTCATAGGCAGATATTTTCAGAGGTTTGTGACAACTATTTTGGTGATCGTATTTGTAATAATGACGGCAAATTGGTGGAAGTTTGTCCAATAGCAAAAAGTCAAACTGTTTGTATGAAAGACGGGAGACCGTACTGCTGTGGATTTTTCAAGGCTGATGATCCACCACGACCTAATGATGATGACTCACAAGGTAATGGTGATGAAGTCTCCCAGTAGGAATTACAGGAAGAACAAAGATATTTTTAGATGAGATTTTTTCAGGATCGACTACTGAATTGTCAGAATCAATCAACGGCATAAAATTTTTAGAAGGCAATCATTTTGATTTTTTAAACTCAAGGCCCAGGTCGTTGGCGGTGATTTTTAACTGATCTTCTTTGTTGATTTCACCGGAGAGAAGTTTTTTGGAAAGTTCATTGATGATTTCTTTCTGGATGACTCGTTTCAGGGGGCGGGCCCCCAAAGTTTGGATCATAAGCTTTTTTTGCCAGATAACTGGTGGCCTTTTTATCCCATTTCAGGTCAATTCCCTGATCCCGGATTCGTTTCAAAAGTCTTTCCATTTGAATGTTGACAATATCTGTAATGTTTTCCTGACTGAGTTTTTTAAAGACCACTCTTTCGTCGATGCGGTTTAAAAATTCCGGTCTGAAAAACCGGTGGAGGTTTTCATCAATTTTGTTTTCAATTTCTTTATCCGTGAGGTTTTCATTCATGATAAACTCTGAACCCACATTGGAGGTCATAATAATGATCGTATTTTTCAAATCAACAGTGCGACCCTGACTGTCAGTGAGACGACCTTCATCAAAAACCTGCAAAAGCACATTGAAAACATCCCGGTGGGCTTTTTCCACCTCGTCAAGGAGGACAACGCTGTAGGGTCTTCGCCTGACAGCCTCTGTGAGGTTGTCCCCCCTCATCATAACCCACATAACCCGGAGGGGCTCCTATAAGGCGGGATATGGAATGTTTTTCCATGTATTCACTCATGTCGATACGAACAATGCTGTCAGGGCTGTCAAACATAAATTCGGCAAGGGCTTTGACCACCTCTGTTTTTCCTACTCCAGTGGGTCCTAAAAACAGGAAAGCCCCGATGGGTTTGTTGGGGTCAGCCAGAGAGGATCGGGAGCGTCTGATGGCATCAGAGACCACAGTCAGGGCCTGATTCTGTCCCACCACACGAGTGGATAAGAGCTTTTCCATATTGAGAAGTTTTTCGGATTCACTTTTAACCATTTTGTCAACGGGAATCCCCGTCCAACTGGAAACCACCCGGGAGATCAGTTCAGGGTCCACAATTTCCCGTAAAAGTTTTGTTTCAGGTGTTTTGTCTTCCTCTGTGTGGGCCTTGTCCATAAGATTTCTTTGTTTTTCAAGGTTGGGAAGCTCGCCGTATTTCAGTTTAGCGGCCTGCTCCAGATCCCCCTGGCGTTCCGCTTTTTCAATAAGGGCTTTTGTCTCCTCAATTCTTTTTTTCACCTGTTTCAGACCGTCTATGCTTTGTCTTTCTTTTTTCCATTGAAACTCAAGACTTTTAAATTGTTTTTGAAGTTCGGTAATTTCCCTGTCAATAGTCTGAAGTCTTTCTTTATTCCCATTTTCGTTTTTAAGGGCTTTTTGTTCAATTTGCAGTTGCATGATCTGACGTTGAACCCGGTCAATTTCCACGGGCACACTTTTGATTTCCATACTCAACTGACTGGCGGCTTCATCCATCAGATCAATGGCCTTGTCGGGAAGAAACCGGTTGGAAATGTAACGATCAGAAAGGGTGGCTGCGGCCACAAGGGCATTGTCAGTGATACGAACTCCGTGATGAACCTCGTATTTTTCCTTGAGTCCCCGCAGGATGGTGATTGTGTCCTGGACTGAGGGTTCTCCCACAAAGACGGTTTGAAAACGCCTTTCAAGGGCCTTGTCTTTTTCGATATATTCCCGGTACTCATCCAGGGTGGTGGCTCCGATACAGCGTAATTCTCCACGGGCAAGGGCCGGTTTTAAAAGCTGGCCTGCATCCATGGCCCCATCGGTTTTTCCCGCCCCCACCAGAGTGTGAAGCTCGTCGATAAACAAAATCACCTGAGCGTTACTTTTTTTAACTTCTTTAATGACTCCCTTAAGTCTTTCCTCAAACTCCCCCCGGTATTTGGTTCCGGCCACCAAGGATCCCATATCCCAGACTGAGAATTTTTTTATCGTTGAGAACTTCAGGGACATCTTTGCTGATAATTCTCAAAGCCAAACCTTCGGCAATGGCTGTTTTACCAACCCCCGGTTCACCGATAAGGACAGGGTTGTTTTTCTTTCTGCGGGCCAGAACCTGAATGGTTCTTCGGATCTCATCATTGCGTCCGATAACAGGGTCAAGCTCCCCCTGGGAAGCCAGTTCTGTGAGATCCCTTGTGTATTTTTCAAGAACCTTGTATTGGCTTTCGGGGTTTTCAGATTGTATGGTCTCTCCCTGACGAAATTTTAAAAAAGACTGGTGGAGATTTTTTTCGTTAATTTTATGACGGCTGAATATTCTGTTGATTTCCCTGTCATTGAGTTTTGAGGCGGCCACTAAAAAATGCTCACAGGAAATAAACTGATCCCCCAATTCAGTGGCGTAATTTTCAGAGAGTTTAAAGAGTTTTGCAAGACGGGGACTGGCCGTAAGATGGGTCTGACCTGTTGTGATTTGGGGAAGGTTTTTCAGTTGGGATTCAAAATCCTTGTTGAGTTTCCCTGATTCCACCTGAAGGTTTTTAAGGATGTCAGTGACCTTTAAAGTGGGGTTTGAGAAAATTTCACAAAGAAGATGCTCCGGTTCAACAACTGTGTTTTTGGCCTTTTCCGCTTTTTTAACGGCATTTTGCATGGCCTGTCTTGCCGAGAGAGTCATTTTTTCTATATCATTCATGGTTTTTCCATTATGTTATCGGTTTATACTAAAGATCATTTATTCTATGCTGAATTTCTTTAGCCAAAATCCGCTTAAAACAAGTGGTCTCTCATGAAAAACAAATGGTCTTCAGTATATATTAAAAATGGAACTTTTTTGGAAATTGTCAATGTTTGGAAATAAAAAAGAAAGTGAAAAAAATAAGAGAAAATCGGAGTCGGAAACAGGAAAATCGGAAAATCCGTTTTCGTTGATAGTGAAAGAAAGAAAAAACCCCGACCCCCAAATTTTTCGCAAAAGCATAAAAAAAGACAGGGTGCATCCCTCTGATTTTTTAAATATGGATACGATTTACTGTTGCGAACAGTGTTCTTATTTTGCTCCCTCTGAAGAATCCTGTGTTCTTGGATTTTTGACCAAACCTCATTTAAGAAAAGAGCAATTAAAAACTTTTGAACTCACAGGCCACATGGCTTTTTGTCGGTTCCTGGAAATTGATTGATGATTGTTATACTGATCGTGTTTGAGTTTTCATGGAATTTCCCTGAGAGATCATTTATTTTTCATGTGGTCCCTCTGTAGTTTCCGGGTGAAATTTTCGCCACAGCCTCAGATGTGTTGATCCATAAAGATTGTAAAATCCTTTTCCTCTTCTTTGGCGTTGACTGTTATTATTCCACAACAGGAAATTAAAACATCACTGTTATAATAAGAGAGTCTGATTTCTTTGATGACCGTTCCACTGTAATCTCTGGTTGATGTTTCCATAAGTTCCATGGCTTGTTGTTGGGCCTGAAAACATTGTTTGATACTCAGGTCGGAGCAAACGACTTTTTCCACTCCATAGATTCGGGCAAGGACTTTGTTTGTTTTTCTTATGTCTAAAACCATTTTTGTTGACTCTTCTGTGACTGTGGAATCCATGAAAGCTATAAAGTTTGTAATTCCATGGGGCTTGATTATTATTGATCCATACCTGTACCTGGGGATGAGGCTGTTGCTGTTGTGGTAGGAGAGTCTAATTTCTTTGATGATCGTTCCACTGTAGTTTCTGGGTAGGATTTTTGCTATTTCCATGGCCCGTTGTTGGGCCTGAAGACACTGTTCAACACTCAGGTCAGAGCAAACGACTTTTTCCACTCCGTACATTTTGGCAAGAGTTTCATTATTTTTTTCTATTTCGCTTGAGGTGTTGCAAAGTCCGGGGTTCCCCAAAATGAGCAGGATTAAAAAGATCAAATATTTCATTGATGTCTCCTCATAAATAACGCACAGTATAATAATCAGAAGTGGGTTTGTCAAATTTATTCTTTTGAGTCACTTTTCATTTGTTGATGACTCTGCAATTTTGAAACCGGACAGGAAGCACTGGGAGTCTGGAAGCCCCCCAATCCCTTGAAAACAAAGTAAACATCTGAAATTATTTGGTTATTTTATAACAGTCAATTTTTTTTGGAAGATTGGTTTTCTGTTGATTCTTTATTGTCCAATTTTTTGCCGGATTTGGATTTTAGACCCTGTGTTGTATTGATGAAAAACTTGATAGAACAGTGTATTGACCCATAAAGTTTTTTTTGACAATCTTCATTTTCTACTGAAAATGGAGTGAATTCCGTTTTGTTGTTATTGAAATATGGAGAAGTTTTAATAAGGTCGATGTGGCTGTGATCTGGAAACTGAAACCTGCTTTGGACTTCTTCTGTTGGCAGTAACCGGGGCTTGGGATTTTTAAAATGCGTTTAACACTGGAGAGTGATCATGAAAAAGAAAAAAGCAAAGACTAAAAAGAAAAGTTCCACAAAAAAAAGTAAATCCAGGAAAACCGCTTCCGGAAAAAAAGCTTCTTCCGGGAAGAAAACGGGAAAAAAAGTAAAAAAGAAATCCACCGGGAAGAAAGCAAAGAGGAAAAAGGTCACTAAAAAGAAAACTTCCGGAAAAAAAACCGCTTCCAAAAGGAAGAAGGCAAAAAAAGTGAAGAAAAAGACCACAAAAAGGAAAACAAAGAAGAAGATCACAAAAAAGAAAGCGAAAAAGATTTCCAGGAAAAAGAAAAAGTCCACAAAAAAGAAAATGAAAAAAAAGACTTCCAGGAAGAAGGCCAAAAAGAAAGTTACAAAGAAAAAAAAGGCTTCCAAAAAGAAGTCCACAAAAAAGAAAGCGAAAAAAAAGACTTCCGGGAAAAAGGCCAAAAAGAAGGTTACAAAGAAAAAAGCAGTTAAAAAGAAAAAGGTTTCCAAAAAGAAGTCTTCTTCTCCGAAAAAATCAGTAAAAAAATCAAAAACCAAAAAACAGGAAACGAAAGCCTCTTTGGAGGGAAAAACCACCAAGGCCAAATCGACTTTAAAACCAAAAGTTCCCCCTCTTGAGGAAATTCTGTCTTCCGAAGATAAGACTCAGGTTGTTACCGGCAACCCGTTTAAAGTGGAAGAAAAAACCCAGTCGTCTTTTTTTGAAAGTAAAAATGAAGAGAATTTGAGTCCTGAGGGGGAAGAGCTTCACGGAGATATGGATAATATCAGTCATGTTGGGGATTCTGATGATTATATTGAGATTGATGAAGATGATAGTGGTTCTGATGACCTTTTTGAAGATCCCTTTGATGATCTGGATGAGGATTATGAAGACGACGATGAGGGAAATTATTTTTAATCAATTCCTCAAAAAGAAACGGCACAGGGGTGTCTGTTCTAAAGTTTGACCAGAATACGTCCCAGGTGTTCCCCTCTGATGATTTTATGACAGGTGTCGGGGAGTTTGTTCCAGGTGATTTCCTCTGTGATGATATGATTGAGGTTTTTTGGTTTCATGGTGGTGGCCATTTTCCCCCACAATTGTTTTTTAAGTTCCATGGGGCAGTTGTTGGAACTGATTCCAAGTAAATTCACTCCCCTGAGAATAAAGGGGAAAAGGCTTGTTTTAAGTTCCTGACCCTTTGCCAGACCGATGGAGGCCACAGAAGACCAAAGAGCCATACGGGGAAGAATATGGGACAGGATTTCGCCTCCCACGTTGTCAATGGCTCCTGACCAGGTTGCGGATTCCAGGAAGTGGGTCTGAAGGTCTTTTTCACTGATATCAGTGACTTTGGAGGCTCCACAGTTTTTTAGCCAGGATTCATGTTCTCTGCGACGGGTCCAGGCTTCCGTTCTATAACCTGATTGGTTGAGAAAGGCCAGGGCCAGGGAACCCACTCCTCCACAGCTTCCCGTGACAAGAACGTCACCTCGATTTGGGTTTAAACCGTTTTTTTCCATTTGGTGAATGGCTAAAGCGGCAGTCAGTCCGGCTGTGCCAAGACCTGCGGCCTGCCTGGCATCCAGGTGTTTTGGCCGGAGTGTGACAATTTGGTCGGGGAGTCTGGCGTATTCGGAAAAGCCACCACAGTATTTTTCACCGAGATTGGATCCATTGACAACAACAGGATCCCCTTCCTTGAATCGGGAGGACAGGGACTGAACCACATAACCACTGAGATCAATACCGGGAATGAGTGGTAGTTTTCTTAAAATTTTTCCACGCCCTGTAACAGCCAGGGCATCTTTATAATTGATGGCTGAGTATTGGACTTTAATGAGAACATTTCCCTCTGTGAGATCCTCTGTTTTTGTGTCCTTCCATTGGATCTGAATCCGGTCGATCCCATTGGGATTTGAATCCGGATTGTTTGCCCAAAGGGCTTTAAAACTTTTTTCCATATTTATACAGTTCCATCTGAGCTTTCGGTTATTTCAAGAGGGAAAACCCTGAAATTCAGGTACGATCAGTATAAATTAAAAGTTCTCTGATGTGGAGGTCAATTTTTTTATGATAATTTTTCCTTTATACTCAAGATCATTTGTTTTATGCTGAATTCTTTGGGGAAGCCCGTTTGAAAGGAATGATCTTTTTATAAAAGTGAAGGGATAACCATGTTTGATAAATTATCTGATCGTCTCACTGACAGTTTGCGAAAACTTTCCGGAAAAGGGAAGATAACGGAAGCTGGTATTGAAGAAACCATTAAGGAAGTCAGACTGAGTCTTTTGGAAGCGGATGTGAACTTCCAGGTGGTTAACCGTTTTATCGACAATGTAAAAGATAAGGCTCTTGGCGAAAAAGTTCTTCGTGGTGTGGACCCCGGCCAGCAGTTTACCAAAATTGTTCAGGATGAACTGGTGAGTTTACTGGGTCGTGAGACTGTTGGCCTTGGGTTTCAGGCCCAACCCACAGTTGTTTTTCTTGTTGGTTTACAGGGGGTGGGGAAAACCACAACGGCGGCAAAGCTGGCCTTATATATTCAGGAAAAGCTTAAAAAAAGGCCGGTTATGGTTCCTGTGGATGTCTATCGACCGGCGGCCATTGAGCAGTTAAAAACCCTTGGGGAACAGATCTCTGTTCCTGTTTTTGATTCCGATCCGGGGATGAGGCCCAAAAAAATTCTGAAAGAAGCCCAAAAATGGGCCTCCCGTCAGGGGGCTGAGGTGGTGATTGTCGATACTGCGGGAAGATTGCAAATGGATGAGGAACTCATGGGAGAGCTCAGGGACCTTAAAAAACTCTGGAGTCCCCAGGAAGTCCTACTGGTGGCTGATGCCATGCTCGGTCAACAGGCTGTGGAAATGGCCCGGGGCTTTCACGATAAGGTGGGTCTGTCGGGCCTGATCCTAACCAAAGTGGACGGGGATGCCAGGGGGGGGGCGGCCCTGAGTATTCGGCAAACTATTGGAATTCCTATTAAATTTTTGGGTGTGGGGGAAAAGCAAAAGGATCTTGAAGTCTTTCATCCGGATCGACTGGCCTCCCGGATTCTCGACATGGGGGATATTGTCACATTGGTTGAAAAGGCCCAGGAGGTGATTGATCAGGAAGAGGCCCAAAGAGCTGCTGACCGGATGATGAAAGGGGAGTTCACGGCGGATGATTTTCTCAAGCAAATTCGTCAGATAAAAAAACTTGGGTCCATGGAAAGCCTTATGAAAATGATTCCCGGCATGGGGGGTATGATGAAACAAATGAAAACCCTGTCCCCCCCTGATGAGGAGATAAAGAAAATTGAGGCCATTATCAACTCCATGACTCTTGAGGAGAGGGGGGATTGTCGGATTGTGAACGGATCCAGAAAGATCCGCATTGCCAAGGGATCAGGCACCCGTGTTCAGGATGTGAATAAATTTGTCAAACAGTTTGAAATGGCAAAAAAAATGATGGGAGGGCTTATGAAAAAAGGAATGGGAAATGGTTTTCCGGGGATGGGTGGAGGAGGATTTCATTGATTTTTTTGCAAAAAGACTGTTTTGGATTTAAAAAAGAGTTGCTAAATGTTGATAAAAGCATTAAAAAATCTTGTTGTTTCATAATGTTGAGGTGTGTCTATGGTTGTTATTCGTTTGGCCCGTCTTGGTGCGAAAAAAAAGCCAAAATATCGTGTGATGGTGGCCGATTCCCGTTATTTTAGAAATGGTCGGTTTATTGAGGTTTTAGGCCACTATAATCCCAATCCCTCCGGTCAGGAAAAGGGAATGGTTCTCAATCTTGACAGGGTCAAATTCTGGATGGGCAGAGGGGCCCAGCCCAGTGATCGGGTGAAAACTTTAATAAAAAAGGCGGAAACCGGTGCATGAAACAGGTGTGTTATTTGGTAATTTTAAGGGAAAAAATGATGTTATATTGAAAACATTTGTTTTTTCATGGGATTTTCAGGAAGGACCCTGTGGAAACTCAAACACAATCAGTATATAATGATACTGATATAGTTGTGGGAAAGTTAAGTTAGAGTGAAGAGGTGAGCAATGGAATATGATACAAAGAGTTTAAGGGATTTGATTGATTTTATGGCCCGATCTCTGGTTGATAGCCCTGATGAGGTTGAAGTGAATGAAGTGACTGGAGAACAAACAACGGTTATAGAGCTTTCTGTTGCCAAAGATGATTTGGGAAAAGTGATAGGAAAGCAGGGAAGAACAGCCAAGGCCATGAGAACCATCCTCAATGCGGCCAGTACAAAATTAAAAAAAAGATCTGTCCTGGAAATCATCGAGTAAATTCAGTTTTTTTATACTGAAGATCATTTGTTTTTTTAAGAGACAGTTTGTTCTGTGCAAACCCCCTGTATATATACTGATCGTGTTTGAGTTTTCATGGAATTTCCCTGAGAGATCATTTATTCTATGCTGAATTTCTTTAGCCAAAATCCGCTTAAAACAAGTGGTCTCTCAAAGATCATTTATTCTATGCTGGACTTGTTTATTAAGAAGGACTGCTTAAAACAAATGGTCTCTCATGAAAAATAAATGATCTTTAGTATAAGTTGGAATCATGATTGAAGTCGAAGTTTCCAAAGCCCAAAAGCTTGTGTCTGTGGGTCGTGTTCATTCCGCCCAGGGGATAAAAGGGGAGCTTTTCATTCACCTTTTTACAAAAAAGACCTCATGGAAGGATCAATGGCGGTGTTTGGTCCTGTCCGGAGGGGATGAGTCCCGCAAGTTTTTAAAAATTCTCAAAAAACGTCCCCACAGAAAAAAAGGCCGATCCGGTTTTGTTTTAAAACTTCAGTCCATTGAAGATCGAACCCGGGCTGAAGAACTTGTGGGTCGGGATGTTTTTGTTCCCAGGAAATTTTTAATATCCGGTGATAATGAGGTTATTGACCCCCGTGGAGTTTTAGGTTTTCGTGTGTTGGATAAAACCCGTGGGGATGTGGGTCAGGTGGTCGGTTTTTCAGGAAGTTCAAAACAGGACACTTTGGTTGTTTCCGGTTCCGGTGGGGAGTTTGAAGTTCCTTTTGTTTATCCTATTCACCTGTCTACGGATAAAGAAAAAGAGGAATTGATTATGGATATTCCTTTGGGACTGGTTTGCGGGGAAGGTCATATTTGACTTGAGGTGATTATACTGAAGACCATTTGTTTGTTTTTTTTTATTGATCATATTTTTAATAATTGTCTTTATCTTTCTGTTGGTTTTTTAAACAGCTATCAATAAATAAGTCAAATCCATTTGCTCTACAGGCCGTTACGTTTGTTTTGAGCAAAAGGCATCATTTTTGCTCTTTAAGATTACGGTTAAGGGGGAATCAATATGAGACATTTTTTTTGTAAAGATATTAAGGACGTTTCGGTTAAAAGATCATCTTTTCTGATTGTTCGTTTTCTTTTTATTCTTTTTTCCTGCACTTATTGCAAGGAAAGTTTTTTTGTGGGTTTGAAACCACAAAAAGTTCATGTCAAATCACACAGGATTTAGCATTAGTTTTTCAGGACCGGAACAAAATCATAGGCAAAGATTTTTTCCAGATACAGGGGTTGGGAACTGGAATTGAATTCATAGGATTTTTCAAGCCTTTTATGAATCCAGACATCGGGTTTGTAGGCTCTGTACTTTTTGAGCAGGAACTTGTGAATTTTGGAATCGATTTTTCTTACTTTAGTGGTCATAAAAATAAATCCGGGTGGTTTTTCATACAAAGCGGCGAGGGCGTGAAGGCGGGATTCAGGATCGTTGGGGCCGAGGAAAACCAATAAAGATTTTTCTCTTGGAAGCAGGCCCATGCTGTCAAAGTAGTTTTCAGAAGGTTCGGATTTTACGATTTTTTCCAGTTCTTTGATAACTTCCATTTGTTTGGAGTTACTTCTGTAGAAAGTACTCAGGGGAGTCAGGCTGAAGATTGACAGGAACACACAGGAGATCACAGCCAGTTTTTTAAAAGGATTGTCCATAAGGCGAAGAGTGAATAAAAAAGGAAGACTTAAAAAAGGGATCAGTTGGGCGATAAAATAGCTCCATTTTTCGGGGTGAATGATGAGTACAAATAAAACCAGAAGGAAGAGAACAATCTGACCTTTTAATAATTTACCCATGTTTTTTTCATGTTTCAGAAAATAAATAAGACCCATAAAAATCAGGATCCAATTGAGAAGGTTGAGTTTCAGACTGATGTATACTTCATTCCACAGGTTGGAACTGAAAATGGATTCCATGGAATTGAAATGGTATCTCAGGGCCAGGAGGTAAGGACTGTCATTAAAAACACCTGTTCTGAAAAGAACCTCGTTAACTACCAGAAAAAAGCTGATTGGTAAGAAGGCGGAAAAAATAAAGTTTAATGAAAGTTTTAACAGATCAGACGGACTTTTGTAATAAAGGTAAGCCCGGTAGATTATTATGGTGGAAATCATGTAAATGGATTTTGGAGTGGACAGGAAAGCAAGACTGCAAAGGATGAGAATTTTTAAATCAAATGTTTTAAAGGGGCGGTTGTTGAGAATGTCCCTGTTAATCAGGGTGTAAGCCATAATAATGAAGAAGTTGGAAATAAGATCCGCCCGAATCCGAAAACTGTTGTAAAAATAGATCTGAAAACTCAAAAGGAAAATTCCAAAAATCATCCAGTTTAAGGGTTTTTTGTCCATAGCTCTGATGTTTAAAAGGAAGAGAAAAAAACAGGCAAAAGCCATTCCCCCAAAAAACAATCGGACCATCTGAATGTGTTCCACGTTTGACAGTGGAAAAACATAAAAGAGTTTCAGGGGAAGATAAAAAAGAAATTTATAATTGTTGGCTGCGGCATTGGGGTGTCCAAGAATTTTTGATATGGCAATGGACCAGAACTCGGAATGTGAGATAAAATGATTGAGACCCATAAAGAGAAAAACAACGAGACTTAACCCAAAAAACCCGATTTCAAACTTTTGGTTTTTAAATGAACTGAGGAGAAAAGATTTTGATTTCATGAGTTACAGTGGTTTGGAGTTGTTGATATGACTTGGTATTAAACACACAATTTTTCTAACTTTGCTTATTTGAAAAATGCATTTCATGTTGGTTTATTAAAATTCTAACTTTTGCGGCTGATGCATTTATGATATTTTTTTGATGATTTTATACTGAAGACCATTTGTTTTTCAAGGGAAATTCCATGAAAATTCAAACCGGACCAGTATATTTGTCAGGTTTGGGTTCAAAAATTATTATACTAAAATCTGTCAATAACCATTATTTTAGACCTTTAATTTGATAACAGTTTTAAAATATGTAAAAAAGAAAGGAATATCAGTTCTTTAGGTGATTGGTAAAATCCTACCATCCGCATTTTTGCCCCTTGTTTTTCTTTTTGAGCCACTTTTCAAGGGGGGAAAAATAATCCCTGATGGCTGATGAATCCATTTTTCCGTTTCCGGTGACAGCTTTCAAAGCCTCAGGCCAGGGTTTACCGGCTCCCATTTTCATCATTTTCCAGAGTTTTTGTCCTGCTTTTTTACTTTCAAAAATGGAACATTCGTGAAGAGGGCCTTTGTGTCCTGAAGTTTCACACAGAGAGCGGTGGAACTGGAACTGGAGAATATGGGCCAGAAAATAGCGGGAGTAGGGGGTGTAAGCGGGAATGTGATATTTGGCCCCCGGGTCAAAAGCATTATCAGGTCTTTGTTCAGGGGCTTTGACTCCCTGATATTGTTTGCGGAGTTTCCACCAGTGTTTGTTGTAGTTTTCAGGTCGGGTTCGACCGTCAAAAACCTGCCAGCGGTATTTGTCAATCATCAGTCCGAAAGGTAGAAAGGCGATCTTGGTGAGAGCCATTTTTAACAGACCGTGGATATGGGTTTTTGGTATGCGACCTTTGAGTAAACGGATTTTTTAAGATATTCCCCGGTGATGGAAAGTTCAATGGTGTCTCCCAGAGCCTCGTGGAAGCCGTCATTGGCACTGCCCTGGTAAATGAATGGAAGATCTTTATAGGCCAGGTAATAGTAGATATGTCCCAGTTCATGGTGGATGGTTCTGAAATTTTCTTCATCAGTTTCAATACACATTTTAATGCGAACATCGTCTTTACTGTCCATGTGCCAGGCACTGGCGTGACAGACCACGTCCCTGTCCCTTGGTTTTTTGAACAGGGAATTTTTATAAAAGGATTCCGGGAGTTTTGGCATCCCCAGAGACACAAAGAAATTTTCTGCTGTTTGTACCATTTTTTTTGAGTCGTAGCGGGCTTTTTTGACAAGTTTTGTAATATTTGTGGAGTCTTTTTGATTCCCACAATGTCACTGATGTTTTCCCAGGACTGGGCCCACATATTTCCAAGGAGGTGGGCGGGGATGAGAGAGTTCAGACCCACTACGGAACGACCGTATTTTTTGTTGAGTTTTCCGCGTACAAAACAATGAAGTTGTTCATAAAGGGGTTTCACTTCAACCCACAGTCGGTCCAATTCCCGTTCAAAATCTTCCGGGGGCATATCATAGTTGGAACGCCAGAGATCGGCCATATTTTTATAACCCAGTTCCCTGGCTCCCCGGTTTCCCAGCTCAACACTTCTTTGGTACTTGGACTTCATGGGAACGGAAATTGTTCTCCATCCCTTCCAGGCTTCAAGAAGTTTTTTGGGTTTTCGGGATTTGGCCATCACTTTTTTAAGATCTTCCAGGGATTGGCATTTGTTTTTTGTTTTACAATACTGACCACTGCCGTAGAGACTTTCAAGTTCTGTTTTCAATTTGGAGAGTTCCTTGTTTTTTGTCGGGTCGCTGGGGGCGGGCACAGTCAAGCCTCTTCCCAGAAGCTCAAGCATACGCTCCTGGTTTTTATCCTGGCCCCTGTATTTTTTGGATTCCAAAGCCATTTTGGTGGCAATGGCTGAAAAACGGGCACCGGACTCAGAGGCCATCTGAGTGGTGTCGGGAGTGATAAAGTTGGCGTGAATCCAACTGGCCAGGCTGGTGGAGTAGGCCTCTTCTTTTAATGTTTCATTGGTCTCGCTGAGAAATTCAGAGGTGTTTTTCTTTTTAAATCCCAGACTTTGACATGAGAGATTGAATCCAATAATTAAAAAAAAGAATAAATAATGTAGATTGTCCATATTTTCCTCTGTATAAAATATTAAACTATAAAAATTTATGCAAAAAGTTTTTTGTCTTAACTGAATTGACAAACCCATATGGATAAAGGGTTTTCATAAAAAACCCTATTAAAATCTGAGTTTAATCACTGCAACCCATCCGGCTTGCTTTGATCATGTTTATCATTCCAATAAAAACAAAACCAATGGGCGTTGTTGCACATAAAGCAATGAGTTTCACCAAAGTCCAGGCATCAAAAATAACATAAAAAAACGCCTCCCCATAGTTTAAAGTCAATTTAAAAACAAAACATAAACAACCAAGGATGGTTTTATGGGAAAGCGTCTTAAACTTCAACCAAATACCAAGGATGGTTTTTATGGGAAAGCGTCTTAAAAAGATTAACTGGAAAACCTACAATAAGGAACTCATTAAACGGGGTTCCATCACCTTTTGGTTCTCAGAGGATGTGGAAAACGATTGGTTGTTCATTTCTGATGGTGGACGGGCTTTCAACCCGTCTACTCAGACACGGCTATTGAAGTTATTTCCCTGATCCGTTTCCACTTTGGCCTGACTCTTCGCTCAGTCCAGGGATTTACCGAAAGTCTGTTAAAACTCATGGGAGTCTCTCTGCCTGTTCCCGATTATTCCACCTTGAGTCGTCGTTTAAGAAAATGTTCCATAGACCTTGGTAAAGTCAAATCAAAAGAGCCTGTTCATGCCGTCATTGACTCTACGGGTTTGAAGGTTTTCGGAGAGGGGGAGTGGAAGGTTCGTCAGCACGGCTATGCAAAGAGAAGGACCTGGAGGAAACTTCATTTATGTCTTGATGAGGAAACTGGAGAGATTTTATCAACCTGTTTAACGGACAATTCCTTTAAGGATTCAGAGGTTTTTGAGGACCTGGTCGATGGTCTTGAGGGATCATGTTTCCCGGATCAGTGCTGATGGGGCCTATGATTGCGGGGATTGTTGGGATCATTGCCAGAGCCATGATATTGAGGCTTTGATTCCACCGAGGAAGAAGGGGCAAAAAGAAATGGAAAAAGAAAAGTGGTTACAGTCGTCGGTCTATTGCCGAGACAGCCATGTATCGTTTCAAACAACTCCTTGGAGAAAAACTCAGTTCAAGGGATTTTATGAATCAGGCTAACGAGGTCTTCATAAAATGCAAAATCCTCAACCAAATGATTATCCCTTCAGCTCTCTGATCTCAAATACTATAGGGACAACTTCATCTCAATTCTCTATGTGCAACAACGCCAAACCAATGTATAACTGATCCGGTTTGAATTTTCATGAAATTTCTCTATGAAAGTCACATGAAAAACAAAGGGTCTTCAGTATAACTTACCTGATTTGCTCTTTCAAATTTAATTTTATTTAAAATTCTCAAAAATCGGTTTTTTGCCCGTTTTTTGATTATGGGATCTGTTAAAAATCTTAAATTGAAAAAATGAATAAGAGAACGGATTATGATGAACCACCAAGTGGTTTGTCTTATAAATCTTTTCACATTTTCGACGCAGGAATTTTTGGTTTATTCAATGCACGGCGACGAAGGACTGGCCAGAAGCCAATTCGAGGAGCCACAAATGGAATCCGGGCAAATAAAGACAAGCCCTGTGTAGTAAGAATTTATGTTAAGGTGTATTTAGAGCCTGTTAAAAAGCTCTTTTAATTCAGGTACAACGTGAAGAACATTTGTTCCTCTGGCCCCGGTCCAAGTCTTTGTGTGTAATCCACAAAATCCGGGAGAAAACGGGAAAGATCATCTCCGTGGATGTAATTGATAAAATCCTCAATGTGGTTATTTAAATTGTCTGCAATCTCTTTTTTATAGAGTTTTTCCCTGTTGAATTTTTTTCTGTATTCAAGAATGGATTTTACCGCCAGGTCCTTCAGGTGTTCGGGGAGTACCTGGATATTTAAAAGCTTGGGGGCTCTTGCCCGAATTAAATATAAATGGATTCCTTTTTTGGAAAAGTAATCCATGATGTCCGGCAATTGAAAAACATTGTAAATTTGAATGACACAGGCCACTTGAATTATTTGGACACTTTGGGCCTGAACAATCTGATCCAGATTTTCATTGACTTTATTAAACCTTGCACCTGTTCTGATATAATCATAAACATCATGAACTCCGTCAATACTGGCGAAAACAGAGACACATTTAAAGATTTTCCAGTAATCAAAAACAGGGATCTTTTTAAATTTGAGGTGAGTGAGATTTGTACCTATAACTCAGGTGTATTTCAGAAGCCCGGAACTTTAATAAATCAAGAACTTTATAGTGAAGTGGATCAATCAGAGGTTCTCCGCCTAAAATTTTGATAATTTTCACTGTATGTTTGATTTTTTCAAAATCACGCCACCATTTTTCATTTTTTGCAACATCGGAAAACAGTTTTTGTTTAAGAACTTTCTGCTCCCTGGTTGTTTTATAAATTCTTTCATAGTGTTTTTCCATAAGATCTGAAACCAGGGGATAATCTTCAATCCAGGAAGTGGAGTCAACCGGGTTACACATTCTGCATTTGAGGTTGCAGAGATTGCTCAATACCAGTTCAAGATAAATCGGTAAAAAAGGAACGTGACCGTCATCACCGACCTGTTTAAGAAGATTGGAATCTTTTCCAGGTATGAATATCTCCGTTTATATTACGCAGAGATCGTACGCCTATATTTTCATCAGACCAACATCTTTCACACTCTTCAGGTTTTTCATCGTTGAGCAATTGGAGACGAATCTGTTTGTATTTATCACTGTTCCAGATATCAAGAGCGGAATTTTCCTTTAGAGAGGAGACTGTTTCACTGCGACAACATAGTTTAACACCTTCCTCTCCTATTTTAAAGTGAATAAAGGGGAGAATACAAAAGGTTTTGCTTTTTAAGGCTTTTTCATAAATGTTATGACCCATAACCGGACTCTGTAAAAATTAAATGATTGCGGCACAGCCTATAGAATGAACCACCAGATATTTTAAACACTAATAGTATTGTACAATGGACTTTGCAGGGGTTCAAGTCCGAAACTCGGATCAAAAAATTAAAGATCGTTTTAAAATATCTTATCCCACCATTCTTTTGCCGTTTCTTTTAGATCATCATCAGTAGCGATCCTGAGCAGCCAGTCAGTAAGTGTGTTGCCGCCACTGTGTGAATTTTCCGCCTTCACAGTTGTTGTCTTCACTGTATTTTTTGTAACTGTGAAATGTTTGGTAGTAGGGGGTGTAGGGCACTCTCCTGGTCTTGTAAATAAGTTTCTCATCAACTGTGCTGTCAGCCGTCAAACCCACAAGAACTGTGGCATCATTACCACTTCTTTGACGGATAGCCACGACCATTTTATTACAATCTCCTTTTGATGCATTCCAGTTTCAGATTGTAGTTTTCCTCTGTTCCCAAGTCCACAACTTCCATGGAACTGAGATCAGATCTGTCTGCCTTTTTTTCATAATCGACGAGGTCAGTACAACCGAAAGTGATTCTTGCTGAAATATCAACTTCATCGCTTGAGGTTCTGGACATGGTGATATCAAAGGCTTTGATTTTTCGGGAAAGCTGGACGGTTCTGCTTTCCTGATCTTCCAATTCCTCACGGTAACTGTAAAGAATATTTTTATCGGGATCAACGTCTTCACCCATTGCGGAATCCCCCCAGATGTTTCTGCCAAGGTCATGACCTCCGAAACCTGTTAAGTCACCATTGGGATGACCTTTAAAGGGTTCACCACAGGCCTGCATCATTGTAGCGGTCAAAAGAAGAAGTGTGAGAGAATTTATTCTAAACATTTTATTCCTCCAGAATATGCTTGGGTCCTGTTAAGTCTTTTATACTGATCCTGTTTGAAAACTCATGTTCTTCAAAAGAGAAAAACCATGAAACTCCAAACACGACCGTTGTCATTTCTTTTTTAAAAGAAACCTGACTTAAAGTTTGACAGGCCGGTGTTTATAAACTTACAAGGAGCAAGCCCTGTACCAAAATCAGAAAGATAAAAATAGAATTATTTTAACAGTTTATAAGAGTGGACTGGGTTTCAAAAAAACCGGGGGCTGAAAAAAGACACTCTTCTATATAAAGTTTGATGGGTTATCTCAGAATGAGACACTTTTGTTATACTAAAGATCATTTATTTTTCATGAGAGACCGTTTGTTTTAAGCAGTCCTTCTTAATAAACAAGTCCAGCATAGAATAAATGATCTTTGAGAGACCACTTGTTTTAAGCGGATTTTGGCTAAAGAAATTCAGCATAGAATAAATGATCTTTGAGAGACCACTTGTTTTAAGCGGATTTTGGCTAAAGAAATTCAGCATAGAATAAATGATCTCTCAGGGAAATTCCATGAAAACTCAAACACGATCAGTATAAGTATTGATTTTCCTTTAACTAACATTTTTTTGTTGGAAAAATAAAAAAGAATAGACTATATTCCGAAAATATCGGATAATTTCGGAATATGATCCCAAGAATACCCCCTTTGAATAATCGTAACAGTTTTTTTCTATTCGGAGCCAGAGGAACCGGTAAATCCACTCTTATTGAACAAAAATATCGTTCTGAAAAGACACTGTGGATTGATCTTCTTTTATATGAAGAAGAAGAGAGGTTTTCACAAAATCCTGATGAACTTCTTTTTATTTTGAATAAAAAGAAATACAAAACCATTGTCGTTGATGAAATTCAAAAAGTACCGAAGTTACTGGATATTATTCAAAAAATCATGAGAGAAAAACCAAACATTCAGTTTATTATGACAGGTTCAAGTGCCAGAAAGTTAAAAAGAGGTTCTGGTAACTTATTAGCCGGTCGGGCTTTTCAATATTATTTATTCCCTTTTTCTGTCTTTGAGTTGGGTGAAAAAACAGACCTTAATCATGTTTTAAAATTTGGGACGCTTCCCGGAATATTTCAAAAAAAATCACAATCAGACAAAAAAGAATTTTTAAAAAGCTATGTTCAGACTTATTTAAAAGAGGAAATTGTTTCCGAACAAATTATAAGAAAATTAAATCCATTTAGAAACTTTCTTCGAGTGGCTGCACAGCAAAGCGGTCAAATTATAAACTACTCTAATATCTCCCAGGATATAGGAGTTGATGACAAAACAGTCAAAAACTATTTTTCTATTCTTGAGGACACTCTTTTGGGTTTTTTTCTTCCTCATTATCACAAATCTGTCCGTAAACAACAAAGGCAATCCCCTAAGTTCTACCTCTTTGATACAGGTGTTAAAAGAGCTTTGGATAAACAACTGGAGTCTTCTCTGACAAAGAACACCTATTCTTACGGAAATATTTTTGAACATAGAGTTCTTCTTGAGTGTTTTTATTTGAATGAATATTTAAAGAAAGATTTTAGTTTTTACTATTTAATGACAAAAGACCAGAACGAAATTGATCTGATTATAGAACGACCGGGAAAATCGGATATTCTTGTGGAAATTAAATCTTCTCAGAAAATTCAAAAAAGACACACAGGTAAACTATGTCGTTTCAGAAGAGACTGGCCTTATTGTTGTAAAACTCAAGTTTGGTCACAGGAAAAAACACCAAAAGTCATAGAAAAAGTGGAATGTCTGTTTTGGAAAGATGCACTTAGGGATCTTTTCTCTTTAAAGCCGATTAAAAATGTAAAAAGAACTGATAGATAATCTGGGCTGCCAGTTTTGCGGTTCGTCCATCCTGATCCAGAGGAGGGGAGACTTCGTAAAGACCGAGAACCTGGACATTCATGTTTTTATAAATGAGATCAAACAGGGGGAAAAGCTCATTGGGGGTAAAACCCGTGGGCCAGGACTGGCTGCAACCCATGGCATGGGCTGATGAAAAGCAATCAATATCCACACTTAAAAAGGTGGGCCGTTTTTTTGTCGGTGAATTGTTGGGGGGACCCGGTGAGGAGGTATGGTGAGTCACGTCTTTAAGACCAAAAATTTCTGAAAGGGAAGAAAAAGTGTTTCCTGAACGGAGAAGTTCTTCCAAAAAAATAATACGTCCCCCCCGGTCCTGAACCCAGTCGATATGACTTTGGCTGTTGCACTGGCGTTGGATACCCACTTCAAAAAATCAAAGGCGGGTAAGTTTTTTTCCGTCAGTAACCGGTAAAAGGGAGTGCCGCTGGAAAGCCCCTGATCCGTGGGTCTGACATCCAGATGGGCATCAAAGTTAAGAATCAGTGGTTTATTGGTGGGGTTTTCGTTGGCTTGTAAAAAACCGGCTCCATCGGGATAGCCGTAGTCGTGACCTCCCCCCAGGCCCACCCAGCACATTTTCTTATCGAGAGCTTTTTTCACGTTGAGTTTGACTTTTTCGTGACGATCGGAAAGGGGGCTGTTTATATTCAGATTGCCGATATCTATAATGTTTTGTTTTTTATCGGGGGATCGAAAAAAAGAGGTTTTATAAAGACACTGGCGGATGGCATCCGGTCCCAGACTGGCTCCCAAACGTCCTTTGTTAAGGGCAATTCCCTCATCATCCGGGTATCCGGCAATGATGATGTCATCTGCTTTGGGATCTGTTTTCGACACACAATGACAGATGATTTCACCCAGTCTTGGATCCCCTGTTTTTTGTGATTTAAAAAAAAGAGAGGGATCTGTTGGCGTGAAAGAGGGAAATTCACTCAATATTTAATCCATATTTTTATTGGCAAAATCCCAATTCACCAGATTCCAAAAAGATTTAATATAATCCGGGCGGGCATTACGGTAGTCAATATAATAGGCGTGTTCCCAGACATCGCAGGTCAAAAGGGGTTTCCGATCTCCTGTCAGGGGACAACCGGCATTGAAACTCTGTTCAATGCCAAGGGTTCCGTCGGGGTTTTTAACAAGCCAGGCCCATCCGCTTCCAAAAAGAGTGGACGCTGAGACCGTGAACTTTTCCCTAAACTCGGAAAAAGAACCAAAACTTTTATTGATGGCTTCGGCAATGGTCCCAGTGGGTTCCCCTCCTCCCTGTGGGTTCATGGAGTTCCAGTAAAATGTGTGATTCCATATCTGGGCGGCATTGTTAAAAACCCCCCCTTCACTGGTTTTAATGATTTCCTCAAGGGATTTTTTGTCGTTTTCCGTGTTTTCAATGGCGGCATTCAGTTTTTTTACATAACCGGCATGATGTTTTTCATAGTGAAACTCCAGGGTTTCAGTGGAAATGTGGGGACTTAAAGCGTCCTTTGCGTAGGGAAGAGGGGGTAGTTCAATGGCCATAACAGACTCCTTTTATTCTTTTATTCAATCAAACCGTTTTTTCAATTCTATCTGATAAATTTTTGATTTTCAAGCCCCTGTTTCAACCTCTGCTTTTCATGACAAAAATGCGGATGGGAATTCCTTCCAAATCCCATCTCTTTTTGATTCTTTTTGTCAGAAAGCGGCGATAAGCATTGTCAACCCCTTCGGGTTCGTTGGCAAAAGCGATAAAGCTGGGTGGCGTTTGTCTGGTTTGGGTGAGGTAGTAAAATTTGACGTTTTTTGAACCATAGACAGGGGAGGGAGCCTGTCGTATCACATTTATGAAAAACTCGTTGAGTTCAGAGGTGGGTATTTTTCTGTTGAGTTTATCCCTGACAGTCTCAATACAGGAAAAAAGATCTTTTAAACCCTTTCCGGTTTTGGCACTGACAAAGGTGATGGGAATGTCCGTGTAAAAATGAAAAACCCCGGCAATTTTTTCCCGAATATTTTTCCTGAATTCACTTTTTTCCTTTTCACCCAAATCCAGTTTTCCAACAACCAGAATCACCGCTTTGTGGGTTTCAAAAATTTCCTGAAGAATCCTTGCGTCCTGGTCAGAGGGACCTTTGAGACCGTCAATCATTAAAAGAACAAGTTCTGATTTTTTGATGGATTGGCTTGTTTTTATGGCCGAGAGGGTTTCAACCCCTTTTTTTCTTTTTGCCAAACGTCTTAAACCGGCTGTGTCAATCAGAAGGTAGGGTTTTTTGTTGTATTCAAAGTTGAAATCCACAGAGTCTGTGGTGGTCCCGGGAAGAGATGAAACAAGCACCCTGGAAGATCCCATCAAACAGTTTGTCAGTGAACTTTTTCCCACGTTGGGTTGTCCGACAATGGAGAACACAAAACCCTGTTTGTTTTCACTTTTATGGGTTGAAAGTTTTTGACTGATCCATTCAAGCAGACGATCCACTCCAAAACGGGATTCAAAAGAGCAGGTCACAAGGTCCATTCCAAATTCATAGAATTCAGAACCGGCTGTATCGAGTTCTCCAATTTTATCCACCTTGTTGATAATAATTAAAAATTCCTTTCCCGATTGTTTGGCAATGCGGACAATGTCCCTGTCTTCGGGACACAGGCCGCTTTTATAATCCATGACCACCAGGAGATAATCCGTTGATTCCAGAAACTCCAGAATATGCTCCCGCACGGCACTTGAAAGTTCATCATGGGCCTCAGTGATCCCCCCTGTGTCCACGACTTCAAAGCTTTTCCCCCAGAGTTCAGTCTCTTCAAAAAGAAGGTCCCTGGTCACTCCCGGTTGATTTTTAACAAGGGAGCGGCGGGATTCCACCAGGTAATTGAAAAGGGTGGATTTGCCCACATTGGGTCTTCCGATGATGGCAAAAAGAGGTTTGTCTTTGGACATGGTGATTTATCTGTTTTTCCTCTGTTCCAGAGCTTTTCTGGCGGCATTGTGGGCGGCTGATTTTTTACTGTGACCTTTGGCTTTACCCCAGGGTTGATCCCCCACGATGATTTCCACTTCAAAAACCCTGGCGTGATCGGGACCTTCTTCGGAAATCACATGGTAAACAGGGGTGAGCCTGAATTTTTCCTGAACCCATTCCTGCAAACGGGACTTGTAATCATTTTCAAAATCATATTCACTGAAGGCCCGGTCAATAACAGGTTTAAAAATCTGATGGAGCCACCCGTGGACCCTCTCAAAATCAGAATCTTTGTAAATGGCTCCAACGATAGCTTCAAAGGTTGAGGCCAGAATCCGTGGATTTTTCTGCAATTCGTTTTTGATTTCGTTTTTTCCGACAAGCAGAAAGGAATCCAGGGATTTTTCAGTGGCCAGACTGCACAATCGCTCTTCGTTGACAATACTGGCTCTTTTCCTTGATAAACTGCCTTCATTATCCTTATCAAAGGTTTTCATCAGTAGATCAGTGATGACGAGTTCCAGGACAGCATCCCCCAAGAATTCCAGTTTCTCATTGTGGGGTTGTTTTGGATTTTCCTTGGCGTAGGATTTGTGACAGAGGGCCTGTTTGAGAAGATATGGATCTTTCCATTGGTATTGAATGATTTTTTGAAGTTTTTCAAGGTCAAAGTTCACAGGACCTTTTTGTTGATTGGCTGATTGTGTTTGTGTTTGGGTTTTAAAGGGATTTTTCCAAAAAGTCATTTTCCGACCAAAAATCCCTTCATGGAACCTTTTTTTGTTTTTTGACAGTGAGAAATTCTTACGGACTTCAGGTCTCCTTTTAAAAAGCCTTTTTTTGATTTTACAAGAACATCCCAATAATCCCGACTCAGTCCCTGAATGAAATCCCCTTTTTCCTTTAAAAGAAGAATTTCTTTTTGTTGTCCCATCTGTTTTTCCGCCATTTTGTCATACCTGTTTTGACTGAGTTGCCTGAGAACGGAAGCTCTTTGTTTGCGGACAGTCCGGGGCACTGAAACTTTCATTCGGGAGGCCCTTGTTCCGGGCCTTTCACTGTAGGGAAAAACATGAATACGGGTCCATGGGAAGGCTTTCAGGTTTTCATGGGTTTGTTTAAAAAGTTTTTCCGTTTCTCCGGGGAAACCTGTTATCATGTCAAGACCCACAAAAGCTTCGGGACAGTCACGGGAGATCCAGTCCAGGCTTTCTTTGACTTGCTCTGCTGTGTATTTTCGGCCCATGGATTTTAAAACGGGTGTTGAAAAGGACTGCAAACTGATATGAAAGTGGGGACACAGGCGGGGTTTTTAAAGAAATTCATCAGTTTTTCTGTCAGTTCAATGGGTTCAAGGCTGGTCAGCCGGATTCTTGGGATTTTTGTATTAAAAAGAACCTGTTCCACCAGGTCATCCAACCGGAAGGGTCCACCATAGGTTGTTTCATCACAATAGTCTCCAATATGGACTCCGGTGAGAACGACTTCCCTGAGACCTTTGGTTTCAAGTTCCCTGAGTCTTGATAAAATCATGGGGACTGTGAGGGAGCGGCTTTTCCCACGGGCAAAAGGGATCACACAAAAACCGCAAAAGCTGTTACAGCCGTCCTGAATTTTCAGGTAGGAGCGGGTGTGGAAAAATTCCTCACCACCGCCTTCACCCAGGTTTTCATTTTTAAAAATGTTTGAACGAAAAACTTTTTGTTTTAGCTTTCCCCGCAGGTGTTGTTTTAAAATCTTTTCCAGTGTTTCTTTATGGGAATTGCCCACCACAAGATCCACATGGGGAAAAGAATCCGTGAGATCACCATCCACCTGGGCCGCACAGCCGGTGAGGACCACTGTGGCCTCAGGGTCTTTGGACTTGATACGACGGGCCTGTTTAAGAGCCTCCTGACTGGCTTTTGAGGTCACAGCACAGGAATTTATGATATGAACAGAGGAGGTTTTCAGGGTGTCAGTCCATTTGGCTTTTTCCAGACTTTTTTGGAGAAGGCCGGAGTCATAGGTATTGACTTTGCAGCCAAAGGTTTCCATGTGAAGGTTCACTGGATCCACCCCCCTCCGATCAGACGATTGTCTTTGTAAAAAACAGCAGCCTGCCCAGGGGTGATGGCTCTTTGTTTTTGGTAAAAATGAACCTTCATTTTCTCAGAGGTCAGTTTTTCAAGTCTGGCCTGTGCCCCCGGGTGGGAGTGCCTGATTTTAACACGGTAATCCTGCTCCATGGGTTCTTCAAGCCAATGGCAATCATGGATCAGCATTTCATCTGAAAAAGATATTTTTCATCACCCGCCCAAACCTCAAAGGTTTTGGGATCTGTTTTTAAAACGTAAAGAGGGTTTTTAAAGGACAGACCCAGTCCTTTTCTCTGACCGTAGGTAAAATGGTGAATACCACTGTGTTCCCCTAAAACCTCCCCTGAGGGATAAAGTTTTATCAGTCCTTTTTTTGTGTTTTTTAAGGGGGCGTGGGTGTCAATAAATTCCCCGTATCCTCCGGAGCCCACAAAGCAGATTCCGGTGGAGTCTTTTTTTTCAGCCACTGGCAGATTGTGTTTTTTTGCATACTCCCGCACCTGTGTTTTTGTCATCTCTCCCACCGGGAAGACAAGTTTTGGAATGATTTTTGGACTGAGAGTGAAGAGAAAATAGGTTTGATCTTTCCAACTGTCCTGACTTGTGATAACCCCCCAGCGGTTTTTATGATCCTGTTTCAGGGTGGCATAGTGACCCGTGGCCAGGTAGTCACAGGAGAGTTCCTCCATTTTTTTTATAAGGTGATTGAATTTTAAAAAAGTGTTGCAGTTGACACAGGGTAGGGGTGTGAGTCCCTCTTTGTAAGACCTGACAAAGGGATCAATCACTTTTTCCCTGAATTCATTTTCACAATTGAGAACGTAAAAGGGGATATTCAGTCTGTCCGCCACTTCCCGTGCATCATCCACGTCTTCACTGGAACAACAGGTGCCCGTTCCCTCTTCAAGATTGCATTGGGAGTAATCCCAGACCTGCATGGTCACTCCGATGACATTAAAACCCTGTTCCACCAAAAGGGCTGCCGCCACGGAAGAGTCCACGCCTCCGCTCATGGCCACCAGTACCGAATCCCCGGTGGTTCGTCCTATAAATCTTTTCACCCTCGACTTGTTCTTATAGGGTGAACCATTAGAGGTTTGATTCATGGGATTCCCCTTCCTGTTCCTGTTGATTCAGATTTTGCAGATGTTTAATCACGTCTTTGATGGCTTCCACAAGACGGAGAACTTCTTTTTTTTTTGTGTCCTTGCCAAGACTGATTCTCAGGGAGGATTGGGCTTCCTCCCCGGTTAAACCCATGCTTTGGAGGACAGGGCTGGGTTCAGGGCTTCCGGAACTGCAAGCAGAGCCTGCACTGACTGAAAAACCACGAACATCCAGACCAATGAGAAGGCTTTCGCCGCTGATTTCGGGGATAACAAAGCAGGAGGTGTTTGCAAGTCTTTGTTGACCGGCACAGAGGATTTTGATGTTTGGAAAAGTTTTCAGCAATCGCTTTTCCATTTCATCCCTAAGAGGGGTCACTGTTTCAATAAAACTCTGTGGGTTGAGCTGATTTACCATAAAAGCAAAACTGGCAATGGCCGGAATGTTTTCAGTACCGGCCCGTCGTCCACGCTCCTGTCCCCCTCCGTCAATAAGAGGCCCCAGAGGAGTCCCCCTTTTTACATAGAGGACCCCTGAACCTTTCAGGGCATAGACCTTATGGGATGAAAAGCTGGCTATATCCACGTCCAGGGTTTTGAGGTTCAATGGTATTTTTCCAAGGGCCTGAACCATATCACTGTGAAAAAAGGCCCCAACGGAATGGGCCTGTTTTATCATTTTTTTTAAAGGGGCGATGACCCCCACTTCATTGTTGGCCAGCATCACCGACACCAGGGCCACCTGTTCATTGAGTTGATCCCTGTAAAAAGAGAGATCGTATTCCCCATTGGATTTTACGGGAATGAGAATCACTTCAAAGCCCATGGATTGAAGGCTTGGAATTTGTTTTAAAACACTGGGATGCTCGATGGCACCCATCAGGATTTTTGAGCGGTTTTTTTTAAACTCCTGACAAAAGCCCTTGATGGCCAGATTGTTGGACTCGGTTCCCCCGCTGGTAAAAACCAGTTCCAGGGGATGACAGTCAAAGTGTTTGGCCAGGTTGCGACGGGACTGTCGCAACAATTTTTTGGGTTCCCGACCGTGCTGATGGATGGAGCTTGGGTTTCCCCAGAGGGAGATCCACAGGGGGATTTTTTCCTGAACCATCGGGTCCAGGGGGGTGGTGGCATTGAAATCAAAATAGTGATTGGATTCTGTCATGCTCCCATTCTAGTAGTTTGTCCAGGTTTGTCAATATTTTCAGGGAGTTATTTAATTAAAAGATTATTTCATCCGATGAAATGTATATGTCGGGCTTTAATAGTGAATGGATTAAAAAATGGGGTCTTTCCAGAAGTGATTTTAAAGGTCTCCCATCGGGGGAAAAGGCTCTGGTATGGGCTTTGAAAAACGGGAAAGTGGATGAGACGGCCTATGTTCATTGGGCCAAAAAGCATTACAAATGCCCCACCCTTCAAAAGGGTTTTTTTGACAAGTCTGTGGACTTCAATCTTCTTAAAAAATTTTCCAAGACTTACTCATGGAATTCAGATTGTTATCCTGTTCATATCTGGAAAGGCCGTTTGCTTGTGGCCTGTCTTGAACCACCGGAAAAATTAAAAACCAATTCCAAACTCTGCTTTGCCATTGCCCCTTTTTCCGCCATGGACAAGGCCTGGAAAGATTATCATAAAAAAGAAAAGTCCGGGTCTGTCTCTGATGATTTTTCCTCTATGGATGACATAACGGAAGATGTTCCGGTTTTGGGTAAAGCTTCTGAAGAAAAGAAGCCGGGGGTTTTACAAATTCCTAAAACCGAGACTGTCAAAGAAAAGAAACCCGGAGCCTCGCAAGCTCCCAAGACGGCTTCTGACTTTGACCTTTCCCCTTTGGAGGAAATAACAGAGGTTTCAGTTTCCCGTAAAATTTATGAAGAAAAAAAGTCTGAAGTTTCATCCATTCCGGAAACCGGGGTTGTCAAAGAAAAAAAACCCGGAACTTCACAGGTTCCCAGGACTGAGGCTG
The DNA here is from genome assembly GCA_965219545.1 of Bdellovibrionales bacterium. Taxonomy (GTDB): domain Bacteria; phylum Bdellovibrionota; class Bdellovibrionia; order Bdellovibrionales; family JAGQZY01; genus JAGQZY01. The sequence goes on from CBDCNX010000026.1 coordinate 44,759, forward strand.
TTAAAGAGAAGAAACCAGGGGCTTTACATATTCTCAAAACGGAAACTCTCAAAGAAAAAAAACTTGGGGTTTCATTCATTTCCGGGACCGAGGCTGTCAAAGAAAAGAAGCCTGAAATTTCATCCGCTTCCAGTCAGACTTCCTCTTCTTCTTCAAAATTTATCATAACGGATCAGGATTTGTTTGCAGCCACGGATGTAAACAAGTGCAAGAGTCTGAAGCAGATCATCAGTTATATTTTTTATTATCTCAAGGAGGATTATAAAAAACTGATGTTTGTGGAATGTGCTGCCAATGGTCAGTACTTACCCCGCTTTGTTTATGGAGACTGGCATATCACGGATCTGACCTGGAAAACCTCTGTCAATATCACTGATCCCAATATTTTTCGTATTGTCTATAACTCCAAACTTCCCTTTCACGGCACGATTGTTGATAATGAATTTAACAAAAGATATTATCAGTGGTGGACCAATAACAAAAGACCTGACTTTGCCACTGTTTACCCCTTTCATTATAATCAGTTTCTCTATGGGTTTCTGGTGTGTTTTGAGAGAACGCTTGAGTTTGACCAGAACATCACTCTTAAAAAGATAAAAAATCTGTTATCCATTTCCAAAACCCGGTTTCTTGACACCTACAAACAATCCAAAACCAGTTCGTGACAGGATGTTTAAAGTATTTTAAATAGAGAGGGAAATGGGATTCAAAACCATAATTTTTATTCTTACTTTTTGTTTCTGTATGAACTCCCTTGCCAACAAAAGAAAGGGAATTCCCCTTCAAAGTCAAAAAAAAACTCCCCAGAGTCAAAGAAAATCCGTTTCCTCAAAAAAGCATAAAAAACCTTTTCCTGTTTTTAACGGAAACAACTCCAGGGCCAGCGGGATTATTATTACCTTTAAAGACTGGCCTGTTGACAGAGAGAGAATAAAACCTCTTGTCAAAAAACTTCGATCCAATCACCTGAAGGTGAAGAGCAAACTTCCTCTTTTTAAATCCTGGGTCTTTAAGTGGAATCAGCCGCAAAAAGCAATAAAAGGGGATGTTTTATGTTTGGAATTGATGATCAATAAAAGAATCTCCTCTTTGTTTCAATCCTGCAGGACAGATTATCTGAATCAGCCTTCCAGATACAGGGTTGCCAATTTGGCAGGAGGTGACTATAAGAGACCGGGTGAACTGATTTCGCCTGGTTTTCAGTTTCAGGTGAATCATTTGAACACCTGTAAGAATAACAAGGGGGAAAACCTTGTGATCTCTAAAATTTATTATAAGGATGGGAAGAAAAGGCCTGACTACTGGGCCCAGGAATTCATTGGAGCGGATCTTCTTAAAGAGGAAGTCAAGAATGCCCCAAAACTCAGAGAAAATCTTTTTCATCTTCTTGATAATGATGATGATACTTTCCCTGCTTATCATGCAACCAAGATGTCAAATCTGATTTCAGGACCCGGAAAACAGGCTGTCCTGCCAAAAATAACAAACAGGAAAAACTTTTTTGAGGTTGACTTTTATAGTGGTTATATGGAATACGCTCAAAATCTATGTCACAATAAGGCTGCTGAAAATTCCCATCACCCCTGTGTTCCCCCGCCCTCTTTTATCAATAATTCGATGACTTGGGGGGATGATAGATTTTTATTGAACTGTCTTGCCGATCATGTCACTCCTGAGATGAAAGTGATGATAGATTCTGTTGTCAGTGAATATAAAAACTTTTGTGAAAGATGCAGAAGTGGTGACATACATATCAGTCAGAGACATCTTTGTAAAGAAAACCATGAAGTATGTGATTTTTTGTTAATTCTAAATAAGAAAAATTATAAAAAAGCCAAAGATAAGGCGTGTGATAAGGCAAAAGAGTATCAATCTATTTATCAGGCTATGGAACATATTTCTTCCTTATCCACTATTACAGTGACTGGAGCGGGAAACTTCCACTCGGATGATCCGGAAAATGGAGACTACGTTGACTATTGTGGTTACCCCTCCGGACATCCCAAAGCCTGTCATAATCAGGATGATCTTGGAAAATCAAAAGTAAAAGCTTCCAGAGAACTCAATGTTATTCTTGTCGGAAGTATGAGACCTGATGGCAAACGCAGTCTGTTTTCACAGGAAGGTGAGGAGGTGGATATTATGGCCCCAGCAGACTCCTTCCTGCTCTCTGTTGGAAAAGATGGAAAGCTAGAAAGGTCGGGAGGGACCAGTGGAGCCACCGCCCTGGTCACAGCCAGTCTTGCGGGTTTTGGAATCATGTCGGGTGGTTATCATCCAAGCATTGAAGAGGTCCGAAGGCTTTTAAAGAAAACAGCCATCCCCCATCTCTACATGAATGACCGTCCCCGAAAAAACGGAGTGGGTGTTGTCAATGCCTACAAACTGGGGATGGTGGGAAAACGTCTCAGGGAAAGGTGCAAGGGTAATGAGACCTGTATAAAAGATCAGATCAGGGGGAATGATGTTTTTCAATTTCCCGAAGACAAGGGTTTATCCGAAGCCCTCATGAAAACTTTTCCTGAGTGTTATGTCTGCTCTCCCTCTTCTTCCACGGGGAATGCGTCAGCTTCCTGTCGGACCAAAGCCGAAGTGTTTAAAAGGCTGAGAAAAGCCTCCCTGTTGAATCCATCGGATAAAAAATTGTGGAAGGCTTTGGCCTGCATTTATGAGGGTTCCGGTTTTTATGAAATGGCGGACAATATGATGAACACTTACAAGTCTCTTTCCGGGAAAAGGCCGGGGGAGTTTCAGCGTTGCAGAAGCCATACGGACTGTATCCTGGTTCCCACAAAGCTGTTTTGTAAACCAACATTTAGTTCCTCTGCATTATTGCATAAGTTTGTATGTGGTAAAGATTCTAAATCGGATATGTGTGACAGAGATTTAAGGGGAGACCCTTCAACAGCAGCCTTTTTTCCCATGAACAAGACATTATTTGAAACATCGGAACATCTTTCCTGGAGGCATGGACAATGTTGCACCTGGAATAGAGCCTGTATGAGGCAGTGGTGCCGGACAAATTCCAGGGAGGTTTTAGAGGAGATTCTTCCGGAAGAAGACAAAGGCCGGAGGAAACCAAAGCGGCTTTATTATCAGAGTCAATGCCGGACCAAATGTGTTATGAGACACTGGGACTCCGAAAAGGCTCCTGAGACAATCCCCATGGAATCAGAAGAACCGGAAGTTTATGAGATTCATCAGTAGGTGAAATCAAGTACAATTCCAGGATTGAAGTGATGTCTAAGTGATATCTTTACCGACAGCATTTGGACGGGACAGTATTTCCAGCCATTCATCGACAAGGTTATCGTTTTCATTGGTGGCCTCAAAGGTTGTTCTCAGAAAGGGGTGGGAGAGCATCCTTGGATCCAAATAATGCTGTCCTTCGTCGGAGGGCCTTAGTAAACCCATAAATTCATCCAGAGAAAAGCCAACTTTCCTCAGGGATGACTCTGTAAAATCCTTTAATCTGGACTCCATTCCCGTGGCTTTGGCTTCATCCCACCACTTGAAAAAATCATACACGTTGTCAATGTGTTCCTCTGTCATGGATTCAAAGATGACTTTCCTGAAATCAGGATCCAACCACCACAGTCCAAAGACTTTACCTTTATATCCATTACGGATTCTGCGATCCCTTCTCAGTGGTTCCATGATTCCTTTTTTTCTTGTAAACAGGTCCCTGAATTTTTCAAAAACCTCCTCTCTGGATCCACTTTCCAAAGACACACCGTGGACCTCCAGGACTCCTGTAATTTCATCATGTGTCGCTTTTTTTACAGATGGTAAGTGTTTTTTAACGAGAACATGGGGGTCTGATTCTGCAAGTAATTCCATTGGACCGGCATGACCACTTAAATCATAGCCGGGATTTTCTTTCCTCCATCTGTTTAGATATTCTTCAAAGTCTCCGGATTCGACAAAGTGGTCAACATAGTCTCCTTTATGGTCTCGATTGAGAAATTTTCTGGCTATTGTGGAGAAAACATTTGCAGATGTAGTTGATGAAAAGGATAAAAAACAAATTAAAAAAAGAGCCTTTCTACTCCATTGAATTGTCTTTATTTTCTGAAAAATCATTTTATTTTCCTTTTTTTGAATCAAACTTTTTGTATCTCATTTCAACCTGGGGAGTCTGTTTGATTCATTTCTTTATGTTGCTCCCATTGTTGGATGGGCGGTTTATTTGATCGACTTTTGTATCTTACAGGGTTTTTCAATCATTTGATTTTGTTTTATAACACCATTTTCGATGAAACAAAACCTTAATGATGACTTTGAAATTTTTTCACGGTATTACTGAAAATTGCATATAAAACGGGTTCAAATCAGGAAATTCAGGGGCCACGTAGCTCAGTAGGATAGAGCAAGAGTTTCCTAAACTCTAGGTCGCAGGTTCGATCCCTGCCGTGGTCACCAAAACACAACATCTGTCAGGAAAGACATCCAAAAAGCTGACCACCCAAAGGTTTGACAATATAATGAAAACTCCTGTCTCTGTTGTTTCAAATGAATACAGGATTTGTAGTACACCTGACTTTTTCAACACTTTTTAAGCCTGTTTTTCATAATCTTCAGGCAAAGCATCAAAAGCATCATTAAAGATAAGCGGTCCATTAAAGAGGCTTTGGAAAAAAACCGATCTTTAGTTGAGTTCCATATATTATTATTAGGACTGTACTGTCCAAAACAATGGGACGGAGTTCAGAGAGTCTTTAAGGGGTTAGAGTGGATGACAAAACAATTTTTAAATTCTGCCTCTTTATTTTATTCAGCTTTAATCTTTTGGTTTCAGTCAGTTGCAGTGACTCCAAACCTGTGGCAAAACTGCCAACAGATCCCCCTGAGCCACCGGAAACCAGAATCATTTTCGTTGTTGACGTTCGTTCCAACTCCCCCACAAGTGTCACCAATCCGGGATTTATTATCAAACAATTACCAGACCTCCCCCTGGCTGTTTCCCTCTATCAGGGACTCTTGCCCTCATCCGGTTGCAGTGATCCCTATTTAATATTGCTGGACTCTGTTTCAGTGGATGCCTCCACAAGTGAAGTCACCATGAACCCGTCTTTAAATTTACTGGAAAATCGTGTCTATAAGTTTTTTTCTAAAATTGAGGGGGAGGGAATTTCAAACGTATGTATTGAACTGAAGTATATTATAGACACCATAGCCCCAAGGATTGTGGCCGACACTGACACAGGCACAGATCCCATGGCAAATGATGACATCCCACGGATGTCCAAAACATGGACCTGGTCCTGTGTGGACAGGGACGGCACAAGCTGTGAGTATCGCTACAAAATTGATGACACCCCTCTGTCTTCGGGGACATCTTGCGAAACCCATGTTTTTTCTTCCGGTGATCCCTACTCCAACACTGCCACCGCCACAAAAACCGGAGGTGACGGAAAGCACTGTATCCACATTCAGGCCAAAGACGAAGCGGGAAACCAGTCCACTGTTGTCAGTGTCTACGCCACATTGGATAATACACCTTCTGTAATTTCAGAGGTGAGTATTCCTTCAAAAACCTACGCCGGTGGGGATCGAATGGATTTCACGGTGACTTTCAACGAACCCATTACAGTGACAGGAGGTCCCCGTATTCCTTTGACCCTTGACGGGGGAGTTTCTTCCCAGACAAGGTATGCAGAGTATTATCAGGGTTCCGGGTCAACAAGTCTGATTTTTCGTTACCAGGTGATCCCGGAGGACAGTGACAGTGATGGCATAGCAATGGCAGACTCCATTGATCTCAACTCCGGAACCCTGGTGGATGAGGCGGGCAATGGAGCGACATTGACAATCACCGATGGGAATAAGCCCGACAATTTGTTCAATGTTCTTGTCAGTGGAAGTGATCCCAATGTGATCCTGTCACTGACAAATCTATCCGTTGATGAGAACGGAGGCACAGGGACTTACACAGTAAAACTTAACAGTCAGCCCACCGGAACAGTAACAGTGACCCTTGGAAGCAGTGATACAGATGTGGTCACAGTGACTCCGGCCAGCCTGAGCTTTGAGGCTGATAACAGCAATGGTAAGCTCTGGAGCAATCCCCAAACAGTGACAATCACAGGGGTGAATAACAATATTGATGACGATGCGGGAGGTGGTTCTTCAAGGACAGCCAATGTCACCCATACTGTGACAAGCACTGATACGGACTATGGCGGTTTAACAGTCAGTCCCGTGAATGTCACCTCTGTGGATGATGATGACATTGGTTCCATCCAACTGACAGTCACTCCCACAAGAGTGAATGAACATGATGAGAGTTCCTCAAACACCCAGGCAAACAATACGGAAACCATCACAGTGACAGCGGAGTTTCAGGGAGGCACCAGTGCCGATGTGAGATTGCCAGGTGATCTGAGCATTACAACCTCTGTGAAAGCGGGTACGGCCCAAACTGAAGATTTCACTGCTGTCTCTGATTTTGATATAAGTATTCCGGCAGGAAACAATCAGGCAGAGGGGACTTTCGATCTGAGAGTTGTTGATGATCTTGTGGATGAGGACGAAGAGACTCTTTTGGTGAGGGGTTCAACCTCCCTTGGTTTGGTAGTGAATCCCGCCACCATAACCCTTGTGGACAATGATGAGAAGGGTGTGACAATTTCCGAGACATCCCTGGTTGTTTATGAGGACGGTGGCACAGGGACTTATGACGTGCAACTGGAAACACAACCCACTGGTCCTGTGACGATTCACATTGCCAGCTCTGATGCGTCCGTGGTCACAGTGTCTCCGACTCTCCTGACCTTTGATCCTGATGACAGCAACAACCAAATTTGGAGCAACCCCCAAACAGTGACAATCACAGGGGTTGATGACAATATTGACAATGATGCCGGAAACAATTTCCTGCGTACTGCAAACATCACACACAACGTGATCAGTGTTGATACCGTTTACCACGCTATAAACGTGGCCTCGGTAAACGTGACCTCACAGGACGACGAGGGCCTTCCTGAAAGCCCTGTAACTTTCTCACAATCCTCACTGTCCGTTCATGAAGGCGATCAGGTGACCTACACTGTGAAACTGGAAAGTGAACCCACTGCCGCTCCCTCCGTGACAGTGGAACTCACAAGTGATGATACGAGTACAGCCAACGTGTCACCCTCCACACTGACCTTTGAGGCTGATGATACCAATGGTAAACTCTGGAGTAACCCACAAACTGTCACTGTCACAGGAGTGACTGACTCAACATCCACAAACAATCGACAAACCACAATTGCGAACCAAATAACCGGAAAAAGTCCAAAAAACTTGCCAATCACTGTCTTTCATAACCTCGTAAGCATTTCTGAACCGGATGGAGACGGTTCGGACTTGCCCGATGACAATACAACAAGAGGCCAGGTTACTGTTGGCGGCTCAGCCACTGGAGATATTTCAACTTTTGAGGATAAGGACTGGTTTAAAGTTTATTTTAAAAGCGGAAGGGTTTACCGGATCTTTCTCATTGGAGATTACACCGGTCACGATGACGGCAGCAGCCGTTATCCGGTGGGTGGCACTCTGGACGAACCTTATTTAAGAATCTATGACCCAGACAGCACTCTTGTGGATGCAAAAGAAGGTTTATACAATTCCTCCGTACTCGATTTTGTACCGGATTCTGACGGTGTTTATTACCTTTCAGCAGGTTCACTTCAGAGCGTGGATGATGATTATACAGGCACCTATACTTTATCTGTGGAAGACAGAGTGAACCCTTTGAAAGTTCAGTTTGAATCCAACACATATTCAGTCACTGAGGGCGGAGGATTACAAGTGAAGCTCACCCTGGACAGGGAACCGGGGCTTGGACTGATCATTCCCATTGTGATAATCAATGTGGATACAGACGATTCCGACTACACTGTATTCAATTACAACAACAGTGTCTACTTTCTCTATGATGAAACATTATCAGAAGAAGAACCTTTTAACATCACTGTCATTGATGACAGCGTCACTGAAGGTTCCGAAACACTCCGGTTGAGTTTTGGTCCGTTGCCAGCAGGTGTGATTGCCGGTTCCCAAAACACCGCCACAGTGACCATTACTGATCAGTAACAATCCACACCATACACAGGGAAAATTCTTCTGATTCCCTTTGTTCAGAAGCCTTTACATAAACAAATTCACACACCCAAAAAGTGACCATTATTGATTGGTAAATTATCTGAGAATGAGCTTAAAGCTTTTTAGGGTTGTCTCCCAGGAGTTTTTGTCGGCTTTTTCATTATAGACCAGGGGAAGATTGAACTTTTTGCCAAGTTTCGTGGCTTCTTTGTTGGTGAAACCGTGTTTGACCCCTTCGTAATTTACGAACCTGTAGTTCACTTTTGCCTCTCTCAAATTTCTGTGGACCTGATCCACGGTTTCCCTGGGAACCATGGGATCCTTGGATCCGTTAAAGATGAGCAGACGGGTTTTCATTTTGGATGGGATTTTATTGACCGTGAGAGGTGTGAGATCTCCATGATAACTTGCGACTATTTTCAGGTCTGTTTGACGGCGGGCCATCTCAAGAACAATGGCTCCTCCAAAGCAATAACCAATGGCGGCCATATTCAATGAATCCACTTTTTTCTGCTTTTTTAGTGTTTCAAGAGCCTGGTTGAAATTTCTTTGGGCCTCGTCCAGGTTGTTCATCACTTTGCCTGAAAAAGCCTTGGCTTCCCTGGGGTGGTTGACGGTGATCCCCCCTCCGTACATATCAACGGCAAAAGCGGCATAGCCTTTTTGAGCCAACATTCTGGCCCTTTCCCTGGGGTATTCGGTCTGTCCCCACCACTCATGGACAATCAGAACACCGGGGAAAGGTCCCCGGCCTTCAGGCATGGCCAGAAAACCTTTTAATCTCTGTTTTCCCACCCGATAGGTGAGTTCTTTTGAAACCACAGTCCCTTTGGGTTTGGCCAAAAACATTTGTTTGGGTTTGGATGTGGAACAGGAAACAAGAAAGATGAGGCCGCCGATAAAAAGTTTTTTTTGTAAAAACAGATTCATGATGTTTCTCCTGAAATTTTACTTATACTAAAGATCAATAACTAGTACCTGTAGTGAATGGGTTTGAAGGGTCCTTTCGGATCCACTCCCAAATATCTGGATTGTTTGTCAGTGAGTTTTGTTATTTTTACCCCGATCTGTTCAAGGTGAAGACGGGCCACCTTTTCATCGAGTTCCTTTGGCAGCATATAAACCCCCACGTCCTGATACTTCCTGGAATTTTGAAAAAGGTCAATTTGGGCCAGAACCTGGTTGCTAAAGGAATTGCTCATCACAAAAGAGGGGTGTCCCGTGGCACAACCCAGGTTCACAAGGCGGCCTTTGGCAAGGACAATGATCTCTCTGCCTTCTTCCATTTTATGAATGTCCACCTGGGGTTTTATTTCACGGGTTTCAGAGTGGGTGTTGAGCCACTGCATATCAATTTCCGTATCAAAATGACCGATGTTGCAAACAATGGATCCGTTTTTGATTTTTTGAAAATGTTTTTCCGTGATGATTTCACAGCAGCCGGTTGCGGTAACAAAGATGTCGGCCCTGTCCGCAACACTGTCCATGGTGACCACTTCAAAACCTTCCATGGCCGCCTGAAGGGCACAGATGGGATCAATTTCAGTGATAAGCACACGGGCCCCGTAACTTCTCATGGAATGGGCACAGCCCTTGCCCACGTCCCCGTAACCGGCAACCACCACGACTTTTCCTGCCAGCATCACGTCCGTGGCTCTTTTGATTCCGTCGGCCAGGGATTCCCGGCAGCCATAGAGGTTGTCAAATTTTGATTTTGTAACAGAGTCATTGACGTTAATGGCCGGGACTTTCAGTTTTCCCTCTTTGAGCATTTTTTCCAGATTGTGGACCCCCGTGGTTGTTTCCTCTGAAAGTCCAATGACTTTTTCCATGATTTTGCTGTATTTCGGCAGATGCATTGTATTGGTGAGATCCCCACCGTCATCCAGGATGAGGTTAAAACCCCTCTCCCCCCAGCCCTCTATGCTTTGTTCAATGCACCACTGATACTCCTGTTCTGTTTCCCCCTTCCAGGCAAAAACGGGAATTCCTGAGGCGGCCATGGCCACGGCGGCATGATCCTGGGTTGAAAACACATTGCAGGAGGACCAGCGGATCTCCGCCCCAAGGACTTTCAGGGTCTCAATGAGAACGGCTGTCTGGATGGTCATGTGCAGACAGCCTGTGATTCTGGCCCCTTTGAGAGGCTCACTGTCGGCGTACTCTTTTCTCAGAGCCATGAGTCCGGGCATTTCCCCTTCGGCTATTTTAATTTCCTCACGTCCCCATCGGGCCAGTTTTGCAAAAATTTTGGGGTCTTTCATGGCCTGTTCACAGATCTGAAAATCAGGGTTTTCCGTGGAGGTTTTTGGTTTTGTGTTCTTTGAGATCATTTCCTCTATCATATCACACTCCTGTTGAATTTCTATTGATCCTGTTTTTGGGTTTCCACAGATGTTCCCTGAAAGTCAATGAGAAAAATCCGGGGTGGGATCACACTGCGGATAAACCCCAGTGAACCAACAGATGGGGATAAGGTCAAGAATTATAATAAGGCCCCCTATGGGAAATCTTGTTTTTTTATGTTATTTTCATGTGGTTAATCGTAAAATTATGGTTAGTGTCAAAAACCATTTTCCAATAGGAGTTCCTGGATATGAAACAGCACTTTTTATCCATTTTAAATAGAATTTGAAATTTTTTCAAAACTGAAAAAAGAGCTTTTTGTTTTTTATTTATTATGGTATTCCCTCTGACTCTAGTTTTGAAACATTAAATTTTTATTTAAGGGCCAAAGCAGGGGAGAGTCATCGTTAAATGAAACGAATAAAGATATTAAAAATTATTTCTGGATTTTTGATGATGATTCTCTTTTTTTGTTCAGCGAACATAGCTTATAGTGCTCGAATATCATTTCCTCTTCCTTCGAGAGTAGAGGCAATTTCAAAAATGAGCCTGGAGGATATTTTTGGAAACCTGAAAATTAACACAAGAAAACTTACTGAGGATGAAATCCGGTTTTTATCGGACTCTATGGAAAAAAATTCTCTGTGGATGATAAATGATGAAAAGGTGAAAAATGCCATTCTCAATGGCCCTTCCTCCTATGCGGAACAGGTTTATCGCAGGATTTTCTTTTACCGTTTAGATCTCTGGAATGAAACGGAAATGTCAATGTTTTTTGCCTGGTTGTTTGTTTTTCAAAAAAGCGCTTATGATAAAATATCCAAGGCAAGAATTTCTCAAGAGGATGCTCTTTATGATGAAAACAATGTCGCTGCCTGGAAAAAAGTCACACAAGGGATCGTCTATGCGATTAAACAGGGTGACTTTGGTATTTCATTAAGTGATTTTCATGCCCTGTATGCAAATTTCACAAGTAAAAATATAATGGAATTTATTGGTGAAACACATGAAATGTCTGAAAAAGGAAGAGTTGCAATGTACGAAATTTGGAAATTCATACAGGGAACCTCCACAGAACAGAGAATTCGTGAGGGGAGCAGGCCTCTGGATATAACTTATACGGTTTTCAGACTTCATAACCAATACGGTCTGGATATCATGAGAGCAGCTCCGGGGAGCATGGAGATCACTTCCTCCATACAACTTTCCAAAAGGGAACGTGAGATTCTAAAAATTCAGGACAAAATGTTTAGCAGTCCATTTTACGATCCCTCAAATGAAATACTGCTGGATTTTTTTATAACCACTGTTGCAAGAAATCAGTTTTTGTTACATAAAGAGACGGTTTTAACGATGTGGACTTCCGGAAAAAAAAGAATCCGGGATATGCTCAGAAGGTCGCTTCATATGACTGTTGTTACCGCCAAAGTGGCCGATGGAGATATTTATGAAAATCTGGGAAGAAACAAATTCTATCAGGCTATGATTGAAGCCGGTAATGAAAATGAAGAGATTCGCATTTTGGTGGATGATGAACTTAGAACGCAGATGCTTTTGTAATTGGTGGAGCCACCTCTTTTCACATCTTCGACGCAGGAGCAAAATTCTGGAGCGAAGGCTTTTTGTAAAAGGGGAGGTAGGATGAAGATCATAACATTTTGTATTGCTCTGTTGATAAGCAGTGCAACATTTGCCGGTATAACAATCAAACAGATTAGCACTTTGCGTAAGATGGTTATTGCAACGGATTCTGAAAAAAAATCTTCTGTAAAAAAAGGAAGTGAATTTGTGGCGACTTTTCAGGACAACACCCAATGCACAATGGAGGTTGTAAAGGTCAGGGGGAAAAAGATTTTCCTGGATGCGGGTCTGTGTAAGGTCGATTTATTACGAAAAGGCCAGACTCTCCAGGCTTCCGCTTTTGATAACGAAGACGGTCAGATAACCAGTAAACACATGGCGGACTCTTCAGGTTCATTGCTGACATCCGAAACCGGGAAGGCAACCGGTAAACGCATTGCAGACTCTCATCTTGAAGAGTTTAAGAACAATACAAACCGGCAGGAAAGCTGGTACACGATGTGGAATTATGCCCCCCTGACTTCAGTTTCCGCCGGAGAGGATATTGAGAGGAAGTTCAAGAGCAATACCACCTTTTTTGGACTGGATGTTCTTGGTTTTTATTGGCCGATGTTCACAAAAGGTCTGATTGTGGGTGGTGTTTTCAATTACTACAATTATAGCGATGAGGCTAAAGAGTTTTCGTTTTCAATCCTTGAAGCACAGAATTACAATACCAGTGCCCTTTATTTCTTGGGGGGTGAAATTGGACGGGGGTTTTTTGTTCGGGGTGATCTGGGTGTTCGCCTGGCGAGATTTGAGTATGCACCAAAGGTGACGACCATAGAGGGTGTTACCAGTTTGGGTCCTCCGGTGGAAAAGGATGATGTGGGGTTAAATGCGGCTTTGGGTTTGGGCGGAAGTATGCCTGTTTCCAGAGAGGTACGACTTTTGTTCCAGGTCATCTACAGTACAAACCTGGGAGGTGATATTAATGCACCGGCCATACAGTTTCTTGTTGGTGTGTTGCTGTGACGGATTGATTGAATCATTTTTCTTCCACAGAATTATGCCCTTTTTTCTTATTTATCAAGTTTTGGGAATTACTACTAAAGAGGGTCATATGATTGATATGTATCAAAACAAGCAATGAAAATTCAAAATACACTTGAGGCTCTGTATAAAGGTATTGGTGGTGAATATTATTGGGGAGAGAAAGCATGGAAATATGTGAAAGAACAAACCGGAGTGAACTTAAAAGGAATTCTTGAAAAAATCGCAAAAGAAAATGGATATAAGAACAATTAATCAAAATATTATTCATTGTGGTGATTGTCTGGATGTTTTGAAATCAATAAAACCCAATAGTGTTGATCTGATTTATCTTGATCCACCCTTCTTTACTGATCGAAAACACAAATTAAAAAGCAGGGATAGAACTATTGAGTTCAACTTTGACGATATTTGGGAGTCTGATAGAGAATATACTAAATTTTTTTTAAAAGAGAATCAATATTTAGCCACTTATAGGGAGTTTTTTTCAGGGCTCCGTAATAGAGATTGAAGCCATCAATATAAGCAGTTACTTTCATGAACACCTAAAAATTAAGGCCGCCGAAGCAGCCTCAACTTGCCATTTGTAGACAAGCGTGATTATTTATTTTATAAGCTAGTTTTAGAAAAATGTCAAATTTTAAATCTTTGTGGAGCTGTCATATTTTCCAAGGCTTTAGTAGTTTGCTAATGAAGATATTCAGTGCTTCAAAATGAGCCACTTATGTGAGTCATTTAACCCAAGTCACCCAAAAGTCACCCAACTTTGAAATATGCTGAAAGATCCAGAACAGGGATTTCAGACATCTCAAAATCCAGACGGTTTTCCTTCACTCCACAGTCACGGATTTGGCCAGATTGCGGGGCCGGTCCACGTTGTAACCAAGGGTGTCCGCCAGATGGTAGGCCATAAGCTGCAAAGGGATGACTGAGAGCAGGCCACTGAGCATCCAGGGGGAGTGGGGGATGGACAAATGGTGCTTGCTGATGGATTCAAGGTGTTCATTGTGGCCCGTGCTGATGGAAATAATCACTCCGCCACGGGCTTTGGCCTCTTCCAGGTTGCTGATCATTTTCGGGTAGTGGTGATCTTCAGGACATATTGCCACAATGATCATCCTGTTGTCGATTAAAGCCAGGGGACCGTGTTTCATTTCCCCTGCCGGATAGCCTTCGGCGTGAAGATAAGCCAGTTCTTTGAGTTTTAGGGCTCCCTCCATGGCAATGGGGTAACTGTGTCCCCGTCCCAGATACAAAAAGCCTTTGTAGTCCTTAAGTGTTTCAGAAACCTGATTGAAAAAACTGTCATAGGAGAGAACCCCCTCCATCAGGCTTGGTATTGAAAGCAGAGCCTCCACGGCCTGGTTTTCCTCCTGAAGACTCATTTTGTTTTTGTTTCGGGCAAGGTTGATGGCAAGACTGTTTAAAACAGTCAGGCTGCTTAAAAAGGCTTTGGTGCTGGCCACTCCCACCTCCACCCCGGAGTTCATGTAGAGGTGAACATCTGACTGACGGTCAATGCTTGAGTGCCTGGTGTTGCACAGACTCATGACAGTGAGTCCCTTTTCTTTGGCCAGTTTCAGGGCCGCCAGGGTGTCCGCCGTTTCACCGCTTTGGGAGATAAAAAGAATCATGGCCTTGGGATCAAGAATGGGGTTTCGGTAACGGAACTCACTGGCAATATCCACTTCCACGGGAATTCCTGTCATGGATTCGATGATGTATTTCCCGTAAAGACCTGCGTAGTAACTGGTTCCACAGGCCACAATGTAAAGTCTTGTCAGAGTTTTTAGTTCTTTCAGAACGGATTGTGGTGTTTCCGAAAAATCCACTCCCAGTCGGGAATGATCCACGGTTTTTGTTTTTCGGTCAATGTAGGGTTTAAGGGCTGAGGCCACAGCCCTTGGCTGTTCAAAGATTTCCTTGAGCATATAGTGGGAAAAACCTTTTTTGTCGGAGTTAAAGGCTGACACGTTCACTTTTTCTTTTTTCCAGGAAACTTTTTCACCGTGAATGTTAAAAATACCAAACCGGTTTCCTTTGACTTTCACGATTTCAAAATCATTGAGATAAACCACCTGGTTTGTGTGTTCCACAAAAGCCTGAATATCACTGGCCAGAAAAAGTTCCTTTTCCCCAAGACCCAGTATGAGTGGAGGTCCGGCTTTCACGGCCACCATGGAATCCGGTTCCGATTCACTGACCACCAGAATGGAATAAGCTCCATGGATTTTTGGTATGACGGCCCGAACGGATGTCACTAAATCCTGGCCCTGTTCCGTTTGACGGGCAATAAGATGGGTGATGACTTCAGTGTCTGTTTCAGAGGAGAATCGGGCTTTTGATTTTAGCAGGTCTTTTTTAAGTTCAGAGTAATTTTCAATAATGCCGTTTTGGACCAGACTCACCCCACGGACCTTGTGGGGGTGGGCGTTGGGTTCTGTGGGAAGCCCGTGGGTGGCCCAACGGGTGTGTCCAATCCCTATGGAGCCGTCAAAGTGAATCCCTTTGATTTTTTCCTCCAGTCTGGAGAGTTTTCCTGAAGCCCTGTGAACGGAAAACCGATTTTTATCCAGGATGGCCACACCGGCACTGTCATAACCACGGTATTCCAGTTTTTTAAGACCATTGATGATGATTATTTTTGGGGACTTTTCACCAAAATAACCGATAATTCCGCACATTATTATTTTTTTTCCCTGAATTTACGGGCGTAGGACTCTTTGTTGACCTGTTTGGCTCTGGCAATGGCCAGAGCCTCTTTGGGGACATTTTTATTGATGGTGGAACCGGAGGCAATGACGGAATTATCTCCCACTTCAACAGGGGCCACCAGTTGGGTGTCACTTCCCACAAAGACATTGTCTCCAATTTTAGTTTGGTATTTCTTTTTGTCAGCACCGTAGTTACAGGTGATAACCCCGCAGCCGATATTGCTGTTTTCCCCCACTTCAGTGTCACCCAGGTAGGTGAGGTGATTGGCTTTGGAATTTTTTCCGAATTTGACTTTCTTGAGTTCGACAAAATTTCCGATATGGGCTTTTTGGCCGATTTCGGTTTCAGGTCGAAGGCGGGCATAGGGGCCAAGGACAGCTTCATCGCCCACTTTGGCCCTTTGCAGGTAAGATCCCGCTCTGACCTGAACACTTTGCCCTAAAGTGGAATCCTGTATGAAGACATTGGGTTCAATCACACAAAAGGGTTGCAACACTGTTTTGCCTTTAAGAAAGACTCCGGGGTAAAGGACGGACCCCGGCCCCACCTCCACGGATTCCTCCACATAGGTGTTTTCGGGATCAATGATAACAACCCCCTGTTCCATGAGTTTAAAGGCTTTTTCCCGGAACAGAGCCTTACCAGCCAGAGCCAGTTGCTTTTGGGAGTTTATTCCAAAAGCCATGGAAGGATCTGTTTGAAAAGTTTCCACTTTGGAACCCTTTTCAACACAGAGGGAGACCAGGTCTGTGAGATAATACTCCCCCTGTTGGTTTCCCGGTTGTATTTTGGGCAAGTATTCAACCAAAAATTTTTGAGTGGTAAAATAAATTCCTGTATTCACCTCTTTGATTTTTTTTGTTTCGGAGGAAGCGTCTCCGACTTCCACAATGGCTTTAAAAAGACCCTGATGGCGTACGATTCTCCCGAAATTTCCCGGTTCATTCAGCACGGAGGTTAAAACCATCAGTTCGGATTTGGAGTTGATAAAATGCTCATAAGCCTGTTTGAGTCGGTTGCCTGAAATCAGGGGATGGTCTCCGTTGACAATGAGAACATGGTCGTTAAGGTTCTGAATGTCTGCGGATTTTACAGCATCGGCTGTGCCTTTTTGTTCTTTTTGCTTGTGGCAGGTCACCCCTTTGGGTTCCAGGAGCTGACGCATAAGATTTTCCCCGTAACCCACCACGATCCGTATATCTTTGGTTCCACAGGACTTGAGGGCATTGATAACCCGATTTATCATGGGGTCTCCGGCCACGGGATGCAAAACCTTTGGAAGGGGGGAATTCATACGGGAGCCCTTTCCGGCGGCCAGAATAATGACGGAGAGCTGGGTCATGACATGGGTTCCTTTTTCACTGATTGATTCCTGACATATTTTTTATTCATTACCGCATGAAAGGCCCAGAAGCAAAAGATTGCTCTATGTGGCCGTCAGGCAGAGTACCCCGGGCTTGCCGTGGGAATCTATTGCAGGAAATTATAAACCAATCTCTTTAGATGGTGAGGCTACCTGATTGATGGACCCATCAGGATGGTATGGCAAACTTTGTTGAAAGGACAATTTTTGTCCTGTTTTTTGGAAACTTGACAGTCTTTAATTTCGTGATTTTTCAGAGCCAATTTCAAATCATTGATTTTACTTGTTAATTTTTCACCCCAAGGATCTTGGGAATTGGCCCCGTAATTGCTCTTATATAAAAGTACCAACCCCAATAACCCTTTACTCCCTTTAAAACCTGGCTCCCAAGCCAGGTTTTTTTTTTGGCTGAAAACGGATTGTACGTTCCTCTTTTCGTCATAATTAAGTACATGGACCCTGATCCCTGAGATAAATCTGATGGGTCACAGGGGCCGGTAAAGATTTTCTCAGGAATTTTATAAAAGTTTTCCGACGCATCATAGACAAAAACTCTTCCTGGGAAGAGTTCTTTACAGGTTCTGACACATTGAACAGCCCGGAATTATTTGAAGGAAAGGGCTTTGGTTAATAATAAAAAGTGTAAGTAAAAAGTATAAGTATACTGATCCGGTTTGAATTTTCATGGAATTTCTCTGAGAGATCATTTATTCTATAAAGTGGTTGAAGGGGACAATTTTTGTCCTGTTTTTTGGAAACTTGACAGTCTTTAATTTCGTGATTTTTCAGAGCCAATTTCAAATCATTGATTTTACTTGTTAATTTTTCACCCCAAGGATCTTGGGAATTGGCCCCGTAATTGCTCTTATATAAAAGTACCAACCCCAATAACCCTTTACTCCCTTTAAAACCTGGCTCCCAAGCCAGGTTTTTTTTTGGCTGAAAACGGATTGTGTTTGTTCGTTTAATGGTTGCCGGAAAGTCAGGTTTTTTTTGGTAAAACTTAGTAAAAGAGATGACATTGGATTTATTTTAGAAGTATTGAAAATATTGAAAGCGTTGTATTGATTGTGTTTGAAGTCCGGTGAATTTAATGTGAATTTTAAGGTGAATTTTATCCTTTCAAAGTTTCTTTATTGTTTCTGAGTGGCTCCGGCCTATGGATGAAATGGATATGATTTAAAATCTTCAATATAAGCAATATAAGATTGAGTCAATGGGGGTTGGAGTATGAAAAAGATCGGGACGTTGTTTGTAAAAAAAATTTATTTGTCTTTTTTATTGCTGTTCACCCTGTGTTCTCTGTCCTGTCAGTGCGACACCTGGTACGGGGCTTCTTCCGCAGGTTCTGAAGATGACAAGGAGGGGTTCTGGAAAAATCAGATGCCCCGGACGGCCAATCCGGAACCTTTTCCCATGGATTCCAAACCCCTGATAATCAAGGGGGCGAAAATCATGACAGCCAATGGAAAGATCTATGAAAAAGCGTCCCTGCTTTTGGAAAAAGGTCTTATTAAAAAAATTTCCGGGGAGGAAATCACAGCAACCTCGGAAACTCAGGTTATTGATGGCAGTGGGATGGTGGTTACCCCCGGAATTATTGATGTTCATTCCCACATGGGTGTTTACTCCAATCCTTTTATAAATGCCCATTACGATGGCAATGAAGCGACCCGACCTGTAACAGCCGATGTGTGGGCTGAACACAGTTTCTGGCCCCAGGATCCCAGTCTCTGGAGGGCCCTTGCAGCAGGGGTTACGACCATTCAGGTTTTGCCAGGCTCGGCCAACCTGATCGGGGGAAGAAGTTTCACCGCCAAACTGATTCCAAAACTCAGTGCCCGTGAAATGAGGTTTCCGGGAGCCCCCCAGGGGCTGAAGATGGCCTGCGGGGAAAATCCAAAAAGGGTTTATCATGAAAAAGGTCCGTCCACAAGGATGGGGGTGATTGCCGGTTTTAGAAAAGCATTCCAGAAAGCCATTGAGTATAACCGCAAGTGGGCAAACAAGGGTTCTTTTGATGAGAAGGGCCAATGGAAACCAAAGAACAAAAAGAAATCAGAAATGCCGGAGAGGAATTTTGTCTCTGAAACCCTCTCTGAGGTGATAAAGGGCAACATCCTTGTCCATGTTCATTGTTACAGGGCGGATGATCTCAGTGCCATGCTCGATCTGGCAAAAGAGTTTCGTTTTAAGATACGGAGTTTTCAGCATGGTCTTGAAGCCTATAAGATTCGTCGTCGTCTGGCTAAAGAGGAAGTGTCTGTGGCCTCCTGGGCTGACTGGTGGGGTTTTAAAGCCGAGGCTTTTGATGGAATCCCCCAGGGTTTGGCTCTTCTGGAGGACGCAGGGGTTAAGGCCATCGTCCATTCTGATTCGGATATTGATGTTCAATATCTCAATGTGGAAGCGGGCAAGGCCATGGTTGCGGGAAGAAAGCTGGGTCTTAATATCACCGAGGATCAGGCTCTCCGGTGGGTGACGGGAAATCCCGCCTGGTCCCTGGGTATTGAAGATAAGGTGGGAAGTATTGAAGAGGGGAAAATGGCTGATCTTGTTGTCTGGGACGGTCATCCTTTTTCAATTTATACAAAAACCAAATTTGTTATTATCAACGGGAAAATTGTTTTTGATCGTCAGAAAAAAATGGGGATTAAAAGTGATTTTGAAGTCGGGCAAAACAACTCTGAGTTGTTTGACGGAAGGGAATTCAGAAAGACAGTCACCACAAAGGATCTTAAATACCCGGATCCCGATAAGAATAAAAAACCTGAATTCCGTCCCACAGGCCGGTCCTTTACTGTGAAAAATGTAAACTATCTTCAACCCTCTGGAAAATGGCAATATGGTTCCGTGAAGGTTAACAGAGGGGTTATTGCTGCTGTTATTCCTGAAAAATCAGATTCAGGTGATTCTGAAAATCTGAAGGCTGTGGATGTCGTTGACGGCAGGGGTTTGTTTCTCACTCCGGGGTTGATTGATCCGGGGAGCCAGTTGGGACTTGTGGGGATCACCCTGGAGCCGATGACTTATGACCATCTCACGGGGGTGACTGAAGCCACTCCTGATAATAAGGCTGCGGATGCACTCAATTTAAAGTCCCTGAGAATTCCCATTGCCAGACGTGGCGGGATCACCACTGTTATATCCAGACCTGTCGGGTATCTCATTGGTGGAACGGGGGTTGGTTTTGATCTCCATAAAGAGACTCAGTATGTGGATCCCCGGATTGCTCTTTTTGGTCAGATTGGAAAATCCAATACCCATTTTGCCGAGCGGCCCGGAGGCAAAAACAGTGTGAGTATGCAGTGGAGGGAATTGAGAAGGATTGTGGATGATGTTCTCTCTTTTTCCGGGGCTCAGGGTTCCTATGAAAGGGGGAATTCGAGAAAATATTTTTTATCCAAAAGGGACATGAAGGCCATGCTTCCTGTTTTAAGGGGTCAGGTTCCATGGGTTGTTAAATCCAATCGGGCAAGCGACATTAAAACCCTTATCCGGTTTAAGGGGGAGTTGAACAAACTGGGTTTAAAACCCCGCTTTGTTATCGAAGAGGCCATGGAGGCGGCCCAGGTGATCTTTCAATTAAGAAGACACGGGATTCCCGTTATTTTACAACCAAGCCAGATGACCAACTGGAGTTTTGAAACCCTTGAAACAAGAGCTGACACGGCGGCTGTCCTCTCTGAAGGCGGGGTTGAGGTGATGTTCAGTTCCCTTTATGAGGGAACCTTTGCGGGATACATCACCCGATTGAGACAGGAGGCGGGGATTGCCGTCAGGTATGGAATGTCAGTGGAAAAAGCCCGTAAGGCTTTAACAAAAACACCGGCAGAGGTTTTTGGGATTCCGGGGCGTGGAGAACTTGTGGTTGGAAAAGCGGCCAATCTTGTCCTGTGGTCAGGGGATCCCCTGGAACCCACAAGCTGGGTTGAAAAACTCTGGATCAATGGTCGGGATATAAAACTGGAAGATCGCCAGAGCCTGTTGGCTGAAAAGTACAGAGACCTTTAGGCTGCAAAAACCGACCTGACGGGCTCCTCTGATAACCAACTGACCGGCATAGAGTCAATTTTCCTCAAAAAGGATGCGTTGAACGTAGGCGGAAAAATCCTCACTTTCATTGATGGCCCTAAAAACTGTCAAAATAACCATTACTGATTAGTGATAACCCTGGTCGATTTCAACAAGGACGCGTCCAACATGGTCGGAAAAACCCTGATATTCATTGAGGCCCTTAAAAACTGTCAATATAAAGGGGTCAGTGCCCAATCTGTCTACCACTGAAAAGTACTCGAATGGTGCTAAGTCCATTTCTTCAAATCCCTGTTTGATAAACAAATCCAATTGGTCCTGCGTACCTCTTGATACAGCTTTATCATACCATTTTAAAAGAAGTTCCGGGTTCTGTGGATTTGAGAGATGATCCTTGTTGAGAAGGGGAAACACTGTGTTTCTGAAATCAGAAGACAGATCCCACCATCTGAGAACAATGGGGGAGTCAAGGTGATGCTTTTTTACATACTCAAATAAAGCTGTTCTGAAAGTTTCCATGTCTTCATTATCGTAGGCTTCTTTTATTGCTTTGTCTTTGAAGGGATTGAATCGGGCATTTGCCAGGTCCTTCATATCATTCATGGAAGGGCTCCTAACGTCGTCGGAAAAATCAAGTCGTGTTTCAATCTTATCCAGGGTTTCCATAATCTTTGAATCTGATGGTTTTCTCATTACGGCTCTGGTAGTTCCGGTAGAGAGTCTGGAAATAGTATCCATCATTGTCTCAAGGGCTTGTCCCATCAAGCAAAAGGCATTGTGGGAAAAAACCGTAAACATAATAAAAACAATTAGGGGTAATCTGTTCATTTTTATTCCATTTTTTATTTTAATAGTGATCCAACAGAATCAATAATTCTTAGTTATCACAGTATGGAAAATAAGAAAAGAAATATTTTAAAAATTTCAAAAAACCCACACTTCTGATGATAGGACAGACCACTAGTGAAAATCAAATTGGACTCCAACGAGAAAAAAACGGGGTCTTCCCGGTCTCAGGCCAAAAGGTTTTTGGGAAACTTCATAGCGTTGATTGGTCAAATTGTCAGCCCGAAAACGGATTCCCAGATTTTTTGAAAAGCGGTAGATCAGGGATAAATCCACCAAAAAAAGCTCTCCGATAAATTCACGGTTCACGGAATCCAGACCAAAGGCCACGGCCTGGTCCGGCATTTGATCTCTGTAACTCAGATTTAAATAACCAAAAAAGTTTTTCCACTCAAGTCCCAGGGAAAGGTTGGATCTCCATTTTGGAATATAAGGCAGGGGGTCTCCCGGAAAAACAAAACCCACCCCCCAGTCGGAAAAATCCGTTTGAAAAAAATTTTTAAACTCAGCCCGGGTGAGGCTTGTTGTCACCTGGACAGGGACATTGATATTTTTTATTTTTATGTCTTTGCTGAATAGAAAATCCAAACCGGAAACTTTGGCCCTTCCACCGTTAAAGACCTGATCCAGCCGGTTTAACCGGCAACCCCCTGATTGGGTGCAGGTTCCTGAAATGTTTTTATAATCACTTAGAAAGGAAATGATTTCAAAACTGATAAATCCCTTATAGCGAAGTCCCAGTTCATAATTGACGGCTTTCTCTGGTTGGATATTACTCTGTTGTCCCGGACCTCTGGGAGTAAAGCCTTTGTTTATACCGGCCAGAAAACCCAGGGATGGAAAAGCCTGATAAAAAAGTCCAAACCCAGGAACAAACAGATGATCCTTGCTTTCAAAAGAGGGGTTTTTGTTTAAAAAATTTTTTTGCCGGTAATTGATATCCTCATAACGGGTCAAAATGTTAAAAGACAAATCCTCAAGAAGGATTTTGTAATTAAAGGAAAAACTCTGTGCATCGGCTTCGCTTTTGTTTAAAACTGTTGTGGTTTTATCCAGGGATGAATTGAATTTTAAACTCCCTGATTTCATATTGTAATAACTGGATTCGTGGAATCGATCCACGGAATCCTGATGGTAACGGTAACCAAAATAAAAAAGATGATCCATTCCATGAGTATTGAAATCGTATTCCGTACTTAACTGAACGCCCTGGTTTGAATATTGTCTTTGATTATTTCCCAAATCCAGAACATCCCTGTTCTCTGATAAAACCAGGGAATCCTTTTCTCCTTTAAGAACCCTGTAAAAATAATTATTGGCTGAAATGCGGGGGTTTCTCAAAAGACTTCTGAGATGGATTTTAGTGTCAAAAAAACCGTTGAGTTTAAACCAGGACCGGTCCAGTTGGTGGTGATAAGCAGTGCTTCGGATGTGAAGATCTGTCAGGGGGTCAAAAGAATGGCTTAAAAAAAACTGTCGATGATTCCAGATCATTTTATCAAGTTCTGTGGCACTGTATCTTTGCAGGGGATCAAAGTTAAAGTCATCCCTGGAAAGCCCCACATAGGTTTCATTGGAGTTTTCATCAGACCAGTTAAACTTAAAAGTCAGACTTTGATTGGATTTTTGAAAATGGCGATCCCATCGGAAACTGAAATTATTGCGAACAAACCCCGTATTGTCTTTATTTTTAAGTCTTTTAAAGCCCCTTGTCTCAATGCGGTTGTAGTCAAGGCTCCAGTCACCAACAAGATCAAATCCAACGGACAGATCATATTTTGCAAAATCATAAAGACCACGGGTGAGTCCGGCATCCACTCCGGGTTTGTTGGTTTTTGTCACAAAATTTATGGCTCCACCGATGGAGTTGGGACCAAAGAGAGTTGACGGAACCCCTTTAAAAACCTCTATGGATTCCATTCTGTCAAGTTGTGGAAAATAATAAGCCGCAGGAGCGGCGTAAGGGGCCGGGGCCATCAGGACTCCGTCCTCCATAAGAGTGATTTTCCGGCTTCGGTGGGGATGGGCGGCTCTCAGACCGATATTGGGTCTGAGTCCAAAACCCTCTTCTTCCTGAATGTGAACACTGGGTACTTTTCTTAAAACCCTGTGAACATCATTGAACTCAAACTTTTTAAGTTCTTCTTTAGACAGAATATGGCTTGAACCGGGACGGCTTGGAAAACTTTCCTTTTTGCCAGTTACGGAAAGTGTTTCAACAGGATTCCTGTCATCGGCCAAAGAAAAGTTTCCGTGGATCAGTTTCAAATTTTCATATTTTTTAAAGGAAGAGTATCCGTGAAAATTCAAACAGGATCCACAGGAAAAAAGGAAAAGTCCAAAAGAAAATTTTATTGTTTTTTTAACATCCATTTTTGTATTTGGGATTTAGTCATGTTTCATGAATCTTTGACAAGAAAAAAAAGTTTTTCTTATTGAAAAGATCAAAATCTTTTCATTAGACTGATCACTTTATTTTCAATTCAAAATCCTTTCATTAAGATTATCATTTGATTTTCATTTTTATCAAAAATAAGTGTATGAAATATACTGATCGTGTTTGAGTTTTCATGGAATTTCCCTGAGAGATCATTTATTCTATGCTGAATTTCTTTAGCCAAAATCCGCTTAAAACAAGTGGTCTCTATGGAAATAGCATGAAAAATAAATGATCTTTAGTATAACAGGCTGACTTTAAAAAAAGATCGCCTGAAAATCCGGATTACAGCCAAAGTCCTGTATTTAAAGTTCATTAAAGATTCTGACGAAGTTTAATTATAAAGAAGTCATTTATACTGATCGTGTTTGAAATTTCACGGATTTTCCATTCCTGAAAGACCGGAAGATTCAAACAGGCGTATATTTTGGGAGAGAGGAACATGAAGATATTTAAATTTATTTTACTGTGTTTGGTTGGTTTTAATTTTTTATTCTCCATTGGCTGTAGTGACAGTTCAGGAGGGTCATCGAAGCGGAAGCCGGACCTTGAGGATCCTGATTTCAGGGTCAATCCCCCCTCCCCCGGTCCTTCCCGTGGTCCGGGTTTTATCATCAGAGGTCTTCCCGATTACGATGTGACCGTTTCCATTTTCAGAGGTCCCCGTTCCACCTCCCAATGCACGGATGCCGACCTGATTCCCCTTGGAGATCCCGTTCAGGTTCGTGCTTCTGAAAATGAGATCACTGTCAATTTGGGTAATGTTTTGGAAAATGCCTCTGACGGGATTTACAAGTTTTTTGCCAGGATTGAGGGAGGTCCCAGAGTCCACTGTTTTGAATTAACCTATGTTCTTGATACCACAGTCCCAAGGATTATAGCCAACACCCTGGAGCAGAATCCCCTTGAAAACGATGACACTATGAGGATGTCCAAGACCTGGAACTGGTCCTGTGTGGACAGGGATGGTGTGAATTGTACCTATAGGCATAAGATTGATGAGACAGCCCTGACAGGTTCCAGTTGTCCAAGTTACACTTTTGCCTCCAATGAGTCCTATTCCAGTGTTTCCACAGCGACCAAGCCAGGGGGCAGTGGGAAGTACTGTATTCATATTCAGGCCATGGATGATGCGAACAATGAGTCAGAAGTGGTGAGTGTTTACGCCACGTTGGACAACACAGCCCCCACAATCAGTAGTGTGAGTGTTCCCTCAAAAACCTATGCCGGAGGGGACCGGATGGATTTCACAGTGACTTTCAGTGAGGATGTGGAAGTGACAGGGACCCCCAGGATTTCATTGATTTTGGATGGAGGCGGTCAGCCTAAAATGGAGTACGCAGAATATGCCAGTGGGAGTGGATCAACAAGTTTGATTTTTCGTTACGAGGTGGGACAGACAGACCTTGATACGGATGGGATAGGGATGGGGGCTTCCCCTTCCATTGATCTGAACTCAGGAAATCTTAAAGACAGTTCAGGCAATGCCGTGAGTTCATTAACATTCACAGCCCCAGGCAATCTTTCCAGTGTTGTTGTGGCCGGAGGGAACCCCAATGTGGTTTTATCCTTAACAGAGCTTTCAGTAGAGGAGAACGCAGGGACGGGCACTTACCAAATAAGACTTAACAGTCAGCCCACCTCGGCTGTAACAGTGGCCCTTGGAAGTGCTGATTCCAGTGTGGCCACAGTGTCCCCAGGCACACTGAGCTTTTCAACCGACAATTGGAGCAGTCCTCAGACAGTGACAGTCACAGGAGTGAACGACAGTATTGACAACGACGCAGGCGGGGGTTCATTGAGGACAGTCAATATTACCCACACTGTGACAAGCAGTGATGCGGACTACAATAATTTTTCCGTAAGTCCGGTGGAGATAACCTCCAATGATAATGATGACATTGGTTCCATCAGGTTGACGGTCAACCCCAGCAGTGTTGACGAGCATGATAGCGGTTCAAGCCGTTCAATAGCCAATAATACGGAAACAATAGTAGTGATAGCGAGTTTTCATGGCAGCACCAGTGGGGGTCAGGCCAATGCCAATATCCGGTTACCGGGTCCATTGACAATTTCAGCTTCTTTGGAGGCGGGCACAGCCCAGATTGGAGATTTTAACCCTGTTTCCGATTTTGATTTGAATATTCCGGCAGGAAGCAATCAGGTCATAGGAGCTTTCAGTCTGACAGTTGTTGATGACGGAGAGGATGAGGGCAATGAGATCCTTTTATTGAGGGGAGTCAATCCCCTGGGTCTGACAGTGAGTCCGGCCACAATAACCATTGTGGATAATGATGAAAAGGGTGTGATTGTCTCCCGCTTCACTTTGTCAGTGGGTGAAAATGGAGGGGAAGGGACTTACACGGTAAAACTTGACAGTCAACCCGCAGGTCCTGTGACAGTTCACATTGTCAGTAATGACCCCGATGTGGTGACAGTGTCTGATGACACCCTGACCTTTGAACCGGATGATACCAATAACAAAATCTGGAGTGCCCCTCAAACGGTGACAGTAACAGGTGTGAATGATGATATTGATAACGATGTAGGGGGAGGAGTTTCGAGAAAAACCAATGTGACCCACAGTGTGACAAGTACGGATCCTCATTACAATGGTCTTTCAGTGGATTCAACGGAAGTGACCGCCAGTGATGATGATCACATTGGTTTCATTCAATTGACAGTCAGTCCCGCCAGTGTTGATGAGCATGATGACAACTCACCCAATGCCATAGCCAATAACACGGAGACCGTCGCAGTGACAGCGGAGTTTCAGGGAGGCACCAGTGGGGGTCAGGCCAATGCCAATATCCGGTTGCCGGGTCCGTTGACAATTTCAGCCTCTGTGGGAGCGGGAACAGCCCAGGCTGCGGATTTTACCACCGTTAACAATTTTGATATCACCATACCCTCAGGGGGTTCCAGAGGGACAGGAACTTTCAGTCTGACTCTTGTTGATGATGAATTGGATGATAATGACGAGACCCTCTCGGTGAGTGGCTCAACCCCTTTGGGTTTGACCATAAATCCTGCGACCATAACCATTGTTGATAATGATGACAGGGGGTTGATTATTTCCCATTCCACTTTGTCATTGGTTGAAGACGGGACCCGGACTTACACAGTGCAATTGTCCCAGGAGCCCACGGGTTCCGTGTATGTAACCCTAATCAGTGGTGACACAAATGTGGCGACAATTTCCCATACCTTGTTGACCTTTGAACCGGACAATACCAACAACAATATTTGGAGTGCCCCTCATACAGTGACAGTGACAGGAATCAACGATAATATGGATAATGATTTTGGAGGGAATCCCCATCGGACAACCGATATTACCTATGATGTGTCAAGTACTGATACAGACTATAATGGTTTGGTTGTGAGTCCCATGAAGGTGACCTCTGTTGATGATGATAATGTTGGTTCCGTCCAACTGACAATCAGTCCCACAAGTATGAATGAACATGATGGTGCTTTACCCAACCAGCAGGCAAACAATACGAAAAACATCATGGTGACAGCCAAATTTCAAGGGAGTACCAGTGGGGGAAGCCCAAGTTCCTCTGTTGTTTTGTCAGACCCATTGGCAATTTCAACTTTTGTGTCGAGAAGAACAGCCCAGATTGAAGATTTCATTCCGGCTTCAAATTTTGATATAAATATTCCAGCAGGAAGCAATCAGGCAGAGGTGACTTTCCCCCTGACTCTTGTGGATGATTTTATTGATGAAGACGATGAAACTCTTATAGTGGGTGGACACACACTCTTTTCTTCTATAGTGGTGAATCCGGCCACATTGACCATTGTGGATAATGATGAAAGGGGAGTGATTGTCTCCCGCTTCACTCTGTCAGTGGGTGAAAATGGAGGGGAAGGGACTTACACGGTAAAACTTGACAGTCAACCCGCAGGTCCTGTGACAGTTCACATTGTCAGTAATGACCCCGATGTGGTGACAGTGTCTGATGACACCCTGACCTTTGAACCGGATGATACCAATAACAAAATCTGGAGTGCCCCTCAAACGGTGACAGTAACAGGTGTGAATGATGATATTGATAACGATGTAGGGGGAGGAGTTTCGAGAAAAACCAATGTGACCCACAGTGTGACAAGTACGGATCCTCATTACAATGGTCTTTCAGTGGATTCAACGGAAGTGACCGCCAGTGATGATGATCACATTGGTTTCATTCAATTGACAGTCAGTCCCGCCAGTGTTGATGAGCATGATGACAACTCACCCAATGCCATAGCCAATAACACGGAGACCGTCGCAGTGACAGCGGAACTTCAGGGAGGCACCAGTGGGGGTCAGGCCAATGCCAATATCCGGTTGCCGGGTCCGTTGACAATTTCAGCCTCTGTGGGAGCGGGAACAGCCCAGGCTGCGGATTTTACCACCGTTAACAATTTTGATATCACCATACCCTCAGGGGGTTTCAGAGGGACAGGAGCTTTCAGTCTGATGCTGATTGATGATGAATTGGATGATAATGACGAGACCCTCTCGGTGAGTGGCTCAACCCCTTTGGGTTTGACCATAAATCCTGCGACCATAACCATTGTTGATAATGATGACAGGGGGTTGATTATTTCCCATTCCGTTCTGTCAGTGGGTGAAGACGGCGGAACTCAGACCTATACAGTGCAATTGTCCCAGGAGCCCACGGGTTCCGTGTATGTAACCCTAATCAGTGGTGACACAAATGTGGCGACAATTTCCCATACCTTGTTGACCTTTGAACCGGACAATACCAACAACAATATCTGGAGTGCCCCCAAGACAGTGACAGTGACAGGAATCAACGATAATATGGATAATGATTTTGGAGGGAATCCCCATCGGACAACCGATATTACTTACAGTGTGTCAAGTACTGATACAGACTATAATGGTTTGGTTGTGAGTCCCATGAAGGTGACCTCTGTTGATGATGATGATGTTGGTTCCGTCCAACTGACAATCAGTCCCACAAGTATGAATGAACATGATGGTGCTTTACCCAACCAGCAGGCAAACAATACGAAAAACATCATGGTGATAGCCAAATTTCAAGGGAGTACCAGTGGGGGAAGCCCAAGTTCCTCTGTTGTTTTGTCAGACCCATTGGAAATTGCAACCTTTTTATCAATAGGAACAGCCCAGATTGAAGATTTCATTCCGGCTTCAAATTTTGATATAAGTATTCCGGCAGGAAGCAATCAGGCAGTGGTGACTTTCCCCCTGACTCTTGTGGATGATTTTATTGATGAAGACGATGAAACTCTTATAGTGGGTGGACACACACTCTTTTCTTCTATAGTGGTGAATTCGGCCACATTGACCATTTTGGACAATGATGAAAAGGGAGTGATTGTTTCCGAGACATCCCTGATTGTTTATGAGGACGGGGGAACAGGAACTTATGAAGTGTCTTTGAAAAGTGAACCCACAGGTCCTGTGAGGGTTTACATTAGCAGTGGCAATACCAGGGTGGCGACCGTCTCCCCTTCTTTCTTGATCTTTGAACCGGATGACACCAATGACAGGATATGGACTACTCCCCTGGAAGTGACAGTGACAGGAGTGAATGACACCTCCTCGACAAATGATCGTCAGACAACAATCACCCATACAGTGACAGGTGGGGATTATGGAGGGTTGCCCGTGGCGGGTGTTTCAATAACAAGTCGTGACAGCAGCAGGAAAGTGACCATTGACAACGCAGTTGATATTCTATCAGACAATTATGAGAGTTATTCTGTGGGTGGTGTTTGTTCCGGCACTGAAAGTGTGAGTGTTCAGGTGGGTTCCACCATGACAGCTGTGGATACCGATTGCACCAATGGGGAATGGCTGAAGGAGGGTATTGATACCAGCAGTGATGTAACCGCCAACGGACCTGTTACCATTACAGCCACCCAGGATGTCACCGTGTCGGGTACTGCGACATCTTTCAGTATAACAGCGGATGTCACCCGGTGCGTAAGCCAAGGGGCCGGGACTTCCTCAACGGATCCCCATTGGATATGCAATTACAGTGATTTAAAGAGTATGTATTCTGTTACTACAAGAAAATATTTTATTCTCGGTATGGATATTGATGCCAGCCCCAGCTGGTCTGAGGGGGATGATGGTTGCGGGGCTTTTGACGGGACTGATATTCATGATACGTCTCCTTGTTCCGGGTGGACTCCACTGAATGGTTCCATAGCTTCCGGTGAATTTGACGGTCAGGGGCATATTATTGAGAAGTTGTATATAAACACTGGTTCAGCTTATGTGGGCCTGTTTGGTGAATTAAAAATGAAAATCAAGAATCTTCATTTGAGGAATGTGTTTGTCAATTCAACAAGAGAGAGTGCCGCTTCTGACGGAGTTGGAGGAATTGCCGGAAAGGTATATAAGAATATTGAAAATTGTTCTGTCACAGGGATAATTTCTTCCAGTGGTCCTGATGCCGGTGGCTTGGCAGGGGGATCTGGTAACAGTATAGATATATTAAACAGTTATACGAACGTGGAAGTCAGTGGGGCAAATTCTGCATATACAGGGGGTTTGGCAGGTTTTCTGGGTTCTTCCAGTGTTCTTATTATGAGTTCTTACTCCAAAGGATCTGTCACTGTGGATGGTGATTCGGGCTATGTCGGTGGTCTTGTTGGTTGGAATATAGGATCGAATTATTACGCATCCTATTCCCATGCGGAAGTTTCCGGAGGCATTCAAAGTGGAGGACTTATCGGAAATATTTCAATTGCGTCTGTTTTGGACATTAATCATTGTTATTCCCTGGGGGACGGTTCTCCTGATGATCCTCTCTTTGATATTGGAACCAACACTCCTCAGAGCAGTTCCAACCTTTTTTGGGATACAGATGTGGGGGGCGGCAGTTCCGAGGCACCCACTTCCACGGGCTTGAGTACAGCCAATATGCAGGTGGCCTGTTCCAGTGGTTCAACCACGGGAATCTGTGCCCTGGGAGCCGGGTTTCATTTTTCCGCAGGCAGCTATCCCAAGGTCAAAAAATGCACCACCTGTAATACCGCATCTCCTGTTTTTGGTGATGTTCTGGAAGGTCAGTGACCGGGGGGGTGCAATTAACAGGTATGACCTTTTATGGTTATGGTTATGGTTATGGTTATGGTTATGGTTATGGTTATGGTTATGGTTCAAGGATGCGTTGAACATGATCGGCAAATTCAGAACTCTCCTGGGTGGCTCTTAAAACTGTTCTTATAAAGGGGTCACGGATGTATCCATTTTGTGCCGGATCTGAAAGCTGTATCTTTGGCTGGTAGCCCATTTCTCTAAATCCCTGTTCAATAAACAATTTCAATCGGTCTTCCATACCTCTTGAGACGGCCTCGTCCCACCATTTTAAAAGAAGTGTTGGTTTCCATGGGCTTGAAAGATGATCCTTGTCGAGATGGACAAACACTGTATTTCTGAGATCAGGAGACAGGTCCCACCATCTGAGAACAACAGGGGAGTCGAGATGATTGTCCCTTATGTACTCGAACAGGACTTTTTTGAAAGTTTCCGTGTCTTCATTGTCGTAAGTGTCCCGGATGGCCTTGTTTTCAAAGGGGTTGAACCGGGAATCTATTAAATCATCTATATCCTTTAAAGAAAAAAAAGAATCCTCAAAGTCGAACCCAAGTCGCTTTTCAATTTTGTCCACTGTTTCCAAAACAAATTTTTCGCTCGGTGACGGTCCTCTTTTGATGTTGATATTGAGATTTTTTTTAATACTGTCAAAGAATTTTCCCATGGAAATACCAAGGGCATTATTGGAAAAAACCGTAAACATAACAAAAACAGTGATAGATAACCTATTCATTTTCATTTCCGTTTTTTAATTTGATTTGAAAATCCTGATAGACTGATCGTATTGCGTATCAATATATCATACATCAAAAGAAAAGAAGAGGCATAAAAACCACAACCAACGTCTGTTAATCCTGCTAAAGAAACAATCAAAATTGATTTTTCATGGCCTCATTCCATCTTGTTATTGTTTCTCCGGTTTTTGTCTGTACTTTCTGAATTCCTATCCTTATGTCTTGGGAAGAACAAGAAGGACATTATTGAAGAGTTCCTTCTTCTTCTCCTTCAGGTGTGGTGGTGGCTTCTTTGGGTTGCCAGACACAGTTGGGAGCATCAGTTGTGGAGAGACATTGTGATTTTGATGTAAACTCATAGCATTGACTGTCTACCGATCTTCTTGTTTTTCCCAGGCATTGACCATCTTCTTTGGGTTGCCAGACACAGTTGGGAGCATCAGTTGTGGAGAGACATTGTGATTTTGATGTAAACTCATAGCATTGACTGTCTACCGGTCTTCTTGTTTTTCCCAGGCATTCAGCCTTTGACTTAAAAGCAAATAGAAAAAACATCAGGCTAGCTAAAAATATCTTTTTTGAAAAAATCATACACGCTCCTTTCTGTCTGATTGCTTTTTATTTTTACAAAACTTTTTTTCAAAAGCAAGCTCTTTTATTTGGTTGCGGCTATAGATGACCATCCCGAAAACAACTCTGACTTCTATATTTATGGAATTTTTCATGCCTAATCCAGAATGAGAACAGACTTCTCTTTTCGGATCAGTCCGTAGAAAAGGACAGAGTTCACCTGTGAGAGTCCATTTTCTTGCTTTTTATTCTCTTTTTTGATAATGAGGCGTAATGCAAGAATAATACTCCTTCTCAAAATTTATTTGTAAAGTTCTTTCAGTTTTTCTATTCGTTAACCCCGCTTTTGGGGAAAGCTGTTCTTCTGTTTCGGAGTGGGGGTTTTCTATGGAGAATACGGGAGTCGGAGGAGTGTGCTTCCTATTCCAAAAGGGGTATTTTCTAACCCGCTGATTTTTTTTAAAATTAAAAACATGGATTTTTTGAAAAGGCTGTGAAACAATTTAACAGATTGTTTGTGATTTAGAATTGGGGGGTTCGGATTCGACGATTTTATAGTTCAAAGATGATAAAGAATTTTTTTTGGGTTTCTGTCCAAATTCCGGTAAAGATAAATAAATATCCGACTTTCGGATAAAGAAAAGGTATGGAAATCCAAGTTCAATTCAAAAAGAATGAACTGGGGTTGAAAAAACCGGTTTTTCCCGACTTTGATATTGACTTAAAGAGTTTTTGACATATAAAAACAAATTCAGGACTACTTAATATTTTCTATTTTTATCAAAATAAAAGAAACCAATGGGAGTGATTGCATGGGAGAAAAGGCATTTGATTTTCCATTTGCAATAGACCCCCTGAAAGAAGCAATAGCTTATGAGACTCTTCTTGCTCTCAAAGGGTCTACAGAAATAAATCTTGAAAAATCCTTTCCTTATTCTGGCATGGGACCAATGACACCATCAGAAATTTTAGAGGAAAAAAAACAAAATGGACAATTTGAAGAAATCAGAAATCTCTATCCAAAAGTTGAAGAGTTTATAAAAGTAAAGCAGGGAGGTTTCTCAGTTTGTACTCAGGTAGGTTTTCACTATCCTGAACTTTTAAGAAATACACAGCAACCTTTAAAACTTTTTTATTACAGAGGGGATATTGGTTTTCTTGAAAGTCCATGTGTTTCTGTCATTGGTTCCAGGAAGGCTACAGAAGAGGGACTTGAAAGAGCGGAAAAGGTAACCAGACTTCTTTTAGAAAATGATTTTACTGTTGTTTCAGGTCTTGCCCGTGGAATAGACACAAAAGCCCTTGAAACAGCCATAGGTTTAAATGGTCGTGTTATTGCTGTTATTGGAACCCCTATTGACCAATATTATCCAAAAGAGAATAAAGACTTACAGGATGAGATTGCTAGAAACCACCTGTTAATAAGCCAGGTACCCTTTTACAGATACGCCAATGAGAGTTTTAATAATTACAGATTTTATTTTCCGAAACGAAACATCACCATGTCAGCCTTATCTCAGGCTTCTATTATTATAGAAGCCTCTGATGCCAGTGGCACTCTTTCCCAGGCAAGGGCAGCTATCAAACAAAATCGAAAACTTTTTATATTGGATTCCTGTTTTCAGAAATATCAATGGCCCTCCGATTTTGAAAAAGAAGGAGCCATCAGAGTCAAAGATGAAAAAGACATTATAGATCATCTCAAAAAATCATAGACAAATGATGAGGTGGAAAAAGATTATCCCTGATGAAATTCGTCATATCAAAGAATCTGATAAATGTTTTTATTTATGGAATACATCAAAGAAGGGGGTTGCCAAGCGTCACGGGCTAATATTCTGATCTATAATTTAAGAAAGGTCTCTATAATTCTAACGGAGAGGAAAGAAGCTCTATAGAACTCCAATGCTGGGAAAAAGCAATTAAACAATTCGCACAAGATTTATTCATAATAATTTCAAAAAATTTAGAACATTATCAAAATAAGAGACAAATTTTTTTTAAATTATTTTCTTTTTTTTCGATTGTTATTTATTTTGAGAAAGACCCAGAAATATGATCCAGGCCAAACCTGACAAAATGGCGGGACTGATTCTCACTTCTGTTTTAAAGATTGAAAACGGAAAGCAGACCATGAGTGCTTTAGAACTCATAGGTCTTACAAAGACTCTTAAAGTCAGAGTCATCGCTTTTTTAGGCAGAGAGATTTTTCTTTGTTATGAGGAAATTAAGACGATTCAGGCTTTATATTTGCTTTTTGACGTAACTCTTCCACTTCTTTGGGAGTCAGACCGGTACATAGACAAATAGTCTTCACATCAAGACCATTTTGAATCATCCGTAACGCCGCTTCTTGAGTCCCTTCTTTATGACCTTCTTTATGACCTCTTTTGACTCCTCTTTTGACTCCTCTTTCTTCAGCCTCATCCAAAGAACATTGTAATGCTGACATGACTCTATGATCCTCCTCTATGGTTTCTTCTTCTATACTCCTGAGTACACTCAATGTGAAATTCGGATCATTCCGACGGATGTAATCCACCGCCTTCTGAACCAAAAACCTCTGATCCTTTTCACCCAGAGTTGTACCCATCTGAAACAATTCCGCAATGGTTTCCCGGCGGAGTTTCCAGATACTTCCCATTATAAGCAAAATGGGTCTGGAAAGCAAACTTTTGCCCAACCCACGATACAAGTCAATATCATGAATATTCAACAGCTTACAACAGAAATTGAGGATATTTTTCCCAAATTTCTGTTTCAAAACCGGAGTCAACCCTTCCAGGGAGTCCTGGAAGGTCAACGAACCCCTCCAGTGCTTCTGTCGTCCATGATAGACAAGGATGGGGATGACCGGATAATTCCAGCGATTGTAAATACAAGTCTGATACCCCAGAACCTGCCGGAGCAATTGGGAATCCTGATGGCTTTTGTGTTCAAGCAGGAAAAAAATACGCACCTGTTTTTTGGAACCTTTGACCTGGACCGAGAATAAAAGATCAATACGCTTTTCATTACCCTCTTCATCCATAAAGACGGTCATTTCAGGTTTAAGGGTTTTCCAGTCAAAGAGTTTGAACTCAGAGGGTTTAAAGACAAGGCGGAAAATATCCAGTCCGTATTTTTTATTGATGAAAGTTTCATTAAACAGGGCATTATGGGCCTGTTGTTGTCTTTTTTCAGGAATTTTCTTTGATGGCATTTTCAGGCTCTCAGGTAAGGGTAGAGGATAACTGACTCAAGCAATAATTCCATACAATAAATCAGAAGAGGCTTGCCTGGTCAAGTTGTGTTTTTATAGCAGATATTCATTCAATCTCGATGACTTTTTGATCAACCCTCTAAAGGAAAAATATGATATGATGTACAAGTTTTAGAAAAACTCGTTATTCAAAAAATTCTAAATACCTAAAAGATGAAAGAATTACCTATTGGTTTAGAAAGAAAGAAATACATGATTTGTCTAAATTGGAAGTCTGCATAGAAAAAAATATTCCCACTGAATATTAAATTTAAAAAAACAAAAACGAAAATTATACAAGATAATATTATTACAGCCAATATTCCAAAAGGTTCTATTGATCTAATTATTTCAAGTCCTCCCTATGTCGTTTCATATAAGTACGCCGATATACACCAGCTTTCTTGTTTATGGTTGGAATATACAAAAGATTTTTTTAAAAAAATTCTGTGTTCAACAATTAAAAATTTATCCCAATATTTTCGATTTTCAACCGTTGAAAAGGTTGAAAAACTTCCTATTAGTAGGTGGAGGTATGAAAAATCCTGATTGAACTCCATTTACCAATCCCATAGTCCAGTGCGGATAATCGGTTTTAAGAGGACTATTATTTTCTGATATTCTTTGAGAATGGATCATTTACTTTGAAAAAGTTATAAAATGACTACTATAGGTAGTCATTTTAAGAAATATTTAAAGAAAAGCTTGTCTGTGCTTTAAAAATATATCAAAATGACTACTATGAGTGGTCGTTTTGATAAAAAAATAAAGAAACTTCAAAAGCTCTTACCTCCTGGAGGCATTGTGACCCAACAACTCCTGGATTCACATGGCATATACCGTCAGCTTTCAGGAAAATATGTTCTGAGCCACTGGATGGAGCGAATAGGACAGGGAGCCTTTAAAAGACGTGGGGACAAAGTCAGTTGGGAAGCAGCCTTAAATGCTTTACAAGAACAACTGGCGTTACCTGTGCATATTGGTGCCAGATCGGTTTTTGAATTTACAGGAAGCAGTCATTACTTGAGACTGGGAGAACAAACTAAGATATTTCTTTTTTCCACACCAAAGCACCCGTAACCTTCCAAAGTGGTTTTGTGATCAAAATTGGAAGTCCAGGTTCGTGTTGACCAAGACAAATCTATTTCCAAAAGATATGACAGTTGGATATACGAAAGAAGAAATGAACAATTTTAAAATCGTTCTCTCGTCAAAAAGAACGGGCTGTATTTGAACTTCTCTATCTCATACCTAAACACCAAACCTGGGATGAGGCTGATCTCATATTTGAGAGTCTTGTTTCTCTTCGCCCCAAACAGGTGCAAACTCTTTTAGAACAATGCTCTTCATTTAAAGTTAAAAGGATGTTTTTATTTTTTGCTGAGAAACATAATCACCAATGGTTTAAGAAAATAAACTTTAAAAAAGTTGATCTTGGTTCCGGGGATCGTCTCATTCATAAGAACGGGAAGTTTGATAAGAAGTATCGGATTACCGTTCCTGAATCCTTGCAAAGGGAGGGAGGCTATGATGAAGGGTCACTTTGAGGATCAGGTGAAACTTATGCTTGACTGTCTGACACAGATATTCCCTTCAAATGTATTTGCTCTCAAGGGCGGGACAGCTATCAACTTCTTTTTTCGTAATATGCCACGATTGTCAGTTGATATTGATCTCACTTATCTTCCCTTGGACGACAGACAGTCCTCCCATAAACAACATAGAAAAGGAACTCAAAGTTATAGCGGGGAAACATTGAGCGTAACATTAAGGATTCCAAAGTTATTCTGAAAGCCGATAAATATCAAATGACTTATAAGATGATAGTTTTAAGAGGTCACACGAATATAAAAATCGAACCAAATTTTGTTCTCCGAGGTGCCGTTCATCCAGTTCAAAGCAGAGAACCCTGTGAAAGAGTTGAAGAACAGTTTGGATTTTCTTACGAAGTTTCTGTCTTATCATTTGAAGACCTTTATGGGGGAAAAATTTGTGCCGCCCTGGATCGCCAACACCCAAGAGACCTCTTTGATATTCAATGCCTTTTTGAGAACGAGGGTCTTACAGATTCGTTAAGAAAAACTTTTATTGTTTACCTGCTCTCCCACTCTCGCCCTATTCATGAAGTGCTAAAACCAAATGAACTTGATATAAAGGAAGTTTATGAAAAAGAATTTATGGGTATGGTCACTCAGGGGGACAGTTCCCTTGAAGACCTTCTCTCCTCAAGAAAAAGAATCATTGAGGAAATAAATAAAGGGTTAACCAGAAAAGAAAAGAAATTTATCATATCCTTTCAGGATGCCAAGCCGGATTGGTCAGTTTTTCCCTCTTGATGTTCAAGATCTT
This sequence comes from Bdellovibrionales bacterium, assembly GCA_965219545.1. Lineage (GTDB taxonomy): Bacteria > Bdellovibrionota > Bdellovibrionia > Bdellovibrionales > JAGQZY01 > JAGQZY01. The sequence continues at coordinate 83,189 of CBDCNX010000026.1, forward strand.
CCGGGTATCAAATGGAAGTTGATAAACCTAAAGAAATTAAAAAATGAAAACCCCTCAGAAACACAATACCTTGGCGACTCAATTAAGAGAAAAGTTAGGCTTTTAAGTTCTCCCATACAGTCTTGATGTAATTATTGAGGTTATTATCGAACAAAAAATAGGCAGATTGGATTGACTACTGGACTGTGGACTTTGATTTGAGAGTAAAAAAGGATTAGAAATGAGTGGTGGTTTCTTTCGTACAAAAAAGGATCTTTCCCTTGAGTCAAAAAGCATTTCCCATGAATGTGATAAAGGTTGCCGGAAAATTGCCGTTAAAGTCATAGATATTTTTATGAAAAATCGTAAGCGTTTATTAAATTTTTTTCATATTTTTTTGGATCGTTTGAATTTTTTATTCTTTTTTGGTTCATTTTTTCACACCCCCCTACTAATAGGAAGTTTGTTAACCTTTTCAACCTGTTGAAAACCGAAAATATCGTGCCAAAATTTTTAATTATTAACTGAGAAAATTTTTAAACCCTTGTTTTTCTTGAGAAAGAATTTTTTGTTTTTTTGAAATTATTTAAAATTTTTTTATTTTTTTTCGATTGTTCTTTTTTTATTCTTTTTTCAGAATTTTAATTTACTAATTTGGTTTAAAATCCGGTGATGAATGATTTGAATATTTCAGAGAAATTAAAGAATTTGAGAAAGACCCAGAAACATGACCCAGGCCAAACCTGACAAAATGGCGGGGCTGATTCCTACTTCTGTTTCAAAGATTGAAAACGGGAAAGCAGACCATGAG
>CBDCNX010000027.1:0-41505 GCA_965219545.1 Bdellovibrionales bacterium
CGGCACAAACTGTGAATATCGCTACAAAATTGATGACACCCCTCTGTCTTCGGGGACATCCTCCTGCGAAACCCATGTTTTTTCATCCAGTGATCCCTACTCCGGTACTGCCACAGCCACAAAAACCGGAGGTGACGGAAAGCACTGTATCCACATTCAGGCCAAAGACGAAGCGGGAAACGAATCCACTGTTGTCAGTGTCTATGCCACATTGGATAACACAGCCCCCACGATTTCAGAAGTGACCATTCCTTCAAAAACCTACGCCGGTGGGGATCGAATGGATTTCACAGTGACTTTCAGTGAACCCGTTACAGTGACAGGAAGTCCCCGTATTTCCATGACCTTTGACGGGGGAAGCTCTTCCCAGACAAGGTATGCGGAGTATTTCAGTGGTTCCGGTTCTGATAGTCTTGTTTTCCGTTACGAGGTGCTACAGACGGATGTTGATGCAAATGGCATAGATATGCCAGTCAGTGGGACTCCGGCCCTGGCTTCCATTGATCTCAATTCCGGAACTCTTGTGGATGAGGCGGGCAATTCCGTAGTCCCATTGACTTTCACCAAACCCACCAATCTGTCCGGTGTTCGTGTCAGTGGAAGTGATCCCAATGTCATCCTGTCACTGACAAATCTATCCGTTGGTGAGAACGGGAGTACAGCAGGGACTTATACAATCCGTTTGAACAGTGCCCCCACGGACAACGTGACAGTAACGCTGACAGGTGATGACTCGGTCATCACCGTGGCCCCCTCCTTTGCCCCCTGGGATATGACCTTTACAACCGACAATTGGAGCAGTCCCCAAACAGTGACAATCACAGGGGTGAATGATGATATTGACAATGATGTGGGAGGGGGTTCTTCAAGAACAACCAATGTCACCCATGTTATTGGAAGCACTGATACGGACTATAACAATTTAACAGTCAGTCCCGTGAATGTGACCTCTGTGGATGATGATGACATTGGGTCCATCCAACTGACAGTCAGTCCCACAAGTGTGAATGAGCGTGACAGCAGTTTACTCACCTTCAGAGACCGGCAGGCAAACAATACGGAAACCATCACAGTGACAGCCGAGTTTCAGGGAGGCACCAGTGGGGGAAGTCCCAATTCCGATGTGAGGTTACCCGATGATCTCAGCATTACGACCTCTGTGGGGAGCGGGCACGGCCCAAACTGAAGATTTTAGTCCGGTTTCAAATTTTGATATAAGTATTTCGGCAGGAAGCAATCAGGCAGAGGGGACTTTCGATCTGACTGTTATTGATGATCTTGTGGATGATGATGATGAGACTCTTTTGGTAAGGGGTTTAACCCCTCTTGGTTTGGTGGTGAATCCGGCCACCATAACCCTTGTGGACAATGATGAAAAGGGTGTGACAATTTCCGAGACCTCCCTGGTTGTTTATGAGGACGGGGGAACAGGGACCTACACTGTGAAACTGGAAAGTAAACCCACAGGTTCTGTGATAATTCACATTGCCAGCTCTGATGAATCTGTAGCCACAGTGTCCCCGGCCAGTCTGAGCTTTGATCCTGACGACACCAATAACAGGATATGGAGCAATCCCCAGACTGTGACCGTCACAGGAGTTAATGACGATATTGACAATAATGCCGGAAACAATCCCCAACGTACAGCAGACATCACCCACAATGTGACCAGTGTTGATACCGTTTACCACGGTATGACCGTGGATTCGGTAAATGTGACCTCCCAGGACGACGATGGTCTTCCTGAAAGTCCTGTGGTTCTCTCCCAATCCTCCCTGGCTGTTCATGGAGGCAATAACGGTGTCTCCTACACTGTGCAACTGGAAAGTGCCCCCACAGCCAGCGTGACAGTGGAACTCACAAGTGATGATACGAGTACAGCCACTGTGTCCTCTGCCAGTCTGATCTTTGAAGTTGATGACACCAATGATAAGATATGGAGCAGTCCCCAAACAGTGACAGTCACAGGAGTGGCTGACTCAACCTCCACAACGGATCGGCAAACCATAATCTCACACCAAGTGACCGGTAAAAAACAAAAAACTTTGCCAATCACGGTCTTTTATAACCTGGAAAGTGTTTCAGAGCCTGATGGAGACGGTTCGGACTTACCCAGGAACAATACAACAAGAGGCCAGGTTGCTGTTGGCGGCTCGGCCACTGGAAGTGTTATATATGAAAGAAGAGCTGAGACTGATAAGGACTGGTTTAAAGTTTATTTTAAAAGCGGAAGGGTTTACCGAATCGCAGTTATTGGAAGTTTCGTCGACAACAGTGACTATCCGTTGGGTGGCACTCTGGACGATCCTGCTTTGGAAGTTTATGACTCAAACAGCACTTATGTGGATGAAAATGATGATGGAGATACAGGGAGCAACTACTTTAACTCAATACTCGATTTTGCACCAAGTTCTGAAGGTTTTTATTACCTTTCAGTAAATAGTGCTGTTGATGCTGGCGGTACCTATACTTTATTTGTGGAAGACAGAACCCTGAATCCTCTGATAGTTCAGTTTAGCTCCAACTCCTATTCAGTCACTGAGGGTGACGCTGTGTCAGTAACAGCCACCCTGGATAGGATGCCGGGGAAGACCTTGATAGTTCCCATTGTAATAACAAATGTGGATACAGACAGCTCCGACTACACTACACCTATCAGCAATACCTTCTTTTATTATAATGAAATATCATCAAGCCAGGAACCTCTTGTTATCACCGCCATTGATGACAGCGTCACTGAAGGTTCCGAAACACTCCGGTTGGGTTTCGGTTCATTGCCGCCAGGTGTGATCGCCGGTCCCCAAAACACCGCCACAGTGACCATTACTGATTAGTAAATCCCTAAGTGCAACAATGCCTTAAAGTGTTTTATAGTAATAATCACTTTTATACTGGTCCGATTTGAATTTTCATGGAATTTCCCTGAGAGATCATTTACTCTATGCTGAATTTTGGATGGAGTAAAAAATGGCGAAACGAGAATCAAAGAATATGAATAAATACTCGGATTCCGAACTTATCCAGAGCTTTTTTGAAGCCTGGAATGACGGGGATGCCGATGATATTAAATCATCTCTTTATGCTTTGATAAAACGCTTTGGGGGAACCTCTATTTCCGAATCCACAGGGATTCCCCGGACAACCCTTTATGATATGTGCAAGGATGACAGCAATCCCACATTGGAAAACCTCTGTCTTATCATTGATTTTTTGAGGGCTTAAAGAAAGTAGCGAAGAGTTTGGGTGACCGTGGGTGACCTGGCAAAAATGAAGTCTAATGATTTTAATGAGTTAAAATTTTCCTAGTCGATCCTGAAAAAGTCAAAAATAAGGGTTTTCGCCCTCGGCGTGATCAGTCACATCAATGACTGTTTTGATCCCCGGAACAGCCCCCTGATGGCTTCCTCAATACCCTCTTTAAGGGTCATATAAGACATGGCACAACCCTGACAACCTCCCCCCATTTCAATAAAAACCTTATCCCCCTCCACAGAGTGGAGATTGACAAAGCCTCCATGGGCCGCCAAAGCGGGATTGATTTCATTTTCAATGAGGCTTTTTATGGTCCGGGCCTCCGGGGAATCCAGTGAACCTGCTTTTGCCATGGGTGTTTCCACACCGTCCACCTTCTCAGCCGTCCCGCCGAAGTTTTCTTTTTTCACCGGTTCGGGGTTTTCCTCAATGCCTTCTGACCCTTTAAAATGTTCAACAAGAAGATCCTTCAGGGGTTCCTCCAAAACATCCCAACTCACCCAGTCCTGTTTGGAAACCCTTACGAATTGGGGAGCCACGGTGACAGACTCAGCCCATGGAAAGCCAAATATTTTTGAAGCCACAGGGGAGGCCATGGCTTCAGTGGAATTGGCGTAAGTCCTCTCCCTCACACTGATGGGATTTGTAAATTCAAAACTTCTCTGATTTTCATTTTCTGTTTTTAAAACCCTTGAAACCATAACACCTTCCTGAAAATTTTCCTGTCAACAGATCTTTCAATAGTCAGACCTTTCAATAGTCACCTTTATCATGCTCAGAGTTCTCACTGACCCCTCTGACTTCTTCAATAAAACTTCTTTCCTCATCGTAATCCTGATCTTCACTCCCTGAAGACTCATCAATATCCAACTCCTGAATGGCATGGAGAAACTCCATTTCCGTACTCAGGTCCTTTTTAATCAATTCAAGATACTTGTTGGGATACCTTGAAGTCAGTTCCTCAATATACTTTTCAAGTTTCCCTTCCGACAGAATCTTCTTGCGAATCTGTATCTTTTTCCAGTATAGCAGATAATGATAACGACAGTAAGCCTCAACACCCGCAGGTTGATCACAATCCCTGACCCGACAAAGAACACGGCCTTCCGCATCGGTAAGAACAATATCCCTCTGGATAACTATTTTGGTTTCAGAAGATTCTTTCTTCCTGGTCTGATCAACCCCTTTCTCTTTTTTTGACGTTCTTTTACCGGAAACTTTTGGAACTTTTTTTAAATAATTATCCTCTTCTCTTGCAAGTTTTTTGGCCTTACCAACAACTGAGACCTTCTTTGCGGAAATCTTCCCGGAAGTTTTTTTACCTGAAGACTTCCCGGTCCTGCCCCCGGTGGAGACCTTCTTCGCAGACTTTCTTTGGGAAACTTTTCCAGAGGCCTTTTTCACAGAAGACTTTTTGACCTTGCCACTGGTGGAAACCTTCTTTGTGGAAATCTTCCCGGAAGTTTTTTTACCTGAAGACTTCCCGGTCTTACCTCCGATGGAGACTTTCTTTAAAACCTTCTTTGAGGACTTCTTTGCGGAAATCTTCCCGGAAGTTTTTTTACCTGAAGATTTTTTGGTTTTGCCTCTGGTGAAGATTTTCTTTGAGACCTTCTTTGAGGACTTCTTTGCAGAAACCTTTCCGGAAGATTTTTTGGTCTTACTTCCGGCGGAAACCTTCTTCCCCTTTTTTACTGATTTTCCTGATATTTTTCCGGTTTTTCCGGGCTTTGCGGACTTTTTGATCTTTTTCCCCCCGGTTGCTTTTTTAACTGCATTTTTTTTTGACACTTTGTTTTCCCTAGCCATAAATCACAAACTCCAACTTTATTTAAGCACAATCTCTCCATATTTGGAAACGATTTTAATATGACCCTGATCCTTGCCTTTTAATCGACCACGACGTTCCAGCCAACGACCTTTCCTGATTTTCCTCAAATATCTGGGGCCAACAATCCGTCCTTTCTGTGATTGCAGGCTCACCTTGGCACCGGATCTTCGGGGAACCTTCAAAACGACGGAAGCCTCTTCACTTTTTACTACAAAATTCTGTAAACTCTTTGTTTTTGCATTGAGACTTCCACCTTTAAAATCACCCTCAAAACTGCCTTCAAAACCATTCAAATGAATCTTTCCATTGATATTTCCAGCCAGACAGGAACCCCTGGTTCCATGGGTTGTCACAGATCCACTGTAATTCCTCAAACCCAATGTTCCCCAATGACCACTGACTTCATAAATGGCTGAATGATTATCAATATCCAAAGCTCCCTTTGTTTTTTTTATAAAAACCTTTCCAGAAAAACTCTGAATGCCAACATCCCCTTTATGGTCTGAAACCTTGATTTTTCCATTAATTAACTGCAACATAAGAGGGCCTTTTCCCCCTTTTGTATCTATGTAACCATGAGTCATCTGAATGGATAAACTCTCATTCCATTGACTCACCAAAACCTGACCCTCATCCCAAAAAATTTCCATCGGCCTGAAAGGGGCTGTCACTTTTATTTCAAAATCGGGAATCCGGTCCCTGGAACGAATTTTTTCCCAATCTTTTTGTTCCAGAGAATTTTTTACCGAAATTTCCACAACATTTTCTTTTTTTTCCATTTGAAAAGTCCACTGGTCTGAAGAATCTTTTCCAAGTTTTTTTCCCTCCACTTTCAGCACATTGGAATGACCCGGAACAATTCGAAGTTTTCCACGATAACCCCGGATAATGATTTTTTCGGTCGGACCAATGGAACGGGTAAGAGGTTGAAAACTTTGGGACCATCCGGGCAAAAACCACAAAATGAAAATAAAAAAGAATAAATTTCTCAAAACTTCTCCGGATACAGTCCGATCCTGTTTGATTTTTTTGGAATTTTTCCGCTCCTGAAACAATCAAAAAACAAAACGGGACCCGTTTGTTTTCCAGACAAACACAACCATGGACCAATGACAAGCACATCCTTTATACCATGGATGATCCCGGAATAAATCTCCATTTCGTTAAAACCTGCAAAGGCCAAACAGAATCAGTCCAAATCGGACTTTTAAGGGTTGACGCAATTGCTATGATCAGGTCCGGATTTGCATTTGCCAAAAATTCCAGTATATTTCTGTGGATGATTTCTTTTCAACAATCCGGTTTAAGTAATGTTTTTAAATAATAATGTCATTTAATCAAACGTAATACTATGGAAAATGCTCTGATTCTAAGTGCCAAAAGAACTCCTGTTGGATCCTTTCAGGGTCAATTCTCAGATGTTCCCGCTCCGGAGTTGGGGGCAAAAGCCATTGCTTCCGCCATCAAAAAAGCAAACATTGACCCAAAGGATGTGCAGGAAGTCATCTTCGGCCAGGTTTTAACGGCTGGGTCCGGGCAGGCCCCGGCCAGACAAACCGCTATTTACGCAGGACTTCCCCCCTCAACAGCCTGTATGACAATCAATAAAGTCTGTGGTTCGGGCTTAAAAAGTGTCATGCTTGCCAACGACTCCATTTGCCTGAATGAATCACAGGTTGTCGTGGCCGGAGGTCAGGAAAACATGACCCTGACCCCCCATCTTCTGGAAAAATCACGGAAGGGATATCGCATGGGTTCTGTCACCTCCACAGACTCCATGATTAAAGACGGACTCTGGGATCCTTATAACGATTTTCACATGGGAGTGGCCGCTGAACTCTGTGTAAAGAAGTACCAATTCACACGGCAACAGCAGGATCAGTTCGCAAAGGAAAGCTATGAATTGGCCGTCAAAGCCCAAAACTCCGGAGCCTTTAAAGAGGAAATTGTGACAGTGAACGTCCGGGGACGAAAGGAAAGTTTTGAAGTTTCAGAAGATGAAGAACCAAAAAAAGTGAATTTTGAAAAAATGAAAAACCTTCGTCCCGCTTTTGATAAAGAGGGAACCGTCACAGCAGCCAACGCTTCAAAAATCAATGATGGAGCCGCCGCCCTGGTCCTGGCAAATAAGGATTTTGTTACAAAAAAATCCCTAAAACCCATGGCCCGGATTGTGGGTCAGGCCACTTTTTCCCAGGATCCAAAATGGTTCACCACCGCCCCCGTGGGAGCCATTAAAAAAGTCTGCGACAAAACAAACATGAAAATCAATGACATTGACCTTTTTGAAATCAACGAAGCCTTTGCCGCAGTGACAATGGTCGCCCAAAAAGAGCTTTCCATTCCCCGTGAAAAAATCAATGTCCACGGAGGAGCCGTGGCCCTCGGTCATCCCATTGGTTGCAGTGGAGCCCGCATCCTCACCACTTTACTCCACGCCCTGAAAACCCATAACAAAAAATACGGCCTGGCCTCCCTTTGTATCGGCGGCGGTGAAGCTGTGGCTGTCATTGTGGAAAATTTAGGATAAACAGAATGATGACTGAAATAATCCTGAAGAGTCGATTTCAAATCTTTTTCATCGCAAAAGAAGGTCTGCAATGAACAAAATCATGAACTCCCCTGAAGAGGCTCTTCGGGGTGTTAAAGACAATATGACCATTCTCGCCGGTGGTTTTGGACTTTGCGGTCTGCCTGAAAATCTGATTCTGGCTTTAAGAGCCACAGGGGTTAAATCCTTAACCTGTGTTTCCAACAATGCCGGAGTGGATGATTTTGGCCTGGGACTCCTCCTGCAAACAAAACAAATCAAAAAAATGATCTCTTCCTATGTGGGTGAAAACAAAGAGTTTGAACGCCAGTTCCTGTCCAAAGAACTGGAAGTGGAACTGGTCCCCCAGGGAACTTTGGCGGAAAGACTTCGGGCCGGAGGGGCCGGTATCCCGGCCTTTTACACTCCCACAGGTTTTGGAACCATTGTGGCTGAAGGAAAGGAGACCAGAAAGTTCAACAATCGCAACTATGTTATGGAAAAAGCCATTTTGGGGGATTTCGCCCTGGTCAAAGCCTGGAAAGCCGATCCTTTTGGCAATCTGATTTACCGTAAAACCGCCCGGAATTTTAATCCCATGATGGCCACAGCGGGAAAAATCACTGTGGCTGAAGTTGAAGAAATTGTGGCCCCGGGGGAATTGGATCCCGATCAGATTCACACCCCGGGGATCTATGTTCAACGTCTTGTAAAAGGTCCTGAATATAAAAAACCCATTGAACAACGAACCACAAGGGAGAATACATAAATGACCTTATCCAGGGATCAATTGGCCCAAAGAATTGCAGAAGAAATTGAAGACGGCTTTATAGTGAATCTGGGAATCGGTATTCCCACCCTTGTGGCCAACTTCATTCCAAAAAACAAAAGTGTCATGCTTCAAAGTGAAAACGGCCTTCTGGGCCTGGGTCCCTTTCCCCTGGATCATGAGGTGGACGCTGATTTAATCAACGCCGGAAAACAAACGGTCACAGCCCTGCCCGGTGCCAGCTTTTTCTCGTCGGCAGAAAGTTTTGCCATGATTCGGGGAGGTCATGTGAACCTCTCTGTCCTCGGAGCCATGCAGGTGGATATAAGTCGATCCATTGCCAACTGGATGATTCCCGGAAAAATGGTCAAAGGTATGGGGGGAGCCATGGACCTTGTGGCCGGAGCCAAACGGGTGGTCGTGGCCATGCAACACAGGGATCGAAAGGGAAACCCAAAACTTCTTAAAAAATGCAATCTCCCCCTGACGGGAACTGACTGTATTGATGAGGTTGTCACTGATTTTGGAGTTTTTGGTTTTGATGAAAAGGGCTTTGTTCTCAAGGAAATGGCCCCGGGCCTCAGTGAAGAGGACATTATCAAAGGCACGGAAGCTCCGGTCACTATCAGCAAAGATTTAAAAACCATGACTTTTTAGCCAATCCTGAAACTGGAAAAATTCATGAGTTTTGATGCTCTAAAAATCCACTTTATATAAAACTCAGACCATCCTTTAACTCAGACCATCCTTCAAACTGACCTTTATAATATCGGCGTGGATCTGGCGGCATATCAGGATGCTTCTCTTGCCACTCCCTGTAGCCTTCACCAATCCTGTTGGGATCCAATTCGCCTTTTTCCACAGCTTCTTTTACCCGACTTACAAAGGTCTCATAATCCACTTTAAGACCCTCAACACCACGGCCCCAGTAACTCCTGGCAACCTCTTCCAATAACTCCCTTGAAACCGACAACCCCTCCCTGGTCACAATCCCCTGCGAAGCTTCAACCGACAGAGTACGATTCCTTATCCTCCCATTGCTTCTGAATCCGGGAACCAAATTCATTGCATCCAACAACTCCAACAAATCCTCCGATAACCTCCGGTTCTTGTAATCTGACAACAACACAATATCTGATTCCAGCTTCCCGGGACTCAACCTCAAAACACGACCAATCCTGTGCAACATCTGCTTCACTGATACATTGGAATTCAAATCAATGTAGGCTGAAAGCTTCGGTAAATCCACTCCCTCATCCAAAGCCCTCACCGATACAATATAATGGGATTGATCACTATCCTCCTTTGACCTCGCCAAAACCTTTTTCCTCTCAACCTTGCTCATCCCGGAATGAAAAGGGGAAAACACAAGACTCTCTCCAAACACTCCATTCAAATACTCTGAAAGACGTTCCGCCTCCCTGATTGAAGCTGTCACTATAAAACCCCTCCTGTTGGACAATAAAATCGGACTTAAAACCTCAACCAGACGATTGTAATAATGGGGATTGATAACCTGGTAACCACTCTCTCTTTCTTTCACAAACAGGGGGTCCTGCAACTCTTCGACACCAGACCTTTTAAACAATGTCTCTCCAAGCACATAAATGTCATCAAAACCTGTTATATCCCCCTTCTCTATGGCCCGTGACAACTGAAGCAGAATCTTCCTGGAAACAGAACCGGACAAATCACCATCCCTCAAATAGGAAAAATGATTCACATCAAATAAATCCGTCAATCTCACTCCATGGTGAACGGGGGTGGCTGTTGAACCAAACAAAAAGGCCCCACTGTCTTCCAACCAAACCCTCCAGGGATTTTCTGGTCTGATAGGCCCCGTAGTGATGGGCCTCATCAAAAAACAGGGACTCAATGGATGAAACCAAATCCCTGTAAACATCGAAATCCACAGTGACAAAGATAACTTTTTTTCCCCGTTCCATTGTTCCAATTCTTTTAAAAGAGCCCTTGAGAAAACAAAACTCTTCCCCATGGCCGTTGGTCCAATAAGAAGAAAGCTCCTGTGCCCTGCTTCAACAGCCTGGTCATAGGCTCTGAGGGCCTCAGTCTGTACGGGCTTTTCCAGAAGAACTCCATTGACAATTGAACTTTTAGAAAAGTTTTCATTAAAACTCAGGAATTGCTTTTGGTTCATTTGATGCCGTTTCCTCAAAGAAGGTCCATTGGTCTTCAGTAAAGTTATAAAGCACCAAAATACGGGAAACAATGGGGTTTGTAAAAAATACAAAGTTGTTTAAAGATTTTACTCTCTCCGGGTTCTTTATGGTTTTTATTGCCAATTTTTGGATTTCCTTTGGGGTATAAGCAGGATATGCTTCCAGGAATGAATGTTAAACCAGGAATGACTATTTATCGTATTGAAGCCACCGGATCAAAATCATCAAGGATAAGAGTATTTATACTGGTCATTCCCACTGATCCCTCATAATTCCGACCATAACTTGCCCAGGTGAGGCTTTTAAGACATTTATGGTACTATTACTTATAGAGGCCACTGTGGGCAAAATATGGCGGTCATTAAATGGGTTATTTTTGATTGGATTTTTTGTCTGCTTTGGATTGGTAGAGAAAATCAATCCTGTCAGTCATGGCCCGCCGGTCTTTCTGAATCTCACTTATAAGCCTGTCCAGTTTACTGTCTATAGACTCAAATTTACTTTCTATAGACTCAAATTTACTTTCTATAGACTCAAATTTACCGTCTATAGATTCAAACCTTGGACCTTGGATAAAAACCAAAAATCCAAGCATCAAAGCAAATAATGTGGCAATTCCAGCCATGACTTGTATGTACTCTTTCCATTTCATATTTCCAAAGTAGCTGGTTTTTCACTTTTTGTCAAAAAGACGACTGAAACCCTCTTAATTTTGATCTGGAATGTCCACTTCATATAAACAATTTATCAAGATGTTGTTCCGGAGATAATTCCAAACGCCTGTCAATAGCTTTAGATTCCAGATAAAAACGATAAATCAATTGAGAATTAACTCAGACCATCCTTTAAACTGACCTCAAATTAAATGGGTTATTTTTGATTGGATTTTTTGTCTGCTTTGGATTGGTAGAGAAAATCAATCCTGTCAGTCATGGCCCGCCGGTCTTTCTGAATCTCACTTATAAGCCTGTCCAGTTTACTGTCTATAGACTCAAATTTACTTTCTATAGACTCAAACCTTGGACCTTGGATAAAAACCAAAAGTCCAAGTATCAAAGCAAATAATGTGGCAATTCCAGCCATGACTTGTATGTACTCTTTCCATTTCATATTTCCAAAGTAGCTGGTTTTTCACTTTTTGTCAAAAAGACGACTGAAACCCTCTTAATTTTGATCTGGAATGTCCACTTCATATAAACAATTTATCAAGATGTTGTTCCGGAGATAATTCCAAACGCCTGTCAATAGCTTTAGATTCCAGATAAAAACGATAAATCAATTGAGAATTAACTCAGACCATCCTTTAAACTGACCTTTATAATATCGGCGTGGATTTGGCGGCATATCAGTATGGTTCTTTTGCCATTCCCTGTAACTTTTAGTCATATTGTCGGGATCCAATTCACCCCTGTCCACAGCTTCCTTCACCCGACTTATAAAGATCTCATAATCCACTTTAAGACCCTCAACACCACGGCCCCAGTAACTCCTGGCAACCTCTTCCAATAACTCCCTTGAAACCGACAACCCCTCCCTGGTCACAATCCCCTGCGAAGCTTCAACCGACAGAGTACGATTCCTTTGGAGTTATTGGTTTTGAGTGGCTCCGGCCCATGGATAGAGTCAAAAAGAACAAGTCGAGGGTGAAAAGATTTATGGGATAAACCACTCAGGTTCTTGTGAATCTGTCAATAAACTTTACAAAAGTCCTAAAAAGCTTTCGATTCACCCCTCAAACAGTTATACTTATAAAGTCTTGATATACAATGTTCTGGAGTTTAAAATTCCCAGGGGGGGGGAGAGTTGAATATGAATTTTCATTATAAAATAAAATATCTTTGTTTTATCGGATTTCTTTTGTTTTCCACAGAAGCCCTGTCCACCCTGCGACTGGAAAAAGGGTCCTACGCCAATCCCACCATTATTGACACTCTGACAGACAATGCCAATCTCAATTTTACCTATCATGGCTGTGATCCCGATCCCAAAGCGGAAAACATCAGACTTTCCACTGACGGGGACTGCAAATTGGCTCAAAATTATAATTTGGGACAAAATGGAGATGCAAAATCCTTTTCGGGAACTGTTGGGGAAATGCTTGTCAGCTACAAAGGGGATAAAAAAGGCTGTAGTGAAAAACACACAAAAACCCTGCACACCAATTTGTCTTTAAAGGATGCCTATAAAAAATTTGAAGCCAAAAGCTGTTATCCAACCCATCTTGTTATCAGGGACAGTGCAACCAAAAACAAGCGTGCTGTCTGGCGAACCCGTAATCAAAGAGGGCTTTGCAGGCTCCCCGATACAAGGGTTAAAAAAGAGGGATTTCCCACGGAAGACTTTGATTTTTTCAACCTTTCAGCCAATGAAGACGGCTTTAAAGTCGGTGATCACACCCATTACCGTTACAACCACAATACCAAAGAGTGGTGTGTCCGCTATCGAAAAAACCCCTATAAATGCGGAGACTGGCCCAGCCCCCTTCCCATGGCCTACAAAAATACGGGGACAGGTAATGTTTACCTGAAAGCCGTTGTGGCCCTTAATCCCAATGGAGGGGCCAGTATTTACGCCATTGACAAAAATTATCCCAACACCAGAGCCATGTTTCAGGATCAAAAAGACGGAAATTTTGTAAATGTCAACCACCATAAAGGACGTATTGATTTCCGAACCTATCAGAAAAACAATGGAGTCCCGCGTTCCATGATTTCCTCCTACGAATATGACCCGGAAGACCTCGCAGGACGGCATCAAAGATCCCTTAACTTTTTTCCCAGAAACACTTTTGGTACGGGTGTCACCCACTCCTGGTGTCCTGAAGAACACTGCTTTTTGGGAATGAATGTCGATGATATTATTAAATCAAGGTGTCAGGGCAAAACCGGTGACTCGTTGGCTGAATGTGAATTCGGCATCAAAAGAATCCGTTGCAAAAATGATAAAACAATTGACCTCACCCGTGGTGGAAATGGGAACAGTTGCCATTCCTGCCTTGGAGTCACTCCGGGTGTCTGTGCCATCGACACTCCTGAAGTCAACATCATAAAGAAAAACCTGGTTGAAACAGATACGTTAAAGATCAACTCCAGGGGGGAATACGTCATGAGACCGGGGGTGGAAAGCGGTCTTGCCCTGAACTACACACGCATTGCCGAAACCCCCAAAAAGAAAGGCTGCTTTGAGGGTCACGCAAGGGATTCCCAGGATATTTTTTATTCCGGATCAGACCGTGTCCGGTCCGCCCAATCAGTGGAAAACAGACCGGTAAAAGACAGACCAAAATCAGAAACCACTCCACAAACTTCTTCAGACAATACTGAAAAAATGAAACCGGAAACTCCTGAAAAACCCCCGGAGTCCTCTCCAAAAGAGGACCTCAGAGACCTCTAATATTTGAAAAGCACCATCCATTTTGTTGCAATTGCTCAAACCTCGTAAAATAAGGAGCAGTGGCAACAGCTAACCTAAAAACAAACGAGTCTGTGTGGTTATACAAACAGGGCCTTTGTCTTGTTTTATATAAAAACTTCTTAAAGACCCTGTTTTCCCATGAAATAAAAATGGTCCAGAGACATTTTATTGTGTTCTTATTTCCCCTAAAATAATCATACAGAATCATTCCGACTTTCTTTTTTCCTTAAAAAAACCGAAAAAGACAATGAGACCCATTAGAGGGTTTTTTGTGTAAAAAGGGAAAAAACTGTGTTTAATAAGATTTTAACCATTCTGAACAACTGGATCAGTTACCCGTTTTTTACTATTAGTAATCATGAGATTTCAGTAAAAAGCATCATTCTTCTTGTTGCCCTTTTCTGGAGTTTCCTGTGGCTGTCCAAATGGACTGAACGCTTCATGCACAGAACCATGATGCACAAGGATATCGACCATGGTATTAAAGGTTCAGTGGAAAAGTTTTCCCGCTACTTTGTTCTCATGGTCGGGATTTTCATCAGTTTAAGCACCCTGGGTATCAATCTGAATTCACTGACAGCTCTCCTTGTGGGTATCGGTTTTGGTCTCCAGAATATCACACAAAACTTTGTATCAGGGATTATCATTCTTCTCGAAAGACCCATCAAAAGAGGGGATATCGTTGATGTCGGACAGGTTTCAGGACGGGTTCTCGATATTCGGGCCCGATCCACTTTAATCCTCACCCGTGATGATGTGGTGATTATCGTGCCAAACTCATCTTTTATCAGCGAACAGGTGATCAATGATTCTTTTTCAGGAGACAAACTCAGAATGAATGTGGACGTGGGGGTTTCCTACAGTTCCGACGTGGATAAGGTGACTGAAATACTTTTAAAAGTAGCCGGTTCCCATGCAAAAGTTCTAAAATCACCGCCACCCACAGTGATTTTTAAGGATTTTGGGGAATCCAGTCTTAATTTTTCCCTGCGGATATGGACGGATGACCTCTGGTTTTCCGATCTCATATTATCGGACCTCCGTTATAAAATCATTCGTGAATTTCAGGAAAACGGTGTCACCATTCCATTTCCACAAAGAGACTTGCATCTTCGAAGTGTTTCACAGTCCATAGAACCACTCAAAGTGGCTCAGAAGAAAGCTTAACATTTCACATGATATCCGTCTGATCACAGGCCCCATCGGACGGAGTCGTCGGTCCGGTCCTGATGAAATCGGTCATCAGTTTATCTTTATTCTGTTTTCCTGAAAGATAATTTCTCAACAGGGAGGAGATAAAAGTCGTGACAAAAACACTGTTATAACGATCCATAAACCCTTCGCCGTTTTCCATTGCTTCCAGGGAGTCATAAAATCGAAGGATGTCAATATCCTTTATTTCCATTCCCCCATCTTCTGTCATAAAAAACCCGATGGTTCCAAAGGAACTGATGGCCCCCTGATAAGCACCGTCGGCAACATCCTTTTCCCTGTAAAAAATATCCACGGCAAAGGAAATGGTGAAACCATCGCACACAGAAGTGATACCCAGGGTGGATATATCAAAGTCCTTTAAAACCAGATCTCTCATGGAAAGCAATGAAAACTCAGCACTCCAAAGACTCTCGTCAATCCCGTCGGCAAGATTCCAGTTTATCTTTTCATGTTTCACAATTTCCATGTCCCGCCAACCCGGAAATCGGACAAAAGCAGGATGGTTTATCCGCTCCTCTCCTGTGAGAACGGGACCATAAACAGGGGCCGTGGAAAACTCTGAGAAAAGAACATCCTCCACCGGCTCCGTTTCATCCGCAAAACTGAAAAAAGCGAATGAAACAATGACGAGAACGGAAAAAATCATTTTGCTTTTCATTGAAAACTTCCTGAAATAATAACCCGGATCATTTTACCATTTTACGAAAAAAGACACTTGGATTTTTACAATTTCACTTTTAAAATCCAAACAGGTTTCAATATCAATGTCAAAAACCCTCTTTTATCTTCCTGCTCAGATCATGGATTTTTAGTCTTTTGTCTTGTTCCAAAGACCTCGGTGTTTAAAAACTGAAAAGCCACTAAGTTGACAAACGCATTATTTTCAAAGTGATCTCATTGGCAGCCCACCGGTAAAATAAGGTTGAATGTCCGTGGTCCTAACGCAGTTTACCAACATCTATGCCATTGCCAAAGATAAGAGCTTAACTTAGCATTATTACTAAATGCAATCCGATTGGATTTTTCAATAAATTTGTTTGATCCGAAAACCAAAAAAAAAATCGGAATCCTCAAACAAAAATCACCGGAGGTTTCAAAATGTCAGTAAAAACAAACGATCTTAAATTTATTCAGATTCTATTTTTTTCAGGAATTTTGTTCCTGTCTTTTCACACACAGGCCCAAGAATCAGAAAACCAGGCTCCGGAAACAGAAAACCCTGAAATATCAGAAAATCAAGCCCCGACAGCAGAAAACCCCAGAACAATAGATTCCATAGAAAAAAACACAACCAAAGAAGTAAAGGACATTCTAACCGCCCAAAACACACAGACCGGGGAAACAAAAACCAAAGAAGTAAAAACCGATAAATCAAAAACCAATACTGACAAAACCACTAAAGACAGTGAAAAAAAACAAACCCCCGCTCCAACAGAAAAATCCTCAGACAAAAAAACAACTGAAACAAAAGATAAGTCAACCGACAGCAAGGCAAAAACCAAAACCAGGGATAACACCCAAAATGCAAAACAAACCAATGAAACAAAAACCGGTGATGTGAAAACCCAAAACAAATCAACCGATGATAGAGCAAAAACCAATGCTGACAAAACCAAAAACGGAAAAAAACCCCAGCCCACTCAAAACACCCAAACCGGGGAAACAAAAACCAAAGAAGTAAAAACCGATAAATCAAAAACCAATACTGACAAAACCACTAAAGACAGTGAAAAAAAACAAACCCCCGCTCCAACAGAAAAATCCTCAGACAAAAAAACAACTGAAACAAAAACCAAAGAAGCAAAAACCCAGGACAAACCAACTGATGATAAAGCAAAAACCAAAACCGAAGAAAAGACCCAAAACATAAAACAGGCCGGGGAAAAAGACCAAACAAGCCAGCAAGCCAATGAAACCAAAGGAGTCGAACCAAAAAAAGAGAAAACAACTCTTGAATATGAAGCTCAACAAATCAAGGGAAACACCCGGACTGAAAAGCCAGAGCCTAAACAGGAACCACAGGCCCGGGAGAAAAAGGAAGCCGGTCCTTCCGTGGTGGTTAGCCGTCGAAGTGTTCAGGCCCGCTCCCCTTTTCGTTCCCCTGTTCCTGTGGATGTGATTGACAATTCAAATCTCATAACTTTTGGAAACACAGTGGATCTGACAGACCAACTCAACACCCTGGTTCCCTCTTATATGGCAAGTCCCGCAACGGTTAAAAACACCGCTTTCGTACGACCCACATCAATGCGTGGTATGGCCGGTGACCAAACTCTTGTCCTCGTCAATGGAAAACGCCGCCATCGTTCGGCCCTTGTTCAGGAATTTGGACCACTGACCAATAGAGGATCCCATGGAATTGATATTGCCATGATTCCCACCATAGCTCTTAAAAATGTGGAGATTCTCAGAGGCGGTGCTTCAGCCCAATACGGTTCTGATGCCATGGCGGGAGTCATCAACTTTAACCTGAAAGAAAACCCGGACAATGCCTCCATTCAGGCCACCTATGGTCAGTTCTTTGAAGGGGAAAGAAGCTGGCGGGTGGGAGCCAACCTCGGTCTGGCTCTCCTGGACAATCATGGTTTTGCCAACTTTTCCTTTGATACCAACGAGGCCCAGGGGCACTCCAGGGGGGAACAGGACAAAAGGGCTTCCCGACTTATAAGTATCAGAGGTGAAAACAACGGAATTGGAAATGATGCCATATACGACGACTCCCCTCTGGTCAACAGTTGGGGGCGACCGGAAAAAAACAGCACCCGTTTCATGCTAAACTCAGAACTTCAACTCAACTCCAACACAAATGTTTATCTCTTTGGTAATTATGCCATCGCCAGGGATCGAATCAGACTCTTATACAGAGACACCGAAGATCCCGCTTTTATGGGAAACTCACGCTGGTCCGACAACCTGAATGAACCCAGAAGAACAGGGTTCTCCCCCTTTCTCAACGGTGAACAGCAGGATTTCAGTGCTTTTCTCGGTTTAAAAGGTGAAGTCTTTCAGAATACGACTTATGATTTCAGTGGAGGTTTTGGATCCAACACTCTCTACCAGAGATTGAAAAACAGTTTGAATCCCGACTCACAACTCTACTATGGAGCCGCCCAAAGGGAATTCAATCTTGGAAGTTACAAACACCAGGAACAAACCTTTAATGCTGACTTTTCAACAACCATTGACAAGGATGCAAAGACCCATGTGTCTTATGGTCTGGAATACCGCGAGGAACTCTTTGGTCAGTATGCGGGAAGTGTGAGTTCTTTTACGGGACGAGGCCCCAGTGGTATGATGGGAATCAGTAACCTGGAAGCTGGCGAATACGCAAGAAGTCACTACTCAGCCTACATTGATCTTGAACATATATTCAGAAAATCCATGTTTATCCAATATTCTCTGAGGTATGATAATTTTTCTGATTTCGGTGAGACCACAAACAACAAAATAGCAAGTCTTATCACCCTGACACCTTACCTTTCCCTAAGGGGTTCTTTTTCCACAAATTTCAGAGCCCCCACCCTTGGACAGTCCCACCTCTCGTCCACAATAACCAATGAATCAATGAGCTTTCTGGAAACCAATCAATACAATCACACCCAGCCCAACATTATCAATATCCCTGCAAACAGTCATGATGTTGCGGATTTTGGAGCCACTCCCCTGCAAGAGGAAACATCCACAGATATCAGTGTTGGTCTTGTGTCAAAAATAAGTGACAACAGTCATGTCAGTCTTGACGGTTACAGCGTGACTATCAATGATCGCATTTATAAAAACACCATTAAAAAGGGAACCTATGAAAACAATGTTTCCTTTTTTGCCAACGCTTTGGATTTAAGACACCAGGGTTTGGATCTTTCCTGGACCACTGATTTAAGTAAAAACATTTCCTTTGCCAACATCCTCCTCAATGTTGCCTATAACTACAACATCATCGACGTTATAGACAATAAATTCATAGGGGGTTACAGGGCTTTAACCGCCCAACAGGTGGAGGATATGGAAAACAATTACCCCAACCATAATTTTGTGTTTACAGCCAATACCCAAATTAAAAAATTCGGATTTATGGCCAGAGCCCGTTACATCGGTGACCATTACGGTGAAGTCGGAACCATTAAGAAAAAAAGTGAAAAAGAGGAGGGTTACAATGATTCCCAACTCTCCCGAAAAATCAATTCGACAGTTTATCTTGATCTTGAATTGAGTTATAAACCCACAAAGGAATTCACCTTTGTTCTCGGTGGAGCCAATATCCTGGATGAATACCCCCAAAGAATGACAGCACCCTATGCCAATCTTATGGACTTCGGTATGCCCTATTCCAGACAAACAGTGGCCAACTATGAAGGCGGATCCTGGTATTTAAGAATGGTCTATGATTTTTAATACTGTCATTTGATCATTTTTTTAAAACCTGAAGATTACAACGCAAACCAGTACTGTTTTTAATAAATATAAACTTAGATACCATAAGAGTAATAAAAGCACCCTTTTTTAAAAAAAAGACTTCGCCCTTCTTTGAGCCATTTTGAATATTCCCTAATGGAGTGTTTTTCATAATACCCATTCATAATGGAACTCCTTCATTTTGGTCTCAAGGATTGAAAAATTTTATACTGAAGACCATTTGTTTTTCATGAGAGACCACTTGTTTTAAGCGGATTTTGGCTAAAGAAATTCAGCATAGAATAAATGATCTCTCAGAGAAATTCCATGAAAATTCAAACCTGACCAGTATAAAATCCAGCTTTTCTTTTTGAGTAATTATAAGGGTTTTTCATCAATGGGTTTTGAGGAAAGTTTTTCCTGAGAATGATTTTATATTTCTTTCCGAATTCAGATTTAGGATCTTTTGACTTGATGCGTGCTTAAAAAATTTTTTTACCCCCGGGCCGTGGGCTGCTCCGAGAAGAATAAAACCATGACCTTCCTGTTGATTAACACTTTCAGCCATCACTCTGTCACGTTGACGTGACATTGATACAAAATTGTTAATTTCTTCGATTATCTGACGGGCAATGGATTTTGTATCTTGTGGAGGAGAGTTCGGGCACCCCGGTATTGTTTTGACTTCTCTATGAGGAATTTTTGATAAAATGTCTCGCTTTTCAGAGGGACTTATTGATTGGAATTGTAAAATACTTCTTAATAAATATTTTGACAAATGGGTAATATCAGCACCTTGTTGCAATAAAGCTATACGGCAAGGCATTTGATTCGTTTTTGCAACTGTTTTATTAACGAGATTGCCGTCGTCAATACCGATAATTCGTTGATTCCTGAAAAGAGAAGGTTTTCTGGAAAACAGATCCTTAATAGGCCCTTCCTTAACCAAGAAATAGTCATCCACCAGTTTTTTGTTAACACCCATATCGTAAAGTGTACTTTTCAGCTTGTTTGAATGTTCTGCCACTGATCTTAAGTGCTCCCTGACATCATCTGATGTCCCTTCTATACCTATCCAGTTTATTGTATTGGTTTTAAGAAGACCTTCAAGATGAGCTTGACTCCGCTTTAATGATTTTAAAAAGTTGCCTTTTAGCTCCAGTCCTTCAAGATCAGAAAAGGTCTTCCCGGCATCATTTTCGCTATTTATAAAATCTCTCATAGCCCTTTCCACTCCATCCTTGTCGTTGTTTCCCGCTGCTTTCAGTATTTCTGATTGTGCAAGTATCACAGAATTATGGCGATGTTGTTCAAACTGGGCATAAATTTGTCTCTTATTGGATTCGTCATACATAGTCCAGAAAGTGGAATCAGAACTGCTTCTTTTCCACTGGCAATCCTCCCCTTTTGAAACTAAGGGAAAAAGATAAATTAGCAGGATTATTGATAATAAAACTTTTCTGCCCAAAAGGAGTCCCTTTGTTTTAAAAGTTTTATAAACCTCCCTGAATGAGATGAGAATTTTTTACAAAACTGGTTTCTTTCGTTTTCAGTCAGTCTGAAAACAGAAAAGTGACTCAGTATAATCTCGTCATTATTACAAAAACCGTCCAAAGGCATAATAAGTGAGAAAAAAAGAAAAAAGAAGGTAATATTATGTTTTGGCATAGTTTTAATTTCTTCTTAAGACTCAAGTACAATTTCCAGAACCGACCGAATAATCTTCAGAATAACAAATAAAGAAATACAACTGACGAAACAACAACTACAGTCAGGGCCGCCCATTGCCAGGTCTCAATATCCAGATTAAGTATTTTATTGTTATTAAATTTATTCTTATCAAATGTTTTTTCGCTTTCTTTCTTCTCTCTGGGCTTTTTGACTCTCATTGACTTTGTGTTTATTTCCTGAGCCCTGTCTTTTGTTCGTTCTTTTTTTATTTGCACTTGTTCCGTTTGGTTTTGTTTCGCCTGTTCTTCATTTTCTCCATCAGGTTCATGAACAGAGGTTTCATTTTCCAGTTTTAAATTTTTTGATTCCCCTGTGAACTCCAGGGAATAAAACTTACTGTCCCCCCTGAAAGCCGGTTTACCCTTGGCTGTTTCTTCAGAAGAAAAGGGATTCACATGGGATTCAGTGACAAAATTTTCCGTGTTGATGGGGGCTGTGTTTGTCATTTCCGAGTCATGAAAATAACGATCAATGTCCCCGTCGGCCAGGGAGATTTCCGAGTTCCCGGAATTTTTCTGATCCACAACTGTTTTGTAAAGATCAGGGTCAATAACAGTGCTTGAAGGCAGGGGGTTTTTAAAAGCATCCAACTGAGAGATGGGAACCCAGGACTCAAAGCTCTTTTTCCAGGCGAGATCATCAAAATTCAACTCACCATCGTCAAGCATACTGAGAACCTGTTCCACAGCAAAGGGACCAATTTGTTTATACTCAATTCCCTTTTTAACTTTCACTTTTTTCAATAAAACCCAATCCATGGAAACACCCTGGGAATCCGAAGAAACTTTACGATCACTCAGATAGGAGGCAAATTCCTCAATCTGAAACAAGGGTTTCCATCCGGAACCCTTATCACTGTAAAGCATATCCAGATGAACCAGTTTTTTTTCCTGAATCAGGGAAATGATCTTCTCCCCCCCCACCGGTCCAAAAACTTTTTTATTTTTACTCCAATACCATTGACTCATCATCAAGTCCCATTTCTATTTCCCGCTGATCCAGATATTTTAACTGATCAAAGTAAAAAACCTCAAAATTTTCATCATCCAGTCCGTGGGTGAGAATTCTCTTTAACCCCATTCTATCTATTCCTTTTCTCTGATAAAGAACAAAATAACGCTCCCCAAGGATTTCACCAAGAAAATGAGCCCCATAAATATAACTGGATTTTTCCACAGGAATATAAGTCTGTCGACTTTCTTTTTCTCCATAGATTTTCAAAATTTCAAAAGCCTTGTGGTCCAGGGCCAAAGTAAGGGGGTCACGTCTGAGGTTACCCTTGAAGTTATCAGAATCAAAAGCCTGCAATTGTCTTTTCAGTGAGACCAGGCTCTGGGCTTTTCTTTTTGGATTAACGAATTTACTGAGTAAAAACCCCATGGCCTCAAACCAGATAAGCTTTAAAAAGTCTTCCGGAAAATTCCACAATAATTTCTTATAATCACAAAGATGAACATGGATATATTTCCCCGCCAGAGAAGCTGCATGATTGACTGTGGTTTTGGCCAAATAGAAAAAACCCTCCTCGGGAACATAAAAACACTGATCATTCTGAATAAGATTATGGGCTAAATGAAAATCCTCTTTTTCAAGAAAGTTTCCAAGAATTTTCAAAACATGGGGATTGCCTGGAGAATAGACCTCTATATCATCCGGTTTCATCTGGAGATGAAAACCGGCATAAATCATCTGTATGAGATTGGAAACGTGGTCCGTATAATCCACATCCGATTCCCAACAATCCTCATGATCCAGATCCACATCAAAATTTTTTTCCAGATACATCAGATAACTCTGCCATTTAACCCAGGGAGGGGAACCCATAATACAAAACTGTCTGTCATTAAATCGAACCACATCGACCTGAAACTCTTTTCTCTTCTCAACCAGGTCAAAATAAATTCGTTCAGAATTCAGATAAATACCGGCTGTTTTCACTTTTCCGGAATCCTTGAATTGCCTTTTAAACTGATCCGGTAAATGCCTCTCAGCAACATGAAGATCCCCGTAAAGAACATAGATCAGGGATTGGGGATTTTTAAGATACTTCTCATAGAGAAGTTTTGCAGCAAACTGGTCCCGATAATTTAGAGAAACCCCCGATCTCCTGTCCACACCGATATTTAGAGCAAGAATCTCCAGCCCATTGTTTTTGGCAAAATCAAAAAGAGGTTTATAATAGGTCCAGGGGAAACCCCACCTCCGTTCCCACTGAACTTCCTTTAAAAAACAATCCTGATCAATCTGACCTTTCAGATAAGCATCCACAATCTTCTGATCCCTGGCAAAAAGACATTCAAAAGCCAGTATTAAAGGTCTCTTCCAAAGCATTTTACGCATGATACGCAAATGAACTCTCTGGGCCTGGGCAAAGGGATGAAAATCCCCTCCAAAAACCACAGAAACCCCTTTCAGGCAGGATTCAACCTCCTTTAAAGAGGATTCCTCCCACGGACGTGAAATATCCCTTTTATAGGCACTGGCATAAAGAGTAATGTCCTTACTCTCAGGTCCAAGATAAAGGTTCACCTGTTCCTTAATTTTTTTTAAAATTTTTTTTCGTTCGGTAAGCCAGTACCTGAAGGTTGTCCCGGAATCAGACTCTACTGAAGACCATTTGCTTTTCATGAAGAATCCCTTTATTTCAGATTTATCATCCTTTGCCCCGGGAAAAATAACAAGTTTTTTTCTTCCAAGGTTTGAACTGTCAGGATTTCTGTGTCATTGTAATGAAGGTGATCCTCTTTGATTTTCCGGAAATTTTCTTTTCCACAGGTCCTTAAAATCAAAACAGGATCACCGCCAAAAAACCTGGGAGACCCTTATGAGTGAAAAATCAAAGTGGCTTTTCAGAATAGCTATCCTAAGCACGCTGGCAAGTATCGCCATCCATGTTTATCTGACAAACCACCATTACAACTTCAAATACGGCCAGATTGTTGGAGAAAGTCTTTGCAACATCAACGAAAAGTTCAATTGTGATCGTACAGTCTCCAGCCCCTATTCGGAGTTTCTCGGCATTCCCATAGCAATCTTTGGAGGACTTTTAAACTTTGTCCTGTTCGGACTCCTGATGTGTTTTTTATTCCCCATTGTCAGTTCCAAAACCCAAAAAGATCTTAAAATGCCCATCAAAGCCCTCAGCCTTGGAATTTTTCTGGCCAGCCTGGTTATGGGAGGACTTTCCGTTTTTGTTTTAAAAACCATCTGTCCCTTCTGTGCCATGGCCTACTTTCTGTCATTTATCAGTTTCCTCTGCCTCTGGGCGGCTTTAAGTAAAGGATATGAAATCCAGAGCCGAAACAAAAGCAATAAAACCACAACCGGGAGTCTTGATTTTTCATTTTTTCATTTGAAACTCTTTGGGGGGATTGCCGTTTTTACCTTGGGTTTCGGACTCCTGTTTCATAACAACGGTTTGCGTCAATACGGGGGCAAGGAACTAAAAGAAATCACAAAACTTCAATTACAAACATGGCTTGATGGTCCAAAAAAGGATCTGCAATTGTCCTCTCCACTAGTCATAAAGCCCTCCAAAGAAGCAAAAATGAAAGTGGTGGAATTTGCCGATTTTCTCTGCCCCCACTGTGCCAGAGCCTCTCGCATCATTCACAGCTTTATAAAAAACCACCCCGATGTGGAGTTCTCTTTTCAGGCCTTCCCTCTGGATGGTGAATGCAACCCGGTAATAAAACACACCAGGGGAACCCCCTGTCTTCTGGCCCGTCTCTCCCACTGTGCAGGTCAACAGGACCAAGCCTGGAAAGTTCAGTCCTGGATCTTTGAAAATCAAAGAAATCTTATGACCAAAGAAAAGATTCACAAAAAACTCAAGGAAAATCTTAGTTCTCTGGGACTTGAAGAAAAAGAACTGATGACTTGTCTTGATTCCGAAGAAACCCGAAGAATTATCAGGGAGCAGGCCAAAATTGCCGAAAAAGCAGGAGTGACAGGAACCCCCACCTTTTACATCAACGGAAAAAAAACTCCCGTTATAACCATTCTCCTTCTGGAAAAGATTCACTCTAAACTCAATCCTTAGTCCAGTTTTTTATGGTCTGTCCCCAAGATTATTTGGACAAAAAGCCTGATTATTGGAACACTTTACTATAGGCTTGGTTTTAATCCTGTGCAGTGTTTTCCGCAGGAAAATCCACAGGATACTTATACTGATCCGGTTTGAATTTTCATGTGGAGAGTCACATGAAAAACAAATGGTCTTCAGTATAAAAACAGTCTGTTTCACAAACCAGGGAGGGTTTCATGGACACAGAAAATTCCAAAACGGTCAGGGTCCCCCCTATTCCGACAAATGTCCCGTCTCCTCCCCCACTGGACAATCTGCCCTTTGATGTCCTCCACTCAGCCACTGTTGAAATGCTCATTCAGCAAAATGGAGACCTGACCTCACGTCTGACAGTCAATATCCGCCGCAATTCCCAACTGGAACAAAAAATACTGGAACTTGAACAAAAAATCAAAGAAGTCACCCATGTCAGGGAAAACCTGGAATTGCAAACGGACATCATGCTGGAGAAAGAAAAAAAGTGGACTTCTGAAAAAGAGATAAAAGACGACGAAATCCTCAATCTTGAGGAAAGACTGATTTTGGAAAAAAAAGCCAAAAATGATAAAATTCTGAATTTAAAGGAAAAGATTGAAAAAATAACTTCTCAGCAAAACAAACTCAACACCCACAATCAGGAAAATCATTCAGATCTGATATCCAGAATCACCCAAAAGGATAAAGAGGTTCTCGTTTTAAGAGATAAAATCAGCCGACTTCATCGAATCAGAACCCTGGTTAAAGACCGTCGAAAAAACCTGGAAAGGGATCTTAAAACACTCAAACACAGATACAACGAACTTTCTGAAAAGACAGAAAAAGAAAAGCACAACTTTGAAACCGGTATCCATAACGGAAATAAAGAAATTCATTTTCTAAAAAAGAAGATAAAACAATTTCATCGTCTTAAAAACCGGGCCAAAGACCGCCTGAGAGTTTTTTTACTCCAAACAGCCAGGAATTTTTCACATCATCAGAACCAATTGGATCAGTCCCGGTCTCTAAACCGCCAACTGGCCGGAAACATTGAATCCTTAAGATCTGATATTTTAAAAAAAGAGGTGGAATTCAAGGAACAGCTTCACACTTTTAAAAGAAAAAGTGAAGAGAGATACTATGAAACTTCCAACCAAAATGAAAACCTCTATCTTCAAAACAAAAAACTAAGGGAGATACAGGAAGAGTTACAAAACGAAGTGAACCGCCTGAGTACTGACTTCCATGAAGAAAAGAAAAACCGCATTAAAATCAGACACCTCAGCCGGGAAGTCAACGATCTGAAAAATGAAAAAATCTGGATAAAAAGAAGCCTTGAAGAGGACCTTCAAAAATCAGAACAAAACCAACAGAAGGAAATGGAAAAGGTCGGTCAACTCAAAAAGGAGTTGGAGCAAGTCCAATTCACCGCAGAACAACAAAAAGAAAAATTGAAAAGCTGCGAGATCAAACTCCTTGAAATGAACAAGGACAACCAGGAACTCTCCAGTCAACTTGATTCCATTCAGGGATTATGGGTTTCCACCCAGGAAAAACTTGAAAAAGCGGAACTCAAAAGCCAAAGCCTTGAAAAAATCAATCGGGAACTCAGCGGACAATTTAAAACCCAACGCCTGGACCGAATCACTGAGAGGACTATGGAAACAAAAACCCCACCCTCTGCGAAAGAACCGGAAACCTTATGAGTGTCAGAAGTTTTAAAACACCCCTTATGTTGGTGATATTTTAGGATGGCTTTAGAATTTGGGAAATTGGTCGCAACTGGTAAAAGGACCAGATAGAGGGCCAGTTTTCCCACAGAATATATCCAAAGACTTATCGAAACTGATAAAATGATTGGAAGAAATGCCATTTGATGAGATTTCCAGGAAAATCTTTTTCCCGGAAAGGAGTTTTTATGAATAACATAAATAAATTGTCGTTGGGTTTTGTTCTTTTTTGCTTTTTAGCTCTTGCGGCCTGCTCCAATAAAAGCGGGGATTCCTCCAAAAAAAGGGATAATTATACGGGAACCTGGGAACTTGAGGAAACAACCTGTGACGGCGATGAAGTGTCACACTCAGGACTCACTGACACCTTTAAACTGGATAAGAAATCCGGTAGAGGAACCAATGTGGTCAGAGGTTCCAATTGTTCCGCCAAAACAAATTTTAAAATCAGAAAAACAGGGAGTGTTTTGATTTTCGAAAATAATTCCTATACCTGCAGCTCCTCAAACTGCTCTATTACTTATACTGTCTCCTTTGACGGTAAAAGAACAACTTACAAACATTCCTGTCCCAAGGATTTTCCATCAGATGCAAGAATAAGAGCGAGGCTTTCCGTCAATGGTAACAACTTTACGACAGAACTGACTTCAGTCAATGGTATGGACTGTGTTAATACCTACAGAAAACAAAACTAGTGATTCGTCCTAAAGGTTTTTTCACAGTCAAAATGACATTTCCATAGGGGAAAAGGTTTTTGCTGTGTGCAAGTTTCTTTAGGACAGACCACTGGTGATTTGTCCTGAAGATTTATAGATGAACCACTAAAACCGGGAAAAACCCTTTCATTGAATCAGGATCAACTTGTCAGACATTCCAGAACATGGGACCTTGGCGGAGTTCTTATAACAATTCTCTGCCTCATCCATTGTTTGTTTTTGCCGGTCTTAGGTGTCTTCCTGCCCCATTTGGATTTTTCAGACAAAAGCTCACAATTTGAATTTTTATTGTTCATCCTGGCCATTTTCATAGGATTTTTTTCACTGATAACCAGTTTTCGTAAACATCGAAAAATTCACCCCATGATTCTTGGTTTTCTGGGCTTAACATTCATGGCATTGAGTATTTTCAGACACTGGAATGACACCTTTGGCTCGCACAACCTGACAACAGCCCTGAATCCACTGGCTATTTTAGGAAGTTTTTTATTGGTCTCAGGGCATCTGTGGAATATTCATATCTGTCATTGTTTCTGCAGCCTAAAGTGTACTCATAAAGAACACCAAAAATCATAATTCATGGATAGCCGTCCAAGGAGGCAGGAACTAAAAAGATATTCAGACTTTTTAAGGATCGATAAAACACACTTCAGGATTTTTTCCACCATTTTTTCCAATTCATCACCTGTTTTTTCTGTATTTTTCCCTCGCACTCTTTACCCAACATCCACTCCGCATAAACCAGAAACCAAAGGGCTGCAATTATGGCCGGAACAAAAGTCGCTCCCATAATAATCCCATTCATGGTATGAAAAAAAATGGCACATAAACCCACGGAAATGAAATATCTATCCATAATAATGGGCACTATGGAAAAAATCTGAAAACCAATAACAAAAATAAAACCCAGGGTCAACAGCCAGGGGCATTGATACACAAAAAATTCAATGACCACCATCACGGGTTCTGAATCTTCAGCGATAGCATAAGCAATATGCTCCATAATAACACTCTCAAAATAACCCCATGAGAATCCTTCCAGTTTAATGATTTTCCAAATACCTGAACAGAAATAAGAAAGGAGTTGTGTGGACTGTATAAGACGGAGGACAAGTCTGTTTCCTGTGGTATTCAAACGGACTCGCTCATCAATGAAAATAAAAAAGAAACTTGCAAAAAACCACATATGAACGGAATGATTGATCTTTCCAAAAGAATATTTTATGGAAAAAAGAAGAATGAAAAAAAAGCAGGCCAAAGCCCTCAGGGTTTTACTGTTTTTAAAAATACAGGTCAGAATGAAAAATAATGTAATGAAAAAGAGAACGGAACACTGGCCGGGGGAATAAGAGGCAAAAAAATAAGGTATTCGGGCAAGCCAGATAAACTGTGGTTCCATATCAGGAGGTCTCACTAGAAACCAGGATTTATGATAAAGAACAAAAGTCAAAAGAATGTAAAACATGGAACGAAAAGTATCAGTTTTCACAAAGGGGAATCTCCTGAATAATAGTGGGTTTTTCAAAGTTCCCATCGGAAAAAATATGTCTATAAAGGGGACCTTCAATTTCCACAAAGAGGAGTTTTTCACAGGGTCCCAGTTTTTTTAATTTTCTCAGATAGTCTTTTTTGCCTCTTTGAATTTTACCGGAGTTAGTCAGATAAAAGAAAACAAGCATATTCACCCCGATATCTCTGGCCTTTTCCCTGTGATCGCGGAAAAGAAAACTGCGACCCCCGTCCCAGGTAATATCATAAACTGATTTTCTCGGCTGCTCTGAAAAAAGCCCCCAATGAAAAAAAACAAAAAAATTTTTATCTTTTCCAAAATTGGGCGCAATTATAAAAGACATTAAAAGTGTGAACAAAACATAGATGACCTGAATACGTTTGATCAATTTTAAATCCATCTTCTATAAATTATCCTCCGGGTTTAAAGAATGGCAACGGGCCGTTGTTAACTTCATCAGACTTTCCTGGGAACTTAAGGATTTTGAATCGGCTTTGGGTTGAAAGTATTTTCCTTCAGAATTCAACTCCCAGGCCCCCCTTTGGTCCTCCAGGGCCAGTTGTAATACTTCCAGACAGCGTCTTTTCAAACTGCGATCAAAAACGGGGGTAATCACCTCCACCCTGCTGTGGAGATTACGATGCATCCAATCCGCCGAACCCATATAAAAAAGACCGTCAAGAATATCCTTTTGACCATTGAGAAATAAAAACAACCTTGAGTGTTCAAGAAAACGTCCAATAATGGAAACAACCCTGATGTTCTCACTGAGTCCCTTAACCCGGGGTTTAAGACAACAAAAACCACGGACAATGAGATCCACTTTCACACCCGCTTTTGAAGCTTCATAGAGAAGATTACAGATTTTGCGATCATCCAGACTGTTACACTTTACCATGATACGGGCCTGCCCCCCCTTCCTGGCCACATTCGTTTCATTTTGAATAAGTTCCACGAAACGATCCTTCATATTCATGGGAGCCACCAATAAAACCCCAAACTTACGCTGAAAAGAACGACCCGTCAGAAAGTGAAACAATTGAATCACATCCTGGGTGATCTCCTTATTGGCGGTGAGAAGCCCCATATCCGTGTAAACCTTTGCCGTAGCACTGTTGTAATTGCCCGTTCCAATGTGGCAATAGGCATTGATCTCTTTGTTTTCCTTCCTTAAAACAAGAGTGGTTTTGCAATGGGTCTTAAAACCAATGACTCCATAAACAACATGGATACCCACTTTTTCCATCTGTTGGGCCCAGTAAATATTTCTTTCCTCATCAAAGCGGGCTTTGAGTTCCACCAGACAAACAACCTGTTTACCCTGTTCGGCTGCGTGGATTAAAGATGATATAATCGAACTTTTTTCATTGGTCCGATAAAGGGTCATTTTAATGGCCACAACATTGGGATCTTCACTGGCCAGACGAATAAAGCGTTCCGCACTGGCTGTAAAACTTTCATAGGGATGATGAACCAACAGATCCCGATTTTTAATCCTCTCAAAAAGAGAAGTCTGGGTGTCCTGAAAGGGAGGGGGCACCCGCGGATCCCAGGCTGAAAATTTAAGATGGGGCATGGGTAAACCGTAAATCACACCAAGGGAAGTGTAATCAAGAAGACCTCCCGGTTCATAAATATCATCATCTTTAAGCTCCAACTCCGCCTTAAGGAGATTAAGCATCCAGGAATCAGGATTCCTGCCCACTTCAAGACGAACAGCTTCAGCAAACCGTCTCTGGCGAATTTCCTCGGTAATCATATCAAGAAGATCCTCAGCCCCGTCCTCATCCCGATCCAGATCGGCATTCCGGGTGATTCGAAAAGGCATCACTCCAAGAATATTCATGTCCGGAAAAAGTTCCTGCAGATTGTGGGAAATCAATTGGGACAGGGACACATAAGTCACACCGGGATCATCATCTTTCACCTGAATCCAGGAGGGAAAAACCTCTGGAATCTTAACCCGACCAAAAAAAACCTCTCCGCTTTCCTTGTGTTCAAGCTTGATAGCCAGAGATGAAGACAAATTGGATATGAAGGGAAAGGGAAGGGCATTATCCACAACCAGAGGGGTCAGGACCGGAAAAACATTCTTGTGATAATACTCACTGATCTCCCTTTTCTGGTCTTTGTTAAGATCCTTCCATTTTTTCAAGCGAATATGATGATCACGGAGTTCTGGAACAAGTTGTTTTTTATAAATTTCCTCAATTTCCCTGTAATCCACCAACAGGTGCTCACGAATCAATCGCAATTGATCCGCTGCCATTTTCCCGTCATGGGATTTTTTGGAAAGACCAAAGTCAAGTTGACGTTTGAGTCCGCCCATTCTTTTCATGACAAACTCGTCCAGATTTGAAGTGAATATGCTTAAAAAATACAACCGCTCCAGCAGAGGGGTCTGGGAACTGGCAGCCTGCATGAGAACCCTTCGGTTAAACTCAAGCCATTGCAGTTCGCGATTAAGAAATTGAGTGGAATCCCTGGAGGTCAATCAGGTTTCTCCATCATTGCTAATACTTTCCACAGGACAACATTCCATGGCCTCCA
This sequence comes from Bdellovibrionales bacterium, assembly GCA_965219545.1. Lineage (GTDB taxonomy): Bacteria > Bdellovibrionota > Bdellovibrionia > Bdellovibrionales > JAGQZY01 > JAGQZY01. The sequence continues at coordinate 31,863 of CBDCNX010000027.1, forward strand.
CACAAAGCTCCTCTTCATCCGGGTTTTCCGGCTGTCTGGCAACATAGGCATGGCCATCATCCTCATCCAAAACAAAATGATCGGGGGCTGTCAGATTACAGGCCGCACAATCAATACAGGAACGATCCACATAATAACGTCCCGGAACATTGTCATCATATTTGTCATTTTTATCAGCCATGACTCCAACTCAATGGAAAACAAGGTCTCTTTTAAAAGCCCGCTCATAAAGAATCCCGGAGAAATAAAATCCCGCCAAGAACAAATTGGTACTTACCAAACTGGTTTTAAAGAAAGGAAGTCCCATTTCATAACAAAGAAAAAGTCCCTGTCCATCGAGGGAATAGAGACCTGATGTCATCCAGACCCCAAGATTGGAAACAAGAAAAAAGAGAACAGCCACACCACAACCACGGATAACAAAAGAGACCAGACTCTTTTTCATGGACAACCCAAAAAGTATCACAAGAGCAAGGGAGATATAATTAAAGGCCCAACCCGGATAAAAACCCAAATGGATATCACTTATAAAAAAAGCCGACAGGGGTAAAAAGAAGGCATACCACCGACCTTGCCCCACCCAGCCGGACATTAAAAACAAAGCCAATACAGGACTCAGATTAGCCTCGTGGGAGGTCCAACGGCTCCACAACAAAAATAAACTGAAAACCAGAACCAATAAAACAGAATTGTTTTGTTTCATTTTAACTCCTGTCGTCTTTGCTTTCATACCAACTCCTTAACACTTTTTTGAGTTTTCACTGATTCCAGCCAAAAACCATTTGTTTTTCATATTCAGAAAAATTCCATGGAAATTCAATCACAATCAGTGAATCCTCTTTAAAAACCTGAAAATTTAGAAGAATCCAGGTCTCATAATCATTATACCCACTTTTGCTTGATTTTCATTGATTTTACACCAAAAATCATTTGTTTTTCACAATCCGTGAATTTTAAATAGAAGAAAAAAGTCTCTTCCGATCCTATTTTCAGATTTCCTTTTATAAATAGTCTCTCCTGGTAAAGCCTCAAACCTATGAAGAACCCTCTTAACCCTCCATAATACGGGCAAACCCTGCCCTCTTTCTTTAGTTTGCTGCATATGGATGTATTTTTTTTAGAGTTATCGGCTTTTCGGGACGGCCATCCATGGCACAAGAGTTCATTTATTCTATACAGGGCTTCTTTATTAAGAAAGTCCGGTTTAAAACAAGTGGTCTGTTGTAACAGCCTTTCCTTCCATAGGCCGGAGTCACTCAAAGACAATAACTCTAAAGAAAATCCACAAATTAACAGTAAATGTTATAAAGAACTTGACCAACTCCTTAAACCTTCTTGACAAGGTGTTTAAAGTTTTTCACACCCTTTATTTTTCATTGCTGCAATCAACCTTTCCCATTATAGATAAAACCCATGAATTGTAGTGTCAAAAATTCAAAAGGGGTAAACACAATGAATAAATTTAAGATATTTTTCCTCAAATTTGCTTTTCTTCAGTACAACCTAAAACTGAACTTGATAGAATAACATATACAAACAAACTGAGAACAATGGCCTGCCGCTTCTGGCTTGAATGAGAAAAGAAAACATTTCAGAGACAATCCCATTTAAAAAAAGATTTTTACATATTTGCCTTACAAAAAGCTGGGGCGGTCTTGAGATGACTGTCTCCAAATGGAATGAAGTTTTAAGGGACAACGGGCATGAAAACCTCAATGTCTGCCCCCCCCACTCTCCTCTGGGTCAGGATTTAAAAAATCGTGGTTTTTCAGTCGTTGAATGGAACAGTGCCCGTTATTTTTCTCCTGGTTTTACCCTAAAGCTGAGAAAATACATTATTGAAAAACAAGTGGACATTATCCTCATGCAAAACCTGCGGGACCTGTGGATTGTGTCCCCCGCTCTGTGTGGCCTTAAAAACGTCCAACTCATGGCTTTTGCCCAAATGCTGGTGGGGGTGAAAAAAACAGATCTTCTCCATCAATGGATCTACAAACCCCTGAAATATGTATTCACTCTCACCGACTGGCAACAAAAAGCCCTTAAACCCTATCTTCCCATTGCTGAAAAAAAATACCGGACTCTCCCAAACTCTGTTGACACCTCTTTTTTTAATCCCCGTCACAGAAGTGATGAGTTCAGAAAGTCCCTGGGTTTTGAACCGGAAAACTTTCTTATGGGGGTTGTGGGTCGCATTGACAAACAAAAAGGACAGTATGAATTGATCCAGGCTTTTTCCTCACTCGCTCTTAAAGATCCAAAAATTCACCTTCTCATCGTTGGGGAACCCACACTGGGAGAGAAAAAACAACAAATTTATTATGAAAAACTGATCGATCAGGTTCATCAATCGGGTTTGAACTCAAGGATTCACTTTTATGGTTTTAATAAAAACCCCCACCTCCTGCTTCCAAACCTGGATCTTTTTATTCTCCCCTCTTACCGTGAAACTTTTGGCTATGTGGTTATAGAGGCCATGGCCAGTGGGACTCCTGTTTTGGCGACAAACAGTGGTGGGGTGCCTGAAATTCTGGAATACGGACAATTGGGAAATCTGTTTCAACCGAAATCCATCCCGAACCTGAAAGAAAAACTGGAAAAGGTGTTAAGTAACCCTGAAGGACAAAAAGAAAAATCACTAAAAGCCCTTGGAAAAGTTCGCCAATTTTACGATCATCAAAAAGTCTATGAGCGTTTTATGGAGACTATCAATCGCTAACAGATTACTTTCATGTCATTTTTATTGCTTTAATTTATGAAGTTTCTTTCCTGTAGAGTCAGATGAGATTTTCTCAGCACCGACTTTTATGCAAAGATATGTCAGGTTCTGTTAAAAACTTTTTTCAAAAGAACTTTATAAACTGATCCAAAGCCATCTTTTGACAGACACTTAATAAAAATGAATAATAATGAAACAAATAACAAAGTGGACAAAACCCAAAGACCCGTGGAATACTAAAACACACTGGAGACTTTTTATTTCTATAACTAAAGAGGATTTTTCCAAAAATCCAAAAGGAGGGTTAAAACATGGCTTTATGGCATAAAAAATATCCAAAGGGAATTTCACCTTCCATTGATGTTGAAAACTATTCATCCATCCCGCAGCTTGTTGAAGAAACAGTTAAAAAATATTCAGATAAACCGGCCTTTACCAATATGGGAGTAACCCTCACCTATGGGAGAATGGATCATCTGTCCGACTGTTTTGCCAATTTTCTTGTCCATGAGTGCGGACTGAAAAAAGGAGACCGCATTGCCCTCCAGATGCCAAACCTCCTTCAGTTTCCTGTGGCTCTTTTTGGGGCCATAAAAGCCGGTCTGGTGGTGGTCAACACCAACCCCCTTTACACAGAAAGGGAAATGCTTCATCAATTTAAGGATTCCGGAGCCAAAGCCATTGTCATTCTTGCAAACTTTGCCCATCAACTTGAAAACATTCTGGATCAAACCCAAATTAAACAGGTTATTGTTACAGAAATCGGAGACCTTTTCCCCACCGTCAAAAGGTTTGTTGTGAACAATGCTGTCAAATACGTCAAAAAGATGGTTCCCCATTACTCACTGCCCCAGGCCCATTCCTTTTTGGAAGGTCTTGAAAAAGGAGGGGATTACAACATCACAAGAACCGAAAGTCAGAGTGATGATTTGGCCTTTCTTCAATACACAGGGGGAACCACAGGGGTGGCCAAAGGAGCCATGCTCACCCACGGCAACATCATTGCCAACATGAACCAGATCTTTGCATGGATGTCTCCTCGTTTTGTTGAAGGGGAGGAAGTGGTCATCACCCCCCTTCCCCTCTATCATATCTTCTCCCTGACTGTGAACTGTCTGGCTATCATGTGCTACGGGGGGCACAATATTTTAATAACCAACCCAAGGGATATCCCCGGTTTTATCAAAACCCTTAAAAAACACCCTTTCACTATTCTCACAGGTGTGAATACTCTCTTTAAAGCTCTTCTCAATCACCAGGATTTTACATCCGTGGATTTTTCTAAAATCAAACTCAGTGTGGCCGGAGCCATGGCTCTGGAAGACAATGTGATTGAAAGATGGTTTAAAACCACAGGGACTCAGGTTGTTGAGGGCTATGGGTTGACTGAAGCCTCCCCTGTTGTCTGTTGCAATCCCGTGGATGGTTCTGATCAGAGGGGAACCATTGGTGTCCCTTTGCCCAATACAGACATAAAACTTGTCAATAATGAAGGGGAAGTCGTCCCCCGGGGTGAAGCCGGGGAACTCTGCTGCAAAGGCCCCCAGGTGATGAAAGGCTACTGGCAGAAACCTGAAGAGTCAGAAAAAGTTCTTAAAGACGACTGGCTTTATACAGGGGATGTCGCCGTAATGAAAGAAGACGGTTTTTTTAAAATCGTTGATCGTAAAAAAGACATGATTCTTGTGTCAGGCTTTAATGTCTACCCCAATGAAATTGAAAATGTGTTGTCAAACCATCCCGCTGTTAACGAAGTGGCTGCCGTTGGAATTCCCAATGAAAGATCAGGGGAGGCTGTTAAGGTTTTCGTTTCCAAAAAAGCTCCTGTCACCGAAGAGGAGCTAAAAGAATTTGCCAGAAAAAATCTGACAGCTTATAAGGTGCCACGCTTTATTGAATTTCGGGAGGAACTTCCAAAAACAAATGTGGGCAAAATTTTAAGAAGAGCCCTCAGGGAATAAACCTGTCAATCAAATCACTAAAATCATTTATACTGATCCTGTTTGAAAATTCAGAGGTTCAAAAAGGAAAAACTTTAAAATTTCAAACACGGCCAGTATAAAACAAGACGCTATAGCTCTGAAAAAGGGGGGGAACGTCATGAAACCACTGTCAATCCTCTGTCTGTTTTTGGCTTTTGCTTTTTTCTTTCCCCGTTTTCTTATTGAAAACCTGGGTGAAACCAGTCCCTGGACCAGTTATTTTTATCACTATGGTTTCGGGCTTTTTTACACAGGCTCAGGACTCTGGTTGGTCCTGAAAACCGGGGCCTGCAATCTTTCACGTTCCAGGGATTGTCTCTGGTTTTGCCTTATCATTATAGGTTTTTTCTCCCTGGCCGTTCTCCATGCTTTCTGGATTCACAAAGCCCTTTCCGCTCCCTTTTATGGAGGTCTCTAAGTGGACTCCTTTGGAATTGAACTGGAAACCCCATCCATCCTTGTCATTGCCCTGACAGGTCTTGTCTATGTTGCGATCATCACAGGTTTTGGAACCTACTTTGCCCGTTTCAACAAAAACATTAATGACTTTTTTTATTCCGGAAACCGTTTTTCCTGGTGGTTACCCGCAGCCAGTATGATGGCTACCGGTATAGGATCCTACAGCTATCTGAAATATTCACAACAGGGTTACGATACGGGAATGAGTTCCACCATGATTTATCTCAATGACTGGTTTCTGGCTCCTTTTTTTCTTTTTGGGTGGCTCCCCATTATCTATTACGGTCGCATCAAATCCGTACCTGAATATTTTCAAAAACGCTTTAACAGCACGGCCCGTTTTATTTCCCTGACAATCATCCTCGCCTATATGTTTTTTTACATCGGCTACAACCTTTACACCATCGGAGTGGCTTTTGAGGGAATGTTTCATGTGTCACAGATTTATTCCGTCCCCCTGATCGCCCTGTTTCTTGGAGCCTATGTCACTTTTGGAGGTCAGACAGCCGTTATTTTCACAGATCTTTTCCAGGGAGTTATGCTCTACCTGGCAGGAGGCATTGCTATTTTCGCAGGAATTTACGCTCTTGGCGGTTTTGACCAGTGGTGGTCTTACCTTCCCGTCTCCCATCGCCTTCCCTTTGTCCCACTCAATGAAAACCCAAAGTTCAATACCGCAGAACTTTTTTGGGGGGAGGCCCTGGCCGGAAGCATTGCCTTTGCTTTTATGAACCAGGGGTTTTTAATGCGTTACCTGACTGTCAAAAGTGTGGATGAGGGTCGCAAAGCCGCTTTCTTTAATGTTATTATCACACTTCCCATCTCGGCTATCATTGTGGGGGCTTTGGGTTGGATCGGAAAATCCCTTATTGTCAAACAATCCGTAACGGGAGGAGCTTTAGCCGGTTATAATTTTATTGAAATTGAAAACACTTTTCATACCTTCATTGTGGTTTGCTGGACAACAGTCAAACAAAACGCCTGGATTTTTGGTTTTGTGGTAGCGGCCCTCATGGCGGCCCTTATGTCCACTATTGACACTCTTATCAACGCCTGTGCGGCTATCGGTGTTTATGACCTTTATAAACCTTTAATCAAACCCAGGGCCAGTGACAGGCATTACCTGAAAGTGGCCCGCTGGGCCTCTGTTATAAGCACTTTCATAGGGCTTGTTCTTGTGATCTGGTTTAACAAGCAAAAAGGCAGCCTAATGGATATCCACTACAAGGGAATCCTGACAATCATCCCGGCCATTGTGACCACTATTTTTATGGGTGCTTTCTGGAAAAAATTCAATTCCTTTGCCGCCTGCACCTCCATGATTCTGGGAAGTGGAATCACTGTATTTACTATTTGGTATCCAAAACTCATCACTCCACTGGCCTGGTTTTTATCAGGCCCTCTTCAGGGGGAATACATCTATTTCAGAGCCCTGTTTGGTATGCTTGTCACAGCCCTCATTGGTTTTGTGGCAACAATATTAACCTGTCACAGAAATAATAAGGACATCACGGGATTGACCATCGACACTCTGGATGAAGCCATGAAAGCCTATAAAGGAGGAAAACCCAATCACAGGCCGGGCCAAAAAGTCAAAAATCTTTCATTCGTTATTGACGATTCCGTGAAAGATGATTGGATTGAAATTTCAAAAAAAGCCATGAAACAAATGGACCTTGATGAAGGGGATATTGTTTATATGAGTGACAGTCGCTGGTGGCTTGGAGGACTCAGGTCTCACCACGTTAAAGTGAAAAAGGGAAGTCCTCTTTCTGATCTGGAAGTGGCTCTGTCAAAAGCCACTTTCAACAGAGCCCATCTCCTTATGAATAAAAAAATCCATCTGGAGAAAATAATATAGTTGGAGGATGATTCATGAACCTGAAACTTATCAAACATATCCAGATCAGTATATGCTCGTGATGTTATTTGAGACCTTTTCATGATCGACTCATTCACAAACTTAAGGAAGAGTATCCTCCATAAAACATCCTGTCCCTCATTGTCCTCTGTTCACGGGTAATATTCCCCGGGCCATGCCCACCCTCCTTGGAAAGTCTTAAGAAATAAAGCACATTGCCTCTGATATAACCCATAGATCTGAATCCATTGATTCCACCACCCATTGTTCGAACTTCAAATACATTGCGATTGCTACGAAGAATAATAACTCCTGGCTCCCTGCGGGAACTACCGTGTACGCCATAGGACAATTTTTGCAAAACCTTGATAAAATATTCGGGACTCGTCTCACTGACCTTTTTCAGTTCACCGAGATACTTTTTACTGAAAACAACACGGTATAATCTGCCATTCGATGCGGTGTAGGAATAAAAACGTTCAGGAATGATCTGATTGGCATCAGTCATTTCAAGGAAAGACCTCTCCTGCCTTTCTGTTTCTTTCTCTTTTTTCTCTTTCTCTTTCTCTTTCTCTTCTTTCCCTTTCCGCTTCCCGGTTTCTCATAATCTTTAAAGCCATAGCCTCTTCTATGAAAGTTCTGAAAAAGCCTGATATCATCAATTCCACAGTGTTCACCTCAAAAGCCCTGATTGCATCCACATCATCAGACATTCTATCTACAAAACTTTCAATTTCCCCCTGAATCCTTTCTCTACCGGTTTCAACCCGACCATAAAAAATTATCAAACCCTTTCCCCGACAGTTCAGGATGATTAAAAAAAAATTCATTGATCTCCCACTGGGTTTTCTTCCAACTGTTCTCCAGTTCCACTAAATTATTAAACACTTCTTCTGCGGATTTGTAACGATAACCAAAGGATTCAAGAAATCCAAAAAAATCCTTCCCCATGATTTCCCCAAGAATTTTTTTACCAACCCGGGGTTCAGCATGATTTAAAATTCCCTGTAATTCCAAAAAATTGATTCTGGAAAACTTTTCAGGGCTTTTTTCCATGATTTTCCCAAGGGTTTCTCTGCCAACATAAGGCTCAAGAAGTTTTGCAGTTTCCACCAGTCTGTCCAGAGACTTTCTGGTAAAAAAACCTCCCAGAGATCGCCTTAACCTCCCTGTTACAGCCTTCTCACCCATGTATCTTTCAAAAAAAGAAACCTTCCCCCTAAAAGACCCATAACCTGATAACGAAAAATGGGAAAGGGACTTTAAACGCTCTACGGTGTTCTCTCTGTCTGTACGGGAGGTCATAAATCCAAGAAAATCCCTGACCTCCTCCGGTTTCCAGTTTTTAAAAGAGGACTCCACTTTCCCAATCCAACCCGTTCCCATCCGCTCTGAAAAATTCTCCCCACGGGATTTCCTGACAAAGTCAATGACAACAGAACCGGGGGACACGGCCCTCCCTGGAGGTACTGCCCTCCTTGGAGCGGGAGACCTTGAAACTCTGGCAAAAGAAACAGGGCGAGAAGCCCTTAAAGCCGAAGGATTTAAAAAGATATCCCTGCAAAATAATTTTGAAACTCTTGAAGATCTGGCGGCCCTATTGATACTGATCCTTAACGTGGAAGAAGCACAATAGGCCCTAAAGCTCCAAAAAAAACACAAAAGAAAAAGAGGGCAGAAAACAAATTCCCTTTTTACCATCTCAAACCCAAACGTCTTCATGAAAACACTCCAGACAAAACAGACACTTTTATACTGGTCCGGTTTGAATTTTCATGGAATTTCTCTGAGAGATCATTTATTCTATGCTGAATTTCTTTAGCCAAAATCCGCTTAAAACAAGTGGTCTCACATGAAAAACAAATGGTCTTCAGTATAACAAAATCCCTTTCCGATCCTGTTTTGAAAATTCAGGGGCTTCAAAGGGGAAAAACCGTGAAATTTAAACCAATCAATCTCAATGTATAACTAATACATTTTTAAGATTAAAAACAGGAATTTCTGAAGTTTTTGTAAATTTTTCATACTGATTTTGCCTCCAAATTGTATCTCCAATGCTTGATTTTAAAATACGTCTCCCTGTTCCAAAAACATATCATTTGGAGGAAAAGACCTGTTATACTGGCCCGGTTTGAATTTTCATGGAATTTCTCTATGGAAATAGCATGAAAAATAAATGATCTTTAATATAATAATAAAATGTGTAAGTGAGTAAAGGTGTGACGAAATATGGGGACGAATCAACGGGGTTTTTGGCAGAGCTTCACTTTTTTGTTATGTTTATACGACCCTGGGGTGGATTAAATTTATGTGACTCCACCAGGCACTTATTATACGTTATTATATATATACAGTTTTTTCTTTAAAATTTGCGGACAACTAATTCGGGTGATGGTCACCAAAGGACCACCATCATGCTCTTTTCAGAGTGTTTCCACTTGGTCAATGGGGCCCAGGGCCATTTCCGCCACCATTTCCGCCACCATCATCGCCACCATCATCGCCACCATCGCCACCATCGCCACCATCGCCACCGTCGCCACCGTCGCCACCGTCGCCACCGTCGCCACCATTTCCTCCACCATTTCCGGGATTATCAGAATAACCCTCACACATCTTGGT
>CBDCNX010000028.1:0-39588 GCA_965219545.1 Bdellovibrionales bacterium
GATTCAGTGTCTCAAATCCCAGGGTTATTTAACCGATGATAAACAGCTTTGTATTTCCGATGGCACTCTTTTGGTTTTGCCCTTTCATCGGCAGTTGGACCAGGCAAGAGAGGTGGGTGCTATGAAAATAGGCACCACCGGTCGGGGGATTGGTCCTTCCTATGAGGACAGGGCTTCCCGTCGGGCTCTGCTTTTCAGGGATCTGTTTTGTCCTGATCTGAAGACCAGACTCATCAGATGTCTGGAGGAAAAAAACTTTCTTTTGGAAAAGTTTTACGATCAAAAACCTGTTGATGTTGATCTTCTCCACAGGGACCTTTTGGAGGTTTCCGAATCACTGAAAGTTTATCGTTGTAATGATATGGGTCTTAAGATCACAAAGATGATTGAATCGGGGAAAAAACTTTTATTTGAAGGGGCTCAGGGGGTTTTACTTGATAATTACCACGGGAGCTTTCCCTTTGTGACCAGTTCCCAGACAGTGGCCGCTTCGGCTTTTGGAAGTGTGGGAATAGGTCCAAAATACCTTACAAAGGTTACCGGAGTGACTAAAGCCTATTGCACAAGAGTTGGAAACGGTCCCTTTCCCACGGAGCAGAAAAACAACGAAGAGGGTGATTGCCTTCAGAGTCGGGGGCATGAGTTTGGAGCCACCACAGGCCGCAAACGTCGCTGTGGTTGGTTGGATCTGGTGGCTCTTCGTTACGCTGTTTGTGTGGGGGGGATGAATGAACTGATTCTGACAAAGCTGGATGTTCTCAGTCACTTTGATAAAATCAGTGTTTGTACCCATTATGAATGGAAAGGAAAAAAAGTGGATTCTTTTTCTTTCGTAAATCCCGGATTGGATGAAGTGAAGCCTGTTTATGTTGAACTTGAGGGTTGGAAAACTGATATCTCCGGTTGTCGGAGTTTTGGTGATTTACCCAAACAAGCCAGGCAATACATTACTTTTATAGAGGATCAGGTCAATCTTGAAATTCCGATTATCTCGGTGGGGCCTGAAAGAACGGAAACCATTGACCGTAAAGCAGTTGTATGCAAATAGGATTCAACACGATCAGTCTATTTCCGGTTGACTTTAAGGGGCTGAAATTAGAAAACAAAAGGTGCGGATTGATCCGGTTTGCATTTTTTCAGAGGACCTTTTTTCAAAGGATGTGAAAAGTAAAACCGGATCAATCTTTATATTTGATCCGTTAGCTCAGTCGGTAGAGCATCTCCCTTTTAAGGAGAGGGTCCTTGGTTCGAGCCCAAGACGGATCACCAAATATATCTGTCCCTATCGTCTAGAGGCCTAGGATACGTCCCTTTCACGGACGGGACACGGGTTCGACTCCCGTTGGGGACGCCAAAATTCGTATGGTTTATTTCCAAAATTTTAAGATTCACAGTTGAATTTGTAGGTTTGAATCCCGTCACCACCTCCATTTTTCGGAAGGGTTTTCCCCTGAAGACGAAAAAACCTCAATAAAGCCAAATAATTAAAATCACTAAAGAAGACTGACAATCAAGGCTTGAAAATTTCAGGAAAATCCATGAAATTTCATCCGTTTGCTACCAGGATACTACTTTTTTACTACCAGCATTTGACTATATTAAAAATCGAAAAAACAAATCCTTTTGTTGACTTATAGTCAACAATAAAAGAAATTTGAAGAATTGGTGGGAGGTTTAATTTTGAAATCTATTTCTCTTTTCAGTTCAGGAGGTATTGCTGATTTAGTCTTTAAAGATCTTGAAATTGAAAACTTAGTTGCAAACGAAATTATTAATGAGAGAGCTGAAATATATAAAAGCAATTTTCCAAAAACTAGAATGATTATTGGTGATATTTGGAAAGTAAAAGAAAAAATTATAAAAGAAACTGAATCTAAACTAATCAATAAAAAATTAGATATTCTTTTTGCAACTCCTCCATGTCAAGGAATGTCCAAAAATGGTCGAGGCAAACTGTTAAATGGTATTAGATCAGGAATCAAATCAAAGCTCGATAAACGAAATCAACTTATTATCCCTGTTGTTGATATAATAAAGAGACTTAAACCGAGACTTGTTGTTCTTGAAAATGTTCCTGAAATGCGGCACACTTTGATTCTTGACCGAGATAAACGAAACCTAATTAATATATTAGATTTTTTATCCAAAGAATTAGAAAGTTATTTTGGTCATGCAGAAGTTGTAGAATTTGCAGACTATGGAGTTCCTCAAAGAAGACAAAGACTTATTACTGTTTTTACAAATGAAAGAGCTTTAATTAGAATTTTTAATAAGAATAATTCCTTTTTGCCAGAACCTACACAGTCTAAAAAACCTAATTTAATTTATAAAAAATGGATTACTGTAAGAAATACCATTCAACATCTTCCAAAGTTATCTGCAAAAAGTAAAGATCAAGCGAAGTGTAATCACATAAAATACCACTATGTTCCTGTTTTAGATCAAAAGAAATTTTTCTGGATTTCTAATACACCACCAGAGAAAGGAGCTTTTAATAATCAATGTGTTAATAAAAAGTGTGGTTATCAGGGAAATCCATCTCACAGATCTATGCGAGATAAATGTGGTATTAACCGTGCAAGCACGAAAACTCCAATCCGTTGTATTAAATGTAATGAATTACTACCAAGACCTTGGACAGAAAAAAATGGCAATTATTATTTAATGAAAGGTTTCACAAGTGCTTACAAGAGAATAAGCTGGGATATGCCAGCCAGTGCCCTAACAAGAAATCTATCTTATGCTTGTAGTGACAATAAAATCCATCCAGATCAAGATAGAGTTTTATCACTCCATGAAGCATTTCTTCTTCATACAATTTCTGATTTTAAATATAAATGGATTCGAAATGATGGGAAAAAAGTATCAGATAAAGTCATCCGGGAAATAATTGGAGAAAGTATTCCGCCAAGAGGATTAAAAAAAATATTTGTTTACTTTGTTGAAAACCTATCAAATAAAAAAATTAAAAAACACAAAATAACCGAAAATTATCCTGCACAAGCTCTCTCATAAGAGATCACTCTTATTATACTTATTAAGGAAGGATACATAGTGTTCATTTTCAATAACAAGTATCCAATTTTCATACATCTTTTTTACTCCTGTTCGTGACATAATAGAAACACTGGTGGTTCTACCCCCTCCTTCTCTAGGTTTTATAATTTTACACCAATCGTTTTCAATAAGATTTGTAGAAAAAAACACGGCAACTATGCGTGGCCTAGAATCTAAAAAATCCCATAAAATACCTGCTAAATAATTTGTATCTCTATGGTGAGCTTTCCAATCATATCCGGTCAATAGTTTTATTCGTTGATCTCCCATCTGAGGTTTTATAAATCCTTTTTTTCTGCAAATTGCTGGAGTTGGAACAGCACCACAGGTTGCTTTAACTTCAACGCCTCCATTTTCAAATGGATTAAAAGGTGATTTGTCAGATAATTTTGAAATGGTCTCTAAATATTGCCAAATTTCTTTACCTTTATCATTCATAAGCAGCAGGTCAGGATATCCATCTTGATGTGGATTTGACTTGAGTAAACCTCCAGATGTTTTTTCCAATGAAGCTGCAAACAATTCACCGATAAAAGCACTTAAATTTCTCATACCAAGAATTGAGAATATATTAACTGGAAACTTTCCAATTTGATCAACTAGATTATGAGTTTTATGAAGTGCTTCAGTAAAGAAATTCGCTTGAATTACGACTTCATTATTATCCACATCATATATTGATTTATTTCCGTCTTTGTTTATTTTGTAATTTAACTTCATTTTTCAACTCATTTATGAAATCTTCCATTGTAAAATCGAGAGCATTATTGATTTTTTCAAGGGAAGCTAAAGTTATATTTCTATGCAATCTTTCAAAGCCTGATATATAAGTTCTATCCAATTCTGCTAATTCCGCTAATTTTTCTTGACTAAGTCCAAGAGATTTCCGTCTCTTTTGTACTAGAGATGCAATGACTTTTGCCAATTCACTTTTTTTCATAAGTCATATTCTAATTATGTAGAAAATAAGTCTACGGACTATAAGTAACATTTTAATTTTGAGGGATACTTTTAAAATTCAAAAATATTTACTTTTTTAGAAGATTCCAGTTTTCAAGAACATCCGAGATTCGGATGTTTTTTCCTCTTTGGTTTTTTTATTTTCCACAAGATCAAAGATTCAAAAACAGAATCGGTTTGTTACCGATTTTCCTGGCCGTGGTTGAAGTCTATATCAGAATCTGTCAGGAACTCTTCGCAGGAAGAGTTTTCGCCTATGGTGCGTCAAAAGGGAAATTCCAAAGAGATTTTTTACAAAAGCATCCAGGAACAATCAGATATTTCAAATATCTCTAAAATGACCTTGACTCCAAAAAACTCATGAGTATTATGGAGTTATGTCCTTATTGCCCAAACGATATCTGGTAAAAAATGTCAAAGAAGATCTTAAAAAAAAGATGGTTTTCATAGGAGGGGCAAGACAGGTTGGTAAAACAACACTGGCCCAGTCCTTAATTAAAAAGTTTCATGATAAACATCCCGCTTATCTCAATTGGGATTCGGATGAAGACAGAAGAAAAATCAGGAACAGACAGTGGCCCAAGTCAGAGCCTTTGATTGTTCTTGATGAGATTCATAAATATAAGGGTTGGAGAAATTTTGTAAAAGGTCTCTTTGATACTTTAAAACACACCCATTCCTTTCTCATTACGGGTTCAGCGAGACTGGATCACTTCAGAAAAGGCGGGGACTCCATGTTGGGCCGGTATTTTTATTACAGGCTTCACCCTTACTCTCTGCCTGAGTTGGGGAATAATAAAAAGAATCTTGAACTTCTTTTCAAGTTCGGAGGTTTCCCGGAGCCTCTTTTGGAAAGAAATCAAAGGTCATTAAAACGATGGCATATTGGAAGGCTCAGTAAGCTGGTTCGTTCAGACCTCAGGGACCTGGAAAATGTTAAAGACATGGATAAAATTGAAATGCTGGCTGAAGAACTTCCATTGAGGGTGGGTGCCCCTCTGTCATACAACTCTTTGGCTCAGGCCCTGGAAATTGCCCCCAAGACAGCCAAGCGTTGGATTGAAATTCTGGATTCCCTTTACTTTTGTTTTCAGATACCCCCTTTTGGATCTTCAAAGATCAGGGCTGTAAAAAAAGAAAAAAAACTCTATCTGTGGGACTGGAGCCAGATTGATGAAGAGGGGATAAGGTTTGAAAATATGATAGCCTGTTTGCTTCTCAAATTTTGTCATTATCATCAGGACGTAAACGGTGAGAAAATGGAACTCAGATATTTAAGGGATACGGATAAAAGGGAAGTGGATTTTGTGGTTCTTAAAAACAAAAAACCCCTTTTTGGTGTTGAATGTAAAATAAAGAATAAATTTTTTTCAAAAAATGTTTATTACTTTAAAGAGCGGACTTCCATTCCTGTCTTTTATCAGGTTGATATGGACGGGAATGACAGGCAGATCGGTGAAGGTTTGATAATGACTTCAATCTCCGGATTTTGTAAATATGAGAATATGATATGAGTTTTCTCTTTATTTCTGTCTTAAAATGATACGATCCTGTTTTTCAAAAAACTTATAAATTTTTCAACACCCAAACACAGGGTGCAGTATAACTTTTTTATACTGAAGACCATTTGTTTTTCATGTAACTTTGAGAGACCACTTGTTTTAAGCGGATTTTGGCTAATAGAGAAATTCAGCATAGAATAAATGATCTTTCAGGGAAATTCCATGAAAATTCAAACCGGATCAGTATAAGTTACTTTTTGGAGACTTTTAGTTTTTTATCAAAAAAAGGTTCTTTCTGTTTGACTCCCAGGGAGAAGACTTCAAAGTTCATATTTTTTTCTGAAGCCTGACTGTCGATGACAATGTAATTGTGTTCTCTGATTTTTACAATGGGACTGGGATCTTGTGGCAGTTCTTTTTTGCCTTTGTTGCGATAGATAAAACTGTGTACGGGGCTTGAGGTGATCTCATAGGTTTTATAACCGACTCTTTCCTCTTCAATGGGATTGATTTCAGAATGATGACTGTCACCGGATAAAAACACCACGGGCTGGGTGGCCTCTTTAATGTCTTTTGTCAGATTTTTAAAATGAGCAGCCTGATCGTCTATAAAACTTTCATTGATTTGTTTTTTATATCCGTTTCTCAGCGGGATAAACTTGGCTTTCACAAAAAACTGACCGCCGTTGGCAAGCCACAGAGGGGTTTTGGAATCCTTTAATTGTTGCTGAAACCATTGGTGCTGGAGCTTTCCCCACTGGCCGTATTCTTTTTCTTTATCGGATTCCCTGAAGTAGCGGTCATCCATAAGTAAAAATTTTTGTCCAAAAGCCCTGAAACTGAAATAGACTCCCTCCCTGTTTTTTGGAACTTCATAAACCCCTTCGATGGACTTCCCTCCAAAGAATGCTGAAAAAATCTTTAGAGCCGCTTTTTTTGAGGGAAAATTTTTATCCGCATTATTGCTTCCGTAATCATGGTCGTCCCAAACAGCCAGTATGGGTATGAGGTTTCTGTTTTGGAAAAGGGGGATTTTGCGAAAACTGTCAATATAACGGGTCCAGATGTCAAACTCTTTGGCTTTTTTCCTTGGGACAAAGTCAAAGTCATCCACATAGACCTGGTCTCCCAGAAGCATGAGAAAATCGGCCCTGTGAGTGAGCATCTGATCCCAGATTTTCTCTCTTATGTGTTCAAAGGCATGGGAGTCGGACAAACAGGATCCCACTATAAAGCGAACCCGTTTTTTATTGATGTCCAGGGTTTTAAAGCGTCGCCAATCAATGGCTTTTTTAAATTTCCTGTTGACAATAATCAGGCGGTAGGATTGTCGGGGTTTCAGGTTTTTAATGTGAATCCGATCCACTTTCCAGTGAATATGGGGGCCGGATGTGGTTTTAATCACTTTTTGTCGGTTTTTTGTTTTCCAGACAACAGGTCCCTCATCAGTTTCCACATAATAGGCCAGGGGAGTCAGGCGGGGTCTTAAAATATTTATGGAGGTCTCCCTGTCAGAGGTGAAAGTCTGAAAAACAGAAACCCATCCGGGACGGGTTGTGAAATCCCCAAGAGGGGAGGACTCAGGGGGCCATGCTGTTCCAACGGGCGGAGGCAGTGAAGTTGAAGAAATGTTTGTTTCGGAGTCCTTTTTCTTGAAAATATTCTGACAGGAGGAGAGTAAGAAGAGAACACCGATATATAGAAAAAAAGTTCTGTGGAAAATTCTTTTTTTTGAATTGAAAACATTAAATTGAAAACTCATAAAATTCCACAAACTCTTTTTTTAACGAAAAGCCTCGATACCTGTTGCCTGGGAACCCACAATCAGGCGATGGATATCTTCGGTGCCCTCGTAGGTGTTTACCGTTTCAAGGTTGAGCATATGGCGGATGACCGGATATTCATCAATGATACCGTTTCCCCCAAGCATATCCCTTGCGTCCCGGGCCACGTCAAGGGCCATGCGGCAGTTGTTCATCTTGGCAAGGGAGACCTGCCAGTGTTTCATTTCACCTTTTTCCTTCAATCGGCCCAGTTGCAGGGCGAGCAGTTGTCCTTTTGTTATTTCCTGGATCATTTTGACCAGTTTTGCCTGGGCCAGTTGGTATGAGGCCAGAGGTTTTTCAAAAATCACCCGTTCTTTTGAATAATTCAGAGCCTGGTGATAACAGGCATTGGCGGCCCCCAAAACCCCCCAGGAAATGCCATAACGGGCCTGGGTCAGACAGCTTAAAGGCCCCCGCAAACCTTTTATATTGGGAAGAATATTTTCCTTTGGAACAAGACAGTCCTGAAAGTGAAGCTCTGAGGTGACACTCACCCTGAGTGAGAATTTTCCTTTCATAAGTGAGGTGCTGTAGCCGGGGGTTCCCTTTTCAACAATAAAGCCCCTGATTTCATCGTTCAGTCTGGCCCAGACAACAGCAATATCGGAAATGCAGCCGTTGGTGATCCACATCTTATTGCCGTTGAGTTTGTAACCCCTGTCTGTTTCCAGGGCTGTTGTGAGCATTCCCCCCGGATTGGAGCCCGCATCCGGCTCCGTGAGTCCGAAACATCCAATGAGTTGGGCTTTGGCAAGTTTGGGCAGATACTTTTGTTTTTGTTCCTCTGAGCCGTATTGAAAAATGGGGTACATGACCAAAGCCCCCTGGACAGAGCAAAAGGAACGCACTCCGGAATCAGCCCTTTCCAACTCCTGCATCAAAAGACCATAGGCCACATTCCCAAGTCCCGGACAGTCATAACCCTTAATGGTTGAACCCAGCAGACCCAGTTCGGCAAACCGGGGAATCAGGGAGGCGGGAAAACTTTCTTCACGGTGGCATTTTTGCAGTTTTGGAATAATTTCCGAGTCTGCAAATTCCCGCACAGTGTTTCTCACCATCAATTCCTCTTCGGTAAGAAGGCTGTCAAAGTCCATGTAATTGAGGGATTCATAGGACATAGAATTCTCCGTTGAACTTGACTTTCGTGGGGATTGCCCTGCCAGTGTCATCATCAGCCATCGTATTTGTATTTAAGAGCATAAAAGTGAATAAACCCGTTGAAATGACTTTGATTAAAATCTTCATTTCGCTTTCTTGAATCAGTGGTTCATCCTGTAAATCTTTTCACCCTCGACTTGTTCTTTAGGTTTCAATGTAACTTGAATGGGAAAACAGTGTCAAACCAAAAAACAGCACTGTTAAAAAGTCCCGTCTATAATATGCCTTCATTTGGTTTGGGTTTGAACCTCTCTCCTATCCGGTCCTTTTTTAAAAATGTGAGAAATGATTTTTTTTCAGGGGAGGGTGAGTATCCGGTGGGATTTGTCGGTGATCAGAACCGTGTGTTCAAATTGGGCGGAAAGGGTTTTGTCACGGGTCTCATAATAGAGAATATCAGAACCCGGGATTTGAAACTCAACAATGGGTTTGTCGTTTTCGTTGATCATGGGTTCAACCGTGATGGTTCCAAAGGGAAGCAGAGGAGCCCCTTTGCCCTTTCGTCCCGTGGACGGAACAAAGGGATCTTCGTGAAATTCACGGCCAATCCCGTGTCCTCCGATTTCACGGACTGCAAAATAGCCCCTGCGGGTTGTAAACTTGTTAATGGCAAAGCCGATGTCACCCACGGTTCCTCCCGGTTTTATGGTTTCAATTCCCTTATACATGGCTTTTTCAGCCATATCGGTGATCTTTTTGGCTTTTTCGCAAACCACTCCCACAAAAAATGTGGCTGAGGTGTCACCGTGAAACCCGTACTTGTAAGAGGTTACGTCCACATTGACGATATCCCCTTCTTTTAATGGGGTGTCATCGGGAACTCCGTGACAGATACAGTAATTCACGGAAGTGCAGATGGACTTCGGGAAACCACGATAATTAAGGGGTGCGGGTCTGGCCCCATGGGATAGGGTGTAATCGTGAACAATTTTATCCAATTCATTGGTGGTGACTCCGGGTTTGATAAACGGGGCCACATATTGCAGGGTCCGGGCCGCCAGTTGGCAGACTTTTTCCATGGCTTTGATGTCACTTGCTGTTTTAAACGGTCATGTCCCGTCTTTGATGTCATTTGCTGTTTTAACAGTCAAGGTGTAATTTTCTTATTATTGGGAACTCAATGAGACTATGGTTTTGGCCAGTACGGAATAATCTTTCATACAGATGCTGAAGTTACCCCCACCGGCTCTTCTGGCCAGACTTGAAATCCGGTTGCCGTAGCCTGGTCTTTGCCAGTGTTTATATATAAGGAAAGTTTTTTCTTCATTTTCCCCGTAGCATTCCGAATCGCCGGGCAGAACAATCAGACTCAATACAAAAAGTTTTTTGCTGGAACCGTAAACTCTTCTGAATTCACGAATCACATCATCGGCTGACGTTTTCTCCTGCTCCTCATCCCTGTTACTGAGAATGACAGCCACAAAATCCGCTCCGCTTCGGGTGAGATCTTTATTGTCTGAAAAGGAACCTCTAAGGGCTCTCAAAGGTCGTACACTACTGCACAAAGGGGGTCTGTGGCAATGGTGCTTTTCATTACGATCGTAGGTGATTTCCGGCCCTCTGGTGATCGTGTATATAAAAGTGTTTGAATAATCCTTTGTGTTTTTATCCAGAACCTTTGAATTCAAAACTCCGTACTGGCCGTCCAGTTCCATGGCTTTTCCATTCCTTTCTTTTAAGATCTTACGTCCTGAATAGGAGGAGTTGGTGAAAAACATACGCCAGTCCATATTGTATTGATTCAGGGTGGGAATAAAGGATCTGAATCGGCCCTGGAATCGATTATTATCGTGATCGTTTGTAAGGTAAGTCAGATAGTACCACATTGAGGTATTGGAACTCACAACAAAGAAAATATCCACGGGTCTGCGGGTGATTTTAACGGGATTTGTATTGGGATCAAGGCCAAGGTCAAGATCATTGTCAGCGTCCGGACCAAAACTGATGTCACCTATGAACAGGTCATTATTACTGTCATGGTTGCTGTTGCCATCCCCTTCTGCTTCAGGGCATTTCCCCGGGGAATAAATCACATAGTCACCTCTTCGGCAGACATTTTTTACCTGATCACCGATATCCGTATTCCAGTCAGAGTCGTTTTCCCACCATTCATCATCATCATCCAGATGGGAGCTGCTACTGGCTTTTCCTCTTTCAAATTTGTTGGGTGAACAACTCAGAAAAAGGACAATGACACAGAAGTTTATAAAAAAGAGAGTCTTCATTCCCTAAATGTTACCAGTAACCGGTTTGTATAACCAGAACCGGGACAGTCCAGATTTTTTGGTATCATTTCGTTAAAGATAAAGACCAAAGTTTGTATCTGATTTTCATGCTTTTTTTTATTGGATAAATTCAATGATTTAGGAATACTGAAAACCGGTGTGTGTGAAATGATCCTTTCATTTTTCCACGGCTTGTTTCCCAAAAAACTTTGTATTTGTTGTCCTTTGTAGCCAAAAGTCTGTATTTTTACACATTAAAATTATTTATTTTTCATAAAATTGTAATTTTGGTGGAAGTTTAAACGCAGTCAGGTATAACAGACGGACCCAGGGGTTGGGTCCGGGAATTTTTGGATGTTTTGAGAGAGATAATCCATGGAAAAATCTGATCAGTATAAAGAGGCTTATGAGGAGGCCATTTTGAACAGGATTATTTTCTTTTTCGTCTTTTTTCTTTTTTTACTGTCCCATGCACAAGGGGGTATGGAGTACACAGAAAATGAAGAGAAAAGGGCATGGAAAGAGACAGGGTTGAATCTGAATTTTTTTCAGGAAGAAATGAGTGAATGCCACAGGTCCGAAAAACACTTTAGTGCCTGTATGATGGCTTTCCATGAATTGGTTTTGAATTTGGATAAAAACAATCCGCAGCAGGTCAGAGTTTCCAATTCCAATAAACTGGAAATTGCCTCTTATCCTGAAAAAGACGATGACTTTAAAACAAGAGACATATTTCTGTCATCTCAGGCAAAGCGTAGGGAATCGTTCCGTACTTTTTTTCGTTTGCAGGCAGAGGGGGAACAAACCGGGAGTTTCCCCTCCATTAAGGAAATCTCTGACAGTTTTTTGCAACAGAGCGTGGATCTTATCAGAAGTCATTTCCTGCAAGAGGACAGGGCCTCTGTTATCGGTGAAACTTATAATGTTTTTTTAAGAGAGGCTGTGGATCCCTATGCCGGTATCTATCCTGAGGAAATTTCCAAACCAAAAGATTCTGAAGAATATGCCGGAATAGGGGTTCATCTCTTTAATGACCATAAGGATACCGTCAAATCCGGCATATTGGTTGGTGGTTTTGTTAAAGATTCACCGGCTGAAGCTGCAGGTCTTAAAAAAGGGGACCTCATTGTGGCTGTTAATGATGTTCCACTTCACGGAAAATCTGTCAGTGAGAGGGGAATCGGGGGACCTGAAGGAAGTCGGGTCAAACTCACTGTTAAAAGTTTTTGTGGTGGTGGGCAGAGGGATATCCGGGTGACCCGTCAGCTTATAAATTTTTCCTCTGATTTTAAAACAAACAGTCGTTTTGTCAGCCTCTCCGGTATGGAACCCCTGGGTTGTGAGGATGATATTTCTGTCTCCGGTCAGGAGGGTACCCAGGCCCTTTATGTTCCCATAAAATTTTTTCCGTCTTTACCGACAAAACATCTCACCCTTGGTCTGTGTGAAGAATTTGTTAAACTTCAGCTGGAGGATATAAAGAATAAAAAAAGTCACGGAATGATTATTGATCTTCGTGGAAATCAGGGTGGCAGCATTACTTTGGCAGCGTGTATGTTAAACACCCTTATTCATGGGACAGAAGTTCTATTGGGTACAGTCCCTGTTAAAAATGGTGAGACTCTCAATGGAGAAACAACTTCCATCTATTTTGCGGATGAAGGTTTTTTTATAGCTTCTCGTAAAGGTGGTTCATCTCCTGTGTCTTATAACAAGCCTGTTATTGTTCTTGTTGACAAATTCTCTTCCAGTGCCTCTGAAATTTTTGCCGGAACCATTCAGGAGATGAAACGGGGTTGGGTGATCGGGGAACGCACTTCAGGAAAAGGCACTGTGCAGGGCTTTTCCTCTTTTACTTTACCCGGGAATCCCGGCAACAAGCCCCTGGTCAGGCGGGAGACAACAGGTATTTACACTCTTAACAGTGGACGATCCCCTCAGTATTATGGAATTATTCCTGACTTTCATTTTTCAAGGACAGGTGAGCCCATTGACGATGAAGACGACTATGTCTCTTTTGGAAAGATATACCATTTTAATGGTATTGATTTTGAAAACAATCAGTGGGAACAAAACCGACCTGATGAGTTGGCCCGATTGGGTGCCTGTGTTCATCAGGATAACAGGATAGGTTCTCTTTTAAAAAAGAAAATTGAAAGTGATGAAAGATACCGTTGGTCTCTCATGGCGGACTATCACCTTGAACTGGCCAAAGATCTTCTTGGTTGTTTATCCTTTGAAGAAAATCCTCCTTATGAGGTTCGTCCCACATATAGTACTGTATACTTTTCTCCGTATAAAAAATAAAAGTTCGGCTCTGAAGAAGTCTGACTGAATAATCCTGAATAATATTTCAACTTTTGACAGAAACTCTTTCCCAAGCTGTTTCATGTGCATTCCCCTGGAAAAATCTGAATAACCTTTCAAACTCTTGACAGATGTCATCAGATTCCGCGTCGATCTATTGATCAGGTGTCAATAGAACAGACAGAATTTTTTCCTCTATAGCCGTTTAATTGGCGGGCAGACCTTGGGTACGGTTTTTGCTCATTTAGTTATCAGGTTATGGAGGGTTTAAAAATGAGACAGATTTCCAAGAAGAGATTTTTCAGTAAAAACATTAACAACAACATTGACAGATTATCCAGATTGTCGTTTTCCATTGTTCGGCTTTTGATGATTCTTTTGTCCTGTACCTATTGTGAGGAAAATTCCTTTCAATTGGGTTTGCAAACTGCCAGGAGTATTAACACGACCAACTCTCTATCCGATGAGAAAGTGGAACTTTTGATTAACAACGGAGCGGAGTACACCAGGGACAAGGTGGTCCACCTGACCCTTACTCCCAGTAAGGATGCTGACGAGATGCTCATCAGTTTTTCTTCGGATTGTTCCAGTGGAAGCTGGGAGCCCTTAGAAACCAGCAAGCTTATGGAGCTTGCGACCCTCAACCAGGAAGTTTCCGTATATGTAAAGTACAGGTTTTTGGGAGAAGAGGAGACAGCCTGTGTGGGTGACAGCATTATTCATGATGAAATTGACCCTGAGGTGGCGTTTGTAAACCCCCCTTCGGCCTGGATAGCGGCCAGTGAGGTGAGTATAGGTGTTAAGGCCAGTGATGAGGGCGGCAGTGGAGTGAAGTTGATCCAGTGTGATCGTCAGGGAGAGGGGCAATTTGAGTCCTGTAGTGATAATGTGACTTACACATCCCTTGTGGAGGGTCAAAACTATCTGTTGGTGGTTCGGGCCCAGGACAAGGCGGGTAATTATTCCCTTCCCAAACAGGTCAACTGGAGGTCCGATCAAAGCCCTCCGAGTTTGAGTTTAAGCCTTGGTCCGTCGGCTTTGACAGCGGACATGACCCCGGATTTCAGTTTTCTTTCCATAGACACAGGTTCAGGGGTTTCCCACCTGGAGTGCCGCATAGACAGTGCCACCCGGTTTTCGTCCTGTCAGAACGAATTCAGTTTGAGCAATTTAGCAGATGGAGCCCACAGCATAGAGGTTAAAGCCATTGATAAAGTGGGCAGGAGTTCAGAGCCAGTGACACACAACTGGACCCAGGACACCACAGTCCCGACAATTCATTTTACAGACACCCCCCCCTCCATCAGTAAGGAAGAAGTGGCTCGTTTTGTGTTTTCAGGGATCAATACCCGGCAGGGGATCGTGTCCTATCAGTGTCAGTTGGACAGTGGGTCCATGGAGTTCTGCACAAGTCCCCACAATTTAAAAGATTTGTCCGATGGAAATCATGTGTTTTCAGTCATAGGCAGCGATGCTGTAGGCCATAATTCTTCCCCAATCACTTACCGTTGGGTTGTTGACAAAAGTAAACCGACCTTGAATCTTGTGGATAAACCGGACAAGAAGACACAATCAAGTGATGCCCATTTTGTGTTTCAGGCCAGTGATGCGGGTAGTGGAATCAAAGAGATCCGTTGTAAGGTGGATAATGGTCAATATGAAGTTTGTCAGGACACCATGGACAGGACAAATCTCTCAGAGGGAAACCATCGTCTTTTGGCCAAGAGTGTGGACAGGGCGGGTAATGAGTCCGACGAATTAAACTATGAGTGGATAGTGGATCAGACCAAGCCCACAGTGAGTATAGCCTCAGGACCTGATAACCCAACCAATAAGACAGAGGCTTCATTGGTTTTTAACTCCGAAGACAGTAGCAGTGGAGTGAAGTCCACAGAGTGCCGTCTGAACGGAGGTTCCTTTGAAGCCTGTGAGAATCCCAAGGAGTACGCAGATCTTGTGGAAGGGGACTATATATTTTCAGTCAGAGCCAGTGATGAGGCGGGTAACGTTTCAGGAGTTCAAACCTACAAATGGTCCATTGATACCACAGGTCCTACCATAGAACTGACCCAATCCCCCCCCAACATTGCCAAAGATCGATCGACTCGTTTCGAGTTTTCAGGAGTCAATAATGAACCGGTCAGTTCCTATGAATGTGAACTGAATGGGAAACCCCAGTCCTGCACAGGGGGTTCTGCGAGTTTCACAGCCCCGGAGGGTCTGCATAGCTTTATGGTCACAGGTCTTGATGCTTTAGGTAACAAGTCAGATCCCCTGACCTATGTTTGGGTGGTCGATGCCACCATACCCACACTGACTCTGGTTGACAAACCGGCCTCAGTACACAACTCCAATCAGGCCACTTTTGTCTTCGAGGCCGGTGATAAACAAAGTGGAGTCAAGGAAATTCACTGTAAACTGGATGAAGGGGACTATAAGGTTTGCCCTGGTACCCTTACCAAAAATGATCTTCAGGAGGGAAGCTACAATCTGATGGCAAAAAGTATAGACAATGCAGGCAACGAGTCTGTGGTTGTAAACTACAGTTGGGTTGTGGACATCAGTGCCTCAAACATTCGATTCACCGAGACCCCTGATGCCATAACCAGAGTCAAGACAGACCGTTTTGGGTTTTCCGAGATAGGGGGTCAGGGAGATATTCAGTCCTATGAGTGTGAACTCGATGGCAATAAACAGGCCTGTACCAATCCCCATGATTTGACAGACCTCTCGGATGGAAAGCACGTCTTTTCAGTGACAGGTCTGGATGCAGTGGGTAATCGTTCAGGGACGATAAGCTATAACTGGAGAGTGGATACCACCAAACCCACATTGGCTATTGTTGATAAACCAGAGGCTGTTAGTAATAAGACCAATCAGATCCGTTTTAGCTTCAATGCCCAGGACGCAGGCAGTGGAATCAAGGAGATCCGCTGTAAGGTGAATGGTATGGATTATAAGGTTTGTCCGCAAGCCATAGATGTGAGTGTCCCCTCGGAGGGTTCCCATACACTTGTGGCAAAAAGTATAGACAATGCGGGCAATGAGTCCGATGAGGTTTCCTATCAGTGGACAGTGGACACTTCTTTGCCCACGGTGAGAATCACCTCAACACCGACCAACCCCACTAAAGAGCAAGGGGCTTTGTTTTCCTTTCAGGCCGGTGACAGTGGCAGTGGGATTAAGAAAATAGAGTGTCGTTTGGATGAAAATCCCTTTGAGACTTGTGATAACACCAAAGAGTATGCCGGTCTTTTAGAAGGGGAGCATCAATTTACAGTGAGATCAGAGGACAATGCGGGCAACCTTTCCAGTGAGCAGAGTTACACCTGGCTGGTGGATATCACAGCTCCCGGTCTTCAGTTTTCCAGCACTCCTGCGTCGACAGTTTACATAGGTCAGACGGCCTCAATTCAGTTCAGTGCCAGTGACGCAGGCAGTGGAGTGAGCCATTATCAGTGTTCCTTTAACGGAAGTGTTTACTCCTGTTCGGGAGACAGCCTGGTATCCTTTTCAGCGACAAGCACCCGGGAGAACAGTTTTGAGGTGAAAGTGTTTGATAAAGCGGGTAACGAGAGAACAGAGACCCTGACCTGGCAGACCAAGATAGAGGCGGCGGCCAAGCAAATTGCCCAGGAGGTTTTAGGGGAAGTGCCGGTGGATATTCTGTTTGTTGTGGACACTTCAGGGTCCATGAATGATGAACGGGCCAACCTGGCTGATAAAATAGACGGCTTTATTGAACAAATTAAAGATCTTGACTGGCAATTGGCGGCGACTTCCACGGATGTTGAGAATACCGAGAAGAATTATACCGAGGGCCGTCTGGTTGATTTTACATGGAATGGAGACCACATTCTTGATTCCAGTATGGATGTTGATGAGGCTCAGGATGATTTTGGATACCGTATTCAGCGTATTTCCGGTCATAATGGTGATGAAAAAGGAATTGCGGCTGCTTACCAGACCATTGAAAGATACAACAACAATGAAAGCCCCCATACTGATTTTTTCAGGGAAGGGGCTCATCTGGCTGTTGTGGTTCTCTCAGATGAAGAGGCCCAGGGGGGGTTCCGCTACACTCCTCAAAAGTTCCTGGACTTTGTGAAAACATCTTTTACCAACAAAACCGTTGCCTGGCACAGCATTATACACACCTCGGGTGATAATTGTAATCGTGGTGAGCATGGAACCAATGGAACCAGATATGAAGAACTCTCCAAGTTGACAAATGGTGTGGTGGGACGTATTTGTGATAACGATTACACCAGTCAGTTGACAGACATGGGTAAGGCCGTCAAGAATCTGCAAAAGGAAGTGGCCCTTGGCTGCACCCCCCTTGATGATGACCTTGATGGAAATATAGACATGGAAGTAAAATTCAAAGACTCAGACTCAAGCTCTTACCAGACTTACTCCGGAACCTACACGATTCAGGCTGATAAACAAAGACTTATCTTTGATGAATTCCTGGAAGTTGGGGATTATCAATTTAACTTTAAATGTGCAAAAAACTAAACAAACTAAACTAAACCATCTATTTTAACCCGTTTTAATGGTGGATGCCGAAACCCTGATCTCAGGACTCGGTATTCCACCTTAATTTTTTTGGACTTCTCAAATCTGTAAGAATTTATAGGACAAACCACTAGGCTGCTCTTTTAGAAGAACGCTTGGGCTTTTTACGCTTATGCACAAAATTGCCCTTGCGTTTCCCCTTAAATTTTCGCTTTCTGTCACTTTGCTTGGGTTGTGATTTGTAACTGTCAGGGTTGAGAAGACAGTCAATCGCATACCATTTGCTTTTGTCCGCAGGTGTTACAAGATTTAAAGCTGATCCTTCAGCACCAGCCCTTGCTGTTCTCCCAATACGGTGGATGTAATCTTCTGCACATTGAGGCAAATCATAGTTAATGACATGCTCAACATGCAGGATATCCAGTCCACGTGCGGCAACATCTGTAGCCACGAGAATACGATACTTTTTGTTTCTGAACGCAGCCATCACACAATTACGCTTGTTTTGCCTTAAGTTACCATGGATCGCATCAGCACTATGACCTTTTTTCGACAGCCTGACAGCCATTCTTTCTGCCCCATATTTGGTTTTTACAAAGACAATGATAGACCCCTCGCGCTCATCCAGTTGGGAAAGCAAGTTAGGGTATTTTTCGGCTTCACTGATACGCAAAATATCCTGCTTGATATTTGCGGGTGCTAATGTTGCACTTACGGCCACACGAACAGGATCATTCAGGTACTTCTCCGCAATGCGAACAATACTTTTTGGAAGCGTTGCCGAGAAAAGAAGTGTCTGGCGATTAGCGACCATGTACTTCATCACATTCTCAATCTGGGCGGTAAATCCCATATCGAGCATGCGGTCTGTTTCGTCCAAGACAAGGAAATCTGTGCTATTGAGTCTCAAACTGCCTCGCTTCAGATGGTCATTAATACGCCCCGGTGTGCCAACAATAACCCGTGGGCGATTGCGAAGTTGCTGTAACTGTTTAGGCATAGGTTCACCGCCAATGAGCAAGACTGATTTGATCTTGGATTTTTTGCCCAACATCACTTGTAATTGGCCCATCACCTGTGTGGCGAGTTCTCTTGTTGGTATCATGACCAGAGCCGAACTGCGAGGGTTCGACAGAAGTCTGGCCACAAGTGGAATACCAAAAGCACCTGTTTTACCCGTTCCGGTTTGGGCTGAGCCCAATATATCTTTTCCCTGCAATGCCAGAGGAATGGCCTCGGCCTGAATGGGGGTCGGTTCATTGAATTGCATATGTTGCAATGTATGTGTAAGAGCCTTTGGAAGGCCCATTTCCTGAAATGTTTTCATGTTTTTTCCTTGCCGCAGACAGCCAAATGCTATGCCTTACGCAAGGCCACACATCTGCTTTGAATGATTAATTTTGGTAGATAAGGGTTTAAGTGTCTTGCAGCTGAATATGAGCCGCAGATGTTTTTCCTTTATCGGTCGCCAATTCGTACGAGACTTTCTGACCATTATTCAGTTGAGACAAACCTGCCTTTTCCAATGCACTGATATGTACAAAGATATCTTTTGATCCGTCATCAGGTGCGATGAACCCGTATCCCTTAGTCGTGTTGAACCATTTTACTGTTCCGTTAGCCATGATATTTTCCTTTAGTGTTTAAGTTGTTTAAGAGTAATCATCCGGAACAAGCCACACCATGCAGCTTACCGGCTCACTCTTATTCAAACGCTTAGGATCGACAGTTTTAGGAAATATCCTCGGCCCTTTATCAAGGGCATGCTGTGTCTATAACAGCTTCATTCTAGCAAGAGTCGGAAACTCAGAGGCCCTTGTATTGCACTACTTCACAAAAAGCAATCTTTTTCGCATATTTCAGTTTTCCTATGAAGTGTATATCGTCCAATTATACCCCTTTTACCGAAAGAAAACGACAATATCTTTGACGATGTTCTGAATACTTAAAGCCCCATGCACTTGAATAACTTATCATTTCATAAATGCCATCTTCAGATTGATAACCTCTTAGAGAGAAAAATCTAGGGATTGCACCCTTTACAGGGATGTGTATTAATTCACCAGATCTTGCTCTTTTAAAGATCAGATCTTTTAAATCAGAATTTTGTAACCATTTCTTTATCTCTAAAATGATGTCGTTTGTAACTGATGGCAAAATGAAAACCAAGGGCAAAAATAAACAGCGATGTTTTCATCCAACATAAGGATGAAAACCGGATGAATGACAGAGATTCAATTCACCAGAAATCAAAACCCAGATCACCCAAAAGTCACCCGACTTTGAAATTTTCTGAAAAATCCGGAAATAAGAGGCATTGCGTTGCCTTCTCGCTTGTGTGTTATTAAGTGTTTACAAACTTTGGTTTTTTTAAAAATTTCCTCCTAAAGCCTGCGTACAATTTCAGGATCGACTTCATAGAGATTATTTGTTTCAGGCGGAACTTTCTTTTATGAAAAATTCAGTGTAAAACAAAAAGTTTTTGGTGTGTTTGGAGGGTTTTTGTGAAGTGGGTTTCACCTTTTTTTATTTTCTTTCTTTTCGGCTGTGTTCAGAGTCAGGAAGAGGAAGTCCTTAAAATTTACAGTTCCAGGAAACCTCACCTTATTAAACCTCTTTTGGACATTTACACCGGGGAAACGGGTGTCAAAGTGGAGCTTATCACGGGAAAAGCGGGAGCTTTAATCCAAAAACTCAGGCAGGAAGGGACAAAAACACCGGCGGATCTTCTGATTACGGTGGATGTTGGCAATCTTTGGCAGGCTTCTGAATGGGGGCTTCTGACTCCTCTGAAAAGCGGGTCTTTTGATAAAATTCCAAAAGAATTTCGGGACTCCACGAATCGTTGGGTGGGTCTTTCCCTTCGCAGTCGCACCTTGTTTTACAACAATCAGAAGGTTAAAAAAGAGGAATTAAAAAATTACGAAGATCTGGCTTCAGAAAAATGGAAAGGTCGGCTCTGCTTGAGAACATCCAGAAAAGTGTACAATCAATCTCTTGTGGCCGCCATGATTATCAGACTGGGGGAGAAACGCACGGAAGAGGTGGTTCGGGGTTGGGTCCGCAATTTATCAAAACCTGTTTTCACCAGTGATACCCGGCTTCTTGAAGCCATCGACAGAGGGGATTGTCATGTCGGCCTTGCCAATACATACTATCTGGCCCGTCTTATTAAGAAAGATAAGGGGAAAAACGTGGGCCTTTTCTGGCCTTCCGGGGAGGGCAACGGAGGGGTTCATGTGAACATTTCAGGGGGCGGTGTGGTGGCTCACAGTTCCCGTCCTGAGCAGGCCAAAGCCCTTCTTGAATGGCTTGCGGGCAGGAAAGCCCAAAAGATTTTTGCAGAACTCAATGACGAGTATCCGGTGCTTCAGGGGGTCCCTGTTTCCTCTCTTCTTAAAAGCTGGGGTGATTTTAAACCGGAGTCCCTGTCTTTGGATCAGGTGGGAAGTTATCAGAAAAAAGCCGTTTTGCTTATGGATAGGGTTCATTATCGTTGATGTCACCAAAGAAATGTTCTTTTAAGACTGTTGTATTTCGGGGATTTTTTTTCTTTATATTTACTTTTCCCCTTGTTGTTCTTTTCTTTTCAAATCCTGAAACTGTGAATGTGGATTCTTTTCTTTTTAAGGAAGCTATTGTCAATACAGGGCTGTTGGCCCTGTTTGTTCTTTTACTCAGTGGTTTTTTTGGTATTGGATTTTCCCTGATTTATTTTTTGTATGATTATCCTTTCAAAAAATTTTTAAATCTGATGATGATAATGCCTCTGACCTTTCCCCCCTATGTTCTGGCTTTTATTTATCTCGGAATGCTTGGGTCCGGTTTTTATTTTTCAGATGGAGGGTTCTCCCAGGTTCAGGGAGAGTTGTGGTTTTTGGTTCTTATACTGGTTTTTTCCCTGACTCCCTATGTTTATTTGTTTTGCAGTCTGGGTCTGGAAAGGGTGGATCAGAGTTTGATAGAAACAGAAAAAATTTTAAAAGCGGGTTCCCGGTCTTTTTTAAAAACGGCCCTGATTCCCCAATTGTGGCCCTATCTGTTATCAGGTTTTATGTTGGTTTTGTTTGAAAGTCTGGCGGAATTTGGGGCGGCCAGCGTGGTGAATGTTTCCGTTATAACAACATTGATTTACAAATTGTGGTTTGATCTTTTTTCCTTTTCCGGGGCTGTCGGACTCTGTCTTAAATATTCGCTGGTTGTTTTTGTTTTTCTTTTTCTTGAGTTTTTGTTTAAAAGAAAAAATAAAAGGACTGATGGAAAATGCCGGACAAAGATAAAAAGTGTTCAACCAAAAACTTTCCGGCAATGGCTGATAACAGTGGTTTTTTTCATTTACGCCGGACTTTCTTTTTTGTTTCCTCTTTTTCAGTTGATTTTATGGTCTTTAACTGAAACCGGTTGGCTGGAAGTGCTGGAAAGCTTAAAACACAGCTTGTTTATTGGAATTCTTGTGGCAGGATCATGTGTTTTTGTTTCCGTTCTTTTGGGTTTTTATTTTCGTATTCAGGGCCAGAGATTTTTGAATTACCTGCCACTGACGAATATTGGTTACAGTCTTCCTGGAACTCTTCTTGCCGTTTCCGCTTATGCCGTGCTTTTATTTTTATTTGACGGGGCGGGTCCCGGACTCCTGATAACAGTCCTGGTTATTACTTTGTGTTATAAATTTATTACGGTGAGTTTCCGGGCTGTGGCGGAATCCGTGGAAGATATGCCTGCGGAACTTGACGAAGTGTCGGATTTGTTTTCCGTTTCTTTTTTAAAGCGTTTGAGGTTCTGGTTTTTACCGGAGGTTAAAAGTGCAATGATTTTTGGTTTTTTATTGGTGATGATTGAAGTTTTTAAGGAAATGCCTTTGACCTTGATGCTCTCTCCGGGGGATTACCAGACCCTGTCCACACGGATATTTAATCTCACCTCAGAAGGGCAGTGGGAGCAGGCCTCCATTCCCGGTCTTTTTTTGGTTATGATTGGGTTGATTTCAGTGGTGGGAATGAACCGCTGGAGGTCGGATCTATGAATTCTCCCATGATTGAATGTGAGTCCCTGGGTTTTAAAAGGGAATCCAAAAATATTCTTGAAAATTTTAATTGTTCCATAGAGAAAGGGCATTTGGTGAGCTTGCTGGGTCCCAACGGGTCTGGAAAAACCAGTTTTCTCCGCCTTTGTGCCGGTTTTGAAAAACCCACCAGTGGGGAAATCAAACTCAGGGGAAAAGTGGTGGCAAACAGGGAAATCTTTATCCCCGCCAGTCAAAGGGGGATTGGTTTTGTTTTTCAGAATCTGGCTCTATTTGAAAAGGTCAGTGTGGAGAAAAATATTTTTTATGGTTGTAAAACAAAGGATCACAGGGATGAGGCCCGGAGACTGACAGATATTATGGGTCTTCGGGAGTATTTAAAAAAATTTCCGGGTGAACTCAGTGGTGGTGAAAGACAAAAACTGGCCCTGGTTCGGTCCCTGGCTGTCAAACCTGATATTATGTTTTTGGATGAACCCTTTTCCAGTATTGACAGGAATCAGACGGAAGCTCTCATTGAGGAGATAAAAAGACTTTTTAAAGACCTGGGAATAACAGCTGTTATGGTAACCCACTCGGAGAGGGAATCAAAATTATTTTCATCCCGTACTTTGAGGTTTTCATGAGTTTCCATGTCGTTTACAATTGATTAAAAAGAAGCGAGCTAATCTTTGGTATAACGAAATAACAGGAGTTTTGGGATGAGTGCGGGATCCAATCGGTTTGGAAAACTTTTTCAATGGACCACTTTTGGGGAAAGTCACGGACCGGTCATGGGTGTTGTCATTGACGGTTGTCCCGCCGGTGTTCCCTATGATGAAAAACTTTTGATAAAAAAACTGGAACAGAGGCGGCCCGGTTTTTTTGAAGGAGGGGAAAATCCGGTCAGTGATCGCAGTGAACCGGACAGACCGGAGGTTCTCAGTGGTGTTTTTGAAAACAAAACCCTGGGAACCCCCATTGCTGTTATTGTTCGTAACAGGGATCAGAGGCCCAAGGATTATGAAGGGGTTAAAAGACAGGCCCGTGTGGGCCATGCCGATGATGTCTGGAAAAATAAATTTGGTCATTGGGATCACAGGGGAGGCGGCAGGGCTTCAGCCCGTGAAACGCTTAACTGGGTTATTGCTTCCGCTTTTGCCCGGATGTTTTGCCAAAGTGAAAATCCGAAAACAGAAGTCGAGGCCAGGCTTTTGTCAGTGGGTGGTGAAACTGTTTCCGGGTCTGGGGATGAAGCTCTTATTAAAAGACTGGTTCAGGCAAAAAAGGAAGGGGAAAGTTTTGGGGCCAAAGTTTCAGTGAGTATAAAAAATCATAAAGCCTTTATCGGGGAACCGGTGTTTGGAAAACTAAAAGCGGATTTGGCAAGGGCTTTTATGACAATCAATGCCTGTTGCGGGGTGGAACTGGGTGGAGGCTTTAATTTGGCCCATGCCAGGGGCTGTGATGTTCATAAAAAAATGGAATCCAATGTCTATGGAGGTCTCAGGGGGGGGATTGCCACAGGGGAAATGATAGAATTTTGTCTTGCCTTCAAACCCACGGCCAGCATTAAAGATCTTGCCAAAACCGGTCGTCATGATCCCTGTGTGGCTCTCCGTGCCCTTCCCGTGGTGGAAGCCATGGCCTGGAATGTTCTGGCTGATCACACTCTGGCCTTTCGGCTCAATCGACTTTAGTCGGCATATTTTCGCTACAATTAGGGTATCAAAAAGAAAAAATACAGGAAATCCAACCGGATTAAAATCTTATATTTAAGTTCATTAAAGATTCTGACGAAGTTTAATTATAAAGAAGTCATTTATA
This sequence comes from Bdellovibrionales bacterium, assembly GCA_965219545.1. Classification (GTDB taxonomy): domain Bacteria; phylum Bdellovibrionota; class Bdellovibrionia; order Bdellovibrionales; family JAGQZY01; genus JAGQZY01. The sequence goes on from CBDCNX010000028.1 coordinate 24,386, forward strand.
CTGATCGTGTTTGAAATTTCACGGATTTTCCATTCCTGAAAGACCGGAAGATTCAAACAGGCGTATATTTTGGGAGAGAGGAACATGAAGATATTTAAATTTATTTTACTGTGTTTGGTTGGTTTTAATTTTTTATTCTCCATTGGCTGTAGTGACAGTTCAGGAGGGTCATCGAAGCGGAAGCCGGACCTTGAGGATCCTGATTTCAGGGTCAATCCCCCCTCCCCCGGTCCTTCCCGTGGTCCGGGTTTTATCATCAGAGGTCTTCCCGATTACGATGTGACCGTTTCCATTTTCAGAGGTCCCCGTTCCACCTCCCAATGCACGGATGCCGACCTGATTCCCCTTGGAGATCCCGTTCGGGTCAGTGCTTCTGAAAATGAGATCACTGTCAATTTGGGTAATGTTTTGGAAAATGCCTCTGACGGGATTTACAGGTTTTTTGCCAGGATTGAGGGAGGTCCCAGAGTCCACTGTTTTGAATTAACCTATGTTCTTGATACCACAGTCCCAAGGATTATAGCCAACACCCTGGAGCAGAATCCCCTTGAAAACGATGACACTATGAGGATGTCAAAGACCTGGAACTGGTCCTGTGTGGACAGGGATGGTGTGAATTGTACCTATAGGCATAAGATTGATGAGACAGCCCTGACAGGTTCCAGTTGTCCAAGTTACACTTTTGCCTCCAATGAGTCCTATTCCAGTGTTTCCACAGCGACCAAGCCAGGGGGCAGTGGGAAGTACTGTATTCATATTCAGGCCATGGATGATGCGAACAATGAGTCAGAAGTGGTGAGTGTTTACGCCACGTTGGACAACACAGCCCCCACAATCAGTAGTGTGAGTGTTCCCTCAAAAACCTATGCCGGAGGGGACCGGATGGATTTCACAGTGACTTTCAGTGAGGATGTGGAAGTGACAGGGACCCCCAGGATTTCATTGATTTTGGATGGAGGCGGTCAGCCTAAAATGGAGTACGCAGAATATGCCAGTGGGAGTGGATCAACAAGTTTGATTTTTCGTTACGAGGTGGGACAGACAGACCTTGATACGGATGGGATAGGGATGGGGGCTTCCCCTTCCATTGATCTGAACTCAGGAAATCTTAAAGACAGTTCAGGCAATGCCGTGAGTTCATTAACATTCACAGCCCCAGGCAATCTTTCCAGTGTTGTTGTGGCCGGAGGGAACCCCAATGTGGTTTTATCCTTAACAGAGCTTTCAGTAGAGGAGAACGCAGGGACGGGCACTTACCAAATAAGACTTAACAGTCAGCCCACCTCGGCTGTAACAGTGGCCCTTGGAAGTGCTGATTCCAGTGTGGCCACAGTGTCCCCAGGCACACTGAGCTTTTCAACCGACAATTGGAGCAGTCCTCAGACAGTGACAGTCACAGGAGTGAACGACAGTATTGACAACGACGCAGGCGGGGGTTCATTGAGGACAGTCAATATTACCCACACTGTGACAAGCAGTGATGCGGACTACAATAATTTTTCCGTAAGTCCGGTGGAGATAACCTCCAATGATAATGATGACATTGGTTCCATCAGGTTGACGGTCAACCCCAGCAGTGTTGACGAGCATGATAGCGGTTCAAGCCGTTCAATAGCCAATAATACGGAAACAATAGTAGTGATAGCGAGTTTTCATGGCAGCACCAGTGGGGGTCAGGCCAATGCCAATATCCGGTTACCGGGTCCATTGACAATTTCAGCTTCTTTGGAGGCGGGCACAGCCCAGATTGGAGATTTTAACCCTGTTTCCGATTTTGATTTGAATATTCCGGCAGGAAGCAATCAGGTCATAGGAGCTTTCAGTCTGACAGTTGTTGATGACGGAGAGGATGAGGGCAATGAGATCCTTTTATTGAGGGGAGTCAATCCCCTGGGTCTGACAGTGAGTCCGGCCACAATAACCATTGTGGATAATGATGAAAAGGGTGTGATTGTCTCCCGCTTCACTTTGTCAGTGGGTGAAAATGGAGGGGAAGGGACTTACACGGTAAAACTTGACAGTCAACCCGCAGGTCCTGTGACAGTTCACATTGTCAGTAATGACCCCGATGTGGTGACAGTGTCTGATGACACCCTGACCTTTGAACCGGATGATACCAATAACAAAATCTGGAGTGCCCCTCAAACGGTGACAGTAACAGGTGTGAATGATGATATTGATAACGATGTAGGGGGAGGAGTTTCGAGAAAAACCAATGTGACCCACAGTGTGACAAGTACGGATCCTCATTACAATGGTCTTTCAGTGGATTCAACGGAAGTGACCGCCAGTGATGATGATCACATTGGTTTCATTCAATTGACAGTCAGTCCCGCCAGTGTTGATGAGCATGATGACAACTCACCCAATGCCATAGCCAATAACACGGAGACCGTCGCAGTGACAGCGGAGTTTCAGGGAGGCACCAGTGGGGGTCAGGCCAATGCCAATATCCGGTTGCCGGGTCCGTTGACAATTTCAGCCTCTGTGGGAGCGGGAACAGCCCAGGCTGCGGATTTTACCACCGTTAACAATTTTGATATCACCATACCCTCAGGGGGTTCCAGAGGGACAGGAACTTTCAGTCTGACTCTTGTTGATGATGAATTGGATGATAATGACGAGACCCTCTCGGTGAGTGGCTCAACCCCTTTGGGTTTGACCATAAATCCTGCGACCATAACCATTGTTGATAATGATGACAGGGGGTTGATTATTTCCCATTCCACTTTGTCATTGGTTGAAGACGGGACCCGGACTTACACAGTGCAATTGTCCCAGGAGCCCACGGGTTCCGTGTATGTAACCCTAATCAGTGGTGACACAAATGTGGCGACAATTTCCCATACCTTGTTGACCTTTGAACCGGACAATACCAACAACAATATTTGGAGTGCCCCTCATACAGTGACAGTGACAGGAATCAACGATAATATGGATAATGATTTTGGAGGGAATCCCCATCGGACAACCGATATTACCTATGATGTGTCAAGTACTGATACAGACTATAATGGTTTGGTTGTGAGTCCCATGAAGGTGACCTCTGTTGATGATGATAATGTTGGTTCCGTCCAACTGACAATCAGTCCCACAAGTATGAATGAACATGATGGTGCTTTACCCAACCAGCAGGCAAACAATACGAAAAACATCATGGTGACAGCCAAATTTCAAGGGAGTACCAGTGGGGGAAGCCCAAGTTCCTCTGTTGTTTTGTCAGACCCATTGGCAATTTCAACTTTTGTGTCGAGAAGAACAGCCCAGATTGAAGATTTCATTCCGGCTTCAAATTTTGATATAAATATTCCGGCAGGAAGCAATCAGGCAGAGGTGACTTTCCCCCTGACTCTTGTGGATGATTTTATTGATGAAGACGATGAAACTCTTATAGTGGGTGGACACACACTCTTTTCTTCTATAGTGGTGAATCCGGCCACATTGACCATTTTGGACAATGATGAAAAGGGAGTGACAATTTCCGAGACATCCCTGATTGTTTATGAGGACGGGGGAACAGGAACTTATGAAGTGTCTTTGAAAAGTGAACCCACAGGTCCTGTGACAGTTCACATTGTCAGTAATGACCCCGATGTGGTGACAGTGTCTGATGACACCCTGACCTTTGAACCGGATGACACCAATGACAGGATATGGACTACTCCCCTGGAAGTGACAGTGACAGGAGTGAATGACACCTCCTCGACAAATGATCGTCAGACAACAATCACCCATACAGTGACAGGTGGGGATTATGGAGGATTTGCCGCAGCGGGTGTTTCAATAACAAGTCGTGACAGCAGCAGGAAAGTGACCATTGACAACGCAGTTGATATTCTATCAGACAATTATGAGAGTTATTCTGTGGGTGGTTTTTGTTCCGGCACTGAAAGTGTGAGTGTTCAGGTGGGTTCCACCATGACGGCTGAGGATACCGATTGCACCAATGGGGAATGGCTGGAGGAGATTGATACCAGCAGTGATGTAACCGCCAACGGGCCTGTTACCATTACAGCCACCCAGGATATCACCGTGTCGGGTACCACGACATCTTTCAGTGACACAGTGGATGTCACCCGATGCGTAAGCCAGGGGACCGGGACTTCCTCAACGGATCCCCATTGGATATGCAATTACAGTGATTTAAAGAGTATGTTTACCGTTAGTACGAGAAAATATTTTGTTCTCGGTATGGATATTGATGCCAGTCCCAGCTGGTCTGAGGGGGATGATGGTTGTGTGGCTTTTGACGGCACGAATATTTATGAACCAACGGATGATGAAACAGTCCCCTGTGCCGGATGGATTCCACTGAGTATTGCTTCTACTACTGGTGAATTGGACGGTCAGGGACATATTATTGAGAATTTGTATGTAAACTCCGGCTTAGAGTATGTGGGCTTGTTTGGCAGTATGGGAATAAAAGTCAAGAATCTTCATTTAAGAAAGGTGTTTGTCAATTCAACATTAATAACGACAAAGGTTGCCTCCGGAGTCGGAGGGATTGCCGGAAATATGAGACTTAAGGATATTGAAAATTGTTCTGTTACGGGGAAAATTTTTTCCAAGGCTGTCTACTCCGCAGGTGGTTTGGCTGGAGTCATTACTGGAGACATAATCAACAGTTATGCTGATGTGGAAGTGCTGAATTCTTCCGGTGCAAATGCCGGAGGTTTGGTAGGTTTTACAATATCCAATGCTAACTTTATAAGTTCTTTTACCAGGGGATCTGTCACTAATAATAGTATAGGGGCAGATGATAATAAAAGGGGATATGCCGGTGGTCTTGTTGGTAATGATTTGGGATCAGATTTTTATGCGTGTTATTCCCACGCCAGTGTTTCCGGAGGAGAAAAAAGTGGAGGACTTATTGGAAATACTTTAAATCCAAATATTTTAAGAATCCATTATTCCTATTCCCTGGGGAGTGGTTCTCCTGATGATCCCCTCTTTGATTTCGGGGAAGAGACTCTTGATGGCAGTTCCAATCTTTTTTGGGACACAAGTGTGGGCGGCAACAGTTCTGAAGCACCCACTTCCACGGGCTTGAGTACAGCCAATATGCAGGTGGCCTGTTCCAGTAGTTCAACCACGGGAATCTGTGCCCTGGGAGCCGGGTTTAGTTTTTCCGCAGGCAGCTATCCCAAGGTCAGAAAATGCACCGACTGTAGAATCTCAAATCTTGTTTTTGGTGATGTTCTGGAAGGTCAGTAGTTGGTTGTGTTTTGATCCTGGTTTTCCAGCAGTTTGGTCTCATGCTGAAAATGACGGGATTCGAGTTGGGGCATCTCTTTGTTTGCCTTGTTTGAAATTTCTTTAAAACGTTCCACTTTCCCCTGGAGACCCTGTCTTCCGGCCAAGGCTCTGACTGCATCATTGTAGTGACTGCTGGCTGTGTTTAAGGTGTTGCCCAGTTTCTGAAAACGTTCGGCCAGAACGCACACTGAATTGTAAATATCACCGGCTTTTTTGCTGATCTCACCGGCTTCCCTGTTGCTTTTGTCCATGATCCAGAGATTGGAAATGGTTCGTAGAATGGGAATGAGGGTGGTGTGGGACAGGAGTACAATATTTTTATCATATCCGTAACCAAAGAGAGTTCTGTCGTGTTTTAAGGCTTCAATATAAGCGGGTTCAACGGGCATAAACATCAGTACAAAGCTGGGACTGTTGAGGCCATTGATGTTTGCGTAATCCTTGGAAGCCAGATCATCAATGTGTTTTTTTACAGTTTTTACATAGTCATCCATGGCTGTCAGATATTCTTCATCGGTTTTTGCAGAAACAGCCCTGTCATAGGCAATCAGTGAGACCTTGCTGTCAATGATGATATGTCTGTTGTCAGGAAGTTTAATCAAATAATCCGTTTGTTTATGGTTTCCCTTTTCATCCCTGAATGAGGATTGTTTTTCATAGTGTTCCCCCCGGACAAGGCCGCTCATCTCAAGGGTGCGTTCCAGTTGGGCCTCCCCCCAGGCCCCCCGTTTTTGGGAATCCCCCTTGAGGGCTGAGGTGAGGTTACTGGCCTCTTTGTGCATCTTGAGTCCCATGTCCATGACTTTTCTGATTTCCGCTTCAAGACTGGTGTTCCCCTTGACTGTTTCGGTATGGACCTCGTTAATACGTTTTTTGAAACTTTCAATTTCCTGCTGCAGGGGTTTAAGAAGAGTTCCCAGGTTTTCTTCGTTTTGTTCAGTCAGGATTTTCTGACGTTCTTTAATAATTTCCTCAGAGAGAATTTTGAATTCATTTTTTAAATCCGTTTTTTGTTTTTCAAATTGTTGTTTGAGTTCATCAAGTTTTTCTCTCTCCGCTTTTAACAGGGTTTGTTGTTCCCGTTTGTCCGCTTCCAGATTGGAAATTTTACTTTGGGCCTGATTCAGACTCGTTTTGAGGGTCTCTTCTTTTTTTGTGTACTCATCAATTTGGGCTGATTTTTCCTTTTGGCTGTTTTCCAGGCGGGCTTTTTCGGCAAAGAGTTCTTTTATTTCATTGTTCATTTTCTCCATTTTTTCGGTAAGAAGGGTTTTTTCTCCGGTCAGTTGTTTTACCTTATCTTCACTGTTTTTGAGTTTTTCAGAGAGAATGGATTTTTCCATGGATTCACCGGAATCTTTGAGATTTTCGTTTTTTGTCTGTCTAAAAACAGGTAGCAGGCGAATAAAAATAAAAGTGACTGTTAAAAAAATCAGTCCCACAAAGAGTAAAGTGAAAACTTCCATAAGGACAGTCATCTTACTTCTTCAAATCCATGAAATCAAGCCCGGCTGTGATAGTTCACAAAACCAACATATTGTGTATTCTTTCTTTAATTTGTTTCCATAGGGATAATTTAGCTATAATGATTGATACAATTAAGGAAATTTTATAAAAGTTCAGGAATAATCAATGTTTTCCCTTGTCATGGACTTCATATTTGAATAGATTTGGATTGTGGATTTTTGGAGTGTTTTTTTCAAGGAGAGTTTACAGAATCCCTGTTGGGAAATTTTTCGGGGACAGGTTTCCGTAAATGGGGGGCAGGAACGCATAAGTGGGAGAATGACAGATTCACGGGCCACTTTGTTTCAAGGGGGGTCAAAGACTCCCTTTCCTGACACTTTCAGAATCTTTGTATTTCCTCCTGATACTTCGGCTGAGCTTCACGCAATGATGGAAAAAATGGTTTCCGCTCTTGGTTATAAACCCGATGAGGTTTCTTTTCTGGGCCTTTCTGAAAAAGAACTTGATAAAATTGAAAACTCTCAGGGTTCCAGAAATATTCTTTTTTTTGGGGATCAATATCCGGGACTTTTTGGTGAGTTTGTTGAGTGGTCAGGACATAAAATTATGAAAACCCATGGTCTTGATCTTTTAAAAGAGCAACCTGAACTTAAAAAAAAGACCTGGGGACATCTTCAAAAATACAGTCAAAAAACCACTGTGGAGGTGCAAAAATGAAAAGTTTTGTTTTTTTAATCGGTTTTTTTGGGTTTTTCCGGTTTGGTCTGATTGCACTTTATCAACGGAAATCAGGGATGTAGTGGGTCCCGCCACCTATGATTATCTCCAAAGAGCCCAGCACAAAGCCAGGGAAAAGGAATGTCAGTCTGTTTTAGTGAAAATAAACACTCCGGGTGGAAGTCTCCAATCCACCCGTAAGATTGTGGAACTGATTATGACCTCTCCTGTTCCCTATCTGTGTTTGATTTATCCTTCAGGGGGACATGCAGGCAGTGCCGGTGCCATTATCATGCAGGCTTGTCATGTGAACGGAGCTGTTGAGGCCACAAATATCGGAGCGGCTTCCCCTGTTGCGGGTACCGGCCAGGAAATTCCCGATGATCTCAGGAAAAAACTTTTTGAAGACACAAAAAGCTGGGTTGAGAGTTTGGCAAAATATCGAGGTCGCAGTGTTGAATTTGCCAGGGATATTGTTATTGAAGCCAGGGCTTTGGATGCCAAAGAGGCTTTTAGGCAAAAGGCCATTGATGTGGTGGTTAATAGCATCGATGAGTTTCTGGCCTTTGCTGAGGGAAGACAGGTACGTTTGGATTCTGAGAAAAAGACTTCAGTGAGTGTGGCCTCCCTGGAAGCGTTTGATCCGGGTTTGCGTCATAATATGATGCAGGTTTTCTCCAACCCCCAGTGGATTTACTTGATTTTTATGGGAAGCCTTGGTTTGCTCTATTTTGAGATGACCCACCCTGGAAGTGTTTTACCCGGGGTTGTCGGGGCTGTGGGGTTGGTTATTTCACTGATGAACTTTCATGTTTTGGGAGTTTCATGGGGGGCTGTTTTGCTGATTCTACTGGGGGTTGGGTTTATGTTTGCTGAACTTTTTGTTCCAAGCTTTGGAGCTTTGGGCTTGGGGGGTGTGGCCTCTTTTATTGTGGGTTCCATGCTTTTGTTTGATGGAAACTCCGAGTATGACATTCCCCTGTCTTTGGTGATCGTTACATCCGTTGTTATGGCTCTGATTATGTTTGGAGCGGGGTTGTTGGCCATTCAAGCCACCCGTCGTGGAATTTTGAACCGGGAAAAGGAAAAAATGGAGGGACAGGAGTTGATTGTTCGTCGTTTTAATCCCAAAAAGAAAAGGGGGATGGGATTTTGTTGCGGAGAGTTGTGGAAGATTCAATCGGAGGATTATCTCAATGAGGAGGATGTGGCTGTTATTAAGGAAGTTAAAGGGTTGACTCTGATTGTTTGTAGAAAAAAAGATTGAAAATACATTAAAGATCTTTTCAGGCTGTTGAAAGAGTACCGGATTATGAGGTATTCAATGTCAAATATGACTTTGTCCGGCAATGGTTTGAAAGAAAAGATGACAGTCTTTAAAATCCCCTGTAAGAAATCAGGATCAATAAAATAAATGAGGGAGAGTTTATGGGAACCATTTTAGTTCTTGTTGTCTTTGGGGTGGCCTTTTTAACATCCGTGATTAAAATTATTCCTGAGTGGGAACGGGCCGTGGTTTTGCGTCTTGGTCACTGTATTGGAATCAAGGGGCCGGGGCTTATTATTTTGATCCCGGTCATTGATCGCATGATCAGAGTGGATACTCGGACAGTGACAATGGACATTCAGCCCCAGGATGTGATCACCCTTGATAATGTGAGTATGAAAGTCAATGCCGTAGTTTACTTTCGGGTGACCGATCCTGAATCAGCCATCACCAAGGTTGAGGATTATGGTTTTGCGGCCAGCCAACTCACCCAGACCACATTACGTTCCATCATGGGACAATTTCAGATGGATGAGATTCTCTCCCAGAGGGATAAGATCAACCAAAAACTCCAGGTGATTCTGGATGAGGCCACAGAACAGTGGGGGATCAAGGTGAGTACAGTGGAGGTCAAGCACATTGATTTGCCAAAAGAGATGCAAAGAGCCATGGCCCGTCAGGCTGAAGCCGAAAGAGAACGACGAGCTAAAGTCATCAGTGCCGAGGGTGAATTACAGCGTTCCGAAAAACTCAAACAGGCGGCTGAGATGTTGTCCCAGTCCCCCTCGTCCATGCAACTGGCCTACCTGCAATCCTTAACTGAAATTGCAGGGGATAAAAGCAACACCATTGTCTTTCCTTTGCCAATGAACAGTTTTGGAGATTTTTTCGCCAAGATCCAGGGTAAGGATTCATAGGTTTCGATTATTTCTTATTCTTAGGAAATTTTTCTTTCCAATACCTGGAGTCTTGTTTCAAGTTCAGAGAGTTTGTCAGGATTTGTCCCCTTGGCTTGTTTTAAAATATTATTCAGGAAAGAGGCAAATTTTTAGAAAAAATGTATAGTATTATTATCAAATATCCAGTAAAATTGTATATGCTGGTGTTTGTCCTTCTGAGGTTGTGTATCCTGAAAGAGCAGTACTTATACTTGTGAAAAGTAAGTGTTTTAAGACAGAAGTCGAAGGGTTTTTAATTTCTATTTCCTTTCCCCTTTCTCCGTGTGAAAATGTTTCTATATGTCTTTGCCGCATTGGGTGGATTTTTTTGATGATCTGAAAAGTGTCCGGGGCCGGTCCCGGAATACGGTTTTAGCCTATCAGAGGGACCTTGAGTTATTATCTGTGTTTTTGAAAAAAAACAGAAAACCTGGGGCTATCTACCAGTTTATGACAAAAAATAAACTTTCAACCCGCTCCCAGGCCCGGATGATCAGCAGCGTTCGCACTTATTATAAATTTTGTAAAAAAGCGGGGGACGATATTCCTGATATTGGCCAACTCTATCCTCCAAAGGTTCGAAAAAAACTTCCCTCGGTTTTAAGTCTTGGGAGTTTTAAAAAATTAATGGATGCTTCAGTGATTGAGGATCCTTATAAAACAGGCCGCAATCATATCACGCTCACCCTTTTATTCGGTCTGGGTTGTCGGGTGAGTGAACTCACAGGCTTTGATCTTGTTGATTACCACGAATCTGAAGCCTGGTTAAAGGTTCTTGGAAAGGGGGGAAAGGAGAGAATTGTTCCCTTGACCGGTTATCTTTTAAAAGAGTTAGGAATTTATTTACATGAGATAAGACCCCATTTGGCCCTGGAAAATGAAACCTCCATTGTGGTTAACAATCGGGGAAAAAGACCTTCAAGGGTGGACATCTGGCGTTGGCTTGAAAAGTGGTCCGCAAAGGCCGGTTTTAAAAAAACGATTCACCCCCATCAGTTTCGCCACGGGTGTGCCACGGCTCTTTTGGAATCAGGGGCTGATCTCCGTTCCATTCAGAAACTTCTGGGACACACCAGTATCCAGACAACCCAGATCTACACCACAGTGAGTACCAAAAAAATGCAGGAAACAATCAAACGCCATCATCCCCTGTCTTCTTCCGCAAAAAAATCCGCATAGTGGGGAAGATCAAACAGTATGGCCATGTGTTGCTTTTTCAGAACGGATATTAAAGGTCAATCCACAGGTCCTGGGGGAAGTTTTGTTTAAGAAGTGTTGATTTTCCCGTTTGTCGGGATCCCCACAGAAAGAAAGTGTTCTGAGAACTTGATGGAATATCAATTTTTCTTGAATACATACTTCAATATATCATGATTTTTTGAAGTAATCATTCAAATTATCTCAAAAACTATCCAAAAATATATCTCCCTTTGGGATTGATAAATGAGTGTCTGTCCAGGCTGTTTTAACTTTAATTTGAATTCCAAGATTGATTTTAGACCTGATTTTCAAGGATTTTATCAAAATTTTTGGAAAAAATGTATAGTGTTATTATCAAATTTCCAGTAAAATTGTATATATATATTTACAAGAGTGTTCAAGCCTTCACAACGTTCTTTATAATTTTTCAAGACAAAGGTCTAAAAAAATAGTATAGGCTGGAACAAAATTTTTCTGTTATCATTTAAGTATATTTCGGTGAAAAAACTTTTTGGAAGAGTACGGGGTTTGTGAGTGCATTAAGCGGATTTGACTTTAATTTCAATTTCAAGGCCCACGGAGTTTAAAAGTTTGTTTATATTTCGAATGCTTGGATTCCCGTTTTTTGAAATGATATGATAAATGGCCTGTCTTGTGAGACCTGTGATTTCCGAAACTTTACTGACTCCATGGGCTTTAATGACATCACCGAGAGCCACTTGTAGAAAATCAGGATCATTTTCCTCCAAAGCTGATTCAATATAAACAACAGCATATTCAGGATCTTTGAGCCTTTCCAAAAGATCGTCTTCAAAATCATTCATTTCCTTTCCTCCATTCTTTAAGACGGCTTTTTGCCAATTGAATGTCCTGGTTCTGGGTTGATTTTTCCCCTCCAACGAGGAGAATAATAATTTCATCGTTGTTAACAACACTCAAATAAACTCTATACCCAGGACCATAGTGAACTCTGAGTTCAATGATGAAGTCACCGACAGATTTGTGATCTCCAAAATTTCCAAGACCGGCTCTGCGGATACGAACATCTATTTTAGCCTTTGCCTTCCTATCCTTTAATTTTGATAACCATTTTCTGAAAGGTTGTTTTTTTCGATAATCTTCAAAATACTGAATCCGTCTCTTTTTAACCTTCACTAATCAAAAACTATAAACTATTGAATAAATTTTGTCAAATATATTTTACATAAAAATAATGAACTGATTCTATGTACATCATCATCCTCTGTCTTCTGTCAAATCCATATAATGGGGAAGATCAAACAGTATGGTTCAAACAATGGGTTCCGGACTTGGCTGGTTCAGAGGTGTCAGATTTCAAAAGATAAAATTTAACCGATTGATATTTTGTATCATATATGATACAAAATAAAGTGTGATTGATGTTGAAAGGACTTTTGAATTCCAGAAATGGTTTGAAAAGGAGACTTTAAGATCCCAATCACAGATAGAAAGCAGAATTGCCAGAATTCAACTTCATGGTCATTTCGGAGATGTCAGAAACTTGCGTCAGGGATTGGCTGAACTCAGATGGAAAAATGGTAGAAGGGTTTACTTTTCAGTAGTCAATAATAAACTTGTTTTACTTCTCATTGGAGGTTATAAAAATGCCCAAAGCAAAGAAATTAAAAAAGCGAGAGTTTTGCTTGAAAGATATGCCCAAAATGAAGCTTAAAAAAGGAGTAAAAACCTTAAAGGATACCTCTATAGAGAACTTGAAAAATAAAACAAGAATCAAAAAGGTTTTATCTGAATGTCTGTTCTCTGATGATATGGAATCTTTTAAGGAAATTCTAAGGGCCCATCTTGAAGTAAGAAATATCAGTCATTTTTCCAAAGAAGCGGGGCTTTCCAGAAAAACAATTTATAGAATTCTTGAACCCGACAGTAATCCCACTCTGAAAAATATCGCAAAACTTTTAAATAAACTTTGTGCCTGATTTCAGTTTGAATAAATTTTTTTCATGGATTCAAATTCTTTGAGAATCTGTTTACGGACTTTTTCCTTGAGAGAGGCGGTGTCTATGGTTAGATCGGAAGTTTCAATAGCGGGAAGAATATGAACCCCCACTTTTCTTATCAGGGAATTCGTGTTGATAAAAATGGAACCTCTTTTTAGACAATGGTCCACTCCACAGAGAACAATGGGAACAAGGGGGGCTTTTGCGTTGATGGCAAAAATGAAGGGGCCGGATTTAAATTCTCCGATCTCATCGCTTCGCCGTCGTCCTCCCTCCGGGGAAAGGACAAAGACCTCCCCATGGGTCAGTCTTTTTTCAGCCTGATTGTAAACCTGAATGGCTTTTTGTCGGTTTTCCCGGGTGATGGGAAGAATTTTTAAAAGAGTCATGGCATATCCAAAAAACGGAATTTTAAAAAGAGAACTCTTTGCTCCAAAGGAAAAAAATTTTTTGGAACTGCAAACAAGAACGGGAATGTCCAGATAATTGCTGTGGGTGAAAAGATGGATAAATCCCCTGTTTTGGGGTCTGTTTTCGTCACCGCAGACCTGAATTTGGATTCCTGATAAAAAGAGGATAACCCGTGCCCAGGATATGATAAGCCGTTCGATAGAGGGACGGTGAAAACGGATAAGAAGCAGAATAATCACAATAATGGAATAAAAAGCGGTATGCACTGGAATAAAAACAATAAGAAAAAGGGCACGAAAAAAAAGAAGAATTTTAATCATTGGTAACGGCTCGAATTCTGTGGCATTGCTAATAAGTTTAACACAGATCCCCGGAGGAAGCTGGAAAGAAAATAAGAGTTAAAAACTCCAATTTTCTGTCTTTTTGGAGTTTTTTAATCAACTTCTTTCCTGACTATAGCTTTTTTAGAGTCTGCGTAAAATTGAGTTTTTGTGTAGAAGTGTCCTGAAGGTTTTCAAAATCCTGACAAAATGCATTAAGATTAGATAATCAATAGGGTTTCTAAAATATACAAAGGGGAAGGAATCAGTTATAAAAAACCATGAAAAGAAAAAAAGTTGTTCTCAGTGCCAGTACCACCACAGGGGATCTGACCATTGGCAATTACATCGGGGCCATTGACAATTGGACCCGTATGCAGGATGAGTTCGATTGTTTTTATATGGTGGCTGACCTGCACTCTTTGACGGTTTATCAGGATCCAAAAGAATTGAAACAGAGGGTACTGAGCTTTTTTGCCCAGTACCTGGCCTGTGGTCTTGATCCCGAAAAGAATGTGGTTTTTATTCAATCCCATGTTCCACAGCACTCTGAGTTGTGCTGGATTTTAAACTGTATCACCCCCATGGGGGCTTTGAACCGGATGACCCAGTTTAAGGAAAAATCCCAGAAAACAAAAGAAATCAACAATGGTCTTTACACCTATCCGGTCTTAATGGCCTCTGATATTTTGCTCTACCAGACAGACAGGGTTCCGGTGGGTCAGGATCAGAAACAACATCTGGAACTGGCAAGGGATCTGGCTCAGGGTTTTAACAACAGGTATGCTCCGGTTTTTAAAATTCCGGAACCTTTTATTAGTGAAAAGGGAAGCCGGATCATGTCCCTTCAGGATCCGGGAAAAAAAATGTCAAAGTCTGATGAGGATCCAAAAAGTTCTGTTTCCATTATTGACAGTCCAAAACAGATTGTTAAAAAAATAAAGGGGGCTGTTACGGATTCTGATCCGAAAGCCCGGGTGATCTACGATCCCCATAAAAAACCGGGGCTTGCCAATCTGATGGTGATCCACTCAGCCTTGAGCGGGAAAACCTATAGTGAAATTGAAAAGGAGTTTGAAGGCAGGATGTATGGTCATTTTAAAGTCTTTCTGGCCGATCTTGTTTGTGAGTCTCTCAAACCCGTGCGGGAAAAATATGAGGATCTTATAAATAATTCCGATTATCTCATCAGTGTTATGAAGAAAAACTCGGAGAGGGCTTCTGAGAGGGCTTTCACAACTTTAAAAAAAGTTCATGAAGCTTTGGGACTGGTCTCCCTTTGAGTGAGCCTGTATTTCATTGAGTGAACAGGATTCTGGCCTTGTTGTGAAAACCAAGGGCAACCTGTTGAATTTAGAGGATTGGGATCAACAGGAACAGGGGGAATTATCCATGGAAACAGCTTTTCATCTGGCTCTTGGAGTGAGTGATCTTCAAAAAGCCAGGGATTTTTACACGGGTCTTTTAGGGGCCAGGGAAGGGCGGTCGGACTCTTTATGGGTGGACTTTGATTTTTTTGGTCATCAGTTAACCTGTCATCTTATTGAAGGGGCGGTTCCCTCTGTTCATTACAATCCGGTGGACAGACAATCTGTTCCCATTCCCCATTTCGGTCCTGTTGTGGATCCTAAAAATTTGAGGAATTGAA
>CBDCNX010000029.1:0-161779 GCA_965219545.1 Bdellovibrionales bacterium
ATTTTGGCAGTGTATTACCTCACAAGAAAATAAGAGGGTGCATTTATGATATAGAAGGTAATCAATGTGTTGTACACAAACAGAAGTATGACCTTATAAAGAATATAGAAAAGCTAAACATGATAAAGGGAAATGTAGAGCGTAGAGGAATCATTTTTGAAAAGATAAAGTCCCATTTACCTGAGGATGTGATTTTAGAAAACAATACTATTGGCGATATAGAGATATACAATATAGTACACTTTAGCCTGGATGTAAAAAACCATGAAACATTTGAAATAGTTCCAGAAATAAATATTGATAATAACACAGTAACTCCGGTGGTGTCAAAAAAATTTAAGGAAGAGTTTTGTAAAGGAAAAGTGGGCCAAGGGCGTAAAATACACGATTGCTATATTGTTTATTCTGATAGCATAAAAAAGTGTTTTCAGGCTATCAAGGATGTTAATTTAAAAACGCCTTCTGAAAGAAGGGCATTTTTTTACAACCCTAAAAAGTATCTTTGTCATTCCCTTTCTATTCCAGAGGATGAAGAAATTATAGATGATATTTTTGTAGAGAGCAACCACTGGAAGAGTGAAAGAATTATTCATTTAGGGGAATGGGTTCCAAAGGCGGGATGCTACTTGCCTGACAGTGAAAAAAACGAATGGATACCTAAAGATATTGTTAGTTTGCAAATGCATGACAAACAGGGAAATGATTATTTTATACACATAAAATCCGATGAGCTGCAAGACTTGAAAAAATCCATGGAAAAAGGGCTGCGGGAAGAACAGGAATCAATATTATTTGGGCATCAAAAGGTTCCTGTCAATAGGGAATCCCTGGATAAGGTAAAAAGGACAATAGAAAATTTTAAAGAAATAATTGAAAAGCTTAAACCTGATTCCAATTCCAATTCTGAACCGATATCCAGGATAGTTCCCATCATAAGAGATAACCTTGACGTTTTGAAGTATGAAAGAGAAGCTCTTAAAAAACTACAAATAAACACATCTTTCCCCTTGGAAATGATAAACACCAAACAGATATACGAACATCAAAAATGTGGAATTCAATGGCTTCAGCAGAGTTTTTTAAAAAGAAAACCTGGAGTGATTTTGGCTGATGACATGGGCCTTGGAAAAACATTACAAGTCCTTGTTTTTTTAAGCTGGTTAAAAAAAGCGTATAAAGACGATAATAACCCTCTAAAGAAAAAGCCATTTCTCATTGTGGCACCTCGGGCTCTGTTAAAAAACTGGCAAGACGAGCATAACCATCACATGAAGAGTTTAGGTCAGGCTGTCAAAGGATACGGTCAGAGTTTATCGGGAAAGTTTTCCAATGAACCGATTAACCTTTTGGAAGAATCACATTGGACAATTACCACTTATGAAACCTTAAGAGATAGGGAGCATATTTTTAGGGCGATAGAGTGGGGAGTCATTATTTTTGATGAAGCTCAAAAGATAAAAAACCCTAATAGCCTTTTGTCTGAAATGGCTAAGGCGATGAAGTCAGATTTTTCCATAGCCGTAACGGGAACGCCTATTGAGAATTCATTGATTGATTTATGGTGTATTGCCGATTGTGTGTTCCCTAAAAAATTTGGCGTTTTAAAGGATTTTAAACAAAAATATTGTAAATCAAATTCGGATTTGCGACCCCTAAAGGAGATGGCTTTAAAAGAGGAACCGCCATTTATGATAAAAAGATGGAAGAGTAATGTCGTAAAGACTCTTCCATCTAAGAAAATCAAGAAATACCGGGATAGACTGTCACAAGAACAGGTTCGTGCCTATGATGCAATTATAGAAAAAACTCAAAATAGAAACTACACCAACCCATTGGAGGCATTGCAGGAATTAAAAAGATATACGCTCTATATTGATGAAAATGTTGATGACACTGACTTAAAAAAACAAAATATAAGAATACATAGAACATGCGAAATATTGTCGGAAATAAAAAAAAAGGATGAAAAGGCGATCATTTTTTTAAATAGTTTAATACTTCAGAATAGATTGGCCAGTTTTTTTAAAAATGAGTTTAAAATGGAAAACCCCCCGTTGATTATCAACGGAAAGTTATCTGGAGAAAAAAGAAAAAATATTGTCGATGATTTTCAAAAAAGAGATGGGTTTGATATTCTTTTATTAGGTCCAAAATCAGGAGGATTGGGATTAACGATTACTTCCGCAAACCATGTTATCCACATAGACCGATGGTGGAATCCCGCCGTTGAAGATCAATGCAACGACAGGGTGTACAGAATCGGGCAAAAAAAGCCTGTTACTGTTCATATTCCCATGGCCATTCATCCTCGGCTGGGAGATCGAAGCTTTGACATGAAATTAGATCAACTTTTGGAAAGTAAAAGAAAAAAAGCCCTGGAAGTCATTGTTACTACTGAACCAACCACGGAAGATAAAAAAGAGTTATTTTACGGGATAACGGGACTTTCATCCGACCATTATCAACAGGATGATTTTTATAGAGGAGAAGAATGGAAGAGTTTGAAAAAAAGAGTGTTGGAAAAATTTGGTGCGATGTGCATGAATCCCGCTTGTAAATCCCAAAAAGACATTCAGGTTGACCATGTTAAACCCCGTTCAAAATATCCCTCTAAGGAACTTGATTTCAATAATCTTCAAGTCTTATGCAAAACATGCAATTTGAGAAAGCATGACTCCGATTCCAAAGAATGGAATTTTTTACCAACGGAGACCGGGGAACTGTAACCCGTGGCCCGAATGACAAACCCCTACTCTCAGACAAATTTCTGAATAACCAGCTGCCTTTCTTATTGAAAGCCGGTTCTTTCTTCCTATTCTAATGCCAAAGAAACAGACCCTAATAGGGTCCAAAATTTCATCTGGACTGTCCTATAACTTTTTGATTTAAAAAAAATCAAAGAGAAAACCTGCAAAATGCGGAAGTCGAGGCTATTTTTTTGATTTTTTGTCTGCTTTGGTTTGGTAGAGAAAATCAATCCTGTCAGTCATGGCCCGTCTGTCGGCTTTAATGTCATCTGAAAGGGTTCTTATATCAGTTCTTATTTCTTTTATATCACCCCTTATTTCTTTAATATCTGTTTTTAAGTTTTGAGTGAAAAAATAAACAATGGCAATCATTGCGGCCAAACCACCAAAGATTGTGGAAAAAAATCCTATCCATTCTTTCAAAGTCATGGGTTCATATTATCTGTTTTGGGGGGTTTTGTCAAAAAACGGCCTATATAATCAGCTTGAACCCCTTGAACTTTTGGACTGGATTTTTAACGGGCGTATTTACGTTTGAGGCTTTCTCTGATTTCGGCCCCTTCAATACTCAATCGGGTCCAGGGAATGGTGCGTAATCTTTCCTCTTCAATGAACTCTTCGGTTTCTTCACATATTCCATAGGTTCCCGCTTCGATACGGGCCAAAGCCTGTTCAATTTCAAAGAGTTGTTTGCGAATGCGGTCATACTGACCGAGAACATCTCTTTCATTGAGTACGCGGGCTGTTTGATCAGCTTCATCTCCCCCTTTTTCTTCGATGTGGAGATTTTTTCGAATATCCTGAACCCTGTTAAGAAGCTCTTCTTTGGATATAAGAAGATTTTGTTTGCATTCTTCTACCAAATTTTTACTGATTGAAGGCATCTTTCCTCCATAGAAATGGTTATAGTCTTTTTTGGAATGTTTCCTCCCTGTTCCGTTTAGAACTGATCTATTTAGTCATAAATAGGGGTATAAAGGCAAGTCCATTTTATCTGGAAACCAAAAAACACTATAATTTCTAAACCTTTGTCAGGTTTTAGTTTTCCACATTTGATTTCCACATATTTCTGAAAAATTCTTAAAACCCAGATTTTTATTGGGTTATCCAAGTCTAAAAAAGTTTGTCAGTTTCTTAAAAAATTTGTTATCGCAGTTTGCCGAAATTCGGATCCTCCATTAGAATAAATTGTGATTTTAGTGGAGAATATTTTTGTTTTACTCTCTGGCTTCATCCTTTTGGGCCTTTCTGGTGACAAACTTGTGGAGACTTCTGTTCGAATGGCCAGATCCTGGAAAATTCCAACCAGTGTTATTGCTGTCACTGTTATTTCTGCAGGGACATCGTCTCCTGAGTTTTTCACCAGTTTTTTTAGCGGGACTGGAAGGTCGAAACGATCTCTCTGTTGGAAACATTATTGGTTCAAATATTTTTAATATTTTAGCTGTCGGGGGAATTTCTTTGATCTTACAGCCCTATGCCAGGGTAAAGGGAACTTTTTCTTCCTGGTTGGCACTCCTTGTGGCCAGTTTTCTGCTTTTCTTTTCTTTAAGGGATTTTCATATAACTTCCCATGAGGCTTTTCTTCTTTTGGGTGGATTGGTTTTTTTTATTTTGTTTTCTTTGTTTCAGGAAAAGGAAAAGAATTCCGGTTTTGAGAATCTGGAAACAGTGAGTATGGGTAGGAATTTCTTTTTTTTCTTTCTCAGTCTTGGAGGACTGATGTTTGGGGCCCGACTGGCTCTGGACAGGGGAGTGGCTTTGGGTACGATGGCAGGTCTTTCCCACCAGGTGATTGCCATTACAATTCTTTCTGTGGGGACAGGGTTACCGGAGTTGGCCACTTCTGTTGCCGCTGCTTTTCGTGGACATGGGGATATTGCCATTGCCAACGTGATTGGCTCCAATATCTTCAACAGCCTGGGAATTCTGGGAATGACTGCCGGTTTTTTCCCCTTGAAAGTTACGGAAAGTGTTTTTGATTTTGATTTTCAGATTATGGGCCTGGCCACTTTCAGTCTTGTCCTTTTTTATGTTGTGAAGACCCCTGATTTTCGCAGGTGGATGGGGTGTTTGATGTTCATTGGTTATGCCGTTTATATTATTAAACTCCTGTGGATGTTATAGGTCCTCTTTATCTATGGTCTGGGAATTTTGAGCCTCAACGTCAATAACAGTGGGGTTTGTTGATTGGTTTGGAGGTTTTTTTTTGGAAAAAGGCCGGGAGTTTGAACGATTGTCATTGGAATAGATCCGGATGAAACCGCCGGTCAGTCCTCGTTGCCAGATTTTGAAAAAGTATCTTTTCCATAAAGCCTGGGTGATTGGCAGGATGAGACTTAAACCCAAAGCATCGGTGAGAATTCCGGGGGTGAGTAAAAGCAGTCCTCCGATAAAGGTAAAAAGACCTTTGACAATGGCTCTGGAAGGTTGTTGTCGGTGGTGATGACTTGTTTGTAAATCCAAAAGAATACTGTGACCCTGACGACGCAAAAGCCAGGCTCCCAGGAAGCCTGTGATAACAATTAAAATCAAAGTGTTTGTTCCACCAATGACTTTGCTGATTTTTAACAGGAAATAGATTTCCACCAGGGGGATAAAAGTCAGGAGAAAAAGAAGACGAAGAAACATTATAGGTCAAACTCCAATGTCACCGGGCAGTGGTCTGACCCTTGTTGTTGATCCAGAATGTCTCCGCTTTTCAGAAAAGACTTTAGGTTTTCGGAAACGCAAATGTGATCAATTCTCCAGCCACGATTGGCTGGACGGGCCATTTCACGATAGGACCACCAACTGTAACGGTCTTTTGTGTTGGGATGGAAATGGCGAAAAGTGTCCACAAAGCCCGCATCCCAGAAAATCGGAAAACCATTGCTGTTCTTCAGGTAAAAATCCACTTTCTTTTGAAAGTCTGATCGGGTCATAAACGTCAATGTCTTTATGGGCCACATTATAGTCCCCCACCACGATAATTTTTCGACCTGTAGCCAGATTTTTCATCAGGTGTCTGAGAAATTTTCTTAAAAACTCCTGTTTGAACAGATGCCGTTCCTCACGGGCCGAACCATTTGGAAAATAAACATTGTATAAAAGGATGTCTCCAATTTCAGTGATAATAAAACGTCCCTCCTCATCAAATTTTTTAATACCAATACCATGATTCACCCCTGAGACGGGCAAATGGGTGTAGGTGACCACCCCTGAGTAACCCTTTCGGGTGGAGGCCGATGTCCAGTAACTTTCATAGGACATGGGGTTAATGAGGATTTGATCCAGTTGTTCCAATTGGGCTTTTGTTTCCTGAAGACAGAGAATATCGGGCTTTTCCCGCTCAAAAAAGTTCAGAAACCCCTTTTTTTGACAAGCTCTAAGCCCATTGACATTCCAACTCATCAATTTCATGACTCACCTCTTAAACGTGTTTCCTTTTTGACTCAACTCTATTATGCCTTTAAAAGGGTTTGTATTCAAAAAAGACCATGACTGGTCATGTTTGAGTTTTCACGGGATTTCTCTGTGGAGGGGACATGAAAAGCAGATGGTCTTTGGCGTAAATGTGCAATAATCAAACTAAGGAGGAAAATTATGCCCATGATTGGTCAACCTGCTCCCCAGTTTACAGCCCCGGCTGTTGTTGATGGAGGAAAATTTTAAGGATATCAATCTTAGTGATTTTAAAGGACGATGGACAGTGCTTTTTTTCTATCCGCTGGATTTTACTTTTGTGTGTCCCACGGAAATCACCCAGTTTCGAGATAAACTTCCAAAATTCAAGGAATTGGGGGCTGAGGTCATTGGTTGCTCCATTGACTCTGTTCATTCTCACAAAAGATGGATTGCCGATGATCTTAAAGATCTTGGTTATCCCCTTATTGGTGATGTTACAAAAAGAGTGAGTCGGGATTACGGGGTTCTTCTTGAAGATCAGGGGATTGCCACCCGTGGAACCTATATTATCGACCCCGAAGGGACTGTGCAGTATATGGGTATTCATAACCTGAATGTGGGTCGTGATGCCGATGAAATTTTAAGGGTTCTTCAGGGGCTTCAATCAGGGGAACTTTGTTCTGCCGGTTGGAAACCGGGTGACAAACATATTGTTGCCGGTTGATTTTCATAAGTGGTTTCTTTTTTTTCAAAGAGAAACGGGGACAAGCAACTTTAGATCAGTCTGCAAAAAGATTTTATAACTCAATTTGCAAATGCGGACTGTTATTTTTAAACAGACTGACCCTATTTGGGTTTCCACACAGGATTTTTCTTGAATAGTTTTAGACTTTCTGAAAAACGAAAAAAGCTGTTTGATTATTTAAAAAAACATTATCCCAAAAGTTTTTCTGAAATCGAAAAAAAAAATCTCATTGGTCCCCATTTTTTTTCCCCGTTTTTACTGGAATTACCTCAATCGGTTTTTATACAGGCTGAAAAATTTATAAAAAGTATTTATAAAATAAAAGAAAGCCAGAACTATAAATTCAGACTTCCTGATGATAGAAATTGGAAAACCTGGCCGGAAACTCCGTCTGTTCTGACCTGTTTTGATTTTCATTATTCAGAAAAAACGGGACTAAAACTCATTGAAATCAATACCAATGCCTCTCTGTATATTTCCCACTATGTTTTTTTGGACGCTCAGGGTCAAACCTCTCCTGATCCGGAAATGGGGAGTTTATTGAAAAGCTTTAAAAAAGGTCTTTCCCTCAAATCGGGTGATTCTGTTTTTATCCTGGATCGTGAACCTGAAAAGGAAGGACTTTATTTTGAATTTCTTCTTTTTCAGGAGTGGCTGGAAAAGCAGGGTTACAAAGTGGACATTTTGTCTTTGGACAAATACAAAACCAAAAGAATTGAATTTCCTGAAATCCCATTTTCTGAAAAAATCGATAAAAACAGATCATTTAAGTTCCAAAGTATTCAAAAAATTTATAACCGGTTTACTGATTTTTATTTTTCAAAACCTGAGTCTGAAGTTTTAATGAATGATTATGTCAGTAAAAAAGTGATTTTTTCACCCAATCCAAGGGAATATTTTTTTCTCTCTGATAAAAAAAGACAGAGACTTTTAAGGGCTGAATTGAAAATTCAAAACCCTGGTCTGGTTGAAATCATACCCCAATCAAAACTTTTTTCAGAATTTGAAAGTCAGGATGCCTTGTGGCGGGAAAGAAAAAAATATTTTTTCAAACCCAGTCAGTCTTTTGGGGGTAAAGGGGCTTTCAAGGGTCAAAATATTTCCCGTAAAATGTTCAACGAAATTTATTCCTCTGATTTCATGGCTCAGGAACTATGCCCTGCCGGTCAAAGAATATTCAATTGTGGGGAGACCTCCGTAAAATTGAAATTTGATCTCAGGTTCCATATTTTTGAAGGTGAGATTCAAAACTATTTGGCAAGATTTTACCAGGGTCAAACCATGAACGTAAAAACAGAATGGGGGGGGGTGGCTCCCCTTTGTTTTTCGTAAACAAAAACATAAGAAAAAGAACTTTGAAAAAATTCAACTTTTTCAGGGCCGACTTCTAAATATTAGTCGGTTTTTGTCTCTTTGATCCATCCACCCACATCCACGGAGGTGACTTTGGCTTTTGTTAGAAGAAGTTCAAAAACTTTCTTTTCAATGATCTCGGATTCAATGTGTTTTTTCGTATCTTCTTTATTGATGAACTGTCTTTCAAGCTCTGTTAAATCAGTCCCTGTTTTATTGGCAAACTCCTTTAAATAATCCTCAAAATCCTCTTCTGTGACTTTTAAATTATTTTCCTCAATAATTTTTCTGATAAGAAGACCGCATTTTAGTGTAAATTCCGCTCTTTCGGAGAGAGTTTCTTTTTGTGTTTCCAAATGCCTGGCAATGGCCTCTTCACTTATTTTTGCATCTTTCATCTGTTCCCTTATGCGGTTTGAAAAATCGGAATACTGTCTTTTTAATAAACTTTTGGGGACTTCAAAAGGATTGGCTTTGACGAGAGCGTGAAAGATTTTTTCTTTAAGATCTTCTTTTATATGTCTTTCTCTGGTTTCTATGAGATTTTTTTTCAGATTATTTTTAAATTCCTCCACTGTCTGGCATGAACTTATCTTTTTAACAAATTCATCGTTGAGTTCGGGCTGAATTTTCTTTTTGATTTTGTTCAGTGTCACTTCAAATTTAACTTTTTCTCCACAAAGGTTTTTTTCCTGAGAGTCATCAGGGAATGTTAAGTCCAAAACTCTTTTTTCACCGGGTTTCATTCCCAACAGACCTTTTTCAAAATCGGGTATAAAAAAAGAATCGGAACCAATTTCCAGAATATGGTTTTTCATGGAATAATTTTCCATGAGATCATCTCTGTGGGGAAAAAAATCAATGTCGGCAAAATCCCCGTGTTTGAGTTCACGGATTAAGATCACGTCCTCCATTGTGGCTTCATTTTTCAGAATATTCTCAATGTTTTGATTTACAGCATGATCGTCAATGTTCATTTTTTCTTTTTTCACTTCCAGGGAACCAATATTCACTTCCCTGATTTCGGGAAATGTTTCAAAGCAGGCACTGAAACTGAATTCTTTGTTTTCCTTGGCGTTCTGACAATCAATGTCGGGTCCCCCCGAAGGTGTCAGGTTGTGTTCTTTGAGAGCCTTTGGATAAAAATGTTCCACCAATCCCTGTGTGACATCACCCTTGATTTTTTCGCTGTAAAGTTTACGGATCACGGTCATTGGGGTTTTTCCTTTTCTAAATCCTTTGTTTTCCACGTTTTTTTGCAGATAATTAAACATTTTGTTAAATTCTGTGTTGACCTCCTGGGCGGAAACCCGGATGTTTAGCTTTCTTTCAAGACTTGAAAGGCATTCAATATTTGACTTCATTATTGCCTCCAGTAACCTTACTTGGTTTTTCACGGGATTTTTCCAAACAGATGGTTTATCCAGGTTGGGGTTCATTGAACCTGAAATAAAGGATCTATTAAAAAATGACGTGAAAATAAAAGGTCTTTAGTTTATCATAGCTGTACTTGTTTACATGATCTTTTTTGTGTTTTCAACCATGAATATTAAAATCAGGGATGAGGATTTCCTCCGGATTGAGGAGAAATGGATTTTAAAAAGCTTATTTTTATCAGTGGAAAGGGAGGAACCGGCAAGACCTCAATGGCTCTCAGATTATCCAGATTATTGAGCGAAAAAGGTCGCAGGGTTCTTTTTGTGGAATTGGGCAATCACAGTTCGGCTTGTGCCTTGCTCGGCTTGAAACAGTCCCCCGGATACAAACCCACTCCCAGTGGACTTGGTTTTGACTGGTCTCTTGTTCAGGCCCCGGAATGTTTGTCCGAGTATCTGGAATATTTTTTAAAACTTAAAAAAATGACTCATTATCTGGTTCATCACCCCTTTGTGCGTAAGGTGATGGGAGTGGCTCCGGGCCTCAATGATCTGGTTGTTCTGGGAAAACTGACAAGTTGTGTGAGGAAAAAAGGTCCACCCCTTGAATACGATCATGTGGTTGTGGATGCTTTCAGTACGGGAAGTTTTACTTCTTTTCTGGAGGCTCCGGGGATATTGGGAGCGGGTATGGGATCGGGTTTGTTGCAAAAACAAAGCTTTTCCATCAAAAAAGCTCTGCAAAACAAACAGGAAGTTCAGTATTTTTTTGTGAGTTTATTTGAACAGGAAGTTGTGGATGAACTTGAGGAAACATTAAATAAGACAGGGAAAACCCTAAAAGATCAGATATCTGTTATAATGAATAAGTATTTCAGATTGGAAAGTGTCAATTTACCTGATCCCGACTGGCAGGATTTTATTAAAAAAAAGCTGGCTGTTCAAAGGGATCAGTTTAAAAGGGTTTTGGGGTTTTGCAAAAATGTGTACTTTGTGGACAGGCATATTTTGCCTCTTGAAAAGGAAATACAAACTCATCAGGGGGGATTTTTACGGACTTCTTTAAATCGTTGATTGACCGGAATCGACTGGTCACATTTGTTGGAACAGGAGGTGTTGGAAAGACCTCTCTTGCCATTTCTTTTGCTCTTGAAGCCGCCAGGGAAAAAAAGAAGGTGGCTGCCATTACCGTCGATCCTTCCAATCGTTTAAACATTCTGCTTGGGTTGAAAGAAGGAATGGATACGGGGCAGAAAGTTGTTTTTGAGTCTTTGGGAGTTTCACTGGATGTGTTTTTTCTGAATACACAAAGCCTTTTTCAAAGATTTATAGCTTCTCATGTGGGAGATTCTTTTTATGAAAAAATCAGAAAAAACTCCATTTATCAGCAAGTTTCAAAAAATCTGAGGGAAACTCATAATTTTGCGGCTCTTTATAAGATGGTGGAAATTCTTTCCGTCCGATCCTATGATTTTATTGTTCTTGACACTCCACCCTGTCACCAGGTGATAGAGTTTTTCAGTGCTCCGGGCCAGTTACAAAACTTTTTTTCCCTTTATAAAAACAAATTTTCAAATCCTTGGTTTTCATGGATAAAGACCTCATCAATGATAGAGACAGGACTAAAAAGTCTTATGGGAAAAGAGTTTGTTGAAAATGTGGATCAATTTTTTAGAATCATTGCCCATTTAAATCAAAGTGTTCATGATGTTTCCCGAAGTTTTATTGATGCTTTGGGGGCGGAAGACTCTTTTTTGATTTTGGTTTTTTCCCCTTCTGCTGATAAGGTGGCGGAAGCTCGTTTTTTACAGGAGGAAATTAACAAAAAAGGATTTAAAGTGAATGCTTATTTGCTCAACAGAGCCTGGGTTCACGGCTTGGATTCCGGTAGGGAATCAGTTACCGGGCAATACGGTTATGAAGAAGTCTTATATAACTCGATTATGGTCCGGAAAAGTGAAAGTCACAGGCTTTTAAATAATTTGAAAGAGGAGCTTGTTGATTTTTCCCTGCGATTTTGTTTGTTGCCGGACATAGAGGTGAGTCTGGAAAGTCAACAGGATATCATTTATTTTTCAAGGAATTTGAGGGAGGCATGGCAGGAGATATAAAAAGTCGAATTCATAAAAAATTACTGGATCAGAGTGAGAATCTCGTAAGTTGGTATCGTCAAAATCTCAAAAAAGCGTACGTTCCGTTTTATGCCAGTTTTGATATTCGTGATGCCGGTTTTAAGATTGGTAATGTGGATGGTAATGTTTTTCCGGCAGGCTTTAATAACATTTGTCAGTTGGACAGGGATCAGGCCCCTGAGATCGCCACGGATTTTTTAAGTCGTCATTATCCAAAAGCAAAAACTCTGTTGCTTTTGGCCGAAGATCACCTAAGGAATACCCATTACTGGGATAATGTTATAGTGGTCAGTGAAATTCTCATTGAAGCCGGTTATGAAGTTGATGTGGGAGTGCTTTCCGCAGTTGATGATTCCATGATTTTGGAGTCTTTCAGGGGCCAAAAAATACTGGTTCACAAAGTCTTGTCCAGAGACGGTCGGCTGTTCACCCATAAGAGGGTTCCCGACCTGGTTATTACAAACAATGATTTTTCAACGGCTTACGACAATGTGGATTTCAGTGGCACCACAATGAATCCTTTGAGGGAATTGGGCTGGTATCAACGAAAAAAACACTGTTATTTTAAATATTATAACGATTTGGTTTGTGAATTTGCTGAATTTATAGAGGAAGACCCCTGGTTGTTTGAAGTGCCAACGGAAAGACTTTTAAAATTTGACGTTACTGACCAATCAAGTCAGGAGACTTTGGCTTTAAGAGTGAATGAAATGATAAAAAAAGTGAAAGGGAAATATGAGGAGTATGATCTTGATGAACAACCCTATGTCTTTGTTAAAAACAATTCAGGAACCTACGGTTTGGGGGTTGTGGAGGTCAGTGGCGGTGATGAAATAAGAAATTTAAATTATAAATCAAAAAAGAAACTAAAGGCGGCAAAAGGAGGTGGTGGTATTTCTGAAGTCATTATCCAGGAGGGGATTCCGTCTGTTCTCAAGCAGGAAGGAGCTATAGCGGAGCCTGTTCTTTATATGATTGGAGATGAACTGGCAGGCGGTTTTTTAAGAACCCATAACAAAAAAAACTCTCATCAGAGTCTGAACAGCCCGGGAGCTGTTTACAAACGACTTTGTCTCAGTGACCTTAAAGTGCGGGCTGAGGGTTGTGTTCTTGAAAATGTTTACGGATGGCTTGCAAAAATAGGTTTTCTTGCAATCACCAGGGAAGTTTCCTTTTACAGAGAAGCCTGATTTTTCTATAAAAAGAAACCAAAACAGCGTTTGATCAGACTTTTTCAGGCCCGACTAATTACGGTTGGCTTTTCAGTGTAGTTCCGGCAAGTTGAGAAGAATTTCCGTCCATTCTCTGAAGTGTTTGCAGTTTTCTAGGAGACTATCTATTCCTGCTTTCTGAATCACCCTTGGTCCATAAGCAACCTTTTTGTATCTGGGGTATATTTCCAGGATTCTCTTTGAAGGGGCTGTTTGTGGTCCTTCATCAATAAGTTCAGGATCATTATTAAATTCACTCAGTATTTTCATCAATTTATTCAATTGGTTATTGTTATGAGGTGGGACCAAAGCATCTATTTCGTTTGGTTTGGCAAACAGGAGAGCTTCAAATTCATGGAGTTGTAAATAGGGTTTAAAACGATTGTTACTAATGTCTTTTGCAAGCTCTGTTTCGAGACAATTGACCTTTTCCCTTGAACTTGTCTTATTTGGGCAGGAATTCATTCCTGGAAAATCATTGGGTAGTCTATACAAATCGAACATGGTACTCACATAGGCTTTTTTGTCTTCTGAAAGCCAGGAGTTAATATCTTTTTTTGCTTTCAAATAGTTTGTCATACCTCCCCGTTGTTTTATAGCTCCTTTTCTTCCTGTTTCAACGGATCTTGAATCCATAAAAACATTTTTTAAGCTCATATAAGGAGCCAGTACCTTTTTAACAAAGGTTTCTTCTGTTTGTCCTTCAACAATCAAATGAATACGAACCATTAAGGGCGGCCACCTATCCAGTTTTTCTCCCACAAATCACCAAGCGAATATTCCTTGAGCCATTTTTCGACTTGTTGAGAATCCAACTTTTTAAAGACTGTTTGTTCATCCTCTCTGTCCACGATAATAAGATCTTTGGGATCAAATTGGTTGACCAGTGTCACTGATTGGGTTGAAAGGATAATTTGTTTTTCATTTGATACGCTTTTGATAAGACTTGAAAGAAAGTTAATGGCAAAGGGATGAAGTCCAAGCTCCGGTTCATCCACAATAATGGTTTCAGGTGGATTGGGTTGTAATAAAAGGGTAACCAAAAGGATGAATCGCAGAGTTCCATCAGACAATAAGTGAGCCAGACGAGGTATATCTGATCCATGCTCTTTCCATTCCAGTCGAATTTTATTGGGGTCAAAGGGATCAGGTCTTAAAATGAAATTTTCAAAGAAAGGGGCTACTGATTCAATGGAACTTCGAATGTCTTCATAATTTTTTGGGTGAATACCTTTCATAAGGTACAAAAACGGAGCCAGATTGGATCCATTGGGATGTAATACAATGTTATCATTGATATGACAAACTCCATTGACAAGAGCTCTATCACTTGTATCATGAAAATGATACACTTTCCAGGTCTTGATTGCATAGAGGACAAAATCTTTAGGACTCCATGTATGCCATGTGTTTATTGGTTTTAGTTCAATTTCGGTAAGTCGACTCTCTTCATATCCTGAACCAGTAGACTTTTCCACTGGTTGATATTGATCCCCACCCTCATCAATGTAAACAGACTCTTTGAGGAATGTGAGGGAATTGTTTACGGTAGGTACTAATTCAAAAGAATAACCATTGCATCCGAAGTATAATTTGGCTGATAACTTGTTTGTTCCTTGACCAAGATGCAAAAGAGAACCAGCTGCTCCTTTTTGGGCAATGTACAATTGTAATTTCTTTTCTATCATTGCATTGATCATATTGAAAAAAGAAATAAAATTTGTTTTTCCAACTCCATTGGGACCTATGAGAATATTAAGATTGCCTAACTCCAGTGGGCTGGGCATTTCACGAATGGATTTATACCCCTGTATTTGCAGGCGATTTATTTTTGAAATAAAAGGAGAAGAGATGTTTTCAACTTTCATACTGTATTCCTGATCTATTTTTT
The DNA here is from genome assembly GCA_965219545.1 of Bdellovibrionales bacterium. Lineage (GTDB taxonomy): Bacteria > Bdellovibrionota > Bdellovibrionia > Bdellovibrionales > JAGQZY01 > JAGQZY01. Next base: position 14,843 of record CBDCNX010000029.1, read on the forward strand.
TAAAGTTTCATTGGTATCGACTGTGTATTTTTCAATAATTTTGTCGGCAAGTTCATCCGGGGCCACCCGGTATTTACCCCGATCAATAAGTTTTTGAAGATGAGCCAGTTTTTTTTCATCAACGGATTTTTTTTGAAGTCTCTCTTTTTTTTCTTTCAGGGTTTGAAGTTCCTTTTTGAGAAGAGTTTCTTTTGAAGGTGAAATCTTATTGTTTTCTTTACTTTTGATTTTTGACTTGACCAAAGTCTTTTTTGATTTAAAATTATGATAGGAAGTGGATGTTTTTGTTTCCAAGAACCCTCCTGACTTTTTAAAAGTTATACTGATCCTGTTTAAATAATCAAGCAGTTTTTATGACTTTCAAATTTCAAGTCCTCAGGAACAGTTGTTTCCTTTGAGATGTAAATTCTGTTATTAGTGCTTGGATGAATGGTAATTTGTTTCATGGATCAGGTCCTTGGTCTTGTGTTTCTGTCTTCAGATCCTTTATCCCGTCCCGTCAATAGAGAGTCTAAATAGATAAATATACTTATCCTGTTTAAACTTTCAGGTATTTTAAAAAGGAAAACCTGTGAAATTTCAAAAACGAATGGTATAGCCTTTTGGGAAAATCGTAAAACATAACAAATATCATGCGGGTTCACTTGAAATTTTAAAAAGCGTCACTATACTTTATAAGCGTGAAGGTTTTTCCTGTTTTTCTTTTCTTTTTTTGTTTTGAAGTTTTTGTAAATTCAACGGAAGCTGCTGTCAGAGACTCCTCTTCTTTCAAAAAAAACAAAAACTCTTTTCGTCGGTTTTCTCATATCAGGAAAGATATGCGATCTTCTGCGAAGCTCACAGGGCCTTTAGGAACAGGGAATATACGGTCTTCTCTGAAACCGGCAGGTTTGAGAAAGGTCTACGCTTCACCTGTTTTTGACTTTCCAATGATCTACAATTATAAAGTGAAAAGTTGGATCAAATATTTTCAAACGGAAGGAAGAGATTCCTTTAAGCGTTGGCTGGAACGCTCCACACGTTATGCCCCTTATATCAAAGGGGAATTGAAAAATCATAATTTGCCTAAAGATATTTTTTATGTGGCTATGATTGAAAGTGGTTTTGCCTCCAAAGCCAGAAGTTCGGCAGGTGCCGTTGGTCTCTGGCAGTTTATCGCTTCCACAGGTCGTGATTATGGTTTGAAAATAAACGGTTGGTTGGATGAGCGACGCAATTTCACCAAAGCCACCAGGGCCGCCATTGCCTATAAAAAATCCCTTTATAGAATGTTTGGATCCTGGCATCTGGTTTCCGCATCTTACAATATGGGGGAAAACAGACTTTTGAGGCTTGTAAAAAAATATAAAACCAATAATTTTTGGGAATTGTCTGAGATGGGAATCCTGCCGGATGAAACAATGAACTATGTTCCAAAAATTATTGCCGCCACTTTGATAGCCAAGTCTCCGGCTCTCTATGGATTTAGAAACCTCAATTATCAGGTTCCTTACAGATTTGAAGAGGTTTTTGTTCCGGGGGGAACGGATCTCGGGAATCTGGCCCGATATCTTGGGGTTAAGGAACGCTATCTCAGGGATTTGAATCCGGATCTGTTGAGGGGATTTGTCCCAAGGGAAGTCAGAGGCCATAGAATTAAGGTCCCTGTCGGTTCCAGAGGTCAGGTGAGACAATATTCCCGTTTGATCTCCCAGAACACCATTTAAATAATAGGGGTGATTCCCAGGTAAAACGTCATTTAATAATATAAGTTATTTTGAATACTTGTCTGAATTTAAATGGAAATTCAGGGAAAAATTTGTCTTGCTTTTATACAATTTTATATTATTTTAAGGAATTTATTGGTCTGGACTTGCCAGAATTCTTTTTTTTGGAGATAAATAAAGAATGAACTTATTATTTTCTTTTTTGACAACGACTTTTAATTCTTAATGTCTCTAGTCAATATCCGTTTACCCGATCAGTCAATAAAATCTTTTGATCATGAGCCCACAGTGCTTGAGGTGGCCTTTAGCATTAGTAAAAACCTGGGTCATTCCACAGTGGGGGGGCAGGTGAATGATAATAAAGAAGTGATTGATTTGCGTACAAACCTTAAAAACGGAGACAAACTTTTTATTGTCACCAGTCAGTCAGAACAGGGGCGGGAGGTTCTCAGGCATTCAGCAGCCCATATTATGGCCCAGGCCGTGCAGGAACTCTATGAAAATGTAAAGGTGACTATTGGACCGGTGATTGAAACCGGTTTTTATTATGATTTTGATCCTGAAATTCCTTTTTCAAATGAAGATCTTCCGAAAATAGAAGAAAGGATGAAAAAAATTATAAAACATAATCTTCCGGTGACAAGGGAAGTCTGGTCAAAAGAAGAAGCCATTAAGACATTTGAAGGTATGGGGGAAAATTTTAAGGCGGAAATTATCAAAGACCTTGGTGAAAAGGAAGTGTCTGTTTATCGACAGGAAAAATGGTTTGATCTCTGTCGGGGGCCCCATGTCCAAAGTACCGGACAGGTCAGGGCCGTTAAGGTAATGAGTCTCGCAGGGGCTTATTGGCGTGGAGATCACAGGAACAAACAATTACAAAGAATTTATGGCACAGCTTTTTATTCCAAAAAGGAAATGGAGGAATATCTCCACCTTTTGGAGGAGGCCGGAAAACGGGATCATCGCAAGTTGGGAAAGGATTTGGGACTTTTTATGTTTCATGACTGGGCTGCGGGGATGCCTTTTTTTTCACCCAAAGGGACTGTTCTCCATAACGAGCTTAAAAACTATATTCGGAGTTGTTATAAAAAGTATTCTTATCAGGAGGTGATTACACCACAGATTTATAATGTAAATCTCTTTAAAATTTCCGGTCATTACGATCATTATAAGGAAAATATGTATTTCAGTGATTTGGGTGAAAAAGGGATCACCGGGGTCAAACCCATGAATTGCCCCGGGCACTGCCTTCTCTATGCTTCAGAAAAACATTCATACCGTGAGCTTCCCATACGCATGGCGGATTTTGGTCGTCTTCATCGTTATGAGGCCAGTGGGGCCCTCCACGGACTCACTCGTGTTCGATCCATGTGCCAGGATGATGCCCACATTTTTTGTACTGTCAATCAGATTCAATCGGAAATTGTCTCTTTTATGGAGATGCTTAAAGAAATTTATCAGACTTTGGGGTTGAGTGAGTTTAAAGTCTCTGTTGCCACCAGACCTGAAAATCGTATGGGTGAAGACAGTCTATGGGATCAGTCGGAGTCAGCTCTTGAAAAAGCCCTTGGAAAAATTGCTGTGGATTATGAAATAAATCCAGGGGAAGGGGCTTTTTACGGACCTAAAATTGAAATCCATTTTGTGGATGTTATGAAAAGAGTCTGGCAGTTGGGAACCATGCAGGTGGATTTCAATATGCCGGAAAACTTTAACCTCACTTATGTGGGTGAGGACAACAACACCCACAGACCTGTCATGCTTCATCGGGCTATTCTTGGAACTCTTGAACGTTTTATCGGGATCTATCTGGAAAACAGGAATGGAAAACTTCCCCTTTGGCTGTGCCCGGTTCAGGTTGTTATTCTCAATGTGGCGGATCGACATAGAAATTATTGTGAGGAGATTAAAAGGAATCTGGAAAAGAGAAATATTCGGATTCATTTTGATGATCGTAATGAAAAACTTGGTTATAAAATCCGCGAAGCACAATTGGAAAAAATTCCTTACATGATGATTATTGGAGACAGGGAAATGGAACAACAAAAAGTTTCCATTCGTATTCGTTCCGGTGAAACCAGTGAACCCATGACACTTGAGGAGTGTCTTAAAAATCTGGAGCGGGAAATCAAAAATAAAAGTTTGGAACAACTTATAAAATGAAAGGAGGTTGTTATTAGAAAACCCAGAGGAGGCCGTCAGGCTCCACCAAAAGAAAAATACAGGGTCAATGATCGGATCATAGCCAGAGAGGTTCGGCTTATAGGAGAGGATGGAAAAATGTTGGGTATTTACCCTATAAACCAGGCTCTTTCCCTGGCCGAAGAGAAACGGAAAGATCTTATTGAAATTGCCCCCAATGTCGTTCCCCCCACCTGTAAAATCATGGATTATGGAAAATGGAAGTATGAAAATAAAAAGAAGGCACAGGTGGCTAAAAAGAAACAGACTGTGATTTCCATCAAGGAAATACAAATTCGCCCAAGAACGGATGAACATGATCTGGAAACAAAAATGAGAAATGCCAGAAAATTTTTACTTTCAGGTGATAAAGTAAAAGTGAATCTCCGTTATCAGGGAAGGGAAATGGCTCATAAGGAAGTGGGGTCGGAAATTCTTCACCGGGTGATTAAAAAGCTCAGTGATCTGGCTGTTCCCGAAGTGGAACCCAAAATGGAGGGAAAACAGCTTTTTGTTGTTATGGTCCCTGATTCTGTAAAAGTGAAGGATTATGAAGCCAGGGAAAAGGTCAAAGAAAAGGTCAAAGAGGAGATCTCTGTTGATTAATTAACCGGAAGTGTTTTTCCGGGGATACCGACCACAGTGGTTCCCTTTGGAATGCTTTTTGTAACAACGGCGTTGGCCCCCACCCGGACTCCGTCTGCCAGGCGAATATCTCCCAAAATTTTGGCTCCGGCTCCTACCATCACTTTGTTACCAAGTGTGGGGTGGCGTTTTACGGGCTCATGATTTAATCCTCCCAAAGTCACCCCCTGGAAGAGAATACAATCGTCACCTATAATTGAAGTTTCCCCGATAACAATTCCAATTCCGTGATCAATCACCAGCCTTTTTCCAATCCTGGCTCCGGGATGAATTTCGATGAGTGTAACCAAACGGGCGATTTCTGATACAAGGCGGGCTAAAAAATGAAGTTTCAGTTTATAAAAATTATGAGCCATACGATGAAACAAAAGAGCTTTGATTCCCGGATAAAGAAATGCTATTTCAAAAAGAGATTTGGCAGCTGGGTCATGTTTTTTATAGGCGTTTAATAAATCAGTCATCTTTTTTAAAATTATTTCATTTTCTTTTTTAATCTCAGAAGAGGGGCAAAGTTCGGTGATATTTCAAGTCCCAGATTAACGGAAACCTGTGTCTGTTCAGGATCTTCATTGGAGAAAATAGCACTGTATCCCCAATGAGAGTACAGCATGGACAAATATTTTGTGAAATCATCATTGTTCATAATTTTCTTGGCACAGAAAAGATCTCCTGATAACAAACAACCTCTTAACGTCACTTCAACCACGATTTGTTTCTGGTCCATCTGATCAATAAAGTTCAGGATGTTTTTGGCCTGGGTTGTATCCCCTATTTTGAAGAGAGCGGAAGCGTAAAGAGCCTGTAATATACCTTTTTGGCTGTGTTTGGCAAGTAACTTTTCAAAAACTTTTTTTCCTTCCACAAGACGATTGATCTTTAAAAGACAAAAACCTTTGAGGAGTTGGGATAGATAAAGATCCTCGATATTCTCCTGCATTTTTTCACAGTGGGATTTGTAGTCCAGCCAGTTGAAGCTTTGAAAGTCAATATGGGGGTCCTGTTTATGAAGATTGGTCAGTTCAATATCCACTTTTAGAAAATCCGTGGTGGATTTCATCCATTTCTTTTCATTTTTATCCAGATTCATTTTCCCCAGAGTCATCAGAAAGAGAACTTCCTGTTTAAATTCTAAAAATTTTTCGGAAAATTGCCGACCCAATTGAAAAGCCTTTTTAATAATGGCCTCTTTTTCCTCTTTTAAGCCCATTTCCATGAGACTTCTTATGTACAGATAATGAACAATGGCTTCTTTTGGAAAATTTTTTATTTCCTTTTCCATAAATTCCACGGCCTCTTTGGGACGATCCAGTTTTAAAAGGCTAAAGGTTTTGTTAATAATGGCCGGTAAAAACCCGTTGTCCATTTGTGTGATTTGATTATAAAAAAGGAGAGCCTCATGGTGGCGATTGCGATAAGAATGGGTCAGGCCAATAACATTTCTGCTGTAATTTAAAAAGGATTTGTCTTTTGAATCCATCATGAATTTTTCAAGTTGTGTTTCAACCTGGGAGGATTTTCCTTCAAATTGAACAGAAAGGGGAGCCATTTCAATAAAAAGATTACGATCTTCCGGTGATAATTTATAAGCCATGTTGAAATTTTTGAGGGCTATCTGGTAGTTTCCTGTTTTTATGGCTTGCAGGGCTTTGTCAGAGAGTTTGTTGTAATGGGCGTTGGTTTCTTCGATTTTTTTTATTTTTTTAAGTTCCATGGACCTGTAAAAGAAAAGTGTTATGACAATAGCAAGAGTGGTGGAAAAAATGATCAGAAAACTTTTTGGACTTTGAGTGGTGATGGGTGGTTTTGGTCCGGGATGGAGGGGTTCTTTTTTCTGTTCCCTTGGAGGGGTTTTCAGGACAAATTTCGAGTCACTTTCATTGGGTTTTGTTTGGGTGGTTTTGGGTTTATAAACTTTTGGGGGTTTGTGGGTGAGTTCCCGTGTGGCTGTGAGTTCCCGTGTGCTTGTATTGATATCCACCGTGGCTGTCACAGTTTGCTCTCTGCGGTCGTAGGTGCTGGATTTGAGTTTTTCCAGAGCGGCTGTAAAAAGGGGATTGTCTTTGATGGAACACCAGCGATCAAAAGGACCTTTTATTTCGTCAAGAATATGGATGTCTCCCTTAAACAGATTTTCCACTATATGGTCAAACTCCAGTGGGCCTAAAATGGTGTCGCTGGATTTAATCAACCATTTTTTATTCTTTGACATGAAAAACTCCGTTCATTTTATCAGTGTCGAAAGTGACGTTGACCTGTAAAAGCCATTGAAACATTCAATTCTCTGGCTTTTGCTATGATTTCATCATCTTTTATGGAACCTCCCGGTTGTACGATGGCTGTGGTTCCATTCTTTGCTGCCAACTCCACAGAGTCCGGAAAGGGAAAAAAAGCATCACTGGCAAGATAAAGTGATTTCTCCAGGGGATGAAACCGGGAAACTCTACCAAAAGCCTGTTTGACGGCATCCACCCGATTCACTTGCCCCATGCCAAGCCCCAGGGATTGATTTGTGGATGTTATTGCAATGGCATTGCTTTTTAAGGAGGCACAGACTCTCCAGGCGAAGATTAAACCCTGTCTGTCCTGTTCACTCAATTCACCACTCACTGTTTTCCATTGGGAAACAGAATCATTCACCTGATCTTCATTTTGGATTAAAAATCCTCCTTCCAGGGAACGAAATTGAAGTTCTTTATGGGGGGGGGATTCCAACATTTCTTTCCAGATGAGAACTCTTAAATTTTTCTTTTTTGTCAAAATCATACGGGCTTCATCACTGATTCCGGGTGCCACCACAGCTTCAAGAAATATTTGAGTTAATTCTTTGGCACAGGAAGCGTTGATTTCACGATTTAGGGCGACAATACCACCAAAAACACTGACCGGATCAGCGAGCAGTGAAAAACCCAGGGCTTCCCTGATACTTCCCCCCTCCCCCACTCCACAGGGATTGTTGTGTTTTACAGAAACCACGGCTGCTTTTTCATTAAAAAGTCTTAAAGTCATAACGGCTGATTCCAGATCAAGAATATTGTTATAGGAAAGGGGTTTTCCCTGGATTATTTCAGCTCTGTGAAGTCCGTGGGATTCATACTGATACCAACCGGCTTTCTGTTGGGGGTTTTCCCCGTAACGTAAAATTTTATGTAATTGTCCGTAAACTTCAAAAAAAGAAGTCTCATTGAAGTCCTCTTTTTCATTATAAAAATTGATTCCTGAATTCGGTTCACTGGCAGAGGTTGGCTCTTTGGTGTTGGAAACAGAATTCAAATAAAAGGCAATGGATCTGTCATAGTTCTGAATATGGTGAAAAACTTTGGCTGCCAGTTGTTGACGTTCCTGTAAATTTGTTTCCCCTTTTTTTCCAATCCAGGAATAATCCCGGGGATCACAGATCACTGTCACGCTTTTAAAGTTTTTGGCTGCAGCTCTTAAAAGAGTGGGGCCGCCGATATCGATCAATTCAATCATTTCCCGGAGTTCAAACTTTTCAGCCAGACCCTGTTTGAAGGGATAGAGGTTGACCACAACCAGGTCAAAAGCCTGTAAATTATACTCTTTGAGAATTTTTTGATCCTCATCCACTTCCGCTCTTTGTAAAAGAGGTATGTGAATGAAAGGGTGAAGGGTTTTAACTCTCCCGTCCATAACTTCCGGAAACTGGGTTTGATCACTCACTTTAACCACTTTGAACCCTTTTTCCTGTAAGTATTTGGCAGTTCCACCGGATGAGACGATTCTCATATTTCTATTGAGATTTTTCAGGAAGGAATCCAAACCTGTTTTTTCTGACACACTGATAAGAGCATTTTTAAACATGAAGATTCCCTTTATAAATTGATTCGGGATAAGGCATATTTTATATCATCATTGGTGAGAAAGAGTCCAGCCCCAATGAAACTTGCACTGTTATTGTTGTTTCCATCTTCAAAGATATATTGTTGGCCTCCAACCACATAGAGACCTTTAAAGAAATTATAGCGTAGGTAAGCCCGGAGATTGGGGGTATCAAAGTCAAAAGCATCCACAGACAAACGGAAGTGATTGCGGTAGAAATTGTATTCCAATCCCAGTCCTCCCCGGTTTTCAATAAGTCCCCCTTTGACTGATAAATTATAAAAAGTTTTGCCAAAGAGAGCTGTGAACCGCAATTTGTACTGGTGGTTGTTTTCTTCCACGGTGGAAGTGGGGGATCCGTCATTGCTGGTTGTTGTGCGGGTGAAACGGGTGATAACCCCTTCCGGAGAGGAAACTCCGGCTATTTCGTAGAAACGGTCGGGACCCGGCTGAATGCGGGTTCCAATGTAAGAGCGAACTCCATTTCCATTTGTAAAGTAATGGGAGTAGTAATCGAAAGCCGTTTGGAGCTTTGAACCGGCCTGGATAAATTGATTCACTCCGGCTATGGCCGTGTTGAGTTCTTCCACGGTTTCCTCATCATTGACCAATCGACCGATAGTCCCTTCCCCATTGTTGATTTTGTTTGAAATTTCATCAACACTGGACAGTGTTCTCTCCAGGCTGGCCATTGAATTTTTAAAACGGAACTGAAAACCCTCATCACTTTCATTATTGATAATGGTATCCAGTGTTTCTGTTATGTTTTCCAAATGCCCGATCATATCCGACACTTCTTTCTTTTTTTCATGGACGAGATTTGACAGGTTACCGGTCAAATTTTCCAGGTTGGATATGATTTTTCCGAGAGGTTTTTCCCTGTTTCCTTCAGTGGCATCCCGGACATTATCGGCAATAACTGATAAGCTCTTTGTGATTTTACCAATCTCATTCATCAACTGGTCTATAGAGGCATTGTCTTCAACAATTTGAATCTGTTGTTCGGGGCTCTTCAAAACAGGACTCTCCATAGGTCCTGGAATGATTTCGACGTTCTTGTCGCCCAATATGCCATTGGCCCGGATTTCAATTCTGGAAGACTCTGTCAGAATCACGTCAGACCGGATGATCATTTCCACAATGGCTTTACCGTTCTGGAGTTTAATGTCCTCAATAATGCCCACGCGGATTCCCGCCACGTTGACTGGACTTTTCTTAATCAATCCACTGGCGTTTTCAACTTCAAACCAGACGTGTTTGGTTCCACCAATAAAAGAGGGTCTTTCATTGACTCTCATGGACATAATACCAATCAGGATGGACACGACAACAACCAGGAGTCCCACTTTGAATTCCGGTGTACTTAAAAGATTCATTGCCTGTGAACTCCTTTTCTTACAAAACGCCTTACTAAAGTGTTATCGGAATTCAGAAAATCTTTTGGAGTGCCATGGAGTAAAACCTTACCACTGTCCAGCATGGCCACATAATCTCCAATATTAAAGGCAGCATGAAGGTCGTGGGAAACCACCAGTGAGGCTATATTTTTTCTGTGATTATGGGTTTCGACAATCAGGTCATTCACCATTTCCGTCAAAATGGGGTCAAGACCTGTTGTGGGCTCATCGTAAACAAGAATATCAGGGTCCAGAGCCAGGGCCCGAGCCAGACCACAGCGTTTTCTCATTCCTCCACTGATTTCACCGGGCAATTTAGTATAATGCTTTTCATCAAGACCTGATCTTTTCAGTCTTTCATAAGCAATATCCTTTATTTCTCTGATGGAAAGATCCTTGCGGTGTTCTTTAAGTGGAAATTGGACGTTATCCAGAACAGTTTTGTCATCAAAAAGAGCTGCGTATTGAAAAAGAACACCAAATTTTTTACGCATTTCAAACTTTTCTTTTTTATTCATTATGGCAATGTCTTTTCCAAAAATATTGATGGAACCGGAAGTGGGCTTAAACAAACCGAGAATGTGTTTTAGTAAAACACTTTTTCCTGTTCCGCTAAAACCGATAATCACTGTTATTTTACCCTTGGGGACTTTCAAATTAACTCCATTGAGGACATAGTCGTTTCCCGCAAAGGCTTTTTTAATGTTAACAATTTCTATTGCGGTCTTTTCTTTCATAATCCAGGCAGTGCCTACCCCGTGATTTTGTAATAGATTTCGATAAAATTCATAAGAAAGAAATCCAGAATAATAATCATAACCATACTGAGAACTACCCCGTGATTGGTGGCATTTCCAACCCCCTTGGCTCCTCCTGTTGTTTTAAAGCCGTAGAAACAACAAATCATTGAGAAAACGGCACCAAAAAAAATGGCTTTTATCAATCCTTCGTTAATGTGACTGGGATTTAACCATAAGGAGGTTTTGTCCCAAAACACGGCTTCGTCCATTTCCAGAACACGGATGCACAAAAAATAAGATCCAATCATAGCCACAAAATCAAAAGCGGCTGTGAGAAAGGGCAGGGCGGCAATGGAAGCCCACATTCGGGGAGCCACCAGATATTCCAAAGGATCAACTCCCATCACTTCAAGAGCGTCGATTTGTTCACTCACTCTCATGGAGGCCAGGTTGGCCGCCATGGCTCCACCGGCCCGGGCTGCCACAATCAATCCTGTTAGGACCGGTCCCAATTCCCGCACAATACCCATGGCGGCAATGGGCCCGGTCAAAGTGGTGGCGTTCACCAGACGAAAACCCAGATAAACCTGAAAAGACAGGGCCATACCGGTAAAAGTGCCTGTGAGTACAACAATAAAAATGGATTTATTGCCGATGAATTCCATTTGTTGAATAAACTCTTTGAATCGATAAGGTTTTTTAAAAAAGGATTTCAGAGAATAAAATCCAAAACGGATGACAGCTCCCACCTCAAAAATGAATTTTTCAAAAGTGGTCCAAAAGGATGTGATTGCGAAGTCAAAAAAACCGCCAGGTTTTTGATTTACCTTCAGTTTCACTTTGAAACTCCATAATAACGGGGAACCCTTTCTCCGATGCCGGTTATGATTTCATAACTCAGGCGACCACTGAGTCCGGCAATTTCTTCCACCGTAATTTGTTCATTCCCCTGGTGTCCGATAAAAATCACTTCTTCACCGGTTAAATCCCCTGAACTCCCCTGGAAACCTGTTAAGTCGATCATGGTGTAATCCATGGTCACTTGTCCCCGGATGGGGATCCGTTTTTCTTTCACCAGAACGTCCCCTTTATTGGATAAACCCACGGGAACTCCATCGGCATAACCGGCGGGCACAATTCCGATCAATGAATTCTGATTGGCCTGCCAGGTTCCTCCATAGGAGATAACTTCCCCCGATTTTACCTTTCTAATGGAAACAATTTTAGATTTAAACTCCATAACAGGACCAATGAGAGGTTTAAGAGACAAATTCTCCAGTGGGTCAATACCATAGACCAGAAGTCCCGGTCTGGAACCAAAAGAAAGGGGAAGGTCTTTTTTATGAAAAGCCACCATAGATGCTGAATTAAAAACATGAGAGGTGATATTGGGATCAAAATAAGATTGAATTTTCCTGAATTTATCCATCTGTTGCCTGGAAAAACCCTGTTCATCCAAAAAATCCTCACCTGAGTGAAGATGGGTGCAGAGACCTTCAATCCGGATGAAAGGGTTACGGGACAAAAGATCTGAAATTTCAGAATAGTCTTTTTCATCAAATCCAAGCCGGTTCATACCTGTGTTGAACTTAATATGAATACTTTTTGTGGTTTTTACTTTTTCAACCAAATTTTGGAGTTGATTGAAATCAGAAACCACGGGGGTGATGTTATGGGCTAAAAGCTCTTTTGCGGCATCAATGCCACTAAAACCAAAACTGAGAATCCTGGTTGAAGAGGGCAGGTCTCCCAAGCCAAGGGCCTCTTCCACGGAAGACACTCCAAGAAACTGACAACCTCCCTCAGCCAGGGCCCCGGCGACTTTTTTATCTCCGTGCCCATAGGCATTGGCTTTAATCATGGGACATAAAAAAGGATTGGAACCCAGGTTTTTGAGAAATTGAAAATTGGCAATCAACTGCTTCAGATCAATCTGAACATGGGTGGGGCGAAAGTGTTTCATTGGAACTTTAATTATACTCAGTTTGTGAGGATTTCCACAATCCCAAAGAAACTTTTTTACCGGTGAAACTAAAAGTTTCATCTGAATCTATTCAGATTCTTTTTTTTTTAAATATTCTTTCCTGTTAGAGTCTATGGATTTTCGGGACGGCCATCCATGGCCTCAGCCAGCCATTCCTTCCATGGGCTGGAGCCACTCAAATCCATAGACTCTAACAGAAAAGAAACTCATAAATTGAATCAGAAATTATAATTTTTTCTCCTTAAAACCAATAATTAAAAGGCTATTCAGACTTTTTCGGGGCTGATTTTTCACTGAATCATGGAGATAATGTATTCAATACGTTGCAGTGGAAGAGGTGGCATTCAGGAAAAACGGGAAAATTTATATTTTCAGGGTTTAGGTTTGATAGAATGGACATCTTATTGTAAAATAAAGCAGGGTTTTTAATTTTTGAAGAATTAATATTGGTTTAAGGGTTTTGGGATGTTTCTAAAAATTTCAGAAGATCAACTAAGCCAATCTGTCGCAGAAAAAATGATCAGAACCTTTCTTCCTGGCTACAATCCACACCTAATATATTTTTTAAATTGGAAAATGAATTTTGACACGTTCTTTTAAAGAAAATCAAAACCGCATCTATATGCTGAAACTAAAAGGATTTGAGGATTTTTTTGGCTTCTTCCATATCTTCAGGACCCACATAAATGCGTTCAATAACTCTGGCTTTTTCGTACTTTTGAAAAATTTCCGTGCAGAGATCTATGGAGGATGGGTGAGCGTGGGGATCAAGGGAATCGAGAACGTAAATCGTTAAGGGTTTGGAATCTGTTTTGCAGTCCTTTGAAAGCCGGGATTTGGAATTGGCCAGGATGGTTTCAATTCCCTCTTCTTTGAATTTGTTGTTGATTTGTTCTGTACGGGAGGGTTCCGAAAGAGTCTCGTGGTTTTCAAAAAGAGGGGAAGTGACATGATCTTCAAAGACAATTTTAAAAGGCTGGCGTTTGGTGATTTTCTGTGCCCACAGATTTTTGGATGAGGCCATGTTTTCATAAAGGGAAAAATCAGTGTAGGAAATATAATCTTCAATGGAGGAGGGAAGTTTGTAATCACAGTCCTTAGAAGTTAAATACTTGTAAAGCATTTTCTCATAGATAGTGCTTTTGTGATGAAAATAAACCATCAGATACATATGATGACGGGATAGTAAAAAATCATCAAAAGTGTAAATGGCCCGACGGTTCAAAGCCAGATGAACATAATTGTTTTCAGCAATATGATATTCAAAATTTCCAAGCAGCCAGTCCAGTTCCACTTTGCCGTAACTGATTCCGCAGAAATGAGCGTCACGGATCAGGTAGTCCATTCGGTCCACGTCCACCTCTGAGCTTATTATTTGACTGAACAGGGGGCGAAAGTTCAGATCTTTATCAAGAAAAAAACCGTCCCTGTCCTCCAATTGTCTGTCAATCAGACAGGCAATATGGTAGGGTTTAAAGTCAGGAAAGGAGTCTAATAAAATTTTTGTTAAATGGGAATCAGTGATGAATTTCATGGTGTAGTCTTCGTGATTGGCTTTACAATTTTTTCTTTCCCTGTAAACTTCAATTCGCAAGTCAGCCAGATGGGGCATCACCTCCTCTGTACTGTGGCTCAGAGGGCCATGGCCGATATCATGGAGAAGGGCTCCCAAACGGAGAACCTGTCGGTAACAGTGTTTTTTTTTCTCACTGCTGAATTCAAAGTTTTTAAAAATGGAATCAAAAGCCAGACCAGCCAGATAAGAAGCCCCCAGGCAGTGGAGATAGCGGCTGTGGGTGGCTCCCGGAAAACTGAATTCAGAAAAACCAAGTTGTTTTATCATTCGTAAACGCTGGAAAGCCGGTGAGTCGAGAACCAGGGTTTCCTGTTTTGAAATGGTTAAAGCTCCGTGAATGGGGTCCCTGATTTCCAAAAAATCTCCTCTCTTTAAACCCAGACCAACTTGAAAAGATACTGGTCATGTTTAAAGTTTCACGGTTTTTTCTTTTTTTGAAGAACATGATTTTTCAAACAGGATCAGTATAAAAGTGTCATAAGTATAACATTGGTTTTAAGCTGTGTCTTCCGGATTTCATTGAGTAACGTGCCTTTTTCCTCAGTGTGGTTTGTAAACCCGGTCATTGACAAAGGGCAAAAACCCTATACTCCAATGAACTTTGAAAGATAGAATCCACGAATTGGACCACGAAATTTCAAACAGGATCAGTATGGGAAAATGAAAAAACAAAGAGTGTTTGGTATATCATGAAGACTTATCTTGATTTATTGGACCACATTTTAAAAAACGGGGAAAAAAAACAGGATCGCACGGGAACCGGCACTCTCAGTGTTTTTGGTTGTCAGTGTCGTTACAAACTGGATCGTTTTCCTTTGATTACAACAAAAAAAGTCCATCTTAAATCCATTATTTATGAACTCTTGTGGTTTTTAAAAGGGGACACCAATATTAAATATCTCAAAGACAATAGGGTTCGTATCTGGGATGAGTGGGCGGATGAACGAGGTGACCTTGGTCCTGTTTACGGGGCCCAGTGGAGAGCCTGGAAAACCCCGGAGGGTGGGACGGTGGATCAGATAACCCGTGTTATTGAACAGATAAAAAACAATCCGGACTCCAGACGGCATTTGGTGGTGGCTTTCAACCCGGGGGAACTCCATAAAATGGCCCTTCCCCCCTGCCACGCTTTTTTTCAGTTTTATGTTTCAGGGCAAAAACTTTCCTGCCAGCTTTACCAGAGAAGTGCCGATGTGTTTTTAGGGGTTCCTTTTAACATTGCAAGCTATACCCTTCTCACAATGATGGTGGCCCAGGTGTGTGATCTCAAAGCCTTTGAGTTTATACACACTCTGGGGGATGCCCATCTTTACCTGAATCATCTGGATCAGGCCCGACTTCAGTTGGGTCGCAAGCCCAGAGCTTTTCCGAAAATGAGTTTAAACCCCGAGGTAAAAAACATTTTTGATTTTCAATTTGAGGATTTTACTTTGACTGAATATGATCCTTACCCCCATATTCCCGCTCCGGTCTCTGTATGATTTTTCTTAAAAGACCATTTGGTTTAAGCTGATTTCCATGGAGTTTCTATGATTCTCTCCCATATTGCGGCTCACGGAAAAAATAAGGTTATTGGTTCCAGAGGGGATCTCCCCTGGCATTTGCCTGAAGATCTTAAATATTTTAAAGAGAAGACCCGGGGGCATATCATTGTCATGGGAAGAAAAACCTTTGAGTCTTTCCCCGGTCCCCTGAAAAACCGTTTGCATATAGTGGTGACAAAACAAAAGGACTATAAAGTCCCTCAAGGGGTAAAAGTTTTCCATGACATTCATTCAGCCCTTGAATTTTCAAAAACCCAGACCGGATATTGGAGTGATGAGGTTTTTATTATCGGTGGTGGTGAAATTTACAGACAGACCCTGAACAAAACTGACAGATTGTATTTGACTCTCATTCACAGGGACTTTGAGGGGGATACCAGATACCCCGATTATGAACGGGATTTTACTATGGTGTGGAAAAAGGACCATTTTGGGGAAATCCCCTATTCTTTTTGTCTTTTTGTACCTGGACGGAAAGACTGTTTCCCTGAAAAATCATAGAATTCTTCAAAAATGGGTGAGAGAATATCTGAATGTGGATTGAATATTCTACAGGAGGTGGATTGTGTCACAGATCAAAGGACTGATTAAAACGACAATAGTGTTTGTATTAACCGGCTTTTTTGTGATTTTTCTTCAAAATTGCCGTTCCGGCTCCCAGAAATCAGGGGATTTGCCAATATGCAATCCGAAACTTAAAACAAGAATCCCTTTGGCTGTGCCTTTTGATGAAAATAAGGTTCAGTTGAGTGAAAAAACTCTGCAGGTTTTGCAAGATGGGAGTGCTGAAATCCCTTTGCTTTTGGTTGTAAAAACCAGTTGTATTCTTGAACTGGAAAACCCTCTCTATGTTCTTGGGCAGGAAGTAAAAATTCCTGATCGCTTGCGTGAACTGTCTCAGGCTGCCCTCAAGTTGACTGTCACAGGCCCCTTTGAGCAGGGACAAGCTGAAAAAGACATGGATCAGAGTTCCTGTTTGATTGGTATGGATGAGGCTGAGGACGATGCGGAAATGGATGAAGAGATACCACAGGCAGAGGTTCATGGAGGGAGTGTCCTTGTCGAAAAAACCAATGATCCTGAATCTGACAGGCAGGCTCATCTTAATTTTCTTAATTACTCCAAAAGTTTTGAAATTCAGGATCATATCACTGAAGAGGTTGTTGTTGCTGTTTTAAGTACAGGTATTAATCACAATCATCCTGATTTGAGAAACAGAATGTGGGGTAGCATTATTGGAGGAGGTCATGGAATAAATTTTACGAGCCCCGGAGGTGAGAATCGCACCACTGATGATGGTGGTGAGGGAACCCATATCGCCGGAATTATAGGGGCCCAACGGGATAATGACTACGGGGTGGCCGGTCTTCTCGGGGGATTTGTGAAGTTGATGGCAGTGAAAGTGGTTGGTGATGGCAGAAGATCACGAAGCAGTGAAGGTGATGTCTTCAATGGGATAAATTTTGCTATTAACAAAAGAGTTGATGTTATTGTTCTCAGTCTGGAAGAGGAAAAAACAACAGTGAATGTGTTAACATTGTTAGGGATTAGGAATGCCGTCAGAGCGGGAATTTTTTTTGTTCTGGGGGCTGGTGATGGTGGAGGATTATTGTCAGACAGACGGCTTCGTTTTCCGATTTCCGCCGGTTCAGGCATCGGCGGGGCCATGACAGTGGGCTCTGTGGATACCCATGATGGCAGGTTTTCCTCTTTTTCCAATCACTCGTCAGATTATGTGGAGATCGGAGCCCCTGGGGCTGAAAAATCCCGTGGTTCCATGTCAAAATATGGAATTCTGTCAACATCTGTGGACGGCAGGTATTCGCGAAGGCGTGGAACAGCCATGGCAGCGGCCATGGTGGCCTCTGCCGCTGGCCTTCTGATTGGTTATTTTAAAACCAATGATATTCCTTACAGTCCGGCTGGTATTGAAAGAATTTTGGTGACCAGTGGCAGTCGCTCCGTTTCGGATTTGAAAAACAGAATACAGGGAGGGAGGGTTCTTGATTTTGGGGTTCTCACCAACGGTATTAACCAGATTGCTGAATGTGAATAAAATCATATAGTTATAAAAAAACAGAAATACGGATTTTTTACGAATTTTTCAAAACTCTGACACAAATATCAACCATAAATTAACAAACTGTTTTCCTTGCCTTTGATAAAAGCTTCTGCTATGTTGGCCCGGAAATAGGCCCTGTGGGGCCTATTTTTTTTGGACGGGATTTGAAAATGTCTTTGAAAATTGAAAAACTCAGGAAATACGCTCAAGAGGTTGCCAGGATGGAAAACTGTATTCTCTATGATATACAGATGACAGGCTCCCGTTCAAACCCCGTTCTCAGGGTTTTTATTGATAAGGAAAGTCAGGAGGGAGTTACCATTGATGACTGCTCCCAGGTTTCAAGGGGTTTGGATCTGATCCTGGACAGGGAGGATATGGTTTCCAGGGGGGCTTACCATTTGGAGGTTTCCTCTCCGGGAGTGGATCGGCATTTAAGTGAACACTGGCATTTTGGAAAAGTCCTGGGAAAGAGAATCAATGTTCAGTTAAAAACAAATCTCGGGACCATAAAGCCTCATTCTGAAAAAGAGGATGAAAAAAGGAAAAAGCTCACAGGTCAATTATTGAAAGTTGATGAGTCCTCCATTGAACTGATTCCTGATGACAGGCAAAGGGGTTCTGTGGTGATTCCTTACGAATTTATAGATAGGGCGAAGGTGGTTTTTTGTTATTCAAAAAATAATTTTAAGAAAAAAAAATTAAACAAAAGAAAGGATTGAATTGTGGAAGATATTTTTTCTATTTCTAATTTAAATCGAATGATTGAACAGGTGGGAAGAGACAAGGGAATTGATCGGGATCTCATTATTGAAGCTGTGAAAGAGGGGCTTTTATTGGCTGCCCGTAAAGAATACGGAACTTACAGGGATATTGAAGCGGCTTACAATGATGAAACCGGGGAGGTGGAGCTTTATCAATTCAATGAGGTGGTTTCCGAGAAAGAGTTTGAAGATGAGGAAATTGAAATCAAACTGGAGGCTGCCCGCAAACTTGATCCTGAAGCCCAACTGCATGATTCCATTGGTATGAAGCTGGATATTTCCAATCTTGGCCGTATTGCCACACAAAAAGCCATACAGATTATCAAGCAGAAAGTTCAGGATGCGGAAAGAGATATTATTTTTAACGAGTTTGAAAATCGTAAAGGGGAAATTGCCTCCGGGATTGTACGTCGTGTGGAGATCGGTAATAAAATTGAAAGAAAAGATAAAAACTCTGATAGTGACAATCGTGAGGAAAGAAAAATTATTGTGGTTGACCTTGGACGGACAGAGGCTATTATTCCCCATCGTGAACAAATTCCCGGTGAAAACTTTAAACCAGGGGATCGGGTTCAGGGTCATTTGTTGGATGTCAGACAAACCAAACGTGGTCCCCAGATTGTTATGTCCAGGGCTCATCCTGACTACATGGTCAAGCTTTTTGAAGTTGAGGTTCCTGAAATATACGACAATATTATTCAGATTATGGCGGCGGCACGGGAGCCAGGGCAACGGGCCAAAATTGCTGTTCACAGTAAGGATCCTGCGGTGGATCCTGTTGGGGCCTGTGTGGGAATGAAAGGTTCCCGTGTCCAGAATGTTGTCCAGGAACTCAGAGGTGAAAAAATTGATATCGTGGAATGGAATGAGGATATTACCCGCTTTGCCTGTAATGCTTTGGCTCCGGCGGAAATTTCCAGGGTTTTTTTGGATGAGGTGAATAAGGAAATGGAAATTGTTGTTCCTGACAGTCAGTTAAGTCTGGCCATTGGCAAACGGGGTGTGAATGTTCGTCTGGCTGCCAAGCTCACTGGTTGGAAGATTGACATTATGTCGGAAAAGGCCGCTTCCACCCGTACTGCGGAATCTATCTTTAATCTTATGCTCATGCCCAATATGAGTGACATTATGGCCCAGAACATTTTTCAAAGTGGTTTTGGTTCTTTTCAGTCTTTAGCTTCAGCCCAGGTGGAGGATGTTATGGTGATTCCGGGTTATGAAGATAAGGAAAAAGCCCAGGCTCTGATCCAGGAAGCCAAAGATCTTCTAAAAAAATATCAGGACGAGGAAATTGAGATCCCAAGAGCCGAAGTGGTGGATGAGGAGATTACGATCAACAGTTCTGATGCCAAAGCTCAGGCTGATCGGATGTTGAAAAAGGAAATAGCTCAACTTGATATCGATGAAAAGAAAGAGGAAGCCAAAGAGATTGAAAAAGAGGCTGATGAAAAGAAAGAGGAAATTAAAGAGATTGAAAAAGAGGCTGATGAAAAGAAAGAGGAAATTAAAGAGATTGAAAAAGAGGACAGTGAGACCACTGTGAATGAAGAAACAGAAGTTCTGGCCGGGGAAGAGAAATGAGAATCAGTTTTATTGAATTTTTATGTGTTTTTCCCGGAATATACTGCTCCGGTTTGAATTTTCATGGAATTTCTCTATGGAAAAGACATGAAAATCAAATGGTCTTCAGTATATATTGTGTGTTTGTGTTTTCATGGAATTTTTCTAAAGAACCGACAATTTTTGGTATAACATGAAAATCCAGACTGGATAGTGAAGTTAAGGAGTCAATTTGGAGCAACCCAAGGTTTATGAGTTTGCAAAAGAAATTGGGATAGAAACACTGGTTTTGATGGATAAAATCCGTCACTGGAAACTCCCTGTTAAAAGTCATATGGCCGAATTGGCTCCGGAAGTTATAGATCAGATTCGTCAAAAACTGGATGAAGAATCAGGAGTTAAGAAGAAAAAAAAAGTAGCAAAGAAAAAAACAAAAAAAGTCGCGAAGAAAGCAAAAAAGGTAGCAAAGAAGAAAGTAAAAACCCAGGTTACAAAGGTCACAGAGACAAAGAAAGTCGCTCAAACAAAAAAAGCCGGGAAAAAGAAAACAATTATTCGGCGTAAAAAATCTGATATTGAAAAACAGGCTGTTGAAACTCAATTTTCCGAAAAACAGGTTATTGAAAAAGAGGATGAACTTTTAATCCAAAAAACGGATCAGGCGGTGGTTCAACCCCCTGAGTCCGAAGTCTCTGCTGATAACAAAAAGGCGACAAAAGATCCCGAGAGTCCCCCTTCAACTTCCCGTAAACGGGAAGTGAAAATGACAGAACAGGGGCCAATTAGCGGTGTTAAATCGGATATTTCCCGTCGGAATGTGGTTGGAAAAATAGATCTTAGTAAAATTGAAAAACAGGGAGCTGGCGGCAGATTCCAAAAAACCAACACTCGCAATATTCGGGCCGGTTTTGTGGCTGCGGAAGATCCCTCCATGCTTATGATGCCTGAGGAACAGGACTCCTCACATCGTAGGGACAAGGACAAAAGGAAAAAACTTGTTAATGTTTCCGCTCCTCCAAAAAAAGATCATGAGCAGACGGTCCCTTCTTTTATTTCCTCTGAATTTAAAAAACGGGAAGTGGTGTTTCAACCCAAAAAGAAAAAAATAGCCACCAATGTGGCGGATTTCAAAAAACCGGAAATCACCACTCCTGCGGCCCATAAAAGAATGATTAAGGTTTATGGAACAATGAAGGTGTCTGATCTGGCTGATGCCTTGGGTATTAAAGGCCAACAACTTATTAAAGCATTAATGCAAAACGGAGTGGTGTCCAATGTTAACACAGACCTTGATTTTGAGACTATTTCCCTTATTGTTCCGGAGTTTGGGCATGAGGCTGAAAATGTGCTTAAAAGCGATGATGAATTGATCGGTATGGCGGCCTTTGGTGATCTCAGTGCGGAAAAAGTGGGACGACCTCCGGTTGTTACGGTGATGGGTCATGTGGATCACGGAAAGACAACACTTCTTGATACAATTCGTAAAGCCCGGGTGGCCAAAGGGGAGGCTGGTGGAATCACTCAACATGTAGGGGCCTATCGGGTGAAAACAAAAATTGGTGAGTGCACTTTTATTGACACACCAGGTCATGAAGCTTTTACAGCCATGCGGGCCCGGGGAGCCAATGCCACGGATATTGTTATTCTGGTGGTCGCTGCCGATGATGGTGTTATGCCCCAAACTCTTGAGGCTGTTAATCATTCAAAGCAGGCTGGCGTTCCCATTATTGTGGCTGTTAACAAAATGGATCGACCTGATGCCAATCCCGAACGGGTAAAACAACAACTTTCCGAGCATGAGCTTGTGCCTGAAGATTGGGGAGGTTCCACTCTCTTTGTTCCCATTTCCGCTTTAAAGGGTGAGGGGATTGATGATCTTCTTGAACAGGTGAGTTTATTGGCTGAGATGCAGGAACTTAAGGCCAATCCAAAACGTTCGGCAACAGGTCTTGTGGTGGAAAGTCGGGTTGAAAAAGGCCAGGGAAATGTAGCCACTCTTCTTGTCCAGGATGGAACTTTAACTTCGGGACAATTTTTAGTGATCGGTCAGGTGGCTTGTCGTGTGCGTCAGATCTTTAATGAATCCGGGAAAAAAATTAAAAGTGCCGGTCCCGGTCATCCGGTGGAGGTTATTGGTTTACCCAAATCACCAATGGCGGGGGACTCTTTTGATGTTTGTAAAGATGAGAAAACAGCTGAGCGTATTGCTGAGCAGAGAGCCCATGAACACCTGATTAAAAAACAGGTCGAACAAAAACCCCCGACAGATCTTGAAGAAATCTTTTCTGAAGTCAAAACCGGTCAACTCAAGGAATTGCCCGTGGTTCTCAAAACGGACGTGGCTGGTACGGGGGAGGCCATTCGATCCCTGTTTGAGAAGGTTTCAACGGATGAAGTGAAAATTAAAGTGATTCATCATGGAGTTGGAGGGATTAGTGTTTCTGATGTTCTTCTGGCCAGTACAGCAGGTGGTTTGATCATTGGTTTTAATACCAGACCTGATAACAATGCCCGTATTGAGGCCAGGCAAAGAGCTGTTGAAATTAAAACTTATTCTGTAGTCTACAATCTTATGGATGAAATAAAAGCGGCCATGTCCGGTCTTCTTGATCCTGATATTGTGGAAAAAGTTCTTGGAAGAGCTGAGGTTCGTAATGTCTTCAACATTCCAAAAGCCGGAACCATTGCTGGAAGTTTTGTGGTGGAGGGAAAAATCACAAGAGGTTCTTTATTGCGTCTGATTCGTAACGGTACGGTGATTTACACAGGTAAGATGGGCAGTTTAAAACGTTTTAAGGATGATGCCAAAGAGGTTGCTTCCGGTTATGAATGTGGTATTGGAATTGAAAACTTCAATGACATCAAGGTGAGTGATGAAATTGAGGCCTTTTTTGAAGAAGAGGTTGTCCGTACAATTTAATTGAATGTATGGTGATTGGGTATAATGTCAGGAACAAGTCGTCGTTTACAAAGAGTGGAAAGGGAAATAAGAGAGATTATTTCAGGTTATTTGACACGGGAACAGTCGGGCTCAGGTGATGATTTGATTTGTTTGACCCGTGTGGAGGTTGGAAATGATCTTCGCAGAGTCAAGGCCTTTGTTTGTGTCATAGGTCGGGAAGAGGTGAATTCAAAGACACTTAAAACCCTGCAATCCCATGCCCCTTCCATTCAGAGGTTGTTCAGTTCACGTTTTCGAATGAAATTTTGTCCAAAACTGAAGTTTTTTAATGATCCATCGGTAAAAATGTTGGCCAGAATTGACAGGGTTTTTAAACAGGAAAACCAGACATGAAAGACGGCTTGCTTCTTGTTAACAAATCAAAGGGGATAACCAGTCATGATGTGGTGGCTTTTTGTCGTCGTCTTTTCGGCAGAAGGGATATTGGTCATGCGGGAACTTTAGATCCCATAGCCACCGGTCTTCTGATTATTCTTATTGGTAAAGCCACCAAGCTTTCTGATTTTATTTTAAATGGTGATAAGCTCTATGAAACCACTTTACTTTTAGGATGTGAAACGGACACAGATGATGTTTCGGGAGAGGTCTTAAACAGGGTTCATGATTTGAACTTGTCCCATGAGCAGGTATCAGAGGCCGTATTTGGTCTTACAGGATTTCTTCGTTTGCCGGTTCCGGTTTACTCAGCTGTTAAGGTGGCCGGATCAAAACTTTACCAAAAAGCCCGCAGGGGTGAAACTTTTCAGCCACCTGTCAGGGAAATGAATTTCAGTGATATCAAACTTCTTGATTTTAGTAATGGACGTGTGAGTGTTGAGCTTTCATGCACCAAGGGCAGTTATATCAGGGCCTGGGCCAGGGCTTTTGGAAAAAAGCTTGGTTGTGGAGCCACTGTGGAAAACCTTAGACGTTTGAGATCTGAACCTTATTCCTTAAAATCAGCCGTGGAGATGGCGGTTTTGGAAAAAGACCCCTCCGAAGAAGCTCTGGTTTCTTTGGGATCTTTCATTTCCCTCAATCAGAGTCTGCCTGATTTTCCTCCGGTAAAAATTGACGGATTGGACGAAAAGTTGATTTCAAATGGTCAGATTTCAAGGGGTCTTGGGCGTTTTCTGGAGCTTGAATTCGGAGACAGGGAACGGGGGGTTAAGCTCTTAAGCCGTCATTCCGGTCGACTTCTCTCCATTCTCAGTTACCAATCCCCCAGGGGATTTAAAATTCAGAGGGTTTTTCCAATCAATGATTGACTAAAAATCTTCCCTCCCATAAGGTGATCAATCTGGATTAGGAGACAATAATGGCTTTACAACCCATACAGAAACAGGAAATTATCAGGCATTTTCAAAGAAAAGAGCTGGATACGGGAAGTTCAGAGGTTCAGGTGGCTCTACTGACTTATCGAATTAAAGACCTCACTGAACATTTTAAAAAACACAAAAAGGACAAGCATGGTCAACGGGGTCTGGTGAGTCTTGTTAACAAAAGACGAAAACTTCTGGCTTATCTCAAAAGCGGAAATTCGGAAAGTTATACAAAACTTATTCATGAATTGGGCCTTAGAAAGTAATTTTCAAAAATTTTTCCAGAAAAACAAAACGAGAGAGGTTTTATGAAACAAACAGTCACCCTGAAATTGGGTCAGCAGAATATAGAAATTGAGTCCGGTCGAATGGCCAAACAGGCCGATGGTTCTGTTTTTGTTACAGCGGGCAATAATGTGGTTTTGGTTACAGTGGTTTCTTCGAAAAAAGATTCAGATATGGATTTTTTTCCGTTAACTGTTGAATATGCTGAAAGATTTTATGCCTCAGGAAAAATTCCCGGAGGTTTTTTTAAAAGAGAAGGTCGTCCCACGGCAGGTGCCACTCTCAATGCCCGTCTGATTGATCGTCCTCTCAGGCCCATTTTTCCTGAGGGTTATAGAAGGGACACCCAAATTGTGGCGACCATTTTAAGCTATGATGGAACCTATCCGGTTGAAACTCTGGCCAGCATCGGTGCGTCCACAGCGACCCATATCAGTGATATTCCCTTCAATGGACCAATGGCCGCTCTCATGGTTGGTTATGTGGACGGACAATTTGTTGTTAACCCTTCCCCCAGGCAGTTGAAAAGTTCAGAACTTGAACTTATTGTTGCCGGAACCCGCAGAGGGCTTTTAATGGTTGAAGGGGAAGCAGGTCTTGTTGGAGAAGATCTTATTTTGAAAGCCTTGAAATTTGCCCATGAACAGATGACTCCCATTTTTGATGCCCAGGATGAATTGCGACAGAAAATGGGAAACAGGGAGAAAAGGGAATTTGAAGCCTTTAAAGTTGATGATGCTTTTAAAGAGCAGGTTGTGAATTTTGCGGAATCCAAAATCACTGAAGCCCTGACTATCGGGGAAAAAAGCAAACGTTATGAAGCCTATGATGAAATTAAAAAAGAAACGGAAGAGCATTTTCTCAGAACCATTCAGGATAAAGATGAAAAGGATCTGCGTAAAAAAGAGCTTGGAATTGTCATTGGTGATCTCAAATACAATATTTCCAGAAAGAATATTCTGGAAAAAGGACAACGGATTGACGGTCGGGACAATACAACGGTCCGTCCCATTCACTGTGAAGTGGCCTTGCTGCCAAGGGCCCATGGTTCAGGTCTCTTCACCCGTGGAGAAACCCAGGTTCTTGGAGTTGTCACTCTTGGAACAGGTGATGATGAACAGATGATTGATAATCTCAATAGTGCTTACAAAAAGAAATTCTTTTTGCATTATAATTTTCCACCTTATTGTGTGGGTGAGACAGGCCGTATGGGAGGACAGTCCCGTCGGGAAATTGGTCATGGAATTCTGGCTGAAAGGGCCTTAAAGGCGGTTCTTCCCGATCATGACAAATTTCCTTACACCATTCGTATGGTGGGTGAGGTGACGGAATCAAACGGTTCCTCCTCCATGGGAACAGTCTGCAGTGGAACTCTGGCCATGCTGGATGCGGGAGTTCCCTTAAAAGGTAATGTGGCCGGTGTGGCTATGGGTCTTATTTCTGATGGAACAAAGACAACTGTTCTCACTGATATTTTGGGGGATGAGGACCATTTGGGAGATATGGATTTTAAAGTGGCGGGAACAGGGACGGGTGTCAGTGCCATTCAGATGGATATCAAGATTGATTCCATTTCTTTTGAAGTGATGGAGCAGGCTCTTAATCAGGCAAAAGAAGGTCGACTTCATATTTTGGGAAAAATGGAGGAGATCATTGACACTCCCCGTGGTGATATTTCTGAGTTTGCCCCCCGTATCCAGACCATTAAAATCAAACCTGAAAAGGTTCGTGAAGTGATTGGAGCCGGTGGAAAGGTTATCAAGGGTATTATTGAGGAAACAGGAGTGAAGATAGATATTGAAGACGATGGTTCCATCCACGTTGCCTCAACAAATCCTGAAATGGCCAAAAAAGCCATTGCCATTATTGAGGATATTTGTGCGGAGGCCCAGATCGGACAGGTTTACAATGGCAAGGTTGTCAAGATTGTTGATTTTGGAGCTTTTATTGAAATTCTTCCCAATACCCCTGAAGGTCTGCTTCATATTTCAGAAGTGGCCAATGAACGCATTCGCAATGTTCGGGATTATCTCAATGAGGGTGATAAGGTGGATGTTAAAGTGATTGATATTGATCGGGCCGGTCGTATAAAGCTTTCACGAAAAGTCCTGCTCAACACCCAATGAAACATTGATCCTCTAAATGGTCTCTTTTAAAAAATCCACTCTTGATAACGGGATTCAGGTTCTTTCGGAACATCACCCCCATTCCCGTTGTCTTATGATGGGTTTTTGGATTGGTACAGGCACCCGTTCTGAACACAGAGAGCAGATGGGGGTTTCCCATTTGCTTGAACATATGGTTTTCAGGGGAACTGAAAAATACAATGCTTTTGAGTTGGCCCGTTGTCTGGAGGCCCGTGGTGGGGAAATCAATGCTTTCACGGCCAGGGAGCATACCTGTTTTCACACAAGTTGTTTAAAAGAGGATATGGACCTCAGTGTGGATGTTCTTACCCAACTTTGTGCTTTTGCCAGGTTTAATGAATCCGATTTTAAAAAAGAAAAACAGGTGATTCACCAGGAAATTTTGATGGCTGCTGATGATCTGGAAGAATATGTTTATGATCTTTATTACGAGAGAATCTTTCCCGGTAATTCTTTGGGTTATCAGATCCTCGGTTCAGTAAAATCCCTGAAAACTCTTTCATTAAATCATGTGAAGGATCATTATGATCAATGTTTTGTACCTGAAAATATGATTGTTACAGCTGTTGGTTCCGTGGATCATGAAGCTCTTGTTGGCAGCCTTGAAAAACATTTAAACAGAAAGACCTGGAAGGGTGGAAAAAAAATGGAAAATTTGCCGGTAACCCCGCCGGAAACTGTTATCAATGATTTTTTTGTTAAGGATTGTGAGCAGTACCATATTCTTGTTGGTTTTCCCGCCTACAGTTATTCGGATCCCGGTCGTTTTAATAATTTTGTTGTAAATACAGCCCTTGGAGGTGGTATGACTTCAAAACTTTACCAGAGTCTTCGTGAAAAAAGAGGGCTTGTTTACTCTGTTTTCAGTGTTTTAAATACTTTTACTGATACAGGTCTTCAGACAATCTATGCAGGAACAGAGAAAGACAATGTGGTTCAGGTGATCGACCTTATAAAAAAGGAACTTAAAGATCTGAGACAAAAGGGTTTGGGTCGGGAGGACATTGAACTCTATAAAACCCAGGCTAAAGGTGAAATTATTATCGGCTCTGAAGACCTTGAAAACCGGATGAACTCTTTAGCCATTAACGAAATGATTTTTGGTGGATACCGCTCTGTGGATCAGGTGATTTGTGACATTGATAAAGTCAATCGGGATTCCGTGATGGAGTCCATTGAGTCAAAACTGGATCCTGAAAACAATCTCAGCTATTTTTTATTGGGCTCCAAACCTGTAAGGGTTTTGTGAGAACTTGAGTTTGTTTGGTCCTGAAAAAATGTGGATTTCAGCGATGAGATTAAGGTCGTTTGTCAATATAACCAAGAAGAGAGCCCTCTGTGTACTTGCTGTCTCCACAATGGAGTTGATGTCCGGTGAGATAATTGTCCAGACTGTTGTATTTACATTGATAAAGAGGCCGCAGTCCCTGGGCATTTCCTGAATGGATCCATCCAATGGTTCTCAAAAAAGTTTCTCCTGAACGGCATTGTCCGGTTCTGACAACATGTCTCTGACCCCGCCGGACAAGGCAATCAACGAGTTTCCGTGAACCGGAAAAACTGTTTGTGTAAATCCATCCCATGAAACTACTTCTTTCAAGATATTCATCCCTGGGAAGCCTTGTGGTGGTCCAGTGATCTCTTGTTCTGGAAGAATAATATCTCATAAGTTTGATTCTGACTTTGCTTCCAAATCTCGGATTGGCATCTTCTTCAATTTTTACCTTTCGCCGCACAATAGTCCTCTCATGGATCGGTTCAGCCCGCCTTGTGAATGTATAAAAAATGTAAAATTCTGATGAGAATTCATTGCCACCCCTCGGAGCAACGACTGACGGGTAAGAGAGGAGATCTCCGGCAGGTTCTTGTGGAATATAACCCAAGCTTCTTATTCGTCGGGACTCACCCCCTCCACAATTGTTATGGTGACTTAGGAAATAGTCATTGTCTCCAGACTTATGGCACAGATAAAGCGGAGAAGTTGTTCTGTTCCCCGGTCTTTCTGCATATATATGTCCAATACTTACACTTGATGTTCCTTCTGAACAACCGGCCACTGAAACGGTGTATTTACCATTTGGAAGTCGGCAGCTAAAAAGCTGCTGGGTCCCCCGAAAAATTTTCTTCATTGAAAAACCCATGGACCTTCTGCGTTCATAACCCGCAGCACGAAAATCAGGGTTGGCTGAATAACGATGGTCTTTTCGGGAGGAATGATAATATTCATAAACCGGCCTTCGTCTTTGCCAATCCCGACTATCAAAAAAGATCAATGGATCATTATTAAATCCTGTAAAACGAATCCCATCTCTTGAAAAAGCATATTGAAAACCATTAGATTTTGGTCCTACCAGCATCACCTCACCGGTATCCACCTTTTGGGAAGCCACGGCTCCAGGAGCATTTTGATTATGGTCAAGGTCGTCAACTTTTCCACCAATCCCCCTTGAATTCCACTGACCCCTGTAATATTTCTTCCATTTCCCCGGTAGTCCATTATCCGACAGTAAGCTCCGTGCAACACCAACTTTCCGTTTTCTTGGTTCAAGTGATAAGAAATAGAAATAGAAATAATTTCCTCTCTTGATTATGCTCCCATTTCCATTTCCACGAAATGTACCCACTTCAGGAGACGTGTCTCCAATCAGTATCTGATTTCTGGGATAGTCAACCAGATCTCTCTTAAAAGTTCTCCCTGCATCATCAGACTCGGCATAGGCAATGGATGCGTAAGATTGGGAGTTATTGTTGTAATTACAATCTGATTCCGCATGGTACCATCCTCTATAAACTCCATTATGGTAAAAGGCACCATCCATCCAGGCCCCACATTCATCAAAACTTCCCGCTCTCCCTTTATCTATGACATATGGTCTGCTTATGAAGCGTAAATTTTCCACAGATGTTCCCTCAAGGAGATATGTTTTTTCATTTCCTGTGTAGCCATAAAGTTTGCCATTACTACTTGGGAGGACAAAAAGACGGAGGTCTCCAATTCTAACACCTTCCCGCATATCACGGCTGCGAAGAACAACTTTAGGTTCTTCAACACTAAAACGATAAGAATGACCAGCCGGACCTGGAGGAGTTGGAGTTGGCGTTGGAGGTGTCGGCATTGGGGGTGTCGGTGTTGGAGGTGTCGGCATTGGGGGTGTCGGTGTTGGGGGTGTCGGCATTGGGGGTGTCGGTGTTGGGGGTGTCGGCATTGGAGGTGTTGGCGTTGGGGGTGTCGGTGTTGGAGGTGTTGGCGTTGGGGGTGTCGGTGTTGGAGGCGTTGGGGTTGTGGAATTAGAATCAACAGAAGCAACAATAGAGTGTGTTATAGTCTCTTCTTGTTGATCTGGATCCTCTGTTGTCATGACAACATCCACAATATAAGTATCCTGAAAAGAAGTTACAAATAAAGATTCAAAAGGAAGAGTTTCTGTAAAATGAAAACTTCCATCTATACAATTGGCTGACCATTTAAAGTTATTGGGGTTGCATTCAGGGCACGAGGTCTTTGTAAGGGTCCCGCGAATAGCTCTTCCCATATTCTCATCAGATAAAACACATATCCCGGAAACACTTAGCTCGTTAGACGAAGAGGAAACTCTGGCTTCCTGAATGAAAATACTTGCTCCTAATGAAGAGAAGGAACTGTTTTCAACACTCGAAATGGATCGGAATGAGTTTCCACAATTTTGATAAGTTAACAAAGTAATGGGTATTAAAGACAGAAAGCCAAAAAAGAGGATAATTTTTTTATGATACCACTTTTGAATTACAACCCCCTATTGCAATTTTAGATTTTGTAATGAACAAAGGAGTGAATTTGTTCTCAAAAAAATGCCTCTAATCTTAGTTTACATTATCTTTAAAGTTTAGAGAAGAAAAATTTAGAAAAGATTTTTTCTGTTTCAGAATGAAATATTTATTTTGAATTCTATGTGGCCGTCAGGCAGAGTACCCCGGGCTTGCCCGGGGGTGAATGAACCCGACGAGTGATACTTGCAAACCATGCTAAGATAGAGCATGGATGTTATAAAGTCATCTCATAGTGTCTATTATTGATATTCCACTTCCTGATGAAGAAGAGTTGTTTAGTTTACTCAATACTATGGTGGTGTCTGTTAGCAAATCCAACCCCAATATTGTGAAACTCAATAAGAGTCAGGCCAAAGAGCTGGCAAGAGCGGCACAGGGCTTGACCTTGAGTGAAGCGGAAAATGCTTTCTCAAAAGCCATTGTGGACAATCGCCAGCTTGATGAGAATGATATTAAATTACCTGAATTCGTGCATAAAAATGTACACTACAAATTCATAATTTCTTAAATTCATAAAAAAATCCTATTTTCATAGAGAAAACCACCGATTTTTTAAAAAAAATCAAAAAAATAATTTGCCATAACTCTCCATTGTAGTGTAATATATTACACTACAACGGGGGTTTTATGAGCTTTATCAGAAAAATAAAAAGAGGGGATACAGTATATCTTGCAGAAGTAGAAAATAGAAGAGAAAACGGAAAAGTTGTACAAAAACATATCCGGTATATTGGAAAAGAAAAAAATGGTGAAACTATAATTTCAATAAATTCATCCGACTTAGAAGTAGAGAAAGTCAAAATTTATGGACCATTACTTGTCTTGAATCAAATTGCTAAAGAAATAGATTTGCATAAAGGACTTGGCAAATATTCTAATGAAATACTGAGCATGGTTTATGCCCACTGTTTAGATTATAAGAGTGTTCGGAAAATGCCTGAATGGTATAAAAGAACAGATTTAAATAGCCTTTTGAAATTAGAAGACTTAACTGAAAGTCGATTGCTATCAGCTTTGGACTCATTAGAGGTTAACCCAGAGCATTTGCAAATGAAGATATTTCAAACTGTTCAAAAAAAATATAAAGTTGATTTAAAAGGTTTGATCTATGATGTTACAAATACATATCTTTATGGGAACAAATGTCAACTTGGAAAGTTAGGAAGGAGCAAGGATGGCAAAGGTGGTCAACCTCTTATTCAAATTGGATTAGTGACTACTCAGAAAAATGGAATACCAGTACTCCATAAAACATTTAATGGAAATATACACGATAGTAAGACATTACTAGATTTGTCAGAAAGTCTATCAAGCTATGGTCTTAAAAGTGGAATTTTTGTTTATGATAAGGGTGTCTTTTCAGAGAGAAATCTTAATGATATTGACAAATTGGGTTGGGACACTATTTGTGGAGTTACTCTTCGGAGAAAAGAGAAGGATATTATCAGAAAAATGATAAAAAAGAACTCTATTGTTGATATTTCAAATCGTATAAGAATATCCAGTGGAGTTATTTATGGACAAAATATTAATCACAATATTGGAAAAATAAAAGGTCTTTTGGTTATTTGTTATAACCAAAAGAAAGCTTTATATATAAAGGAGTCTCGATTAGACGAGATTACAAATGCACAAGAGCTTTTAGCTAAAAATAAAAATATAAAATCAGGTTTAGAAAAATATTTAACACCATCTGGAAGATTGAGGAGGGAAATATTAGATTCAGAGTCAGAGTTTGATGGATATTCCTGTATATTTTCCTCAAAAAAGATTCCGTCAAAAGATATTGTTAAATTTTATTTCGATAAAGATATAATTGAAAAATCTTTTAAAACCCTTAAGGGAATAACGAATTTAAGACCAGTTCGTCATTGGCTTTATAATAGAGTTCAATCTCATGTGTTTATATGTTACTTATCTTACTTGTTGCTTTCAATTTTAAAAATGAAATTGGAAAAAATAAAACTTTCTCCTGAAGAAGCTATCGAAGAACTTGGAAGTATGTATAATGTCTATTTTTACGATAAGAAAAGAAGAAATAAATTTATTAAAACGGTATCTTTAACTAAAATTCAAGAAAAAATATTAAAAGCCATAGGTGGAGGCCTTATTAAAAAATCAAATTGAATCTGTAGTGTACATTTTTATGCACGAATTCAGGTAAATTAGTCATAGAGGAAAAAAGACAAATTATTCGTAAATCAGGAGTTTTTGACTGCAAAGGTCATTGGCAACGTCTGGAATATGCCACTCCTCAGGCTTGATTTCGGTAGTATATTTTCAGGACTTGTTGGCTCATCAGAAGAAAATATGCGACAGGCTTTAAAAACTGCTGAATCTGTTGCACCTGTTATTCTTTGGATTGATGAAATTGAAAAAGGTCTCTCTGGCAGTGGATCAGGACATTCAGACAGTGGTACCTCAACCAGGGTTTTTGGTACATTTCTGACCTGGATGCAGGAAAAAAAACCCCAAGTCTTTGTTATAGCCACGGCAAACCGGATTCATCAGTTGCCACCGGAGCTTTTAAGACGAGGGCGTTTTGATGAAATATTTTTTTTGGATTTACCGACACCGGATGCAAGAAAGGAAATTCTCGAAGTCCATTTAAAAAGAAGAAAAATTGATTTTAAAGATTGGGATCTTGCTAAACTTGTTAACAGCACGAAAGAATTTTCAGGATCAGAAATTGAACACTCCATTGTGGAAGGTGTGTACTATGCTTTTCATGAAAAGCGTTCATTGCAATTCATTGATATCGAAAAATCCATTGAAAAAATTGTACCCCTTTCTGTGACCTACAAAGAATCATTGGAATCCCTTCGATCCTGGGCAAAAACAGGGCTCGCTATGCCCATTTTGGTGTTGTCATGGAAGGGGTTAGTGCGGTCATGAATGCTTTTAAAGAGCTTCATGCCGCCCGGGAGGAACTGGATCGCCTCAATGAGGCGGCTTATAATGAAGAGGGTATTGAAAATGAGGAATGGGAAACAGTTGTTGAGTTGGTAGAGGATGCTCCCATACGAGTTAAAAAAAACAGGAATGAAGAAATATGTATTGAACCTGTTGATGAACAAAACGAACAGGCTGTTCATTCCGTAAAAAAGGTTAAACAGATCTACTCGCGAATAAAAGTTCTTAATGATCTTAAGAGAAAAGGCTATGACAAGGTGAAAGAACAAAAACTCCCTGATGGTTCCATTCGCCTGGTGGTGCAAAAATGGCAATAAAGATACAAATTGAAATCAAAATTGAAGAGAATGGTGAGATCAAAATGAAGACCCATGGGCTTAAGGGAAAAAAATGTATTGATGAACTTAAATCTTTTGAAAAGTCCCTTGGAAAAATAAAAGAAACCCAGAAAACAAGCGAATACTATGAAAAAGACACAGCCACATCCAAGATCCGTTCCAAAGCAAAGTGATATTGTTATTCATCCTGATGGAGAAGAGGCGTTTTTTAGGGGCAAAAAAAACAATTCAGGAAATGATAAAACAGGTTGGCACACCTCAATTTAATTCAAAAGGGGTTTTAATGAGAGGTGTTTTGGTTGTCATGTGATGGCACCAATACCCGATCCGGAGAGAAAAAGTATTTTTGATTTTCTTGGCGAGTTTGAAAATCAATGTCTTGTGTCGGTAACAGATAACTTTGTAAACCTGGAATAAAAAATCGGATCAGAACAGGTATTTTTTAAGATATTGTCCGGTATGGGTTTTTTTCCTGCAGAGTTCAAGGGGGGAACCCTGGGCAATAAGTTTTCCACCTTCAGTCCCCGCTTCGGGACCAAGATCAATAATATGATCGGATCTGGCCATGACCTCCAGATTGTGTTCAATCAATAAAACGCTTCCTCCGGTTTCCACTATCTGATGCAAAATGGACATCAAAAGCTGAACTTCCCGAAAGTGAAGACCGGTTGTGGGTTCATCGAGAATATAAAAAGTGGCTTTTTGGTTTGTTTTGTAAAGTTCCCGGGCGATTTTTATTCTCTGGGACTCTCCTCCACTCAAAGAAGAAGTACTCTGTCCGAGGGTGAGATAATCCAGCCCCACCTGTTTTAAAAGACTCAGTGGTTTTCGGATATTGGGGTAGGAAACAAAGAAATCCATGGCCTGGGACACTGTCATTTGTAAAATTTCATGAATATTGCAATTTTTATATTTTATATCGAGAATCTCCTTGCAAAACTTCAAACCCTCACAGGACTGACAGGTGGCTTTAATATCGTCCATAAAGGCCATGTCAATAAGTTCATAACCCAATCCCTTGCAGACAGGACATCTTCCACCTTCAATGTTCAGGCTGAAAGTTCCTCCCCTGTAGCCTCTCTGACGGGCTTCCGGGGTGGAGGCAAAAATATTTCGGATAATTTCAAAGACTTTCAGGTAAGTGGCCGGGTTGCTGCGAACTGACTGACCCACGGGAGACTGGTTAATGTGGAGAACATTTTTTAAATTTTCTGTACCTGTTAACTTTTTATAGGGTTCCCCCCGGGTGTATTCAATATTCAGTTGGGTGAGAAGAGCGGGATAAAGGGTTTCGGTGACAAGTGTGGATTTTCCCGATCCACTCACCCCTGTGACTGTGACAATCCGGTTGAGTGGTATTTTCACTGAGATGTTTTTTAAATTATGACCGGTACAACCTTTGATTTCAATGGAATATTTGTAATTTTTAAGATCCACCATTTTCGGGGAATAAATTTGTTTTCGTTTTTCTGTGAGAAACAAATTGGTATTGGAGTTTTTGCACTCAAGGAAAGCCCTCTGGTCTCCATTAAAGATAATCTGTCCCCCCAGAGTTCCTGAACCCGGACCCATTTCAATAATATGATCACTGTGTCTGATAATATCCTGATCGTGTTCCACGACAACCAATGTGTTTCCCAGTTTGTTCAGCTCTTTGAGTTGTTTAATGAGTTGGTCATTGTCCCTTGGATGGAGTCCAATGGTGGGCTCATCCAGAACATAGAGAGTCTGACACAGACCCATTCCCAGTTGCTTGGCCAAAAGAACTCTTTGAAACTCTCCTCCTGAAAGGCTGCGTGTGGGTCGGCAGAGAGTGAGGTAATAAACTCCGATTTCATTGAGAAAGCGAAGACGACTCAAAAGTTGTTCACGAATATTTTTAACAAGATTTTTTTGATACTCCGTGAGTTTTAAAGTCTCTATGAACCGGTAAAGTTCCCTGAGGTTCATTTTGCGGAGATCACTTATGGATTGATCTTCTATTTTAAAATGTTTTGTCAATGGGTTGAGCCGGTCCCCCCGGCATTCCGGACAGGTAAAAGCTGTTTTAAAGCGGGCCAGAAAAACCCGGACGTGCATTTTGTATTTTTTGGTTTCCAGGTGTTGAAAATAACCCCGTACTCCATAAAATCTGGAATCCCCGTTCCATAAAAGATCCTGTTGTTTGGAAGGGAGTTGATTCCAGGGTTTTTCCATATCAATTTTTTTTGTTTTACAATAATTTCTCAGTTTCTGACGGGCTCTTGAGGCACTGGGCATGGAAAAGGGGAGAATGGCTCCCTGTTTCAGGGACAAATTGGGGTTGGGAACCACTTTGGCTTCATCAATATCCAGGCGGTTGCCAAAACCGTTACAATAATCACAGGCTCCGATGGGAGAGTTGAAACTAAAAAGCATGGGACTTGGAACAGGCAGGGTTGCATGACACTTTGAACATGAAAGACTTTCACTGAAATGTTTTATTTCATTTTCTGTCGAGATAACAGTGACCAGTCCTTTTATTTGTTCATTGTATTTTATTGACATCTCATAAGCCTGACTGATGGAATCCACCAGCCGTCCCCGGTCTTTTTTATTCATCGCCAAACGGTCAATGACCATGTAAAAATCTTTTTTCGGTAAATTCCCCGCTTTGAGTTTTGGATTTATTTCCAGGGTTTTTAGATTGGGTTTTTCTTTTAAGCGGCCTTTGTTGATTAAAAGACGGTTGAAACCGTCTTTTAAAAAAGCCTGTATAAGATCCGTTCCTTTAAATCTCTTTTTATCCTGTTTGAGAGAAATGCAAAGATAGATTCTTTTTTCACTCCATTGCCTGATAAGGTTATCAGCTACGGAAGTGGGTGAATCACTGGTAATAGGGCCATGACCTTCGGGGCAGGAGGCTGTGGCCAGTTTTGAATAAAGCAGGCGAAGATATTCAATGATTTCAGAGGTGGTCCCCACGGTGGAACGACTGTTTTTCACAGTGTTTTTTTGCTCCAGAGCAAT
This sequence comes from Bdellovibrionales bacterium, assembly GCA_965219545.1. Taxonomy (GTDB): domain Bacteria; phylum Bdellovibrionota; class Bdellovibrionia; order Bdellovibrionales; family JAGQZY01; genus JAGQZY01. Next base: position 51,580 of record CBDCNX010000029.1, read on the forward strand.
GGCCGGGGGGATGTTTTTGATCCTGTCAAGGGCCGGTTTTGGGGCTTGATTTAAAAACTGACGGGCGTAACTGGAAAGACTTTCAATATAACGTCTTTGTCCTTCGGCAAAGAGGGTTTCAAAGGCAAGGGAACTTTTTCCGGAACCACTGGGTCCGCAAATCACAGTGAAGGAGTTAACGGGTATTTTGATGTCAATATTTTTTAGATTATTTTGTCTGACACCTTCAAGTTCAATAAACATTTTTGTGGATCAAAATTCTTCACGGTAGAGATTTGTCCGGTTTTCCTCTTCTTTCCGAAGATTTTCCTTTTCATCTTCAAGTCCCGGCTCGGTGCCGGAAAAAAAAGCCTGACGAACCACTTCATGGCTTTGGGCTGTGGCCAGTTGGCCGGTTTCATTATCAATGTTGGCAAAAACAATATTGTTGGGAACAGGAAAGCTTTCCTTTGGAATTCCATGGAGAGTTCCTGACATATAATTGAGCCAGATGGGAAGAGCGGCCTGACTTCCTGTTTCCCCCCGTCCCAGGGATCTTTCCTGATCATAACCCACCCAGACACCGGTGCTTATTTGTGGGGTGTAACCGATAAACCAGGCATCGTGATATCCGTTGGTTGTTCCGGTCTTGGCTCCAATTTCCCGGTTGAGATGGCGGGCCCGTCCCCCCGTCCCCCCCTTTTCGTTGACCACGGCCTGCAATAATGTGGTTATGATGTAGGCCGTTTGGGGAGAGATCAGTTGATTGGGGTTATTGAAAAAGAAGGGGGAAATTTCCTGAATTTGTTCATTGGTTTTCAATAAATTGGCATCATAATCTTTTCTTTTTTTGGTGAACTCATCCTTTAAACGGTCAATTTGTTCTTTAAAGTGACGATCAAAGGATATTTTCTGTGTCATGATTTCTTCATTTCTGTCTTTGATTTCATGGATAATAACGGGTTTGATATTTTTACCAAGTCTTGCGAAGACGGAGTAGACTTTTGTCATTTCATAGAGGGTGGCCCCACTGGAACCAAGGGACATGGACATATCCATATTGATGGAGCTGAAAATCCCCAGTCGTCTGGCGTATTCCGCAACAAAAGAAACCCCTGTTTTTTCCAGGATACGGATAGTGGGGGTGTTTAGGGATTTTTTCAGAGCATTGCGAAGAAGAATGTCTCCTGTGAAGCGACCTCCATAGTTTCCAGGTTTCCAGACTTCTGTTTCCTCTTCAGAGGCTGGAGTGGGTCCGTTGTCTGTTTTGTTTTGATTTTCATCATCCTGTTGGTTGTACACGATGGGGGCTCCCATAATGGAGCTTGCCGGAGTCAGGCCACGATCCAGGGCTGCGGCGTAGAGGATGGGTTTAAAGGAGGAACCGGTTTGTCTGACCGCCTGATAAGTGCGGTTGAGTTTGGTTTTTTTAAAATTGGAGCCACCGACCATGGCTATGATGTCATTCGTTTTTAAATCATAGGAGAGAAGGGCCGCTTCCACTTTGGATTCCTGTTCCAGGGCCAGTTCCGCATAGTCTCTGAGGTCTTTGTCAAAACCAGATTTTGTTTTAACTTCCAGGGCTGTGGGTTTTACGATTTTCACATCAATGACATCCCCCCGGCGGAGGGCCTGGGAGAGTTTTTTAATGTGAAGCTCTTCATTGTAAATCAGGTTGGGATTGGGGTTTCTGGCCCAATCCATGCGTTTTAAGGGGATCAGTCCCCTGGCTTCAGCAAAATGAACAAGGACCACGGAGTTTCGGTCATCCACGTCCATGACAACGGCTTCCACGATGTCACCGGTTTTCATATAGGGGGGAATATTGGACAGGGTCTGTCCTTTTTCGTCTTTTTCCTGATAGGAGTTGAACTCTGTGTACTTGTCCGTGGTTCCATCGGCAAAAACCTGGAAGCTTTCATAATTTTCATCAATCAACCGGTTTCTCTCAGTGGTTAAGAGTTCCTTTAAAAGGACCTGGTTTTCAATATCAATATTTCGTTTGGGTCCCCGAAACCCCTGTCTTTTGTCAAGTTCCCTAAGTCCCTGTCTGACACTGGCCTGTGCTTTTTTTTGGGCCTCAAAATCAAGACTGGAATAAATTTTCAGTCCTTTATCCAAAACCATTTCCTCACCCAACTCCCTGACAAGAAGCTGACGAATGGTTTCCACAAAATAAGGAGCCACCTCTTTGTATTTCTTTTTTCTGTTGACCACCAGAGTTTCATTGACAGCCGCTTGAAACCGGGATTCGTCAATACGACCTGTTTCCTGCATCCGTTTTAGAACATATTTCTGGCGGAGTTTTGCTTTTTTGGGGTTGGTTACAACATTGTAGATACTGGGGGCTGTGAGGGAACCGGTCAAAACAGCTATTTCAGAAAGATTGAGGTCTTTGACCTGCTTGTTGAAAAAAATTTCAGCGGCGGAAGCCACCCCGTAAGCCCCCTGTCCAAAATAGATCTGATTGAGGTATAAATAGAGAATATCTTTTTTGGAGAGATATTTTTCCATACGTCTGGCCAGAATGGCTTCCTTTATTTTCCGTGTGTAGGTTTTTTCAGTGCTCAGAAAAAGAGTCCTGGCTGTCTGTTGGGTGATGGTGGAAGCCCCCTGTGTTTTTTTTCCCGTGGTCAGGTTGGCAATCAAAGCCCGGATCATCCCTTTAAAATTAAAACCTCCGTGGGAATAAAAACCGGAATCCTCTGCTGCCAGGAAAGCATTGATTAAATCCTCTGGAATATCCTCAATATTTATCAGTTTTCTGTTTTCACGGTAAAACTCCCCGATTTTTTCACCATTGCGGGCATAGACCTCACTGACAAGAAGGGGGCTGTAGTCCTCAACGGAAAAAAGCGGAGGCAGAGTGCTGGCGTAATAAAACAAAAGACCAATCAGGGAGCTCAGACCCAGGCCTGTCAGGATGATAAAGATAACAAGAAGTTTTTTAAGTTTTCTCATAACCCTGTATTTTAAGGCCAGGAAAAGCTTTTGTCACTGACCCTTTGCTTCAGAGATTTTTTGATGGGTGTGTCGGCTTGGAATAATGAGCTTTGAAAGGCAAGACCCATGAATTAAATCACAAAACTTCAGGAAGGATCGGTAAAGATTCCCTTGGATGGACCTACTGATCAATACTACTGTGCACTACCGCTTCCTGTAGGATTCACAGTATCAAGTATTCCCCCCGTTCCCCCCATGCAACCCAACAGGGATGAGGAGAAATTCAGAGCGGTCTCTATGCTATTATTGGTATTTCCCTTTGAGGTCAGACGTTTGGCAAGGCTTTCATTGTAAGCGTTCAATTCGTTTTGTTTTTCACAGTCCCTGAGAACATCTTTCTGAACCAGTGCTGTTTGTTCTTCAAAAGATTGTACCATCTGATCAACAACGGCCATTTCCGCTTTTGCCTTATCTATGTTAAGTCTCAGTTGGCTTTCGGCAACCCTCATGGCATTGACATTGCCTTCAGCCTGATAACAGACGACAAAGAAATGACGACGACGACTATTGACTCTGTTAGTAAATCCGTGGAGTTGGTCGGGACCGAGGGTCCCTTTACTTTGTTCTTCGATATTTAGAACGTATTTTGTGAACTCCTGTTTGCCTTTTTCCTCGCATTCTGTGTTGATTCTGTTCATTTCCCTTTGGTAATCAAGTTCAGCTTGACGTAATTTTGTGGGAAGAAGTGCTCTTTCCTTGTTTTGTTCAGCCTTTTTGTTTTGAAAAGCAATCCAGGTTTCCCTCAATTCCTGACGACAGTTCTTAAGGGTTTCCAGCCGCTTTTCAGCAGCATCCTTCAATTGATCGGCTTTTTCCTGTTCATGTTTATAATCCCTGCCAATACTTTCCCCAAAGTTACCGATAAAACCCTGAAAACAGTCAGGTCTGGGCTCCTGGTTTCTTGCATCCTCTCTATCTTTTGTTGTCTTTACAAGTTTTAAACATTGATCAAACTTTGTTTTATTATCGGAAAATCTCATACAGTCTGGTTCATTGGTTATATTAGCTTCTATAATATCTGCTGCCCACACACTTACAGGAAACAAAATAAAAACAAACAATAAAAATTTCATCATTCCCCTTGTTTTTTAACTGATCTTTTTCAGTTTTCGTTTCACCTTCTTTAAAGTTCATTGACATGAGGAGAAGGAGGAAAACAGAATCAATCAGAATAACAAAACTGGACCTGGTCTGTAAAACGCTCTTACAAAGATCATTTATATTTATTCTATGCCGGACTTTTTTATTAAGAAGGTCTGGCTGAAAACAAAATAAATGGTCTTTTTTAATTATAAACCAAACGGAGAAAAATGAAAAGACAACAAAAATGGATTGTCTTAAAATGAAACAGAAAAAACAAATGACCTTTTCCTGTATGTTTGTTATATTAAAATTTGTTCTGTGGTACGTTTGTTGAACAAAAGAAATCCTATAGTTTAAGTATTGGGGGCTGTCCCTGATGATGGTGAGCAGGCCTGGTTCCGACCCAGGAAGCCTAAAGTTGTTAACATGGCCACCCACCTGGTGAATCCGGGATTTCCTATTCTTCAAACACCACAGGACGTTTTTTCTTTATTTTCCGGGAAAATTCTGTTTAATTGATTTTATGTCAAAAAACACCGGTCAGAGGTCCTGGGACCACTTGCTTACAGAAATTTCAAGCCCCCTGGAAGACTCGCAAAACTCTTCAGAGAAATCCTCTCCCTTAAAAAACCAAAGGGAGGAAGGATCCCTTGAAAAGCCTGTTGAAACCAAAAATCAAAATCACCCAAAAAATGGCTTGAAAGTGACAAAAAATCCTGAAGATCCTTCTAAAACCAAAGATCAGGATCAACAAGTTTACAGTGTTTCCCAGATCAATCGAATCATTAAAAAACAACTGGAAGGCCAGCATCCAAGACTTTGGGTCAGGGGTGAAATTTCAAATTTCAAAGCCCATAGTTCAGGTCATCACTACTTTAGTCTTAAAGACAGTGGGTCTCAGATCAATGGAGTGATGTTCAAGTCCTACAATTCCAAACTGCGTTTTCTTCCTGAAAACGGAATGGAAGTGACAGTTTTTGGAAAAATCAGTGTTTATGAACCACGGGGACAGTATCAGGTTTTTTGCGAAAGCATGGAACCGGTGGGGGCCGGGGCTTTGGCCCAGGCTTTTGAACAATTGAAAAAAAAATTAAGGGACCTGGGACTTTTTGATAAAGACAAAAAACAGAGTTTACCCCTTTACCCCAGGGAAGTGGCCGTGATCACCTCGCCTACGGGAGCAGCCATTCAGGATATTCTCAATGTTTTGACCAGAAGGTCCAAAAGAGTGCAGGTGACAGTGATCCCCACAAGGGTTCAGGGGGAGGGGGCTTCCGGTGAGATTGTCAGGGCTATTGAATTGGCAGGTCAGGTCCATCGGTTTGAAGTGATTATTCTGGGACGGGGGGGTGGCTCCATGGAGGATCTCTGGTGTTTTAACGAGGAGACAGTGGCAAGGGCCATTTATGATTCAAAAATTCCAATTCTCTCAGCCATTGGTCATGAGATTGATTTCACCATTGCTGATTTTGTGGCCGATCAAAGGGCTCCCACTCCTTCGGCGGCGGCAGAACTGGTGGCCCGCAGTGAACAGGAACTCAACGAGAAATTGAAATTTTACAGTCAATCCTTAAAAAGGGTTTTTTACCAAAAAATGGCTGATTACAAAAAACAGATGAAACTTCTTCAAAAAGGACTTATTAATCCGGAGAGGTATTTACAGGACTGTTCTTTAAAGTTGGATGACTGGTCCCAGCGTCTCATACAGTCGAACTTGCGTTTTATTGAAAATCTTCGTCTTAAAATTCAATTAAAGCGAAAAGCCCTTAAAGATCCCCTTTTTATTCTTGAAAAAAATCGGAACAAGGAAGTTTATTTAAGAAAACAGTTGCTTGTTGCCATGAACCAGAAAGTGGATCGGTTAAAAAGGGATTTTCAAAAGCAGACCCATCTTCTCGACAGTTTAAGCCCCCTGCGGGTTCTGGATCGGGGTTACGGGATCCTCAGAAGCCGGGGACAGGTTGTTCAGTCTGTGGGGGAATTAAAAACTGATGACATTGAAGTGGAATTAAAAGACGGGTTTATGGAAACCAGGGTTTTAAAGGTAAAAAGAAAGGAGCCGTTATGAGTTTTGAAAAAAAATTATCAAGACTTGAGGAAATTGTCCAGAAAATGGAAAGCGGGGAGATGTCTCTTGATGAATCCCTGAGTCTTTTTGAAGAGGGGGTCAAACTTTCCCGTGAATGTGGCAGGGAACTCAACGAAGCGGAACAAAAGGTGAAAAAACTCGTTGGCGTTGATGCCACAGGGGAACCCATTGTTGAGGACTTCAATTCTTAAAATCCATAGGTAATGGAAATTTGGTGATGGGAGGGTAGCTTTTTCTTTAATTTGCAGTTATGTGGATAACATATTGGCAATATTTCTTATAAAGAACCTGGAATGGGAATTATGAAAATTGTATTTGTATTGAAAACTATTCGTTTTTTACGATGTTTCCATAAAGAAATCCAAAGAGGATCAGGATAATAATGAACCAATGGTTTGAAGATAAAAGAGATCTGTTTGAGGCTTTTGCCCGTCAGTATTTTTCCGTAAAAAAAAATTCTGTCAAAGATATACCGGTTCTGATGGAAGCCGTTGAATATTCTTTTTTCAGTGGGGGCAAGAGGTTTCGCCCCTTTCTCTGTTATGCTGTAAGTGAGGCTTTTAAGGTTTCTCCTGAAAAAATCAGTGCTTTTGCCATGGCTGTTGAGTGTGTTCACACTTATTCATTAATCCATGATGATCTTCCCTGTATGGATAATGATGAAACAAGACGGGGAAAACCCACAACCCATAAAAAATTTTCCGAGGATATCGCTTTATTGGCGGGAGACTCTCTGCTTACAGAGAGTTTTTCCATTCTTTCAGAATTCTATCCTGATAAAGCAGGAAAGTTGATCGACCGGGTGGCCGGTCACAGTGGACTCAGTGGTTTGATTCGTGGTCAGGTTCTTGATCTTAATCATGGAGTTCCCATCCGGTCGTTGGATGATCTTATAAAACTTCATAAACTGAAAACAGGTAGCCTCATGGCTCTCTGTTTTCAGGGACCTTTTATTTTAAGCCAAAATAAAAAATCTTATGATTCCAGTCAGTGGGAACCAAAAGAGAAAGATACCGGAGAACACAACCATAAACACTTGCGTTTGAATAAACGTCAGGGGAAGTCAAAGGACGGAGACCTTAAACAGGAGTCTGTTTTAGAGATGCACAAAGGGCTTACGGAATTGGGGTTTGATCTGGGTTTGGCTTTTCAGGTTAAAGATGATCTTCTCGATTTCAGAGAGGATGAGTCCTTTGGTTTTGTGTCTTTTCTCGGCGTGAATGAAACCCGTGATTATCTTGAGTCCCTTAACAAAAAAATAAAAACATCTCTAAAAACCCTGGGGCTGGACAGTGAAATCATGAAAACTTTGGTTGATTTTAACGAAAAACGTAGAAACTGATCTACTGAAAATTTATAAAAAGAAATCTGAAAAATGGTCAGATGAACCTTTTTAAAGGCTAACTGACTTTCTTGCCTTTTATAAAAACTTCCCGAAGAACGTCATTCATAAGAACTGAATAAGAAATATTATGTTTCTCGGCGACACTCCGAATGGTTGAAAGCAGATCAGTGTCAAAATTGGCTGTAATTTTTTCCTTGTCCGGTTTTGTTATGCAAGGAAGAGAACGGATGTCTATGTTAATTTTTCCAAAGAACTGATCGGGTAAACTGTCAACCTGTTTAAGAGCCTTCCTTAAATCAGGTTTTTTTCTTTTTGCCATGCAACGCCTCCCATTGATCCATTAAAAAATCATAATTCTGGTGAAGGTATTTGATAATTTCCTTAACAGCTTTTCTCGAAAACCTTGTTTTTCCAACAATGCTTAAGTCTTTCAAAAAAATTTTCACCTCAGTTTGATCTCTCCTTGAGATAACATGAACATGGGGATTTCCGTGTTCTCTTGGAGGTGAGTAAACCTTCACTCTCCACTTATCATTTTTGAGTACTGTCCCCACCTTCATTATTTACAACATACTATATTTATGTATGGTATTAAAGCCATATTTTTATCTCCAGATGATTTTTTGTGTTAATTTTGCCATGCAACGTCTCCCTTGATCCATTAAAAATCATGGGAAATACCTGTCAGGCTTGAAAAAAATGGTGAATGTTCCAGTCTTTTTTTTCGGCATAAAGCCTTAATTTTTCCTCTTCTTCATAAAGGGAATTTTTTTTGGTTTGGGTTTGGATACAGAGTTTATCCCCCGTGGAGATTTCAAGAAGGGCAATATCACCGTAAGTGTTGCCGCAACAGAAAACAGGGGGAATTCCATGGGTATGATTTAAAAGAGCCTTGGCTTTTCCTTCACGCCAGGTGACGGGACCTTCCTGTTTGTCTGTCACAAGTCCCTCACTATCCTCCCGGGTTTTTATACCGAGAACATTTTTGGGACTTATTCCCATTTTATGGGCCATGGGTTCCACAGCCCATTGAACAGAGGCTGTGACAATGAAAACCTCAATATTTTTTTCTTTCAACCAGGTGATCCATTTTTTTTGTGATTCAAAAACCTGTATTTCTTTTTTCCCGCAAGCCTGTCTGGCCCAGGTTTTTATTTTTGAAAGGGATTGACCGGTGTTGATCTTAGCCAGCCAGAGGTAGGCTTTTACGGGGTTTTTCTTTTTGGTTGTCAGGTAATAATCCCAGGGATTTTTGTTTTTTAGTGTTGGAAGTTGACAGTGATCAATCTGGTATTGGAAGAATTGTTCACCGAGGTCTTCATTCCAGAGAGTGCCATCAGCATCAAAGGCTGCATAATGAGGCCCGGGAGTTTTTTCAATGATTTTTTCCGTATGGCTTTGAAGTTTGTTCAAAAGAGTTTTATCAAAAGGGTTTGTTTCCATAAAAGACCATTTGTTTTACCAGAGACCATTTGTTTTGTCCAAAAGACCACTTGTTTTACCAGAGACCATTTGTTTTACCAGAGACCATTTGTTTTACCAGAGACCATTTGTTTTAAATCAGGTCTTGTTGATAAAAGAGGCCCGCCTGAAACAAGTGATCTTCTTGAAAGTTTAACACAAAGGCTTTTTTTGACTCAGAGACCCAAACCAGTTAATATGAACCTATGAATTTGAGATGGTGAGCCGTGAGGTGGTTATCTTTCAGCCTTGACCTGGATGTTTGCATGAGGAAATTTAAAATTTCTCAAAATGATATGAAAAAAATTGATTTATTTGAAATTTTGTGAAAAACCGGATTAAATTTAAAATATAGGTTTGGATTTATGACAGATGGTTGGAATCTTTTTTATTACAATTTTAGGATAAAATGGAAACAATAATAAAGTTATGGGATTTTTTAAATAAAAACCCAGCTTTGACACCTCTATTTATTCTTTTTTCTTGGGTTATCATTTGGATTATTTTTAAGCTCAAAGTGGAACCTATGGAAAATGCTTTAAAAAATCTTTTTAAAACAGTTTCAAATATCAAAGAACAATTACTTTATAAAAGAATCATAACCCCCTCTGGTGATTTAATACAATCGGGATCACCCAAAAAAATCATGCCTGAAGGCTATGAAGTTTTGAACAAATACAATGTCGATCAATTCATAAACGACAAAGTAAAATTTGTAGGTCAGGAAGATAATGAAACAAAGACATTCATGGAACTTTTGTCATTTGTCAGGAATAATGAAGACGCAAAACTAAAAGTCCATGAAATTTATTATAATACAAATATTCCAAAATCTATTTGTGAGGAACTTTTGGCCCTTGCTATCAGAGATAAAATCATAGATAAAAAAACCAAATAATGGGAGTAAAATGCCAGAGAAAATCTTTATAAATACAGAGGATGATCTGAAAAATTTTAAGGATAAAGTTTCCAATGAAGAATTGGTTCCCGTGGAGGGAATGTATCGTGAAATATCTTTTGAAGAAGGTCTAAAAACAGGCATTAGTGGACTACCTGGAAAACCTATATATTTGAAAAATTACGAAAACCCATCAGACAAAAAAAAGTATTTGGTAGTCAGTGGTGACCTCTCTTTTTTTAAAAAACTTGGTTGATAGAGATAAACACCCAGGAGATCACCACCCCATTCAGGGCTTAATAAGCAGTAAAATAAAAAATTTCATGGAATCAATAAAAAACAACCTCCCGACTTCCGCATTTTCCATATGATTTTTTTGAAAAAACAAATAAGGAAAGAAATGCTTAAAAACACTCTCTGTTGGTTTTTTTCTCTTTGGGGTTTGATTGCCTGTCAGGGACTGCCTTCTTCTGAAAAAATAACAAGCCCTGTTGAAAAAAAAGAAGTCAAATCCCCGGATCACAGGGAATTGAACCCTGATTTTTTTAAAAATCAGGTTCCCCGTCTTGGTCTGATTTTGGGAGGTGGTGGAACTCTGGGGTTTGCCCATATTGGAGTTTTACAGGAACTGGAAAAGCAAAAAATCCCTGTTTTTGCCATTGCGGGCCTTGAATGGGGGAGTCTTGTGGCCGGGACTTATGCTTTAAAGAATAAAGCCCATGCCGTTGAGTGGAAACTTTTAAAGATTCCTGTTGAAAAATTTGAAAGGAAGTCTTTTTTTAAAAAAAGTCAACGGAGTGTTCCAATTTCAGAGATGGATTCTTTTTTGGACGGTCTTTTTTCAAAAAACCGGTTTGATGATTTAAAAATTCCCTTTGCCTGTCCTTTTGGAGACCTCGGAGAGGAGAAAATAAAACTTCAAAGTCACGGTTCCCTTAAAAAGGGAATCAGGGCCTGTTGGTCCCATCCCCCCCATTTTACTGTGGAGAAACTGACGGGGGTATTGAATGCTGTTCCCCAGGTGGCCCGTTTTTTAAAGGATCGGGGGGCTGATATTGTGGTTTATGTGGATCTGTCTTCTTCCAACAGGTTGATAAATAAAGAGAAAGATTTCCCTCCCTGGGTTTCCCTGATCTGGACTCAGAATAAAGGTTTTGACTGGACGCAAATTCCCCTTGTTGATGAGGTCATTAAATTGTCTTTACCCGGATATTCCGTGAATTCTTATAAATCCCTGAGAGCTTTGATAAGAATGGGTCAGATAAAAAGCCAGTCACAAATCAAAAAACTGTCCAAAAAATACTCTTATTAGCAAAGGTGTAGTGGTCTTTCTGAAAAGAGGTTTCATAAATTGAATCAAAAATTTACAGTCTCAAATGAATCCTGACGAATTATAAGATTGGAAAATTTAGATGCAATCAACATTATTGTATGATACAGATGAGTTTTATTTATGGTCTTTCAGAAAGTTTTTCATTTTGGTTATACCAGTCAGGGGCTTTCCATTCCCGCTTACAGATTTGGTGGTCGGGGGGCTGAAGTTTTTATCATGGGGGGTGTTCACGGAGACGAAATTGAGGGCATTATTGGAGCCAATGGTTTGCTACAGGCTTTCAGTCAATCTTTTCCTTTTAAGTTCAGATTGACATTGATTCCCATTTTTAATCTGGACGGGGCTTTAAAGGCCCAGCGTTGCAATGCCCGTTGTGTGGATTTAAACCGCAATCTGCCCACCCGGGATTGGTCTCCAAAAACAGTCAAAAAGAAATACAATCCGGGTCCTTTTGCAGGTAGCGAACCTGAAAATCAGGCTCTGGTGAATTTTATAGAAAAACAGAAGCCCCGATTTATCATCACCCTTCATTCCTGGAAGCCCTTGCTTAACACCAACGGGGATTGTCATTGCGTGGCCCGCAGAATTGCGGCCCATACCAATTACAGGGTCACTGATGATATTGGCTATCCGACTCCCGGTTCCCTGGGGGGGTATTGCGGGTTGGAGCGAAAAATTCCAACATTGACCTATGAGTTTGAACGTGGCCTTAAAGCCCAGAGTATTTTGGAAAAACACATACCGGCCATTTTAGAGGGTTTAAAAGTTCTGGAGATTTGATATACGGATCATTATATTGATTGTGTTTGAAAGGTGTCATCTCCAGGTTTTTGAGGAAACAGATGGAAAAGCAAATTATGGAAAAGCAAATTGAGGGGATTTTTGAAAATCCTGAAAAATTGCAGGCCCAATCTGATCTTGTTGAGAAAATCATTTCCCAACTCAACGGGGGGCAATTGAGAGTCTGTGAGTGTCTCAATGGAAAATGGCAGGTCAATCAATGGGTGAAAAAAGCCATTCTTCTCTATTTTCGCTATAAAAAAATGGAACCTGTTCTCAGTGGTCCTTTTAGTTATTTTGATAAAATTCCGCTCAAACAATGGGATGATAAGAGTAAGGTTCGGGTGGTTCCCCAGGCCCTGGCCCGTTATGGCTCTTTTATTGATGAGGGGGCTATTCTCATGCCCAGCTACATTAACATTGGGGCTTTTGTGGGAAAGGAAAGTCTGGTTGATACCTGGGCCACTGTGGGTTCCTGTGCTTATGTTGGCCAGCGGGTTCATCTCTCCGGGGGAGTGGGTATCGGTGGTGTTCTCGAACCCATTCAGGCCCGTCCGGTGATTATTGAAGAGGGTTGTTTTATTGGAAGTCGGTCCATCCTGGTGGAGGGGGTTCATATTGAAAAGGCTTCCGTGATTGGGGCCGGAGTGACTATTACGGGTTCAACAAAAATACTGGATGTTTCAGGCCCTGTGAAAAAAGAATACAAAGGCTTTGTTCCCGCAGGTTCAGTGGTCATTCCGGGAAGTTTGGAAAAAAAATTCCCCGCAGGCAGGTACAATGTGCCCTGTGCTTTGATTATCGGCCAACGAAAACCCTCAACGGATGAAAAAACATCTCTCAATGAAGTTCTTAGAGAGTATAAGGTTCCTGTCTGATGACTTATTCCATTTGTTTAAGCAAAGACCGCTTTAAATTTTCAGCCACCCATTTCACTGTTTTTTCAGAAGACAGGGCGGAAAATCTTCATGGTCATAATTATCAGGTGACACTTAACATTGATTTTGAAGATATTAACCGGGACACAGGTCTTGCGGTTGAATTTTCAAAACTGAAAATCCTTTTGAAAAATCTCTGTGACACTCTGGATGAAAAAGTTCTTCTTTCCACCGGGTCCCCTTTTATGGACATAGGTGAAAGTCAGGGGAATATTGAAGTTCGTTTTAAAGACCGTTTTTACTCTTTTCCCAAAGAGGATTGTAAACTGCTTGATATTGTTAATACTTCCTCTGAGTGCCTGACCCATTGGCTTCATAAAAATCTCAGAGACTCTCTTGAGGATTTTGATGCAAAAGGATTTTCAGTCACATTAGAGGAAACCCAGGGGCAATCAGTAACCTTTTCAGATAAAATTATCTGAGATTGGGAAGACACAACCTGAACTCTCTGTTTGCAACAATTCAAACATATTCTATAATCAAATTTTTTCCCGGTTCAGCTTCTGAGGATTTCACTGGGATGAAAGGATGAGAGTTTTCTCATGGTGAGGTTCAGGGCCAAAAAGCTGAACAGGAAACCAAAAATCACAATGGACAAAACCTGTTTCCATTGAACATGGGCGGGGATATTGGTCTCTTCATAAAAAGCGGGCAAAACATCCTTTGAAAAAGTATCGATCATAAAACTTCCAAAAATCCCTGTTAAGACTCCGGCAAAAATCCCCAATAAAGTCAGATAGAGACCGATATTGACAAACAGGGCTTTGGTTTTCTTTTGGGTTAATCCCATAGCCAGAAGATTGCCAATGTCCTTTCTTTTCTGGGTTAAAAGAAGAACCATGACTGAAATAATGGAGAGCCCTGCAATAAGGGTGCTTAGGGCCACCAGCAGACCAATCACCATTTTTTCCATTTTCAGGGCAAAAAAGAGACTGGCATTGCGGGATTGCCAGGTCTCTATTTTTACGCCTTCTGAGGTCAATTGTTTTTTTACGATTTCCGCCTGATTGGGGTTATTGAGCCAGACTTCCAGATTCAGTTTACGGCTGGCTGTTTTTTGCAGATGGGGCAGGGATTCCCCGATAACATAAAAAAAACTCTGACTGTCAATACGATCAATATCTGTTGTTATAAAACCTTTGACTGAAGCTTGTGAGAGATGGGGGACTTCATCGGCTGGAAGCAGAAGTGTCTCCGGGGGAATAAGGACAACGGAGTCATCACGAAACAAACCTATGGAACTGGCAAGTCTTTCTCCGAGAATCAATTCCCCTGCCGAAAGATTCTGGATTTTTTTTCTTAAATCAGGATCTTTTTGACCGGATTTTTTTTCTCCGTACTCAAGAAGCTGAAGAAGTCTCTGGCGTGTCACTCCGTGGGCCATGGCTCCCTGAACAAAACCCTCACGGGTTCTTAAAATCACATCCTGATGACTGACAGGTGTGATAAAAGTCGCTCCCAGTGTATTGATTTTCCTGTAAAGGGGATGATTTTCAACTTCTGAAATTGATTTGAGTCCGTCAAATTCCAACACCAGGTGGGGTTCTACGGTAAGAAGACGGGATTGAATGGATTTGTTAAAACCATTCATCACGCTCACGATAATGATCAGGGCTGAAACTCCCAGCCAAAGTCCTGAAAAACTGATATAGGAAATTGTCTTGACCAAAGACCCGGCTCTTTTGGACAACAAAAATCGAAGGAAAAATTCAAAGCCTAACACGGAATTCAGGACTTTTTTGCCAGAATTTCCACTTCCACATCAACCCCTTTTGGAAGAGCGGCCACCTGAACACAGGAGCGGGCGGGAAAGGGTGGGGTGAAATAAGTGGCGTAAATTTCATTAACTTTCTGAAAATCATTGAGATTGGTTAAAAAGATTGTGGTTTTTACAACATCCGGAAAACTGTAACCCGCTTCTTTTAAAACAGCCTTCACATTTTTCATCACCTGTTTTGTCTGATCCTCAATGGAACCTGTGAGAATATCCCCTGTTTCAGGCACTATGGGAATCTGACCTGAACAATGGAGAATTCCATCAACTTCCAGAGCCTGGGAATAGGGTCCCACGGGTTCCGGGGCATGAAGGGTCTGGATCACTTTCATATCTTTGCTGGTATCATTTTAATTTCCTGATGTCCATGGATTAAAGTTTTTCCCCTCCATTGCCGAATTTTAAATCATGGAGGGAGGACTCTAATATGGAAAGTCAAATACTTCTCCAGGGGGATCTGCAAAGGATTTTCGATGCTCTTTATCATCTGGGTGTTATTGATCCTGTTTTGGAGATGGATTGGAGTAAGGAGTTTGACATTATTAAAAGCAATCCTTATCCACTGGTGAAAATTCTCGGAGTGGTGAACTCGTCACCGGGAAATTACAGGGATCTCATGGCAAAGCTTCAGACTTTTAAACAGAAAGATCTGAGTCATCTGGCCATGGTTGTGGCCCGGGAATTGGCCTGTTCCCAAACAAATGAAGTGATTCACTGAATATGGGCAACGGAAGGGATCAGGCCTTTAAAGAGGCCCTTCATAATTATCTCACACCGGTGATTGAATTCCTGGAAGATCCAAAAATCACGGAGGTTCTGATCAATGGTCACGAAGAAGTCTTTGTGGAACATGGTGGAAAGCTTCATCGTACTGAGGCTAAATTTCAATCTGAAGATGAACTTCTTGCCGGTGTCAATGCCATTGCCAATTATGTGGGTCGTCGGATCACCCAGGAGAATCCAAGACTGGATGCCCGTCTTCCCGATGGATCAAGAATTCACGTTGTTATCAGACCCTGTGCCCGAAGTGGTCCCACGGTGGCTATTCGAAAATTCAGTCAGGTAAAAGTTGATTTTAAAAAATACATAGAGTGGGGGGCCATTACGGCTGATGGTGCCCAGTTTCTGGAAATTGCCATGTTTCTTGGCAAAAACATTCTGGTCAGTGGAGGGACAGGTTCGGGAAAGACAACGCTTCTCGGTTTGTTGTGCGGAAGGATCCCTTCCGGTCAAAGGATCATTGTCATTGAAGATGCCTCGGAACTTATCATTCATTATGAACATGTCGTGCGTTTTGAAACCAAAATGGCTGATCCCCTTGGGAAAGGGGAGGTTTCCATTTATGACCTTTTAAAGAGTAGTTTGCGATTGAGACCGGACCGTATCATTGTGGGTGAGGTTCGGGGGGCCGAAGCTTTTGAATTGATTCAGGCCATGAACACGGGGCATAAGGGTTGTCTTGGGACGATTCACTCCAACTCGGCTGAGGATGCTTTGGTGAGGTTAGAGTCTCTGGCTTTGGGGGCCGGAGGTGTCAGTGAGAGGGCTTTGCAACATTCCATTGGTTCGGCCATTGATCTGGTGATTCAAATTTCCAGATTACGGGATGGTTCCAGAAGAGTTATGTCCATATCTGAGGTTTTTGGAACCGATGAGAAGAATAATTATGTCATTAAGGATATTTTCAAAATGTCCAGTCTGAAATTACAGGATAATGGTCGTCTTGAGGGAAGTATTGAACCCAGCGGCGAACTGCCCAGTTTTATGAACGAGATTGAGGAGAACAGAATTCCCTATCCCCGGAAAAAATTTCTCAACCCCAGCCAAAAAACCTATAAAAAGGTTTCGTAGATCAATTTTTTTTGGGTGACAAAATCAATAAAGCAATGACCAACCCTTGTATTTTTTATTGAAAAAATTTCATGAATATTTAAAAAAATAAGTAAAATCAGTATCTTAATTATTATTAAAAAAAGATCTGAAACCTGTGGGAATCATTAAAAAATCCCTTGTTGGCTGGTTTTTCTAAATTGCGTCAAATTCTTTAAATTTCTGTTATAAATTATCCAAAGCCTTCTTGACAGGCCGTGGCGGTCGGACTAGATTCACCACAAAAGCAACCATGGGGGTGTTGCCCACTAACTGCATGAGGGAGGAGTGATTTGATGAACTCAGAAGATAACAAAAAGTTAAAAATAATTAAAAGGTATCAGAATAGAAAACTCTACGACACTCAGCAAAGTTGTTATGTGACTCTTGATGATATTGCCAAGATGATTCGTAATAATGAGGAGGTAAAGGTCATTGATAACAAAACCAAGAATGATATCACTGCTTCCACTTTAACTCAGATTGTTTTTGAGTCTGAAAAAAAAGCCTCTCAATATGCTCCTTTGTTTACTTTGAGGGAAATCATACAACACGCCAATGGAAGTATTTCCAGTTATCTTGCAAAACTTGGTGCTTTCCCCAAGGAATATATTGTTAAATCAGCCCAGCCTTCCACTTCCAGTGCCAGTAAGGCGGCGGCATTTGATTCTGTTGAGGAAAAAACCACAGAAAACTATAGTGACACCATGAAACAATCTCTTGGAAATCGTGTGGCACAGGCGGCAACGGGTGGAACGGGTCAGGAATTTGGAAAAGTTCCCCGTCAGGAAGAAACCCCAAGTCTTCCCAATCCCAATAAAAATTTCGTCAACCCATAACCTTACTTATCCTGGTTTTGG
This sequence comes from Bdellovibrionales bacterium, assembly GCA_965219545.1. Taxonomy (GTDB): domain Bacteria; phylum Bdellovibrionota; class Bdellovibrionia; order Bdellovibrionales; family JAGQZY01; genus JAGQZY01. The sequence goes on from CBDCNX010000029.1 coordinate 68,992, forward strand.
ATTTGTTTATCTTGTCCATGGAAGAGTGGGGTTATTTTTTTATCCTTGCAAATTATAGATAATATTCTCTGTAGAGTGATTGATTTTTCGGGACGGCCATCCATGGCCATCCCAAAAAATCAATAACTCTGAAGAAAATACATCATAATGGAAATCGTTATGGTTTAAGTTATCCACATGACAACAAATTGAAGAAAGAAGGTGGTCTTGGTCAGAGAAAGAAAATTAAAAAGTTCTTTGGGTCAGAAAAGTTTTTTGACCCTGGATAATATTCACCTGGCCGGACCAGATATTTTTTTTTCCTTCGGGACCCTCTGCCCAGACAGCCACGTTGTGTGGACCCGGTTTAAGGGAAAGTCTTGAAATTTGAAAACTGTTTGGGAGGGTGGACCATTGGCGTAAATCAGCACGGTCGATAAGATGCATACCTAATAAAGCCACATTTCCAAGAAATTCATTTTTCTGCCGAACCTGATGGGCCACCACCTCTTTTGCCACAACTCCAATAATTTTCTTGGCCACAAGATACTTAAAATCATTATCAAGGGTTCGTCTGGCTTCATCTCCGACCTGATAGAGCATTTCCGTGGGGGTTTTTTTTCGTCAACCACCAGAAAAGCCCGGTCAAAACGGGCCGGAACAGGGACAAGTGCTGGAAACTGGTGAAATTCCGGACGGGGTTCTTTTCTGGGAATCCATCCTTGCTGATAAATAAAAACCAGTTCACCCGTGTGACGGACTTCTTTTTTTATGTGTTTCAGATTGTACTTTGGAAATTCCTTCCGCCATTTTTTAAGATCTTCAAAACGTTTGGAAAGCCAGGCTCCACGAATTAAATCCTTTTTCAGGTAATTTGTGGGTTTTATTTTATAGGCATTATGATAATCAATGTAAGCGGAATCCCAGTTCTTTTGGGCTTCCCAGATCATGGCTGAAAGATAACGGGCATAGAAATTTTTTTGAGGGTCTTCGTTTTCCAGTTTCATTTTATAGAGTTTTTGGTCTATGCGACGGCATTCCACAAGTGCGTTTTCAAAATCCCCCAACAAAGTGAAATTCAAAGCGAGGTAGGCGTTAATGAGTACATTTTCAAAGCGTTCACTTTTGTAGGAAATAATACTTTCACTGAAAATCAGGGAACCTGCCTGTCTTGAAAGGCTGACATAGTCCTTAACTTCCGCCAGACGATCCACGGCAATAAAAATGTCATTGCTTTTTTTTAAGCTTCCTTCCTGATGGAGTGCAAGACCGTAATCCAGCATATGAAGAACCTGGTTTTTTCCCTCTTCGGCGGCTTTATAGGAGAGTTCTTTGGAGGCCATGAAGGGTCTTCCTTCAGCCAGATGTTTTCGGACTTGTTCCATTTCCTTCTGATAAGTGGAGCAGCTTATAATAAGAAGAAGGGAAAAATAAACTAAAGACCCTTTCTTTTTCATCAAAAATTTACGACTTAAAGTCCCATGCGTCGTTTTTTGTATCTCTTGCGGAGTTGTTCATGTCCGGTCCACTCAATGATATTGGTTTTCAGATTGGTGATATTCAATGTGATTTTATAATAGACTGTTTTCTTTTTTCTAATGTCCTTGGTGATGGAATCCAGACGACCGTTGATAATCAGGTCCGCACCGATTTGATAACCGGGTCCTTTTTGACTGCTTTTGGAAACCATGCCTGATTTTTGGTGGTATTCATACTCTTTGGCCACATCGCTCCGGGCGGACTTGTCCACAAACCGGACTCCACCGCTGTTTGTGAGTTCCACCCGAACCATATCCATAATGCTTTGGGTATCAATATGTTCACTGGTTTTATTTTGGAGGTGGGTCACCATGACAATGGGTGGTTTTTGGACTCTCTTAATGACACGACTCTGAAGCATCTTTTTTACCAGATTTGTCACCACCTTTTGCATATCTGTTTCTGACCAGCGGTCATCCAGAAGATTTTCCTGATTGACATCATCATACTCCCCTTTGATAAAGCCTTTGGGACCACAGGAAGACAGAACCAGTAAAAAAATCATTGAAATAATCATCCTTAAAAACATGATTTTCTCCTTATTTTTATTTGTGATTCGGATTTCGTCCTTCAGTCGATTATATATCAATTTGTTTTAAAAAGACCAATAATTTTTTTTGGCATGAAGAATGCTGAAACCCTGCTTATGGTCTTGAAAAACCCGGAGGAATGCAGACAGTTCTTTGATCTTGATATCGGATCCGGAAAAGAAAAATTGTGGTGCATTACTATGGATATTTTGGTATAAATTAAAGAATGGTTGAACTCACTTCAGTAGAGGGTAATAGACAATGGCTGGACGGGGGATCCATGTTTGGAAATGCTCCCCGGGCCCTTTGGGAAAATTGGACAGAGGTGGATAAACAGGGGCGTATTCCTCTGGCCTGTCGCTGTTTACTTATTGAGTTTGAAAACAAAAAAATATTGTGTGAAACAGGGATCGGAGCTTTTTTTGAACCCAAACTGTCCAAACGGTTTGGGATTGAAAATCCTGAAAGTCATGAACTTCTTAAAAATTTAAAGTCCCTGGGGCATGAACCGGAATCCATTGACTATGTGATCTTATCCCATCTTCATTTTGATCACGCAGGGGGGATGCTTCCCACTTACAGGGAAATTTCCGAAGGGGCAAACAGATTGGTTTTTCCAAAGGCCCGTTTTCTGGTGGGTGAAACAGCCTGGAACAGGGCTTTGAATCCCCATTACAGAGACAAGGCTTCCTTTATACCGGTTCTCAATAAACTTCTCAAAGAATCAGGACGATTGATTCTGGTTAAAGACTCCCAGGTTCCGGAAGACCTTAAAGGTCCCATTGGGTTTTTTGAGTCCTGTGGACACACTCCGGGACAGATGCACACCCTTGTCAGAGGAAATAATGACCTTGTGGTCTTTGCCGGTGATCTGATTCCCGGAATCCCCTGGGTTCATCTGCCGATCACCATGGGATATGATCGCTATCCTGAAAAGCTTATTGAGGAAAAACAGACTCTTTATAAAAGATTTTCCCATGAAAACCTTAAAATATTTTTCACTCACGATTCACAATTTGCCATTGGAACACTTGAATTGGACAACAGAGGTCGTTATCAGGTTGCTGAACTTGAAAGTCATTTTGTTAAAAAAAGGATTTTTTATACTGATCGTGTTTGAGTTTTCATGGAATTTCCCTGAGAGATCATTTATTCTATGCTGAATTTCTTTAGCCAAAATCCGCTTAAAACAAGTGGTCTCTCATGAAAAATAAATGATCTTTAGTATAATTAATCCTGTAATCCTGAAAAAAAATCTGAAAATAAAATTAGATGAGGTTTTTTCAGGATCGACGATTTAACCAAAAACCCTTCTTTTAAACCACTGGCTGTTATGGTGGTCAGAGTCATGGTTTTAGCTTGATTCTGATAAATCTTTTTCATATTTTTTCTTGTTATAACAGTATCTTAAACGTTTTTTGGAATTTATTGGGAGTGAATATAACGCAATGCATATTTTCCGAGAAAAGATAATGATGCTAAATGTTATTTTCCTGAGAAAGAGGATTTATAGAAATGAGAACATTATCCTTTCCATTCATTGTTTTTGTACTTTTTTCGGGCTTTCCAAAGGTCGGTCAGGCAGCAGGGGTTGGAGGGGCCATTTTATCTCTTTCTTCCCATCTCAAAAGGTCGATGGCTGACATTGAGATCAATAAGGGTCTTGAAAACATGGGTATCAATCCAGACTCTTTGGATGGGTTCCCTTTGGAAATTTTTAAAAACAGTTGGGATAACCCATTAAAGCTTATAACTGATTATGATTTTTCCCTGGATGATATTTTAGGTTCTGATATTCACAGAATTTTCTTTTTTTCACGTTTGAATCTATCGGACAAAGACCAAATGGATGAGTTATTTTACCGTTTAATGCCAGCAGTTGATTCCTCTTCTCATTATGGCAGGGAAATGGATTCTTTTGAGTTAAAATTTCCATCAAACTCCTGGGATGAATTTATAGAAGCTATGGAGGAAGTCAGACTGGCGGGTTACTCTGAAATAACAAAAGCGGATATTGAATCTGCCTTTATTACCCATTTGGGGAGTTTTTCATACTCTGTCGGTTCATCTGATAAACAAATGCGGTTTGTTATGAATGTCTATCCTGAGGATTCATGGGTTGTAAATACAGCTCATCCCATTGGGACGTTTTTCAGGTTTGCCGTTGGGTCGGGAACGGAAATTTCCGAAATTCTGACCAATCCCCATTTTAAACTGGATCCTTCCGGTTCGGCTATTCAGGAAGTTGTAAAGATCGCTTTAAGTTACTCATCAAGAGTCGATGAAATTTTAAGTTCAAGGGAAGTTGTTTTAAAAATCTGGGAAGCTGTAAAAACAGATCCTTCCATACTTAATGATGGGTCAAGAAAGGTCAATCAAAAAACTTTCAGAAAGTATATTGTGAGAAGTCTCAAAAAGAGTGGTTATCCTGCAACTCAGGAAGGGATAGCGAGAGCTATTCAGGAGAACCCTTTTCTGTTAGCTGTTTTTGAGGCTTTAAAGGAAGATACTATGTTGGCTGAGATGTTTGAAGATATCCTTGTAAATAATTTCTCAGGGGGTTCCAGCAAACAAGCTGTAAGGCAGCACATGGCATGGCATTTATATAGAGATAGAGCCCCGAATGAAGTGGAGAGCCTTGTTGAGGAAAATCCCATTTTTACTGTTTTCAACCGGATTTTCTCTGAGACAGATTATCCCCGGGATGTCAGAAATTTTATTCCTCTATCCCATTATATGAATAATTTGAATAGATAATTCTGTTTGGATTACCTGCTGCTTGATTCCCATTTCAACGAGACAGCTTGTTTAACCGATTCTCTATTTCTACAGGGCTTTTGGCTTATTTATGGGAAAATTCATTGGGATCTGTTTGGGGATTTATTGACAAACTCACTGGAAAATCAGGCAAAATAGAGTGTACTGGTGTTTGAAATTTCAAACAGGATTCAGTATAAATCAGGGCTTCTTATGAATAAATTATTTTTTCTTTTAAAGATGATTTTTTTTGTCGTTGTTATTGTTGGGGTTTTGCAGATAAAAGTGGGGGAAAGCACTTTGGAGGAAAAAGTTTTAAAAGCGGCCTATTATGGTCCTGTTTCTGAAACAGTTCGTAAAACCGGCATAGGAATCCTTTCTTTTGTCAAGGAACAGTACGGGCAGTGGAGTTCCCGGGTTGATTTGTTTTTGGAGAAAAAGCTGGATGATCTTGAGAAAAAAGAACCGGATAAAAATAAATAGTCCAAACAGATACATATCTATAATCCAAACAATGAAAACAGTGCTGTATTGATCATGTTTGAAATTTCGTGAATTTAATTTATGGATTTTACTTTCAAAGTTCATTTATTATCTTTTCGGAACAGTCATCCCTGGAAATTTCAAACACGATCAGTATAAGGTGTACTAAAAGCATTTTTTCCATTATGTTTGAATTATACTGAAGACCATTTGTTTTTCATGTGACTTTCATAGAGAAATTCCATGAAAATTCAAACCGGATCAGTATAGTTTGTGATGGCGTAGCTCAGCTGGATAGAGCAACTGCCTTCTAAGCAGTCGGTCGGAGGTTCGAATCCTCCCGCCATCGCCAAAATTTGAACCACTAGTAGGCTTTTTCCGGGAGAATCCATATGAAAGAAACTTCACTGATGGATGCCTGTTTTTCTGATAAAGAGGATCAGAAATCAGAAGTTTTATTAAGACCTGAAGGTTTTTTTGAGTACATTGGCCAGAAGCGGGTGGTGGAAAATGTCAGTCTTATGGTGGAGTCCGCAAAAATCAGAAAACAGGCTATGGACCATGCCCTGTTTTCAGGCCCTCCGGGGCTTGGTAAAACCTCTTTGGCCATGATTATTGCCAGGGGTTTATCCACAAGCCTTCATGTGGTTTCAGGACCGGCTCTTGAAAAAAAGGGGGATCTGGCTTCGTTACTTACAAATATGCAACCCCAGGATGTTCTTTTTATTGACGAGATTCATCGAATGAACATTGCCATTGAGGAAATTCTCTATTCGGCCATGGAGGACTTCAGGTTGGATATTGTGTTGGGTGAGGGACCGGCGGCCAGAACCATGGGAATTGATTTAAATCCATTCACTCTTCTTGGGGCCACAACCCGTTCCGGTCTTCTTTCCACTCCTTTGAGGGATCGTTTTATCGCCCATCTTCACTTTGGGTTTTACCAGACCGGGGAACTTGAGCAAATTGTAACAAATAACGCTAAAAAACTCAGTGTTGAAATTGAAAAGGAAGCCAGGCTGATCATAGCCAGATGTTCCCGTGGCACCCCAAGAATTGCCAACAGAATTTTAAGAAGAGTGAGGGACTTTGCCCTGGTTAAAAAAGTAAAACTTGTTGATTGTGACATTGTTGAAAAGGCTTTGAATTTAATGGATATTGATTCCAGAGGGCTGGATCAGATGGATAGAAAAATTCTTGGTGTTATTTCCGACTATTACAATGGAGGGCCTGTGGGTATTGATGCCCTTTGTGCCACTCTTTCTGAAGAGCGTTCCACCATTGAAGATGTGTATGAACCCTATTTGTTAAAAGAGGGCTACATTATCCGCACCCCCCGTGGAAGGGAACTTTCCGAAAAATCAAAAAAACTATTGGGTTTTAAGAAAAACTCCAGACAAATGAACTTGGATATCGTGGACTCATGATAATAAAAATCATGGGTTTTTTATTCACTGGTTTTTTCTTTTTTCTTGTAAGTTGCAATTTAATTGAAACCCGGAAGCAGGAATTCAGAAACATTAAAAAAAATATGACAAAATCCCAGGTTCTCGGGGTGGCGGGGTCTCCCCACTGGTCTGATCGAAAAGGTGATCATGATCGTTGGTTTTATTATATAGACCCCCATGACAGGAATACAGAAAGAGTTGTTTATTTTAAAAATAACAAAGTTATTAAAAAAGGTTATCGTAAAAAACCCTCTGAGGGACCGAAGTTGTTAAAAAAGGACTCTGTCCGTTCCGGTTCCGACGAACCTATTCCTTCAGAGGAGGAGTTAAGGGAACTCATCAAAAAGGAAATCAGGAAGAAATCAAAGCCTGTAAAATACGAGAAGATATAAACTTGGCATTTTTGTAAACTTTTGTTTAGTTGGCTCTGAAAAATCCCATCGGACCTTGTTTTGATTTCTTTTTATAAATATTCTTTTCTGATAATTCAAATTTTCTCAGAATCAGCTTTTTATTAAAAATTTCCAAATAATATTCCATACAGATGTCATTTTTTTTCCTGTTAATCTTTAAACAGCTGTCAACAGAACAGACAGAATTTTTCCCTCTATAGCCGTTTAATTGGCGAACAGGCCTTGGGTACGGTTCTTGCTCATTTAGTTACCGGGTTATGGAGGGTTTAAAAATGAGACAGATTTCCAGGAAGAGATTTTTCAGTAAAAACATTACCAACAACCAACATTGACAGATTATCCAGATTGTCGTTTTCCATCGTTCGGCTTGTGATGATTCTTTTGTCCTGTACCTATTGTGAGGAAAATTCCTTTGATTTGAGTTTATCAACTGCCAGGAGTATTAACACGGCCAGCTCTCTTTCCGATGAGAATGTTCAACTTCTGATCAACAATGGAGCGGAGTACACCAGGGACAAGATGGTCAATCTGACCTTTACTCCCAGCAAAGATGCCGACGAGATGCTCATCAGTTTTTCCTCGGATTGTTCCAGTGGAAGCTGGGAGCCCTTGGAGACCAGCAAGATTATGGAGCTGACGACCCTGAACCGGAAAGTTTCCGGATATGTGAAGTACAGGTTTTTGGGAGAAGAGGAGACAGCCTGTGTGGGCGACAGCATTATTCATGATGACATTGAACCTGAGGTGGATTTTGTGAATCCCCCTTCGGCCTGGATAGCAGCCAGTGAGGTGAGTATAGGAATGCAGGCCAGTGATGAGGGCGGTAGTGGAGTGGAGTTAATCCAGACTTTTTCCGTTCATTCTCATGGTAATGAGGGTGGCGATGGCGAAGTGAAGGTAATTCAGTGTGATCTTCAGGAAGAGGGGCAACTTGAAACCTGTAGTCATGAAATGACTTACAAATCCCTGGTGGAGGGTCAGAACTATATATTGGGGATCCGTGCCCAGGACAAGGCGGGTAATTATTCCTCTCCCAAGCAGGTCAACTGGAGATCCGACCAAACTCCTCCGAGTTTGAGTTTAAACCTTGGTCCTTCGGCCCGGACAGCGGACGTGACCCCGGATTTCAGTTTTCTTTCCATAGACACAGGTTCAGGGGTTTCCCACCTGGAATGTCGTATAGACAGTGCCACCCGGTTTTCCACCTGTGAGAACGAATTTAGTTTGAGTAATTTAACAGACGGAGCCCACAGTATAGAGGTTAAAGCCATAGATAAAGTGGGCAGGAGTTCAGAGCCAGTGACACACAACTGGACCCAGGGCACCGCAGTACCGACAATTCGTTTTACAGACAATCCCGCTTCCATCAGTAAGGATGAAGTGGCTCGTTTTGAGTTTTCAGGGATCAATACCCAGCAGGGGATTGTGTCCTATCAGTGCCAGTTGGACAGTGGGGCCGTGGAGTCCTGTACAAGTCCCCATGATTTAAAAGATTTGTCCGACGGGAATCATGTTTTTTCAGTCGTAGGCAGCAACACTGTGGGTCTCAATTCCTCCCCGATTGTTTACCGTTGGCTTGTGGACAGAAGTAAGCCGACTTTGAAACTTGTGAGTAAACCAAGCAAGAATACCCGTTTAAAAATGGCTCTGTTTGTGTTTCAGGCCAGTGATGCGGGTAGTGGAATCAAAGAGATCCGTTGTAAAGTGGATAATGATCCCTATGAAGCTTGTCCTCAGGTCATGGAAAAAAGAGACCTCGCAGAGGGTTCCCATACAATTGTGGCAAAAAGTATAGACAATGCGGACAATGAATCTGATGAAATTTCCTATCAGTGGACAGTGGATGGTTTTTTGCCCACGGTGAAAATCAACTCAACGCCATCCAATCCCACTAAAGAACAAGGGGCTATATTTTCCTTTGAGGCCGGTGACAATGGCAGTGGGATTAAGAAAGTAGAGTGTCGTTTGGATGAAAATCCCTTTGAGACCTGTGATAACACCAAAGAGTATGCCGGTCTTTCAGAAGGGGAGCATCAATTTACAGTGAGATCAGAGGACAATGCGGGAAACTTTTCCAGTGAGGAGAGTTACACCTGGCTGGTGGATATCACAGACCCTGATCTTCAGTTTTCCAGCCCTCCGTCGATAGTTTACATAGGTCAGACGGCCTCAATTCAGTTCAGTGCCAGTGATGCAGGCAGTGGAGTGAGCCATTATCAGTGTTCCTTTAACGGAAGTGTTTACCCATGTGAGGAAGATAGCCTGGTATCCCTTTCAGCAACAAGCACTCAGGAGAACAGTTTTGAGGTGAAAGTGTTTGACAATGCGGGCAATGAGAGAACAGAGACCCTGACCTGGCAGACCAAGATAGAGGCGGAGGCCAAGCAAATTGCCCAGGAGGTTTTAGGGGAAGTGCCGATTGACATCCTGTTTGTGGTGGACACATCGAATTCCATGCATGATGAACGGGCCAACCTGGCTGATAAAATAGACGGCTTTATTGAACAAATTAAAGACCTTGACTGGCAACTGGCGGCGACTACCACAGATATTGATGATGCTCGTGAACAAGGAGCAGATCATACCCAGGGCCGTCTGACTGATTTTTCAGACAATGATACAGGAGTCCACATTCTTGATTCCAGTATGGATGTTGATGAGGCTCAGGATGATTTTGGATACAGTATTCAGCGTTTTCCCTACCAAAGAAGTCTTGATGAAAAAGGAATTGGGGCTGTCTATCAGGCCATTGAAAGATACAACAACAATGAAAGCCCCCATACTGATTTTTTCCGTGAAGGGGCTCACCTGGCTGTTGTGGTTCTCTCAGATGAAGAGGCCCAGGGGGGTTCTGCCTACACTCCTCAAAAGTTCCTGGACTTTGTGAAAACATCTTTTACCAACAAAACCGTTGGCTGGCACAGCATTATACATACTGAAGGCGATGATTGTGATCGCGATCGATGGGCAAGCAATGGAACCAGATATGAAGAACTCTCCAGGGTGACAAATGGCGTGGTGGGACGTGTTTGTGATGACAATTACACCAGTCAGTTGACAGACATGGGTAAGGCCGTCAAGAATCTGCAAAAGGAAGTGGCCCTTGGCTGCACCCCCCTTGATGATGACCTTGATGGAAATATAGACATGGAAGTAAAATTCAAAGCCTCAGGTTCAAGTTCTTACCAGACTTACTCCGGAACCTACACGATTCAGGCTGATAAACAAAGGCTTGTTTTTGATAAATTCCTGAAAGTCGGGGATTATCAATTTAACTTTAAATGTGCAAAAAACTAAACCAAACCATCCATTTTAACCCGTTTTAATGGTGGATGCTTAAAACCCTGATCTCAAGGCTTTAGGCATCCACCTTAATTTTTTGTGGGTTTATTTTTGTGTCATTAGCTTTTTGATTTCCCTGACAGGGATATTGCCAAAACTTAAAAATGTTTCATGGAATTTTTTCAGGTTGAATCTTTTACCCTGAAGGGTTTTTATCTGTTCCCGCAGTTCATAAATTTCAGTAAATCCGGCAAAATAATAGGCCAGTTGCACTTGGGAAAATGTGGCCCGTTTCCACTTTTTTTCCGCTTCGGTTTTTTCCTGGAAAGCCTCATTGATCATCAGTTTTAGAGCCTGTTTTTTACTGAGGTTTTTATTGTGGATCTCGTAATCAATGATCGTGTTGGTCACAACCCTTAAAAACCATTTGTAATACATAAGCCACAACTCCCGGCTGTTATCCCCGTAGCCCTGTTCAAGCATCATTCGTTCAGCGTAAACAGCCCAGCCTTCTGTCATGGTCCCGGTGGCCAGAATGGATTGTATCAGGCTGGATGATTGGTTGCCATAGATGAGTTGCACATAGTGACCGGGGATGGCTTCATGAATGTTTAAAATCTGTAGAGTGTAGTCATTGTATTCACGGAGGTAACTTTTCTGTTGTTTGGGTGACATATTGTCCAGAGGTGTTACGTTGTAATAGGTCTGACGGTTTTTATCAAAAGGCTCCGGGGCATCAATACTGGCTCCGGCAAAGCCCCTTTGATACAGGGGGGTTTCCCGGACCTCAAGAGGTTTGTTTGGATCCAGTGTCAAAAGATCTTTTCTTTTAACAAATTCGGTCAGTTCTGAGAGTTGCTTTTTAATGGATTCAATAAATTCTTTGGGTTTTCCATGTTTTTTTGAGATTTTTTTAATAACACTTGAAATCACTTTGTGTCGGTCTTTTGGTGGTAGTTTTGTTCCATAGTACTTGGGGTAAAGGGCTGTGGCCAGTTCGAACATTTTTGATAAAACATCCTCTTTTGCATCCAGAGCTTTTTTATAGAGTTGCTCCGGGCTGTTTGTCACTTGTAAATAAAATTTGAATTTCTGATTATAAAGTGTCCTTCCGATGGAAAAACTTCTGAATCCCCCCACTTTTTTGGGTCGCCTTAAAATTTTATTTAAGAAACGAATATGGTTTTTAACAATGGTTCTGGCGGCTTTGATACGTTGATTAAGGCTTTGCTTTTCACGGCGGGAAAGGCCGGAGTCCTCAAATTTTTTATCAGCCAGGGATTTTAAATATTTCTCCAGACCTTTTGCTTGCTTAATGGCAAGTTTCAAATGCTCCCTTGTGGGTTTGTTGATGTTGACTTTAGCTGCTTTGTAGAATTCCGGAACCTTTAAAAGCTTTTCATTGAGATTTTTAAGGCGTTCATCCAGGGAGTTTTTTTTCTTTTCAAGAACAGCACTGATGGAAGGACCTATATTGTACATGGCGGGATTCCACTCATGGGATTTAAAAACTTCAATGGTCCAGATTCCCTTTTCCAGTTCGTTGATTATAAGTCTGTGATCAACGCTTTGACTGATGGAAAGTAGGGTTTCGTCCACGTTTTTAAAAAGATTGAGATATCGTTTGTAAAAATCAAGTTTCTTATCTCTTGTGTTCTTGTCAGGAATTTCCAAAATAGAATCATATTCGGACAGACCAACACTTGAGGCCCAGGTTGGATGGGTCTCCCACAGTTCTTTTAAAAAAGTCGTAGTGAGATTGGCAAACTCCTTGTTATCAGGACGTTTTCCAAAATGGACACAGGATGTAAACTGCAAAAGAATGAAAATTAAAATGCAAAAACGAAAAATCATCTTTTTCCTCCTCAATTGGAAATTATACCGATTGCGTTTGAATATACGGATATTTTTTTTAATTTCAAACAGGATCGGTATAAGAGAATTTTTGCAGCAATACGTTAACCCTCAACAAGTATCTGTTTCTTTGTTAATGTCACTTTATGACAGTCGTAAGGAAAGCCATCGGGCTTTTTTTTCTTTTTTTCATTTCCATCACTTCTTTTGCCAGTGAACTGGCTTATGTCAAAACGGATTCCCCCAGAGACACTATGGAAACCTTCATGAAGGCCATGAACGATTACAGACAGGGAGTTCTTGAAAACTCACAGAACAAAAAAGAAAGGATCATGGATGCCATACGCTGTTTTTCAGAAAAAAATACCAATGTTGTCAATTCCCAGAGGCAAAAGGAGATGGCTGCTATTTTTTTAAAGGAAGTCATTGATCGGGTTTTACTGATGGACTTTTCCAAAATTCCTGAAAAGATCTCCGAGGATCGCTGGCGGCTTAAAAACACTGAAATTGTTTTAAAACCGGAAAAAGAAGGTGAAAGGCAGGGGGAATGGCTTATTACGAAAAGTTCCTGGAAAAGAGCCAGAAATTTTTATCAAAGAGTCAAAGACAAACCCTATATTAAAGGAAGTGGTCAGGGAGCCCTTTACTCCCAACCCTGGATGGAGGCTTATCTGCCTGATTGGTCCAAGAAGGAGACTCTTTCCCTTAAAAACTGGCAATGGTTGGGACTTTTTCTGGGGTTTTTTATCGGACTTCTCGTTAAGTTTCTCACTGAATTTTTTATAAGTTTTTACAGAAGATTTAATTTTATTAAAAAACAGGAGTGGAAAACAGAATTTGTAAAACAGTTGGAAAAGCCCCTGGGTTTATTTACTGCGGGTCTTTTTTGGTATGGATGGGTTTGTTATCTCAAACTGGAGGCTTTGGCTTTTGAGATAACCAACAATCTTGTCCAGATTGTTTTTGGAGTAGCCATCACATGGGCTGTTTATTGTTGTGTTGATATTTTTGGTGTCTTTTTCAGGTTGAAAACAGGAAGCAGGAAGTCCCTTCTTGAAAATCAACTGATTCCCTTTTTGGAAAAAGTTTTAAAAATTATTGTGATCCTCTTTGGTTTTTTAGTGGTTTTACAGAATATGGGGGTCAATGTTTTTTCCCTGTTGGCGGGTCTTGGATTGGGTGGATTGGCCTTTGCTCTGGCTGCCAGAGACACAGTTGCCAATCTGTTTGGTTCCATCATGATTCTGGCGGATATTCCTTTTAAAATCGGAGACTGGGTTCTTGTGGACGGGGTGGAGGGAACTGTTGAGGAAATCGGTTTCAGATCCACCCGGATAAGAACTTTTTATAACTCTTTGGTCACCATTCCCAATGCCAGCATGGCCAATGCCAAAATTGACAATATGGGGGAGAGAAGTTACCGAAGAATCAGCACTCATCTGGATATTGTCTATGATACTCCAAAAGAAAAAATGGAAAACTTTATTACTGGAGTTCGTCGAATTATTGATGAACATTCCTCAACGAGAAAAGATGTTTATCATGTTTACTTTTCCGATTACGGTGAATCCAGCCTTAAAGTCATGCTCTACTTTTTTCTTATAGCTGATGATTGGGCGGAGGAACTTAAATGCAAACAGGATATTTATTTTAAGATATTTGAGTTGGCCCGGAAATTAAATATTGAATTTGCCTACCCCACACGGACTCTTTATTTTGATAAGGATCCTGATTTTAAATGCATTGATCCTACATGAGGCCATGGATGGCCGTCCCGAAAAGATAATAAATGAACTTTGAAAGATAAAATCCATGAATTGAATTCACAAAATTTCAAAGGCAATCAATAGAGGATACTGCAATAGATTGGAGAACTTTTGAAAACTTTTTTTGAAAATCGTCGCCGGTTCCTGAAATTTATAACAGGCGGGTCTGTGGGTTTTGGCTTGAGTTCCCTGATTCCCGGTTCCCTGATACTGGGTTCCTGTAAGGAACGGAAAAAAGATCAGGTTTTTGAGGGGATTCAACCCACTTTTGAAGACAAGTTGGTTCTGACTCCGGGGCTTAACTATCATATCATCAGTCGTTGGGGGGATTCCATCAATCAAAAGGGGGATGTTTTTGGTTCCAATAATGACTTTACCTGTTTTTTACCCATGGATCAGAAACAGGGTTTGCTTTGGGTGAATCATGAATCCATTGTTCCCGAACTTGTTCATCACAAAAACAGGTCTGAACTTTCACGATCCAGAGCGGAAATCCTTAAAGAACAGAACCTCATAGGTGGCTCCGTTATTCATATTAAAAAATCAGATGAGAAATGGGCTCTTCAAAAAAATTCAAAATACAATCGTCGCCTCCACGGACAAACTTCCATTTCTTTTAGCCATAATTACAAAATCCATGGCTCCCATAAGGCTGTTGGAACCCTGGCCAATTGTTCCGGGGGTCTGACTCCCTGGAACACTTTTCTCAGTTGTGAGGAGAATTTTCAGGATTTTTACGGTGATGCTTTTATGGTTAACGGAAAACGTCAGGTTCAAAGGGAGTTGAAGTTTCAGTGGTACAGGTCTTTTCCCTTTCCTCCGGAACACTATGGCTGGGTGGTGGAAATTGACCCTTTTACGGGAAAAGGAAAAAAACAGGTTCTTTTGGGAAGATTTCGTCATGAAGGGGCCACCCCTGTTGTGACCCGGAATAAAAAAACTGTTGTTTACATGAGTGAAGACCGGACAGGTGGTTTTATTTACAAATTTGTATCCACAGGTCAGCACCTTAAAGAGGGTACTCTTTATGCTGCAAATACAATTAAGGGACAATGGCTTCCCCTTGATATAAGAAAAAACCGGATTCTTCAGAAGAATTTTAAATCCCAACAGGAGGTTCTTATTTATGCCCATCAGTCTGCGGAGTTTATAGGAGCCACTCCCCAGGATCGACCGGAAGATATAGAAGTTCACAGTAAAACAGGGGAGATTTTTATAACCCTTACAAAAAATCCTCATGCTGAAAATAAATATGGAAGTATTCTCAAAATCAGTGAAAGTGATGATTATGACAGTATTGAATTTAAAGTTTCAACCTGGATCAGTGGTGGACTGAATTCCGGTTTGGCCTGCCCTGATAATCTCTGTTTTGACAAAATGGGAAACCTGTGGGTGACCGTGGACATGGCGGAAAAACACATTGGAACAGAGGACTATAAAAGATTTGGTAACAATGGTCTTTTCCATATATCCGTTAAGGGAAGGGATGCGGGAAAACCTTTACAGGTGGCCTCGGCTCCAAAAGATGCGGAGTTCACCGGTCCCTGGTTTTCTCCTGATTACAAAACCCTTTTTCTTTCCGTACAGCATCCGGGCTCTTTGTCAAAAGCCAATCATTATACCAGTGACTGGCCCGATGGTTCAGGACAGATTCCACGCTCAGCCGTGGTGGCTGTTCAAGGGGAGCTTTTGGAAAGCCTGACAGGAGTTAAACAATAAAATGGAAAAATTGATTCATTATAAGATTCCCACTGTTTCAATTTTAAATTTTTCCTGTATTTTCCTTTAAAAACGTTAAAAAATCCAAAAAAGAATCAGTATAAGAAAGTTTTTGTGACAAAAGAAAAAAAATCTACAAAGGATTATTTATTTTTTATGAAACAGCCGTTTTGTTAATAAAATAGTGACTGTAGAGTAAGTTTTCTTTACTGTTTTGAAGAAAAAATAAATACAATCAGTGAAAAAATTTTGTTCAGTAATAAATAAAAAAAAGTGGATGATATTAAGACAGTTTGAAAAAAAAGTCTTGGGATATAAATACAAAGTGGGTTATACTAAAAGAGTTCATGATATTCTTTCTTTGCCAAAGGCACATCATCTTTAAGAAGGAAGATGATACGCAAAGCTAGAGGGGTTGGAGACGAAAAGTCAAAAACCAGCCAGCTGCCAAATGAAAGGAGTGTTTTTTGGTCTAGGGTAAGGAGAAGATCGTGAACATTATTCTTTCTCCTGCCCGCCAATCCCCCGGCGGGCTTCTTTTTTATTGGGAAACACGGTGGTCACTGCCACTCTCAGGGTCCTGGCAGCAGGATAAAAAATCTTTTCCACAGGGAACCTCACCTTTTGTACAAGGATTTACCCAATTTACCCATTCATTGTTTTTACAGACAAAAGATTTATGGATAGATATAGATCCTTCAATATATACTCTGCTATTGAGTTTACAAAATTTTATCCATTGGCCGTTTTCACATATATGATCATTGTAAATTGTATCTGTTGGCCACCACTTCTCATTGCCGTCCAATTCCGCCCAAACCTCTTTTCTGGGATTCCTTAAGGGTATGGAGTGCATTTTTCCGTTTTTATCGACGATACATTTTTTTAACCGGGATGATAATCTTCGACAGACTCCTCTTGGGCTTAGATATTCATAACCTTGGGGACAGATATTACTGACTGCTTTATTAAGACAACAAAGTTTGTTGTTTTTATCACATTGCTTATAACCCTGGAAAGGACAGATGCTTGCCAATGTTCGGGTTTGGTTCATTGTTGAAGCGTTTTTTAATTGGGTTGAGCAGTTGGGAAGAACTGAGAAAAGAAAAATTATCAGGATTCCATGGAAGATTTTTATTTGAATTGTATTGTTGTTCATTGTGGAAACTTCTTATTGTCATTTATTGGCATTCAAACGATTTTAAATTTATACTGATCGTGTTTGAGATTTCCGGTTTTTCAAAAGGAAAAAACCTGAAAATTCAAACTGGATCAGTATATTCTTAGATTATTATTTGCTTGGGTTTTTAACAAGTCCAGCAAGACTAAAGGTTTGTGTTTAAAGTACAACTTAATATATTGCAGAGGTTTCCTCTGTAATTTGAATCAGACGAACCTAATTAAAGTGTAGTAATAACCCCTCTGAATATTTCAAGAAACTCGGAAATAATTTATGAACCCATGGGAAACTTTGGATTGTTATCAGGGGATAATCAGTTCCCGACCGGTTATCAGGAGAGTGCGATGGTTCATTTTGTTGGCTTTAACCAGGGCTGCGATACTTGTCCTGTAGTGTTTTGCGATGACAAAAAGACTTTCCCCTTTGCGGACAACATGAATTTTTCGGGAACGGGAAGCTGTTTTTCTTCTGGATTTTGATTTTTTAATTTTAGAGATTTTTCTTCCCATGGGAATGGTTAATCTTTTCCCGGGATGGAGAATGGCTTTTCGGGAAAGGCGATTGGCCTCACGGATGGCCCGAATACTGGTGCCAAAGCGTTGGGCGATATGGCTGAGAGTGTCTCCCCGACGGATTTTATATGTTTTACCTCCTCTGGGAACAATATTCATTCTCAGGTGGCTGCGACTTTTACCAAGAGATGCCAGAATGATTTTATCATCAGTGTGAATTGGCAGACGCAACTTGTTTGTTTTTCTTTTTGGAATAATTCCTCTTTTATAAGCGGGATTTAAATCCTGAAGTTTTTTTCTGGAAATTCCCAGATTTCCAGCCAGTTTTCTGAGATTGATCCCCTGATTTTTTAAAGCCACTTCTTTGAAGGAAAGAGGAGGTTCGTAGACCACATTATCAAAGCCGTATTTTGTGGGGTTTTTGGCTATGAGACGGGCGGCAAGGAATTTTGGAATATAATTTCTTGTTTCCCGGGGTAAACGCCTTGTTTTAGCCAACTGCCAGAAGTCACGGGTGTAATGTTTCATGACCAGGTTTTTGATGCGATTTTCCCCCGCATTGTAAGAGGCAATGGCCAGATACCAGGAACCAAAGAGGTTATAGAGAGCCTTGAGGTATTTGGCCGCAGCTTCAGTGGAATGAATAAAATCCCTGCGTTCATCCAGATAATAGTTCTGTTTTAACCCGTAACGACGACCTGTACCTTTTATAAATTGCCAGTAACCCACAGCACTGGCACGGGAGTGGGCGTTTGATTTAAAGCCCGATTCAATCATGGCAATATAGACCAGATCTTCAGGAAGACCGTGGGATTTGAGAATTTCTTTCATCTTTGGAAGATACCTGGAAGAGCGGGATAAATAGTGATTCATTGCCTGGCGACCGTTGGTTTGAAAGTACCATATCCATTTTCTTACTTTGTCGTTGAAAACAACGGGTAACTTACGCATAGCTGCTTTGTTATCAATGGGATTGGTTTTTTGAATGGTGTTTTCCCCGTGGAGGGAAACCTTGTTTTTTGACTGATGGATTGGTTTTAAGGAACAGGCAGCCAAAAGAAAAAAATAAAGAATAAATAGTAACCGCATACGTTCACCCTTTAAACCCAAAAGTATTTTAAAACCCAAAATATACTGATCCGGGAAAGATCATTTATTCTATGCTGAATTTCTTTAGCCAAAATCCGCTTAAAACAAGTGGTCTCTCAAAGTTACATGAAAAACAAATGGTCTTCAGTATATTTGTTTTCATTTTACATTAAAGAAACAACCTTACAAGAGTCAGGCTCCTTTTGATACATAAAAAATGGTTTCTATCAGAAAGTGTTTCAGTATGACAGGTTTATTTGGATTTTTTTGAGACAGTGACTGTCATATCCTGCCAGGGGGGATGGGGCAGTTTGTCGTTTTTACTGTGGATGATGTTATAGAGGAGATAGTTCCTTAAAACCGCTTTTACATAAAAGCTTGTTTCTGACCAGGGCAACTCGTCCATCCAGAGATCGTTATCACGGTTTTCCCCTGTTTTTTCCAAATCTTTCAGATCTTTGCGATTTTTGAGCCAGCGATCAAGATTTCCAGGCCCCACGTTATAAGCGGCAATGGCAAAAGGTGATACTCTTTTGTATTTTCTCAACATCCGTAAAAAATAATGGGTTCCAAAACGGATATTGTATTGTGGTTTAAAGATATCCCTAAAAGTGTTAAATCTTCTGACCCGCAGCCAGCGAGCTGTTTCCCTGGCGGTTGGCCCCAGGATTTGCATCAAACCATAGGCCTTGGATGGACTTACGGCCCTTTCCACAAAAGCACTTTCCTGGCGAATGATTGACCATATCAGGTAACGGGAAATGGAAAATTCTTTTTCCGCTTTAAGGACAAGGTCTTCATGTTTTTTTGGAAAATTTGTTTTTAAAAGATTTCTTCTGATGTAGCGATGATCCCTGTCAATGGCGGAGGCGTAGTCCCTTATAAAGTGATTAAACAGGGAAGTTGCGTACCACAACAGGCTGCGGACGATGAATCCTGAAGCTCTTTCGGGTTCAGGGAGAAATTCTATTTCCATCTGAGCTTCTTTTATCCAACCCAACTCCAGTAATTTTTTTATTCTCTCCCATTGTTTTTCAGTCCCACGGGTTTCCCAGGAAATGGAACTTAAGGTTTCATTTTCAGAAAAGATGAGACTTTGTAAGCTGCTTTTTTCATGTTGACGGACAATCAACCCGTAATAGGTCAAAGGAAATTTTTTTAGGATAATTTCCGCCACTTCCGCTGTTTTTGAAGGACTTGTTTTTTTCAGGGAACGCCAGAGCCAGTAGAGGATCTGCAGTTCCCAGGGCTCATAGTATGGATTTTTGAAAAGGGGGTTGTAAATGGAGATCACTTTTTTGTAATTTTTTTGGCGATAATGGAGAAGGCCAAGCAGATAGCGGGCTTCGTGACTGAGACTGTGTTCCTTGTGTTTTTTAATCAGAGTCTGGAAATGGGTTTTGGCTTTTTGGAATTCAACCTGATTGTAAGCAGAGCGTCCGGCCAGTATTAAAAGCTCTGGAATCCTGTCTGTTTCAATTTGTGGGTTGATTTCTTTTTTCATGGAATCAGAACTTTGATTGTTAACATGGGAATTGTTTATGATTCTCTGATTGATCGCTCTTTCAGTCAGATCGAGACTGACACTGTAATAGCCCTGATTGTAAGACTGATTGGCCCAGAACAGAATGTCCTTTAAAGGTGCCTTTAGAAGTTGCTTTTCAAATTTTTTTTTAAGGGCTTTCCATTTTGGACCTGAGCGACGAAACAGGGTTCTGTAAAGTTTATGGGTTTTTTTCCTGATAAGTGAAATTTTTTTCGATTCCGGGAACTGGTTTAAAAAATCAGTAGCGTATTGGGCTGCCTTTAACCTCTGTTTTTTCCGAAAAGCCCTTGAAAATCGAATCCACAAACGGGTTTCAGTTTTGGATGACACTTTTTTGACTTGTTTTTCATCTTTCTTCCGAGCCGGTTTGTCCGGAATGGATTTTTCATGAAGTTCTGCCACTGTCTTTTTAAGATCTTCATCAAAAAACTTATTGAGACTGATTGATAAAAGATTTCGATATTTCTTTTTTTGATCCGGTTCCATGAAATCAACAAGATCCCTGTTTTGCCGGATAAAAGAATCAAGTTTATGGCTGGTGTGTTTTAAAGTCAGCTCATAAATATCCAAAAAGGAATCAATGAATTTTTTTCTGTGTTGTGGAAAATCTGAATTTAAGAGAAGATTTTTTTTGGTTTCCAGTTTTTCAAATGAATTTAAAATAGAACTGACCTTTAAACTGCGGGTGGTTTTGTACCAATTGGTCATGCAGGTTAAATGGGTGAAGGCCGACCATGCTCCAAGGGAATTGTCCTCAAGAAGACTTTCCGCTGTTTTTACGCATTTTTTCCAAATTCTTTTGTTTTGATACCATTTTAATTTTGAAAGGGGTTTGAGCTTCTGGGGGGAACGATAGGTTTTAAGATCCAAAACCTCAATGGAAAAATCAGCATGGAGAACTTTGTATTTCAATTCATCCCTGTTTTTTTCAGGTTTTTGTTCTTCTGTGACTTTATTTTTTCTGAAAAATGAAAATCCAAAAGTCTGTTGTGGAAAACAGACGGAAAAAACACCAATAAGAATGAATATCAGAAATAAAAAACTTTTTTTCATCAGATCCTTTCGTCGATGGACTGAAATCCATAAACTTTACATGAAAAAAACTTCATAAATTGGTTCAGATTTTCCAAGTTTTCCCTAAGACCAAAAGCTAAAGAGTTATATGGAAATTTAATAAGTATAACAGTTTCAGGTTTTAATCAATATTTTAGAGAGTTTCTTGGGGGGGTGATTGTCCCAAAGACTCAATACAAAGCCTCCGTCCCCACTGCCGGTGGGTTTTGTGGCAAGGGCTCCGTTTTGTTTTAAAAAACTCATGTGTTCACGGAGTTTTTTTCCAATAAGGGACCAGCGTTCAAAACAGGACTCGGCCAGATTTAGAGCAGTAACGAGCTTTGAAATCTGTGCCTTTTCATGGAGGGCTTTTTTTGCAATATCCACGGCCTTTTGCATATCCCTGTCTATTTTTTTCCCCATGGCGGATTTTTTTTTGATAAACTCCTGAACCCTTCGGACACAATCGGAAGTCACCCCCCTTTTTCCGCAATAAGACAGGTAAAATGAAGGATTCCATAGTGGTTTAAAAGGTCGGATCACATTGGGTTTTTTAAATTCTATTGCCTGATTTTTTAAGGCCACAGCCACATCCACCCCTGAACTTTCGCCGTGAAAAAGGTTTTCCAGGGATTTTGCGAACTCATACTGATCCTCTTTAGGGAGATGACCCAGTTCTGTGAACCATTTGGCCAGACTTACACAGAGTGTGGCACTGGCTCCCATTCCCGCCCCTACGGAAATGTTGCTTGAAAGTCTGAGGTCTCCGTAAATCTGTGATCGACTGAGATTAAGTGTTTGCATGGCTTTTTCCAGAACACCCCAGAAAGCCATTTCAAGATCAGTGGTGGAATGAAAAATTTTAAGATTTAAGGGTTGTCCGGAATCTTTGTATTCAAAATCAAGATAATGATGACGGGTGGGAAAGGCCAGGGCACATCCCCCTCTTAAGACGGAGTGTTCACCTCCGAGGATCCACTTGCCATGAGTTCTAAATTTGAACAAAACCAATTTCCCTGTGATTGGACAAACAAGTCCAGTGATTTTTTAAATGATCTCTGAAAAAATCAAACATCATTGAATCCTGATCCGGGCGAAAGAGCAAATGAATATTGGGACCGGCATCCATTGTTATCAGGGGTCCATCCCCCTGGGTTAACCAGAGGTTTTGGGCTTTTTTTAAAACTTCAAGACTTTCCGGCAAAAGGTAACCAAAACAGGGTTCACTGGTTTCAAAAAGACTGTGCATATCCCAGAACTCCTGCCAGGCAATGTTGTAAAGTTTAGACCAGTTGTGATTTTCAAGATTTTCCTTAAAAACAGCTAACCGGCTTTCAGCCCGTTGATCCCGCCCTTTAAACAAAAGACTGGACAGGACATTTTGATGGGCCTGGGATGAGGGCACTTCTTTGGGTTTGTCACTGATAATTATCGCTATATGGAGAAGTGACATAAAGGATGTTTCCAGTGTTTTTATTTCACAACCATCCCAGAGGACCCAACCCGTTAAAAGGGATCTGCAGGATGAACCGGAACCCCATGCGGAGAGTTGTGCTTTTTCAAAAAGGCTGATTTCACGTCCTGTGATTTCAGTCAGAGCCAGACAACCGGCTTCCGTGAGGGCCGCAAAACTTGAAGCCGAACTGGCCACTCCGCAGTCAGCGGGGAAATTATTGCCGGATTTTATTTTAAAACGGTCCTTCATTCCAAAATATTTTTTAATATTTTGAAAATGACCCAAATACTTTTCAACTCCCTTTTGGGTCATTTGAAAGGAAAAAGGACCTTCAAGGGGTTGCCATTGATCCTGAAGACCATTGCTTTTTTCAATAATGACTTTGGTTGAAAGATGATCCAGAGTCCATGACAGGGAAGCGTTGACAGGCTTGTTTTTACGGCTGTCGTTTTTTCCCATGTACTTGATGAGGGCAATATTTGAAGATTTCCTGGCTGTCCACATAATTTCAGTCTTATACTCCCTGTGATGGGAAAAAGTCCATGAAATTTCAAAACACATCTTCCAGAATTTGTTTTTTCTTCAGGATCGCAGAGGAAAAACTATTCAGAAGTAAATTCCTGAAAAGTTCGAACTTTTCGGGAATTTATTCCTGAATAGTCTTGACTTCCTGAACCCTTTTTAAAGGGGACTCGTCGATTTTATAACCGGTGGAGTGCCGCTCATCTGGATGTCATTCTGAGACAGGATCTTATTGATTTGAGGAGTTCAAGGGATATTAAAAGTATTGAGGTACTTGTTTCCCTGTTGGAAAATCTCTATGTTATATTTAAAGTTCCCCCTTATCATCTTATCATCTTATCATCGGAATATAGCCCAATCCATTTTAAAGGAATCCAAGTATTATTTCTATTTTCAGATTTCTTTTTATCAAATTTCCTTTAAAACAAGATGGACCAGTTGTTCTGTTTTTTTTATCTGATTTTCCCTTAAAATTTTTTGGGCCAGTGGAATGATACGATCACTTTGAAAGCCGAGATTCTGACAGGCCAGAACCGTGTCTTCAAGAAGGTTGGGTGAAAAACCGGGTTCTTCTGTTGATTTGGTTTCCTGATGGGATTCTGAAGTGTTCCTGTTATCGGAGGTTTCCAGTTGAGTCATGGAGGTTGAAGTTTCCGTGACCCTTAAAGGCTCAGAGGAATACATTTTCACTTTTTTGATTTTTTTCTGTAAATCGAGGATGATTTGAGAAGCGGCTTTTGTTCCAACTCCAGGAACCCGTGTTAAGGTTTTCTTTTGATCCAATCCGATGGCGGAAATAATTTCTTCAGTATTTGTCTTTGATACAAGATTAAAGGCCGATTTGGGACCCACTCCTTTGACTGTGGTCAGGAGTTCAAAGAGTTTTTTCTCCCTGAGATTTTTAAAGCAATAGAGATCTTCATTGTTTTCCCTTATAACGTGGGAGACATAGAGAGCGTTTTTTCCCCCTTCGGGCAGGATATGGTGGCAGTAGGCCTGGTAACCCAGGCCCGTGTCCGTAAGGACAATGATCTCCTGTCCGTCGCTGAATAAAACTTTTCCGCAAAGAACTCCGATCATGGACTCTTCCCTTTAAAAATGGGATCGGATGGATTTTTTTTGGAGTTTTTAACCCCACGGCCTTTATGAAAATAATGACAGAGAGCCACGGCCAGGGCATCACTTTCATCGTGGGTGTTGAAGTCTTTTTTTATATTTGAAAACCCCAGGGACTTTTTTATGTTTTGCTTTGAAGAGTGACCGTATCCCGACACTGTGGATTTCACAAGATTGGGTGGGTATTCAAAGATTTCCAAAGATTTGGGTTGGAGACCTGTGATGATGGCTCCACGGGCCTGGGCCAGTTTTCCAAAAGAATTGGCATTTTTGACATAGGCCAGGGATTCAATGGCAAGGTCAAAAGGGGGGAAATCTTTTACGAGTTTTAAAAAAAAGTCAGATAAAAGAAAAAGTCTTTCAAAGAAATCAATTTTGGAATTCAATTTACAGACTCCTGAGTC
Organism: Bdellovibrionales bacterium; assembly: GCA_965219545.1. Classification (GTDB taxonomy): domain Bacteria; phylum Bdellovibrionota; class Bdellovibrionia; order Bdellovibrionales; family JAGQZY01; genus JAGQZY01. Next base: position 93,640 of record CBDCNX010000029.1, read on the forward strand.
AAGCAGATGAAAACTTCTGTTCTGACTTTTAATAAAAGCGTAACCTGAATTTTGAGACCCTGGATCAATGCCTAAAATAAAACTTTTAAAATCAATTTGTTTCATTGACTGTCATCATCTCCATAAAAATTGAGAATGGCAAAGATCCTGTCAAAATTTTTAAGATTTTCGTGTTTGCGGTAACCTTTGAGCAGAATATTCCCTTTTTGGTGGAGTTCGGTTTTGGCCAGTCTTTGTTTTTTTGGGTCCAGGGGAATGGATGAAAGGCAGTGGGACAGGGACAGGACTCTCCAGTAATCCATGGCTTTGTATTTTCCGGACAGTTGATCCCTGTGACCCCCGTATTTTTTCACAAGAAAATCGTCGATATAACCCACCGGATAGCGGCTGGTGATCCTCAGCCAGAGATCATAATCCTCACACACGGGAAAGTCTTCCCTGAATCCGCCGACTTTATCAAAGAGATTTTTTTTTATGAGAACTGTTGAGGGGCTGATGCAGCAGAGTTTAAGGGCCTGGTCAAAGAGATCTCCTCCTTTTTTTTGGTGTTTTTTCATGGGGTTGACCCGAACCCCCTGACGGATCCACATTTCATCTCCGTGGATGATGGAAAACTCCGGGTTTCTCCTGGATTCCGCCATTTGTTTTTCAAGTTTTTCGGGAAACCACTGATCATCGGAATCCAGAAAGGCAATCCATTTGCCACAGGCTTTTTCAACTCCCAGATTTCTGGCGGCACTGACCCCTTTGTTTTCTGTTTTTAGGAGTTTGACTTTTGAGTGGTTGGTGTAGGGTTGGAGAAGTTCCCGGGTATTGTCCGTTGAACCATCGTCCACAAGAATCAATTCCCAATTTTCAAAACTTTGATTGAAAACCGAGTGGATGGCTTTTTGGACGACAGAGGCCCGGTTGTATGTGGGTATAATGACTGAAACCCAGGGAGTCATATTAAAATTTGTGAAAAGCTCGAAAGTTGACTTTTCTTTAATTGATTCCAAAGGGTATTTTTCGTGCATAAACATAAGGATTTCATTTTAACCAAAGTCCCGTAAATTGATAAAAAAGACATTCTCCTCTATCCTAAATTTGACCTCTTACTTCATCAGATAAACTTTGTCTTTAAAGCCGTTGATCAGGTGATCTTTTAAATCAAAGGCCATATCCTGAACCAAGGCAACAAATTTACCGATATCTGTTTGTTTTATGGTTACTTCTCCACCATGTGCAATGATATTTCTGCGACGGAGCAATTGGTTCAGTTCTTCCTTAAATTTGTCATCAAGGGGTGTAAGTCTTAACTTTTCCAAAAGAGAATTCGTAACTTCCAGATTGGCATTGGACTGAGTGTCAATCTTCGTACTGAACACTACCTTTTTTTGATACATGGAATGGATTTTTTTTGCTGTTTTTTTAATAATCTTGAAATCAGTCTTGGGTGATTTGAATTTTACTAATTGATCCGTCTGGTAAGCCAGGTAGTTATCATCCAATTGTCCGTAATGTAAATTCTGTTTGTTTATTTCCTTCAAATATAGGGAAAGGGATTTTTTAACAAACCCCTCCCATCTGGCATAGATATCGGGGACAAATAGCTTAAGCAGGGATTTTTTGTCATTCTCCCTTATTCTATACTGTAATGGCATTTTTTTTATAGAGACATCTTGTTTTGGAGTATATTCAATTCATTTAGAAGAAGCTGTTCAAGATTGTTCATGCACCAGTCCTGTTTGAAAATTCACGGATTTTCCATCTTGAAAAACCGGAAAACTCAAACACGGTCAGTGTGATTTGAAAATATTTCCAAAGCCCTGGCAATCCTTCTTTTGACACGAGTATGGTGACTTGCATCTGTTCCCGAAACCTTTTTGAATGAATCATCACCCTTCAATTCGTCTATCTTTGATTTAATAACAGCGTTATTGTTTTCATAATAATTAATATTTTTCGCAAGACCATTGAATATTCCATCGTAAAGACTGGTAGACAAAGAACCATTTTCTCCTCTTATGGCTTGTTTTCCAATAGGGTGAACAAGCTTGACAACATGTTTAAAAATATCAATGCTTTCCTGATAATCCACCTCACCTTTTGTGGCCTTTCTCATATAATCAGTCATATGCTCTGAAAGTTTTTTTCTGATGTTATTGTGGTCCTTGTAAAGTGAAAAAAACCGAAGAACCAACTCGTCCAGATAGAGTTCGTTTTTTTGCTTTTCCGTGGGTTCGATAAGCTCCTTAAAATTCGATTGTGAAGCCAGATCTTTAATAAGTATGGTGAAATCCTTGGAAATCCCCCTGAATATACAGTTTCTCAGTTCCTGATTCGTTAACAGGGAACCGCCGGTATTGAGGCGATTAAACAATTCATATCTCATATCGTATTGACTGTCCCACTTTATCAACTCAAGACGACAAACAGACCTTTTAATATTAAATTGGTATTTTTGAGGCAAATTTTCTATACTCATGCTTTCAAGTTTTGGAACAATTTGTCCGGCGGTTAATGTCCAGTTATTTTTTTCATTATTATTCTTTAACTTTCCAAAAAAGGATAAAACTGTTGAAAGTCGTTGAAGTCCATCGACAATTTCCCATTTTCCCTCTTGATTCTCCGCAACGAATATTGAGGGAATGGGAATACCAAGTAGCAGAGATTCAATAAAACGGGTTTTTTGATCCTGATCCCAGCGAAAAAGTCTTTGAAATTCAGGATCAATAACCAATTCTTCATCATCATACATACTCATCAACTCTCCAAAGGACATATCAAGTCTGTCAGTGGTCAGGCTGTTTCTGCCCCTTTTCAATTTCCTTTTCCAGATTATTCTCTGTTTCTGAATTTGTTTGCGATGCATGAGTTGTACTTTGTCTGGCTTCTGTATTTGTTTCCATCTTTCTTTCCTTTAAAGGGTGAATTTCATTATTGGGTATTTTTTATACTGGTCGTACTTGAAAAGTCATTTTTTTCCTCTGAAAACGGAAAATTCAAGATGATTCAGTATAAATCATTTTAGCATACTTTGATTATTTGGTATTTTCATAAAATTTTCAAGTTAAATTTATACCAATCCTGTTTGTTTTCGGTTTTTCAGAAAGGGAAAGTCCACGAAATTTCAAAAACAATCAATATATACTGACCCTGTTTGAAAATTCGGCACTTCAAAGAGGAAAGGCCGTGAATTCTCAAACACGACCAGCCTGTCTTTTTGTATGTGGGTATAATGACTGAAACCCAGGGGGTCATATTTGGAAATGGGTGGGCGGATTTTGGCATTGTAAAGTTCCGGTCAGGCTTTTTCATCAATTAAAGCTGTCAGGGCTGTTTGTCTTTTTCTGTTATCAATCCGTCTGACAGCTATGGAAAGAGCCTTTCTGCTTCCCACGAATATCGCAAGTTTTTTAGCCCGGGTCAGTGCCGTGTAAATAAGATTTCTGAAAAGCATATTAAAATGCTGACCCATAACGGGAATAATAACGACTCCAAATTCACTGCCCTGGGATTTATGAATGGTGATGGCATAGGCCAGATGAAGCTCACTCAGATTTCCTTTTTTTAAAAGAACTCTCCTGATGCTGCTTCCATAAAAATCCACGACACAATCCAAAGTTGTTGTGTTCACGTCAACAACTTTTCCTATATCCCCGTTAAAAACCCCAAGGTCATAGTTGTTTCTGGTCTGAATCACCCTGTCTTCCTGTCTTAAAATCCTGTCTCCAAATTTAATCTGTTTTTTGGATGGAGCTTCAGGGTTATCCTTATTTTGTAAAACTTTATTTAAATTCATTGTCCCCATGGTTCCTCTGACCTGAGGACTCAAAACCTGTATTTCAACTTTTCGATCAAACCACTGTGGAATCGTTTTGGTGTACAATCTCACAAGGGTCTCTACAGCGGTCATTCCATACCGGATTGAAGACCAGGGATGAACTGATTTTAAAATGGTTCTCAGTTGATCTGTTTCGGATTCAGCCTGAACCAGTTTTAAGAGGTCAGCATTCCTGAATTTTTCAGGAATGACCAAAACCGGGGATCTCAGCTCGTTTAAATCCTGGCATTCGGGACGATAAACCCGATCCAGTTCGATGCCCGTATCCGTTTTTTTTAATTCTCCCCGCCCATTCGTCCCTGAGTTTCATCAGACTTTGTTTTTCCCCGTTTTTATTGAGAAAACCCAGCGTCTGATTCACTCTTTTGATAAATCCCAGTTGATCCAAAGTGGCTTCATCGGCATCAACAAACAGACAATCCACCCCTTTTTTAAAGGCCTTTGGATCTTTTACGGGGGAGGTCACCCTTGGCATCTGACCGGAATTTATTTCATGGGCAAACCTTATTATGGAGGATTCCCGGGCCTGGCGAAAAATCCTTGTGAGTTTAAATCTGGGAATGTTATGTGTATTCAACAGGTCACGAAGAACACTCCCCGCCCCCACAGAGGGAAGCTGATCGGAATCCCCGATAAAGAGAACACGGGTTGTCGGAATCAATGCTTTCAATAAACTCGAAGCCAGGGAAATATCAAGCATGGAGACTTCATCCAGAATTAAAAAATGAGTCTGTATGGGATTTTCCTCATTGTGTTTAAATCTATTTTTATGGGGGACCCATTCCAACAGACGATGTATGGTTTTTGACTCCAAACCAATGATTTCCGTCATTCTCTGGGCGGCCCTTCCCGTTGGAGCAGCCAGTGTGACATCCAGTTTCATTGCTTCCAAAAGTCTGACCAGAACTTTCGTACAGGTTGTTTTACCGCAACCGGGACCTCCGGTAAGAATGGAAAGGGAATGTCCCGGGATATTACAAACAGCTTCTTTTTGTTCATCACTCAGTTGAGTCTTATGTTTTTCACAATATTTTTTAACCCAGATTTTGATTCGATCCGGATCTGTCTTTATTTTTCTGTCTAAAAGTTTTTTAACAATTTCAGAGGTTTTTAATTCATCATAATACAGGGGTTTTGAGTAATAACACTTTTCAAAATCCTTTTTATCATCCGTTTTTAACGACCTGACTCTAATCTGATCTGAATTCAAAAGTTCAGAGAGAACAGAATTTAGTCTTTCACGTCCAATGTCCTCTTTTAAAAGTTCCGTGGTGTTGTTAACAATTTGATCTTCTGTCAGAAAACAGTGTCCTTCGTCCCTGCTGGAAGCCAGAAGATGCTTTATGCCCGCTTCAACACGGAGTTGACTGTCCTTTAAAAACCCCATGGAGAGGGCGATTTTGTCGGCTGAAAAAAAACCAATACCATAAATATCATGGGCCAGCCGATAAGGGTTTTCCGAAACAAGCTTTATGGCTTCGTTTCCATAAGTTTTGAATATCTTCGTGGCAAAAAGAGTGCTTATTCCATAACTTTGCAAAAAGATCATAACGTCCCTGATAGAACGATGCCTGTCCCAGGATTTTTTTATCTGCTTCAGTTTTTTCGTGGCGATACCCGGAACTGAAGTGAGAGCTTCAATATTGTTTTCAAAAACATCCATGGTTTTATCCTTAAAATGAAATACAATTTTTTTTGCCGTAACGGGTCCCACTCCCTTAATCAGCCCCGATCCGAGATATTTTTCCAGAGCTGCCGTGGAAGCCGGTTTTTTTTCCATTGATTTTTCGGCCTTAAACTGTTCTCCATGCTTTGGATGACAAGACCATGTTCCCCGGAACTCCATGGTGGCTCCGGCATGAACATGGGCCTGATGAATAAGAACTGTCACCTGTTTGTGAGGTTCTTTGAAAGTCGCCACCTTAAGCACGGACCAGCCATTCTGCTCATTACGGTAGGTGATTTTTTCCACGACTCCCGAAACTTTTTCCAGGTTTTGACTTTTTACCGGATAAATAACTCTTTCCTCCAGGAAAAGATTTTTATCAAAAAAACGGGTGGAAATTTTATCTTTGATCCAGGATCAACTCCACCAGTTTTTTAACATTTTTTTCAGTAATGGAGAGTTCTGTTGGGTTTTTTGCCAATTCAGGATTAAACTCCACCACTTCAGAGGAGACCAGGTCAAATTGTCTATGACTGGCCTGAATAATAATTTCAGCCTCATCCATACCAAGCCCCCCTTTTACAGGAGTGGCTGTGGCCGGAACCAGAGGGGCATCCAGGGCATCTATGTCAAAACTCAAATGGACAGGGTGCCCCTTCCAACGCTCAGCCAATTTGTCCAGGATATTTTTCAAACCCTGTTTTCTGATATTCTGCGGTGAATAGTATTCAATTTTGTGTTCCTTAACAAGTCTCAGTTCATCCTCGTCAATGTCACGCACACCCAATTGAACAAATTGATCGGATTTTAGAAGCTGCTTTAACCATGGCATGGCCCATTTGTTTTTATTGATCAGTCCCAGAAGACCCGCCACAGGCATTCCGTGGGTGTTTCCCGAGGGACTGGTTTCAGGGGTGTTCATATCGGAGTGGGCATCAACCCAGAGGATACGAAGACCGGGATATTTGTTGCAAATGGCACTGATACTGGCAAAAGCCTGGGAGTGGTCCCCTCCTATGAGAAGGGGTTTGAAGCCGGAGTTGATAATTTCAAGGGTTTTGTGAAAGAGCTTATTGTAGGCTTTTCCTGAGTCTGATTTTTCCATGTCCCCAAAATTGCGAAAATTGGATTTTTCAGAAAGCTCTTTCCAGAAACCCACCTGTTTCAGGTGTTCGTAAGCCTTGTCCACACCGGGTTTTTCCTGCCCGTGGTCAATGGCTGTACCCAACAATCCAAATTGGGATTCGGTATCGAACATAAAAACCTTCCTCTGATTCCCGTTTTTTTCGACTTTCCACATAAATTTTGGATGAGGCTTTAAAAGCTGGAAGACAAATTACGGGAAAATCACCATGGAGTTATACAATGATACTTTCTTAAATCAAGCAAATTGCCTATTAAACAGGCATCTAAGGGTTAAAATATCTGTTTCTATTTGAATTTTCAGGCATTTCAAAAAGAGAAAAAACCCTAAAAAACTTAAACATGATCAATATGGAATCAACGGATGAAGCCTTGCGGCAAAGATGTTGACTTTGTAAGCACTTTTATATAAGCGTCTTTCAACTTTATTACTTCATTGTTTCAGAGTGCTTTGACGAGGATGTCGAAGGAGAAATATGTTAGTTTTAACCAGAAAACTTGGTGAAAGTATTGTCATTGGCGATAATATTAAAGTTTGTGTCATACAGATTAAAGGCAAACAGGTTCGGTTGGGTATTGACGCTCCACGAGATACAAAAATACATCGTGAAGAAGTTTGTTTGTCTGTCCAGAACAAGAAAAATCAAACCCTTTCCGGGGAAGATGGCAATAAATCTGAAGAGGATTGAATCTGTGTCTGTGGGTGAGTTTTAAAAACCGGTAAAAAATTCACTATTCCAGAATGACCAAACCTCCGTATTCATCCAGATTGATGTAAAGGCGTTTTTTATAGGCAAAGGGCACACCGGTAAGAGCCCCTGGTAAATCCATATTGTAAATCAGTTTTCCGGTTTTGGCATCCAGGGTACAGAGTTGGGATTCTTTGCAGCGACTCCAGGCCAGGTAATGCCCTTGTTTGTCAGGGTTTTGGGTGACAAGAACACTGAACTGATTATTGCGATCTCCATGACGCAGTCTCCAGGCAATGGTTCCATCCTCAAGATTGATACCAACGATTTCCCCTATTGGGGCATTGGTGATCCCAATATTTTCTCCGGGCACCAGTGTCAGACTGGTTTGGATCTGATTCACCATAAAAGATTGCCAGTTTTCTTTGCCCGTTTTCAAGTCCAGGCTGTGATAATTTTTACTCCATGATGCAAAAAACACCTGGGAATCATGAATCATTGCCGTTCCTTTGATTTGTCCATGGATTTGTATCTTCCAGGCCGTTTCTCCACTGTTTTCATGGAAGGCATGGAAGCGACCGGAATTGGCTCCGGCCAAAATCAATTTATTGTTTTCATCGTAAGTGGGAGAAGAGTGGCTGTGGCCTCCCAGCCATTGGGAGACCCACAGGGTTTTACCGGTGTTGCAGTCAATTTTGGCCACCAGGCCGTCGGGGTGGGAGGTTTCAGCGGAAATATACAGGAAACCTCCGGCAAGCAATGGAGAAGCTCCGATATAATCAGCCACGGGATTGGCCCAAACCAGATCCCCATTCATTTTATCCAGAGCGTAGAGAAAACCGTTGTAGGCTCCTATATAAACTTTTTTGTCATCTATGGCAGCGGAGCCATGAATACCGTTTCCAGACCCTGGAATATAAAAACTCCAGAGGATTTCACCGTCGTGGTTCATTTTCAAAAACCAGCCCGCATCACTTCCAACATAAACACCACTGTCATCGACTGTGGGTGAGGATTTGGAGGCACTATGGATTCCCGCATTCACAGGAACTCTTTTTATAATCTTTAATTTTGGTTTGGGCTGATGGGTTTTGGGAGCCACTCCCGTTCGTTTTTCGTCATAGCGGTATTGGGCTGTGGCCCTGCAACTGGAATCAAGACGTTTTAACTGGGTTGGGGGAGCCTGATAGGCCCCGGTGGCTTTTCTCAAATCACCCTTTCGATTGTTCATCCATTGCGGATTGGCCTGATGAATTTTAAAAACAAGGAAAAAAGATAAAGAGGAAAATAAAAAAATGAATAGTAAAATAGGTCGTTGGGGTTTCAAAATTTCTCCCTTTGAATTTTATTTTGAAAAAGTTCAGCCCAGAGGGGATTTTTCAACTGACAGACATCAGGAATATCCAGAACTCTTTTGTATTGGTTTTCACTGGTTCTTTTTGATACCAGGCTTAGGCTCAGGCTTTCAAACTCCCTGGATATTCTGTTTTTTTTGCAAAGCCGGTAAGCCTGATTCAGATAAACCAGGGGATCACATTTCAGATGGGACTTTCTGACAAGGGGTTTTTGAAGATGAGCAGATCCTCCCTTTCTGTGGACCACCATCAGAGCCTTGCACTGGTTGTTAGAATCAGACAGATTCAATGAAAACAATCCGGGAACTGCTGATAAATGGGGTTTGCTGACAAGAACCGAAGGTATGATTTGCAGAAAAGTGAAAACAAACAGGCAAATGGAAACGGAGATCTTTTCTTTTCCATTGAAAAGTAATTTTAAGGGGGTGTTTGTCTTTGGTTTAAGGAGAGCTTTTATAAAAAATTTAGGATTAAAACTTTGTTTTAAGACAGGGATTAGAAAATCAAAAAGTTCATCCACAAAGAAAAAACTGATAAGGCAGAGGGTGAGTAAGGAATCATAAAACTCCGCTGTAAAACAGGCAACGATCTGAAAAATCAAAAGTTGAAGAAGTGTGAGCCAGCAGAACCACCTTGGGGCAAAGAGCAGACCGGGGACCATAAAAATTCCAAAAAAAATCACATAGACAAGAATCGGTAACAGGAACGTGTCATTAACCCAGGGGATATTAACAATTGTGGAGGCGGTGAGCCAGTCGGGATTGATTTTTGAAAAACCGGCAACCACATAAAAGGCTGGAATCAGGCACTGGATGTTGCTCTTTTTATGGGGAACAAAGAGATAGGCAAGCAGAATCAGGTGAACCATGAAATGATGATCGTTTGTAAAGCTATAATTGCTCAGATAGAGGGTCAGTTTAATGAAAGTTGCCAGGATCAGTAGAAAATAGGCTTTTTTTGTTTGATTTTTCCCTAAAAAAAACCAGATGGAAAAAAGGGAAACGAAAAGGTAAAAAAACAAAATCACATACCAGAGGACTGTTGGAATCAGGTGTTGGAGAAGATCACAGTTCGGGAAAAAAGGATAACAGAGGGGGTTGTTCTGTGGGCTTTGACTGTTGACAAAAAAATAAGAGAGGTTCCAGTAGAAAAAAGTCAGAACATGGGTGAGTCCCAAAAAGGCTCCGTAGATTTTCAAAACTTTTGAGTTTTGAATTTCCTTAATTTGTTTTTGAAAAAAATCAGTCAACTTTCACCATTCCCCTGGAAAGAGCTTCCTCTTCTGAAAAAGGAAGTTTGGTTTTACTGTTAAAACGGGCCTCTTTGAAATTCGTGAAAAGAAGGTAGGTGGCCTGTAGATTGGCCCCCCTTAAATCACTTTTTTCAAAGCTTGTTTCCTGTAGATTGGCCCCCCAGAAGTCAGCGTCTCTCAGATCACACTCAATGAATTGACTTTTTCTTATACGACTGGCTGTAGCCAATAGATTTTTAAGGGATGCTTTTTTCCAAATCACGGATTGCAGATAACTTCTTTTTATTCCGATGAAATCCCCATTGATTTCCTCAAAGGAGGATTGGGTCAGGGAAGCCCTGTCCAGATTCGAGAAACTTATATCCCCTCCTTTGATTTTTAAATTATCCACAGAAGAGTTTATCCAGATGGAGGCTTTTAAATTGGGATTTTTGTGTTTCCCGTGGGGAAGGGTTTTGTTTCTGAAATTTCCACATTCTCCAAAAAACCCGGGGTTAAACCCGGGAAGATTGTTTTTTTGGCAGAAACCTTCTTGAAAGCGGAATTGGCGATCCATGGTCTGTCCGTGGGGTGAAAAGGATAAAAGAAAAGAGAAAAAAATCAGAAAAAACATATATACTGATCATATTTGAATTTTCCGGTCTTTCAAGAAGGGAAAATCCGTGAAATTTCAAATATGATCAGTATGTATATTTATTATTTTATTCTATTCGAAGAGGTGGTAGATGCGTTGTACCATTTGTCTAATGGTGACTTTAAAAGCTCCTTGATGGATATTCTGTAACCTGTAGGAGGAGTACTCAAGCGGTCAACGAGGGCAGACTGTAAATCTGCTGGCTTAGCCTTCAGAGGTTCGAATCCTCTCTCCTCCACCATTGTATTGATTGAACGTGATTTTATGGAATTATTCATGGGAATCACAGGGAAAAACAATCTTGCATAAAGCGGGAGTAACTCAATTGGTAGAGTGTCAGCCTTCCAAGCTGAATGTTGCGGGTTCGACCCCCGTCTCCCGCTCCAAATCGGATCAGGTCAAAAGGCCAGAATCTGGAAAAAACCAAAGAAAAAATGATATGAAGAAATGATTGGAAAGAGGAATGGAATTTAAAGTAAAGGTATGTCGTATTGATGAGGTATCCACTCATCCCAATGCAGACAGGTTGGATGTGGTTCGCATTGGGGGCTGGCAGATTGTGGTTGGCAGAGATCAGCACCATGTAGGTGAAGAGGTTGCCTATATTCCCGAACAAGCCCTTGTTCCTGAAGCCATCCAAAAAGTTCTTGGAGTTGAAGGGCGGCTTGCGGGAAGCCGGAAAAACAGAGTCAAGGCCATACGACTTCGGAAAATCCTCTCCCAGGGGCTGATTCTTCCCCTTGAAAACGGAAGGCTGACACACCCGGAAACAGGTGAACAAAAAATTTTTACTGAAGGGGAGGATGTCAGTGGTTTCCTGGGAATAACAAAATACGAACCGCCGGTTCCCATACGAATGGAAGGTGAGGCTTATGCAAGTCCCATCCGCCTTCCCCGTTATGATGTTGAAAGTTGGAAGTCTGATCCTGAAGCTATTAAGCCGGGGACAGAGGTTCTCATTACGGAAAAACTGCATGGGACTTTATGTATTGTTGTATTCTACGGGAAAGAGGTTATTATTTCCTCCAAGGGACTTGCGGCAAAGGATCTGGGTTTAAAATACAATGAGGAGAATTTATACCACAAAGTGCTTGGCCCAAAACTTCCGGCAATAAAAAAAGCTCTTGATGCCAAATGGCCAAAAACATTTGCGGCAGGTGTGATTGGGGAGATTGTGGGTCGAAAAATACAGGATCTCAATTACGGCCATCAACAGCCCGCCTTTTATATTTTTGAAGTTATTATGAAGATTGGGAAACCCAATGAAAATGAACCTCCGTGGAAGTATGCGGATTTTAAGGATGTGCAGGCTTTAGCCGGAGAGGCTGGAATTCATTGTGTTCCTCTTCTAGGGAAGACAAAGTGTCCCGGAGGTGGGGAGATTGAACGGGCGAATAAACTGGCTGATGGGAAAACAGCCATTGCTGGCATTGATCAGATTCGTGAAGGGGCTGTGCTTCGCACTCCCACGGAAACCAGAGACCAAAACGGGGATCGCTGTCTGAGAAAAATTGTGTCCGGGGATTATCTCACTCGCAAAGGGGGAACGGAATATCGTTGATATTTGGACTTTTTTGTACGATATAAGAGGGGTGGGTTTTACAACTCCATTTTTGTAATGATTGTCTTTTCTGAAATGACCACGGAAGCGGACTTTTCCCTCTTGATCAAGAATGACACTATAGGGTGTGCCTCTTAAACCGGTAAACAACAAAGCCTGGGTATCAGGACTCACCCAATTCCCCCATGGCCTCAATGGACATTTTTTGTTTCTCTTCGTTGGGATTGACAACAAGGTAAAAATCCGTACCAATTTCTTTTTTATCTCCTTTTTTGATTGGAATAACATCAAAATGATAGTCTGAAACCTTCACCTCAGAGTCAGGTTCACAACTATAAGTTCCTCCTTTTGCGACAATACTGAAAAAACTTAGTAGCAGAGTCATTAATATAATCTTTTCCTGATCATCGTGGCCTCCATTTGATTTTCCTGTAACACAGACTCGTTTTTTGTGGTTCGCCTCAGAGTGGCCGCCTTCAACCGAAACAGTGGCCGGATAGACCGAAATAGACACTAAGAGGGTGGATTTTTCCAAGTCTTACCCTTTGTATCTTTCCGGGTTTTTATTATCAAAGGGAAAAATCATCCTATAAAAACAAAAAAAATGAGTATTTTAAATAAGTTAAACGTACAATCAGGTGTGAACAGTCCGAGAGCTTGTCCACAAATTCCACCGAAAAAATGGACAAGCTCAACAGCCCTGTAAAATATGGGGAATTGGTCAAACAAGCTGTCTCGTTGGAATGGAGGTCAAAAACATATCCCTTTCTGGATTAGGTGTGAAAAATCCTGTAGAATAAAGAAATCAGTCAGAAAAACTGATTTAATCAAATAGGGGTTACGAACATTCATTTATTTTTATGTTGGAGAGATCATGATCCGCCCACAGGGAAAGAATGGATTTTTATTGAGGGTTGTTTCTTTATTTTTGATTTTCGTCTTTTTTATGTTTTGGAGTTCATCAGATCGGGATTTTCCCCACGATGAACAAAGGGATGAATTATCTGAAGATGAAACCACTGGGAATGATTCTTTGGAACAAGTCCAAAATGTACACGACCCTGGTAAGAATCAAAAAAACAATTCTTCCGGGATGGAAGAAAAGGAAGACTCCGATACAGTTGTGTTTAAAAAGTTTGAACTCAGTTCCCCTGAACTGGAAACTTTTTATCAGAGAAGGTCTGAACCCAGAGAGATCACTGTTGCCATTTCAGGCTTAAAGATTGACAAGGAACTCTTTAAAGTGAAGACCGTGGATGAACTTCCAAAAGCACTCACTATTCCCTTACCAGAGGGGAGAGTAAAAAAGTTTCACAGTCAATTCATTCATTTTAGAGACAACAACAGTTTTACCTGGTTTGGAGTGTTCGAAGACAATGAGACGGAAACAATACATCTTTCTTCCCACAACCTGTCCATTGTCGGACAATTAAACACAAAAGAGGGTCTTTATGAAATCAAACACCTCTCTGAAGATAAAAATATCATCCGTGAGATTGACACTAAAAAGTACCGGGAAGACTCCAATGATGGTGTGATAGTTGATGAAGACTCTCTTGCAAGCTCTTCGAGGAAAAACTCCTCAAAAAAAGCAATAGTAAAAAGAAGAGATCAGAAAAATAACAGTCTTATTAAGGGGCAGGTTGAAAATTCCCCTTTGGACATTAAAAACTCTTCCAAAAAGATTAAACGTTCTCCCACAAGAGCTGATAAATCTTCAAATCAAAAAAAACTTAAACGTTCCCCGAATCAATCAGAGCAACCGGATATCGAAATGGTGACAGTGGATATCATTGTTGGTTATTCTCAATTGATTAAGGAATCCGAGGGAGGGGAGGACGCAGCCATTGCCCTGATCAATTCATTTGTTGATGCGGCCAACACCGTCCATCGAAACTCCAGAACAGGGGTTTTCTTACAAGTGGTGGAAAGAGTTGAACTCAATGTGAGAACTTCACCAAAGGGTTTCTCTGAAAATCTTTCTCAGATGCAGGCTGCTTATTCTGTGGTTACCGGCGAGCAGGAATACGATCCCCAAAACCCCTATCATGTCCTTATAAAGAGAAGACATGAGGTCCAGGCGGACCTGGCCATTTTAATTACGGAGACTTATCTCACGTTAAGTGTCGAAAAAACTGAAGAGAAACAGGGACGAATGACAGTTATAAAAACACTTCCAATACGATCTTGTGGAAGATCTTATATTCTGGATCAAAGGTTTACTAATCCTATACAGTTTCGAAGTTTTGGAGTGAGCGTTGTTGGGGCTAATTGTGATTTGCATAATTTTGTCCATGAAAATGGACATAGTTTCAGTGGCGGGCATGATAAAGAGAGTTCTCCAGGAGATCAGTTTTCATCAAATTATGTACCTTACGCTGTGGGTTTTCGGTCACCGGGAAACTTTAGAACTGTGATGTCTTATCCCTGTAATCAGGTCCAATGTGAGAGAATTCCTTATTTTTCAGATCCAACTCAGGATGTTCAGGGCCTGTACATAGGGGAACCGAATGAAAAAGATAATGCAAGAGCTATTCGTGAAAGAGCAGCCTTTGTGAGTCGTATTTATGAAGGAGAGGTTTCCCTGGAGCAATGACTGGCTTTTGGAGTTTCAAAAGATTCTTATACTGAAAATCTTTATTTATACTGATCGTGTTTGATTTTTCACAGTTTTTCCCTTCTTGAAAGACCGGAAAATCCAAACCGGATCAATATAAGTGGAATTTCTTTTGCTATACTGAAGACCATTTATTTTTCATGTTTTTTTGAGAGACCACTTGTTTTAAGCGGATTTTGGCTAAAGAAATTCAGCATAGAATAAATGATCTCTCAGGGAGATTCCATGAAATTTCAAACCGGACCAGTATAAAAGAGTTTTTGAGAAAGTGGTGTGAAAAACAAACGATCTTTGGTATAAACTACTTTGGAGAAAAACCCAATGAAATTTCAAAAAAAACTTATTCTTAAACCACTGGTCACTCTTGGGGTCACTTTATTTGTGGGAAGGTTTTCCAAATTTCCAGGCACTCTGGGTTCTCTTCTTGCGGTGTTTATCTGGTGGTTCATTGCCCCTGAAACTCTTTTAAAACAATTCTTTCTTATTGGCGGGGCTGTTCTTTGTGCCTGGATAAGCATTCATTTTTATGAAAAGTGGAGTCACTCTCACGATCCAAAAGAGGTGGTGATTGACGAACTCGTCGGTATGTGGATCACTTTGATGGGGGTTCCGGCACAGGTTTCTGTTTTTATTGTTGGATTCTTTTTGTTTCGGCTTTTTGATATCTGGAAACCTTTTGTGATAGGTTGGGTTGACAAAAAAGTCCCCGGAGCTTTTGGAACTCTTTTTGACGATGTGCTGGCGGGACTTCTGGCTTTGGGTGTTTTGCATCTTTTGTTAATTTTGGTTCCTTCTGTCTCTTTCTGACTGACAGAAAGGTTTTTGCTCCCTTGTCTCTTTACACTCTGGTGAAAATCCAGGCACAAAAACCAATCCAACCCAGAACAGTGACCAGCAGGGGAATATCCAGGAGGATCACATCTGTCGGAGATTCACCCATGTTTTTGTTTTCAATGATAAACCAGTATCTGAAAAGTCCAAACAGAACAAAGGGAATGGAGTAAACGAGCAGGGGTTTGTTGACTGACATCGTGTACATACAATAGCTTGTCAGGGCACTGATACAGGAAATATCGGCGTATTTTTCAATCAGTTTCAGATTGTAATTATTGAGAACAGGTCGACTTTGGTCTCCCAAATTTTTTAACTCCTGTTTTCTTTTGATGGAAGCCAGAAAAAGGGAAAGACAAAAAGTACACAGAAGCATCCAACCGGAAAGAGGGGCCTGGATGGCTGTGGCTCCTGCTGAAATCCTGAAAACAAAACCGGAAGATAAAACGAAAATATCCACAACGGGTTTATTCTTTAAATACAGAGAATAAAAAATATTTATTATTACATACAGTAAAATGACCGGTGTGACCTCTGGAAGAAGGAAAAGATTTAAAATGAGAAACAGGTATCCGAGAACAAGAAAATTTTTTGCTTTTAAGGGGGAAATGGCACCGGAGGCAATAGGACGAGCTTTTGATTTTTCAGGGTGGGTCCGGTCTTTTTTGTAATCCGTAATGTCGTTAAAAATATAAGTGCAGGAAGCGGCTATGGAAAAAATCCAAAAACAGAAAAAAGAGTTCAGAAGGGGTTCGTGGTTTAAAAACAAACCTGTAAAAAGCAGTGGAGCAAAGACAAAGGTGTTTTTTATCCATTGTTTGACCCGAATCAGTTTTATGAAGTGAATCAAGGAAACTCCCCTTTGGAAGGAATTGTACTGATCCTGTTTGAATCCTCCGGTTTTTCAGGAATGGAAAATCTGTGAAATTTCAAACACGATCAGTATAAGCACTGGAAAATCCGAACAAAGTCAGTATATAATGGTTTTGGATGAAAGTGAAGTTTGTATGGATGATGGAAATTTAACAGGTTGGGGCCGTTTTCCAAGATTGGGTCCTTTAAACCCTGTCAAAGTCTCCGGTTGTTCGGAAATTGTTAAAGCCTTTACTCATCATGGGCCTTGTATTCCCAGGGGACTGGGTCGCAGTTACGGGGATTCCAGTCTGTCCAAATCAAGGGTCCTGATCACAACGTCCCATAATAAAATTCTTGATTTTAATTCTGAAAGCGGGTTACTGAAAGTTCAGTCGGGAATCAGTTTTGACGAGCTTTTAAAGGTTTTTGTCCCAAAGGGGTTTTTTCTTCCCGTTGTCCCCGGAACCAAGTATGTCACGGTGGGGGGAGCCGTGGCTTCCAATATTCACGGAAAAAATCATCACAAGGTGGGGTCTTTCTGTGATCATGTCATGGAGTTGAATCTTATTGATCCCCTAAGGGGTCCTCTTTTGTGTTCTCCCCAGGTCAATAAGGATATTTTTTATGCCACTTGCGGAGGCATGGGGTTAACGGGTGTTATAGACTCTGTTACTTTTCAATTAAAAAGAATCAAGACATCAAGAATAAGGGTGACGGAAAAAAGAGCTTCATCCCTTAAAGACTGTATGGATCTGTTTGAAAAACACGGTGACAGGGAGTATTCCGTGGCCTGGGTGGATGGGCTGGCCCGGGGAAAAAACCAGGGCCGCTCTGTTTTTATGCTTGGACAGGAGGATGAATCCAAAAAAAGTCAATTTTCAGAAAATTCCATTTTTGAAAAAGCTGACAAACCTCATGAATTCAGGGGGGGAAGGTTCGGAGGGGAACTCAAAGTCCACAGAGACTTAAAATTGGTTGTTCCCTGTTTTCTTCCTGATTTTTTCCTGAACCCGTTTCTGGCAAAGTTTTTTAATGCTTTTTATTACACAAAAAGGGGGTTTAGCCTGAAATCCTTTTCCACCCATTATGATTCCTATTTTTTTCCTCTTGATTTCATTTCCCACTGGAATCGGATTTACGGAAAAAAAGGCTTTATGCAATACCAGTTTGTAGTGCCCCTTGAAAAAAGCTATGAAGCTGTGGATTTGGTTTTAAGAAAGGTTTCCAAAGCGGGTGGAATTTCCTTTTTATCCGTTCTCAAAAAATTTGGTCCCCAATCGGATTCCTATTTGAATTTCCCCGTGGAGGGTTATACTTTAACCATGGACTTTAAATGCAACAGGAAAAATTTTAACCTTCTCAACAGACTTGATGAGGTTGTATTGATGTTTGGGGGAAGGACCTATTTGACCAAGGATTCCCGTATGTCGAAAGTGACATTTGATAAAATGTATGGGATAAAAGCTGAAAAATTTCGTCAATTGCGTAAACAAATGGGATGGGATCGGTTTTTGTCCTCTGAACAGTCAAAAAGGCTTGAATTATGAAAGAAGTTTCCGGTTCGGTTTTGGCTGTGGGAGCCACTTCAGCTATAGTCACAGCCACTCTTTATGAAATTGCAAAAAAGTTCAGGCCAAAAAAATTTATTCTCATGGCAAGAAATCAGGAAAAATTATCCTCCCTTGCCAGTGATATGAAGATTCGGTTTGATTGTGAGGTAAAAACTCTTGTTTTTGAGGCAACAGATATTCAGGCAACCACTGACAGCATTGAGAAACTCCTTGAACAGGACTCATCCATAGAGATAGCTCTCCTCGGTCATGGGGTTTTGCCCGATAATGATCTTTGCGGGAAAGATATAAAAGTCATGGAAAAAAGTTTTTATGTTAACGGTTTTTCTTTTGCCTTTTTACTTCAAAACCTTGTCAGATATTTTAAAAAAACAAAGAGGGGTTCCATCTGTGTGATTGGCTCTGTAGCCGGTGACAGGGGTCGGGCTTCAAATTATTATTATGGGGCGGCCAAGGCTTATGTGGAAAGATTCACCCAGGGAATACGGGTTACATTGTTCCGTTCAGGTGTTCAGGTTCTTCTGGTCAAACCGGGTTTTGTGGACACTCCCATGACATCTTCATTTAAAAAAGGTCTTTTGTGGGCCCAACCTGAGACTGTGGGAAGGGCCATTGTCAGAGCTATAGTGACCAATAAATCAGTGATCTATGTCCCTTTTTTCTGGCGTTGGATCATGCTTGTTATAAAACTTCTTCCGGGTTTTGTCTTCAATCGACTCAAGTCCCTGTAGGGGTGTTCAAGGTCTTTTATCCAGGTGACCGGTCATTTTGATCATGGACAGACCCATTGTTATCAGTGAGACAACAGCCAGCAGTAAGGGGATTATGGAATGCCTTGGAATCTCCAGGGGATCAGCCAGGATGACAAGACAGACACAAAAAACAGAAATAAGAGACAGGGACATGGAAAACAAAAACAGAGGACTGAGTGATGAAGTTTCATGATTTTTTTGGGACCTGAAAACCCGGAGTTGTTTTAATAACCAGGAAACAATCAGTAAAAAAATAAAAGCCATTGGGGTTTTAAGGAAAAAAGGTCTGTATTTCCAGTCGGTGTATTCACGGCAGGTGCTGCAATCAATAATCTGATAGGCTTTAAAGAAATCATCCTGAATGATTTTTAGAGTGTTTTCAGGATATTGGATTAAAAAATCCCTGTAAACCAAGTCCCCGTGATCCATAAACCAGTTTCTAAAGTTTTTCAGTTTTTTGGTTTTGTAATAACTCATGTTTTCACTGGTTCCCCATTGGCCTTTTAAATCAAAAAGTTCTTTTGAGACTGGAATCCCATGGGTCTCTGAAATCTCAGACCAGTCTTTATGGGTCAGGACTCTTTGACTGAAGTTATTCAGGGTGGGTAAGATCCAGCGTTGTCTCATACCAAGATGTTCCAGGGAGTTGACTGAATAGAGGGTAAAACACAACAGTCCGGAGCTGATAATCAAAAGACCTGAGAAGAAAAGTTTTTTCTTTGTAAAAAGAAAGCACAGAAGTGAGGACAAAACAATAAGAAAGGCAACAATGGAGTTAAAATCCCTAAGAAGGGAAAACAAAAACAAAAAAGGAATGACTATCAGATAATATCCTGAAAAAGATTTTATCATGGACCGAAAAAGAAGGGACAAAATAATCAAAACACAGGACACACTGGCCGACTCTGTTAAAACGACAAAGTTCCATGAGGTAAAAACCGATGAAAAAGCGACAAACAAAAAAAGAATATTAAAAAAATGATCCTGCTTTGGCCCTTTGAGGAGTTTAAGGGTTCTATGGAAAAAAATCCAGGCAAAAGCTGAGAGCAGAAAGTGAAAGGCCGGAAGCCCAAAATCATCCCCCACGAGTTTGATAATCAGGGGAAATCCAGGTGACCTTTCACCAAACCAGAAGTCAAAGTCAGAAAGTTCAAAATTAAAGGCTGATTTGAGATATCTCCCGGAATCCCTGAAGTGTTTTGTCTTTGAAAGAAGAAGATTTATGAAAGTAAAAAACAGAATAAGAATTTCAACATAGCTTTCAGAAATTTTACAGCATTGAATTTTAAAAATTTTTTTCAGCACACTAAAAATCCTTTTATACTGATCCGGTTTGAATTTTCATGGAATTTCCCTGAGAGATCATTTATTCTATGCTGATTCTTTAGCCAAAATCCGCTTAAAACAAGTGGTCTCTCAAAAAAACATGAAAAACAAATGGTCTTCAGTATACTTAAAATCTGTCTGAAACAAAGGGTCTTCTGGGTTTGCATAGATACTGGACCCCGACAGAACAGGTTTTTTGATCTGTGTGACCATCAGGTGGAGGGCTTTGCCCTGGGGAGTCTATCTTATTTTTACATTCAATTCCAAGCCCCGATCTGTTAAAAGATTTAAGCTCAAAAAGTGTGTGTTTAAAATCCCTGAACCCTGTCAAAAATATCTTATGATCAGTTCCCCTTACGTTTTCAAACAAAGCACAAAAATCTTTTTGTCCCTGATGTTTTATTATTTTAATACTATTCCAATCCATTGATGAAAGTTTTTTTGATAAAAGCTCTTTTTTTGTTGTAGTGTGGCCTTGTAAATCACAGATAACCCTTAGAGCAAAAAGTTTTTCTTTATTTGGACAATAAAACCATCCTGAGGAGTGATCTTTTGTTAAATCAAAAAACTCCTCATAAATTTTATAATTCTTAAAAATTCTTTTTGAAACAGTTTTTTTTGTTTCCTTCAGCAAGGCTTCCTCACAGATTTTAGTTTTTTTCAGGGGAAGGACAGAATCTTTTTTATCCAAAACAGATATTGATTCCCCCCCATGGGAAATCAGTCGCCTTGGAAAACCGTTGGGGGCGTAACAAACAGGGCAGACATGGCTGAACTTTGGTCCGTATCCGTATTTTGAAAGCCCCACAAGGGGATAACCGTAAAAACTTCTGCAAACAGGCTCACCATAAATAAAGACTTCATTGACAATCTTGTTTTCAAAAAAAAGATTGGGACCCTTATTGTCAGATAAATACTTTTCAAAAAGGACTTTTTCCATGTCTTTTGGATCAGGCTCTGTGATTTTTTTCCCTGTGATCTGATTGTGAACAATAGCATTGCGGGTGACATAAGATGATTTACAGTTTTCTGTGGTTTTTCCCATTGTTGCTTTTGGTGAAAGACTGATAGCCGGGGAAAACTTATCATTTGGATTTGGATGAGACTTGTCCTGTGGGCAGGGTTCTGTCTTGTTCAGGTTCTTCAAGTTCAAATTCGTCTTTTTTGGATCATACTTGCCCTGTGAGTGGGGGGTTGTTGTTTCATAATCAAAAACATTGTTTACAATCAGATTGTTCTGTGATTTTTTGTATTCCCCGGGGTTATCAGTTTTACAGTTTCCGGAAACAGAAATACCCCCTGCCTTTAAAGCTGAAAAATAATTGTCAGCAATCACGTTATTACTGGAGCCGTCAATATGGACAAGCTCTCTTTTTTGGTTATAGGCTTTGATGTCATTGTTTTTAATGACATTATGACCGGAACCCGGAGCCAGCCTGATGTTCAACCCGCAAACAGGTCCTTTAATGACGGAGTTTACAAGATTGACATGGGAAACCCCTTCCATGAGGTGAAAAGGGATATCTGTTCCGGGGGAATCTATAACAAGTCGGTCAAAAAGAATTTTTCCTGGAGCTGTTTTCTCACTGAGACCACCCACTTGAATGCTTCCCCTGATCTTACAGTCTTCAATGAGAATATTTTCCGGTCTTTCAAAAAAGAGGTCCTTCGCAGCCGGTCTTTCAAAAGGGAGAGTCCCGGAAGATGGATTGTCATTTAAACGAACCTCATTTTGCGGGCGGGGATTTGTCGTTTTTTTTGATTGAATTTTAAGACTTGGATTCCCTTCGTAAATAAGGGGTTTTATGTTGATACCGGCACAGTTGATATGGACATAAGAAGACTCACTTCCCTCCAGAACCAGTCGCTTGGTAAGGGTTTGATTCTTATATTCACTGTATTTTGTTTTTTTGAGATCAAAACTGCAACCCACTTTAACTTCCTGTTTTTCCAAAGTGGCTTTTTCAAAAATTTCTTTTATTTGTTCCTTTGTGCAGTCTTTTTTCCAGTTTGGTTTAAGGCCATAAAGTTCAACAAGACCCATAATTTGGGCTTCCGGTCCAAAAAACCGGGCCTGTATTTCCCTGTGATTTTTGAAAATACCGATAAGACAGGCTGAGAGAATCAGAATGAGAAACAGGAGAACAAGTTTAGCTCTTTGCAAATTCTCTCCAAAAGTCTACTTGGACATTATATTGATCTGTTTCAAATTTCACGGGGTTTTCCCTGAAAGTTCATTTATTTTTAAAACTTTATCTTCCAGAAGGCAAGGAAAAGACCACAGACAACAGCCCCTTATTTTGAGTCAGACTCCAATTCGTCCAAAAACCGGAACAAAAACAATGTCAGTTCCATGACAATCACTTGACATATCTTTTAAGATATATTACTTATAGATAATGTGGCGGGTTGTTGAAAACAGAACGGTTTTAAAACAACTAAAAAAATGTCCTAAAAAAATCAGGGAGGAATACGAAGGGTGGAAACAGATTTTAATGCTTTCCGGTCACAAAGTGTTCAGAGGTATTGTCGGCTATAGAGATCATGCTCTTAAGGGAGAATGGAAAGGAGCAAGATCATCTTATTTAAACAAACAGTGGCGTGTTATTTATCGTGTGGATAAAAAAGAGGTTATTGTTTTTGTTTTGGAGGTGAATTCCCATGACTATAGGAAAAAAGACTAGGGAAAGATTAGAGGAAAAGTTTTCCATTGCCAAACCTGTGGCTGAATTAACCCAGGGAATGATGATAAAAATTTTGAGAGAGAAAAATGAACTTTCTCAAAATGAATTGTCAAAACTGACGGGTTTAAATCAATCAACTATTTCCGGACTTGAAAACGACAGAATAAGACTTGGTATTGAGCGGGCAAAGGTTCTGGCCAGAGCCTTTAAAGTGCATCCGGCGGTTCTCGCTTTCCCTGATTGGAAAAGCAATTTGGTGGCTTAATTCACTTGCTGTAAATCAACACTTGTCTATTTCCAATATCAGGCAAAGGCCTTGGGTTTGAAGTCCTCTGCATTGATAAAAGATTACTTTTCTTTTTGGTAAAACAGTTTTTTAAGGGCTTGTTTCCAGGGAAAACATCGAACCCCTTCAATATTCTGGGCAGAAGGATCCATGGACCAGGCTTGGGCTTCACAGGGTTTTGGCCAATCCAGTGAAATATTTTTTATTTTTCTTATTTGATCTGTTCTTATTGTGTCCGTGGATTTTATTTCCACAAGCAGATCCTTTTTCCCGGGTCTTTGGATAATTAAATCCACTTCCAGTCCGTCTTTTGTTTTCAGGTAAGAGAAATTATAATTTCTTCTGAAATAGTGATTGAGTTTAAAACATTCCAGGATAATAAAATGCTCAAAAGCCTGTCCAAACGCAAACGTTCGGGGTCTTAAAACGGATACGAGATTGTTTTCCAGAGCTTTTTTAACACCCAAATCAAATAAATAAAATTTAGGAGCTTTCTGCTGTTGTTTTCTGACCGAACGATGATAAGCCGGAAGAAAAAATCCAATAAGAGTGTCTTCCAGAATGGAAAAATAATTTTGTATGGTTTTGTGATCAGAATGGGTTTGTCTTGCGAATTTGGAATAATTGATTATTTGACCATTTAACTGAGCTGCAATTTCCAAAAAATTTCTAAAGGGTTGTATTTTGCGTACGAGTTGTTCCTGAAGCACTTCTTCTTTCAGGTAACTTTGTGCATAACTTTCCAGAAACAATAACTTTTCTTTTTTTGAGGTCAAATTTGAAACTTTGGGAAGTGATCCAAAATTCAGAACTTCGTTGAGACGGAACTTTTTTCCCAACTCAAAGCAGGAAAAAGGATACAATTCATAGGAAATGGCTCGTCCGGCCAACAGATTGGCCTGTCCTCTTTTAAGTTTCCTGGCACTGGAACCTGTCATCACAAATTTAAGTTTTTTGTTTTTTTCTATTTCCCTGTGAACCACATCAAGCAGTTTTGGAACTTTTTGAACTTCATCAATAATGACGGTTTTATATTGATTTTCGGCGATTAAAAAGGACAGTCTGTCCGGATTTTTTGAAAAAGCCATTTCCTGTTTGTAACTTAAAAGGTCAATCCAGAGACTTTTTTCAGGTGAAAAAAGTTTTTGCAAAAGAGTGGATTTTCCCGTGCCTCTGGCTCCAAACAGGAAAAGACTCTGGGTTGTTTTAAGCTGTTGATGTCTTTTGACCATACTCCCAATTTATCGGCTAAATTGGGAGTATGATCAAGGATCTTAAGAAAGACTGGTCCAAAGGTGTACTTCAAGGGAGTAAAAAATCAGGCAAAGGCCTTGGGTTTGAAGTTTTTGGTGTTGACAATGGAGGCACTGGAACCCGTGGCCCGGATGACAAAAAGACCTTTTTTTTCTGTATTTCTCTGTGTTCCCTGATCGGCTTTCAGATAAGCTACGGCTCCATAGATAATCTTGTCTTTGTATTCATGACAAACCTTTTTGAAGACCTCAAGTTTTTCTGTGAAATTTTTCAGGTGTTTGAGTTTTAAAGTGGTCTTGACTTCCACCACAACCACTTCATTTCCGTTTATGGCAATGATGTCGTACTCGTAAGGTTTTCCATTCCACTGGCGTTCGTGTTCTTTAGCAATGCCTTCAACCTTAATACCACGGGAGTTGAGGAGTTTTATAAGGTCTCCTTTGACCAGGGCTTCCATAAGTTTACCCCATTGTCCGGTAAAAAGTTCATCCAGTTTATTGAGATGACGATCGGTTTCCTTCATCTGGAGGGCTGTTTCCTTCATCTGGCGGTCTGTGTCCTTCTGGCTGGCAGAAAGATTTTTAATTTGTTCCCTTGTTTCTTTAAAAAGTTTCCAAACTTCATCAAAAGTGGGGGCGGATGATTGATTGTTCATTCCATACTCCTTAACATGATTTTACAATAACATAAGTTCATCTTTTTTAAAACCTTATCTTCCAGAAAGCAAGGAAAAGACCACGGACAACAACCCCTTACTTTGAGTCAGACTCCAATCCATCCAAAAACCGGAAACAAAAACCGGAGGAAAAAATATTCGCTTGTTCATGAAATTTGACAGTGTGATCAAGTTTCTTTAGGATGAACCACTGGCACAAGTTGCCAACTCGCACCTCACCCAGACTGTGAGCAGTTATCAGGAAGTAGGGGGATATAGATTTCTTCAAAAAATTGGAACCCTTTTTCTATATTGTAGAGTTCATTTTGGCGAAGTAGTGGTGTAAGATCATTTAAAAATTTTTCTGATCTTTTCTTATCTTGTATGTTTTTTTCATATTGGGCACGAGTGATATGGAGGCCCTGTTTTTCTATATAAATTAAAGCAATCTATCACACTCTGTGTGTTTAACGATAAAACATTGTGTGCCAAGTTTATGTCGAAAAGATCACGTCCCTTCTGGCGTTGATAAAGTGCCCGTAGTTTAGTTCCTATTATCTCTTCAGGCTTAAAAGTTACAATTTTTGCTTCTCCCTCAAACCAAGAGTTTCGGATTTTGAACTTCATTGTTTCCAGACCTAAAAAAGAAAAACACTCTTTAGTATTAATTTCAATTTTGAGTTTCATCGATTGAATAGGGAAAAGTTCTGTTTGAAATTTAAATCGTAAAGTAATTCTTTCAGGCTTAGTTTCAACATTGGGTTTCCCAAGCCAAGGGATTATCGTTTCTCTCAATGAATCAATAATTGGACCGTATTGTTGCTTGTTGATTAAAACAAGATCAACATCTTCTGAGTAACGACTTCCGTTGTGAATGTAGAGTTTATGAAGAGCCGTGCCACCTCTAAAGGCCACTTTATCTTTTAGAAATTCATGGTTGAATATTTCAACTAAGACTCTTGAGATTATAAGATCTTGTTCAACTTGGGCATCATTAGGCCAAGAGGCTACCTCACGCCACTGTATAATACTTGACTCTGGGATCATATATCAGGTTCCACAGCTTCATTAATCCAAATTAACCACTGTCTATTTATTTCTTCTGCATTGGACTGGCCGGTGATAGAAAGGGAGGTGGACTGAGGTTCACGTTTGTTTAAAACTTCCCACATCAGGCGAGTCAGCTTCTTATCTTCCGTATAAGTATCAAGTAGGTAGCCAAGCCGTTGTATAATGGTAGATTCAAATAACTTTGCGACAGAAGCAAGATGTCTGGCTCGAAGTTTTGTTGATAGTTCAATTAAGATATTGACAACATTGTCTAAATAACCAGCTCGCTCAACATATTTTACTAAATCAAAAGCTGTAACCTCTGGCGTAGACACATTCATATAACCAAATTTAGTTTTGACCTCGGTGGTAGGGGTCTCTAGCAGATTCTTTTTGAAAAAAAATGAATGCGAACCCCTGGTAAAAGTACTTTTCGGAGAGAGCCTCTGGTAACTACCTGAAACTCCATGGGTTGTTGGTGACTGGCTCCGTGTATGGCTGCAGCCGACAATATCCCTACATAATAAGGCTTTTCCAGCTTTTTCATAAGAGCATCAATGTATGTAGAGGGAGGAAGGGGACGACAATGGTATTCCGGAGGTACAATGACATAGAACTCTTTTTTAGGACTGATAATAGCTCCTTTCTTGGATAATACTGCCA
Source organism: Bdellovibrionales bacterium (assembly GCA_965219545.1). Classification (GTDB taxonomy): domain Bacteria; phylum Bdellovibrionota; class Bdellovibrionia; order Bdellovibrionales; family JAGQZY01; genus JAGQZY01. The sequence goes on from CBDCNX010000029.1 coordinate 120,310, forward strand.
AGGCTGCCTGAAAAGCTGCTGGACTTAAGCCACATTTTTTCAAGGCTGCTTGGCGGGAGAAGCTATTAGCACCAGATTTTTGAACTTCAAATATGTATTCATCAAGTTTTTTTTTAGTCATATCAATATGTTATAATAAATTAAATTATTTTTTTTGTTTTCATTAATATAGTATAAACATATATTAATGAAAATGAAATAGTCAACACAAATATAAGTAAGAAGATTTTGACAACCAACGGTTTGAGAGGGTTGTCTTGAAATGAAACATGTTCTTTGACTGCTTGATCCTAAGGGGTCACACATATAAAAATGAAATTTGACAGTGTGATCAAGGATCTTAAGAAAGACTGGTCCAAAGGTGTACTTCAAGGGAGTAAAAAATCAGGCAAAGGCCTTGGGTTTGAAGTTTTTGGTGTTGACAATGGAGGCACTGGAACCCGTGGCCCGGATGACAAAAAGACCTTTTTTTTCTGTATTTCTCTGTGTTCCCTGATCGGCTTTCAGATAAGCTACGGCTCCATAGATAATCTTGTCTTTGTATTCATGACAAACCTTTTTGAAGACCTCAAGTTTTTCTGTGAAATTTTTCAGGTGTTTGAGTTTTAAAGTGGTCTTGACTTCCACCACAACCACTTCATTTCCGTTTATGGCAATGATGTCGTACTCGTAAGGTTTTCCATTCCACTGGCGTTCGTGTTCTTTAGCAATGCCTTCAACCTTAATACCACGGGAGTTGAGGAGTTTTATAAGGTCTCCTTTGACCAGGGCTTCCATAAGTTTACCCCATTGTCCGGTAAAAAGTTCATCCAGTTTATTGAGATGACGATCGGTTTCCTTCATCTGGAGGGCTGTTTCCTTCATCTGGCGGTCTGTGTCCTTCTGGCTGGCAGAAAGATTTTTAATTTGTTCCCTTGTTTCTTTAAAAAGTTTCCAAACTTCGTCAAAAGTGGGGGCGGATGATTGATTGTTCATTCCATACTCCTTAACATGATTTTACAATAACATAAGTTCATCTTTTTTAAAACCTTATCTTCCAGAAGGCAAGGAAAAGACCACGGACAACAACCCCTTACTTTGAGTCAGACTCCAATCCATCCAAAAACCGGAAACAAAAACCGGAACAAAAACAGTGTTCAACATTGGGTTTCCCAAGCCAAGGGGTTATCGTCTCTCTCAATGAATCAATAATTGGACCATAATAAAGGAGTCTCGATTAAATGAGATTACAAATGCACAAGAGCTTTTAGCTAAAAATAAAAATATAAAATCAGGTTTAGAAATGTATAATGTCTATTTTTACGATAAGAAAAGAAGAAATAAATTTATTAAAACGGTGTCTTTAACTAAAATTCAAGAAAAAATAAAATTCAGTGCAACCAGAATATTTCCGAGAACAACTCCAAAACTGTAAAGAAGAGCTTTATTTTTAACTTTTTGGGAAAGGGTTTGGCAAGAAAAGCTAAAATTAAAAGAACACAAAGTAAAATAAAACCCTCTATAAAATAGCTTTCATTGAATAATCTGAAAAGACCTGTACCAACGGCCAGTAGTTTATCAATATTTCCATAGGAATCCAGTCGAATAATATCATTAATATTGAAAATGTTTGACTGTTGCCAAAGTAAAAATCATATAGATGAAAAGAAATAAGCATGAAAAAAAAGTGGAAAACTTCTTTGAAATAAGAACGCATAATAGAAAAAGACTCACCAGGTATAAACTGTTCATCAGGAAGCAGAAGTGAAAACCATGGTTTATTTTTTCCATCAATTTCATGGAAAACATGAAATGATAGCCAAACAACAAGACGCATTGGAGAGCTAAAAACCAGGGAGACTGCCATTTTTTGATCGGGCTCATAAATCCTTTATTCATTTTACCATAACACAATCTTGTTTTTTTTAAACTTCATTCTCTTGTAAGTAAGGAAAGTACGGTATCAACCTAAGATTGTTTTTTCCTTGAAAAGCTTTGAAAATTCAAATAAAATTGAAAGCCTGAAATGAAAGATACGGTTTTAAATTTCCAATGGGAAAAATTATGGGTATTTTTATTTTACTTGCATTACTAAAAGTTTAGGGGTCCAACTACAGAAGTAGATTTGTTTTACAAGTATGGGGTTTAAGATTAGATATTTGAAATTGAAAAAAATCAATTCTTCTTTTTTAAAAGAAAATGTGGTAAAAAATTGTTTCATTTTACTTTTTTTGATTGGAGTGATCTTTTTAAACAAGGATTTTTTCAATCCACTTTTTCTTTATCCAAAGGAAGGAGGATTTAAAAAAGAATATTATGCAGTTCCACTCTATCTTGAACTTTCTGAAAACGCTTCTCAAGGATATGGCCCTCTTATAGTCGGATCCCCAGACGATAGAAAAATTTATGGTTTTGGTGATTATGATCCAGGCTGGCCAATCCTTATTACTATTTTAACTTATTTTTTTAGAGTTGAGTTCCATAAGCCTTCTGATTTCACAATTATCAACACAATCCTTTTATGTTTTTCTCTTTTATGTTTTTCATTGCTTTTTATTAAGAAAACCCCTCGAATATTTTTTTTCACTCAAATTTTAATAATGACTCTTTTCTTTTTATCTGGAAAATATTGTTTTTTTAGTGTTGATTATCATGGTTCATTTTTCTCTATGGCAATGCTGTCTTTTATTTTGGTAGAACTTTTTTTTCAAAAAAAAAAGTCGTCACCGTATTTAAAACTTTTTTTGCTCTCTCTTGTTGGTGGACTGTTTGGAATGGTCAGAGGTTATTTCAGTTATCTTTATGTTTTACTTATTTTTCTTTTTTCAAGGGATATACTTGTATCAAAAAGAAAGTTTAGTTTGGCCGCTTTTCTTATTGCAATACTTGTTTGTTTAAACTTTAGTGATTTTGTGCAAAACCAATTTTATTCTTACACTTTTAACAAATATTCAGATTTACCTTTAAACATAAAAAAGCCTAAAGAGGCTGAATCTAAAAACCATGCAAATTATGACCCTCCATATAGGCATGGATTTTGGCATAGTGCTTATATCGGGCTTGGTGAGTTTCCAAATGAAAATAAAAAAGAGGAGATTTATTATTTAGATTTGTTTGGAGCAATGTCTGTCGAACGTATTAGTCCAGGAGTAAAAATCTACTCTTTTAAATATTTTTCGATTATGAAATCATTGTACTTTAAGTATTTAAAGGAAAATCCAATTGAGTACATAAAAAATCATATACTCAAAATGTCAGCTTCTGTCTCTATATTGAAAAATGAACTCAGTAATTTATGGAAATTTTTAATTGTTTCTTTATTGATTTTTTTTATAAGATTTTACAAATGTCGAAATATGGAATTTATGAACAAAAATCTATTCTATATAAATCCTGTTCATTGTGTTCCTATTTGTCTGTTTTTTTGCCCTCCATTAATTGCATCAATATACAATATTTCTGAGATTTTAGCTTATATTTCTTTAATCATTATAATGTTGATAGTGCAGATTATTGAAATAAAACCCAAAACTCTGTATGATTCTGACATGAAATCTCTCCACAAATAGCAGGAACATGGTAAAGTACATTAATTGCAAAGGTAAAATCAAATGTATTGTCAGGAAAATGAATTTTTTTTCCGTCATAACTTAAGTATTTGTTTTCCTGAAAAATTTTTCTGGCTATATCAAGAGATTCCTGGCTTCCATTGGGGGCACGATGTTTAACCATGGGATACAAATATTGATCTTCATTAAAACGAGCATCTCACTCCGATTCTCTTGGTTATTAGGCCAATGGTGTTCCCATTGCCTTGAACTTGGGAGGTTATTATTAAAAGTTTAGAATCTTTAAAAGGCGTGAATGTAGTAAATTTATTTTCCCTAAAAAGAAATGCAGAAAAGAACTGTTTCATTTTACTTGTTTTATGTTTAGTGATTCTTTTAAATAGAATATTTTTCTCATTTTCTTTTCTTTATCCGGAAAGAAGTTTTAAATACACCCGTCATTTTAATGAACCATACCCTTATAACGCTCAACAGTTTTTGGAAATTTCAAAAAATGCTCATGAGGGAATAGGTCCTTTAATCATAGGAACTGAAGGTAACAGAAAGATTTATGTTATGGGGGATTATGACCCTGGCTTTCCTATTCTTATCAGCATTCTTGGGGCTGTGGGAATTGAGTTTCATGATATTTACAGTTTTAGAAAAATCAACAGCATTCTTCTTTGGCTTGGTCTTTTATGCTTTTCATTGATTTTTATAAGAAAAAAACCTCTTGTTTTTTTAACCACTCAAATTTTAATACTGATTTATTTTTTCACTATAGGTGCAAAATATTCCTCTTACTATGTGGATTATCATAGTATGGTTCCTTCCCTGGCAATCCTTACCTTTTCATTGCTAGAAATTTTCTTTAATAATAAAACAAAATGGCAATATGGAAAACTTTTTATCCTCTCTATTATAGGAGGGATATTTGGAATGTTTAGAAATTATTTCACTTATGTTTTTATCTTTCTTATAAGTTTTATTTCGGTAAATCTCTTGAAAGAAAAGAAAGTAAGGTTGCACTTTGCCTTGCCTCTACTTGCGATATTGATACTTTTCAATTTTAACAATCTTGTTCAAAGGGGATTTTATTCCTATGCTCGTTTTAAAAATCCGCATTTATCTTTAAGTTCAGATATTCACCCCCCTTACAGTCACGGGATTTGGCATAATGCTTATATTGGTTTGGGTTTTTTTGAAAACAAATGGGGGATTCAATGGGATGATAAAGTTGGATATGAACATACTAAGCGTCAGAATCCGGTCGTAGAAATATACACTCCCAAGTATTTTTCTGTTCTAAGAAAATGTACTTTCAGTATTTGATGGAAAACCCCATTGAATACATAAAAAATCATATAAAGAAAGCATCGCTTACTATGAGGGTTATTATTGATAGAAACAAAATTCTTATAATCATTTTTTTGTTGGTTTTTTATCTTAATTTTATAAAGTATAGGGAGAATACTTTTTGGAAAATTACTTCCATAAAACTCGCACATATCGTTCCATCTCTTGTCTTTTTTGTCATTCCAGTCATTCCAGTCATTCCAGTCATTACTGCCATTTATCATTGTTATGCAGTTGTTACCTACGTCTCTTTACTTCTTATAAAATTCACTATTGAAAATTTAGAATCTCAAAAGAAAAAAAATGCTTTTCATGTTTAATTCTTTCAACAACTTTCCTCTAGTGGAATGACGAATCAGTTTAGATGCAGTTGAACCTGTGTGACTCATCATAATGATTGACACTTATGTCCTACAGTCAGATATTGTGCCCCCATTGGAAGCCAGGAGAGCTTTTCTGTTATATAGGCACTTAAAGAATTGGAAAATGGAAAAAACAAAAAATGTTCAGTAAAGATATTCTTATAACCGGAATCACGAAATAATTTTTGTGTTTTGAAGTGGGATAAAAGAACTGCTTTCTTGTCAAATTCACAATTATTAACGGCAATTCTGGTTAAAGGATTAAAGGGGTTGTGTTCTATAATAATTATCTTTCCCTGAAAATTCAGGACTCTGTATGATTCTGATATGAAATCTCTCCACAAATTAACAGGAACATGGTGAAGCACATTGATTGCAAAAATAAAATCAAATGTATTATCAGGAAAAGGAATCCTCTTTCTGTCATAACTTAAATATTTGTTTTCTGGAAAATTTTTTCTGGCAGCATGAAGGGATTTATCACTTACATCAATACCTGTAAGGGAAATTTCGTCTTTTTCAAAAAAATGATGAATACTTCCAATACCGCATCCAATATCCAAAATCTTTAGATATTTGGATACCAGGTGTTTCTTGAGAATCTTGTATTTTTCCTCTGTAAAAAAATCATGTCCCTTCTTAATAAAGGAAATAGAATGATTCACTTTATTTTTGTAATTGTCGCTGTACTTATCGAAATCCATATTTATAAATTTCCCATTGCAGTTATTGAACACTTAGATTTTAACGATAAGGGTTATCATTGAGGATGTCTACAAATTTGATGGAATTTGACTTTTGAAAATTAAGTAAAAATGATTTCTTGATGAATTTTTCAATATCTATTTCTGAATTTCCATATTTTTGGCAATAAGTTTTATAATCAATAAAGAAGCATAGGTTAAAATGGCGTAAGAAAGCCAGGGAATTGTGACCACTGGAACTATAAAAAATATGAAAAATGGAATAAAATGGGCAGGATTCATGGAAAGTGCCTTAATAGCCTGATTCCGACACTTTGAAAGTTTAAAATAAAAAACTAAAAGAAAAATGAGTAATAGAGTTAAGTTTTTGTTAACAATAATAGTTGTAATTATAAATATCTTTTTTATATGATTTTTAATGTACTCAACAGGTTCTTCTGTTAAGTATTTGAAATATAATTTTTTCATAACTGTGTAATACTTTGGATTTGGATAAGTTGCGGTAGGAGTATGATGTTTGCCATGTTCAAACCCGACCTTATCATCCCATTGAATGTCCCATTTATTTTTTAAAAACCCCAAACCTATATAAGCATTATGCCAGATCCCATGACTGTAAGGGGGTTGAAGATCAGAGTCAAAAGACAGGTCTGGATTTTTAAAACGAGCATAGGAATAAAATCCCCTTTGAATAAGATTGCTAAAATTTAAAATAATTAATATTGCAAGAAGAGGCAAGGCAAAGCGTAACCAGTTCTTTTCCTTTGATTTCAATATATCTAATGAAATTAAACCTATGAGAAGAATAAAGATATGAGTGAAATAGTTTCTAAACATTCCAAGGACTCCTCCCAAAAAAGAGAAGATAAAAAGTTTCCCATATTGCCATTTTTTTTTGTTTTTAAAAAAGATTTCCACCAATGAAAATGTCAATATTGTTAATGCTGGAACTGTACTGTGCTGGTCTGCAAATTGGACTGTATGCTTTAATCCCATTTGAAAATAGTAAATTATTATTAAAAACTGAACAATGCCGAAAATCCACATACTTTTCTTAAAAAAGATCAATGAAAAGCACAGAAGGCTAAAATAAAACAAGATAAGATTAATTAATTGAATTTCTGAAAGAGTATAAAATTGAATTCCCAAAGAGGATAAAGCACTGATCAGTATGGGGAATACTGGATCATTATGTTTTATAGAGTAAATTTCATAGTTCTCTTCAGTTCCAGAAATCAGAGGACCTATCTCACGAGCATTTTTGGAAATTTCCAAATAAGATTTTACAGAACTATACTGATTGTTATTTAAATAAAAATTATGATTTGGTAATATTTTGTGTAGAAATATAGTTATAATTATTGCAAAGAAAATAATAAGGTTCTTTGCAATCCAATCTTTTTTCATCTGAGAATTCATTTTCTTAAAAATTATAAATCTTTTTTTGTTTTTTCACAAACGCTTAATCTTTAAAAGTTCCAGTAGTGAATTTCATAAAGAAGATCCTTGTAAGGAAGATAATATTCGGAGATTGATCTTCCTTTTAAGGGTTGATATCTGTTCCCAACGGCTTTAAACTGATCCCAGCTGTCTATGAGATCTTTATATGAAACCTGTTTTCCAGTTTTTTTATCAATAAAAGAAATATTAAAAGTGGGATCAACAATCATCCATGTGTCTGGATATAAAACTTCAACGGAGGCATATGTATCATATCCCCCCTTTTTTGAGATTAACTGGATATATTTTGAAGAAAAGCCAAAAGAAGTCAAGATATCTTAAGTGCGATTCCAGCACAATAATGACCGTAATTGGGATTTGTTAAAATCTGTTTAAAGTTTTTAGAAGAGGAAATTTTGAAAAAATTCCGATGCTGAGATTTTAGTAACCTTATTTTTCTATGGGCAAAGTCTCTGAGGGCAAAGATCAAATCAATCCCCTGTTTCTTTTTTATGTGAGGTTCCATTTTTAAAATGGTTTCCCGGATATAACGTTTATCTTTGTTTGCAATGTCTCGCAGTTCAATATGATCAAAATGACATATAGTTTTTCTTTTAAAAAGGAAAGAGTATTTACAATGTATTTTCTTGAGATTTAGGATATTGAGGTGGTATGAAAGTGATAAGAGACCAGCAGCTAAAAAAATAATTAAAAAGATAAATCGCTTCTGAATTTTCAAAGGTTTCCCTTAAACATATTTCCTGAGATGGATTCACATCAAATAGGATTTTTTATTGAACCATGATATATTAACTGAAAATAGCCACATTGTAAATAATGTAATATAATGAGATATTTGAGGTGATAGAGAATGATCTATAAGTCTTTTCTGAATCTTGTGGCCTTTTTTTATGGATTTAGCCTTTTGTTGAGCAATAATGTTCTTTTGAGGTATTTTTTCCTTGGTCTTCTGATTATTGTTGTTGGTTTGAATTTGGCAAATCAATTCAAACTTTTGGTTTTTAAAAAAGAAAAAATTCGTGAAAACTTAAAAATGACTGGACTCATCCTGTTTTTTCGTAAACACAGTTTCTTTTTTCTCTTGTTTATATTTTTTCATCTTCTGTCTTTAACAATGAATGATTACAGTTTTGATGAAATTAAAAGTTCCGGGGTTTCCTGGTTTCATGAGTTTCTGTTTCTCTATCTTTTAACTTTGTTCTTTGGATTATCAAAAAACGTACTGCCTGCTTTTTTTGCAGGTCTGCTGTCAGGTGTTTATACAAGCTGTCTTGTCTCCATTGTTCAGTATGTGACATACTATCATTCACCTCTTCTAAAATACATTACAAGACATCATCTTTTAAAGTTTGATTTTGTGGGTTTTGGTTTTCAACCTCCTGAATATGAGTTGATTTCAAAATCCATTCCACGAGTTGCAGGCTTTCATTTAAATCCCAATGTTTATGCCTACGGCCTGGCAATGGCCTTAATGTCCGCTTTGGCTTTTTTATTCATGAAAAAACCAGTTCGGCAGAAAATACTGGTTTCTTTAATCTTATTTACAGGGATTTTTATTTTGGGTATCACCTACAGTCGGGGTGGATGGATTGCTTTTATCTGTGGAGTGCTTGGGTTTTTGTGGTTTGGTAAGAAGAAATTACTTCCTTTTATTCTTTCTCTTATTATAACAGGGAATGTTCTTTTTTATTCAAACTCCGGATTTCGGGAGAAAATTGCTTCTATTTTTGATAGTGGTTACACCTCTAATGTGCAACGTATTGAGCTTTTTGTTGATGCCTGGGGGAGCTTTGTAAGCTCTCCTCTGTGGGGAGTGGGACTCCACAGAAATGATCAAATCCTTTTTTACAAGGATTATAAACTTGGGTATAGAATGCAACAAACCCACTCCCACAATATGTATCTGGAGCTTTTAAAGGGTGTAGGACTTCTTGGATTTTTAAGTCTGATGGCTTTTTTTCTGACTGTTTTAAAAATGATTTTAAAATCACGTTCTTTGGATCAGGAGAACTCTATCCTGTGGTCCGGTCTTTTTGCCACTACTTTGATTTTTTTGGTTGGAGGACTCTTTGACGCAGCTTTTGGACTTATAGAGATTCGCTCTTTATTTTTTACCTGTTTATCCATTGTGTTTTTTATGTGGGAAAAACAGAAGTTTTCTTTTAGCTGAGGCATGGGTGGGTCGTTTCAAAGAGACTCTTTGTTTTAAAAACAGAACTTCTGTTATTAAAAAGAACTTGGCATACAATAAATAATTTTTAAAAATCCATTAAAAAAGCCTGTGGGGAACCACACGCTTGATAAACTTGTTTTAGATTAAAATGTTTTTAAGATTGCACAAAGTATCCTAAGCGAGCGTTACCAGCTTTGGTTAGCAGCTTTGGCTTTATTATCTGAGGCTCCGTCTTTCACGTTTACAAGTGTCTTCATCTGATTCATTCCCCACTCGTCTGTGTTTGCACTCGAATTTGTGTTGATAACTCCAGAGGCGAAAACCTTAAATTCATTGGTTGTTACAATAGCCGGACCCACAGGGACCTCTGCTCCGATAATATTAGTACTCCTATCACCATCTTTTTCTGTCCATGAGACTGTTTGTCTTGCACAGTTAGTTGTAGGGTTCTCAGTGGTGATACAAAGCTTGTCGCAAGGGCCAGATGAGATCAGGACATTACCTGTATCACAATGGGTTGGGGCTGGAGATCCCGCCGCTTTTGCATTACTTGCGGCTGTTACTCTATAACTTACTGTTCCAGCAGGTGAATAGCCAATGGCTGTGAAGTTTCCAGCATAACCACCATGCTCCACTTTTCCAGCTTGAGCAGCCACAAAGTAACCACTCAGTAAAGAATGAGCCTCTTTCTGACGGGCTTTTCTTTGAAAGTTCTGGTAGGCCGGAATGGCAATGGTTGACAGGATGGCGATAATGGCCACAACAACCATCAACTCAATCAGGGAAAAACCTTTTTGGCTTTTTAATTGTTTTTTCAGGTTCTGTAAAATCTGTATAATGTTTGTTAACACTTTATCACCTCGTTGTTGTTTGTGTTATTTTTATTACAAGTAAGATTGTAGCAAGGCTTTTTGTTAAATCAATACTCTATTAAACTTTTTTTAAAAAAAGTGACCTGAATCCCGATTTAAGTCATGTTTTGGCTCAAAAAGAGAAGGTTTTTTGGGAATTTAGTGGTTTTATCTGGCCCATGGTCTGGTCCTTAAAAAATTCCGATAATTGTTCCTTTCATTTCCCATTTTCGGTAAAAGCAGAGAATCCTAAAACAATCCCCCCTGTTCCATGGCATTTTTTTTGCTTTCATTAAAAGTAAAAGGAAGTCATGGTTTGGAAAACAAGAGGCTAAAAAAGAAAAGAACCCATAAAAAACCCATCCATGATTCCTTTTTCAAGGAATGTTTCTCGGATACCAATCATGCCCTGGAACTCATCAGTCTTGTCACAAGCCCTGAAGAGTTTGGGTCTCTTAAAAAAGAGTCCATCAAACAGGAAACCTCTATCTACTCCAAAAAAGGTTCTGAAATCAGAAGTGATTTAATTTTTTCCATTGAAACTTTGGAAGACCTGTCTCCTCTGAAAATTGTTTTTCTTCTGGAACACAAAAGCACTCACTCAAAACATTTGTTTAAACAACTCCTGTCCTATCAGCACTTTATTTATTCAAAAATGGAATCCCAAAGTCTTTTGGAAAGGAAAACCTCTTTTTTCCACGGGAAACCAAAACCAAAGGTTTGTGAGGGGTTCGGGAAGGGATTAACCCCCATTCTTCCCATTGTGGTTTATCATGGGGACAAGCCCTGGACTTTGCCTTTGAGTTTTCATGGGTATCTTGGAGTTGATCAAAAAACACTTTTTGGAAAGTCTTTTTTAAATTATGAGTATCGACTTTTGGATTTGAGAAAGTTGAGTTACTTCAAGATGCCTGTGAGTTTGACAATTCGTCCTTTTTTATACATAATGTCTTATATACGTCACTTGAGTGATGTTGTGTTGAAAAGGTTTTTCAGTCTTTGTTTGGGATTGGATTTAGAGTCCAGAGAAAAGATTTACAATTTGGTCAGTGAGTATGTACCGATTTACAATGAGGCCTTTGATTTGGATCGGTTGTCAGAGATGGAGTCAAAGGTTTTTGAGAAGGAGGACAAGATTATGCCCCAGGTGATTTACAAAACATCCCAGCTTTTTCATCAAAAAGGACTGGAACAGGGATTGGAAGAGGGACGAAGAGAAGGGGATTTGGAGAGAACCAGACAAGTGGTTTTTAACTGTCTGGCAAGGGATATGGATTTAAAGTTAATTTCTGAAATTACAAGTCTTTCCGTGGAGGAAATAAGAGAAATTCAAAAAGAAAAGAAATTACAGATTGTTAATAATGAAAATGAGTAGTGAAATGTTCAGTCAAAAACTTTGGGTTTAAAGTCTTTTTTGTTGATAATGGAAGCGACCATGGTGCGGTTTCCTGTGACTTTGATAATAAATAAGCCCTGCTCTTCTGCAAGAAGTTGAGCCTTGTTCTTACTATTTAAATAAGCAATGGCTCCGTAAATGTTCCTGTTTTTATAAGAACGAAAGATTTTTTTAAACAAATTAAGCCTTTCCACAAAGTCTTCCACATCTTCAAGTTCTAAAATGGTTTTGACTTCCACCACCACAAGTTCATTATCATTGATGGCAGTCATGTCGTAATTATATCTTTTTTCATTTCGTTGACATTCGTATTCACGGGCAGTTCCTTTGACTTCAATTCTGCGAGTGTTGAGTAGTTTCTTAAGTCCCCCTTTTTTAAGACCTTTCATAAGATTTTCCCATGGTCCGTTAAAAAGATCATCTGTTTTCTCAAGAAGATAATCTGTATCATCCATCTGATGATCTGTTTCAACCGGTTCAACCGGGAAGATGCTGATTTGTTCCCCTGTTTCATTTTGGCTGGCAGAAAGTTCAATAGTCATATTTTTTTCTCCCTATTTTTCTCCAGAATATCATGGGGAGTTTTAAAAGGCTATCCTGAAAAGTTATTAAAATTCTTTTGGTTTTCATTTAAAGTTTTCATTAAAAAAGGAACTCCAGTGCAGGCAATGAACTCCCAAAATCTTTTTTTCATCAGGATCCCGGGAAAGGCAAAGGGGTTTTGCAGGACTGTTAAAGTCCAAAGCTATTTTTGAAAGGGATCGCACGGAGTCTTCCGTGATGCGGTCTGAGGATTTGATCTCTATAAGTAAAGTGGATTTGCCGGGCCTTTCGATAATTAAATCGATTTCCACATTGTCTTTTGTCATCAAATAATAAAAGTTCCAATCCAGAGTCAGGTAATGATTGTATCGCAACATTTCTGATATGATGAAGTGTTCAAAATGGAGTCCATACAGGGACGTGCCGGAATCCAGATTGAGTTGAAGTCCCCGACTGAGAGCTGTTTTTACTCCCGTATCAAAAAGATAAAACTTGGGGTGTTTGACCTGACGTTTTCTAACAGACCGGTGGTAAGAGGGCAGGTAAAAACCCAAAAGTGTGTCCTCCAGGATATTAAAGTAATTTTTAACAGACATTGGGTCTGAGCCAATGTCCCTGGCTATTTTACTATAATTTAAAATAAGCCCCGAAGATTGGGCGGCCACTTCCAGAAAAGAACGAAAGGGTGAAAGTTTTCTGACCAGTTGTTCCACCTGAATTTCCTCTTTCAGATAGGTCTGAACATAGGTTCTCAGGTAGGCCTGTGTTTCCTTTTCTGATTGACTGTTGATAACTTCCGGTAGGCTTCCGTATTTTAAGACAGAAGATAAGTTAAAATCATTTCCCAGTTCCATTGAAGTCAGGGGAAATAAAAAGTTTTGAAGAGCCCGTCCGGCTAATAAATTGGCTCCTCCCCGTTTTAGTTTTCTGGCACTGGAGCCTGTCATGGCAAATTTATATTTTTTTGTTTCAATGAGACGGTGAACCACATCCAAAAGCCTTGGAGCTTTTTGTACTTCATCAATAACAATCCATTGATTTGAAAATTTTTCTGAAGTGTTTTTAACCTCTAAATGTTGAATCAGATAGTTGGGGTTTCTCTGAATTTCCCAGTCAATTTTTGGGTCAAGCAAATCCAACCACAGGATCACTTTTTTGGAGTTGAACAAGGATTTAAGGAGGGTGGATTTTCCCGTTCCCCTGGCTCCAAACAAAAAAAAACTGCGTGACATTAGGGGTTTAAAAGTTCTCTTATACATGATTTAATATTGTACGACATTTTTAAATCATATTCATCTTTTTTATGACAAGATTTTGGTTTTCATTACTCTATAAGTAATTTTAATAGGTTATGGATGTTTTTCAGGTGGAGGTTTTGAGTCTGAAGTTTTCTATGTTGGCAAAGGGGACACAGTTAAAAAATTCCGATAATTGTTCCTGTCGTTTCCCATTTTCGGTAAAAGCAGAGAATCCGGTTAAAACAATCCCCCCTGTTCCATAGCATTTTTTTTGCTTTCATTAAAAGTAAAAGGAAGTCATGGTTTGGAAAACAAGAAAATAAAGAAGAAAAGAACCCATAAAAAACCCATCCATGATTCCTTTTTCAAGGAATGTTTCTCGGATACCAATCATGCCCTGGAACTCATCAGTCTTGTCACAAGCCCTGAAGAGTTTGGGTCTCTTAAAAAAGAGTCCATCAAACAGGAAACCTCTATCTACTCCAAAAAAGGTTCTGAAATCAGAAGTGATTTAATTTTTTCCATTGAAACTTTGGAAGACCTGTCTCCTCTGAAAATTGTTTTTCTTCTGGAACACAAAAGCACTCACTCAAAACATTTGTTTAAACAACTCCTGTCCTATCAGCACTTTATTTATTCAAAAATGGAATCCCAAAGTCTTTTGGAAAGGAAAACCTCTTTTTTCCACGGGAAACCAAAACCAAAGGTTTGTGAGGGGTTCGGGAAGGGATTAACCCCCATTCTTCCCATTGTGGTTTATCATGGGGACAAGCCCTGGACTTTGCCTTTGAGTTTTCATGGGTATCTTGGGGTTGATAAGAAAACACTTTTTGGAAAGTCTTTTTTAAACTATGAGTATCGACTTTTGGATTTGAGAAAGTTGAGTTACTTCAAGATGCCTGTGAGTTTGACAATTCGTCCTTTTTTATACATAATGTCTTATATACGTCACTTGAGTGATGTTGTGTTGAAAAGGTTTTTCAGTCTTTGTTTGGGATTGGATTTAGAGTCCAGAGAAAAGATTTACAATTTGGTCAGTGAGTATGTACCGATTTACAATGAGGCCTTTGATTTGGATCGGTTGTCAGAGATGGAGTCAAAGGTTTTTGAGAAGGAGGACAAGATTATGCCCCAGGTGATTTACAAAACATCCCAGCTTTTTCATCAAAAAGGACTGGAAGAGGGATTGGAAGAGGGACGAAGAGAAGGTTTGGAGAGGACCAGACAAGTGGTTTTAAACTGTCTGGCAAGGGATATGGATTTAAAGTTAATTTCTGAGATCACAGGGCTTTCTGTGGAAGAGATAAGAGAGATTCAAAAAGAAAAGAAATTACAGTTTGTTAATAATGAAAATGAGTAGTGGAATGTTCAGTCAAAAACTTTGGGTTTAAAATCTTGTTCGTTGACTGTGACACAAAATATAGTTTACATAGGCGTTGTTGCACATAAAGCAATTAGTTTCACCAAAGTCCAGGGAGCAAAAATAACATAAAAAAACGCCTCCCCATAGTTTAAAGTCAACTTGAAAGCAAAACTTAAACAACCAAGGATGGTTTTAACCAAGGATGGTTTTTATGGGAAAGCGTCTTAAAAAGATTAACTGGAAAACCTACAACAAGGAACTCATTAAACGGGGTTCCATCACTTTTTGGTTCTCAAAAGAGGCAAAAATGATTGGTTTGCAAATTCTGAGGGTGGTCGGGGCTTTCAACCCGTCTACTCAGACACAGCCATTAAAGCTATTTCCCTGATCCGTTTCCACTTTGGCCTGACTCTTCGCTCAGTCCAGGGATTTACCGAAAGTCTGTTAAAACTCATGGGAGTCTCTCTGCCTGTTCCCGATTATTCCACCTTGAGTCGTCGTTTAAGAAAATGTTCCATAGACCTTGGTAAAGTCAAATCAAAAGAGCCTGTTCATGCCGTCATTGACTCCACGGGTTTGAAGGTTTTCGGAGAGGGGGAGTGGAAGGTTCGTCAGCACGGGTATGCAAAGAGAAGGACCTGGAGGAAACTTCATTTATGTCTTGATGAGGAAACTGGAGAGATTTTATCAACCTGTTTAACGGACAATTCCTTTAAGGATTCAGAGGTTTTTGAGGATTTGGTAGGAGATCTTGAGGATCATGTTTCCCGGATCAGTGCCGATGGGGCCTATGATTGCAGGGATTGTTGGGATCATTGCCAGAGAAACGATATTGTGGCTTTGATTCCACCCAGGAAGGGGGCCAGGATCGGGAAACATGGCAATAACAAGTCTCCTCAAAAGCACAGGGATGAGGTGATTCGTTCTATTCGCAAAGGGGGAAAAAGGAAATGGAAAATAGAGAGTGGGTACAGTCGTCGGTCTATAGCTGAAACGGCCATGTATCGCTTTAAAAAACTCCTTGGTGAAAAACTCAGATCAAGGAATTTTACGAATCAGGCCATGGAGGTCTTTATAAAATCTAAAATCCTCAACCAAATGACAGTCCCTTCCGCTCTTTGATCTCAAATACTATAGGAAACTCTCATCTCAATTCTCTATGTGCAACAACGCCGTTTACATATCTTCAACTGTAATGACAAATCATGGTCTAGCCGGAAAACTCAAACCGGACCAGTATAGAATGATTCAAAATTCAAAAACCCCTTTTTCAATCAGATCGAGATTAAAATCATAAATTTTCAACAAAACTCCATTGAAATCACTACAAAATGAAATTTCCGGAAACAAAAAGATCAGAAAAAATAAAAAAAACGGAACAAAACCCGGTGGGCAATATTTCTCAATTCCTTAAAAAATACCTTTTATTCTTCTTATACCCTGTGCAACAACGCCTCGGTATTCTATAAGATTTACTTGATAGAAATTATTGAAAAACTGAAGAAAATATCTTTCTTCATTATGTCTGTCATTTTTAATATTTCCTTGAGGTCCCAAAGCTGGATTTTTTTGACAAAGAAAAAAGAAATTTTATGAAAATCTGTTATGAAAACACGACTTGACCAGGCAAGCCTCTTCTGATTTATTGTGATGGAATTACACTTTAGTCAGTTGTCTTCCACCCCTACCTGAGAGTCTGAAAATGCCATCAAAGAAAATTCCTGAAAAAAGACAACAACAGGCCCATAATGCCCTATTCAATGAAACCTTCATCAATGAAAAATACGGACTGGATATTTTCCGCCTTGTCTTTAAACCCTCTGAGTTCAAGCTTTTTAACTGGAAAACCCTTAAACCGGAAATGACTGTCTTCATGGATGAAGATGGCAATGAAAAACGCATTGATCTTTTATTCTCGGTCCAGGTCAAAGGTTCCAAAAAACAGGTGCGTATTTTTTTCCTGCTTGAACACAAAAGTCATCAGGACCCCCAGTTACTTAAACAGGTTCTTGGGTATCAGACCTGTATTTACAATCGCTGGAATTATCCGGTCATCCCCATCCTTGTCTATCATGGACGACAAAAACACTGGAGGGGTTCGTTGACCTTCCAGGACTCCCTGGAAGGGTTGACTCCTGTTTTAAAACAGAAATTTGGGAAAAATATCCTCAATTTCTGTTGTAAACTGTTGAATATTCATGATATTGACTTGTATCGTGGGTTGGGCAAAAGTTTGCTTTCAAGACCCATTTTGCTTATAATGGGAAGTATCTGGAAACTCCGCCGGGAAACCATTGCGGAATTGTTTCAGATGGGTACGACTCTGGGTGAAAAGGATCAGAGGTTTTTGGTTCAGAAGGCGGTGGATTACATCCGTCGGAACGATCCGAATTTTACATTGAGCGTACTCAGGAGTATAGAAGAAGAAACCATAGAGGAGGATCATAGAGTCATGTCAGCATTACAATGTTCTTTGGATGAGGCTGAAGAAAGAGGAGTCAGAAGAGGAGTCAAAAGAGGAGTCAAAAGAGGTCATAAAGAAGGTCATAAAGAAGGGACTCAAGAAGCGGCGTTACGGATGATCCAAAATGGTCTTGATGTGAAGACTATTTGTCTATGTACCGGATTGACCTCCAAAGAAGTGGAAGAGTTACGTCAAAAAGCTAAAAATATAAAGCCTGAATCGTCTTAATTTCCTCATAACAAAGAAAAATCTCTCTGCCTAAAAGCCAAAAGTTTAAGAAGCAATGCTGTAAAATACGGAAGGAGTCATAATTTTTTCATGCAATCTCAAAGCGAATACATCCGTACACCCGCTAAAAAAGTCACAAACACATCTTTTATATTTTTTGGGTCCTTCTTCCGCTCCTTTCAATAAGTGTTCGCAAGCATCGTCAGGTAGAATTTTTGTCAGATAGGATTTTCCGTTCAAACGAAGTTTTTCTTGATCTTCCATTAACCGATAAAATATTCCCCTAATTATCTCATTTGCGGTGAAATCCTGACGTTTAATCGAAAAATCTTCAAGTATCAAATTGTTATAGAGTTCCTTTTTTAATTCTTTTTTTATTATCATCTCCATGAATCAATGGACAGTCACAAACGGCAATGGTGAAAGTCAGACATTCTTAACTGAAAATGAGGCCCTTCTTTACGCCGTGAAAAAAGCCTGGTGGCCATAATGGATTTTAGGGATCAAAATAAGAAAAATAGAGACATTAAAACGGAAACAGTATTTGTTTTGTATTTTAGAGAAATAGTGAATGGATCGACTCTTGTAGATGTTACAGTTTCTGTTTCCTTTATTTTTGCTCTGCCAAAAAATACGGACTGGATATTTTCCGCCTTGTCTTTAAACCCTCTGAGTTCAAGCTTTTTAACTGGAAAACCCTTAAACCGGAAATGACTGTCTTCATGGATGAAGAGGGTAATGAAAAACGCATTGATCTTTTATTCTCTGTCCAGGTCAAAGGCTCCAAAAAACAGGTGCGTATTTTTTTCCTCCTTGAACACAAAAGCCATCAGGACCCCCAGTTACTTAAACAGGTTCTTGGGTATCAGACCTGTATTTACAATCGCTGGAATTATCCGGTCATCCCCATCCTTGTCTATCATGGACGACAGAAGCACTGGAGGGGTTCGTTGACCTTCCAGGACTCCCTGGAAGGGTTGACTCCGGTTTTGAAACAGAAATTTGGGAAAAATATCCTCAATTTCTGTTGTAAGCTGTTGAATATTCATGATATTGACTTGTATCGTGGGTTGGGCAAAAGTTTGCTTTCAAGACCCATTTTGCTTATAATGGGAAGTATCTGGAAACTCCGCCGGGAAACCATTGCGGAATTGTTTCAGATGGGTACAACTCTGGGTGAAAAGGATCAGAGGTTTCTTGTTCAAAAGGCGGTGGATTACATCCGTCGGAACGATCCGAATTTTACATTGAGCGTACTCAGGAAGATAGAAGAGGAAACCATAGAGGAGGATCAAAGGCTTATGTCAGCATTACAATGTTCTTTGGATGAAGAGAGAGAAAAGGGAATCAAAAAAGGTCATAAAGAAGGGACTCAAGGAGCGGCGTTACGGATGATCCAAAATGGTCTTGATGTGAAGACTATTTGTCTATGTACCGGATTGACCTCCAAAGAAGTGGAAGAGTTACGTCAAAAAGCTAAAAATATAAAGCCTGAATCGTCTTAATTTCCTCATAACAAAGAAAAATCTCTCTGCCTAAAAAAGCGATGACTTTGACTTTAAGAGCCTTTGCAAGTCTTATGAAATTCTAAAGCATTCATGGTCCACTTTCCGTTTTCAATCTTTAAAACAGAAGTGAGAATCAGTCCCGCCGTTTTGTCAGGTTTGGCCTGGATCATATTTCTGGGTCTTTCTCAATTTTTTATTTGAACTCCAAATCCTAGTGACCCAGGTGTCCATAAACCATCAAAATCATTGAGTAACACAAATGCAAAATACGGAAGTCGTGAAAAATTCCGATAATTGTTCCTGTCGTTTCCCATTTTCGGTAAAAGCAGAGAATCCTAAAACAATCCCCCCTGTTCCATAGCATTTTTTTTGCTTTCATTAAAAGTAAAAGGAAGTCATGGTTTGGAAAACAAGAAAATAAAGAAGAAAAGAACCCATAAAAAACCCATCCATGATTCCTTTTTCAAGGAATGTTTCTCGGATACCAATCATGCCCTGGAACTCATCAGTCTTGTCACAAGCCCTGAAGAGTTTGGGTCTCTTAAAAAAGAGTCCATCAAACAGGAAACCTCTATCTACTCCAAAAAAGGTTCTGAAATCAGAAGTGATTTAATTTTTTCCATTGAAACTTTGGAAGACCTGTCTCCTCTGAAAATTGTTTTTCTTCTGGAACACAAAAGCACTCACTCAAAACATTTGTTTAAACAACTCCTGTCCTATCAGCACTTTATTTATTCAAAAATGGAATCCCCTTTGGAAAGGAAGATATTTTCCCATGGGAAACAAAAAGCAAGAACTTGTGAGGGGTTTAAGGGATTAACCCCCATTCTTCCCATTGTGGTCTATCATGGGGACAAGCCCTGGACTTTGCCTTTGAGTTTTCATGGGTATCTTGGGGTTGATAAGAAAACACTTTTTGGAAAGTCTTTTTTAAACTATGAGTATCGACTTTTGGATTTGAGAAAGTTGAGTTACTTCAAGATGCCTGTGAGTTTGACAATTCGTCCTTTTTTATACATAATGTCTTATATACGTCACTTGAGTGATGTTGTGTTGAAAAGGTTTTTCAGTCTTTGTTTGGGATTGGATTTAGAGTCCAGAGAAAAGATTTACAATTTGGTCAGTGAGTATGTACCGATTTACAATGAGGCCTTTGATTTGGATCGGTTGTCAGAGATGGAGTCAAAGGTTTTTGAGAAGGAGGACAAGATTATGCCCCAGGTGATTTACAAAACATCCCAGCTTTTTCATCAAAAAGGACTGGAAGAGGGATTGGAAGAGGGATTGGAACAGGGATTAGAGCAGGGACTGGAACAGGGATTGGAGCAGGGATTGGAAGAGGGACGAAGAGAAGGTTTGGAGAGGACCAGACAAGTGGTTTTAAACTGTCTGGCAAGGGATATGGATTTAAAGTTAATTTCTGAGGTCACAGGGCTTTCTGTGGAAGAGATAAGAGAGATTCAAAAAGAAAAGAAATTACAGTTTGTTAATAATGAAAATGAGTAGTGGAATGTTCAGTCAAAAACTTTGGGTTTAAAGTCTTTTTTGTTGATAATGGAAGCGACCATGGTGCGGTTTCCTGTGACTTTGATAATAAATAAGCCCTGCTCTTCTGCATAAAAGTGGGCCTTGTTTTCACTTTTCAGGTAAGCCACGGCTCCATAAATTGTTTCAGTTTTGTATCTTGGAAAGTAATTCTTAAAGTCCTTGAGTGTTTCCGTAAAAAAATCCACATCTTTTAGTGTGAGTGTGGTTTTGACCTCCACAGCCACCCCTCTGTTCCATTGCCCGCAATAATGTCAAATTCCCGTTTTTCAATATTTCCATCGGGTTTTTTCCATTGGGTTTCAGAGCGACTGTGGGTTCTCATGATGTCTATTCCACGGACCTGGAGAGCTTTTACCAGCTTTCCTTCCACCAAAGCTCCCCAACGTTGATTAAATCGTCCCCCAACTTTTTGTATCTGTGTTAAAAAGTCCTCTAAGGCATCCAATGCTTATTTTTTTTTAAAATCCTTTAAAAAACCCAAAAGGGAGGAGGATTTTTGGATCTTTTTTACAAAAAAGTCTTTTTGCTCCTCTGTTATGAGTTTCTTTTTATGCCAGGTTTCAAGAGATTTGAGGGCCTCTTTGGTCTGTTCCTCAAAGGCCATTTGCTGAACCAGAAGGGGAATAATATCCAGGGCTTTGTCCTTATCAAGGGATTTTACCTGGCCCGAGGCTTTCTTTAAAAAATCAAGATCCGGTGGAATCCAGGCGTTTTGTCGCAGGCGATGGTAGGCTGAAACACTTTCCCTTAAATCAGTGGAGGTTTTTTGTTTTTCAGTCAGGTCCTTGTATTGTTTCTTTTTGGTTTGTATAAAGCGACAGGGAAAGGGGTTTACAACCTGAGAAGAACAATTTTCCCCGGAAACTTCTTTTGGATTGGCGGCAAGGAGAGTCTTAATTTTGGGAATTTCAAAGTGCCTGAGAAACTCAATGTCCACGTTCTTTATGGGATCAATCATCTGGCCTTTGTAAAAATCAAGACCCGCCAGAAAGTGAAGCCTTGGAGTGTCCAGGGTGTGCTGTTTTCCTGTGGCTTTTGTGGAAGCCAGTTGGATGAGTTTTTTATCCATAACCTGAAGCAGGGGAAGTTGTTCCGGTTTGTAACCGAGTTTTAAGAAAAGCTCTGTCACTGAGGTCTGATTGGGTCTGGAATTTTGAGCTTTGTCGGGCAACTCTGAAGGGGAAGCCAGAAGACCAAAGTCCCCGTTGGCAAGCCTGTAGATCCGGTAATCCTTAAAATTGTTCACCAGGTTTTGAAGAATGAGCCTGAAACTTTTATCCGAAAAAGCATAGCCCTGAAGCCACTGAAAAAGAATTCCTTTTTTTTTTAATTGTTTTGAAGTCAGTTGGTAAAAATCCTTTGTGTAAAGATTTTCAACCCCTGAGACCCAGGGGTTGGAGGGTTCAGAGATAATAATATCCACCTTGTTTTCAAACCTTTGGAAATAACGAAAAGCATCCCCAAGGACAAAACGGTGTTTGCTTTTTTTTGTAAGCCCTCCGTTGTAGGGGTCAAGAAAAAAGGCCGCTTTGAGGGCCGCTTTTGAAATTTCAAGGGTTATGACACTTTCTATATCTTCAAAACGGGAAAGCCAGTTGGAGGTGATCCCTGTTCCCATGCCCACCACAAGGGTTTTAAGTCTTTGGTTTTCAGGGGCAAAAAGATAGGGGATCAGGGCTGAACCGGCGGCTGTTGCAAAATCCCCTATGGTGTTTCCGTCGGATTTTCCGTTCACCACAAAAGAAGCGGATTTAAAAGAGTTTTGATTTTTTTGAAGTTCCATGGGGTTTGATTCTTCCGGGTTTTCAGGGGAGAGAATTTTCCCGGAGACAGGATTTTGGGACATGGTTTCCACTCTTTCTTTCACAGGGGGAATTTTTTTGGAGGAAAGGAAGGGTTTATTTTGGAGTCTTTTGCTGTTTTCTTTTTGTTTGTGACCGATGACTGTGACTGTGGTGTTGGGACCGTCCTCAAAGTAAAGAATTTCTGCTGAGTCCGAATAAGTTTTTGGGATTTTTAAAAAGCCCTTAAAGGTGTACTCCCTGCTGGGGTTGCGATTGCGAAACAAACCAATATGATGGGATTTTCTGTCCCATTTGGGAAAAAGGATAAAACTCAAAAGCCCCATTCCAAGAAGAGTGCAGGTTTTAAGGGCTTTTGAATAAAAAGCCAGCAGGATAAAGACGAGAACTGTTCCGATAAAAACCAGGCGGATCACTGTGTCCAGTTGGAACAGGGATAAAGCCAGGTAGCCGCAGATCACAGATCCAAAAACTGTGCCCAGGGTGTTGAAAAAGTAGAGACGACCACAGATGGTTCCAAAATTGTTGCCGGTCTTTTTTATCAGGGAATAACTCACCGGCAGAAGTCTTCCCAGAAGGATGATAAGGGGAAGGGCCATAATCCCCATAAACAAAAAAAGAAAGGCAAAGTACACAAGGGCTGCCGAAGGGATGTTTGATAACTGGATACGGATGTGATGGACCCAGTAGGGCCAGTGGGGAATGCTCCAAAACAGAAAAAGACCAAAAAAAGTAATTCCCAAAAAATGATTGTTGAGATTTTTCATTGAAAAGTTTTTTGGAAGGGTTAAACTTCCCACCCCAAGTCCCAGGATAAAAGTCCCAAGGATGATGGGAAACACCCAAAAGCCAGCCCCTGTGGTCAGACTGAAAACCCGAACAAAAAGCACTTCAAGGGCGATGGTGGTTCCCCCTGTGACGAAGGTAAACAGGTAGACAAGCTGTGGGGGCAGCCCCTGTCCCACAGTGGGCACTTTCGCTGTTTTATGGGTTTTACCCGAAAGGCGGTTTAAACCAAAGACAAGACCGATAAAAATATTGCAGACTCCAAAAATTCCCATACTCATGAAAAGTCCCCATTCGGGAATCAGGTAAAAGGAGGCCACCACCACCCCGAAAAAAGCCCCCAGGGTGTTGATGCCGTAAATTCTGGCGTGAACCCTGTTGATTTCCTCACTGTTTTTGGGAAGGATCACTGTGAGCAGGGGAATACTGGCTCCCATGAGAAAGGTGGGGATAAACAGAAGACCTAAGGTGAGGAGAAAGTCCATGAAAAAAGCATCCGGGAAAAGGTGGAGGGTTTGTCGGACTTTATCAAAGCCGATGGGAAAAAGAACAGCGTAAAGGCCGATGGCCATTTCTATGAGGCCGTAGATTTTAAGAAGCTGGTAGCGGGGCCAGGTTTTTTCAGTAAGTTTTCCCCAGGCCTGGTAACCTGTGGCCAGACCGAAAAGAAAAACGGCCACAACAAGGCTGACAGAACGGGCCTCTGAGCCAAGAATCTGGGCCAGATACTTTTGCCAGACCACCTGGAACACAAGGGCCGCAAAGCCTGAAACAAACACACAGGAAAAAAGAATAAAACGGGGCATGGTGGACCTCTTAAAATTTTTGTATTGTTAAAACAATATGTTAAATTATTGCAAAGTCAATTTGATTTGTCATAAAGAAGCTGTCACAATCATTAAAAAATTTCTTGGGAAATACGGGTTAAATAATTTCCGGCTTCTTTTTTTCTCTTTGTCTCTCTGGTAAAATAGTTCTGGTTTTTGGACAAAATGAGTTTATAGGGAGAACCCTGTTTTTTTGTGACATGGGTTACCTCCACATCCATTCCATCAATGATTTCATGAATATGTCGCCGTCTTTGTTTGGCCAGAGGCCAGATATATTCATCATTATGACTTTTGAGAAATTTTTTTAGAATTCCGCAGTCACTGCATGAACATGGAACTTCATCGGGAATGGATAGATCCCCAGGGAGACGTTCCTTTGAAACAAAATCTTCCAGTTTGGAAACAATAGAATCGGACAGGGCTTTTTTGAATTTTTCAAAAAACCGCTTTTTTGGAATGCCCAGAACCAGTTTCGCTTTATCCATAGCTGAATAAATTTTTTTCAAACCCAGTAAATGCTTTAAGAGCAAATTCAGAAAATCTTCTTTTTTAACAATGGAAAAGGCTCTGAGAAACTCATGAATTCTTTTCGTGAATGAAATTTTTTGATTTTTAATTTCAACCTGACTGGCTTTTTTTTCATGTTCTTTGTTGTTTTTAAAAAACAAAGACAGTTGGTGGTTCAGAATCCAATGGATCACTCTGTCCCGTGTTTTCAGACATTCACAGAGTTTATTGATCCCCAAAATCTCTTTTTTGGAGTAGAAATATTCAGCTTTGGACCACGTTTTTAAAAGTTCAATGCTCCAATCCTCTCCATAGGTATCAATCAGATATGACAAAGACCTGAAGTTTGCTTCCAAAACCATGCGTAAATCAAACTCTGATAACAATTGTCCAGCGATCTTTTTATCCTGAACGAGAACGGCTACTTCAAGAACACTGGTTGACCGGTCCGTTCCAATGGATCTTAAAAGAGATTTTTGATTGAGGACATTTTTGACAAGGGGAAGTCCCGTATTCAGATCCTTTAAAAGAACTTTTTTCACTTTTTCAAAGAAAAAAGAGGGATCAATAACAAATAGACTTTTTTCCCTGATTTTTTTTGGCCATAAAACAAGAGCCGCCCTGTGATACCAATAATCCATTGTATTGCCATAATTGCCCATATAACCTTCATAATCAGAGCGAAAGGGTTTTAAATAATCGTGAGCTTTTGTCCAGCAAAACATCTCTTTTGGTACAATATGCTCTCTTAAATTCAATTTTTTACCATCTCTGTCAATCCAGTGGTTCAGGGAGTAGTTTTCGTCAAATAATTCCCCTAATTCCAGGACTTCCGGGGCTTCATTTTCCTCAAATTCATTTTCTTCAAATTCCTCCTCCTCATCACTGTAAAAATGTTCTTTATAATTATCAAAGGAATCATCCGTATCCGTACTCCAACTCTCATGAATATCCGCTAAAGCCAGATAGGCATCCAATTCCAGTTTGTCCGCTACGGTTAGCAACTGTCGGACTTTCATGCGATCAGTGCCTTTGAGATGAAGCCAGTTCAGGTTTTTCTGACTGTACTGGTGATTCAAAAGAACAACGAGCCAGGAAGGATGCCTGGCATCGTCCACCCCGGTATCCGCCTGAAGGGCAGGCTGAGGATCGGGTTTGGAAAAATACTTTTTTACAACTGTCATCAGTTTTGGATTGTTCACCTCCGGATTGTTTTTTACTTTAAGGGTGGGGAGACTGTCAGGCCTGAAAAGCAAATTGTAAGTCAGGGCGACACGATAACCGGATGTTACTTTTTTGATTTTGTGAAAACAGTCGGCGTAAAAAGCCACGATATTCAATTTATCTTCTTTCTTCTGAGGAGGATGGAATGATTTTCTGTTTCCCTGGTGATCAACAACCAGAGTTCCTCCCTTAAAAAGTGATGGAAGAAGGATAATCATGGTTCCCACCATGTCGTCAGTCTTTTCCGTATCCTGGTGGCTGGAAAAGAATTGTCCTTTTTCATAGATCAGTAAGTTGTGCAGTTTGGCAATAAGTTTTCCCTCATCGGCCAGGCCAAGGTCAGTTCTGATTTTTTCCAATGACGGTTCAATAATCTCCTGAAAGGATTTTTCTGAAATTTTAATTTGTTCAGATGAAATTTCCCAGACGTTTCTTACTTTGGTGTCCACGACTGTCTGGTCCCGCCAGCCAAAGGGAGCCAGTCTGGATTTCTTTATAATGGATTGGATGATTTTCCCGGACAGTGGATATTTTAAGTCGCCGATTTCCTCAATAGAAATCTCAAATTTTTCAGAAGGTTTTTTTAAAGAGGTAAAAAACAGATCCTCCCTGTCAAAAGATTTCAATGAATTGTTAATGGACTCAATCATTTTCTTTCCTGTTTCATTTTGGCTGGCAGAAAGTTCAATAGTCATAATTTTTTTTCCCCCCTATTTTTCTCCAGAATATCATGGGGCCTTTTAAAAGGCTATCCTGAAAAGTTATTAAAATTCTTTTGGTTTTCTTACTCTATAAGTAATTTTATACTAAAGATCATTTATTTTCATGCTATTTCCATAGAGAAATTCCATGAAAACTCAAACACGATCAGATAACAGGTTATGGATATTTTTCAGGTGGAGATTTTGAGTCTGAAGTTTTCTGTGTTGGCAAAGGGGATACTGTCTAAAAATTCCGATAATTGTTCCTTTCATTTCCCATTTTTGGATAAAAGCAGAGAATCCGGTTAAAACAATCCCCCCTGTTCCATGGCATTTCTTTTGCTTTCATTAAAAGTAAAAGGAAGTCATGGTTTGGAAAACAAGAAAATAAAAAAGAAAAGAACCCATAAAAAACCCATCCATGACAGCTTCAAAGTCTTAAGCACTGGTTTCATAGACACCCACTATATAGAAAGGATATCAAGAATTATCCTAATTGACGACACGCTCTAGTGATTCATCCTTAGTCTGGTGATGGCGGTCTTCTGTTTGGGTCAGGGGGTGGCAGCAGCTTTTGTTCTGTATCCGGGGGAGGCAAAGTTTCGTTCAGGTTTGAAGAAGGCGGGTTTCTGTTTGAACGGGATGCGAGTTCTTCAATGGCACTGACAGCATGAGGGTTTCCCGTACTTCCGCCGGATATAAAATCCCAGATTTTTTTCATAGAATTTTTCATATTCCCCATAAGCTTTGTCCATGGAGAGAGATTGACTTTTTCCACAGATTTTTCCATAGACTTTTTCATGTTCCTCGTAAACCTTGTCCATGGATGTGAATTGCCCTGTAACTGTTGTCGTATTGTCGAGGCATTTTGCATAATATTACTCCCCTCATGTCCAAGAGCTGTATCATGCTCATACCACCACTTGCCATTCGACCAGGCTGAACTTGGTGCTGCTTTTTTTGTTAGTTTAATACCTTTGATAATTTCCGGAATTCCAGTGAAAAAAGGAAGTAATACTGTTGAAAGTGCTGCCGCAAAAAATAAATTGTCAAGTTCACTCATGTCCTGATAAGTGGGGCGGGCACCGTCGGGTCTGTAAAAAGCAAGCCTTGTGGATTCCAGATAATTCTGGGTATCAATAACGAAAAAATAAATATTGCCAAAAAGTCCTATGGGAAGTTCACAAACTCCTCTGCTAAGAAGCCCTCTGATAAGGGCCATGCATCCAAGACCCCAGCCGACCATACCCCCTATTTCAAACCACATTCTTCGTTCCATTTTTTCCTCGTAAAGAATACTCCCCAGACCCAGGAGTTCTTTTATCTCATCTCTCGTGGCTCCCGGTTTAATATTAATATGTGGATTTCCGATCAGGAAATCTCTTATGTCTTCTTCCTTTCCCGCCCCTTCCGTTTGTGGATAACCATCGTAATCGTTTTTTAGACGACCTGACAGAAACTGGAAAAGATCAACATTGGCGTGAAAAGAGAAATTTCTTTTTCTTCTAACACTCTTGACAATAAATTCCTCTTTTAAAGAGTAACGACCTGTTTTGTCCTTAACAAAATGTCTTCTTCGAAAATTTCTCAAAAGTTTGACAGCATTTTTCCTGATTTTTTTCACCCCTTCAGCCAACTCTTCATCAGTGGGGTCTGCGGAAGTAATGTATCCAAGAATTCCAAGACCATGCTTTCCTTCTTTCTGACTTCCGATAAGAAGTTCCTTGTACTTGTCCCTAAAGCAGTCTCTGAGTTCACCTATTGTTGGTTCGTTGGAGGAGTCAGAGAAATCCAGGATAGGCTCTGTATCTGGTTCCTCTTCAGTTTCACATCTTCTTTTTGGACGGTGGTCTCCAGCCATATAACTTTTGCCCATTCCCAAAAATTGTTTACCCATTAACAAGAATTCCCTCCAAATTGAAAGTTCGGGGTCTGCACAGACCACTTCAGGGTCTTTTCTGAGTTCTTCAGGAAGTCTTCCGGTTTCCTGAAGAATGTCCATGGCCCGTTTGTTTTTATCAAAAAGTTGCTCGGCCAACATCACCTCTTCCCTGGTAAAAGGAGGAGGTGTGACCAATCCAAAGTAATCGTGTGAGGTGTATTTATTCAGCTCATAATGTTGGTTATTGGCAAAATCCCTTCTTACCTGTTCCCTAAAGGATAATTTTTCATCCGGGGGATGGAGACCTTTAACATTTCTTTGGGAAAGACGTGTATACTCCTCTCCGAGGTTTTCGTAATCGGAAGCAGCCATGTAAACTCTCATCAGGGGATATTGTTCTTTAAGTCGTCTTCTCCAGAGGTTAACTCGTACTCTACAAGATGTTTTGGAAGTGAATGAAAAAGCGGACTCATCTTTTGGTAGTACACGCCTTCTTCTTTCCTCAAACCACAGATCATCGTAGAAAACCTTATCGACCAGCTTTTGAAACCACCGGTCATCTTTTTCAAGACAGGCTATGTAGAAGTCAGAATGAAAGACAGCCAACTTCAGATTGAAATGAACTTTGTGAAGACTTTCACGGATAAAACTCTCTCCCCATGTCTCAATAAGGTCATTGATTTCTTTTTCTTCTTTTTCTGCAATGATTTTTATGTTTTCATCTGCGATTTCCTGAATTTTTTCCCTTAATTCCTCTTCCTCCTCATCCGAAAAGGTTTCTCCACTCATGACTTCTCTAAGTTTTTGGTTTGCTTCATCCATGGGTTTTGAAAGTATTTCCAAAGCTTTGTCGAAATCCTCGGATTCCCGAAAAGGTTTTGCCTCTTCCATGGCTTTTTGGAGTTGTTCAAGGACTTCTCTTAAGACGACTTTTCTGACTTCCCTGGCCTGAATCTCTTCAGAGGAGTAGCCGTATGGATATATAATGCAGTCTTTTTTGGCCTGAACCTCTTTGTCAGACTGACCATAGTGGGATATAGCAACTTCTTCTTCTCCTCCTTCTTCTTCATTTTCATTGGTTTCCCTGGACAGAGTTTCCCAGGGGGAGTAACCCTCCGGGAATGATATGGTAACGGCATACCCCGGAGTGGAGAAAAAGACAAAAAAGGATAGGAAAAGGAGTTTTTTCATTATATTATTTTCTCTAAAAGGGTTGTAAACTTTAGGGTTTTTGGATTTGTAATATACATTGAATTCCAAAAAAAACTTATTAAAAAAAGTGATTCCTATAAAATTTTCATGATTGTTTAAAAATAATTGTTTAAAAATTTTACAGTTAACTGACAGATTTTCCGGAAAAAACAAAAGAAGCTCCGTAAGAGGGTAGACTTGAATAAAAAAACCGGAAAATTTACCTTTGCAGCCGTCAGGGAAGTGCAGGAAAATTTTCTTTACTTTATGCTTAAAATGCACGACAATTTAAGCTCATGCTAAAGAGAATGTGTAAACTGTCAAAATCCAATAGTTTTTTTCTTTTTGGACCTCGTGGTTCAGGGAAATCCACCCTTTTAAAGTCTCATTTTGGAACAGGTTTTGGAAAGTCTGTGAATAAAAGCCTGGATTTGGAAAAATCCAAACCACGGAACTTAAAAAAAGATTCTCCTGATTTTAATAAAAATATTCTTTGGATAGATCTTTTGGATACTCAAATGGAATATAAACTGAACCAAAAACCGGAACTTCTTGAACAGATGTGGCAGGTCAGCCAACCCCAATGGGTTGTTATTGACGAAGTTCAGAAAAACCCAAAACTTTTGGATGTTGTTCATAGAATGATTGAAGAAAAAAATGTTAAATTTGCACTTTCCGGTTCAAGTGCCAGAAAACTGAAACGAGGTCATGCCAATCTTCTTGGAGGTCGGGCCATAGCTTTGTATCTTTCCCCTTTTTCATATTTTGAAATTAGAGGTCAGTTTGATCTTGATCGTTCTATGAAATTTGGTTTACTTCCCCGTTTTTGGGCGGAACAAATGAGTGATGATGATATTGTTCGCTCTCTTTATGCTTATGTGGACATTTATTTAAGAGAAGAAGTGTTTGCGGAACAACTTGTAAGAAAATTGGATCCCTTTAGAAGGTTTTTATCCACGGCGGCTCTGGCCAATGGGACAGTTATCAATTTTTCCAATATTGAAAGAGATGCAGGTCTCGGAGCTTCCCAGGCCCAGAAACATTTTGAAATCTTGTCGGATACCCTTATAGGGTTTTTCTTGCCCCCTTACAATACCTCCATAAGAAAACGGCAAATTCAGAAGAGCAAGTTTTATTTTTTTGATACAGGAGTGTTAAGAGCCTTACAGATGTTAGCCGGAGAGAGCCTGCACTCTTCAACTTTTGAATATGGAAATTTATTTGAAACATTTATTATTAACGATGTCTTTAAGATGGCATCAGCATTGGAAAAGAGATGGAGATTTTCTTATTTGAAAACACAGGCCGGAGTGGAGGTGGACTTTATTGTGGAAAAACCCAGGGGAGTTCCGATTTTAATTGAAATAAAATCTTCCACAGATATTAAAAAAGAGCATCTAAAATCCTTGAAAAATCTGGGTTCTGAATTTCCAGGAAGTGCCAAATATCTTTGGTATAGAGGGAAAGAGTCCCTTGTCAGAGATGAAATAAAATGTGTTCCCTGGCAGGAAGGTTTGAAAGAGCTTTTTGAATTGTGAAACTTACAGGATGAAAAGGTCTATGTTGTCCGGATGTCGTCTGTTTTTAATAAATATCTTTTTTGTTTTTTTCACACTTTTTTTTTCAACAGGAGGGTGTGAGTCCAGAGCCTTAAAGAACAGGTTTTTTCGTCTTCATCTTTTTCAGGAACCCTCTCATCTGGATCCGGCCCGTCTGAGTGGAAACAGTTCCAGTTATTTTTTTTACAACACTTTAAGGGGGCTTTACCGGATTGATCATAAAAACCGGCTTGTTCCTGAAGCCGGTTATTGCCAGTGGATTGATAAGAAAAAGCTGAATTGTTTTATTCAAAGTTTCTGGTCCAATGGGGAAGCCGTGACGGCCATGGATTTTGTAAAAAGTTTCAGACATCTTGTGGACCCTCAAACAGCGTCCCCCCGCTCCTATCTTTTAAAAAATGTCAGAAATGCACAGACTATCATTGGGGGAAAAAAACCAGTCAGTGAACTTGGAGTCAAAGCCCTTTCTTCAGAAAAACTACAAATTGAATTTGACAGACCCGATCCGGAATTTTTATACAAACTTTCCGGCACGGCCCTGTTTCCAACGTATAAAAACAGCAGTTATGACAAAAAGGATTTTAGGGATTTTGTGGGTAATGGTCCCTATAAAATCAGTGTCTGGAATTTTGGAAAAAACATAAAACTTCAACCCAATTCCTTTTATAAAAAGGGACATAAGAGTCGTCCCCCTGTGGAACTTTTGTTTGTTGATAACGATATGACGGCCTACAGACTTTACCTTAACAATCAGATTGATTTTTTAAGGCGGGTTCCCTCAAACCTCATCACCCATTTAAAAAACAGAAAGGATTTTTATCAGGTTCCCATGGCCCGTTTTGACTATATGGGTTTTGGCCCAAGACTGATGAAAGACAAAAAGTTAAGGCAGGCTCTGGTCCATTCCGTTGATTATGAAAACCTGAAAGATCTTCTAAGAGCCCTTGGGCGACCGGGTTGCCCCAGTCTTCCCCCGGACTGGATGGATCAGGTTCCCTGTTATAAATTTGATCTTCAAAAGGCCAAAAAATTTTTTAAGGAAAGTCAAATATCAGAAGTTTCCCGACCCCTGAAACTTAAGATCAGTCAATTGGGAGGGGAGGACATTAAAAAACAGGGGGAATTTTTTCAGAATCAATGGAAAAAACATTTGGGTCTTGATATCCGGATTTTTCAAGTGGATCAGAAAAGTTTTCTCGAAGAACTCAGAAGAAAGCCTCCTGATATTTTCCGTAAAGGGGTGAAACTGGATCATCCCACCTGTCTCAATGCCCTGGAAAGCTTTAAGGCGGACAGTCGGATAAACTTTTTATCCTGGAAGGATGAAACCTATTCCGATCTTTTAAAGGCAATGCCTGAAGAAATTTATTCCGGGCTATATAAAAAGATGTGCCGACAGGCTGTTCAGAGGCTTATGGATGAGGCTGTCCTCATTCCCCTTGGAGAGATGCACTTTAGCCTTCTGGCCTCCCCCGATTATCAGGGCTGGACCTTAAACGCAATGAATCAATTGGATCTCAGTGGACTTCACGGAAATTGACAGATGAATTCCCGTTTTCTGCATTATGAAACAATGAGTTGTTTCTGAAATTTTATCAGACTTTAACATATCTGACTTATTTTGATTTCTTTTTATAAATGTTCTTTCCTTGTAAAATCCATGGCTTTTCAGGATTAACCATTATTTTTCTTGATTTAAAAAAAAGCCTCTTTTAAAATATCAATGATATGCATTGTGCAAAACAAAAACTTGAATTTGAAGGTGGAAAGGGAAAAATGGAAATCAAGTTTAAAAAAATCAGACAGTTTAGAAATAATCTGTTTATACGATCTAAATCTAAATTTAAACGACCTAAACGTCCCAAACTCTGAAGCAGGGTTTTTATTTTGTTTCAGAAAATTCATGATGAATAAGAATCCGGAGAAAGCTCCAAAAAAATTATCCCGCACTTATGAGTTTGTTCTTCTGGGTTACAATATGGCCAGTCTGCAAATGGCTTCTGAACTGGCAGAGCAGGAAAAAAACTTTTGTCTTGTGGACTGTAAACACACAGGACAACAGAGTCTTTTTAAATTTATTCCGGAACTCAATAAAGACATTTACACGGGTCTTCCCTTTAACACGGGTTTTAATCGGGATTTTTTTTCTTTTGAATCAGAATTTTTGGGCTCTTACCAGACAGTGACCCGCTTGCCACTGACTTTCACAAAAGGGAAATTTCATAATTTTACCGGCTTTGGGGATAAAAAACCGGAAGTGGCTATAACTCCTTACTGTGAAAACCTGGAATTAGAAGTTGAAAAAACTCCAGAGGATTTTTTTGAAGAGGTTTACCCCCTGATTGAAGATCATTTGTTTTTGGATCAGCAAATAACAGACATTCAACACTCTAACGGAGATATTAAAAAAGTGGTTTTTAACGGTCAAGTGGAGGTCGGTGGTCAGTTTTTTTATTTTTTTGATAAACTGTCCTTTCTTTTTGAAAAACTTAAAAAACCCCTGAAAAAAACTTTTCGTCCATTTTCAAAAATCAAATGGTTTTCTTCAGCGAATCTGATGATTCATCACAGTCAGGAACCAAAAGAGTTTGAACAGGATCGAGTTTATTTACTTATGGGATTAAAAAATCAACCCTGTTTTGGGATGTTTTCCAGGGTGCGTGGGGGATTGATTTCCCGTTGGCAGTGTTTTTTCCCTTCAGAGTTGGCGGAATCCCCTGAAAGCACGGCAGGTGTTTTTAAAGAACTTAAAAGACAGATCCAAAGAGCTTTTCCCTTCTTTAAAATAGAAGAGTCCAGGGAGTTTATCAGTTTGCAGGATCCCGCTCTTACAGACCTTGGCAAATCCACTCTTAAAAATGGAAAACCAGATGGTTTTAACAATTTATTTATTTACTCTCCCCATCTTTGCAATTTCACAGGTTGGTTTCACGATCGACTTCTGGGACACAGGGCTTTCAAGAGTCTATTGCTTTGAGTGGCTCCAGCCTATGGATGGAATGGCTAGTGGTTCATCCTGTTGTTTTTAAGCCAGACCTTTATGTTCCCATTGTGAAAAGGGCTGAGAGCTTTAAGTTTGCTTCTGTGAGTTTTGAGTGATCCCCTCGACTTCTGTCAATTACGGCCAGAACATCACTGACTTTGGCTCCCGCTTTCCTTAGCATTTGGGTGCTTAAAACCACCTGCCCTCCTGTGGTTATCACATCTTCAATAAGACAGATTCTTTTGTCTTTAATATCCGGCCCTTCGGCAAACCGGCAGGTGCCGTATTTTTTTGCCTCTTTTCTGATAAAAACCATGGGGACTCCTGTTTTTAGGGAAAGGGCTGTTGCAATGGGGATTCCCCCCATTTCCATGGCTCCTAAAAAGTCATGGTTTTTTGGAAGCAGGGAAATGAGGGTTTCTGCAACGGAGTTTAGAATTTCAGGTCTGGCTTCAAACTGATATTTGTCAAAATACTCATTGGAGATTTTTCCCGATCTCAGTAAAAATTCACCTTTGAGATGAGCCACATCAAAAACAGTTTTCTTTAAATCATCCTGCATAGATTTCCCATTTATTGGCAATATAACTGATTGTTTTTGAATTTTCACGGAGTTTTTTTAAGAGTTGATTGGAAAAAAGAAAACTGATATACTAAAGATCATTTATTTTTCATGAGAGACCACTTGTTTTAAGCGGATTTTGGCTAAAGAAATTCAGCATAGAATAAATGATCTCTCAGGGAAATTCCATGAAAATTCAAACCGGATCAGTATATCCTGGATTTTCAGTTTTTTAAGAAAACCCAGCAGTTGAAAAATAAATGATTTCAATGGAGAACAAATGAAAGTCTGTCCACCGGTTCACTATTCGGAATATTTAAAAGTTCCCGAACTCTTAAAACTTCAGTCCTTGAGGAGTGAGCAGTTCGGTCAATTGGTTCATGATGAAATGCTTTTTGTTGTAATTCATCAAACCTATGAATTGTGGTTTAAACAGGTTCTCTTTGAACTGGATTCAATTATAAATCTGCTAAATCAGGACAAGGTTCAGGAACGGGATATGCTCACGATCAATAACCAATTGGGTCGCATCATAGAGATTCAGAAAATTCTTGTTTCCCAGGTGGATGTTCTTGAAACCATGACACCTATGGATTTCCTTGAGTTTCGGGACTACCTTTATCCCGCTTCAGGTTTTCAGAGCGGACAGTTTCGGCTCATTGAAAATAAATTGGGACTTAAACAGGGACAGAGGCTCACTTACAATAATCAGGATTACAGGAAAACCCTTTCGCCTGAAGATCAGAAAAAAGCCGGTGATAGTGAGGACCAACCCTCCCTTTTTGTTTTTTTGGAGAGATGGTTGGAGCGAACCCCTTTTTTGTGTCATGACTCCTTTGACTTCTGGAAAGAGTATCGTCAGGCCGTGGAAAAAAGAATAACCACAAGTCGTGAAAACATTAAAAATTCTGAAAATGATCAGCCAATCAAGGAACAACTGATTAAAAACACAGACGTGATGGAAAAAAGTTTTCAATCCATTTTTGACAGGAAAACTTATGAAAAAATGCAGTCAGAAGGCCAGTGGCGTTTGTCCCACAGAGCCTTAAAGGCCGCTCTTTTTATTGATCTCTACAGGGATGAGCCCATTTTACAACTTCCCTTTCATCTTATACGGAATCTTCAAACCCTTGATGAGGGTTTTACCCAGTGGCGACACCGTCATGCCGAAATGGTTCATCGTATGATTGGCGGGAAAATGGGAACAGGGGGATCCACCGGCCACAAATATTTAAGAGCCGCCAGTGATAAACATAAAGTGTTTCAGGATCTCAATAACCTGGCCAGTTTTTTTATCCCCAAATCCTGCCTTCCTGTTCTGCCGGAAGAAGTTTTGAAACAACTCAGATTTCAATACTAAGGAGCCAAAAACTCCTGCATCGAAGATGTGAAAAGATTTATCTCTACTAAAAAAACTCTTGATTTTATATATACATATATATACAATAAAGAGAAATGTTTGTTTTGGAAGTGATCAGAGCTTTAGAAAAACACAAAGTCCGATATGCCCTTGTTGGTGGGTATGCTCTGTCCCTTCACGGACTTGTCAGAGCGACAATGGATGTGGATATGGTAATCTCACTAAATCAAACCCAATTAGAAGCTGTGGAAAAAGCTTTACAGAGTATAGGTTTAACAAGCCGTCTTCCGTTAAATGCAAGGGATATTGCTGAATTCCGCAAAGAATATATTGAGAAAAGAAATCTGATGGCTTGGTCTTTTATTGATTTCAAAGATCCCACAAGAATGGTTGATATTTTATTAACGGATTCATTGAAATCTTTTTCTGTGGAAAATTTTAAAGTTGGAAGCCATAAAATTCGGGTTGTTAGCCTAGAAGATTTGTTAAGGATGAAACAAAAATCCAAACGTCCTCAAGATCAACTGGATGTTCAATCTATAAAGGAGTTGTTGAATGAAAAATAAAGTGAATACGGAAAAAGTTCTCTTATTTTTGGAAGAAATGAGAGTTTTAGACCGACGAAAACAGGGTCCAAAAAAACTCATCAGCATTCGTATTCCCGAAAACTTTATTCGGGCTTTAAAAACAAAAGCAGAGTTTGAAAACAGAAAATACCAGAACCTTATTGTTCAGGCCATTGAAGAATTTTTATTAAAAGAATCCGGGAGTCGGTAAGTACTGGTGGTTTGTCCTAAAGAAACCTGCACCCTTAAAGATATACTGATCGTGTTTGAGTTTTCATGGAATTTCCCTGAGAGATCATTTATTCTATGCTGAATTTCTTTACCAAAATCCGCTTAAAACAAGTGGTCTCTCAAAATAGCATGAAAAATAAATGATCTTTAGTATAATCAATATAATTTTTCGCATCTTCCGGAGATTCAAGATTTGCTTTTTTATTCATTTATAACTCCTCTCTAATTTAACATGAGATTGTTGTATCAATATGAGTCTGTTTTTTTGTGGTCATTTATTTAACGTCAATGATAACCACTGTGATGTTGTCGTCACCTCCGTTTTCCTTGGCGGTTTCGATACAGAGTTCGACGGCTTTTTTAGAAGGATTGTTTCTGCATATTTCATAGATATTTTCATCTTCAACCAGACCGGAAAGTCCGTCTGAACAGAGAAGAAAGAAATCTCCCGGCTCTATTCTTTTACGGATAATATCACAGGAGACCTCTCTCTCAAATCCCACACTTCTTGTGATAACATTTTTGGCCTGAAAGTCTTTAATATCACTGTCTTTTATCAATCCTGCCCGGATGTGATCGTTTAAAAGGGAGTGATCTTCAGTCATCTGCCACATATAGTGTTTGTTATAAAAATAGCCTCTGGAATCACCCACATTGCCTATGAAAATTTCATCTTTGTGAATGTAGGCTGTGACTAATGTGGTCCCCATGCCATAGAGGAGATTGTCGTCTTCCATACTTCGGTCAAAAACCCTGGAGGAAGCGATGATATAGGATTCCTCCATAACCACCCTGGGTGAGGTGATAAAATCATATTCCTGTATGTAGTTTTTAAAAACATCCCTGACAGCCTTCACAGCCAATTGGGAGGCAAGTCCTCCCCCTCTGTGGCCTCCCATGCCATCAGCGAGAATAAAAAGACCCATATCATGGTCCAGGAGGAAGTTATCCTCATTTTTGCTTCTTTTAAGACCAACGTCTGTAAGGCCGCAGGCAGAGACTTTCATACCTAATAGTTTTACGCAAGTTTTTCCTATAGGCAAAGAATTTGTTTGGCACGATTCAATGATCTGAAAATTATCACCGATAAAATCTTATGAAAGGAAATAAAAAATTAGGTTTTTCCCTTATTTTGTCTCTTTTTTTCCACATAAATTTCGTTTTATTATTGATATTTTGGAAATCAGACAGAGAAAAGCTTAAAAAACCATTGGTAAAGGTGAAATGGGTGGAGTTTATTCCGCCCAGGTCTGATGATAAGCAACCGGCCCAGATTGTGGATCAGGAAAAAAATGTCAAAAAATCAATTCCTGAAAAGGATTATCGACTCAGTCGTTCCCACAGAGATGCTTTAAAAGAAACCAGAGCCAAAAAAAAGGGGGATTTCAAAAACACCAAAAACAAGTGGAGGAACTCCCAGGAATTACAAAATCTGAAAGCAGAAAAACCGGAGAAGTCTTTAAATAATCTTAAACTTGGATTTTTTGAACCAAAAACTTTTGTTAAAAAAGCTCTTTTCTCCGGAAAATCCGGTAAACTTAATCATTCCGAATCCCCTTTGGAAAAAAACTCCGGGTCATTGGAAAAAGAAACTTCTTTTTCCCGGTCTGAGTTGAGCCAGACAGATGATTATCTTAAAGATGTGGCTTTGGGATCCCGGACTCTTTTAAGAACAAGGGAATTTGTTTATTATTCTTATTACAGTCGTATGAAAAAGAAATTAAAACATTATTGGGAACCTAAAGTTAAAGTAAAAATGAGGAAGGCTTTCAGTCAGGGTCGAAGGATCGCTGGAGTCAGTGACAGAATAACCCGTCTCGTCATAGTCCTCAACCGGTCTGGTGAGTTAACAAAAGTTCAGGTCAAAAACTCTTCGGGTTTCAGAGAATTGGATGAGGCTGGTATGGAATCTTTTAGGGAGGCCTCCCCCTTTCCCAATCCACCCAAGGGTTTGGTTGATGAATTTGGGGAAGTGAAAATTCACTGGGACTTTGTTCTGGAAACTGATACAAGATGAGGTCAAATATGAGTAAAAAAGACAAAATTTCAGGAACTGAAATAGATTCTATTTTTTCAAGGGCCCATTATCTGGCCACACAGATGATCTACCAGGCCAATATCCGCAAGGATAAAAACAAGGGGGATCCCAAGGTTGGAGGTCATGCTTCGGCAAGCAGTTCCGCTCTCCATATCCTGGGAGTT
The DNA here is from genome assembly GCA_965219545.1 of Bdellovibrionales bacterium. Lineage (GTDB taxonomy): Bacteria > Bdellovibrionota > Bdellovibrionia > Bdellovibrionales > JAGQZY01 > JAGQZY01. The sequence goes on from CBDCNX010000029.1 coordinate 159,418, forward strand.
CTTCATCTTTTTGTCAGAAAAGGTTATGACTTTATATGCAATAAACCCCATGCCTCGCCTACAGATCATGCTTTCCATTATCTTTTGGATCTGTTTTTTAACTCTTCTGATGGGACAAGATTAAATGAGCGGGAAAAAAACAAGGCCATGATGGGTTTAAGGGCCTTTGCCAGTGATGAGTACCCCCATGTTTTTCAAAGTTATCACTCTGTTTTTGATCCCGATCATCACAATTTTCTCCCCTCAGGAACTGTGGGTATTCCACCGGTCCATGCCGGTTATCTGGCTTTGGCCTATCGTTTTGCCAGAAAGCACGGATACAGGGTGCCGGAGGCCCATTTCTGGTGTGTGATGGGGGACTCGGAATTTCGTGAGGGTTCCCTTTTTGAAGCCACCCCGGACTTTGCTGAAAGGGAAATTGGTCATCTCACCTGGATTCTGGATTACAATCGACAAAGTCTTGACGGTCATCGAATCACCAATAAGGAAGTCATGGGGGGAACAGACAGTGATCGTATTGAAAAGACCATGTCGGCCAACGGATGGGAAGTGATCCAGGCCCGTCACGGTCAAAAAAGACAGGCCCTTTTTGAAAAAAAGGGGGGAGGGGAGTTTCAGAAGTTTCTGGAAAAAGAACTCAGTGATTATGCCCTTCAGGCCCTGCTTCTTATTAAAGATCCAAAGCAGCTTAAAGAGAAGGTGATAAAAAAATACGACCATCTCAAAGCTTTTCTGGAAAAAATTTCTGATGAAACTCTCCATGAATGTTTAAGGGATTTTGGTGGTCATGATCCTGATGTTTTAATCAATGCCTTTAATCAATCCCAAAAAAACAACAGAAAACCCACTATTGTTATTGCCCATACTTTGAAGGGTTGGGGGCTTCAAATGGAAGCCTTGCAGGGGAACCACTCTTCACTGCCTGACAAAAAGGAAATGGAAGAGTTGCAAAAAAAACAGGGTCTTGATGAAAAGACTTTGTTTGCGGGTTTTGCCCCTGACAGTGATGAGGGAAAATTTCTTAAAAAAAGGGGAGATGGGATTTACAGGGAAATGCAGAAACAGCTTGAACTTAAAAAACAAAATCAGACTTTTTTTGAGGAACAGATAAATAAGAGTGAAGGTCTTCCGGAAAGTCTCGATATCAATTTGAAACTGGCCAGCTACCCCCACACCCAGTGGATGCTGGGTCAGTGTACGGCAAAACTCACCCGTATTGCCAATACAAAAGGGGATTCTTCCCAAAAACCTCTGAATGAAAAGGAAAAAAAATGGCTTTTGGCCAGTCAGATGCTCACCACTATGGCCCCTGATGTGGGAACGAGTACAAATTTAAATCCCTCAATGGATGGAAAGATTTTTGGTGCCCCTGTTGCTGAGGATCTGGAAAATGAGTACGGGGTGAAGGACTCCAAGGTTCCGGATCTTATTCCCAATGAGGAAAACAGTGATCGTTTTGTTCGCTTTGAAATTACAGAGGCCAATACCATGTCCTGCATGGGCTCCTATGGTCGTATGCGTGACATTATGGGAATTCCCGTACTGCCTCTGATGACTGTCTATGATTTCTTTTTAAAAAGGGCTTTGGATCAGCTTTTTTATAATCTCTACTGGGGTTCCAGTTTTATTCTTGTGGGAACCCCCTCCGGGGTGACTTTGTCTCCTGAAGGGGCTCAGCATGGCTGGAAGTCGGACATTCAGATCCCCAATCAAATCACCTGGGAGCCGACTTTTTGTCAGGAAATGGACTGGATCCTTTCGGAATCCATAAAGAGACATCTTACAAACAATAATAAAGGTCGCAGTGGAGTGATTATCCGTGGAGTGACCCGGGGAATTGATCAAAAACTTTTGTTAAAGTATTTAAAGCGTCAGATTCGCTATAAAAAAAATCAGACCTTAATGGCACTTTCGGATTATCCCTTTAAAGGGGTTCCCGATGAGTCCACTATCGACAGCCTCCCTGAAGCTGAAATTATGGGAAATTTACGTCAGGATGTTCTCAGGGGAGCCTACTATCTTGTTGATTACAGGGATTACGCCGGTTATGAACCAGGAGATAATGTGGTTCATATTTTTTCAATGGGTTCTCTGGTCACAGAGGCTTTGGAGGCTTCGGAAAAACTTTTGGAAAAAGGTGTTTATGCCAATGTGATTGTGGTTACTTCCCCGGATCTTCTGGTTGGAAACCCGGCCTGTGAAAACAATTATTCCTATCTCAGAGAGGATTTGAGAATAACAGGTGATTTATATCTGCAACCTTCACCCCATTCCCAAAGTTCAAAAGGGGAAATTATCACCCTGGCGGGCCGAAGAGTTCCCTGTGTGAGTGTTCATGACGGGGAGCCGGGTCTCCTTGATA
>CBDCNX010000030.1:0-52081 GCA_965219545.1 Bdellovibrionales bacterium
TTTGAATTTTCGTGGAATTTCTCTACGAAAAACAAATGGTCTTCAGTATAACATAAATTTCTGCTATAAAGTGGTTTAACAGGAAAATAGTTTTCTGATCAGTCTTGAAAAAGTCTCATCCAGCTATATTTTAATTTTTTTACAGGTATTTTTTCTTTTGACACATCACAGACAAGAACTCTTCCTGCGAAGAGTCCTTTACAAGATGGACCACTAGCGGTTTATCCTGATTCTCATCTTTCCTGTTAAAGCTTTCGGCTACTGACACGGGAGAGCCCCTGAAAAACAAAAAATACAAAAAAAGAAACAATCATCAGGGGGACCAGTAACACCAGGGCCTGTTCCAGACGATAATTACCAACCAGGTTCTGAATATCAAGGGCCAGGGTGGAAACTGACTGGTTGTTCATAATAAGTCCCGTGAGGGCAAAATCCCCGCAGGCCCAAAGGGCTCCCAGTCCGCTTAAAAAGCAGATCAGGGGAAGACTTTGTGGAAAAATCACCTCCCTGTAAATTTTAAACCAGCTTACGGGGAAAAGACCTGAAACTTTGACCTGCTTGTTGAGGTCTTCCAGTTTTTGCTGGAAAGAGAGTCGGAATAAAAAAGGAAGGTAAAGAAGACTTAGGGCCATGGATGATTTTGTAAATTCCCGGAAAAAAATATTTTCCCCCATAAGCAAAAAGGAAAAACCCACCACCACCCAGCCCGGGTTGATAAAAGTCAGAAAGAATCTTGAAAACTTTTTATTGAGAAAGGAAAAACCAATCAGGGATAAAAGAATAAAAATCAAAAGCCCTGTCACAAGACCCATGATCAGAGTGCCACGGATGGAGTTCCACCATAAGAGGGGGTTTCCCCGGTTCCATTGAAAAAGAATGCGGATCAATCCAAAAAGGGCGAGATAGGTGGGAAAAAGACAGATGTGGGAGAAAAGGGGCTGGCCGAGACGGGATAAAAGTTTTTCGTTCCCCTGGGTTTTTGGAGTTTCCGAGGCCCTGAGATCTGAAATAAAAAAGGAAAGAATATAGAGGGACAGAAAAAGGAGAATGGAATATTGCAGAGCCTGGTTCCATTGCCCCAGGAGAATGATTTTTTCATAAATAAAAACCTCAACACCGCCAAACCGTGAACCTCCAACCAGAAGGGGAACAGAGAAGCTGAAAAAATAGAGGATCATAAAATAAAAACCGAGGGTTAAAAAATCAGATCGCAGTTCCGGGATCAGTCCCCGGATAATGAATTTAAGGGGGGAAACACCGTTGACAAGACTTAAGGGGTAAAACTGAAAGATTTTTTCTTTCATGATCTTAAAAAGAAGAAAGGCACAAAGTCCCACATTCATCAGGCAATGGAAAAAGACAACCCCACCAAGTCCTGTGGGTAAGAAGTCAATGGCTTTTGAGCAGAGAAGAACAACAAACAGGGGAGGAAGAAGGCAGGGAATAAGGGCAAGAAAAGTAATAAACCGAAAACTGTTTGGGGATTGTCCGGAACCACAACGGGCCAACAATCCAAGAGCCCCCAGAGTTCCAAAAAAGAGGGTGAAAAGGGAGCTTAAAAGAGCCTGGATAAAGGCCCCTGACAAAACCCTGTGAATCAAAGGATCCCAGAACCAGCCTTTCCAGGTGTAATGACTGAAAATGTAGGCCAGAGGAATCAAAACATGGCAAACCACCAGCCAGAAAACAGTTTTTCTTAATAAAAGACTTTTTTCCATTGATCTACCAGCTTTTGTTTTTCTTTAATAAGAAAGAGACTTTTTTCGGGGTTGATAAATTTGATCCCTCTTGGGAGTTCAAACTCGCTGCCTTTAAGGGCCTCTGCCGAGACAGGATACATATAGTTTTTTTTCATAAGAATTTTCTGAATGTCAGGGCTTTGTAAAAACCTGACAAAGAGTTTTGCTTTTTCGCATTGATTGCAGGAGGAGGGGACTCCGGCGTATTCCACCTGGACGGGATGGGGGTTTTTAAAAAGAGCCACTTTGTAATTTTTATTTTTTTCCTCAATCTGATGGTAATAGGGTGATGTTGTGTAGGAAAACACCAGGGTGGATTTTTGCATTTTAAAAAGACTGTAACTGTTTGACCAGGATGGGGACAGAACTTTTATGGAATTTTTTATCTGTTTGAGAAACTGTAAGGCTCCATCTTCCCCCATTTCCATAAAAACCCAGATTAAAAACTGCAGCCCCGGAGAACTCATCCGTGGATCCTGCAGGATAAGGGCGTTTTTGTATTTTGGCAGGATCAGGTCTTTAAGTTTTTTGGGAGCTTCAATTTCCCCCTGACGATAGACAAAACCCAGAGGTCCCCAGTCGTAGGCCACAAAGTTGAAAAAATCAAAACCCTTTGGGAGCAGTGATGGAGTTTTTTTATAATGGGTTTTGTTAACATCCAGCCAATTGAAGGACTTTTGGGCTTCCGGAACGGAAAACTGGTCAAAACCAAGGACCACGTCGGGACGATCTGATTTATTTTTAAACCTGAGGCGTTGGATAATAAGACCTGCGTGACCTGCGTTAATCCACTGAATTTTAATCTTTGTTTGCTTTTCAAAAAGTCCGGCTATTTCAGGACCCGCCCCCCATTTTTGAATAAAAGAGGAATAGGTCATAACCCGAAGACTGTTTTTGTTTTCCACGGGTTTATGATTGGAAAAAAAGGAGGACCAGAGGAGAATAAAAACACTGAGAACAATAAGGGACAGATAAGCAAAAAAAGCCTTAAAATTCATTTTTACCAGAACAGGCCACGACGACTTTTGAAAAAGTAGTAGTCAAGACCGAGGCAGCGACCGGCTCCCAACAGGCAAAATAGCAAGTGAAGGTAGAGCATATAGATTTGACCGGCCCCGTATTGGAAATTAAAAAACAGATAAATGTGAAGACAGAGGAGAATGCCAAAAAGACCTGCCAAACGAACGCAAAAACCAAGGACATAGGAAATTCCAATCAAAATTTCAAGACCGATAAAAATACAGGTGAGTTGAAACCACTGGGATTGGACCAGGTATTTGAAAAACTGAAAGTAAAAATCGGGGATTGTTGTGCCTGTTCCACTGAGATTAAAGTGTTCGCTAATGTAAGGGTGTTCCAGGTATCCGGCATGAATACGCTCTAAAGCCAGGGAAATATAACGATAACCAAAAATAATCCGAATAAGAGCCACCGGCCACATATGGCCGACGTATTTGATACTTTCCAGAAAAGATGAGAACATGGATTCAATTTGCCCTATAAGTTATTCTTATTCAAGGACTTCTTGATTTTGAATTTGGGAATGAATAAAGTGTGGTTCTTTGAATAGGGATGAATCCTGTATGGGTTTTTGGGAATTTTCTGATGGAAGTGTTGGAAAGTTTCAAACAGGATGGTTTTTGGAGGGGAAGACAATGACACCAAGAGTAAGAGAGATTCTCAGTTGGTACGGTGGGGACAATCCGGGGGTTCTCACCAATATGGCCCGTGTTCTCAATCAGGGGCGTTTGGGTGGAACGGGAAAACTGGTTATTCTTCCCGTGGATCAGGGTTTTGAGCATGGCCCGGCCCGCAGTTTTGCCAAAAACCCCGATGGTTACGATCCCATTTATCATGCGGGCCTTGCTGTTGAAGCGGGTTGCAACGCCTATGCGGCTCCCCTTGGTTTCATTGAAGCGGTGGCCAGGGACTTTGCCGGTGAAATTCCCCTGATCTTAAAGATCAACAATTCAGACACTCTTTTTAGTGCCAAGGCCCCCTGTTCGGCTCTGACCTCTTCAGTGGACGATGCCTTGCGTTTAGGGTGTGTGGGAATTGGTTTTACCATTTATCCCGGAAGCAGTCTTCGCAAACAAATATACGAGGAAATTGCCGGGGCTGCCAGAAAAGCCAAAAGAAAAGGGCTTCTTGTTGTGATCTGGTCCTATGCCAGAGGGGAGCAAATATCAAAAGAGGGGGAGACCGCCACTGATGTTGTGGCCTATGCGGCCCATATAGCCGCCCAACTGGGAGCCCATTTTATCAAAGTCAAACCTCCCACGGAACATATTGAACAGGAGGCGGCCAAAAAAGTGTATACCGAACAGGGAGTGAATCTTAAAAAACTTTCCCATCGTATCAGACATATTGTTGACTCCTGTTTTAACGGAAAACGGGTGGTGATCTTTAGTGGTGGTCCCGCCAAAGGCAGCTCGGAAATTCTGGCTGAGGTCAAAGAGTTGGCCGGTGGGGGGGCTTTTGGAAGTATTATGGGCCGCAACACCTTTCAGAGACCCAAAAAAGAAGCCATCGAACTTCTCCACTCTGTCATGAACATCTATGTGGGTAAGGATTCTTAAGCCATCTCTAACCGATTAAGTTCTGGTTTTCAGATCAGGTTCAAAATTTTATGTGACCATTTCAAGTGGGTTTGTTAAAAACTCATTAAAAGGAGTGGTATGAATTCATCCGGTAAAAATCCCATTCGGGCTGAAAAACAGAACAAGCTTCAAAATCTCAGGGGAAAAGGTATAGACCCTTTTCCCCACAACTACAGGCGTACGGCCCGGATAGAAAAGATCATTGGTGATTTTAAGGGTATCGAAGCCGGTGAGGTTTTGGAGGATAAAAACTTTAAAATAGCCGGTCGTCTGATGACCAAAAGACCCATGGGAAAGGCCGCCTTTTTTAATATCCAGGACCAGTCGGGAAACCTTCAGTGTTATTTAAAAAAATCAGAGCTTGATGAAAAATCCCTGGTTTCCTACGAGAACACAGACATTGGTGACATTATCGGGGTTGGGGGCTTTGTCTTTAAATCCAGAAAAGGGGAGTTGAGTCTTCATGTCAGGGAGTTGAGGGTTCTTTGCAAAAGCCTTGAACCCCTTCCTGAAAAATATCACGGTCTTAAGGCACAGGAACTCAAGTATCGTCACCGGCATCTGGATCTGATTATGAATCCCGAAACCCGCAGGGTTTTTGAAACCCGGTCAAAAATCCTTTCTGAGATCCGCAAGTTTCTTGACAGCCGGGGTTTTCTTGAAGTGGAAACACCTGTCTTGCAACCCCTTTATGGGGGGGCTGCGGCCCAACCCTTTGTGACCCATCACCGGTCTTTGGACATGAAACTCTACCTTAAAATCAGCCCTGAGCTTTATTTGAAGCGTTTGATCGTTGGTGGTTTTGAAAAGGTCTATGAGTTGGGAAAAAACTTTCGCAATGAGGGGATGGATCGCTCCCACAACCCTGAATTTACCATGTTGGAGTGGTATGAGGCCTACACGGATTATCAGGACCAGATGAAGCAGTTTGAAGAACTGGTGTCCCATTTGGCTTTAAAGATCACAGGCTCCATGAAGGTGAACTATCAGGATCAGGGGATTGATTTCACTCCTCCCTGGGATCGACTGACAGTTTACGAGGGGATTGGGAAATATGCCGGTCTTGATCCTGAAAAAGCTTCAGAAGGGGAAATCTTTGAAAAACTTAAAAATCTTGGTTCTGATCGCAAAAAACCCGGTTTAAAAGCTGAAATGCTTATGGAGCTTTTTGATTTTTCAGTGGAAGACAAACTCATTCAGCCCACTTTTGTTATGGATTTTCCCGTGGAAGTTTCCCCTTTAACCAAAAAACATCGTGAAAACCCGGGCCTTGTTGAACGCTTTGAACCTTTTTGTGCGGGTATGGAAATAGGAAATTCTTACACTGAACTCAATGACCCGGAAGATCAGTTGGAAAGGTTCAGGGAACAGGAGAAAAAACGGGTGATTGATAAACAGGCCCAGCCCATGGACTCTGATTTTATTCATGCCATTGATGTGGGAATGCCCCCCACGGGAGGCGTGGGACTGGGGGTTGAGAGGATTGTGATGCTTCTTACAAATTGTTCCAGTATTCGGGATGTTCTTTTATTCCCGACCATGAAACATAAAAATCAATAGTTCATGTTTTTAAGGCTTTTTGATTTGATTTCTTTAACTCAACAGTTTTCTGACTTTTCCGTTAAAAAAGATCATAAAAAACTCCTGTCAGTCTGGATTTCCTGCGTGAAGCATGGATTGTATTTTCTGGTGTCTCTTCTTCTTGTTGGTTGTCAGAGTCCGGAGACTTTATTGGTTGAAACAGATCTTGGAATGGAGGGGCGTTTGTTTTCAAGAGCCGGGGGAAACACGGATCTTGAAAAATCCATTATTGTGGATGTTCGCTCCCGTTTTGAATTTGAAATGTTCCGTCTTCCAAGAAGCTTTCATGCCTATTGGAAAAACTGGTCCCTGGCTGGTTTTAAAAGGGGCAGTCTGACTCACAGAAAAGACCGTCTCCAAAGGCTTTTGGCCCTCAAGGGGATTGATCCTCTCACCAGGGTTGCCATTCTGGGTGGTGGGTTAAGAGGTCAGGGAGAGGAATTTTTACTTGCTTCCACTTTATTGAGTCTTGGGGTTAAAAAACTTTTTTTTGTGACTGAAAAGCAGGTTCGATTGGCTGTGACCGCCAGAAACAAAAGGCCCGTTGAAAATGTTCCTTATTGGAGTGAAAATCTTAAATTTCTATTTGACTGCCAAAGTGATTCAGGTCCTCCCGATATTATTATCAGCTCCGGTTTGAAAAAGGAGGGAGTTCAGGTATTAAAACCCTACCAGGTTTTTTCAGAAAATCTTGAAGTGAAATACAAATTTCGTTTAAAAAAGAAGGATATAAAAATTTCCTCCCCAAATTCTTTTTGGGCTTACGGTCTGGTTCTTTATTTCAGGCAGAAGAGGAGAAAGTCCTGTGTTCTGTGAAATTTTTACAATTTGAAGAAAATCATTTGTATTAAGAGGTTTTTTAATATAACCATCCAAAGATGTCAATAAATATTTTTGCCTCTTTTTTTATCGGGACACTCCTGTTTTTTTCAAGCTCCATGGCTTTTGGAGGTTCGTGGGGGCTTCCTTTTGTGACAGTTGTGAGCAAAGCTTTGAAAAGCCCCCTTAGTGAATTGAGAATCAGCCCGGACGGGTTACCTCCTGATGAGATCAGATTTTTAGAGGATTCCCTGAATCAAGAAGCTTCATGGATGCTTGAAAATGAGAAAGCAAGACAGGCCATTTTCGGAGAGGCTTCTTCCGAAGCGGCGGATAGAGCTTACAGAAAACTCTTTTTTTCCCGCCTTGATCCCCACTCCGGGGAGGAGATGTCGGCTTTTTTTGAATCATTGGACCGTCATCGACGCTCTATCCTGAGATCGTCGGAAAGTGGCGACGGGTCTTCAGCCCCTTCCTTTTTGGAACGGGCCAATGCCTGGAGAAAAGCGACAGTGGGAATATTGGACGCTGTCAAAAGTGGTGAGTTTGATATTCGATTAAGTGACTTTCAGGCTCTCTACGGGAATCATATAAATGATAAACTCAATGATCCTGACTTTTTTGTATCTATAGAAGATTTTCGGATCCCCTTGAAAGAGGAAGTAAGAGACTTTAGAAATTTTAGACATGGATACCACATGGGTGAGGAATTCAGGGAAGGGATGATAAAACAAGAATATATGATAGATGATCTTCTTGCATTCATTCATGGAACAGAAGAAACGGCAAGCGGAATATCCCCGGTGGATCAGGATACTGCAAGGCTGCTTTTCAAAACTTTTGAAGAAAAAGGTATTTACAGAGGAGATATTCCTGACTATAAGAATCTCTCCAAACCGGAGAAAGTTTCCCTGATAGTCATTGGAGATATGTTTAGCAGTCCCTTTTGCAGACCGTCAGGTAATTTATGGAATCTCTTTCAGATGGTGGAAATGTTTGCCCCCTGGCATCTGAATACACTACTCAATGATGCAAATTTTCTTTTAAGACTTTGGAATTCAGATCGTATGTTGTATAGGAACCCTATTTTTTCAAGACTTTCCAATGTTATTGACTCCTCTGTTGAGAGTACAGGGTTTTCAACATCCAGAGTTCTAAGGAAGTGGGAAGTGCAGGAGGTGCATCAAATTCTTCAGGAAGATGCGTATTACAAAGCTTTGGCGGAGGCTGCCTTGGAAAACGAGGAGATAGGAAGGTTTCTTCAAAGAACACTTGGATATATAGGTCGTCAGCAGCGAAGTTCCCCAATAAGGCCGTCAGGACCTATGTGATTGTTTCCTGAAAAATTTCCAGTAATCCTCTCCAGGGGGTTGTTTTTCTGGCAAGATTCACAATCCTTTGGGTGCGGTTAAGGCTTCCCCCGAAGCGTTATTGTCAAATGTTTTGACAGCTATTGAACGAACTTTGTCCTCAAACTTCTGAAAATAAATTTATCCATGCCGTTTCTGGCTTGTCGATTGCATCTCTATGTGTTCTACATTGATACGTTTGAGAATTTTTAAATCTCTATTGTTCGGTTTTAAGAACGTTTGAAAACTAAAAAATAGAGGTAATGAAGTGACAGATATTTATAAAGACAATTTTTCGGAGACCATCAATGAAAACCCTTACTTTTATTTTCCAGATAACAATTCTTTGTTTTTCCTTTTTTGTGGGTTGTCATTCAAAGAAAGGGAATCACACAAACAGCTCCCATGTGAGTGAACCAAAAATAAAACTCCATGAAATTGAAATGGAGGTAAAAAGGGATCAATTAAGTCCTTCTCAAATACAATTGATCAGTCAAATTGATGAAAAAAAGATTGTTGACCAGGATCTGCTTCTGGAAATTATCCTTGAAACTCACAAAGAGGAGTTTTTAAAAAGTGGTTTTCAAACACCAGGGGCAGAGATAAATCCTCCTCTTATCGGTTATTTTGATTCCCTGTTGGGTTCAATGTCCCAGGACACAGGACCCCATGAGTTTAAAACAACCTATGAAAAAAATCTCCTGGACCAACACGGTGGACAACCCATGAAGTACAACAAGGCCCATACCAGTGTATTCTCCCCTATCTTTGCCAATCGTATGCAGTGTTATTCAGGAACTGTTCTCTTCAATCTTCTTTATGGAAGATTAAAAAAATCAGCATTCTTTGAAACCAATCAGGTTTTTATCTATGAAGACGGTCACGTTTTACCCGGATATATGTTAGAAGTTGATAGTCAGTGGCATCTCTTTGGCATTGAAACCACTTTGGGTGGGTTTGCAAAAAAGATATACGGTCCTGCTTCCGGTTTAAAGGGTGTGCGTGTTGTGGATGCACATTTGGCCCTTGGAATAGAGGCTTTAAAGAGTCAGATTACAAATAGAGCTTCTGTTTTAAAAACCACTCTTGAGAAAACAGCAGAACTTTATGAAATTCCCCTGGAGCAGATAGAGGGATCTCTTTCAAATGTGTCCATTTCCATGGATGGCACTCTTGGATCAGGCACAACCGCTTCAGACACAAGTTCTTATCTAAATTCCAGTTTATTCAGTTTTGGTGATTCCAGTCAGGTTCCCAGTGGGGATCAGGACAGGGAAACTATTGAAGAGTTTACCGTAAAACCCGGAACTTCAGGAAGTCGTATTTTGAGTGATCCCGGAAACTGGAAGAATAAAATTACTGTCCATTCCGGAACCACCGGAGGAATTCTTCCGGGAAACCAGAGTCCGTTAAATGCGACAGTTGTTACGGATTCTTTCCAACACCCGTTTAGTGATAACGATGAATTGGTATTCATAAATGACATAGATATTTTTTATATTAAGGGGTCGGAAATTCTAAACATTAAACAAGGACTCAAACATTTGTTCAACCCTGACGTGCCAATTGACGAGATCATCGGAACTGAAAGACAACTTAGGTGGAAAGAACACTCTTTTGATGAAGATTTACAACGGGGCTGGCCAGAAGATGATTTGAAAAATGAAATATCCAGGCTCAGGGAAAAATTTAATCTTCTTCTGGCAAACAAAGAATCTCTACAGTTTTGGGAATCATTAATTGCAGTAAATGATTTATATTCGGCAATTCTCAAAGTTTATCATGAAGATGAATGGGTAACCAGTGAAGAATTAAAGTCAGTGTCATGGGATATTCAAGTCATTAGTCAACATACTTGTTCTCCAAGATCTCGATTTTTTGAGTTGCCAATTGAAGAAAGATACTTTTGGAGTTTTAGCCCTTATATGGGAAAATTAGACAGTCACTCGATAGTGGAATCAGAGTGTGAACGTCTTACTTATGATGAATTAAACAAAAAGTATGATGTCAATAAAGTGACAAAATATGGTTTTATCAGTGGATTCTCCCAGAGAAAAGGTATGAATACGATTGAATTTATGGATATTCTTTCAAGTGCAACAGTCTTTGGAAAAATTGAACTCAGCGAGGAATTATCTGCTGCCAATGAGCCTGGGAAAAAAGTAGACCTGATCATAACAGAAGGCCGCTAAAAGTTTTGACCGATATTATATCGTATTACAGCCCCTCTTGCTCATTACCAAAAAAAAGTTTCATATATTTTTCAGGATCGACTCACTAAAGAAAAATATTTTTTACCTCACTGAAGTCATAGTCGCTTTTTATGTATCCGTAGTGTTGCCTTAGATAGGCTTTGCGAAAAACTTCCAGTTTGTTTTTTTCATCGGGAAATTCTTTTTGGCAGCGAAGCAGGAAATCACTGGGACCTTCACTGGTTTTTTTCTCCACCCCTTTTTTTGCCAGTTGTTTACGGAGAAGAAGATAGGCTTTTTCCTCCACCCCTTTTTTTGGTCCGGGTGTTTTGGTTTTTAATCGGATAATGAGAAAAAAAACAAGGAGCAGAAGCAGGGAGAGGGTTAAAAGAACGCCCTGGTTGATGTTTTTAAACCCCAGTCTTTCAAAAAAATCAATTTGCCCCTGGTGATCGTATTTCAGTAAAAAAAGATTCCATTGGGTGGTCAGAGCATCCAGAGTCAGGCGAAATTTTCGGAACCAGCCCCTGTCAAATTGTTTTAACAAATCCTCACTTTTGTTTTGGGCCTCCATGAGATCCGTTTCTGTCAGGGAGTGGTAAACCTGTCCTCCCAGTTGGAGACGTAAGGGGGAAACCATAACAGTGGGATCAAAACGCAACCATTTTTTTTTCTCTTCAGACCATATTTCCGTCCAGGCGTGGGCATCTCTGCCTGTCACAAGGTAATAGTCACTGATTTCACTTTTGATGCCCCCGTGGAAACCCACAACAATGCGGGAGGGAACTTCCGCCAGTCGCATCAGGGCGGCAAAACTTGTGGCAAAGTGTTCACAGAAACCCTTCTTTTTTTCAAATAAAAACTCTCCAAGACTGTTTCCCCGGAGAACACCGGGCTTGAGTGTGTAGGAAAACTGTTTTTGGTAAAAAAGCATAAGGTTGAAAGCCTTTTTTTCATTGGTTTTGGCTTCTTCTTTTATTTTTCGGATCAGTTGGTCAATGCGGGGATCAAAGACATTCGGGGATTGAAGGTATTTTCTTTTATTTTTACTGGTTAAGGGATCGGTGATGTTTTTTGATGAATAGGCTTCATAGATAAACTTTCTGTCATGACTTTTTTTAAGGACAAAGTTTAAGGTTTCCGTTCTTTTTGTAAGTTTTTGCAGAGCCTTGTTTTTATGTTGAATCCAGTAGGACCTGTCTATGGCAAAAAGCCATTCATTAAAAACAGGTTCCATGAGAATTTCCTGTTTTAAAGTATCTTCCTGAAAATTTTCAGGAACTCTTGTGTTTTCTTTAACGGGGACGGTTCTGTTCCACTTCATGCCCTGGTTTATGCTGAATACAGCCCCCCTCCAGTACATTTCCGAAGGAGAGGGGGGAGTGTCGTAAAACCTGGCGTGAAAGGCCACCTGATCATTTTTTGCCAGTTGTGCGATACTTCCCGGTTCAATGCTTTCGCCAAATCCCCGGGCCGGAGGGTGACCCACCTTGAGACCGGTGAAATTGATTGAAAACCTGGGGAATACAAAAAACAAAAGAATCATAAAAGGGGTGATTTGCAGAAAAAGTTTTGTCCCTGTTTTCAGAAGGGATCTCATATCAAATTCAATGCGGGATCCGTTGTGGAGTTGTACCAAAAGGGCTGTGGTGACAATCAGATCAAAGGCGGCAAAAATGGTAATCCCCAGGGTTTGGGATTCAAGAAAACGGGCCAACAGAAGCATGAAGTTGGAAAACAAAAGAACCATGGCATCCCGATAACCGACCCGATCAATGAGTTTTAAAGAAACAGAGCAGATAAGAAGGGCTGACCCCGGTTTCAGGCCAAGGATTCTTCCGTAGTTGATATAGATCAGATAAATCAGGGCAATCACCAGTCCCAGCTTTGTCCAGAAGTTGGGAAGGGCAATGATCTGATACTCATAAAGCAGTCGCCAACACAGACAAAGGCCTCCCACAGTCAGGGTCGCAGTGGCGTAATCGTTGTAGTGGGGGACCAGATTGAGAGCCACAAGAAAGATCAGACTGAGATGAAAAAACCGATCGGGTTTGGGTTTCATGAAAGCTCCCTGGAAGAGGCCAGAACCTTGAGGCAGTCTGATTTGTGTTTTTCCCCGCAGTTCATGGGTAATTTTTTTGTTTTTAGTTTTAATGAATAAATAAAGGATTTTTCTTCACATTGATGAATCCATTTTGAAAGCTGGGCCATTCTTTCATCCTCATTTCCACGGGTTTTATCATAGTCGATAAAGTAGACCTCTTTGTCCCCGTCATTGAACTTTTTGGTCAGAAGCAGTGAGTGTTTTGCGTAAATTTTCCAGTCAATGTGTTTTTGGGATTCTCCGTTCTGGTATCTCCTGTGTTCTGAAAAATCCTCCCCTTTGGGTTGCCTGTGGGTTCTGGCTTCCGGTTCATTTTTTTCAACAGGGGGAAGTTTTAAATGTCCCAGGGGTTTGGGATAAATAAAGTATTCATTTGAAAAGGAAAAAGTCCGCCAGGCGTAAAAAAAACCAAAGGGATAACGGGTGGAGAGTTTTATTTTTTTGATTTTCTTTTTTCCCCAGGATTTGGTTTTGAACTGAAAATACTGGGAGTGGAGGGACTTTTCAAAAACTCTGTCAACGGGGATATCAAATTGATCGTCATTATCCCTGCACTGAATCTGGATCTGATTGCATTTTTCAGGATTTTTACTTTTAATCCAGATCATTCCGTTTCCCGTGCCGTTGCCTTGAGACAGGAAGACAATGAATTTTTCAATATGGATTTTTTTAATGTTGTTGTGGGTCTGGACCATACCGATAAGAAACAAAGCCATAAGAAAAAAACAGAGCATAAAAGCCAGGTTGTTGTTGTAAACGGCTCCTCCGATGAGACTTGCAAGAATTCCGCATCCATACATAAGTCCGTAACCTGTCGGGATGATAAAAATTTTTTCACGCTTTTTCATAAAAAGCCCATTTGTTTTTCATGGAATGGGAACGGAGTTGATAATTTCAAGAGCGAGTTGTGTTGGGTTTTTCTGCCCCGTATCTTCATGACTTTGCAGACGATGGTTCATAATGGCCACTCCAACGGCCTGATAATCCTCCGGGATGACAAAAGACCGTTTTTCAATAAAAGCGTAAGCTTTGGCGGCACAGTTAAAAGCCCGGGCCGCCCGGGGTGAAAGCCCCCATGAAAGAGTCCGGCTTTTTTCAACAATATTCTGAAGGTATTCCAGAGCGGAATCGGAAACAGTGATCCTCTGAACATTTTTTATGATATTTATGACTTGCTCCGGGGTAAAAAGACTTTCAAGTCTCTCAATCCATTGATTGCGATCAGGTCCCCTGAGAATGCTTTTTTCCGCCTCACGGCTTGGAAAACCAAGGCTCAGTTTCATTAAAAAGCGATCCAGTTGGCTTTCAGGAAGGGGAAAAGTTCCTATGTTTTCCTGGGGGTTTTGGGTTGCGATGAGAAAAAAGGGTTCCGGCAGATTGTAAGTGACACCATCAATGTTGATCCGATGTTCCTCCATAGCCTGCAAACAGGCACTCTGGGTTTTGGGTGTGGCCCGGTTGAGTTCATCGGCCAGTACAAAGTTGGAAAAAAGAGGTCCCTTGTGAAATTCAAATTTTTGTGTGTCTTTATTGAATATGGAAGTTCCAAGAATATCGGCGGGTAAAAGATCATTGGTAAATTGGATCCGTTGTTCTCTGAGTCCAAGGAGTCTTGAGAGGGTTTTTACAAGACTGGTTTTTCCCATTCCCGGTCGGTCTTCCAGAAGAAAGTGACCTCCTGAAAACAGGCAGGTCAAACAGAGTTTGGCTGTTTCCTCTTTATCCACAATGACTTCATTGATTTTGGACAAAAGAAGTTTTGTTTTTTCCGCTGACTCTTCAATGAACTCTTTATTTACAGTAACCATAAATCAATTATACGGATTTTCTGTAAAAGAAAAAGGATATTTGGTATAACATAAAAACATTTAATGGATTTTGTGTAAAATTTACATATATCTTTTAAAATATTTATTTAACTTTAAAAATATGTTATTAAAAGCTGGTTTTACCCTAATTCTCTGAATAGTTCTCATTGAATTTGAAGGAAAGAAAGCCTTATTTCTACTGACAGGAGAGTTGGTTCTCCTGGTTGAAGCGGAAAATTCAGAATCCAAAACAGGGTGGAAAGGAGAGAGAAAATGAAAATACAGCTTTTTTTTATGATTTTTATGATTTTTGGAATCTGCAACCCCTGTATGGGTGAAGGACCGAATCAGGCACCAATTAGAAGGATTGTGCCGTGCAGTCCGGAGCTTGGAAGTCCTGATTTTTCCGTAAGTTCCGATGCTTTTCCATGTATAATAAACGGAAATATCCAATACGGCCTACCGGCAGATGGAGAAACCGGTATTGCTACAATGGAAGATTCTGTTGTACAGGGAGATCAGGGGGTTCCGGTGGAAGATCCAGACAGACTCTTGGAGATCAAGGGGTATTCTGATCTGGATTACGGAAAGTTGGAAGAAGTTTTGGATGAGAGAGTTAAAAGTTTGACCCAGATTACTGTTGAATCCATGGAGAGAGGTGAGTGTAATGTGGCCGGAATTCTTCCTCTTACCAGGGAACTGCCGGATCATGATATAAAATGCTACTTTATGGATTTTTCAGGAATGTTTGCGGAAGGAACTTTACGGGGACAAAGAGAAACATTTGCCTGCAATGTTATCATTTTTGCGGGGGATCGTCTCAATGCGAATCTTCTCTTGCAGGAATGTAAAAATGACGAATACACGGTAAATTTTGGAAAAGAACCGGACGGTTCGAAAAACAATGTTATCTACCTTGAGTCTCTTGATCTCATAAGTATGGCCACAAGAAGAGAGGTTATCCAATAGTCGATCCTGAAATTGTTCTAGGTCATTGAGAAGAATTTTTTAACCAAAAACTTAAAGTCTTCTTATACTCCTTGTAATTTTCCTAAGAGCGTAAGATAATGATGTTTTATGAAAATTGTTTATTTTCTCTTTATCATAAATCTTATTATTTGGGCAGCACTCTTATATAAAAAATATGGCCTTGATTTTAGCACCCAAGTCTTAAGTGCTCATGAGCAAAACCCAAGGCAAACAAAAGCCGAAAAAGCCATGGATCTTGCCAACAACCGTCTTGGTCAGCTATCGGCTGAACGTCTGACTCGAAAGAATAAGTTTAATGACAAAAACTTACTGGATTCATTTAAAACAAATTTAAAATTGAAACGATTTATTATTCTTAAAGAAACAGAGGGGGAGAATAAATGAAAAAAGTCATACTAATTCTTACAACTCTGGTATTTATGATGCCCATTTGTTATTCGATTGCCAAACATTTTTGGCGAGGAACAACAATGAGTCTTAACAAAGTTTGTCAACGATGGGGGGGGGCTCCATTAAGTATTGAAAAATTCAAGAAGGCACCTAATGACTCAATAAGGGCAGAAATGACCTGTTCCCTTCTTAAGAAGAAAAAACAATTTATTGGAAAACATGCAAATGAAATAAGGGAATTATTTGGTCCCTCTGACGGACACTATTTTAGTGAAATGTTTCCTACATATATGATTGAGATCGCCCGGAAGCAAGGACAGGATGCCTGGCAAATTGTTTTCTTAATCGACAGAAATGAAAAAATATCTGAAATTATTGTTCACAAGAATTGTTGTAATTAGCAGGCCCTGAAAAAGGAAGTTTAATGATTATAAAGATTTATTAGGACAACCCTGGTCGATCCTGAAATCAGACGCACTTGACACGATCGGTATAATGTATTATAAACCTTTCATTAAGAGACCACATTGAAAATTCCACCAGTGGTGAAGGCGGCAACACTTCCCAATAAAGTGGCATGGATGTCAGGAAAATGAGAATGATAGCTTTTAAAAAAGAAACCGGAAAATTAAAGAGGGGCTACAAACTGTTTTTTCTGTCCTTTGTTTTGGTTCTTTCTTTCACTTCGACTGTGGCTTTTGCGGGTTCCGAAAAAGCTAAAAACAGGAATCTGACAAGTCGTGAATCACGGATGACTCTTGGATATTTTTTTTGGAAAGTCAAAACCTATGGTGAGCTTAAAAAGCTCTATGAAACTTCAAAGCTTTCAAAAAAAGACAAAAGTTTTATTTTAAAACGGTTTAAAGGGGTTTCCGATGATACCGGACTTCCTTCTGTGACTGTTTTCAGGGACAGTGTTTTATTTAAGGATTCCAAAGTGAAGTTGGGTTTTGAAAAATTTCCGGAAAGTGCCTTTACTCTTAACGGAAAACCCCTGAAGATAACAGGCTTTCAGGAAACAATAAGAACCATTGAAAAGAGTTTAAGTGATTCACACAGGAAATCGGCATCAGGAAATGGGTCTGAATTTGAAAAAATTGTATCAAACCTGTTTTTTCCCCGGGTTGAGGCCATAGGGGTGGAGACAGTCGTGGCAGTGGTGGTGGGTTTGTTGGCCTTTCTGATTGGATATTCTTGTGTTAAGTGGTCTTTAAAGTGTTCCGGTGGACCTTTTGGTGCAATGGTGGAAGTGGCGGGTGTGGTGATTAAAAAATTTACGTTTATGATTTTGGGTCTTATCAGTGATGCCTCTGCCAGAGAAATTGATATTAAATGTCCAAAGGATAACAATGGCAAAATTGCACTGGCTGTAACGGATTCACATTCCAGGATTAGCACCTATGAATGGGAGAAGGGAACTATGAGTTTACCAAAGGATGTTGAAAAGGTAATAAAGGAAATGGAAAGTGCCGGACCAACTTTTAACAGAGGGGATAATTCCCGTGCCGGGAGAGATCTTCATAGAGGGTCAGGAGAGGCAACGGTTTCCCAAGAGGATTTAAAGAGGAATTTGGCCGATTCTTTTAAAGAAACCGGTAATCTTTGTGAGAAGTCCCCTGAGGAAATGGAAAATCTTGTCAGGGATATGAATAATTTTCTTAAAGAATCCAGGCGAACATATAAGGAAGAAGATGATGAAATCTTCTCCGAAAGTGCAGCTTAAAGGGTTTCCTTTTTCATGTCTTTGATTAAAATCTGTAGTTCTTTTTTCCCCATATAGTGGTTTATTGAAGGTTCTCCAATAAGACTGATCCGTTGTGAACTCCATTTTTTGGTGTCTGTGTTGTCGGTAAAAAACCACAGAGCATTAATTTTGTTTCCAAAAATATCCTTGAGGATCATTTTCAGATGTTTGTTTTTTAAAACTCTGACATTACTGACAAACAAATGATCCATGCGAATAACAGGGAGACTGAATCCTGTCCCATAGGGTTCAAGGCGGGACAGCCAGAATATAAAATCCTTATCAATGATTTCAGCCAGGGTGGTTTGGAAATCGTAATGCAGAGTTTGGCTTGGATGGGGAGTTTTTTTGTAAAATCCGGCCAGTTGATTTTTAAATTCATTGGCTTTTTCCAGATCCAATTCAAATCCGGCGGCCTGGTGATGACCGCCAAACTTGTTGAGATATTTACTGGAGGATTCAAGAGTCTTGAGGAGGCTTTCCTGATCAGAAGCCCTGGCACTTCCCAAAATCTTATTGCCGACTACGGAACCGATAAAACTGGGCACTCCGTAGTGTTCATTGGCGTAGGTTGCAAGCAGTCCCACAATGCCTTTATGAAACTGCTCGGACCATTCAAAAATAAAAGGCAGGGGTTTTCTATCCACTAAAATTTTTTCCAGAAAAGTTTCCCCTTTTCTCTGGATATCCACCCTTTGTTTTTGGGCATTGAGTATGGCCTGGACATTGTTTCGGGCTTTTTCGGGATCATTCACCACAAAGAGTTCCAAAGCCTGTACGGAGGAGTTCATGCGACCAAGGGCATTGAGTTTGGGGGCCAGTTTAAGGCCTACGTCCGAAGAGTTCATGGGCCTTCCCCAAAGCCCAAGCTCCTTCATCAAAAGACGGAGTCCCGGTCTTTCCGTGCGGGCCAGTTGGATAAGGCCGTGTCGGATCAGAATACGATTCTCTTTCACAAGGGGGACCATGTCCGTGAGGGTGGCTATGGCAAAGCAGTCCAGAAGTTTTTTTGGATCAAATTGGGTTTTCAGTAAATTTTGGTCTTTCATTGAGGACCGAAGGGCGAGGATCAGGTAAAAAGCCACACCTGTTCCGCATAAATGAGTCAAACCAGAGGGGCAATCCCCCTGATTGGGATTGACGATGGCATGGGCCCGGGGTCGGTCTTTTTTTGGTTGATGATGATCGGTGATGATAAAATCCACGGATTGTTGTTTAGCCAAGTCTACGGCTTTGGTGTCGGTGATTCCCACATCCACAGTGACAAAAAGGGAAACATCATGATTTTTAATAAAATTTTCAATGATGGGAGGATGGACTCCGTAACCGTCATCAAAACGGTTGGGTTGAAAGGAGAGGAGGTTTTTAAATCCCAGTGATTTCAGACCGGAGATCATAAGGGCCAGACCGGGGGTTCCGTCCATATCGTAATCGGCGTAAACACAGATTTTTTCGTTTTTTTTAAAAGCCTCAATCAAACGATCCACGGCTTTTTTCATGTCTTTTAAGGCAAAAGGGTCTGTGATGTTTTTTAACCGAAAGGATTCAAACTTTTCAAACTCAGCCTGGGTTTTAAAACCACGGATTTTCATCCATTTTTGAACAATGGGGGGGACATCAGACCAGTCATTTTGATCTGTCGGCTGATTTTCAGATAACGTCCAGGATATGGCTTCCAATTATTTTACCACTCAAGGCCCCATTTTTTGCTCAGATGGTCTGTGAGAATAACAAGGGGGGAGGCCACATAGATCGACGAATAGGTTCCCACAACAACCCCGATACCCAGTGTGAAAGCCAGGTCCTCGATCACACCTCCGGCAAAGGTGTAAAGAGCCGCAACAGCCAGAAGGGTTGTGGCTGATGTCAGCAGAGTGCGGCTTAAAACATCATTGATGGAGCGATTGATAATGAAGTTGAGTTTTTTACCTTTGTAAACATATTCGTTTTCCCGGATACGGTCAAAATTCACAATGGTGTCGTTGAGAGAGTAACCGATAATGGTCAAAACAGCCGCCAGAATCTGGATATTCACTTCTTTATCCAGAATGGAAAAAATTCCGAGAGTGATAATGGCATCGTGGAACAGACAGAGAACGGCTCCCGGAGCGTACTTGTAGTCAAAACGCAGGCCCACATAGATGAGAATCATGATAAGACTGTAGACAATGGCCAGAAGTCCCTTGGTTTTAAGTTCTTCCCCGATCTGGGGACCTACGGAATCCACCCTTCGGATGGCATCCTGTTGTAACTGGAATTTTTCAATCAGACCCTCGGTGACGTTTTTGATTCTTTCATTGTTTTTTTCGTTCACCTCTTTTTCATTTTTACCTTCGGCCATTTGCATACGGATGAGGACTTCATTGTTTTCTCCAAGGGTTTGAACCACCACCTGACCCACAAGGTCTTTTAGAAAATCCCGAATTTCACCCACCGGGGGTTGGCTTGTAAATTGGACCTGCACCTCGGTTCCTCCGGAAAAATCAATACCGTATTTAAAACCCTTGCTGGAAATGACAGCACAGGAAATAAAAATGAGAATGAAAGACAGAATTGAAAACCCCCGGGCCACTCCCATGAAATCAAAGCGTCCCGGGTCATTCATTCCCCTGATTCCTTTGATTCCTCTTGTTTTTTTCTTTGGGTCCATGGTCTCTTTGTTCCTTCCGGGGCCTTTAGGGTGTCACTTTCCATTTCAGTTTGCCCACCATCAGATTGAGCAGGGTGCGGGTAAAAAAGATGGCTGTAAACATGGAGGTGATAATTCCCACAATCAGGGTGACGGCAAATCCACGGATGGGTCCGGTTCCAAAATACATCAGGACAACACAGACAGCAGCCGTTGTGATGTTGGCATCCACAATGGCCGTAAAGGCCCTGGAATAACCCTCCTTGATAGCTCCCATGAGTCCCGCTCCTTTGTTGAGTTCCTCTTTGATTCTTTCAAAAATAATCACGTTGGCATCAACGGCCATTCCGATGGTGAGAACAATACCGGCCACTCCGGGTAAGGTGAGTGTGGCCTGCAGTGATGTGAGAATAGCCAGAATCATGAGAATATTGAATCCAAGGGCGAAATTGGCCAGTAAACCGTAAGTGCGATAGTAGATGAGCATGAAGAAAAAAACCAGAATGCCGCCAATAAGTCCTGCAAATTTTCCTTTTTCAATGGAGTCTTTTCCAAGGGTTGGTCCCACGGTTCTTTCCTCCAGGGGTTCCAGTTCCGCAGGCAGGGCTCCGGAGCGAAGGACCATGGCCAGAATATTGGCTTCATCCATGGCTTTTTGGCGGTCTCCTGTTCCACCCAATTCAATCTGTCCCCTTCCCCCGGTGATGGGTTCACGGAGATTGGGGGCGGATTGTAAAACGCCATCCAGAACAATGGCCAATTGTTTTTTTACATTATTTTTTGTGAGTTCACCGAACTCCTTGGTTCCCTTGGAGTCAAAGGAAAAAACCACAACGGCTTGTCCAAGGGAATCCAGGCTGACAGCCGCATCATTGAGGGTTTCCCCTCCCATCATGGCATCGGTTTGCAAAATGTAGGGAATCTTACCCACTTCCAGTGATTTGGCATCCTCCTGTTTTTGAAAGCGAATGGTGCGGTCTTTTGGCAAACGGTCTTTGAGGGCTTCGTTGACCTTTTTTACATAATCACTGTAGCGGAGGCCCTCTTTTCCCAGAGCAAAAGCTTGTTTTTCCTCCACTTCAGTCACCCAGGAGTTCACCTCTTCAAGTTTTTCCGAACCGGGGGAGTACTCAGGGTCCACAATCATGAACTCAAGTTTGGCTGTTTTGTTAATAAGGCTCTTGGCCTGTGAGGAGTCCTGGACACCGGGCAGTTGAACGAGAAGACGACTGTCGCTTTGGGCGGCGATAACGGGCTCCTTGACTCCAAATTCATCAATCCGGTTTCGGATGGTTTCAATGGTTCTATCCACCAGGCTTTTTTTAAAGTTTCTCATTTCCGCTTCATAAAAACGGGATTCAATGTATTGATCTGTCACTTCAAGAGTCTGAAAAATTCTTCCCTGTCCGTAGGTTGTGTCTTCAAGATAGGATTGCAGGACGGTTTTATCCGCAGGGTTTTTAAAAGAGAAACGGGTTCGTCCCTCTTTTGTGTTCACAACACTCACTTCCCCGAGATCCATGTTTTTTTCTTTTTTGAGTTCGTTTTTTATGGTGTAGCTGAGTTTTTTGATTCGATCCCTGACAGCCTTATCCATATCAATGCCAAGAACCAGATGAAGTCCCCCCTGAATATCCAGGCCGTAGGATAATTTATCCTGGCTCGGCCACCAGATATTGGAAGTGTCCACGAAATTCGGGAAAGTCCACAGAAAAGACACCCCGAGAACAAGGATCACTGTAATCACACGGGCTTTTAAGCTCTCTACCATTTATCCCTCTTTGACAGATTGGGAAACATGGGATCTCAGGACACGAATGCTTACTTTATCAGCAATCTCAAGTTTCACATATTTGTCTGTCAGTCCTTCTATAGTCCCGAAAATTCCACTGCTTGTCAAAACCCGATCCCCTTTTTTAAGTTTTTGTAAAAAATCCTGATGAATTTTCTGTTTTTTGACCTGTGGACGCATGACCAGAAGGTAAAAAATGAAGAACATGACCACAAAGGGCAGGATTTGTATAAAAAAATCGGGCTTCTCTGGGGGTTGATTGATTTCAGTTTGGGCCCAAAGAGGCCAGATTGTGGAAAAAACAATAAGAATATTCGAGAAAATACGGCCCATGATTCCTCCGGTATTGTAAGACGTTGTTTACAATAGTGTGAAGAGAAGTCAATGTTATTTATATCCCAGGATTCATTCTTTAATTGCAAAGATGGAGTTTGGTCTCTGAAAAAGAACCATTGCGTTGCATTTTTTCTATTTCTTCAGCCAAATCGGGCAGAAGTTCTCTCCATGTGTATTTAACGTTTTGGCGTTGATCCAGTATATCGCTGAACTCAATAAAATCTTTTGCCTGAGTGACACAGATTTTATAATTACTGTTAAGAAAGTCAATACTTTGTTTGATATATTTTTTAACGTGTTTCTTTATTTGAGGAGTCCATTTTTTATTGTCAATGTCGTTGTAATATCTTTTCATTTTGGATATGACATCCTGTTTAAGGCGATGTGGTATAATTCTTGAGTCCAGGCAGGGATTTTCCCCCACCGTGTTGAAATATATTACGTCAAAATGAAACTCATTAATAAAGTAATCAAATGTTTCACAGATGGAAAAGGCATTGTAAATTTGAAGGCAAAAAGCTCCGCCGAGTTCGTCAGCACACTGACTTTTTCGAAGATTTGAAATGTTGGTTTTTAATCTTTCAAAGTCAGCATCCTGTCGAATATAGTTATAAATATCACCAATACCGTCAACACTGACCGTAATCGACACATCCTTAAATTTTTTCCACAACTCAGAAATATCTTTTTGAAAGTGTTTGTGTAAATTGGTGCTATAGCTCAAAGAAATTTTATGACTGTATGGTAAAAGTAATTTCAAAAAATCATAATAGTAGGGATCAATAGAAGGTTCTCCACCGGAAAAATCAATAAGGGATAAATGGGGTAGCAATTCGACAATTTCTTTGCTGTATTTTCCACTTTTTTCCCAGTAGTTGTAGCGGTTTTGAACAAGATGCCGGTCGACCTTTGGATTACTAACAAGGAGATGTTCAGTCAGGTGTTTCACCGCTTCATGGTCTTTAGCCCACTTTGTGCTGTAGTTGATGTTGCACATACGGCATCGCAGATTGCATAAATTGGAAAGTTCCACATCCAATCGTGAGATCTCAAAAGGGAGTTCACAGTCTTCATTGAGATGTTTGAGAATGGATGATTGTTTTTCAAAGTTTCTGCTTTTTGGAGAGTAATTTTGCAAACGTTTGCTCATGATACCTTTTTCTTCCATTTTCCAACAGAGGTCGCAGGCTGAAGGCTTTTGTCCGTTTAACATCTGGTGACGGATCTTTTTGGCTTCATTGTTATTCCATACTTTTTTCATTGTTGTGTTTTTGATGTTTCCCAGGGGGAGAAACCCTTTTGGATGGCTCTTGCAACAAAATGAGAAATCACCGTTGACCCGGTTGTGTAGGGTTATAAATGGCAGGATACAAAAAGTGGGACTGCTTTTGGCCTTTTCAATGTAATCAGGTTTTTTTGCCATTTTAAATCATTTTTCTGTTTTGTAAGAGTTTAATGTGAATAGTTTATGTTATTTTTATGATAGATTTTTTCAGGATGGATGTCAATTTTTCTGATCCGCCTTTTTAAACTGACAGGAAAAGGCACTTGAATTCATTGAATGGTTGTTGGAATGTTTGAAAAAGACTTTTTGGATGGAACTTTTATCAACATTTGTCCCTTTTTCATTGGCGTATCCGGAAATTACTTTTTCCAAAGTTAAGGTTCTGTCTTTATTTTTTTTTGTTTTTTATCTGTAAGGTTGCTTTTTTTGTTTGTCAAACTGTAGTTGTGGAAAAAATATTTAAAATTTTCAATTTATATAGGTTGCAATGATTTTGTCCCGATAGGCAGTCCAGTTTCCGTTAATAATGGCTTTTCTGGCTTCACTCATTAAGTTGAAATAGTAGTGGAGGTTGTGAAGGCTGTTGAGGCGGGCCCCCAGAAATTCCCCTGTTATGAACAGGTGTCGCAGATAGGCTTTTGTGTAATTCTGACAGGTATAACAATGACAGAGGGGATCAAGAGGGTTTGGGTCTTCTTTATACTCCTCCCGTTTTATGGAGATTTTTCCCCGGGAGGTGTAAAGGGTTCCGTTGCGGGCCACTCTTGTGGGCATAACACAGTCAAACAGATCCATCCCGCTATCTATTGAGAGGGTCAGGTCAAGGGGGGTGCCAACCCCCATCAGGTAACGGGGTTTTGCTTCCGGCATCCGGTGTCCCACCTGTGCCACCAGTTTATGCATCATGTCCATGGGCTCACCGACACTGAGGCCCCCAAGGGCATAGCCTGGAAGATCAATGGCTGTGGTTTTTTCAAGACTTTCCATTCTCAGATCGTAATCCAGTCCTCCCTGAACAATTCCAAAAAGCAGGGACTCTTTTCTGTCCATTCTGCCTTTGGATCTTTTCAGCCAATGGAGAGTGAGGTTCATGGATTCGGTGAGTTTTTCCCGGTCACAGGCAAAGGAGGGGCATTCATCAAAAGCCATAATGATATCAGAACCCATGTCCATTTGAATTTCCATGCTCTTTTCAGGAGTGATAAAGAGTCTTGTGCCGTCTATATGACTCTGAAACTCCACTCCCTGTTTTGTGATTTTACGGAGTTTTGAGAGTGAGAAAATCTGAAAACCGCCACTGTCTGTCAGGATGGGTCCCTTCCAGTTCATGAAGGCGTGGAGTCCTCCCATTTTTTTAATGATCTTTTCCCCCGGTCGCAAATGGAGGTGGTAAGTGTTGCCAAGGACCACCTGACATCCGTTTTCCTTAAGTTCTTCAGGGGTCATGGTTTTCACAGTGCCCCGGGTTCCAACGGCCATAAAAAGGGGGGTTTGGATATTGCCGTGGGCTGTTGTCAGGGTGGCCGCCCGGGCCTGTCCCTGTCTGGCCTGTAAACGAAACTCTCCTATTTTTCCCATAGAGTCAGTTCTCCATCATTGAACAGTCGGAAAGTCCCTGAATTATACTTTTCCCATTCATCCTGTGCAGCCATAGCATAGATCATCGTTTTTCTCAAAACGACACTATAAATATACTGAAGACCATTTGTTTTTCATGAGAGACCACTTGTTTTAAGCGGATTTTGGCTAAAGAAATTCAGCATAGAATAAATGATCTCTCAGGGAAATTCCATGAAAATTCAAACCAAATTGAAAGAAAGAGTGTGTTGTTTTTTTATAATTGTCTTAAAATGAATCACGAATGTCCATTTTGTTTTCACTTCGTTTTGTTTTTTTCGCTTTTTACAGGTTTGTATTGAGTTTTTTTTCAGATTGTATTAGAATTATCAGAAAGGGCATCAATTTACAATTTTAATTTGAATAAGCAGGTGCTTTAAATAACAAAAAACCATGAGAGTTCAAATTACTAAATTAGGGGGGGATATGACTCAGAAAAAAGTGAACTTATGGGGTGTTTTTACCCTTCTGGCTGTTTTTGTCATTATGATAGGCGGTTACCAAAACTGTTCCAAACGGGAAAGTACTAATAAACCAATAATAACTAATCCGGATCCTCCAACAGGTTCTGGAGACAAAATTCAATTTGTCATGTCCCCAGGGAATCATACAACCCGGGAAGCAGCCCTTATTTCCTTTTCTTTAAACAGTGAGATGCAGCAAAACTCCGCCCAATGCACTTTAAATCAGGATACAAGGGATTGTTCTCCAAACACAACAATAGTCCTGAAGCCTCTGAGTGTGGGAAGATACAGTTTCACAGTGTCCGCTTCAGATGTTGAAGGAAACACAATTACCGAAACCCATTCCTGGAGTGTCCTTGAGGTCTGTGCGGAGGATGAGGAGGAAAGCTCTTCCTGTATACCCGAAAGCAAGATCACTTCTGTGTCTATTGACAGAATCATTCATAGACTCACCCAAGCCAATCAGACAAAATTTGGAATCAATGGTCAATGTTCAGAAGAGAACCAGCTTGTCATGATCCATTTTCAGGTTGAGGGTTCTTCTCAAAAAGTCTTTTTATCCACGCAACCCCGTTGTACGGCTGAAGGGGCCTGGAGTACTGACGTTGATTTCAGCACTCTTTCCCTGGCTACAAATTTAACAATGGAATCAACAACCATTAATGTCTTTGCCAATCATTTCTCAGTAAGCGGGAGGGGGGCTCCGGAAGTCTCAACCAGTCTTGTTGCTGACTCCAGTTACACTCCGGGCACTCCCACAGACAGGGGTTGTGGAAGTGGTGTTGCGGGAGACACCCATGCCAGGGGAGGAGGCTTTGTGGCTAATAATGCTGAAGTGGCTGCCACTGCCTTTGTGGGGCCGAATGCCGCTGTTTGTGGTGAAGCCAATGTTTTAGGAAATGCAAGAATTGAGGGATATGTCTCGGTTCATGGAGAGGCGGAAGTTTCAGAAGACGCAAAGGTTTATGGTCATGCCAGGGTTTCAGGGGACGCAAAGGTTTATGGTCATGCCAGGGTTTACGATTATGCGAGGGTTTCCGGTGAAGCCCAGGTCTATGGAGATGCCCAGGTCTATGGAGATGCCCAGGTCTATGAAGAAGCCCAGGTCTATGGAAGCTCAAAAATTTATGAACATGGAAGGGTTATGGGAAAGGCCAAAGTTTATAATCATGCCCAGGTTTATGGTTATGGGAGGGTTTTTGGAGATAAAGATGATGAAGGATCAAAAGTTTCTGGAAATGCCCATGTTTATGGAGATGGAAGAGTTTCAGGGAAAGCGGAAATTTCCGGCAGTGCCCAGATTTATGATCATGCCCAGGTTTATGGAAGTGCGAAAGTTTCAGGAAATACAAAGGTTCATGAGTACGCATTGATCCGTTCAAATACAGAAATCAGCAGTGGAATTATAACAGATAACAGACCCGCTCTTGCTGCAAATTGTGGCAGTCAGTCGGGCAGTCGCCACCAGAATCCAAATAATGGAGGACAGGGGGGCTTTGTGGCTGATGATGCTGAAGTGGCCGCCACTGCTTTTGTGGGGCCCAATGCTGTTGTTTGTGGTACAGCCAAGGTTTTGGGGACTGCAGAGCTTAAAGGTCGTGCCAAGGTTTCCGGCAGTGCCCAGGTTTACGGAAATGCGAGGGTTTCCAGTGATGCCCAGGTTTATGGAAGTGCGAAAGTTTACGGTGATGCCCAGGTTTATGGTCACGCCAGAGTTTATGGAACAGCAAGGGTTCATGAAAACGCAAAGGTCATGGCGGATGCGAGAATTCTCAATGCGGAAATCAAGGATCATGCACAGATATACAGAGATGCCATTATTGCCGGTCCTTCCAGTGAAAATGAAAATGAAAGAGTGCAGATTTATGGCAACGCAAAAGTTTTCAGTCACGCTCTGATTTATGGTCAGGCAAAGATTTTCGGTAATGCTCAGGTTGAAGGAAGTTCACAAGTTTATGGAGATGCCCAGGTTTCAGGAAACGCAAAAACTTACACGAGTGCAAGGGTTTATGGAACTGCGGAAGTTGATGATAATGCCGAGATTGGAGGTCATGCGAGAATTGCCGGAGTGTCAAAAATTTATGGCAACGCAAAAGTTTATTGGAGTGCCTATATTTATCAGAATGCAAAGGTGTATGAAAACGCCCATGTTCACCAGAATGCAAGGGTTTATGGCAATGCACAGATTTTTGGTAACGCAAAAGTTTTCGGTCGGGCGAGAGTCTTTGGAGACACCCAGGTTTCAGGAGACGCATTTGTTTACTGATTGCTGATTCTAAGAACGGGTGAAAGTATTCCCAGTGATAGGCCCTGATCATGTGTCAGTTACACTTAATGGAACAGTCTATCAGGATTTTGACTAGCTATTGACTTTGTTTTTATACATCTATAGGGTGTCGTCCTGTATGAATTGTATAAAAGAAATATCTGTCATTGTTTTTTTAACCTGTTTGTCAGTAGTTGTTTTTGCCGATAAAAGGGGTCCAAAACAAAAACTTAATATTGAAGAAATGGAAGACTTCCTTGGGCAGCATGATTCTTTTAATAACGATAATGCCAGATGTCTTCCCAGGTTTGAAATAAAGAAAGAAGGCGAAACCATAACAGTTGATTCTTTTACCGAAAACTTCTGGATACCGGACTTCTCCGGGAAATTGACTCTCTCAGGAATCAATCAACTTCCAAAACAGGAACTCCTCAAGAGAACAGAAAGGCGGACGGAAGTCCATTCAGGAATCAATCAATCTCCAGAACAGGACCCCCCCGAGATAATAGAAAAGCGGACGGAAACCAATTTATACAAATATGAAAAAAGTCCCACATTGTATTTGGAACGCATTGTTTTTGAGAAAAGACTTGGGGCCAAACAAACCAATATGTTTCATATACTTTTTATCTTTGATCCCGAATCAGGTGTTATGACTCTCAATAACCGGGCGGGAACACTTCTTTTCAGTGATCCGGGGAAAACAGTAATAGTACCCATTGCCGATCGGCCTGATTGGGAAGACTCTGTGTGTTCGTATTTAAAAACGGAAACATAAATTTAAGATCATTTTGTATAAACCCAATGGTTTGTATGTTTTTAAGTTGAAACAGTGTGAAGCCAGATTCTTCCAAGAATTCATATAAAAAAGTATTTGTTTCCTTATCTTCAGGTACAAAATAAGTCTGTAGGGTTTTTCAACAATTGTCACATTTATAATGGTTTTTCTGAAAAACTTTTTAACAACTGTCGATTTGTATCTGTTGCTTTTTTGATTTCACTGTTTTTTATCTGTTTGGAAACAGATTGGCCCCTATCTTGCTTTTTAAATAGGTAGGGTGGGGGATTCTTAAAGTGAGACAGTTTCATGACATTGTATTGGTGAACCGAGCCTGTTTGAAAAACCAGAGAGGTTACAAAATCCTCCTGTTTTTTTTATTTCCTCTGGTTTTTGCCGGATGCACACAGGAGGAAGTGGCACTGAAAAGAAAGCCCTACTCATCTTACTCAAAGGACAGTTTTTGTGTTGTTGAACCTGTGGAAGTTGAAGGGGGTTCGGTAAAGATCATGTTTGTGGTGGATGTGTCAGGAAGTAATCGTACCAATGACTCAGGTGGTTCCAGACGGGCTAATGCTATTGATGAACTTGTTCAGGAACTGGAGGAGGAGGACAAGTCCTATCAGTATGGATTGATTCGTTTTAATGGAGGGATTGAAGTTCCAATTCATTATCCGGGTAATCCATTAAAAGCAAGGTTTACGGATGATATTCAGGAATTTTACAGTGCTACCAACACAATTCGACAAAGACCTCATGGAGGTGGAACCAGCTATGGGTCAGCACTTTTAAATGCCCAGCAGGCCATTGAATTTGATATAGAACAATTTCCGTCTGAAACTTCTTCATATGTTGTTTTATTTCTTTCAGACGGTGTTCCCACTGACGGAGATCCTCTGCCCGGGGTTTCCAGCCTGATAACTGTGAACGCACGAAGAAAAATTTTTCTGAGTTCAGCTTACTATGGTCGTGCAGGAAATAGTGCCATTGATCTTCTCAAAGGAATGGCTGAAAAAGGAAATGGGAAATTTGTTAATTTTGAAAATAATGAAAACTGGAACCTTGAAAGTCTGGTTCATCCAGAACCGGATGTGGTTCCCTGGAGTTTGAAAGAGTTTCTTGTCTATAATCTCAATGCCGGATTTTGTCTTGATGGAGAAGTGGATGTGGATTCCGATGCCGATGGAATGTGTGATCGTGATGAACTGGAGGCGAATCGTCTTTATGCCACGGAACTGAGTTCTGAGGGAAAGTCCTTTGATCCGGCAAACCGGTTTAGTTTTGGAGATGGCTATGGGGACTTTTTTCATTGGTTGCGTTTCAGGTATCAGGGGAAAAGACTTCCGGAATGCACGGATCGTTCTGATGATGATTTTGACCTGCTCACCGTCTGTGAGGAGAATGAAATTGAAAACCACATGGAGGAAAATATTTTAAGGGGGGATCCCAGGGCCTTTGATACGGACAGGGATGGTATTATCGACGGAATTGAAACCTTTGTGTATTTTGGTTCACAGAACACAGGGAAAGCCACCCGTTACACAGCAGCCCTTGATCCTGAAAACCTGGAAGACAACCCCGACGGGGAGGAAAGTGTTCTGGTTCAGATCAAACAACACAGAAACCCCTGGTTTCCGGATTCCGGCCTCAATGCCGCTTATGATACAACCGTTAAACCTTACCAGACGACTTATAACGATTGTTATGAATTCAGTCAGTCCTCTTTGCCTCTCTATGAAACTCTTGAAGTTGTGGAGGGTAACACTTTACCGGGATTGGAACACGGAGCGGGTGAAAACTCTGTGATGGTCTATTATATTCAGGTCCTGCAATCAAAACCTGGAAGGCAGGGGATTTTAAAACACAGTGTTCAAAAACTTATTGAAGGTTCGGAAGATTTTGGACTTAAAGTCAGAGATGGTGTGTTCAGTGAATACATTCCCCCCTCAACGGAATAAGGGACTGATTGATATAAGGATGTTAACCATACTAATATATTATCAACGCTATTCAACAGGAATATATACTGAAGACCATTTGTTTTTCATGCTATTTCCATAGAGAAATTCCATGAAAACTCAAACAGGATCAGTATATTTACAAAGCTTAGTTTTTTAATTTTCCTCTTATTTCAGGATTGACTCTTTAAGAATGTAATTTTTTCAATATTGAAAAATCAAATAAATCAAATGCTTATAAAGTAAAAATTTGTCTTGGGTTTAATCTGTGGTTTTTTGACAAAAAACCTGAGAGACTCTTCTTTTAAATAATAATAAAAAATTTGTTTTTCATAAGAAGTTATGGTAGAAGGCCTTTGTGTTTGTTTTACAACAGATTGCCGGGAAAGTGCTATCGGTTTTGTTTTCGTTTTAACAAGGAGAAAAAAAATGGGTCAATCAAAATCAAACCGATTATGGGTCAGTATTTTTACTGTGTTTCTGTTTTTACCTTTCAGTGTTTTTGCAGCACCAACTGTGGAAATGCTGAATGCATTTGTTCGGGGAAGTCTTTCAAAGAAAACCGATGATTTTTTCACAGCGGCTGCAAGGTCCTCGAATGAGGGAATTGATCTGGAGTTTAATAGAACTTTGGATGAAATTCTGGAAATGAAAGGAATGGACAGGGAAGCTCTTCCCGGTCACATTCTTTCCCAATTGAGAGAAGCCACTAGGGATCCCATGAAATTAATTGTTCCTGAAAAGCCCGGCGGCCATCCCCTTCATTACTTTCAGGATCATGAACATTCTGATGTGTTTCGGGCCTTTTTTCAAAAACGACTGGATGTTAATAATGGGGATCATATGGAAGGTCTTATGACTTCTGTCCATGATATGGCAGAGGAGACGGGTGCGAGAGTGGATGATATTCTTTCCACTCTTTACGAATATGATAATTTTGCACTTATACCCGATCAGGTCTGGATTGAAAATCTCTATGCGTCTGTTTATAGTACAGCGATGAGGGGTGTTTATGTGAATGATATTTCCCCTGGAGGCAAAGAGCCCTTTCATGCTTTTGTAAGACGTTTTGAAGAGGCTATGGAAAGCGGTTCTGCTGATTCTTATATAATCAATCCCCATTTCCGATTACCTGATGCCAAAGTTGATGAAAATGGTTACAGGAAAATGGTCTTTGAATACGTTGCTGCAAACCCTGAGAGGTTTGTTGGCAGAATGGCCGATGATCCTCAAATAAAAGAGGCTGTTTCAAGATTTTGGGATGAGGATGTCACTATGGTTTTTAGAAAACCTGTGATCAATTCCATAGGAAAGGATAACAGACATCTGTTGAGTGATTGGGAGTTTTTTCTCAAATTCTGGGAGCAAGCCAAGGTTTTGGAGGGTGGAAGGGCACGGCTCAGAGGTCTTGTGAAAGCATCATTTAAAAATGCGGATAATGCCTATGATGTTGAATTGGCTAAACATGGTGATGTCTTTTGGAATACAACGAACAGGGCCTCTGGGGAAAGTGCTTATTTTTTCCAGGAGCTTGATTCGATGTTAAGATCAATCGCTAAGGAGGAAGGCAGGGTTCCCTCTAATGGCATGACAGATGGAGTCCGACAACGGAGAACTCCAGTGGCGGAGATAGATGTTGCTGAAGACACTCCTTTGGTGAGTCGGATCATGAGGTGGTTTAGGTCTGGAAGAAGGGGCAATAATGAACCAATAATCATTAAACGGGGTATCCAGGAACGGGGTATCCAAGTGTTGGACTGAGCCCATGAGATTGGGAAATTATGATTAAAGGAAAAAAAATAGGTCAATCAAAATCAAACCGATTATGGGTCAGTATTTTTACTGTGTTTCTGTTTTTACCTTTCAGTGTTTTTGCAGGAGTGGGTGACCAGACCATAGAAGGTGTAGGTAGGTTCTTAAAGGGAATAACGGAGAAAACCGATGATTTTTTCACAGCGGCTGCAAGGTCCTCGAATGAGGGAATTGATCTGGAGTTTAATAGAACTTTGGATGAAATTCTGGAAATGAAAGGAATGGACAGGGAAGCTCTTCCCGGTCACATTCTTTCCCAATTGAGAGAAGCCACTAGGGATCCCATGAAATTAATTGTTCCTGAAAAGCCCGGCGGCCATCCCCTTCATTACTTTCAGGATCACGAACATTCTGATGTGTTTCGGGCCTTTTTTCAAAAACGACTGGATGTTAATAATAGGGATCATATGGAAGGTCTTATGACTTCTGTCCATGATATGGCAGAGGAGACG
The DNA here is from genome assembly GCA_965219545.1 of Bdellovibrionales bacterium. Lineage (GTDB taxonomy): Bacteria > Bdellovibrionota > Bdellovibrionia > Bdellovibrionales > JAGQZY01 > JAGQZY01. Next base: position 32,706 of record CBDCNX010000030.1, read on the forward strand.
GGTGCGAGAGTGGATGATATTCTTTCCACTCTTTACGAATATGATAATTTTGCACTTATACCCGATCAGGTCTGGATTGAAAATCTCTATGCGTCTGTTTACAGTTTGGCAATAAGGGGTGTTCATGTGGATGATATTTCCCCTGGAGGCAAAGAGCCCTTTCATACTTTTATAAGGCATTTTGAAGAAGCCATGGAAAGCGGTTCTGCTGATTCCTATATAATAAATCCCCATTTTCGGTTACCTGAAATTGATCCCTACGCTGACAGAAGGGACATTCCTCTTGTGGCAACGGGAAGAAGGGATCCCCTGGGTGGTGTGAGGGGGAACAATTTTGATATAGGGGATTTTGAGAACAATCCCGCCAGGTTGTCCGGTGATTGGGTTGATGACAAGGCTCACGGGAAAATGGTTGAGGAAACGGTTTTTAAGTACGTTGCTGCAAACCCCGAAAAGTTTGTTGGCAGAATGGCCGAGGATCTTCAAACAAAAGAGGCTGTTTTCAGATTCTGGGCACATAAACCTTTCAGAAAACTTGTGTTTGAATCCATAGGAAGGGATAATAGACATCTGTTAAGTGATTGGGAATTTCTTCTGGGGTTCTGGAGAGAAGCCAAGAGTGTGGAAGGAGGGACAGCCCGGTTTGCAACCTTTGTGTCCGCCTCATTTAAAAATGTGAACAATTCTTACAGTGTTGGAGTGACCAAACACAACGATGTTTTCTGGAACACAGCGACCAGGGCTTCTGATGAGAGTGATGAGTTTTCCAGGGAACTGGCAGTGTTAGTAAGATCAATGTTTGGAGACCCCGTGCCCCAGGGAACTTCTTCCAGGGTCCGTCATATGGAATTTCCAATGGCTCCGGAGACTGGGAATCAGACGGCAGGTCCCCCCCTTACTACGAGTAGAGCCGTTCCTATAAGATGGCAGTAAGGAGTGGCAAATGGAAAAATGTGTTTGGAGGAATAGGCAAGCCGAACAGTTTTTCCAAAAAACCCGGATAAATTTTCCTTGAAAAAAATTTTTAAAATCAAAAGCTCTTTTCAACCCTCAGGAGACCAACCCAAAGCCATTGGGGCATTAGTCAGTGCTTTTCAATCCGGTGAAAAACAACAGACCCTTTTAGGGGTGACAGGAAGCGGAAAAACCTTCACCATGGCCCATCTTATTTCCAAAATGGGTGAACCGGCTCTTATTCTGGCTCCCAATAAAACCCTGGCCGCCCAATTGTTTGCAGAGTTCAGAGAACTTTTTCCTGACAATGCCGTTGAGTATTTTGTGAGCTATTATGATTACTACCAGCCGGAGGCCTACATTCCGGTGACTGACACCTATATAGAAAAGGATTCCTCAATCAATGAACAGATTGATCGGATGAGACATTCAGCGACTCACTCCCTCCTCAATCGAAAAGACGTGATTATTATCAGCAGTGTGTCCTGTATTTATGGTTTGGGAAGTCCCGAAGCCTATCAGGGATTGTCGGTCCAAATTCAAAGCAATAAGGAATTAAAAAGGGATCAGCTTTTAAGGGATCTGGTAAAAATTCAATACACCCGTGGGGATTATGACTTTCATCGTGGGACTTTCAGGGTCCGGGGGGATGTGGTGGACATTTTCCCTCCCTACGAGGAGTCAAGGGTGATCCGGGTTGAGTTTTTCGGGGATTTTGTGGAAAAAATCTGTTGGTTTGATCCTCTTACCGGGGAGGTTTTTGAAAATCTGGATCAGGTGGCTGTTTATCCGGGAAGTCATCATGTCAATACCGAAGAGAGGCGGGAAAAAGCCATTGAAACCATCCGTGAGGAGTTGCAGGAACATTTGGCTTTTCTCAAGGAAACCATGAAGTACGACGAGGCCAAAAGGCTTGAACAGAGAACCTGTTACGATATTGAAATGATACAGGAGCTTGGTTTTTGTCAGGGAATTGAGAATTATTCAAGACATTTTACGGGTCGCAATCAAGGGGAACCGCCCCCCACTTTGTTGGAGTATTTTCCTGATCAATTCATTATGTTTATTGATGAGTCCCATGTGACTGTTCCCCAGATCGGGGGAATGTATCGGGGGGACAGGGCCAGAAAAATGACCCTTGTGGAACATGGTTTTCGGTTGCCTTCAGCCCTTGACAACAGACCTCTGAATTTTCAGGAGTTTGAAAAAATCGTGGACAAGGTGGTGTATGTTTCAGCCACACCCGGCAATTATGAAAGAGAGGTTTCCAGGAGCATTGTGGAGCAGATCATCCGTCCCACAGGTCTTGTGGATCCTGTGGTGGAAGTGCGTCCGGCCACCCACCAGGTGGATGATCTTCTCTCTGAAATAAAATTGAGGGTCAAACGTAAAGAGAGGGTGCTGGTGACCACTTTGACCAAAAAAAGTGCGGAAGACCTCACCTCTTATTTCAACAGCGTTGGGGTTCAGGTAAGATATCTGCACAGTGATATAAAAACTATTGAAAGAAATGAAATCATTCGTGATCTGAGACTGGGTTTGTTTGATGTTCTTATTGGCATTAACCTGTTGCGAGAGGGTTTGGATATTCCGGAGGTCAGTCTTGTGGCTGTGACTGATGCCGATAAGGAGGGTTTTTTGCGTTCCGAGCGTTCATTGATTCAAACCATTGGAAGGGCCGCCCGTCACGCCCAAGGTCAGGTGATTCTCTATGGTGACCGGACAACAGAGTCCATGAGAAAGGCCATTGAAGAGACAGACCGTCGTCGTCAGATGCAGGAAAAATACAATAAAGATCACGGGATTATTCCAAAAACCATAAAAAAGAAAATCATGGGAAGTCTTACGGAAATCTATGAATCCCATTCGACAAAGAAAATTTCAGATTCCGGGGATTTTATAAAAATGGTTGAACACCCGGGACAACTTGCCAAAGAGATCAATCAATTAAAAAAGAAGATGAAAAAAGCTTCGGAGCTTCTGGAGTTTGAAGAGGCCGCCCGATTGAGGGATAAAATAAAACGTCTTCAGCTTCTGGAATTAAAGTTTTTGGACGGTTCAATGAATTCTGATCCAACTTGAGTTTTTCACTTTCAGACTTTTATACTGAAGACCATTTGTTTTTCATGTAACCATGAAAATTCAAACCGGATCAGTATACAATGAGTCTCATTGGACGGGTGTATGAATAAGAGAGCGGAACATTTTGAAAACATGAAGGCCAAAGTGGTGGACTTTCCCCAAAGTCCCGGTGTTTACCTCATGAAGAACAATCAGAACAAGGTGATTTATGTGGGTAAGGCCAAGCGTCTTCGCAGCCGGGTTCGGAGTTACCTCAATCCCAATATTGGGAACAGTAAAACCCAGCTTCTGGTTCATCATATTGACATGATTGATTATATTTTGACCGAGACGGAAGCCGAAGCCTTTTTACTGGAAGCCTCTCTTATTAAAAAACACAGTCCCCGTTACAATATCCGGCTCAAGGACGATAAGGCCTATCCCTATATTCGATTGAGTTTGAAGGACAGCTTTCCCCGTTTTTATCTGGCCCGTCGAGTGGTCAATGACGGTTCACAATATTTTGGTCCCTATGTGAGTGGTTATGTGGTTAAAAATATCATTGGCTTTTTGAACCGGTCTTTCAAAATAAGGGATTGTGGTGACCATTTTATGAAATCCCGAAAACGTCCCTGCATAACTTACCAGATTGGAGCCTGTACAGCACCCTGTGTGAATCTTATTGGTGTGAAGGAATACGGGAGGGATGTGAAAAAAGCCAGGAGATTTTTTGAAAAAGAAGGGGTTTTGGTGGTTAAGGAACTTAAAAAGGAAATGTCGAAACTGGCGGAAAACCGGAAATTTGAACTGGCAGCCCAGTATCGTGACAATATCGCCGCCATTGAAAAAGTTCTTGAAAAACAGGCTGTGGTGAATGCCAACTCAACAAACAATCAGGATGTTATTGGTTTTTACGGAGACAACCGGGGAACCCTGATTGAAACCTTACATATTCGTCAGGGGAGGATGATCGGTCAACGCAGTCAGTTTTTTCCGCAGATTGATCCCCATTCAGAGCAGGAGGATGTCAGGCAGTGGCTCACCTCGTTTATCAATCAGTATTATCAGGATAATATTATCCCCGATGAAGTTTATCTGCCGGTGGACATGGGGCCTGAGATTATAAAACTTTTAAAGGAGGTTTTTTCCCATCGGGGTTATCAGAAGGTGTCAGTCAGCTTTCCCACCCACACCCAGGGACAGAGGCTGATAACTCTGGCCAACAGGAATGCTAAAAGTCATTTTGCATCCCATATTTCAAAAAATGAGAAAAGAAAAAGAGCTTTGGAGCTTATTGCCAAAAAGTTCAAACTTAAAAGTCCTCCTGAACGGATTGAGTGTTTTGATGTTTCCCATCTTCAGGGGGGACAGAGTGTCGCATCCCAGGTGGTTTGTGAGAATGGAGTGTTTAACAGTGATCTTTATCGTCGTTACAGACTTCAGTCCAAAACAGGGGGGGATGATTACGGGGCCCTTATGGAGGTACTGACCCGTCGTTTCAAACATGGGGAATGGGATGAGCCGGACCTCATTGTTATTGACGGGGGAAAAGGGCAACTCAGTGCCGCTTTGAAGGTTTTAAAGGATATTGGAAAATCCTGTTTACCGGTGGTGGGTCTGGCCAAACAGAGAACCCAATCTGATTTTAAGGGACCTCAGGTGGAAAAAAGCAGGGAACGTTTTTATTTGCCTGGTCGTCAGAATCCAGTGACTTTTACCGAGGGCTCGGAAGCCTTTAAAATACTGGTGGGCTTAAGGGATGAGGCCCATCGTTTTGCCATTACTTTTCACAGGGAACAGAGGGAAAAACAGAGTCTTGAAAGCCAGTTGGACCAGATCAAAGGTCTGGGTCCTGTTCTTATCAAACGCCTTCTCCACAAATTTGATTCTGTTGTGGGCCTGGGGAAAGCTTCCCTGGGCGATCTTTGTAAGGTTCGGGGTGTGAGCAGGAAACTGGCCCTTGAGATTATCAGTTTTTTAAAGAATACGGACTGTTGAAAAAATAGTGCATGGCAAAAAATTCTTGAATCTTTATATACTTTTAGTCACAATAAAGACCATGGGTGTTGATTTCTTTTAAGAAGTTCTTTTTGCATCGGACTTTGGTAAAGTTTCTCGCTGAATCATTTATTTGGAGACATTGATGAGTCAATACAAAAAAAGTTTTCTGTTAGTTCCTTTTTTATTGTTGTTTTTTTCAGAGGCCGGGGCCCGGATCAAATGGGATGAACCAAAAACCATCAATGAAAAATTGAGCCGTAGAAACCGGCGGGTGTTACGATTTTCAGGTCAGGCGAAGCCGGGATCCCGGGTTAGGATTCGCAAAAATCGTATAAAAATTCACCTTGATAGTGGTGGTGCCCGTAGGGTTTCCATTCCAAGGAAAAACTCAATCCAATTTCCAATCATTGTTGATAAAAGCGGTATTTTTTCTTTTGATCTCTATCTTCCCACCACTTTTGTTGAAATTCCCGTGGAGGTGAGAAGAAGGGGGGGTAAGGCCTGGAAACTCAGTCCTTTAAAATTTCAGGTGCCGGAAATAGGTGCGGCCAATGATCTTCAATCCATTGAGGAGAGTTTTGCCAAGCAGACTTCTGACGAGGAAGCTGAACAGATTGTTGCCGACATTGAAAGTGATACAAGTCATCATTCCAGAGCCAATGAGGGAATGGTGGTCAGAGATCGTAATGAAAGAAAACAGGGGGAAAAGATGGCTCTCCGTCTTTGGGGCGGTTTGGGAACCTCTTATTTTTTAACCAATGTGGCCAGTTCCATTATCGATCATTACGATGAATCGGGAACGGCTCTGGTGGTTCCATCCTGGCGACTTGGTGGGGATTGGGATTTTTCCAAAGAGTTTTATTTCAGGGCCAATATGTATCAGGGTTCGGGGAACACTGAAGATATTGGTGAAGGCCCCAATGTGGAGGGTTCAAAGAGTTTTTCCTGGTATGAATTTCAGATTTCGGTGATTTGGTTTTCTAAAATTCTGAATTTTTTGGGAACCTCAAATCTGGCCCTTGATTTGGGCTTTCAATATCAGTCCCTTCCTTTCTATCGTCAGGATTGCGAGGAAACCTGGGGTGGTGAGTGGGAGTGTCGTTTCTCTTATTTTGACAACTCTGTTTACAGTCTTCATTTTGGTCTTTTTTACAAAAACAACTGGGGCAAGTGGAATTACGAGGCCTATGGTCGTTATGTTTTTCCCGTAATGGTGGGGGATGCCTTTGAAATGGATTCCCTGCTTCCGATAAATTATGAGTTTGGTGGTGTTTTAAGAAGGTCCATTACCAAAGACCTGTCTCTTGGTATTGATGCTCAGGTTCATTTCTTTGGGGCTGATGTGAAATATAAATATAGGGATATTGAATCTTCAGATATTATTTCAGGCCTTGATCTTCTTTTGTTCACCCTTGGAGTCCGGTTTATTATGGACTTTTAAGGGTTCGTCTTAGAAAAGTGTTTTTTCAGACCGATGAAGCCCATTAGGGAAAAAAGCAGAGAACAGATCAGAAGTCCATAGAGAAGAGGGGTTATTCCGTAGTCTTTTTCAATAAGATAACCAAAAAAGGCCGGAGCTGCTGCTGTGGAAAAAATTATAAAGGTGGCAAAAAGACTTTTCAGTGCCCCTAGATGTTGGATGCCGTAAATTTCAGCCCAGAGGGCGGCCTTAATGGGTCCCGCACTTCCCACAGTCAGGCCAAAGAGGAGAAAACAAACAGAGGGGACCCATTGTTGCTGGTTTTGGGCCATGATAAAAAAACCAAGGTACATGGGAATCTGGTAAAAAGGAAAGAGAGTGGCGGCTTTGTATTTGTCAACAAGGGGGCCTGTGGCAAAAGTGTTTATCACCCGGCCAAGGCCAAAAAAAATAAATCCTGAAGCCATAAGAGCCGGATTCCAGTCTTTTATCCGGGCAATAGCCACTTGATGAAAAAAAAGACCTGTCAGGGCAAAAGGAGGCATCAGGGCGTGCCCCAGAAGAAAATAAATGGTTTTGTGTCCAAAAACCTCCCTGCGGGTCCAGCTTTTTTCAAGAGCTCTTTCCCCTTTGTTTTTATCGTTCAGGTGTTGAAGTTCCTTTTTCCTGTCAATTTTGTTGAATTCGGGAAGGGAAGCAGTCAGAAAAAAACTTAATGGAAAATAGACAATAATAACTGTAAATATAAGAATAATCAGAAGATTTTGAAATTGAAAAAAACCGAGCAGAAAAGCAAAGAGAGGGGTTATAAGAATCTCATAAAAAGGAAAACCCATTTGGCTGAGGCTGAGTGCTTTCCCTCTGTTTGTTTTAAAATATCTGGCTATGGCTATGGAACTGACACTGGAACTGAGTCCCTGACCGAAAAAACGCAGTCCAAAAAGTCCAAACCCCAACAGAAACAAGGTCTTTGCCATAAGAACCTGTGAAAGACTGATGATAAGTCCCAGGGCGATGAACAGACAAAAATAACGAACATCATGACGGTCAATAAGGGGGCCGACGAAGATGATAACAATTCCACTGAGAAGGGTGATCAGTGAGTAAAGGCTTCCGTATTCGCTGTGATTTAAGGCAAACCCGGCCATGATAATGGGATTGAAAATGGAGATAAAATGGGTTTGGCCAAGACCGGAAAAAAAGGTATTGAGAAATCCAAAACCAATAACTTTGGGATTTTTTTTGATAATCTGAAGATAACCCATAAACGATTTTATTATGGGAGTTTCAAAGAAGCAAATTTAATCCCATTGTCAGGTTTGATACACAACAGGGTGAGGATGATTGGCCTCTTTTAAAATCAGTATAAAATTGATTGAATGATTTTGCGACGGTAATCAAAAATTTTGTTTATGTCCCTAAAAACTTTCCAACCGGCAATAATGGAACCGGGAAGACCCAGGGGAGGCTCCACATCCAATTGGTCAACAATTAAAGTGCCACCGGCCAGATCTTTAAAGAAATGGAAATGATTCCATTTTTTAAAAGGTCCTTTTTCCTGGCTGTCAGAAAAAGATTCTGGAGGGTCCCATCCGGTAATAAGGGTCTGCCACCTTAAGAGAATCCCGTTGACTTTCACTTTGTAGTCAAGCCGGGTTCCTTTTTCCATGGTTTCAGTGGAAATATTCAGGATTTTAAAATGAAAATCTTTTGGAATGAGTTTTCCCAGGTTTTTGGGTTCTGAGAAAAATAAAAAAACCTCCTCTTTTGTTTTTGGAACCCATTGTTCAAAAATCAGTCTTCTTTCCATTCCTTTAAGATTTGGCACCTGTTTTTCAATGGAACTTTCCACATGGGAATGGAGAAACCCAAAACCTTTACTCTGAATTTTTTGTGGACTGATTTTCTGGCTTTCCACCAAATGCCTGGCCAGTTCCCCAAGGAAAATTCGCAGGGGAAAGTAGGGAACTTTAAAAAAGGTTTTTTTCCCCAAATGTTTTCCAATCACCTGTGTCAGTTCTTTATTGCTTACAGGATCTGGGGCCACGGCATTAAAGGTTCCCACGATGGGGTTTTCCAGGGCAAAGACGTACATATTCACCAGGTCTTCAATGTCAATCCAGGACATGAATTGTTGTCCCCCTGAAATAGGACCACCAAGACCTGCCTGAATGGGTGGAACTATTTTTTTTAAAGCCCCGCCCTTTTGGCTGAAAACAACACCCACTCTGAAAATAACAGTTCGTCCTTTTTGGAGGCTTTTGGTGGCGGCCTCCCAGTCCCTGCAAACACGGGCCAGAAAGGAACGACCCTGGGGAGAGTCTTCTGTGACGTGTTTTTCCCCTGTGTGACCGTAAATACCAATGGCTGAGGTGGACACAAAACTTTTAAGGTTGGAACAACGGGTATTGGCCAGAGTCACCAGTTTTTTTGTGGTTTCAACTCTTGAACTGTAAATTTTGTTTTTAAAATTTTTATTCCATCGTCGTTCAGTGACGTTGGCCCCGGCCAGGTTGATGATATGATCCAGGTCCTTTAAGCCCGAATGATTTTCCAGTTCATTCCAGGACAGGGTTTTATGGGGAAAAGGACATCGGGCTCTATGGGGATTGCGGGTCAGAATAAAAATTTCATGGTTTTTATGAGTCAGGGTTTTACCCAACTCCCTGCCAATAAGACCTGTTCCCCCTGAAATCAGTATTTTCATGGTGACCTCCTCTGGAGGAGTTTATTGGTTTTTTGTAAAAAATCAATGAACTTTAAAAGTATGCCTAAAAGAAATCATCTATAAAAAAGAAATCAAAATAAGATCAGTGGTTTGTTCAATAGATGAACCACTAAGGGAAAATAAGGTTATTGGAGTTTAAATCAGAAAATCTTGTCTGACCCATGGCCGCCAACATTTCATAGTGGTGTTTGTCCAGATTGAGAGCATAATTTTTGACCCGCTCGGATTTTTCCTGAATGTCCAGTCCTCTTTGCAGTTTTTTGGAATGGGTGGTGATTCCCACAGGACAGGTGTTGTTGTTACATCTGAGAGCCTGTACACAACCCAGAGCCAGCATAAAACCACGGGCTGTGTAAATGGCTGAAGCCCCAAGACACAGGGCCATCATTTGTTTTCCCGCACTGATGAGTTTTCCCGAAGTGATGATTTTAAATTTATTTTCCACTTCCTGTTCTTTTATAAGATTGACTGTTTTTTCCAAAGCCGGAAACAGGGGATAACCCAGATCATCCATGAAGGTTTTCGGAGCAGCCCCCGTTCCCCCTTCTGACCCGTCAATGGCAATATAGTCGGGAAAGATTTTTTGTTTTTTCATCTCCATGAACATTTCCCCCATTTCTTTTGTGGAACCAAGGCAAAACTTGATTCCAACAGGCAGGCGGGAGATTTCCTGAATTTTTCTGATAAACTTCACAGTGGATTCTGCGGACACACATTCTGCGTGTCCGGCAGGGGAGATGACATCTTTTCCCGTCGGAATACCCCTGAGTTCGGCAATCTCTTCCGTGATTTTTTCTTTGGGTAAAAGTCCCCCTTTCCCCGGTTTGGCTCCCTGGGAAAATTTCAGTTCAATCATTTTTATTTGTTTGTGACTGGAAACTTTTTCAAAAAGATCGGGGTTAAAGGAACCGTCTTCGTTTCTCACTCCAAATTTGGCTGTGCCTATTTGAAAAATAAGATCCGCTCCGTCCATGAGGTGGTATTTTGGAAAACCTCCCTCTCCGGTATTTAAGGGAATTCCCGCTTTTCCGGCTCCACAGGACAGGGCTCGAATGGCTTTTTTCCCTAAAGCCCCGTAACTCATCCCTCCGATCATAATGGCTTTGTTAATGGTGTAGGCCTGTTTTAATTGACGTTCCTGCCCAAAACACAGACAAAAAGGGTCTATGTTTTTTTTATCAACCGGATAAAAGGAATGTTTCAGTTTTAAGGTGGCCTTGTCAAAATCCAGAAGGGAGCCAAAGGCGGAGGATTTTTCACTGTTTTTTGCTTTTTTGTAAACATCCGCTCTTTCTGTTCTGTTGAAGGGTTTTTCCTCCGTATCACTGGAATAAAGGTACTGTCTGAATTCAGGTCCGATACTTTCCACAAGGTATCGAAACAGGGCCAGTATGCCAAAGTTGGCTAAAAGAGTATGTCGTTTTTGGATGTATAAATAATAGATATTTAAAAGATTGAGAACCAATGTAAAACCGGCCAGCCAGTACCAGTTTGTATTCCAGAAAAGACCGATAAAGCCAGTCCCCAACATAAGTAGGAAAAGAAACCCATTTAAAAAAGAGGCTGTTTTTTCAAGATTGATACTGATCTTTTTTTCGTTTGAAATGGCCATGGGGTTTTAATGATAAAAAAAAAGTTTGGTCTTTGCAAGATTTTTTACTTCTTATCTTGTTTATTGCTCTTTGTGAGGCCCTTTAGAGGGTATGAATTTGTAAAATTTATAGGATTTTGTTATTTTTACAAGGTTTCTTGTTTTTTGTTTTAATCCAGTTTATTAAAATATGCCTGTCAGGGGTTTGATTGGTAGATTGTGAATTACAAAATGAAGGAAAAAATATTGTTTTTGAATTGTATAACTTTTGTGGTTTTTCTGTTTTTTTCAGGAAACAGGGCTTTTGCGTCCCGTATAGTATCCTTTCCTCTCAGCAAAGCAAGGCAGTTGACAGTCCTGTTTGCAGAATTGGGGATTGATACAGGAAAACTTAAACCTGATGAACTCAGGTTCTTACAGGATTCCATGGATGAGAGTCCAATAGTGATGCTTTATAACGAGGATGTGGCTCGTGCTGTTATCCATCCCTCCTCTTATGTGGAACAGGTTTATAATAGGGTTTTCTTTACCCGTCTGAATCCCCATGACCCTATGGAGATATCAGATTTTTTTCAATACCTTTGTACTTATCAAAATGAAGTTTTTAAGGAATTGGCACAAAGAGGTGAAAATATCAGGGAAAATTCTGTCAGTGCCTGGAAAAAAATGGTTCAGGGAACAGTACACGCCATTCAAAGGGGTGATTTTAAAGTTTCACTGGATGATCTTCATGCTTTTTATACAAATTTTCTTGATGAGATTATCGGTGATAGAAAATTTAATCTTACTGAATACGCAAAACAGTACACAAAAAAAGGATATTACACTTTAAAGGAAGATGAATCAATACCAGTCGTTGGTGCCAGTCTTGATATTATAGAGGAAACAGAAAAGGCAAGAGTTATCATGATTATGTTTTGGGATTTTGTACAGGCAACAACCAAAATAAAATCACCGTCTGTCCATGACCCTGCAAATGCAACTTTCCGTATTCTTACTGAGGCCAATGAAGCTGTTTATAGAGGAGATCATGAGGCCAGTTTAAGGGTAGTTCACACCGGGCTTTCCAAAGAAGAAAAAGAGTATCTGAAGATTTTGGACGGAATGTTTGGGAGTCCGTTTTACGGACATTCCCAAAGACTGACTCCATTTTTTATGATGACTTTTTTAAGAAATCCAAATATTATAAATGATAGGGATATGATTATAAGGCTTTGGAACTCAGGTGATCCCATTATCCGGGAAGTGCTTACGTTGAGGTTGCGTCAGACTGTTTTTGACTCTGTCAGGCCAAACACCCCTCCCACCACACCTTCATCCATTTTTCGCATATTGTTTTGCATACTCAATAAAATTAAATGTTCCATAATTGGAAGGAATCCTATTGTTATTTTTTCTGAAGTAAGGGATGAAATATACAAAAATCTGGAAGAGACAGAATTTTTTCAGGCCATGCTTGAAGCATCCAAAGAAAATGAGGAGATTCGTGTTTTACTTGAAAGTGAACTTGGAGTATTTGATGGAGTTTGATAATTCAATTTGTTTTGACACTTGAGATTTTTTATGTCAATTGTTGTTGTGGATTATTTGAAATCTGGAAAATCAGGCAAATATAAATAAAGAAAGCATCAGGGTGTCCTCTATGAAATATCTCAACGGTTTTGGAAATCATTTTGAAACCGAGGCCCAAAAAAACAGTCTTCCCAGGGGACAGAACAGTCCCAAGAAATCCCCTTTGGGATTGATTCCCGAACAGATCTCAGGGACCGCTTTCACAATGGAAAGGCATAAAAATCTTAGAAGCTGGCTCTACAGGATCCACCCTTCCGCCTCCCATGGGGAGTATGAGGTTTTTCATCAGAAACATTGGCAGACCAAAGTCTCCCAATCCCAAAACATCCCGCCCTCCAGAATGCGTTGGGGGAAACCGGCCCAACCCACAGAGGATATGGATTTTATTCAGGGTGTGAAAACCATGGTGGCCACTTTTGAAAAACCGGGGGGAGCCGTTCATCAGTATCATTTCAATAAACCCATGGGCACAGGGTTTTTCTATAATGCCGATGGGGAAATGATCTTTGTTCCTGAAAAATCTTCCATTGAATTGCGTACTGAAATGGGCATCCTTGAAATATCCCCACAGGAAATCGGAGTGATTCCAAGGGGAATTAAGTTTCAGGTCAATCCCCTCTCAGAAGGTTGGCACCGGGGTTATTTGGGGGAGAACATGGGTCAGCCCTTGACACTTCCCAATCTGGGACCATTGGGGGCCAATGCTCTGGCCAATCCCAGACACTTTCAATATCCGGTGGCTTTTTTTGAGGATAAAAGGGTGGAATGTGAGATTGTGGCCAAATTCAGTCATGGTTTCTGGAAATACACTCAAGATCACAGTCCTCTGGATGTGGTCGCCTGGCAGGGCAATTACGCCCCCTACAAGTATGATCTGAAAAAATTTAACACCATGGGAACCGTGTCTTACGATCATCCCGACCCCTGCATTTACACAGTTCTCACTTCCCCTTCAAACACTCCGGGAACAGCCAATATGGACTTTGTGATTTTTCCACCCAGGTGGCTTGTGGCTGAAAACAGTTTCCGCCCCCCTTATTATCATCGAAACATTATGAGTGAATACATGGGCTTGGTCCATGGAACCTATGATGCCAAACAGGAGGGTTTTGTACCAGGGGGCTCCAGTCTGCACAATTCCATGTCAGCCCACGGGCCTGATGTAGGGAGTTTTTTGGAGGGAATATCCAGTGATGAAAGCCCCAAAAAAATAAAAGACACCATGGCCTTTATGTTTGAGACCTGTCATATTTTTCACCCCACTCGATATGCCCTTGAAAGTCCCCACAGGCAAAAGGATTATCCCAAATGCTGGGAGGGTTTCAGGCCCCTTTATGAAGGGGAAGTTTAATCTTATCAAGACTATACTGATCCGGTTTGAATTTTCATGGAATTTCCCTGAGAGATTATTTATTCTATGCTGGACTTGTTTATTAAGAAGGACTGCTTAAAACAAGTGGTCTCTCATAAAAAACAAATGGTCTTCAGTAGTGTGCTTAATTTTTAAAGGGGGTTCCATTTCTCCTTCTTCAATGTCAACAAAGGAAACAACCCCATCCAGTAATGTTTCAATATCTTTGTGTGAAGTGGAAAGTGTCCATGACCTGTTGGTGCATTTAATGGACAGAAGAGTTGCATCCGGATTTTTGTTTTTGGAAAATGGACTCACTGTTGTGGCATATACCAGTAATGTATTGTCATATGGGAAAAAATCACTCGGTTTTTTTAAGCCAAAAGAGGCGGAAGACCAAAAGCTTTTTCCTTTCCTTAAAAAAACAGCAGATACATAAAATTCCTTGTATGTGTTTGTGTCAGGGTCTTCTTCCACTGATTTTTTTTCTTCAATAACAAGTAAGCAATTTTCATTTTCATAGTCGTATAGGTTCTTAACGGTCCTGTCGGGTTGGCTCTCAGAGAGACTGTGCTTAACAAGTGGAGGGTTTTCATTGATTTGTATCTTTTTTTGATGCAATCCTTTTTTTATATCCAGCAGAGGAGGTGCCGTTGTCCTGGCGGATGATGGATAAGACAGGGTGGATGATGGATGAAACAGAAAGGGAGGGTAATCTTCAGAATTATCAAATAACAGGGTTTCTTTAGTAACAGGATTCCTTTTTTCTTCAAAGGAAACAACCCCATCCAGTAATTTTTCAAGGTCACGATATGTCCATAAGTTTGCAATATCATCTCCGGAACAATAAATCATCAGGTAAAATTCAGAATTTTCACTCACCATGAATAGGTTCAGTTGTCTATATTCTGTATCATGTTTAGAGAAATCAAAACCAGGAGATACCCATTTGGCATCGTATCCAAGAACATTGAAAATTTCACCTGTTTTCAAATTCTTTTTACTGTGGGTATTTGAGTTTGATTCAATAAAGAAAACATCAGTTACATTAGCCAGTACGCATTTACTGTTACTATAGTAAGCGAGAGATCTTGACTTCCCATCTGTTGATTTTTCATTCAGTACAAGATCTTGATTGATTGTTACTTTTAGTCCTTCTTCCCCGTTTGTCATTTGCAAGGTATCAGGGGTTGGAGCGGTTCCATGGGGACCCGGAGGCCTGTTTCCATGGGTTTTTGTTTGGCTGTTGGGCAGAGTCCCCTGTATCTGTGGAACGATTTGCCCCCCTGGTTTGTTTTGGCTTAAAGTTGTTGTGTTTTTCCAATTGCCAGGATCAGTGAGAATGCTTTTTCCTGAACCTCCGGGTTTTGCAATAAATTCATCGAGAGTTTCCCTTTCCAGATCACCCTGTGGAACATGACTGGAATCACCAAACTGGAATAAACTCGCATTTAAATAGGTGTCTGTGTTGGCGTGGTGGTGTGTGTGCGACCCTGAAGAACCCCCGTCTATGGGGATGGATACGTTTGAAAGAGAGGATTCTGTTTGATCCAGGGGAATGTCATAGAGCTTTGCTGTCTTTTCAAGAGCGGTTTTTACAACAAAGGCCTTGTTTGTGATCTGATTTTTTAAAGCTTCAATCCCCAAAGCCACATAGGCATCCACAACACGCACTCCCAGCAAACCGGAAGTGGGGCCGTAAATCTTTTTTGCCGGACCATTTAAAGTGGTTTCAACACCAAATAGATGCCACTGATTATCAATTTTTGTCATATATCCCGGCAAAACGTGTCCGTCTTCATAGATAAAGACCTGGTTTGAGTCAAAATAGGCTGATTTTTTAAGTTTTGCGTAGATAATGTTAAAGAGTATGGTTCCCGAATAGCATTGCATACGATTGGCAAAAATTGCTGAGAACAGACTGGTGTGATCACGATTGTACTTTAGGGCCTGTTGGTTGTGTAGAGCCAGGAGGTTTTTTTCATAACCCATTTTGAAGTCGTGGGGATCGGTTTCAGGGGACATTGAGCCCAACAGTGGATTAAAGTAAGTCATAAGTGGGTTTTTATCAATTGTTGCAGGAAATTTTTGTTGATTTTTCAAAAAATCCTGTTTGTGAAATTCCAGTATAATTTCAAAGAGCAGATTTTGGTCCACGGTTTTTTTGTTTTCAATCCGGCTTAGTAACTGTTTTTGATTTGTGTTGAGTCGGGTCTGATCAGTTTCGATGCCAAGTTCGTGAAGTTTTATTTTTGGCTGGCTTGATTTTGGGTTGTTTGGTTTTTTTGAGTGACAACCCATGAAAAGCAAAGCGGACAGGGTGAGTGTCATTATCAATGATTGTCTGGAATTTCTAAACATTATTTTCTCCTGTTAGAACGGTTATAAGTTCACATTCATTCTGTTTGGATTCTTTCTAAGAAAAAAGTTCAAACAGAATTATTAGAGTTTCTTTAAGCAAGCTCTATTGGTTTATCCTATAGATTTTTCACACATAGCAGAGCTAAAGGCTGTGAAAAGATTTAGAGAACAGATAGCTATAATAATGAAGAATTCTTTTTTTGGTAGTGTTTTTTATGATATTTGTAAAAATTACATTGGCAACGGGTCGCCTTAACTCCATTACAGAATGTTATTGAACAGGAGTTTTATTTATGAGATTCCTGGGTCCATGACTTCCCGTGTGGGAGGCAGGGGAGCTTAAATAAGCTCCCATTGATCCTTGTTTTTTTTGTAGATATGGCAACCGGAATGGGAAACCAGGGAAGTGTCAACAGAGTTTCCGAATTTTCTGTAAATTTCAACACATAGATTCTGAACCTGTTTTTCAGCAGCTTTTCTGGTGGATCCTTCACCTTCAATATTAAAAGTATCGGCTCCACTGATGTCTGAAAGAAAAAGGGGTATGTCCTCTTTATAGCCAAAACAATCGCATTTTTCCACTTTGTAGCGGATTTTGTTTCCGGAAAAGGCATGAAGTTTTGAATTAAAACCAAAGAGGATCAAAAGAACCATGATTGTCTGCATATTTGGTGGAATAAGTTTTGATATTTTTTTCATTTTAGTTTCTCCTGTTTATAATTTAGTCATACTGACAATTAATGTTTGTCGGTTGAAAGAACTTGGTGCCTCCAACGCAAATGCCCGGCATTTTAAGGTAAAAAAGGCATTTTATGCTCATGTATAAGCAGAATGTGTGCCAATTTGAGACAAAAACCCCGGTGATACCGATTGTGCCATATATATAACTACAAGTTGGGATATCCCTGTTAAAATTGTTGTTCAGGGTCCAATGATGGTTGGGGAAGCGGGGACCTGGATGAGTCCGGCGGTCTTTCCCTGGAAAGATAATATGGATAAAGCTCTGACACCACTGGAAGGTAAAAGACCAGAAATGGGTTTAGTAGGAAGATTGTTCTTTGTAGCTAGAAACAGAGAGCTAAAGCCTCACTTGTAGAAGGTTTAGGAAGATTGTTCTTTGTAGTTGGAAACCCCTAATGGAAAGCCTAATGGAAAGGATAGTCATTTTGGAAAAGTCTTACTCATTATCAAAATTTTAGAGAGGCATTGACTCCAAAGTTCACCTGGAAGGGGTTTTTCTTGTGAGAAACAGTTCCTTCCCTGGCTTCCATTCCAAAGGACTCAAGTCCCAGAAGACCACTGAAATAAAATCGTCTCCTGTATTCATGTTTGTATATCCCGGCCAGAGACCATGAATTGAATTTATAGGGATTGAGATGCACATGACCTTCTGAGGACTTGTTGAGTAAAGACAGGGTCATTTCATGTTTGGAATGGATTTTTTTCTGTAAATTCATTCTTATCATTTTAAAATCAATGTTGTAGAACTGTTTTGGATCATAGTGATTCTGATTGTCATTTCTCCCCACTCCCCCGATAAGGTTCATTGTGTAATTCAAGCCGGTGTATCTCAATCCATACCGAACAATGTTCATTTTTGATTCAAGAAATGTGTTTCCAAATTTAATGCCTGTCTGAAAACCCATGACTGGTGAGAGTTCAAGGCTGAGCCTTCCATAATCGAAGCCGAATTCTATAAAGATCGTTTCATTACCCCTGAAGTCCGGGGAATCCATGTCCTCACTTTTCCACTTATATTGACTGCCAACCAGAAGGATGCTGGGGTCCGCCATTACAGACAGATGAACATATTCAGCTTTCATCCTGTAATAAAAATGCATCTGGGTTTCCAGATGGGTTCCGTCGGAAATGGGTCCTGAACCGGTTGTAATCAGGTGCTGATAACTGTAGGCTCCAAGGCTGACCTCGTTTCTTAAAAAGGGGGAAAAATTATTGGACCGTGACTTTGAAGCTCCGTATCTCGCCCCGGACATTAACCAGAGCCCCAGTGTCGATTTGTTTTCATAAACTTCAGGGCGGGGATAGAACTTTTTTCTTCTGATAAATTTGGCCAGTTCCTGATGACCTGACTGAAGACGATCGAATTCCCTTTTCACATCCACAGCATTGGAATAAAGCCTTTGTGGAGCGATAATATTTTTCTTTTGCTCCCTTTTACAACTGGAAAAGGGATAGGGATCCATGAACGAAATTTCCCTGAATTTTCTGACTGAAGACCTGAAATCAACGGGTTGTTTTTCTTTTTTGATATTCCAGATATCCACTTTATCCACGAGAACCTCATCCCGATTGACTGTCAGGAAAGACACCTGGTCTTCCGTAAAATTAACAGCCCAACCCTTTAAAAGGGGTTTTATTTTGTTTCCGAAACGGGATTCAATGCTATAGACATCAACCTTTCCTTTGATCGAAAGATTTGAGATGGGAAGAAGATCTATGGGGTAGGCGGCAAGATAAATGGCCTGATATCTTGGAAGGGATTTGATCTTTCCTTTCACCGTTAAAAAATCAAAGCTTTGGTCTCTGACATTTATAATAGTACCAATTTCCCTTTTACAACTGCCAAAGTAAACACCGTAAATATCCAGAGCGTGGGAAACAGAAGGGAAACCGGGGTTCAGGATTCCAGCCACTGTGAGAAGATATAATAGAAAATTTCCCCTGCGAAACATCAAAACACCAACCCGCCTTCAAAGCCGAGAACATATTCATCCGTACTGTTGCCAAGGGAGTCACCACCCAGACGGCCACTGACTTTGTCATTTAGATAGTTTATTCGGAGTCCGAAACTAATGTAATCTCCAAAATTTTTTCTTGCGTAAACCGATCCTCCCATCCGGTTCAACCTGGCATTCCCTGAACCGGGTTGCTCGTTATAATCCAGGTTTAGCAGAAGAAGGTTGAATCCGAGACTTGTCTCCTCCGGTAAATCAAAATCAACTCCCGATCTGACAAAAAAGGATTTTATATGATAATTTTCAATGGAAATTTTTTCATCTTCATAGAAACTGTCACCCCAGGAGTCATGCTTTTTCCTGAAAGCCCTGATATTTTCGTCATTGGGGTTTTCAATGTTTTTATCTCTAAAGGAGGTGACTGCATAAATTCTGAGAAAACTGTTGGTGTACATATATCTTAAAGCGTAGGAATTGCTTGTCGCCAGAATCTCCCTGACTTCATGACCGGACCCGAAAACATAGACGGGGTAATAAAGGACAATGGACAGGGAGTGGGGTCCCAGGTCTCCGCCCACTATGGCACTGTAATTGAGTCCTGAGTCCGCAAAGGGTTTTTTGACTTTGGTTTTCAGGGGTCG
>CBDCNX010000031.1:0-30347 GCA_965219545.1 Bdellovibrionales bacterium
CTTAAAATTCTTTACTTCTTAAAGGAAAAAAATCTTGTTGGCCTTGAGGCGAAATTTATTCGTCAAATAGAACAAAATCGTGAAACATATCTTTTTGAATCACTCCCTTTTTTGGAAAGGCTAATTTATTGGCTGGAGCAATCCTGTGAACAACAAAATTTCCTGGCAAAACGAGGGGTAAAATCTTATTTTTTCTTTCAACCTTCTCCCTATGTGCCGCAGTCGAAAAAATTAACGGATCATGAAATGCAAATGATAAAAGATGTTAAAATGAGTTGGAACAGATATCATATGCAAGATATGATAGAGTCCTCTCTTTTGGTAAGAAAACTTATAAAGAAAGGAAATCTTAGTCTTAACCTTATAGATATGTCCCAGGTTTTTTTGGATGAGTCTCGAGAGATTTTTATTAACGGATATTGTCATATTAATCCATTGGGACATTCTCTTCTGACTCAAGAGATTGTCAAAGT
Source organism: Bdellovibrionales bacterium (assembly GCA_965219545.1). Classification (GTDB taxonomy): domain Bacteria; phylum Bdellovibrionota; class Bdellovibrionia; order Bdellovibrionales; family JAGQZY01; genus JAGQZY01. The sequence goes on from CBDCNX010000031.1 coordinate 474, forward strand.
TATTAAGGAAACTTACTCTGAATCAGAAAAACCAAAATTGTGTCATGATGATTTTCACAGTTTGGTTAAAAGATTCAAAAAAGATTTTGACTTAAAACAACGAAATGAGTAGCTGAAAAAACTTTGAGTGTTTTTCTGAAGAAAAGTCCATAAATTTTTGGAGTACCTTTTGATATTTAATTCAAAGTCGAGAATAAAAAAGCATTTTAATAGTTTAAAGGAACCTTATACCTCTGATTCAAAAAATAGAAACAGGGTATGGAAATTTCTTAGAAAGAAAGAAGAAAGGACATTTTATAAATATATTCATGATTTAAAAAAAAGCACCTGTTTGGACCTTGGTTCCGGTTCCTGTGAATACGCCAGGGTTTTACTTGATAAGGGAGCTGAGTCTGTCACCTGTGTTGACTTTTCTGATTCTTTGATGAATGAATGCGGGGATTTAAGAGTGGAAAAGGTTATTTGTGATGTGGAAGAATTTGAAACAGAGAAAAAATATGATCTTATTTTGTGTGTGGGTATTCTTGAGTTTTTAAATTATCCAAAAAAATTTATGATACATTTAAAGAACTTTTTAAAATCAGAGGGTAAAATTATTATTTTACTTCCAAAATCATATTTTTGGAGTTTTATTTATTTTTCTTATTATTTTCTTGTAAAAGGTATTTTTATAAATCTTTTATCCATGAAAAGGCTTGATAATTTTTTAATTAAAAAGGGTTTTCAGTTGGAACAAAAAATCACTCCAAATGTTTTTACTGAATTTGCTGTTTATTCAGTGAAAAATGAGATTTAAAAAAAGGGTTTTTTTAAAATTTTGGATATACTGATTGTGTTTTGATTTTCACGGGTTTTCCTTAAAGAGGTCATTAAACAATAACCTGAAGCGGAAATGGTCTTCAGTCAAGATATTCAAAAAGTGCCATCAGACTTCCAAGAATAGTGATTCCTGAAATCATAATACCTCCCAAACGGATTGTAAGGGAACTCTCTAAAAGTTTTATGTCTTTTTTCGTGTCCGCCCGCAACTGCTCAATGTCTTTTTTCGTGGCCGCCCGCAACTGCTCAATGTCTTTTTTCGTGGCCAGGTCACTTTCAACATTATCTTTATAAAAGCAAACAAGTGTATGGGCCTGTTGCTCATTGAAACCATTGTTTTTCAAAAATTCCATGTTTTTTGCTAAAGAGACAGACATAACACCATGTTTATAACAAGTTTTTAGGGGAAAGTCCAGGACAAAAGAGTAAAAAAGGGGAGGATATTTAAAAAAATCAACTGATTTCAGATATCCAGCACAAATAAACAGGAAAATGTTCGGGGTCTATTCCTCTGATCCGGTTTGAGGGTTAGCCCTGGAACAAACGATCTTCTTGCGATCAGCACCCACCTTTTCCTTTTTTTTACCCTTTTTTAAAAGGAATTTTTTAAATACGATTGATTTTCAGGGTTATTTCATGGTCGTGTAACAGTTTATCAAATTCAGATGACATCATAAGATTGTAAATTTCAAAACGATAACGATAAAGTCTGTCGGAAGTGTCTTCTGATAAAAGACCGGGATGGCAGAAAAAAATGTCTTTTTCTCCGGGTTTTTCCTTCAGATAATAGGTAAAATATTCCATGGGGGTGATGGAATAAGGATGGTATCCAAAAAGACGATTATTTAATGATATACCTTTTTTTTCCAAAAGTTTTATGAGTTTTTTTGAGGCCAGGGAGGCTACCTGATTTAGAATCCAAACGGGTAAAAAACGGATATTGGGGATATTTTTTGGAGGTTGCCTGAATACACGAACATAAATTTTATTTTTTTTAAATGAAAATTCTTTGGCAAGTTCCATTAAAGATTCCCTGACTGTTGGAAATAGGTGACAAAACTGATGACCATCCACATAATCCGGCATTTGACCCATATGTTTTTTAAAACTTTCCATTTGCTTGAAAAATTCATTTGTGATCTGTGTTTTATTCAATTGTCCAAGATAAGACTTTCTGATAAGAGTCCCAAGGGTTTGCTCAGGGCAATCAAAGGCTTTTGGAACAGTCAGTGACAGATGCAATCCTGTTTCAATTTTTCCTAAAAAAGGTTTTAGGTTCTTGGATTTATTTTTCCAGCACTCTGTTATAACCAGACAGCTTACTGAATTAATTTTGCCTCTTTTGATAAGATTTAAAATTCCTTCTGACACCTTGTCGTTTAGTCCAAAATCATCAGCACAAAGAATCATTCAAATAGCTCTTAAAAACTGTTAAAAGGGTTATATTTAAAAATGACATTGTTGCACATAGGGGTTTGAGATAAAATGATTCCTATTTTATCAATTCAGGACCTGACTTTGGTCATGGTAAAACTGTTTATATGCAACAACGCCGTTCAAGTCAGTTAAAATCATTGCCTCTTTTTTAGAGTAAAACTATAACACTTTTTTTTCAAGTAGATATACTGATCTTGTTTGAAAATTAAGTGCTTTAAAAGGAAAAAATTGTGAAAATAGGCAAAACACGACTATTATAAATGATTGTATTTGAATTGAGGAGGTTTATTTTAAACAGGTCTGATCTGATGTAGGAAAGGGATTTCTTGGAAATCACATGAAGAAATAATTTGTATAAACTTGCTTTGAATTTATAAATTGAATAGAATTATTCATAAATTGGACTAAAAGATTTTGATTGGGATTTTATGAAACTTCCTGTGATAGGTATTATTATTCCCTGTTTTAACGAAGAAAGTGCTATCCCTGTTGTTTGTCGGGAGCTCAAATCCATTCTTGAAAAATTAAAGAATGATAAATTAGTATCCCCTGAAAGTTTTCTTTGTTTTGTGGATGATGGCAGTGAAGATTTTACATGGCAGATGATACAGGATCATAGAAAAAAATTACAAAATATAATGGGAATCAAACTTACCCGTAATTATGGTCACCAGGCAGCTTTGATGGCAGGTATAAACAGCCTAATAAACATTTGTGACGGTGTTATTACAATAGATGCGGATTTACAGCATGATGTCAATATTATCCCTGAAATGATAAACCATTTTAAAAATGGAAAAGATGTTGTTTATGCAGTTAAGTCATCACGGAATAAGGATACTTTTTTTAAGAGAACATCAGCTCATCTTTATTACAAGCTGATGTCTTTTTTTGGAACAAAAGTTATTTACAATCATGCTGATTATCGTTTTTTAAGCAAGAAAATGATGAAATCTCTGTTGCAATATGGGGAAAGAAATATATTTCTTCGTGGGTTGGTGCCATTGATTTCAAAAAACAGTGAGATTGTTTACTTTGCAGTAAAAAAGAGAATTTCCGGAAAGTCAAAATATTCATGGAAAAAAATGTTTTATCTTGCATGGGATGGAATAACTTCCTTCAGTATAGTCCCTCTTCGATTAATAACCTGTTTTGGGGTAGTGATATGCTTTTCCTGCTTTTTTTTAATGTTTTATGTTTTATTCTTCTGGATTCAGGATAAAGCTCTGCCAGGCTGGACTTCCACTGTTTTACCAATTTACTTTCTTGGGGGAATTCAGCTATTGTCTTTGGGAATTATTGGCGAATACATAGGCAAAGTATATACAGAAGTCAAGAACAGACCATTGTTTCATATAGAAAAGTTTGAAAATAACATAATGAAATCAGATAAAAAGTAAACAAAATCAATGTTTAAATGTGAATTTTAAAATGATTTGATCCTTTACCAATAAGTAACTTTTGGAAATCACTTGGAATGAATTTAAAAAAGATATGGCGGAGAAATCTTCTGAAGAATCTGATTATTTTGTGTGGGACAATTATAATTGTCTTTTCAAATAAAGCGTTGTTATTGCCTGAAGAATATCTTGGGTTTAAATATGATGATGATTCCAGTCAATACACAAATAATAAAGATGATTATTTGGGAATATCCAAAAATACTTCCAAAATGGGTCCCTTGATTGTCGGCAAGGAGGGGCAGTATAGTATTTATAATATTTATTGGAATGATCCAGCATTTCCAATACTGGTTAGTATTCTGGCATTTTTTGGCATTGAATTTCACAGTTCTTCAGATCTTGTACATATTAATCTTATGTTATTTTGGTTTAGTTTGTTGTGTTTTTCATTGCTCTTTTTGAAAAAGAGTTCACTGGTATTTAGTGCTGTTCAATTATTGATAATACTTTATATTTACAAAACAGGATTTGAAAATTCAGTTCGATTTGTGGATCAGCACAGTACTGTTTCATCATTGGCAATATTGACATTTTTTTTGATAGAAATTTTGTTTGGAAATAAAAATTTATCAGTGTGGAAACTTTTTGTACTCTCCTTTTGTGGAGGGGTGTTTGGGATGTTTAGAAATTATTTTACTTATATTTTTGTTTTTCTTATTGGTCTGTTTTCAAAAAATATGTTGAAATCAAAAACAAGAAAAAATCAATCAATCTTGTTTGTTTACTCTTTTCTTGCAATATTAATTGTTATTAATTTCAGTAGTGTAACTCAAAGAGGATTCTATTATTACGCTTATTTACGAAACCCTGATCTTTCTATTCCTAATCCACCACCTCCCTATAAACATGGTATCTGGTACAATGCGTATTTGGGCTTGGGAGCTTTAGAAAATAAATGGAAAATTGAATATTTGGATGACATTTTAGAAGAACATGCCCAATGGTATGAGCCCACAATTGAACCTTGGAGTCAAAGACATTATATTTTCATGAGGAAATTGTATTTTAAGTATTTGAGAGAAGAATCTGTTGAATACATCAAAAATCATATAAAAAAATCTTATATAGTTGTCGTTGATGTTATTAAAAATAACTGTTACTTAATAGCGGTGTTTTTTTTGACATTTTTTTATAATGTTTTAAAATTCAAAGGTGGAATTTTTAAGAAGAAACTCTTTCTTAAATCTGCCCATATCATTCCCCTTTTTATATTTTTTATTGTTCCGGTTATTACGAGATCTGACACTGGTGGTTTTGATTTTGCCATTACAAATTACCTCTCTTTAATAATTATAGCACTTAATGCCAAATGGTTGGATATATGTTGTGAAAATAAGATGAAAGGTGTATTCTGAAAAGTCCAATCATTCTGTTAATTTTTTTTTTTGGTTTTTTGTATTATGAAAAGCATTTATCATTTAAAATTTATTATAGTTTGTTTCTTTATTCTGCAGAGTTTGTTTTCTGTTTTCTACGAATCCATTTCAGGACAACAGAATATTTTTCCAATTTACACATGGAGAATTTTTCATCCCAGACCGGATAAATATTTAACAGACTATATTATATCCATTCATGAAATTGACGATGAAGTGTTTGATCCCCCTGTGATTGATTTGAATTTTGTTAGAAGAAAATTTCCTCATATAATGACTTATACTTTAACTAGAAAGATAGGTTCTTTGGATGAAAATAACCCTTTGAGAAAAAAAATAATTGAAAATATTAATTCCATGCTTTTAAAAGAGAAGTCTTATGTTCGCTGGGGGGTTGTTGAAAGAAGGTACAACCCCATTGAACTATTTTGGGAAGGTAAAGTTATCCATCAGAAGGCAATTGAAATATTTGATGCAAAAAGGTAATTTATGTGGATCACCGTTTGAATTTTCACGGGGTTTTTCTATTTATACCAATTCTGTTGAAAATTCAAATGTTTTAAAAGGAAAACGTGAAATTTCAAAACACGACCAGTGTAAAGGGAAAACAAATGGTCTCAAATGTGATTAAATCTTTTGTGAATTATTTTCGAGGTCAAAAATTCTTTTTTGAACCGGAGACACTTTTTTCGAGAATGACTAAAAACTGCCATCAAACCAGAATGGCTTTGCGTCTGTTTTATGCGTTCTCCCTTTTTTCAGCAGTGAATTCTTATGGTTGGATATTGCAGCAATATTCAGACAGTCGTTTCCTTGTTCCACTCTGGGTTTTTGGTCCTGCCAGTTCTGATTTTATAGCGGCACTGGTTCAACCCATTTTGCTGATTTGGATTTTTGGTTCTTTGTTGAGTTTTTTGGATCCTGATAGGAAATTTTTTCGATTTCTTCAGGCATTAGGTCTGTTTTTTGTTGTGGCTCTTGTAAATTCAGATGGTCATTTTGGTCATAATATGCATGGGTTTATTTGGATTTCCCTGACGTTCCTGTTAATACCATCTGCTCCCTCTAAAAATAAGCCCTGGTTAAATAGAATTTACAGTTACAAATACTTCCAGGTTTTTTGGTTTTCACAATTTATGATTTGTACTTTCTATTTAATGACCGGATACTGGAAAGTTTCTGAGATTGTTCGTTGTGCCATTGACCCCAATCTGATCTGCCAGTTGGATAAGTACATTCTTACGAACATATCGGCAAGGGAGGCTTTGAACTATTATAAATTTTCCCCTTTTCGATCCCTGTTTTTTGAATACCCGTGGGTTGCCTTTTGGTCTTACATGGGAACCATTTGGATCCATCTTGTTTCCCTTCATTTTGCCTTTCGTCTTCATCTTCACAGGGTTTTTGGATTTTTCAGGCTTATTTTTCATGTGGGTACTTTTTTGTTTTTTGGTGTTGGTTTCGGGGACATGGCCTTTCCTGTAGCTGTTATTTTTATTTTTTCCCCTTTTTGCAATTATTTAAGTCCTAAAGAACTTTTCTATGGATTGGTGCAATTACCCCCTTTTTCCTGGGTGGAAAAACTTATTCCAATCAGAAAATGGAGAACCCATTGCAAATAAACAGACCACCATCTTTTCAGATTAATTTTTTAACCTGCTTTTATGTTTTAAATGCGGGCCTTGCCCATAAACAGGTGACCTGGGCTTGGGAAGAAATCAGCCGTAGCAAACAAATAAAAGGCTGGTACACTTTTTACCAGGATATTGCCGACAAACCACCTTTTATTATCGACAGTGTTATGTCTCTGTGGATTTTTTTCAGCTTTCTGGCGGCTTTATTTCCCCATTTTAAGATTTTGCGGTTTGGCACTTTTATTGGTTATTTTGGAACTTTGATTTTGCAGGGAAAACCTGACGGACATCTTTTTGGATTTTTTATTGAAATATTCCCACTTTTCTTTTTTGCCTTTATTCCAAATTCTTTATTATTTTCAGGACAAATTTTAACAAAGATTATACAATTCTTTAGAAAAAAAGCAGTAAAAGTAAAAAATGTAAACCCAAAAGAATCAAACGATCAAAATACACTCTCTGAACTGTGTCCCATGGGTTCTGACAGTTTTTTTACAGGCTATTTTAAAAGAGGTGCAAAGTTTTTAAATGGAATGAAAATCTATCATTTTCTTTTACTGCTTCCTTTGTTCATAGTCATTTATCATTCCTTTCAGGAATATTTTTTCTACAAACAATTATTTTTTCTATTAACCAGTTTGTGTGTTGTAATTCAAATCCCTGAAAGTTTTTCCTGTTCAATGGTTTTTGAAAAATTATCAAAAGTTTTTATAAAAGGCAGGTCCCATTGAAATCCAGAATAATCCCTCTGTGTTCTGTAATTATCAGTAATTTGCTGATATTAACTATTGCTTTTGAAGTTTTATCCCGTGTTTTTTTATCCAATTATATAGACTCAAAACTCAATAAAATTATTCGTCGATATCAGTTTGATAGGGATATTGAAGACCATTCAATTTTTGCATCTGATAACCAGGCAAAAATACCCCATCCCTATCTGGGTTATGTCAGGCCCGATGAGAACAATCATTTTGATATTGTTCATGAAAAGAATAAGACTACTGACAACCCTATAGCTATTTTTGGAGGATCCGTTGCTGAAAACTTTTATCATTTTAACAATGAAAAAGGTCTCTTACAGGAAAGCCTTAAAGAAACTTTTGGCTTAAAAAAGAAAGACAACTTTGGACTAACTAATTATGCAATAGGTGGTTACAAACAACCCCAACAGTTGATTGCAACCGTTCTATTTCGACCAAAAGTCAAAGTAACAATCAGCATAGAAGGGTACAATGAATTTGAAGCGAACCCCAGAAATCAGTTTCCTTATTACTATCCTATAACGTCTGTTTCCAGGCTTTATTATTCTGGAGTGGAAAATTGGGATATTTATATCAAAGCTGGAAAAACCAGGATTTGCCAAAGAAAATTAAAGGTTTTCATGGAGAAAAACTGGTGGTTTGAACTTGTACCCACTTTTCTTAAAGTTCTTTACTTTATGAAGGAAAAATATCTTGTTAGTCTTGAACAAAGATTGAATCATCAAATGGAAACAACATATCTTTTTAAATCTCCCTCTTTTTTGGATGAAATAGTTTATTGGCTTGAACATTCCTGTGAGCAACAGAATTTCCTGGCAAAAAGAGGGGTGAAATCCTATTTTTTCTTCCAACCCTCTCCCTATGTGCCACAGTCGAAAAGAAAATTATCAAATCTTGAAAAACAAATGGTAGAAGACATCAAAACTGATATGGGTGTGGACATGAAAAATGTGATAGAGGCTTTTGTTTTGGTGAGAAAGATTATAAAAAAAGAAAACCTAAGTCTTAACCTTATAGATATGTCACAGATTTTTTTGGATGAGTCCAGGGAGGTTTTTGTTGATGGATGTTGCCATCTTAATCAATTGGGGCATACTCTTTTAACTCAAAAGATTGCCAAGGGTATTAAAAAGACTTATTCCGAATTGGAAAAACCAAAATTATGTCATGATGATTTTCGTAGTCTGGTTAAAAAATTCCAGGTAAAGTTTAACAACTGATAATGATGAATGGCGTTGTTGCACATAGAGAATTGAGATGAGAGTTTCCTATAGTATTTGAGATCAAAGAGCGGAAGGGACAGTCATTTGGTTGAGGATTTTAGATTTTATAAAGACCTCCATGGCCTGATTCGTAAAATTCCTTGAACTGAGCTTTTCTCCAAGGAGTTGTTTGAAACGATACATGGCTGTCTCGGCAATAGACCGACGACTGTAACCACTCTCCTTTTTCCATTTCCTTTTTCCCCCTTTGCGAATAGAACGAATCACTTCATCCCTCTGCTTTGGAGGAGACTTGTTATTGCCATGTTTCCCGATCCTGGCCCCCTTCCTGGGTGGAATCAAAGCCACAATATCGTTTCTCTGGCAATGATCCCAACAATCCCCGCAATCATAGGCCCCATCAGCACTGATCCGGGAAACATGATCCTCAAGACCATCGACCAGGTCCTCAAAAACCTCTGAATCCTTAAAGGAATTGTCCGTTAAACAGGTTGATAAAATCTCTCCAGTTTCCTCATCAAGACATAAATGAAGTTTCCTCCAGGTCCTTCTCTTTGCATAGCCGTGCTGACGAACCTTCCACTCCCCCTCTCCGAAAACCTTCAAACCCGTAGAGTCAATGACGGCATGAACAGGCTCTTTTGATTTGACTTTACCAAGGTCTATGGAACATTTTCTTAAACGACGACTCAAGGTGGAATAATCGGGAACAGGCAGAGAGACTCCCATGAGTTTTAACAGACTTTCGGTAAATCCCTGGACTGAGCGAAGAGTCAGGCCAAAGTGGAAACGGATCAGGGAAATAGCTTTAATGGCTGTGTCTGAGTAGACGGGTTGAAAGCCCCGACCACCCTCAGAATTTGCAAACCAATCATTTTTTACATCTTTTGAGAACCAAAAAGTGATGGAACCCCGTTTAATGAGTTCCTTGTTGTAGGGTTTCCAGTTAATCTTTTTAAGACGCTTTCCCATAAAAACCATCCTTGGTATTTGGTTGAAGTTTAAGACGCTTTCCCATAAAGCCATCCTTGGTTGTTTAAGTTTTGTTTTTAAATTGACTTTAAACTATGGGGAGGCGTTTTTTTATGTTATTTTTGCTGCCTGGACTTTGGTGAAACTCATTGCTTTATGTGCAACAACGCCATGATGAATTATGTTTGGATTTTTCGATATGTTATGAAATGCCTTTTTTCTTCAAAAGTTTTTTTAATTTCCCTGAACATAGGGAAGTTACCTGACTTAAAATCCAGACAGGTGAAAAATGAAAATGGATGTTTATCACACTAAGCGTCAGGGAGTTGGAGGTAATACTCCAAGATACTTCCTCTCGACTTTGACAGTAGCAGATGCGTCAAAGGTGTTCATCTGAAAGCTATGAGGTTTAGAGGTTAAAACTTCCCAGGTCTTTCTGGCATACAATGTTCTTCCAGATTAAAAAGCCTTGGAGCTATGGAGCTATGGAGCTATGGAGCTATGGAGCTGTTATGATTGGAATCCGTGGTCTGAACTCGAAATCTCTTCTTCAACGGGTGATCTGTCTCCATTTACAAGATTTGGCCTAATGGAGGTTACAGTTTAATTTTTATAAATTTTCATGTATAATTAAACATGGCGTTTTTTAAGAAAAAAAACACACAAGTTTTTCCTGAAGACTTGATTAAGTCAAAAACTTATTGTGTTCATTTATTCAGTCAGGTTGCCACGAGCCCCTTGGGTTATTTGCGTCCATGTTGTCATTTTAAGGATAAGAACTCGAAAGATTTTCATATTTCAAAAATCTCACCTTCTGGTTTTTTTAACTCCATGTATTTCAAAGGTTTAAGGAAAAAAGTCAATAAAGGGATGAATCTTAAGGGTTGTGCTTATTGTTATTCTATGGAAGAAAATAATGTTGAATCCATGAGACAGAGGCATAATCGTGATTATTTTGAAATTGTCAAAAAAGTTAAAAACAATGTTCAACAGAATAATATTTACAGCTTTGATTTGAGGTTGGGGAATCTTTGTAATTTAGGTTGCATTATGTGTCATCCTGATACTTCCTCTTTTTTAGAACAAGAACAACAAAAGAATCGCAATGAGAACTTTTTTGGGGTGTTGCCAAATTCTTTTGATTTGATGAAGTGGTACAAAGAATCAAATCTTATCCAAGATATAAAAAATGACACCAGGAATATAACCAAACTTTGGCTTCTTGGTGGTGAGCCACTGATTAATATGGGTAATCTGGAAATTCTGGAAAATTTGAAATCCAAAGGAAAATCCCTTGAAATTGAGATTTCCAGTAATGTCACCTTTTTGAATAAACAAATCCTGGATTTATTATCCAGACACAACACAATCATCAAGTGTTCCATAGACGGGTTTGGTCCTGTTTCTGACTACATAAGATACCCTTCAGTTTTCATGGATATTGATAGAAATTTCCAAACACTTTTCCAGACGAATATCAAAATTGAGGTTGTTTTTTCCGTGCAGATTTTTAATCTTTTTAATATAAAAGATCTTTATTTTTGGTTAAAAAATATCTGTGAAAAATTTTCAAAACCATGTGATTTTTCAGTCAATATTATTGTGTACCCTGATCATTTGGCCATAAAGAATTTACCAAAGACTGCAAAAACAAGAGCCATCAAAAAATTGCAGGAAATTTTATTGGATATTAGGTCTTCTGAAAAACAATATATTCGTCCTATTGGTTTCTTGCAACTTGTTAACTATTTGGAAGAAGAAGAAGGTGATATTACTGAAATTCAAAAAGGGTGGAAATTTATTGAGTCTCTTGATAAAATAAGAAAGAAATCTTGGCGTGATGTGATTCCCTGGGTGGAAGAATTTTTAACACCTCATTAGAGAAAAGAGGCAATATTTTGAGTGAGATAAAAAATAAAAGTTTTTTTGAAAGTTATGATAGGTTGTCAGCAAGTGTAACTGACAATCAGTCTTTTTATAATCCGTACCTTTTTGTCAATTGGAATATGGGTAATGTCTGCACTTATCAATGTTCCTATTGTTCCAAAGATCTCTGGGATGGTTCTTTCCCTTGGCCTAAAATTGAAGAGGCTGTCAAAACAGTTAAAGTCCTTGATCGGATTTATAAAAATTCTCCATATAACAAGAAAAAAATTGTTTTTGAGCTTCTTGGTGGAGAAGTTACTTTGTGGAAAGATATTGGTATTCTACTTTCTATTATTAAAGAAACAGATAATATTTCCTTGCTTATTACCAATGGAGTTCGTACTCTAAATTGGTGGAGAAAGTATGGAGCTAATTTTAAATGGATCAATCTCAGTTATAATTCTGAGTTTGCTGATTATAAGCATCTGTGTGATGTGTCAAATCTTTTGACTGACATTGGTGTCAGTAATACCATTCAAGTCCTCATGTATCCAAAAAAGTGGGAGAAATGTGTGGAGGCTCATGAATACTTTAAAAAAAACAGCCAAAGTAATATTATTCTTCAAAGACTTCATTTAATTTCAACATCAAAAGATGGAGAAACAATAATAAAAAAGTCCGATGATGAACATGAAAAGTATCCTTATAGCGAGGATCAGTTGGATTATTTATCTGAAAATATGGAGTTTAATAAAGTTGTAAACACTGATTATAACCCTGGTGTTAGTTTTTTTGACAGTAAAAATCAGAAACAACCTTATGAAGTAACGGGTACTTTTTTGTCAGTTAACAATTTGAATAATTGGAAAAACTGGGCTTGCTATGTTGGTATTGACAGTCTTTATCTGGAGCAAAATGGTGATGTGAGACGGGCAGTAATGTGCCGTGTGAAACCTCCCATAGGCAAATGGCGTGGTTTTAATGCGAGAAATCAGTTTTGGGAAGAAAATCTTGAGGAAATCAAGTGGCCTAGAGAACCTGTGATTTGTCCATATGCTAATTGTCTTTGTGGGGCAGATTATAAGGCTCGTAAAGAAAAGAGAAATTCGGTGGACTTTAGTTAAAATAAGAAAGAGAGTTATTTTGAATGAGATAAAAATGTTCCGTTTATAATTTTGTTATGGGGTTTTTTAAGTTTATTTTATGGAATGTGCTGGTATTGGTTATTGTTTTTGAGATTCTTTCCAGGTTTTTTTTATCAAACTATATGGACTCAAAGCTCAGCAAGATAGCCCGTCGGTACCAATTTGATAATATTTTTGATGATGTTACAGATTCCACCATTTCTGAAAAACTTCAGTTTTTCGATAGCCTGGTAAAAACCCCCCATCCTTATCTGGGTTATGTCAGACTTGATAGTGATCTTCATTTTGATATTATTCATGAAACACAAAAAAGCCACGACTTTATGGCCATTTTTGGTGGCTCTGTCGCTGAGAGTTTTTATCATTATAATATGAGAGAAAATTTATTACAGACAGAGCTAAAAAAAAATCTTGATTTGAAGAATTATCCGGGGATAAGAAACTATGCTCTTGGAGGTTACAAGCAGCCCCAGCAACTGATTGCAACTGTTTTGTTTCGTCCGAATGTGAAGATAACTGTCAATATTGAGGGTGCAAATGAATTTACACCTTTGGAAAAATTTCCTCACTATTATCCTTCTCCGTCTGAATCCAACCTCAATTATTCCGGGGTGGAGTCTTGGGACCTCTATGTCAAAGCGGGAAAAATCAGAGCCTATCAGGGAAAATTAAAAGAATTTATGGAAAAAAACTGGTGGTTGGAATCCATTTCCGTTTTTTTTAAAATTCTTTATTTTTTTAAGGAAAAATCCATTATAAGTCTTGAACAGAAATTGGTTCACCAGAAGGAGAAGAGGAAAGGATCCTTTGCGTATATTAGCCCTTTTGAAAAAATGATTTACTGGTTTGAGAGATCCTGTGAACAGCAAAACTTTTTAGCTGACAGAGGAGTTAAATCCTATTTTTTTTTTCAACCCATGCCTTTTCTGCCCGAATCAAAAAAGCTGACAACTCGTGAAAAGAAAATGCTGGAAGATGAGAACTGGATGGAAGGCCATGGAAATAAAGTAGAGACTTATCTTTTGGTGAGAAAAACCATAAAGAAAGGAAATCTGAGTCTTAATCTTGTGGATATGTCACAGATTTTCCTGAATGAGACTCGTGAGGTTTTTTCTGATGGCTATTGTCATCTCAATGACCTGGGACGTTCTCTTTTGACTCAGGAGATTGTCAAAGTCATTAAAAAGACCTATTCCGAATCGGAAAAACCAAAACCCTGTCGTGATGATTTTCGCAGTATTGTTGAAAAATTCAGGTAAAATATTCAGGATGTTCTGCTTCACAGTCTGCTTTTCAAGCGTCATTTCAAACCCTCGGCTTTCAGTCGAGGGTAGTTTATGAATCCCCCCAAAGGTCTCCCAAGTCGAATTTCATCGCCTCAAATGGCGGAGCTGAAATCCTGTCGTTTCCCTCAAAACCGGCTTCCAATCTATAACTTGTGCCATCAAGAACAAGAACTTCCAGAGTCCTGTTTAACGGATCTACTATCCAGTAATAAGGCACACCATTTTTAGCGTATGCCCGTGACTTTGAGATCCTGTCATATTTTGCTGTTGATGGCGATAAAATCTCACAAACCCAATCTGGAACCAACTCAAAATAAGCCTCCTCTGGAAGTTTTGGAAGACGGTCTTTTTTCCAACCAGCTATATCCGGTACAATGACTTTTTCCACAAAGTGAATCTGTGGCTCATCAAGAATCCACCAACCCCCGGAACCACCGTCATTGGAACGAAAATGACCTATAAGAATTCCCCCCAACATAGAGGAGGCGTTTGCGTGTCGTGGTGAGGGACGAGGTGAGACAACCAGTTCCCCATCTAAAATCTCACCAACAACATTATCCGGTAAATCACAAAGTTCTTTCCAAAGTTCATCATAACCTTTTGTTTTTTTGACTTCGCTCACAATCACCTTTCGTAATGTTCTTTCCTGGTCAGGTTTGACTTCAAAATACCTTTAGCGTAATTCTTTGGGGAATGGATTTCTCTAAAAGGGTTGAAAACATCTATAAGAACAGCGTACTTTACAATCATGAGGGGGTCAATATGGGTGTCACCGGAAAATTCAGGTGAAATATGATACATTTTGTTTTTTTGTTTACCATTGAATTTTTGAAAAGTGTAAAAGGAAGAACTGTTTAAGAGTAAATTCCTCAAAGGAAACCAATGTCTGAAACATTATCCGATCGTTATTCCCCTTCAGAGGTGGAAGAAAAAATCTACAAAGTCTGGGAGGACTCCGGGGCTTTTGAAGCTCAGGATCAATCCACCCACCCCCCTTTCTGTGTGATTCTTCCCCCTCCCAATGTCACGGGTTTTCTTCATATGGGTCATGCCCTTGACCACAGTATTCAGGATGTTCTGGTTCGCTGGAAACGGATGCTGGGGTTTAACACTTTGTGGCTTCCAGGCTCCGATCATGCGGGGATTGCCACCCAGGCTGTGGTTGAAAAGGAGTTGCGTCAGTCAGGTCGAAATCGCCTGGAAATGGGACGTAAGGCTTTTCTCAAGGAAGTCTGGAAATGGAAAGATGAATACGGTGACAGGATCTATTCCCAGATGAAACGCCTTGGGGATTCCGTGGACTGGTCCCGTGCCACTTTCACACTGGATGAAGGGGTTTCAAGGGCCGTTCGTAAGGTGTTTGTTCATCTTTACCGGAAGGGTTGGCTCTACAGGGGGAAAAAACTTGTGAACTGGTCCCCACCCCTGCAATCAGCCATTTCCGATCTTGAAGTGGTTCACAGGGAAACAAAAGGTCATCTCTATCATCTGGTTTATCCTGTGGAGGGCACTGATCAAAAAATTGTTATTGCCACCACACGCCCTGAAACCTATCTGGGGGATGCCTGTGTCTGTGTTCATCCTGAAGATGAGCGTTATCGTGATCTGGTTGGAAAAAAAGTGATCCTTCCTTTAATCCATCGTAAAATTCCCATTATCGCTGATGAGTATGTGGATAGAAATTTTGGAACAGGGGCTTTAAAGGTCACTCCGGCCCATGATTTTAATGACTACAAATTGGGCCTGAAACACAACCTGGAATTTATCAATATTTTAAATCCTGATGGGACCCTTAACGACAAAGGAGGTCCCTATAGAGGTTTAAAAGTGCAGGAAGCCCGAAAACGTCTTGTTAAAGATTTGGAGGAAAAAGAAATCATTATTAAAATTGAGCCCTGTCAACACAGTGTGGGTTATTGTGATCGCACAAGTGCTGTGGTTGAGCCTTACTTAAGTAAACAGTGGTTTGTAAAAACCAGGGATTTATCCACTCCGGCCCGTCATGTTGTCAGCAATGGCAGTGTTCAGTTTATTCCTGAATCATGGCAGAAAACCTATATTCATTGGATGAATATCATTGAGGACTGGTGTGTTTCAAGACAGCTTTGGTGGGGTCACAGGATTCCAGCCTGGTACTGTGATGATTGCGATCATATCACAGTGAAAGAGGAAGATCCTGATTTCTGTGATTCCTGTGGGGGGAGGAATATAGAGCAGGACAGGGATGTTTTGGATACCTGGTTCAGTTCCGCTCTTTGGCCTTTTAGCACGTTGGGTTGGCCTGAGACGACAGAGGCCATAAAAACCTTTTATCCCACCTCGGTTCTGGTCACCGGTCATGATATTATTTTCTTCTGGGTGGCCCGTATGATTATGATGGGACTTGAAACGAAAGGGGATGTTCCCTTCAGAAAAGTCTATATTCACGGACTGATTCGGGATTCCCAGGGACGTAAAATGTCAAAATCCCTTGGAAATTCCGTTGACCCCGTGAAGATGATTGAAAAGTATGGAGCTGATGCCTTAAGGTTTGCTTTGATATCCCGGATGGCCATGGGTAAAGACCTTAAATTTTCCATACAGAGACTTGAAAGCTGCCGCAATTTTATGAACAAAATCTGGAATGCTTCCCGCTTTTGTCTCAGTCATCTGGAGGATTTTCATGTTTCAGGCCAGGGGAGTCAGACCCCTGAAGATCAGAAGCCGGAAAACCAAATTTCAGAGAGTCCCGGAGGACAGACTTCAGAAAATAAGTCTTCCTGGAGTTGGGATCAGGAGGTCAGTCCCTCCCGGCTTTTAACTGCGGACAAGTGGTTGATCTATCAATTGGGATTGGTGGAAAAAGACGTGAATGATTTTTTGGAGAATATGCGTTTTTCCGATGCCGCCAATCGTATTTATTCATTCACATGGCATGAGTTTTGTGATTGGTATTTGGAATTTTCAAAGCCCGTACTCTATGGAAATGACAAAAGACAAAAGCGGATCACCCAATGGGTGTTGGTTGAAAGCCTCAATAGGATTATTCGTCTTCTTCATCCTTTTATTCCTTTTATTACCGAGGAAATATATAATAAATTACCTGTTCGCAGGGAACTTTGTATTAAAGACAGGTACCCGACACCCCAAAAAGATGAAAAATGGCTTTCTCTTGGCAGTGAACCGGCCTCCTTTGAAATGGAACTGGTTAAACAGGTGATTGTTTCCATACGCAATATTCGGGGGGAAAACAGTATAAAACCTTCAGAAAAGATAGATGCCTGGCTTTGTCCGGGAGACGATCATTCACAAAAACTTCTTGGTAATAATAAATCAGAGATTATTCGTCTGGCTTCATTGAGAAGTTGTGAAATCAAAAAACGGGAATCCCTTAAAAAATGTGCAGTAACACCCGTTCGTATGGGTCAGATGGAAATTGATATTATTGTTCCCCTGGAAGGTTTTGTGGATATTGAAAAGGAAATTCAACGTTTGAAAAAAATTATTGAAAAACAGGAAAAAGAGATACAAAAGATCAATTCCAAACTTGATAATAAAAATTTTATGGCAAATGCTCCGAAAGAGGTTATTGAAAACGACCAAAAACTTCTCAGGGAGATGACTTCAAAAACAGAGGAGATGAAAAAATCCCTTTTGCGATTGTCTGAATGACCCCTTGGTTCCGGGTTTTAAGGGTAAAAAAAATTTTCAAGAAATAAGCCTTTTTCAGGATCGACTTACAAACTTTGGGTTTTTTAAAATTTTCTTCCTGAAACCTGCGTCTAATTTCAGGATTGACTGAAGAATCAATTCTGAGACAGTCAGTTATTAGTGGTTTTAAACGTTGGTGTGGGGATAAAAAATTGATTGTCCAGACCACGACCTCTTGTGAAAGAGTTTCTTGGAAAGTACAGAATAAGTGGTTCTTTTTGATTGCTTCCCTTTCTTATGGAGATTGGTTTGGTTTCCCATGGATCCAAATTCACATCCATGGGAAGATCCGTGTATCCTGATTTTCTTGGGTTCAGACTTATTTTTTGCCAGGAGTTCCTGTCTCCTAAAAGAAAATCATGTTTAGAGGTTTGGATTCCTTCAAAACTCGCATAGACTTTTAAATAAATGTCTGAATTTCCACCAAACTTATCCACTGGAACCTCAACAATGGAAATTGTGGAGTAAGAGAAAGCATACATTGTTGACAGGCCTTCATGGGATTGTTTCAACAACTCATGGACTGTTAGATTCATTTGTGAAAGCTCCCAATATTTTATAAAGTTAATAATGAGGGTGACGAATTTAAGATTTTTTATGTTCGTTTCATGTAACCATGGAAGATCTTTTATGTGAAAGGATTTTAGAATTTTTTCAGGCACCCCGTCTCCATTAAAGTCCATTTCCACTGTTACAGTGCAGGCTCTCCAATTATCTACAGGATTAAAAAACTTAACAGCAACTTGTAAGAGTTTTTTTCCATTTTCATCACGAATCAATCGATAGCCTGAAGATTGCAGATCACAACCATAAGATGAAGAAGCGTTAGATCTTGAATTATCCTCTCCTAAAAGGTTAAAAAAATAAGCAACCCCTTCGTTGGGACTGTCGTTGGTTAAAGTCACTTCAACATTTTGTCCGGTGGAAGAGAAAAGGTTGGGAGCATCAATCAATGCTTGATCCAACTGGATTTTTGTACTTTTACTGATAATGGCTAAAACAGGGATAAAACCCACAGACCGGGTTCCGTTTGAGATTTTAATAAATGCATTGGCTTCTTTGGTTACGAAGTCCTCCCGGGTTTTAAGTAAAATAGAGACATCAATATTTGTTTTTTCTCCAGGCTCCAGATCAACTTGATTGTTGGACGATAATGACAACTCCATTGTTTCAGAATTCACTGAATCAAATTTATAAGTCACCCTATGGTCTGTCACATTTTCAACTTGAAAATTTTCAATGGAAGTCATTTGATCACTGACACTGATATGGCCAAGGGAAATGGTGGGTTTGGAGACAACAACATCTGTTGTCAGGGCTCTGTAGGCATTGACACGACCGGCTCCCTGTCTGGAAATGAGATAACGCTCTTCTTCAGGATTATTGATTAAAGAACCTGTGTTTACGATCATGGACTTAACCTGAGCCGGGGAAAGGTTTTTTCTGTACTGAAGTAAAAGAGCAGCCACACCTGAAACAATGGGAGAGGCAAGAGAGGTTCCATATTTCACCGATCCTCCGGTCCCGGTTCCCTGTTTTGCCGAGAGAATTCCCACCCCGGGAGCAGTGATTTCCGGTTTAATCAATGAATCCAAATTCCTTGGCCCCTGGGAGGAAAAAGAGGCCATGGTATCAATCACTTCTGATTTTTCAATCACTTCAGGTTTGAAATCAATACGGACTTCACCCAGTTCCAACTCTTCTTTAATGATCTGGCCAACGCCCAGAGTGATAAAAACCATTGGGATGGGAAACTTTTTTTTAATTTGTATAGGTCTGTTATTCTCCCCTTTCTCATTATTGATTATGACAACTCCGATGGCTCCGGCCTCATGGGCTCTTTCAATTTTTTCAGTGAAAGGAACTTTACCGCGATCAATTAAGGCCACATGACCTTTTAGTCCTTCTTTTTGCTCCTGAGTTAAATCACTGTCGGCCAGACCAATATGGAAAAGTTTTCCCTTTAAATCCGATATCTCTGAAAACGGAGTTGTCATAGCCCCTTCCACTTCCACTTCCTTAAACTTTGAGAAAAAAGCGGGATAGTTTTGGCTTTGGAACCTTACAGCAGGTGTATAATTTTCCTCATTTTTTGGAAAGGAAACAGAGGCTGCCACAGAAATGGCTTCATTTGCTGTTCCAGGGGCTCCAATAATATTGGATTCGGTTCCTTTATTGCCAGCTGCTGCGATTACCACCATCCCGGCCTTTGTCAAATTGGTGATAGCTTCATTGTAAAGACCATGGGGTTTTCCAAAATGTCTTTCTATGGAAATATTAATAATATCCAACCGATCATTAATGGAGGTGTCTTCATTGGGGTCTGCGGCGTACTCCATAGCCGCAAGGACAACCATGGAGGAAGTACCCACTCCATTACTAACCTTAAGGGCATAAAGCCCGGCTTCCGGAGCAATACCATCCTGGGTATTGATTCCATCCCCCTTTCCGGCAATAAGGGCACTCACCGAGGTTCCGTGGCTGTGTTCTTTATCTCCATCCATGGGATTGTTATCAGGAACAGGAATCTGATCCTTATACTGATCGGTACTTATTGAAAAAGAATCCCCGACAAAATCCCTGCCACCTTTGACTTTGTTAGTGGGAAAAAAAGCGGTTTCCCTGGAAGAATCAATACTTTTATGAACAGCGGGATCTCCCGGACCGCTAAAAACACTGTGTGTGTAATCAATTCCAGAGTCAATAACACCCACCTTGATTCCCCGGCCTTTAATTGGAAAACTTTCTCCGTCGGCGTTAATCTCTTTGAAATATTTGTGGATTTTATCTGCTTCTATAAGGGAGACAATGTCATTATTGACAGGAGAAGGGGAGCTTTGGAGCTGGAGTTGAGAATTGGAGGAATCGTTAAAAAAATCGTTGGATTCAATGCCCAGGTTTAATTGACTGATCTGACGGGCCACTTCTTGGGGGGCTTCTATGGCAAGGGCGTTGAGAATCATTCTGTACCTGTATACAATTTTAATATCAGGGGAAATGGCTTTAAGTTTTTCAATGACTTCACTTTGTTCTTTTAAAAGACTGTTTTTGAGATTCTCATCCACGGAATACTGGCCGGATTCATCTTTTGTTATTGAACTTAAAAGAGCCGGATTGTTGAGTTTGATAAGGATAACAAAAAGAGGAATTCCTTTTGGATATTTCAGGTTTTCATCATACTGTTCGCCAATAATGGGATCCCCATTTCCATTGAGAGGTGATTTTTCCTTTTTGGAACAGGAGACTGCAAGAGTTGCAAAAACAAGCCATTTTAATAATATTTTTAACATTGTGTTTGTCTTACAAAAGTTTTTGAAATTTTGATAGGATTTTAAATCAAACCCTCCCATTGACTATCAGGGTCAGACTCCAGGCCCAACTCCAGAATATCCTGCCCAATGTCTTCCAGGTCTTCTGAAACCCTTATTCCCATAATTTGTTTTAATATCAACCATACCAACATGGATGTGATACACACAAAACCTCCCACACTGATAACGCCGATAAGTTGGACTGTAAAGGAAGCGGGTCCCCAGATGCCCACAGCAAGAGTCCCCCATATTCCTGCAACCAGGTGAACGGGGATGGCTCCAACAACATCATCCAGCTTGAATTTATCCAAAACAGGAATGGACAGGGAGGCTAAAATACTTCCAATACTGCCTATGAAGATGGCATAGATGGGTTGGGAGAAATCAGGGCCCGCCGTAATGGAAACCAGACCGGCCAAAGCTCCATTGAGGACCAATAGGATGTTGATTTTACCGTAGAGAATACGACCCAGTAATAGAGCCGTAAGGGCTCCGGCACAGGCTGCAATATTGGTATTTACAAATACCAATGCCATCTTGGAAATGTTGCTCACACCGGAGGTTATTAAAAGGGAACCTCCATTGAAACCAAGCCAGCCAAACCAGAGAATGAAAACCCCCAGGCTCACCAGAGGAACACTGGATGGGAAATATTTTTTCACATAAGTCTTTTTGTATTTGTCTTTTCTTGGTCCCAGAACAAAGACTCCGGTCAGGGCGGCCCATCCTCCCACTGAGTGAACCACGGTGGAACCGGCAAAGTCAGAAAACCCCATCTTTGCCAACCAACCGCCCCCCCAGGACCATCCTCCCTGGATGGGATAGATAAAGGCTGAAAGAAAGGCCACAAAGATAAAAAAAGACCATAACTTCACTCTTTCCGCCAGGGCTCCTGAAATAACAGAAGCGGCGGTGGCCACAAAAGTCATTTGAAAAAAGACAAAGGCCATACTGGAGTAGTTCTTTTTTACAATTTCAAAAAGTTTGTCTTTTGTCCCCTGGGTGATGAGAAAGAACTCTGCCATATCCATGTTTGAGAAGAGATGGAAAGAGTCTATCCAGCTTTTTCCATCTGTGAACATGACATTGTAACCAATAAGATAAAAACACAGACATGAAATGGAATAAATCAGGATATTTTTCAGGCAGATCACACCTGTGCTTTTTTTTCTGACCAACCCACTTTCAAGCATACAGAATCCGGCAGCCATCCACATGATAAGAGCTGCGGAAAGAAGAAGGACCAGGGTATTGATAATGTAATTGAAACTTTCCACAGTGGTTTCATTGGCAAAGGCAGAGTGAGCATAAAGAAGAAAAACTGTAAAAATTGAAAGATTTTTCATAATCTTGTTTAAATCGTGTGCCAAAGGTTATTTTTTAATGGCATCCAAACAGGATTGAACATCGAGATGAATGTCAAAAAGTCCTGTAAGGCCGCTGATCTGGAAAATTTTTTCAATATTTTTGTTAATTGAACAGATATAGAATGAACCGGATTCCTTGACCATGGCTTTTGAAGCATAGATTAGAATTCTCAGACCGGCACTGGAGATGTAACTCACCTGAGAGAAATCAATAATCATGGATTTACAACCATTTTCAATTTCATCCATAATTCTTTCGTGAATCTGACTTGAATTTGAGGCATCAATCCGCCCCCCTAAATTGAAGACAGAAGCTCCATCTTTTTGTTCAGTATAAACACTGTGCATAAGAATCCTTTCTATACCGATCCTCTTTTGTGAATTTTCCAGTGCTTTCCTTTTGGGAAACTTAAGGGAAAGAACGATCCGTATATAATTAAAAAATACCCGACTTCATTAAAGTTTTCCTCCTTTCTGCAAAGGGATGAAAACTCAAACAAACCGGGCTCTTCTTTATTTGAAGATCAAATAAAGAAAACACAATTTATAGATATAATTATTATTGTAATGCTGTCAAGTTGGAGATATTCTTTAATATGAAGTTGGAGTTTATAACTTCTGGAAGGTTTATTTTATGATGGAAAGCGAAAACAAGGACGATAATTTTAAGTACATTTTGACATCCTTTGACAAGGATTTTCAAATGTTTGCGGAAAAATTTAGAATTTTCTGTAAAAACCATAATGTGGATCAATCAAAAACCTTTGATATGGAAGTTTCCCTTGAAGAACTTATTGTGAATTCCTTTTCCCATGGACAATCAGATGGTGGTGTAAAGGTTGTGGCAGTGATTGAGGGCAAAGAACTCATGGTTCAGGTTTATGATGATGCTCCTCCTTTTGATTTGTTGCGGGAAGCCCCTGAACCTCCCAAAGGGGATATTATGAGTCGCAAAGCAGGAGGCCTGGGGATTCATCTAGTTAAAAACCTCAATGATCGGGTTGAATATTCAGGATCAAAACAGGGTAATAAAATCACACTTTTTAAGAAACTTTAGGGCAGTGGCTTGTATTTTACGATTTGGCAGCGTGTTATTCTCTGATTTTGTGGGCAATAGGCATTCGTCTTCCCTGTCCAAAAGCTCGGTTGGACACTTTTAAAACAGGTGGGGCCTGCCATCTTTTGAACTCAGAACCATAGAGCTTTTTTAATAACCATTGATCAGTTTCTGATTGGACTTTCTGTTTATGACAGACCAATTTGTCAATTGATAAATCAAGAAGTTTATAATCCGGGAGAAAGTCGCTGTCTTTTTGATTTTCTCTCAATTCAGCGGAAGGGGAACGGGTGATGATATCTCCCGGAATCAATGATTGGTTTTTATTATAATAGAGGGCCAGTTCATAAATCTGATTTTTTAAGAGATCCCCAAGGGGAGCCAGTCCACCGCACATATCCCCGTACAAAGTGGTGTAACCAGTGGCGTATTCATTTTTATTGCCTGTGGCAATTAACAGGCTTTTGTGTTCATTGCCATAAGCCATAAGAAAAAGGCCACGGAGACGGGCTTGAATATTTTCATGAATCAGGGAAAACTCTTTGGGACCGAAACAATTTTCATAGGATTGAACCAGTTTTTCATAGGGCTCCTGAATGGACAATTTGTAAAAATGACAGCCGATGTTTTTAGCCAGGGTTCTGGCCAGGTGAAGACTTTGTCCGGAGTTGAAATTTGTGGGTAAATTCATGGTTGTCACGTTTTCAGCTCCAATGGCATCAGCCAACAAACAGGCTGTCACGGCTGAATCAATTCCACCACTTAAGCCCAAATGTGCTTTTTTAAAACCAAGTTTGGAGATGAAATCTCTCAGACCGAGGACAAGGACTTTGTGTAGATGTTCTATGGCTGTTTTTGGAGGAGGTCGCATTTCCCCCCTTTTTTTATTAAAATCCACGACATTTAAATCCTCCTTGCAATAAAGACTTTTTGCCAGCAACTGACCTTTTTCATCCAGAACAAAGCTTCCCCCGTCAAAGATGAGTTCATCCTGGCCTCCCACCATATTCACATAAGCCAGAGGGGCTTTGAGTTGTTTCACTGTTTTTCTGGAAAAAAGCAAACGCTGATCTTTTTTGTTGGGAGCAAAAGGGGATGCACTTAAATTGACAATAATATCCACTCGATTGGGATCAATGTCCAAAATGGGATTTTTTTCGTAAAGTTCATCCCAACCCCACATATCCTCGCAAATTAAAATCTGAATGTTTTTTCCATGACACTGGAATTGGTTGTCAACCAATTGACCATGGGCAAAATGGCGACTGTCGTCAAAAACATCATAAACGGGAAGCAATTCTTTATTAAACTGTTTGATAATTTTATTATTTTGAATCAAAAGGGCTGAATTAAAATAGGGTTTTCCCCTATGGAAATTTTCAGTCACAGCCCCCACAAGACAAAAAATATTCCCGGGGATTTCATTTAACAGTTTTTTAACGGCTTTGTCTTGGCTTTCAATCACACTGGGTCGTTCCAGAAGATCCCTGGGGTGGTAACCAAGAATATTGAGTTCAGGAAAAACAATGAGTTGACACTTCTTATCCACGGCCTCTTTACACAGGCTTAAAATTTTCCGGATATTGTAATTAAAATCACCCAAGTGGGAATTCATTTGAGCCAGAGCAATACGCATGAATATGATTTATACTGATCTTATTGAGATTTTCAATGGATTTTACTTTTGCCAGCTTTTTTTGATCTGAAGGACCTGGCCTCCCAGAAAAAAGAAAATGCCGATGACAATTCCGGCAATGATTAAAAATTTAAGAAAGAAACCAAAGGAGAATTTAAGGCCCTTGTCTTCAACTTCCGGTTTTGGAGGTTCGGGCAGTTTTAGATCAAAACGGGGTTTGCGGAGATTGGAGACACTTCCCTTCCCTTTTGTGATCTGTTTGCCTTTATTTACAGTTTTTTCTTTTTTCTTTTTTTCGTCCTCAGTGAAATACTCCTCATCAAGCATCATGACTCGACGGCGAACAATACGTCGTCCACCTCTGACTCCGACTCCAAGGGTGGTTTCATTGGATTTTTCTTTGGAGTCGTCTCCCCCTTGGGCGTTGTTGTTGAGTTTGAGTGTTTGCCTGGTGGGACGATCTGACAGTTTTCCTCCATCCCCATTGGCAGGGCCTTTGGTCTTGTTAAATCGCCCGGGTCTTAAAGACGCATTTTGACCCTGGGAGGGACCATCGCCTGAAGAGGGATCATTTTCACTTCCCTTCCCGTCTCCTGAGCTGTCGTTATTATCCCCTCCTGGTCCTGAGATTCCACTGATTTCCGGAGCGTTCCTGTTAGTGGCGGGATCTAAAATGGAACGTCCACTGCTGATATCAAAATTTTTGAATTTGGCATTACAGCTGTCCTGGTTGGCCCCCCCCTCTCCTCCAAGGGAGGGAAGTTCACCTGTTTCCAGGAGACAGGCAATGTAGTTCCCAAAGTAATTGTGAAGAAAATTTTTAAAGGTGTCATTAAACTGGTAAAGAATACCAAGAATAATGGATACGATGATTATCAGAAACAGTATATATTCTATAACAGCCTGTCCCTGTTCACAGACTTTGTTTTTCTGACCAGTCAAAAATTTTTTAAAATCTTCCGATAAGCCCATGGGACACACTGAAAATTGTTTTTGGTGTGGGAAATTTAAATGCAATCACAGTAACTTATCGGAAGGAAAACGTTTAAAATGAATCATTTTAAAACATTTTTCAAAAAATTTCTTTTGTGTTGTTTTCTATTGCCTTTTACAGCCCATGGAACATTGAACCGTCTTCTCAACCCGGAAGAGATCAGTGTTCTGGAAAGAAATGTTGAAAAAAATCCGGAAAATATAAAATCCAGATTTTTTCTGGGAAACCATTACAGCCAAAAAAAGGATTGGCCCATGGTTGTAAAATGGCTGACTCCTGTGGTTGAAAGGCTTCCCGCAAAATCTGTTGAACAACTCATAAAGGCCCATGTTCAATTGTCCCATTTTCAGGAAGCCGCTGCTTTGATGGATGGTTTGTTAAACGGGAAGAAAGTGAAAACGAAAACATATATTCTTGCTGTCAGGGTTTACTCTGATTTGTTAACGAGTCTTCCAGACACTCCGCTTCTGGTTCCTGTTGAACCGGCAAATACGGCTCAAAAAGAGACAGGAAAAGACAAAGAAGGTCAGGAGCCTCAGAAAACCCAAAAAAATCAGTATAAAGTGGTTTATGAATTAAAAGCGGAAATGGCCAGAGAAAAAATTTTTGGGTTTCTGAAGCAAATCCAAAGTCGGGATCCTGAAAATGTGAAAGTCTATGACCTTTGGCTTGAAATGCTTGAAAAGCATATTGTCGATTACGCCAATGAAGGCCGACGTGTTTTTGAAGATATGGCGGCTAATAAAATCAAACTCAGAAAAAGACATTATTCCAAACTTTGTAAGTATAACAGTTTGGCCAGTTTCATTGTGGAGGCAAAAGAGATTTGCAAGGAAGCTGTTCATCGGGATCCGAAAAACCCGAGTAATTATATTTATTTGGGACAAGCTCATATGGGTGCTGGTGAAAAAGAAAAGGGTCAAAGGATTCTGGCCAGTGTGGGCAAGAAATTCTCCCAGTCGGAGGAAGCCCTGTGGGTCACAGCCAATGCTTATTATGAAAATAAAGACATGGCATCCGCTTATACATACTATCTGAAAGCCAGTCGGCATAAGGAATCAAAACCCCGGGATTTTTTGGGTCTGGCAAAAACAGCCTTTGAACTGAAAAAATATGATGTTTCCCTGAAGGCTTTTAGTGAACATTGTCAGAAAAGTAATTTTCTCCATCAGGAATTTCGCAGAGCTTCAGGTTTGCTGAGAAAAAATCTTTTATGGCAGGAACGTTTTCGTGAAAAAATGCAGAACTGTAAATCAAAATCAAAGAACTCCTAAACTGATTTTAATGAAAAAATCGCTTAAAATATATCCATGGCATGAGGGTTGGGTGAGACTTTTTCAGGATTTTCTCATTAGTATACTAAAGATCATTTATTTTTCATGCTATTTCCATAGAGACCACTTGTTTTAAGCGGATTTTGGCTAAAGAAATTCAGCATAGAATAAATGATCTCTCAGGGAAATTCCATGAAAACTCAAACACGATCAGTATAAAAGGCCTTTTTTGAAAATCGCATTTCTCATTTTGAGACAAATTTTTCAACCTGAAATTTTTCTGAAAATAAAAAAATGGGAATTTCAAAATTTAAGACAATTGGATCATGTTTGACTAATGTTATTTAGGGTTCAATCCGATGAGATTATTGTGTTGGAAAAATATAAGAGTAAAGGAGTTTTATATGAAAAAACTGAAAAAACTTTGGAAAGATGAATCAGCTCAGGGAGCTACAGAATATATTCTTATGCTTGTGGTGGTGGTGGCTATTGCCATGCTCTTTAGAAAACAAATTATGGGTATTATTGAAGGTAAAGTGAGTAAACTTGGCCAAAATATCCAGAGCTTTGAATAACAAAAAGGATGAGTGATGACAACAGAACTCATCCTTCTTTTGGGACTCTTTGTGTTTATTCTTGGAGGAGCCTTTATGGGAGAAAAAGGACCCAGGAAGATTTTTGTCCAGTCAGCTCCAAGATTGGGAGCCCGGGTTGAAAAACATATCAATTTTGGTCACCGTTTTTATTTTAGGGATGGTAGCAAAGTAAAATGGGAAAAGCCCAGCGGATCCCCTCCTTTGGGAAGCCCCTGATGACCTTGCCTTTTATTTGTCCATTGAGTTTTCTTGTTGTGGCCATTGTTGATGACCTGTGTTTTAAAAAGTTTCATAACTGGCTTTTTTTAACTCTGTCTGTTCTGGGTTTTTTGTTTGTTTTTACTTTTGGTTTTATGGACCCTTTACAGGCTCTTGGAGGATTTCTGGCAGGGGGGGCTTTAATGCTTCCCTTGGTTCTTTTAGGGGCCATAGGAGCCGGTGATATGAAGTTTATGATGAGTTTTGGAATTTTAATGGGACCTGTTGTGGTGTTTCAAATATTTATTTACAGCCTTTTTTGGGGGGCCTTGATTGGACTTTTTCATAGCCTTCTTGCGGGTCAGTTTTCTCTGATTGTTCAGAACCTGTTGGGTTTTCTTTACAGACTTAAGCCTGTAAAGACACAGAAAATTCCTTACACTGTGGCTATTTTTATCGGGTGGCTCACAAACAGTTTTTATGGAGGTCTGTTTTGAAGAATCAAAAAGGACAAATGACCATAGAAGCTGTTCTTATTTTAACTCTTGTGGTGAGTCTGATTTTTGCCATCACCAAGGGAATAAAAGGACAGCAATATTTTACG
This sequence comes from Bdellovibrionales bacterium, assembly GCA_965219545.1. Classification (GTDB taxonomy): domain Bacteria; phylum Bdellovibrionota; class Bdellovibrionia; order Bdellovibrionales; family JAGQZY01; genus JAGQZY01. Next base: position 29,183 of record CBDCNX010000031.1, read on the forward strand.
AAACTTGTGGAGAAACCATGGTCCTATGTGGCCGGAATGATTGAAAATGCCTATTGGGCTCCTGTGAATGCCGGTAAGGGGAAACATCCCAATTATCACAGCAGACATGGATCGCCGATAGGAGATAAATTATGATCCCAATACTCTTCGGTTACGAGGGTGTGCAAATTGGTTTTCCAGGAGGAAATTGATCATGGATTTCAAGAAAAGTCTTTTCAAAGATGAAAAAGGTATATTGACCGTTGATTTTATTTTTGCTTTTATCATTATTTTTGGATTTGTGGGGGTTTTGTTCAGTTTTGCAATCACTTTTTCAGTGGTGGAAGCTGTTCAATATGTCAGTTTTGCCTCAGCCCGTAATTTTTCCCTGGCTCATCTTAATGAAGACAGACAAAAGGAAAGAGCTGATGAGAAATACGATGAATTGACCACAAGTCAGGCTCTTTCCCCTTTTTTTTCAAATGGATGGTTTGAAATAAAAAAATCCGACACCAATGAGTTTAATGACGTGTACGAACCTGAACCGGGTCGGGAAATTTTTATCGGCGTTCGTGTTCTTTTTAAAGCCCCTATTTTGTTTAAAAGGATTCCTCTTCTTGGAACAACAGCCAGCAATCCTGATGGTTTTTCTGTCAATATTCAGTCGTTTCTTATGAGAGAACCCACATTTCAGGAATGTAAGGATTTTATTTCAGGACGGATCAATGAATTTAAAAAACTGCCCAATTACAATTTTATCTCCAATCAGTCTTATAAAGTCATGATGGATAATGGATGTTAGAGTATGAAGAACAAAAAATGTTTTTTGAAAAAACTGAATGAAAAAGCTTTTGCAAGCATTGAAGCAACTGTCCTTCTCGTTTTGTTTTCCGTGATGCTTTATTATTCATTTGGTTTTTTTGGTATTGTCCATACAGGTGTTATCCATAATATTCATTCCCGCACTTACGCTTTTGAAACCTTTAGGCATCGGGCCAATTTGATGTATTTCCGATCTGACAGTGTGAGTTCAGCAAATCAGGTGACCCATTATTATAAAAGAGGGGCCCGTCTCCACGGAATCAATACGGATTCCACGTCCAATGCCCCTACACAAATAGCAACGGAAAGACCCATTTCCCTCGGTTTGATTTTAGAGGAAAGTGGACGTGACGAGTCCACTCAT
>CBDCNX010000032.1:0-335039 GCA_965219545.1 Bdellovibrionales bacterium
AATCATCTCCTCCTGCCAGTGTTTGGCTCTCATCAAATCCAAACACTGGAGAATAACTCCCGGGGAGATCTTTTTATCCATACATAAAAAAAGATGAACATCAGGAATCATGATTATCTTTCTTAACTTGATCTATCATTGAATTTAAGAATATCTTTATCTTCCGGGTGCTTATTAAGATACCTGTCAAAAAGAGTTCTGTTGAAATCAACACCATCCTCGTGAACCCATTCATACAGGTTTGTAATGGCTGTTCTGTTGTAGGGGTTTTCATCAAGTCCCCTTAAAAGGCAGGCACGGGCCAGATCATTATTGAATTCAACCCGATGAATCCTGGCCAATCCCACCCAAGCTTCATCGGATTGGTCCCCATGCTCGACTATTTTGGCAAAAAAGGTCCTGGCTTCCTCAAACTGATTTTTTTCCATTGCTGAAGTGGCCATTTCCATGATTGAAATATCGTCTTCTTTTTTGAATTGAATTTTCATAAACAAACCTCGCTTGAAAAATGCAAGGTCATGATTTTGTAAAAACCAGACCCATTCATCCCTTTAAGAAGCAAGGCCAATGCCAAAGAAATTATGGAAATAAAAAAACAGCTAATAGAGCCGTATTGAAAAGCAAATGGTTTTCAGTGTATTTATTAAAACAAGTTGAACCAGTAAGAGAGGATCAAATGTCAACATTCAGCCAAATCAACGTCATCATCCTGACTCTTCATAAGACCAGCACACCATGCTAAAGATCCCTGTCATTTCTTTTTCGCCGCATTTTTCTGATGATTTCCGATTTTTCATTTTCTATACAGGATATGATCTGTAAATCCTCCTGAACAATATCGGAAACATTGGATCTGATTTTTTGCAGGAGTTGAATCATTTCGTTCTTCTTTGGAGGGTTTAAAAATCTCAAAACTCCGATTTTTGCAAATTTTATTTATTTTTACGTCAATACTCTGAATACTATAAAGAATTTTTTCTCTTTTTTCATAAAGACTTTGAAGACTTTCAAAACGTCTGGCCTTAAATTGATTTCGCTCTTTTTTTGATTCTTCAAGAAATTTCTCCAAATAAAAATTTTTCTCTTTCAACAGATCCAGTACCTTGCTCATGATCCTCTCCTTTTCTCTCTACCGGTTTGACCTGATTTTTCAGATCAGACTTCATTATGAACTTTTCCAAAAATCGGGTTTTGCTCTAAACTTTTTGCGAACCTTGTAAAAGGTTCAGGAATCAAAACCGGATAACCCCATTATAACCCAGGCAACCCCATTCCAATGAGTCATTAATATGTCATGGACAAAAGGAAAGAAAATTTTTCAAAACATTGATTTTACTTCTAAAGAAAAAGAGGCGACAATCCTTTGACTCTTTCAAAAGTCCATCTAATCTTATTTGAAATCTTTATTTTCATGACTTATCTTTTAATATACTGAAGACCATTTGTTTTTCATGAGAGACCATTTGTTTTCAGAATCTAAAGTTGAAATTCCGGCTGAAAATTTTTGTCTGCAGAATAAAGACAAACTTTGTTTTTTCCCGCATTGAGAACCTGTGAGCAGGCTTTTTTGGCATCACAGAGAAGATCTTCCGAGTTTGCCGACAAACGTGGAAACTCACTGACTCCAAAACACAAACGCAATTTTGGATCCATCCCATTTTGAGTGATCAAATGCCGACGGATTTTTTCAGCCCTGATGGCGGCATCCCCGAAAGAACAATGGGGGAAAATCACACCTATTTTTATTTTCATCCAGACAACTGACCAGATCATAAGAGTTCAATCTGGTTTTTATCAATTCAAGACTTTTTGCCATGGTCCTGTTTTGATTGGAAAAAGAATCCAAATGACAAATAACAAGAGATACAGGTGATTTTAAATGGACGACTTCTGGAAATTTCGGAAAACAGGACCAAAGGAAAATTGTCCTGGTTTTATTTCCTGTTCCAGTCGACCATCAGTTTCCGGCTGTTTTTCTGTTTTTTCAAGACGAATGTTTCGCAAATGAACAGACAGATAACGAAGCATTTTTTTCAAAAAAAGTCATGGAATCAAAATGAAAAGCCACAACAAAACCATAGAGTTCATCGGCAAATTTCACCGGCTCTATAATAAAATCCCCCCAGGAAAAAGTTTCCTTTAAATTCCTGCTCAAATTTTCCATGGCCTGTTTTTCATTTTCTTTGAAATCTTCTATGGAAAAAGAAACCTGATGACCACGAAAATGTTTTTCAGTGGAAAAACTTGTACCCATAACCAGCAACCGGGACCGGGCCGGATAGTTTCTAAGATAAACAAATTCACTTTTAGAGGCGTTTCTTTTTAAAATCCCTATGAACTGATCAATCACCTCGGTTTCCGAGGTGTCTTTACCTTTTTTTGATGTCAAAGTTATCCTGAAAATCCAAATGAACAGGATTTTGATGGGTTTTTTGTTCCTTCATATCCTCCAGAGTACTGACAATACGGGCTGTTTCTTCAGATCTCTGTTCAGCAATAAATTTAAAAATTATTTTTTCGATCAATTGATCCAGACGCAAACAAAGGGTTTGCTCATCGGGCAGAGGCCAGGACCAGGGAATCACTAATCAAACCTGATTTTAAAAGGTTTTGAATCCCGGGCCAGAACTCATGACCGGCCAAGACCACAATATCCACCTCGCAACTCATGTTCCGAACCTTTTGAATCATTTCATGAAATTTCAAATTCAAAGGCTGGTAATAAAGAAGAAGAACATGGGGCAGTTCCGTTTTCAGGGATTCATAAAAAAGATCACAACCGGAAAAAGTTCTGTGATTATAACCTCTGTTCTTTAAATCTTCATGGAGCTTTTCACCCCGAACAATATTTTCGTCATAGGTGACTATTTTAAAATCTGATTTGTAGGTTTCAATAATTGACATTTCCATCCTTTTTCTTGGGTGGACGAATTTTAATTTTAAATTGTCCGTTGTCAAACTCAAAAAGTCCACGCTCATCTGCTTTGAGTTTGGTTTTTATTTCCTCCGGCTTTGTTTGACGGGTTTTTGATCCATCAGGATTCTTTGATCCATCAGGAAGTGGATTGTCAATTTTGGAGTCTTCAAAGTCAAATTTTTTCAACTGAAAATCATCCAGTGCCTCTTCAACCTTTTTTTCAATTTCAGACAGGGATCTTTCCTCTTTTTTTGGAGAGCCGGAATCTGGAGAGAAAAGAGGGTTGACAGAAGAATCCTGAACTTTCCCAACAGAAAACTCTTCCTCATAGGATTTATTTTGATTTTCTTGTTCATTAACAGATCGCTCATTACGAGACTGAAGGACTGACTCCTCCCAGTGAAATTCATCAATCTGTTTTTCAGGTGAAAAATCCAAAACTTCTGAAGCCTGATCCACTGAAACCTCTTTGGGTGTTGTTTCACCTTCAAATGTTTCTTCAAAATCCCCGGAATTGATTTCCCTTTCTTCGACAGAGATTTGGTCTTGATAATCCCTTTTCTTTCTAAACAGAGAAAAGGAAATCAATCTTCCGCCAAAAAGCAATAACAGCAAACAACCAAAACCCGTGATCACTAAAAAATAATAAAAAAACAGACTTTCAAAATACGAAAGTGATGACAAATTTCTTTTGTGAACAACCCATAGTTGGGATAAAGGGGAAAAATAAGAGATAAAAATCAGACTTTTACCTTCTTTTTTTACATGGATGTCCACCATTCCCGGTTCATTACGATTCATATCCTCTTTTTTGTCTTCAAGTTCTGATGGAAAATGCCCTTCCAGAACTTTGTATTTTTCTGTTAACAAAACCACCGGGGACTCTTTGGATTTAATGAACTTAAAAAACTCCGCTTTCAAACCAAAAACCAAAAACCCCTCGTACAACTGGTGGGATTTGGCAAGGGCCACGGGGGTGACATAAATCAACTCATGATTCCGGTTGAAGTGCCACGTCCTTTTTTCAATATCAATTACATTAAAATCAATTTCGTTGACTTCCTCTAAAATTTCCTCTTTTTCCAGAAAACCAAGCCTTTTCCATTTCACACTCCATTCACCCTCCTGTTTGTAAACATAGGCAAAATAACGGGCTCCCAGTCTTTTCAGGGATTCAACAGTGGATTGATCCAGATAAGACGTTGAAGCCTCAAGTTGCAAAAGCCTGTGTTCAAGATTCTGGGCAGCCCAGCCGACCACCTCCTCACCCGCTTTTTGGCAATTTGCTTGTATTTTTGCTCATTGATGTGAAAAGCCCGGTAACTGATGAGAATCCCTGTCACAAGAAACAAAACACTTAAAAAAATCTTCCTGTTGATTGTCACAAACCCATCTTATACCGATCCTTCCGGAATTTTCCAGTCTCTTCCAATGGAATTCACTGAAAACCCAAAGAATTCAGGAAAATCGTGGTCTGCCCGGTTTGGATTTTCCGGTCTTTCAGGGGAACCCATTGAAAATTCAAAAAAAACAAGTAAAGAGAAATTTTGTAAATGTCCCTGTGAATTGTTAAACTGGAAAGTGGAGATTTTATGCATAGCGGGAAAATCCACAAATCCTATGAAAATCGAGAGGTTTTCGTAAAACTGTCCCCATCGACTGAAGTCTTTTTACAGAGCTGGTCGAAACCTGAAACAGATTTCAAAGGCTGTGTTCTTATCACCCATGGGCTTTGCGAACACTCCCAATGTTATACCCACACCGCCCACTTTCTCTGTCATCATGGTTTTTTGGTCTATGCCTGGGATTTGCAGGGACATGGAAGATCTCATGGTAAAAGAGGCTTTATTAAAAACTTTAACGATTTTTCCAGAGACCTGATTTCAGTGATAAAAAAGACAAAAAAAACCACAAACACCCCTTCCTTTCATCTGGTGGGCCATTCCATGGGGGCTTTAATTATACTCCAGGCCCTTTTAAAAAAATCCTGCCCCAAAATCACTTCAACAGCTCTGAGCAGTCCGGCCCTTGGACTTTCCATGTCTGTACCGGCTTTCAAAAAAACCATGGCCAGGTGGCTGAATCAGTTTTGGCCCAGTTTCACCCTTAGTAATGGAATTTCCTATGAATTCTTAAGCCGGGATCCGGAAATGACAAAAACCTACAGAAAAGACCCTTTGCGTCATTCGCAGATTTCAGCCCCTCTGTTTTTGGGAATGATGGCCACCATGAAACGCCTTCCAAAACAAATTCAAGGACTTAAAACCCCTGTTTTTTTTCAACTGGCGGGCGATGACAAAGTGGTTAATACCCAAAGAAGTCTTCAACTCTTTGAAACCCTTCAGGGACCAAAAAAATTAAAACTTTATAAAGAGAGCTACCATGAAATTTACAATGATATCAATAAGGAGGAAACTCTTTCAGATCTTGTTGATTTTTTAAATGAGTGGAATTCTCTATAAATTGTCTCCTTTAAAAAGCACCATTCACTCTCCATAATCAGCTGTTTAATCAACAATAATAAATATTATAAAAAATGTTTATTTCATTCATTACAATTATGATGAACAAAAACATAATCTGGAGATTTTTTTCCTCTTTTGAAAACAAACACTACGACTTTTCAAATTGACTAAAATAGATAATTCACTGCGTTAAAATCTTCAGCACCTTCACATTTTTATTTAATGCAAGTAGAGTTCAGAGTTCAAAAATTCAGGAGGACTTTATGAATGTATTTAAAAAAAATTTCCTTGTGGCTGTGTTACTTGCTTTTGTACCCTTGACGGGCTTTGCCCAATCCCAGAGTGAAAAACCCCAGGCCCCAAAAGCCAAAGATTCAGACAACGCAAAAAAAACGGCTGATAAAAAAGACAAACAAGACAAACAAGACAAACAAAAGGCTCAACCGGAAGTAAAAGCCGAAACCCCCAAAAAACCAACCCCGGCAAAGACTGAAAAAACAAAACCTGACAGTACAGCCAAAAAAGAAGACAAGACCAAAGAGAACAAAGCCAAGGACTCCCAAACACCTTCCAAAACATCCTCAAACACAGAAGACAAATCCAAAAACCCTGAAAAATCCCCATCTGATAAAACAAAAGATAAATCCAAAGCAAATTCGGATCAAAAAACCTCTTCCGCCCCTAAAACAAAAGACTCCAAATCATCCGCCACTTCAGAAAAGCAAAACGAAGGCGAAGTGGAAACCCTTGAAGTCACAGGGTCCTACATTCGCCGTTCCGATGTTGAAGGCCCCTCCCCTATTGTTGTCGTTGATCGGAAAATGATTGAAAAATCAGGCTTTAACTATGTAGGTCAGGTTTTAAACAGACACACCTCTATCTTTCCTTTTGGTGGAGGTAAAGGTCTAAGGGGACTCGGTAGTCGTCAACTCATCCTTGTTAACGGCCAAAGGGGGGTGGGAATAAATTCCATTCCAATCACTGCTGTGGACAGAGTGGAAATTCTAACAGATGGGGCCTCCGCCACTTACGGCTCTGATGCCATGAGTGGTGTGATCAATGTCATCACCAGAAAAGACTGGGACGGACTGGAGGTGGCCACAAAATTTGACACCTTTGAATATAAAGGGAATCAGACTTTTATCAATAGTGCTTCTTATGGGAAAAGCTTTTCAAAGGGAAATGTTGTTACAAGTCTTCAGCACGTTTTAAAAACATCTTACCGGCAATCTGATATCAAACGTTTGGAATTTGCCTCTGATTACCCGGTATTGTCCACAAACTACCAGACCACAACAAGTGGTGGGATGAAACCCAGCCCTGACTGTACCCGTTTCAACAAATATGGACATTGCCAAAATGCTATGGGTTCCAAGCTGGTCAGTGGTCCCAGCCACGATTTGATCTCACTGACTGATGCCGAATACAAAATTGGAGATCTGTTCTTTCTCAAGGATTCCAAATTTTACTCAACCCTCAGATTGAATTATGAAACATATAAAAGTCAAACTTTCTCACCATTTTTTTCAACTCCAGTTGACAAAAAAATAACGAATAACAAACCCGGTATAGGTATGGTGTTTAGAGGCAGTGAAGTTCCTTCAAACTGGAGACAGCGTTTGGGGATCAATGGTCCTGTTAAAGTTTACCATAGCATCACAGAAATGCCGGAGCATACAGAAAATTTGGATGCTTTTGCTTATGGTTTGATTGCGGGTCTTAAAGGCTACATTGGCTCTTCTGACTGGATTTTGGATATCACCTTCAACAATCAGTTTCAAAATTCCCAAACAAACTTTGGAAATTATGCTCTTTTCAAGCCCGTCAAACAGGCTGTAATTAATGGAACCTACGATCCCTTTGGTTCCGCCCGTAATACTGATGGTTTTGGAACCAGCATGACAAATACCAAACGAAACCAAATAAACTGGCTGGAAATCAAATCCAGTGGGGATCTGGGTTCCCTTCTTGGGTTTGACTGGGCCTCAGCTTTTGGTATTAACATTGCCCATTTTGAATTTCAAAGCACAGTTGATGACAAAATCAAAAACAGGGAAGTTCTTGGTTCTCTCGGTGGTAGAAATGCCGGCGGGGAAAGACAGCTCTATGCCACTTTTGCGGAACTTTCAGGTCTTTACAGAGATATTGAAGTCCAACTGGCGGTCCGAGGGGATATGTATTCTGATTTTGGTTCCACTGTGAATCCCAAACTGGGGGTCATGTATCAACCCCTCAACTGGCTGGGGTTAAGGGCCTCTTTTTCAACCGGTTTTATAGCTCCCAGTATCGATCAGATTCAGGGAGCTCCCATAGAGGGAGCTGTTGAGCTTGTGGACGCAAAAGGCTGCAAAATCGAAGGCAAGAACAGTCCAAAATGTCGAGAGCAATACTATGCTGCAAGGATAGGGGGTAATCCCAATTTAAAAGAGGAAACCTCTCAAAATTTCAATGCGGGGATTGTTCTAAGCCCTTTTAAAAACCTCGATTTTACCATTGATTACTGGAATGTTACAGTAAACGATATCATTGGTACTCCCGGTAAAGCACTTTTACGACTGGAGGCTGAGGGACGGGATTTTAGTCCTTACGGGAATGTCATCAGAGCCAAACCGAAACCTGGAGAGAAAGTCGGCGAAATTGAATTTATAGAAGCTCCTACGACAAATATGTCAAAAAACGAACTCCACGGTGTTGATTTCAGTGGTTTGTTTAAAATGACTGATCCCTTTTTTAAAGGCTCTCTGACTTTGGGCTCACAATTCACCTATATGTTTCATTTTCATCGAACCTTTGCGGGGGATTTTGGTCGGGAAATGTTCCTGGGACAAAGTGGCAGTCCTCGTTGGAGAAATGTAGCCACTCTTTCCTATTCTCTGGGACCTTTTAGTGGACAACTCCTAAGTCGTAGCTTTTCAAAAATGGAACCGTACGCTAAACTGACTGCCAGAGACTTGAATGTACCAAGTATCCCCGGACACACCCAGTTTGACCTCTCTATTGATTACATCGCTCCCTGGGGAGGGCGTTTTCAATTTGGATCCATTAACTTCTTTAATGATGCTCCCGTTTACGAAGATTTTGCATCAAATCGATCACGAATTAATTCATCTGTTTACAATGGTGAAAGAAGCTGGTTTCTGGCCTATCGCCATGAGTTTTAACTCATTGGTTATGACAATGTTCACTTGAACCACTTGGTTTGAAACCAGGTGGTTTAGGGAATGGCTATCCTGAAAATTCATGAACTCTAAATGAAAGAAATTTCATAAACTGATTCAAAAATTTGCAAATTTTTAAGAGATTAAGGCCTGGTAACAGTTTTCCCCTAGAAAACACCAAAACGACTCAATGCCACCAAAAGAGTGATTGAAATCACCATAAGAGAACCCAGTTTGATTGTCATTCTTTGCTCCATTTGGATCATTCTTTGCTCCATCTGAACCATTCTCTGTCCTATTTTGTCTTCAAGCTCTTTGATATCCTTTTTTGTGGTTGCTTCAAGCTCTTTGATACTCTTCTCAATTTTTTCTATGTCTCTTTTGGTGGCTGTTTCAAGTTCTTTGATATCCCTTTTAGTGGCTAAATTGGACTCTATAATTTCCGTAAGAATGCGAACCTGGGCCTCAGCCTGTTTGTCAGGAACTCCAGCATTTCTTAATTCTTCAACGTATTTAAAGGCATTTAAACTCATAAATCTGTCACCTCAACTTATCTTATACACCATTTAATGAAAAAATAACAGCCCAATTTAAAATGATTCCCTTAAACACTTGATTTTTACCAGGTTTTAAAGGTATACACTTATTCTGTTTAAATCTCTATAGGTCTACATTTTAGTAAAATTAAACAGAAATTTTAAAATACACAGTTTGTAGGATCTGGATGGATAAACCACATAAAAAACAGATTTTAAAAATTTCAAAAGCCCCTCTATTGCTTTGCCTGAGTCTTTTTGCCCTTGGACTTTTTAAAAACCTTGAAAAAGCCAGTGCCCAGGAACAGGAAGTGCAAAAATTCAAGGGCGTTCAAAAAGCCCAGATGGATGTGGACGAAGTGGCCAGAGCCTCCCAGCAAAGAGTCACGAAAATAGCCGAACAAACCCGAACTCTTCTGGATCGTTATCGAACCACCTTAAAGGAGATCGAAAACACAAAAGCCTACAATGAGCAGTTGCGTAAACTCATAGCCTCCCAGGAAGAGGAAAAAATATCCACCGAAGAACAAATTGAAAGTGTTAAAGATACAAGCAAAAACATTTATCCTTTTATGCTGAGAATGATTAAAGGACTTGAGGCGTTCATAAAACTGGATGTTCCGTTTCTTATGGAAGAGAGAAACCGCCGCCTCTACCAGATCAAAAGCCTTATGGAAAAAGCAAAAGTCTCCGCTTCCGAGAAATTTCGTCGTTTGATCGAAGCCTATCAGGTGGAAAATGAATACGGACGTACCATTGAAGCCTATCGGGGAATCCAGGAGGTGAATGGGAAAAAACTCACTGTGGATTTTTTGCGGGTGGGCCGTATCAGCCTGGTTTACCAGACTCTGGACAGTAAAAAGTTCGGCTACTGGGACCAAAAAGAACGCACCTGGAAAAAACTCTCAGGCAGTTATCGCAAATCCATTCAACAGGGCTTGAGGATGGCCCGAAAACAAACTGCCCCAAACTTAATCACTCTCCCCGTTCCGGCTCCCCAGGAGGTCAACGTTGAAAAGCCTTAAGTTCACACTTGTTTTTTTATTGAATTTTCTTGTCAGTCAGGTCACCGGAGCAACCACCCTGGATGAGCTTCTCAAAAAAGTTCAGGAAGAAAGCCTGAGCCAGTCCGTTGAATTTAAAAAACGGGAAGCCAATTTCATAAAAAAGAAAGAGAAACAGCAGGCTCTTTTAACCAAAGCCCAAAGAGAACTCACAGCCCTTGAAAAACAAACAGCCCGTCTGACGGCTAAATTTGAAAAAAATGAGAAGATTTTAACCAAACTCGAAGATGAGCTTAATCAGGTTATGGGAACCCTGGGGGAAATGTTCGGAGTTGTCAAACAGGTGGCTGGAGACCTGAAAGGACAGTTTGAAAACTCTGTTGTTTCAGCCCAGATTCCTGGACGCAAAGCCTTTGCCTCCGAACTGGCGGAGAGCAAAAAACTTCCCGACATAGACCGCCTTGAAAAACTCTGGTTTGAACTCCAAAGGGAAATGACCGAAACAGGTAAAACCACCCAATTCACAACCACAGTGATCCAATCCGACGGCACAAAAAAAGAACAAAAAGTGACCCGTATTGGAGCTTTTAATCTGGTGAGCGATGGAGTTTATCTGAGCTACCAACCCTCAACCGGACAGATTCTGGAATTGGCCCGTCAACCATCAGGCCGTTTCACAGGAACCATTGACGATCTTGAAGAGGCAAAAAAAGGTTATGAGGCTTTTGCCATTGACCCATCCAGGGGTTCTCTTCTTTCCATGCTCGTCCGGGCTCCAGGGTTCCTGGAAAGAATCAACCAAGGCGGTCTTGTGGGTTATGTGATTATTGCCCTGCTTTTATTGGGACTCGGCCTTGTAGTCGAAAGAATTAAAACCCTGAAAGAGGAAGGGAAAAAAATAACAGCCCAAATGAATCAAAAGGAAATTTCCAAAGACAACAGCCTGGGGAGAATCATGCTGACTTTTGAAGAAAACAAGTCCGCAGATCTTGAGACCCTGGAATTAAAAATGGATGAAGCCATTTTGAAAAACACATCCCCACTTAAAAAAAGGATTGGAACCATCAGACTTCTGGCCGCTGTGGCTCCACTTCTCGGTCTGCTTGGAACAGTGACTGGTATGATTGCCACCTTTCAATCCATCACCCTTTTTGGAACAGGTGATCCAAAACTCATGGCTGGAGGAATTTCCCAGGCCCTTATCACCACCGTGATGGGTTTGATTTGTGCCATTCCCCTGCTGCTTTTTCACAATGTTGTTTCCACCAAATCCAGGGATCTTGTGCAAATTCTTGAGGAGAAAAGTGTTGGACTGATTGCCAGCCGGACTGAAAAAAATACCCAGACCAGGTGAGTTTGAATGATTTCCGAATTTTTTGATATTATCAGGGATTTTTTTGAAAGGGGAGGGACTGTTCTCTGGTTTATATTTTTCACCCTGATTTTTCTCTGGTCTCTTATCATTGAAAGATTCATTTACTATAAAAAGGATTTTCCAGGGGATCTTCAAAAAATGGTGACTCAGTGGAAGTCAAGATCAGACCATCATTCCTGGTATGCCTGTCAAATCAGACAGTCTGAAGTGGCCACTTTGAGCCAAAAACTTTTTCAGAATATTTCTTTGATAAAAACTTTAGTTGCTCTCTGTCCCCTTATGGGTCTTCTTGGAACAGTAACAGGTATGGTCCATGTTTTTGATGTGATGGCGGAAACAGGAACAGGTAACGCCCGCATGATGGCTTCAGGAATTTCACTGGCCACCATTCCCACCATGTCCGGAATGGTTGCAGCCCTCTCAGGACTTTATTTTGGAAACCTCCTTGAAAATAAAGCCAAAAAAGAAGTTCAAAAAGCCAGACAAAGTCTTGTGGTCACTCTGGAAGGTTGAAATGTCAAGAAAACAAAGGATGAAAAGTCAGGAAGAGGATTCAGGAATTGATCTGACTCCCATGCTCGATGTGGTTTTTATCATGTTGATTTTCTTTATTGTCACCACTTCTTTTGTAAAAGAATCCGGCCTTGATGTAAACAGGCCCTCAGCCAAAACAGCCAAAAAAAAAGAACGGGCTTTTATTCTGGTCGGAATATCCCAGAACGGTGAAATCTGGATTCAGAAAAGAAGGGTGGACATTCGATCCGTGAGAGCCAATATTGAAAGACTCCATGCCGAAAGCCCTGAAGGCACAGTGGTGATCCAGGCTGATAAGTTTTCTGAAACCGGTGTTCTGGTTGAGGTGATGGATCAAATTCGTCTGGCAGGAGTGGAAAATATTTCAGTGGCGGCCTCCACAAACGTGGGTGAATAAACCCATGTCTGAAAAAAAATGGGCTGATTTTTTTTCAAAAATCAAAGAGTTTTTTAATCAAGTGAATTTCCTTCAAAAAAAATGGGATCTAAAAAAACACGGGGAATTTTGGCAACAGATATGTCTTTCCCCTTTGACTCATCGCCTTTTAAAGGCCAGCCTTTTGGGACTTGGAGTGAGTCTGTGTCTTTTTTATCTGATGTCCTCTTTGGTTTCCGGAGGACAGGAACTCAATCGCTCTGATGAAAATGAAAGTTTTATTGAATTTATCCGTCTTAAAAAAGAGGATTTTGTTCAGGAAAGAAAAAGACAACTCCCAAAAAAACCAACAAAAACAGAAAAACCCCCGCCGCCGAAAAAAATGGCCATGGCTGCTGACACTCCCAACAAACCGGAAATGAAAATGAATCATTCACTGGATATTAAAGGGGCTTTAAAGGGAAGTGGTCCCGCTTTTGGAGCAGGAGGTGGCATGGGTGGCGGTTCGGAAGTCACCCCCATTGTGAGAATTGAACCGCCTTATCCAAGAAAAGCCGCCATGCAGGGGATTGAAGGATGGGTGAAATTGAGTTTTGATATCACAGCTTTCGGGACAGTGGAAAACGTAAAAGTTCTGGATTCAGAACCCAGAAGAATTTTTGATACAACCGCCATAAGAGCTTTATACAAATGGAAATACAAACCAAAAACTGACAGTGAGGGGAAACCCCTGCCCCAACCCGGACAGACAGTCAAACTTGATTTTTCCCTGGAAGAGTAACCATAAAATCCAAACCCACAACATGACAAAATGAATGATTTTCTGTATATATTGATCGTGTTTGAATTTTCGGAGCTTTTCCTTCCTGAAATTTCTGAAAATTCAAATGGAAGCAGTATGAAAACAGTTTTAAAATTATTTTTGACAGGAATCATTGATATAAAATAAGTTCTATGAAGTCAGTTGAAAAAATCCTTTTATTTTTTATTTTCACTTTAAGCCTCCCCCTGGTACAGGCGAAAATTGACAAAACAGAACTTAAAAACCGAAGAATCGGCCTTATCTCACAAAACACCCAGAGAAAACTGGAGCGGGCCCATGATCTTTTATCAAAGGATAAGCCCAAAAAAGCCATTTCCCTTCTTAATCGTCTGATAAAAACCACAGAAAAAAGACCCCATGAAAAAGCCAAGGTCATCCATTTTATTGGTCTCGCCTATGCCCAGGACGAAAATTACAAGGAAGCTATCAAGTATTTACAGTGGGCCATGGACTTAAAGGCTTTGGATTATTCCAATACTATGTCCGTACTCTACACTTTGTCCCAGGTGAATGCCGCCATGGAAAAATATGATGAAGCCCTAAAGACACTCAATGACTGGTTTTCACTGGCCGATGAACCAAGCCCTGATGCCCATGCCTTTAAAGCCGGACTTCTGGCTCAAAAGAAAAAATACAGACAGGCTTTGAAGCTGGTCACAAAGGCCATCAACTCAGTTACAAAACCCAAGGAATCCTGGCTTGTTTTGGCTGTGGCCATGAATTATGAACTTGAAAAATTCAGGGACGCTCTCCCTTTTCTTGAAACACTCACAGCCCTCCATCCTGAAAAGAAAAAATACTGGAAGCAACTCTCCGCTGTTTATGTCAACCTGGAAAAAAACCCCAAAGCCCTTGCCACAATGGAACTGGCTAATAAAGCCAATTACCTGGACAAGGATTCAGAGGTCATGAATCTGGTCAGTCTTCTGATCTATGGCGGTATTCCTTTAAAAGGAGCAAGAATTTTAACAGAAGCTCTCAAAGAGGGGCTGGTTGAAAAAAATCAAAAAAATTATGAAATTCTTGGGGATGCCTGGGCCTATGCGGAAGAACTGGAAAAAGCCCTTAAAGCCTATGCGGTTTCAGCTAAAATGGCTAAAGACGGGCGTATTTTTGCCAAACAGGGACGAATTTATCTGGATCTTGAAGACTGGAAAAAATCAGTCCACTACCTCTCCCAGGCCCTTAAAAAAGGAAAAGTCAAAAACCCACAGAACATTTACATGGCCCTGGGGGTAAGCCAGTTTCATCTCAAAAAATTTGATCGGGCCAGAAAGTCCTTTCATCGGGCCAAAAAAATTTCAAAAAAATTAAAACGGCAGGCCGAACAATGGATTGCCTATGTGGAAGCTGAAAATCCTGAATCCAAAGACGCAGACACCCCTTCTTCTGAAGAGGATGTTTTCAAAAACTCCACATTAGGTCCCCTCTGGAGACATCCCTTACACTTTTCGAATATATGCTCTACACGCTCTCTATCCAAAAAGGATCCTCCACAGGATCCCCTTTATGACTTTCCCCACAAAAACACCCTAAATCATGACTTAAAAACCCCACCACCGACACATTGTCCTCCACTTCGTTGATTCCAAGCGGGGTTTCTTTTAAGAAAAATCCAGGGTAAAACAAAGGCTCTTTGAAGAATAAAATGGAAAACATAAAACTGACTGAAAAAATCAAGATTTTCACCGACGGAGCCAGTCGGGGCAATCCGGGTCCTGCGGCCCTTGGAGTGGCCTTCTATGATGAAAACAACGTCCTGCTGGCTGAATTCAAACAACATCTGGGAGTGCAAACAAATAACTATGCGGAATACATGGCCGTGATAAAAGCCCTTGAAATTTCCCTGGATAAAGGGGCAAAACTCCTTGATATTTACTGTGACAGCCAGTTGCTGGTCAAACAAATGTCAGGGGAATATAAAGTCAAATCCCCCACAATCCGGGCACTTTTCATCCGGGCCAAAAAACTGACTGAACAATTCCACCGTGTTTCTTTTCATCACATCAAAAGGGAATTTAATAAAAAAGCCGATGCCCTGGCCAACCAGGCCCTGGATGGGTTTTAAGCTGATCGTGTTTGAGTTTTCATGGAATTTCTCTATGGAAATAGCATGAAAAATAAATGATCTTTAGTATAAGCTGACAAAGCCCCTTCGCCCTACACCATCTGGTTGTATTTGAATTTTCAACAAATTTTGACAAAAGGGATTAAAATGGGATAATAAAGGTCTGGATTGACAGGCTATCGCACCTTTTTAAGCCAAAAGCTTTTTAGGTGAGGAAAGTCCGGGCTTCACAGGGTCGCGCAAGGGGTAACGCCCCTCCATCGTAAGGTGAGGACCAGTGGAACAGAAAGAATGTCCAGAGCATGGATCCTTGGACCGGGAACGGGAGGTTTGAGGGGAGCTGCTGGAGTGAAAACAGCTAAACTCTGCGTGAAGCAAGATCAAATAGGGAAGCGTTTGAATGGGACCTCATGAGGCTTCCGGGTTGATCGCTAAAGGGTTTGGGGTAACCCAACTCTCAGATGAATGATAGCCCCGAAGATCCTGATTTTGGATTGGATTTTAAAGATCGTTTATTCTAAGCTGGATTCTTATCCAGCTTGAATCAAAGGATTCCTGAAAAATCCCATCTCAATCAAAGGGTTTTTTGACAGAACCCGGCTTATCGTCAGTCCAAACGGGGAAAGTTTTAAACTTTCCCCGTTTTTTTTCAGAGATCAGAGCCTCCAAACCCCAGGCATTCATCCTTGTTTTTGAAAAGTTATTGAGAAGACTCCAATGCATCATCGGTTTCTTCCGGTCCGTCTCCTCCAGTCTGTTTAATTTCTACTTTGTCATGATGACAGGTATAAACTTTAATATTATATTGTGAAGCGACTTTTGGTAAAGAAACATTTCTTGTAGAGATCACTCCATTTTCTTTTTCAAATCTTAAAAACTCATCCTCTGTACCTTCTATTTCTTTATGCTCAACAATCAATCGACATTGATCAGGATTGTTTTTGCTTTGAACAAGAATGGGATTTTGCTCACTGGCTGTTCTAAGCATACTTCCTCGAGTGCTATATACTGCTTTAAATGAACAACCCACTTCTTCCACTGTTTTAAGATTCGAGACACATTTTTGTAAGCTGTGCAAAGAGTTTGTGGCTTGAACTTCTTGCAAAGATTTATTGTTTGTTTCAGGCTCTTCTTCTTGCCGTGGTATGTAGAACTCAATGGGTTTTTGTTTTGAAACTTTGCAAAAAGTACCTTTAAAACGGTCAAACCCCAAACCAGTGATTGATTTAAACAAATTATTGATTCGTTCAAGTCTCTCTTCTTTGTCTCGCGTTGTTTCACTTGATGGAGGATTCTCATTTTGATCCAAAAGATTTTGCAGATCAGAATTATCAACACTTCCTCTTTCTCCAATAGTTAGTGGAGTCTTAGTCTGTTCAGTGCAATCATCTTTACCAAAAAAATCTTTTGATTTTTCTACAGGATCATCACTTTTTTTAAATTGTTCAATTTTTTCTTCTTCCTCTTCTAATCTATTTTTATACTTCTCAAGCTCTCTTTTTTCTGATTTCAACTTCTCTTTCAATCTTCTTACTACTTCTGACCCAGAACCGTTTATCTGAATAAAATTTCCATTATTATTCAGTTTTTGTTCCATAGAGCGTATCTTTCTCTTTAGATTTTCAATAGTATCTTTGAAACGTTTTATCCTAGTTTCAGATTCTCTTTCTTTGCATTTATTAAACTCTATGTTATTTTCACCTTCTTTATATTCATACTTATCAACTTTATGTAGATCAAAATTCTTATCATCGGGTTTGACATTACAAACACCCATATCAGTGCGAACTCCATTTGAACATACCTTTCTGTTTCGGGACAGTTTTGCCATATCTTTCCAGAATTTATTATTGTAAACCCTTTCAGCATCCTCTGGTCTTTTCTTTTCTTTTGCAGCAGCCACTTTGGCAGCAAGTTTTGCACAATTTCCCCTTGAGAGAGCTTCTTCATGTTTTGGTGGAATAACATCATCCTTTTCCAAATCTCTGAAAGCTTTATCAGCAGCTTTACACCAAGGTTTCCCACTATTATAAGCACACCATTTTTCGACATTCTTTTGTACCGAATTTGTAACTCTCCCCATTTCTGCGTTAAGCTTCCCGCAATAATTTGCTGAAGGCTTGTTGCTTTCACATCCATCCAGTGTGGATTTTAAAAGTCCAATATCACCCTTCCTGGCACAGGATGCTGTATTGTCTTTTGAACAGGCAAGAACAGGAAGACCTCCGTTAGGACCAGGCACCAAACCCAGATAAGGGGCACAGGGGTACTGACCTTCAGGGCAGGAAGGAGGAGCCAATTCTCCAAAGTTATCTTTCATGTCTTCAAAGAATTCTTCAAAAGAAGTCTTTCTTGGTCTCATATAGCCATTACTGATAACATTATTTTCAAAATATTCATCAGCAAAAGCGGATGGAAGAAGACTGCTCATGATTGGGTGATTGAATGAATATTTCCCCTTGCTCTTGGAAATTTGTACGGCCAGTTTCAATATAGTTTTCAAATAGATAGACTGTTGCCTGGGTGTTAAATGGGCAAACCAGATTTTATCATAAGTAAAAGAGTAGTTTTTTCCTGGTTTTTTATTTCGTTTGCCGTTATATTTCTTCGTCATTCTCTGTTTATGTCTTTTTGACCGGGCTTCGCTCACCGATGTGACTAACATAAAGGATAAAAAAACAATCATTAAATTTTTCATGCAATCCTCCTAGTAAAATCCTAATAAGAATGAAGAGTTCTATATAAAGACTTTATCGTCAATTTTACTATAAAACTTCATAATCAGCTTAAATCAGCTAACTGATTGAATATTTCAAATCCAAAGTCTTGTTTTTGTTAAATTTTTCATTTTGAAAATATAAAATACAAAGGCGTTGTTGCACATAGAGAATTGAGATGAGAGTTTCCTATAGTATTTAAGATCAGAGAGCGGAAGGGACAGTCATTTGGTTGAGGATTTTAGATTTTATAAAGACCTCCATGGCCTGATTCGTAAAATTCCTTGAACTGAGCTTTTCACCAAGGAGTTTTTTAAAGCGATACATGGCCGTTTCAGCTATAGACCGACGACTGTACCCACTCTCTATTTTCCATTTCCTTTTTCCCCCTTTGCGAATAGAACGAATCACCTCATCCCTCTGCTTTGGAGGAGACTTGTTATTGCCATGTTTCCCGATCCTGGCTCCCTTCCTCGGTGGAATCAAAGCCTCAATATCGTTTCTCTGGCAATGATCCCAACAATCCCTGCAATCATAGGCCCCATCAGCACTGATCCGGGAAACATGATCCTCAAGACCATCGACCAGGTCCTCAAAAACCTCTGAATCCTTAAAGGAATTGTCCGTTAAACAGGTTGATAAAATCTCTCCAGTTTCCTCATCAAGACATAAATGAAGTTTCCTCCAGGTCCTTCTCTTTGCATAGCCGTGCTGACGAACCTTCCACTCCCCCTCTCCGAAAACCTTCAAACCCGTAGAGTCAATGACGGCATGAACAGGCTCTTTTGATTTGACTTTACCAAGGTCTATGGAACACTTCCTCAAACGACGACTCAAGGTGGAATAATCGGGAACAGGCAGAGAGACTCCCATGAGTTTTAACAGACTTTCGGTAAATCCCTGGACTGAGCGAAGAGTCAGGCCAAAGTGGAAACGGATCAGGGAAATAGCTTTAATGGCTGTGTCTGAGTAGACGGGTTGAAAGCCCCGACCACCCTCAGAATTTGCAAACCAATCATTTTTTACATCTTTTGAGAACCAAAAAGTGATGGAACCCCGTTTAATGAGTTCCTTGTTGTAGGGTTTCCAGTTAATCTTTTTAAGACGCTTTCCCATAAAAACCATCCTTGGTATTTGGTTGAAGTTTAAGACGCTTTCCCATAAAGCCATCCTTGGTTGTTTAAGTTTTGTTTTTAAATTGACTTTAAACTATGGGGAGGCGTTTTTTTATGTTATTTTTGCTGCCTGGACTTTGGTGAAACTCATCCCTTTATGTGCAACAACGCCAAATACAAAAGTAAAAAAATAATGTCAGATTGAATTTTCAAAGTATTTCTCTAAAAAAAATCAATTTGATTCTAAACTTTATCAATAGTTAGTGTTTCAATTTGAGACGAAAAGTTTCTATAGTGATGTGTTTCTGGATTAAAGTTGTATACTAATCGCATCTTTCAGTGTTTCTCTGTAGAAACAGCGTGAAAAGCAAATAGCCTTTAGTATAGATATTTCTTTTCTCAGAGATAAAATTATTTCTCAAAGGGTTTCCAAGTGTTGAACTTTGGAACTTAAAAGGATTAAATTTATGTTATAATAACCTTACTTTGTAAATATTTTTAGGGAAAATATGAATCTTAAAATTTTTCTTCCCATGGGCCTTATTCTTCTCTGTTCCGCACAGATCAAAGCCGAATGCCCGGATGCACTGGATGATGGAATTAAGTTTTCTGTCAAAGAAAAACTCTGTTTTAAAGGTTATGCGGATCATAACTGTTTAAATGAAGAAGATGAAGATATTATTAAAAAATGTTTATGGACAATGATTAAAAAAGAAAACCTTGATACTGATGATGCCCTTGAAGGTTCAAATAATAGAGAGTCCTTGGATGATATCATCAGTAGATTACCAAATTCACCAGACAAAGACAAATCAAAAATCAGAACCAAAACCATGGAAGTCTATTGTGACAACAAATATTGTCCACCTGGAAGGCTTCCCCAAATTATATGCACCAAATTAGAAAAAATAATCAATGTAATTGATGGCAATCCAAGTAATAGATCTCAACCTATTTGTAGTGAAGCCTCCAATGATGATAACCCTGAATGTATATTTGAAACCGATAACCCTGAATGTGATGAGGGCACAGAAGGTGCCGTTGAAGTTATTGATGCCACAGGATCTTCATCAGACGACAACGCAGACACAGACGATAATGAAGTCGTCGGTCCCATAGAGAAAGAGGATCCAGATTCTGACACGTCCCCCA
Source organism: Bdellovibrionales bacterium (assembly GCA_965219545.1). Taxonomy (GTDB): domain Bacteria; phylum Bdellovibrionota; class Bdellovibrionia; order Bdellovibrionales; family JAGQZY01; genus JAGQZY01. The sequence goes on from CBDCNX010000032.1 coordinate 20,241, forward strand.
TAAACCCCATAGGTGGTGGTTCCTTTTCCCAGCCAATGGATCCTTCTTCTGATTTAACGGGAAAATTTTCCGCCCTTTCACCCAGTGGTGGAACAATTTCCGGCTCCAGAGCTAGGGTCCCAGGGGCCAGGGTGGGTGAACCCGGTGGTATAGGCGACACTGGTGGGGGTGGACAGCATGGGTCTCGCCCAAGAGGACTTCTCCCCTTAAGGGGTGAGCCCGGAGGAACCCCAAAAAACAACAATGGAGGGGGGCCTTCAGCCGGACCGGGTGGAAGTGGTGGTCTTGGTTCCGCAGGGGGACCCGCAGGAGGAGGTAACTCAGCCTCAAGAGCCCAAAAGAGAAGGAGAAGAAGCTCCACCTCTGGATCCAGCACTCGTTATATGGGATCCCCCGGAGGAGGAGTGCAGGGAGGAAAAGGCTATTCCCCCAGATCATCATCCATGAACCGCCGGGTAAGAAAAAAAATGGAGGAAAATAAAAAGAAAATGACCCCTCAGATTATCAATGCCCTTTTTCAAAGAGAACTTATAAGAAGAAGGGCGGGATCGGGTTCCCAATCCCAACCTGTCTTTTATTTTCCCGATGTTGAAAGAACCTATGAGGAATTGAGAGACCAAAATCAGTTTCTCGATGAAAAAGGAACTGAGCTTTAATCGACACTACCATGGATGACCATCCCGAAAATCCATAGTTCCACGGGAATAAATTTCATAAATTGAATGAAAATTCACAAGCAGAGGATCTTTAGTATATAATAAACCCTATGAACTCAAATGAACTCCGGGAACTTAAACTCCCTTTATCTTTAAAGGAACATCAAACCTTTAACTTAATCATTCACAGTCAGATTTTAATGAAAAACCCCCTTGGAGATCCAAGCACACGTCACAATTATATCCTGGCCCCAAAAAAATCAAAGGGAGCCCTTCCCCTTATCTTCCATTTATCCGGTTACCTGTCGACAGGTTATCAGAGTTTTTATAAAAAACCATTAAGTCCAAATTTTGTGGAAAAAATAGATCAAGGGGTGAAATTAAAAAAATATCCCAAAGCCGTCCATGTTTTTGTTGAAGCCAGCACTTTCTGGGGAGGGTCCCAGTTTATCAACAGTCCGGGGTGTGGTTTATACGAAGACTATATTCTCAAAGAGCTTTTTGTTTCCGTGGACAAACATTTTGAAATTTCAAAACAAACCCAAAAGCGTTGCGTGATGGGTGCTTCCAGTGGAGGTTATGGAGCTTTGTCTCTTATCACAAGTAAAAAAAGTCCTTTCGGTCTGGCTTTGGCCGTATCCCCTGACAGTTTTTTTGAGGCCAGTCTTCTGCCTGAACTTTTTAAGGCCGCTCCGGATCTGATAAAATACAAAAGCTTTTCCAAAATTAAAAAACAACTAATAAAAGGGGATTTTCAAAATAAAAAAAACTTTTTCCCACTGGTCAACGCCGTAGCCATGGGTCATTGCTATTCACCAAAAGAGGCTTTTGAAAAAGATTTTCTGGATTGGCCCATTGATCTTTACAGTGGCAGGCTGAAACCAAAGCGATGGAAACAGTGGTTGCAACAGGACCCCCTGTTTTTTTTAAAGAAGAAAAAAGACCAACTTAAAGGTAAAAGCCTTTACCTGGAAGTGGGGCAAGCTGATAATTTTTCCCTCCAGTTTGGAGTCCGTCAAATAGCCGGGCTTTTAAAAACCCAGGGAGTTAAACACCAATTCATGGAATTTTCCGGAGACCACTCCGGTTTAAGCCAACGTCGTCTGATTTTTCTTGAAAAACTCAAATCCCTTTGGACTGACTGAGAATAGATTTCTTTTTGGGCCTTATTTTCTTTGTTAGTGATGAAAAGTATACAATTATTTAATTTTACTGATCTTTTTTTAGTTCATAATTTGTTACTAACAGGTTACTAACAAAAAATGAGCTTTACTAACCATTTACTAACAAAATTTTGACTTTACTAACAAATACCAATAGACTCAAAAAATATCTAACTAAAAAGGGATTTTTATGAAAAACAACCCTTTTAACCCAAATTCAGTGGTTAAACCTCAATTATTTGCCGGTCGTGTTAATCAGGTCCTTCATGTCGTCCGAAAAATGTCTCAAGTCCGTGATAAAATGCCTTCAAATTTTGTTGTTTCCGGGGAACGGGGCATAGGGAAAACAGCTTTAGCCAAACTCATCATGTTTATTTCCAGGAAAAAAAGCAAAAATTTTGAAAACCTAAATTTTTTAACAACTTATTATACCGTTGAAAAGGATCAACCTTTTCCTTCTGTTCTTCAATCTTCTCTTAACTTATTAACAGATCAGCTTCCCAAGTCAGCTATAGACAGACTTGGTTCCCATCTAGGTAGTTTTTTCAAAGAAGGCAAGTTTTCACTTGGAGCTTTTGGAGTTAAAGCAGAAATTGATAAAGTTTCAGAAAAGCCTCCTGAAGAGGATATGTATCTTAAGGATCAAGCCATATCCATACTTACAAATATTCTTAAGGGAATAGAGGAAGACAAATCAAAAGAAAAAAAGAATGTCCCTCCAGATGGAGTTCTTATTGTCCTGGATGAGATTCACAATGTTAAAAATATTGACGGCGTTGCTCAAATTTTAAGAAGTGTCATAACCACTTTGGATATGAATGGACATGGGAATATTGCTTTTTTAATTATCAGTTATCCTGAAGCAGTCAAAATTTTTTTTAAAGGCGATCCTTCTGCTAAAAGAAGTTTTGATATATTGCCTTTGGAAATAATGCCAAACAATGAAGTAGAGGAAATATTAACAAAAGGTTTTGATCAGGCTCAAATCAAATACAATAGAGAAATCATTAGCAATAACATATACAAAGCAGGTGGGTATCCACATTCCATTCAGGTTTTAGGACATAATTTAGTTGAAATCGACAATGACGATTATATTGACCAGGAAGATTGGACAAAAGCCATAAAACAAACAGCTTTGGAACTTCAATATAAAGACTTTTCAAATCTCTATAGTTTTAACGGAAAAGTCAGGCAAAGGGATGAATTGTTAAATATTTTGGCTTTAATGCCAAAATCAGTATTAAAATCTGATTTAGCAAAGGAATTTAATAAAAAAAACAAAAATATATATGCAAACTCTTGTCTGCCTGAATTAAAAAAAATAGGGGCTATAAAGGAAGAACCGGAAACAGGTTTGCTTTCCTTACAATCTTACCTGTTTAAGTCAGCTATCAGTTTACATATAGCTTCTCAAGCAGATGAAAAATCACAATCGGAATGGTATCAGATATACAAAAAGCTGTTAGGTTGATCTTCATGGGTTATACTGATTGGATTTGAAATCTCACGAACCCAATTCATGGAATTTGCCGGAGACCACTCCGGTTTAAGCCAACGTCGTCTGCTTTTTCTTGAAAAACTCAAATCCCTTTGGGCTGATTGATCAACCAAGAACCTTATTCATAAAAAGATTCAGACGGCTGATTTTGCGGGAAGCTGTTTTGGGATGGTACTTGCCTTTCTGTGCGGTTTTGGCCATGACACTTTCATAGTCTCGAATCAAATCCTGAGCCTTTGATTTATCTTTTGCAGAAATGGCCTGTTTCAGTTTTTTTTCAAGGTGACGCACAGCTTTTTTAAGCTGTTGATTCCGATCCCTGCGAACCAATGACTGGCGGGCTCTTTTTTTTGCCGATACAATGTTTGCCAAGGTCTGTCCTCCCGTATAAGCAAAATTGGTCATAACGAAAAAAAAGCCTTAAAACAAGTTGTTTTGTTGCCAATTTGTGAATTTTCCTTATTACCATGGATGACTGTGCTGAAAATCCATCCATAAATGGCAACAAATTAGAGAAAGAGTGGAAAATTGAGTATATACTGGTCGTGTTTGAAACTTGTTGAGGCCATAGATAGCTGTCCCGAAAAGACAATAAATGAACTTTGAAAGGACAAATTCCATAAATTGAATCCATGAAATTTCAAATATAATCAATATATACTGAATTAAAAAAGGACTTCCCATTGCCTGATTCTTCTCAAAAAAAACCCGACTCCATAGCTAAAAAAGCTTTTCTTTTTGGTTTGGGAACTCTTGCGAGCCGAATTCTTGGTTTTTTACGGGATATTTTGATTTTTTCCTTTATGCCCCTGGATGCCAGGGATGCCTGGCTTGCAGCCTTCAGGTTGCCAAATTTTTTTAGACGACTTCTGGGTGAAGGGGGGCTTTCGGCCAGCTTTATCCCCGTTTATGTGGAACTCAATCGTCAAGGGCAAAAATCCAAGAGACAGGAACTCATCAACGGAGTTTTCAGCCTTCTCACAGGCACGGCCCTTCTTACCTGCGGACTTTGTTTTATTTTTATGGAACCCATTGTAAACACCTGGCTTGGTGGCCCCGGATTTACGGCTGTTCCGGGAAAACTGTCCATGACAATCCAAATGGCGAAAGTCATGGTGTTTTTTCTTTTTTTCATCGTTCTTTTTGCCTTTTTTATGGCTTTACTCAACGGTCTTAAAAAATTCACCCTCACCGGCTTTGCCCCCCTGTTTTTAAACCTTGTTATCATTATCGGTCTTGTTTTCTTTAAAGACAGGCTCCCCATGGCCGCCGCCTGGGCTGTTCTCATCGGGGGAGGGCTTCAGGCCCTGGTTCTGTTTCCCTCTGTCATTAGATCAGGAGTGCTTCCCTCCCTAAGTTTCAGGATCAACCATCCTCTGGTTAAAAAAGTTGTTTCCAAGTTCATACCCACTGTTTTTGGAGTGGGGATTTTGCAAATCCTGGCCCTTGTAAATCTCTATTTCGCAAGTCATCTCTCACCGGGGACTGTCTCCTATATTTACCTGGGGGACCGGCTTTTGGAACTTCCCCTCTCCCTTATTGCCGTAAGCCTTGGAACCACTCTTCTGCCAAGTCTTTCAGGATACTGGAGTGGAAACGAAAAAAATCTTTTTATTAAAACTCTTGGTGAACATTTGCAGTTGTTTTTCTTTTTTGCCATCCCCGCTTCCCTGGGCTTTTGGCTCATGGGATTTGACATTGTCGATGTGCTGTTTTCAAGGGGAGAGTTCACAGACCGGGAAGTCCCCATTGTGGCCGGGCTTTTAAAAATCCACTGTCTCACGCTCCTCTGTGCCGGTTCCTTAAAAATACTGAATCAGGCTTTTTATGCCACAGGGGACACTTTGACTCCAGCCCTTATCTCCCTGTTTGGACTTCTTGTTCACCTGTTTCTGGCTCCCTGGCTTATGACAAAACTGGCCATTTACGGGCTGGTCCTTTCAACAACCCTTATCAGTCTTTTCAACCTTTCTTTATGTTCTGTTTTTCTGCAAAAAAAAATTGGAGGACTTCACTGGAAAGTTTTTACAAAACAGTTTTTTTATTGCTCCCTGTCCGCACTTCCCATGGGTCTTTATTTATGGTTTATCGGTTCTTTTGAATGGAAACAGGGAATTTTTACTTCCGATCTTATTTTTCTTCTCATTTTTATCATTCTGGGAGCCTTTATTTATTTTGTTTTTGCCAGTTTCCTAAAAATCAAAGAAACGGAATTTTTCAGAAAGAAATTCTTCAGGAAATTCTTTCACAAATAAGGAGATTTTTTGCAGGTTCACATTGTCAAACTCTGTGGGTGGCGAATCCCACGCCGGTTCATTCATCAATGGATGAAAAGTCTGGAAAAAGAATTAACCCGCATATTCCATAAAACTTCCAGAACAAAGGCCGAACTTTCTTTTTCAAAGCCTCAGAAAAAGCACATATCAAAAAAAATCAGGAGTTTTAATTTCAAAGACTGTGAACTCACCCTCGCTTTCCTGGAAACCGCTTCCATGAGAAAACTCAATCGGGATTTAAGAAAAAAAGACAAAGTCACCGATATTCTCAGTTTTTCCGGTTCCCCACCAAAAGACTTGGGAGAGATGGCTCTCTGCGGCCAGTTCATAAAAAAACAGGCTGAAATTCACCATATCAGTTCCAAAGAGGAATTGGGTTACCTTCTGATTCACGGACTCCTTCACCTTCTTGGTTACGAACATGAAAAGAGTGACAAAGAGGCAAAAATAATGTTTGAATTACAGGACAAACTCTTTGAGACTCTAAGGAAAAGGTTCTTTAATGAAAGATAAAAATCTGAATATCACAACCCATCTGAGTCAGTATCGAAGTCAGGTTCAGGATCTGGTTTCAAAATCAGCCCAACTGCGGAGGTATCTTTGACATTGACAGTCGCCTCCGTGAACTTAAAGAATTAAAACACCGATCGGAAAACCCGGAAGTCTGGAAAAACCCCTTGAGATGCAAAAACTCAACCGGGACATTGCCGTTCACCAAAAAACCTGGGAGCAATGGAATCACCTCAATAACAAAGTCAATGATCTTGAAGTTTTACTGGATATGGCTGAAGAGGAATCCGATGAACAGTCCTTTATGGAAGCTGTTACAGAAATTGAACAACTTAAAACTGTAATTAACGATTTGGAACTTAAAAAATTACTGGATGAACCTTCTGACCCAAACAACGCTTTTTTGTCCATTAACTCTGGAGCCGGAGGGACAGAGGCCTGCGATTGGGCGGAAATGCTTTACCGAATGTATAAACGCTATGCTGAAAAAGCAGGTTATAAACTGGATCTGCTGGAAATGACCTCCGGTGAGGAAGCAGGCCTTAAATCCGTGACTCTGAACATCCAGGGGCCTTACGCTTACGGTTATCTGAAAGCGGAATCAGGAGTCCATCGACTGGTTCGCATTTCACCTTTTGATTCCAATGCCCGCCGCCACACAAGTTTTGCCTCGGTTTTTGCCTGGCCCGAAGTGGATGACGATAAGGAAATTATCATTAAACAGGAAGACATTAAAGTGGATACCTATCGGGCCAGTGGAGCCGGAGGCCAGCACATAAACACCACAGACTCAGCCGTTCGAATCACCCACAAACCCACGGGAATTGTGGTCCAGTGCCAAAACCAACGAAGCCAACACGCCAATAAGGACACAGCCCTTAAACTTCTCCAGTCAGCTCTTTATGAAAAAGAACTGGAAGAACGTCAGCAGGAAAAAAATGAAATCAATTCACAAAAAAAAGCCAATAAATGGGGCTCTCAAATCCGATCCTATGTGATGCATCCCTACCGTATGGTCAAAGACCACCGAACCTCACTTGAAACCAGTCAGGTTCAAAAGGTTATGGACGGTGATCTCAATGATTTTATATTTTCTTATTTAAAATTTATGAAAGAAAGCTCCTGATTTTGAAAAAACCATTTGCTTTATAAGGAAACCTGCTTTGCGTTTTTGGCTTTATAAAAAATTGATTTTTCAAAAAAAAATCTTTTTTGAACCCACCACTCTTTTTTCCCTATTGGGCATCACTCTTGGGGTGGCCTTTCTGTTGGTGAGTATGGCTGGCTTCAGTGGTTTTACCAAAAGCCTTAAAAGCTCAATTATTGATGTCTCAGGGGATATCAATATTTTCAAACATGGAAAACGCATTGGTAACCCACAGAAAGTCATTGAAGAGATTAAAAAAGTCAGCCCCCAGGCCAAAGAGTTCCTTGGTTTTGTCAGTATTGAAGTCTTGGTGGCCAACAAGGGAAGTCTCAGTGCTGTTCTCATGCAGGGAATGGATTGGGAAAACCTCACAAGCCTCAAGGGGTTAACCAGCAGGGTTGTTGATAAAATCAAGGACCCCTCACAGGGTTTTGGACATCCGGCCTTTCTCGGTAAAGTGGTGGCCCAAAAACTCAAACTCAAAGTGGGGGAACATTTTAAGACCATCCTGCCCAAAGTTTCAAGATCCAGTTCCACCCACATTTCCCCCCAGGTGGAAGGTTTTTATGTTCATACAATACTGGATTTTGGAAAGTATGAATTTAATGAAAGAATCATTCTTACTGAAATGAAACAGGTTCAAAAAATGGCTGGAATGGGTGAAAAAATCAACGGTTTCAGAATAACAATGCAGGATTCCGACAAAGCCCCCCTGGAAGCACAAAAAATTCAGGAAGCTCTGGGTTGGGATTACTCCGTAAGGGATTGGTCCATGACAAACCGTTCTTTGTTTAAAGCCATCCGTTATGAAAAAACAGTTCTCTTTTTTATTATGCTCATTATGGTGGTGGCCGCTTTCTTCAATGTTTCAACAACACTTTTTCTTGGAGTCTTACGTCGCTACTCACAGATTGGAGTCCTCCGGGCCCTGGGACTTAAATCAAAAGACGTTGTTTTTCTATTCTGTTTGCAGGGCCTGGCATTGGGAATTATGGGTTTGTCCTTTGGCCTGGGTCTCGGACTTTTATTTTGTTATGGTTTTGACAATTTACAAAAAATTTACCCCATTATGCCAGAGGATGTGTATCGGCTTTCCAATTTTGCCACCCATCTCTACTGGACTGATGTTTTCTGGGTGATTATAGCAACTCTTGTTATTTGCCTGCTAAGCAGTTTGGCTCCGGCCATCAGGGGTGCTAAGTTATCCCCCGTTGAGGGCCTGAAATATGAATAATGTTATTTTATCCATGAAACGGGTGACCAAATCCTATTTCACGAATCAATCCAGTTTAAGGGTTTTAAAAGGTGTTGATCTCGACATCCAACAGGCCGAAGCCCTGTGTATTATGGGGGTTTCCGGAGCGGGTAAAAGCACATTGCTGCACATCCTGGGAACTCTGGACAAACCCACATCGGGTCATATTTACTACAGAGGGGAAAACCTCAGTCTGAAAACCAATGATGAACTGGCCCGGTTCAGGAATGAAAAAATGGGGTTTGTTTTCCAGTTTCACCATTTATTACCGGAACTCACAGCCCTTGAAAATGTGGCTCTTCCATCCCGCATTGGAGGTTTTTCAAAAAAAGAGGCTCTAACCAGGGCTGAAAACTGGCTCCAAAGGCTGAGTCTTGAACAACGTAAAAGTCACTACCCTTCTGAAATGAGCGGTGGGGAAAGACAAAGGGTCGCTATTGCCAGAGCTTTGGTTCAAAAACCGGAAATTCTTTTTGCCGATGAACCCTCTGGAAACCTGGACAGTGAGAATGGAAAAGTGATTCAAAATATATTTTTCAGACTACAAAAAAACCTGGGATTGACCCTGATTGTCGTAACCCACAACCAGGAGTTTGCCTCCGGCTTTCCAAAAGTCTATCACTTAAAAAACGGTGTTTTTACCGGATGACATCATTGAATTTTTCTGTAATATGTAAATTTCAACGGACGGTTGAAAAAGTACCAGTCCAAAGGGGGAGGTTGTTATGAAATACTTGATGTTTGTTTCCATTCTTTTCTATTCCATTTTTACTTTTGGTGAAAAAACACCAAAACAAACCAAATCCTTTCCCATTGATACAAAAGCCAGTAAAATAGAGTGGTTGGGCCAGAAAAAAATTCCCGGAAAAGACCACAGGGGAACCATTGGAATTAAAGAGGGAAGTGCGGAGTTTGATGATAAAATGAACCTTGCAGGTGGTTCCATCATCATTGATATGACAAGCATTGAAAATTCCGATCTCTCCGGCAAGTACAGGAAAAAACTTCTGGACCACCTCAAGTCCGATGACTTTTTTGATGTGGCCAATAACAAAGAGGCCAGCTTTAAAATTACAAAAGTCGAAAAACTCAAAGATAACTCTTATAATATAACCGGAACTCTCACCATAAGAGGCAAGTCCAATACAGAAACGTTCAAAGTAAAAGTTGAAAAAAAGTCAGGATTTATGGTCGCTACCGGTCCATTGAATTTTGACCGGACAAAATATGGTGTTAATTATAACTCAGAATCCAGTGTTCTTAAAAAAACAATCTCCATTCCCAAAGACAGAATTATTAAAGACAATATTCAACTGACTCTGTCTCTGCAAACCCAGGAAACAGAAAAACAAAATAAAAAACAGGACAATAAACAACCAAAAAAGTAAACAGTTCTCCAAAGAAAACCTATGGAGTCAGTTCTGAAAAAATCTCATCTGTCTCTATATTTGATTTCTATTTATAAATGGTCTTTCCTGGTAGAGTCTCTGGGTTTTCGGGATGGCCGTCCATGGTCAAAAAGTTTCAGATAATGGTCATAGCCCCGGGATTTTAAATCTTCCCTGGCTATAAATTTAAGGGCTGCCGAGTTAATACAGTAACGAAGACCTGTGGGGGGTGGACCATCATTAAAAACATGACCCAGATGAGAGTCACCGTGTCTGGATCTGATCTCTGTTCTTGAAAACAAACCACCCTCTTTTCTTTCAACAACATTTTCAGAAACCAGGGGTTGGTAAAAAGAAGGCCAACCTGTTCCCGATTTATACTTGTGAGTGGAATCAAAAAGAGGTTCCCAGGTCACAATATCCACATAAATTCCCTCTCTCTTGTTATCCCAATATTCATTTTTAAAGGGAGGTTCTGTCCCGTCTTTTTGTGTGACTTCATATTGAAGGGATGTGAGTTTTTTCTTAATTTCCCCATCATTGGGTTTAATGTAGGTTTTTTCCGCTTTTGAAGAAGTCCCCCTCGTTGCAACAGGGGGTTTTTTGGTTTCTGTGGAAAAAGAAGGTTTAGAGGAGGTCCGGGCCAGGGGTTTATAATTCCTGTTTTTGCCCCAGATTTTATCTATGAATTTATCCCTTCCCGAAAGAAAACGATAATATTTATACTTCAGTTTGCTTTTTTTATAATAATCCTGATGATATTCTTCGGCAGGATAAAAAACCATGGCCGCTCGAACAGGTGTCGCAATGGGAGCCTTGAAACGTCCCGACTGACCCATGGATTTTTTGGATTTTTCAGCCTCTTTTTTTTGTTCCGGGGAATGATAAAAAATAGCTGTGGCATATTGTTCCCCACGGTCCACAAACTGACCTGTGGTATCTGTTGGATTCACGTTACGCCAAAAAACCTGAAGCAAGTCTTCATAGGAAACCTTATTTTCATCATAAAGAATGTGAATCACTTCCAGATGTCCCGTTCCACCGGAGGAAACCTGTTTGTAAGTGGGATTTTTCAGTTTTCCACCCATAAAACCGGAGAATACGGATTTCACTCCCTCAAGTTTTTCAAAGGGAGGTTCCATACACCAAAAACATCCTCCCGCAAAGGTGGCTTTTTGAAATTCTGAATGGACCTGATAAGGTGTCATAAAAGCAAATAAAGACATTGAAAGTAAGATTTTATTCATAATTACTTGTTCTTTCAAGAAATTTTAATAGACAAAACTCCTCTCTCATATTGAGACTGATTGGATTTTATACCGGTGCTGTTTAAAATCTTCCGGTTCTTTTTTTTAAAACACCTGATTTTTCAAATAGGATCAGCATACAATTCTTTTTGAAACTCACAAGCACCCGTACCGGTCTTACTTCTATCAAGCTGAATTTTAACCTCTCCCATGAAAACTCCAAAAGCCTCCTCTTCCATTTTACACAAAAATTCCATTCGGGAAGAGTCCAATGGACCTGATTGCAGGATTTGGCTTCTGATCTGCTCCAGATGATTTTTTTCCTCCTGAAAAACATTGGAAACCTGGGAGCCAAAACCCAAAGGTTTCATCAACTGAGCGTAAAAAGGATAAATTTGATTGGCCCTTTCCTCAATAATAAGGGTGGAGAGAAGATAATTTTTACGGGAATTTTCATGATTGAGGATTTCAGCCACAGATTGGTCCACGGACTGAATGTAATCTCGTCCCTGACGGCCAGCCAGAAGATGGGAGTCTTCATAGGTCACAAGTCTTCCCCCACTGAGTTTTAAAGCCATTTTTTTAAAAATCTGGGCGTGACGAATCTCTTCGGTCATATGGGCAAGCACTTGGGTGTTAATATTTTCCTCCAACTGACTTTTCATGATTTTACGGGCTCCCATGTATTCCATGAGACTCAGAGTATTTAAAAACCGGGCGTGAAGATGGGGAGTCTTAATAAGCCGGGTTAAAATGCTTTTCCAGTCATCCATTATTTACAATCTCCTCAATACAGGAATAAATGCTTTCCAGTTGCTTTTCATTAACACAATAAGGGGGAACTGCATAGACTGTTCCCCCCAAGGGCCTGAGCAAAACACCCCTGGCAAGGGCTTTTTGGTTAAATTGATAGGCAAAATCCCCCTTAAAAAAGTGAGGATCTTCCTCAAAAACCTCCATGGCTCCAATGGTTCCAAGCCAACGTGCATTAAAAATGCCTGAATTCCGGCTGAGTTTTTCCATCCAATATTGGGTGTGATCTTCTATCTCTTTGACCTTTCTGGAAGTTTCAGGATCCATGAGAAGCTCCATTGTGGTGCAGGCCACTCGACAGGCCATGGGATTGGCCGTATAGGAATGACCGTGAAGAAAAGCCTTTTTCATACTGTCATCCAAAAAAGCCTGATAAAGTTTTTCATTGGTTAAGGTCACAGCCAGGGGTAAATAACCACCTGTTAAACCTTTGGACAAACAGAGAAGATCGGGCCTGAGATCAGAATGTTCAAAAGCAAACATTTTTCCTGTGCGATAAAAACCCGTGAAAACCTCATCACAAATAAGCATGACCTTATAATCTTTGGCAAGTTTTGCCAGTTCATTGAGAAACTCCACAGGATACATACGCATTCCCGAAGCCCCCTGAACCACGGGTTCCACAATCACACCGGCAAGCTCGCTTCCTTTTTTTTCAAAAAATTCTTCAAGACACAGGGGTTTAAAGGGATCCACAAAGTCCACATCAAAAAGCAGAGGCTTAAAAACCCGATGAAACCCCTCCCTTTCCCCCACAGACATGGCCCCAAGAGTGTCCCCGTGATAAGAGCCTTTGAGAGCTAAAAACTTTTTTTTCTCACAATGCCCTGAAATCTGTTGATATTGATAAACCATTTTAAGAGCCACTTCCACGGAAGTGGAACCATTGTCAGAAAAAAAGACCTTATCCAATGGGCAAGCCTTCTGTTTTACCAGTTCAATCAATTTCCCTGAAAGCTCAATGGCCGGTTCATGGGAAAAACCGGCAAAAAGAATATGTTCAAGCTGGTGGGCCTGTCGGCTCAGGGATTCAGACAACCGGGGATGACAATGACCAAAGAGATTCACCCACCAGGAGGAAATGGCATCAATCACCTTTCTGTCCTGATACCAGAGACAGGCTCCCTTTCCCCTTTGAATGACAGGATGGTTTTTCACAATTCCATGTTGGGTGAAAGGATGCCACACAAATTTTTGATCCAATTTTTCCAGATTTTCAAACTCTGAATCATTAGACTTATCCGTTTTTCCAGGATGACTTTCTCCATGACTTGTGAATCCATGGAAAGAGTGACAACAAAGATTCAAAAAATCACGAAAGTTCTTGTTTTCACGAAAAAAAACATCCAATTGTTCTTTTATGAGTTTTTTTTCCCTGAATTGTCTCTCCGAAAGTTGTTCTTCTGTAAGCTCTCTTGTGAGTTGTTCAAACCGGGGAACTTCAAACAAAACGGAAAAACCCGTTTCTTTTTCAAAAAGCTCCTTCAACCCCTGTTTTCTATCGTTACAGGGATTGCCACCGGGGTTGTCATTGAGAACAAGTCCCAGACAAGAAAGACCTTTTTGTTTGAGAGCTTCTACACTTAACAAAGTGTGATTGATGGTTCCAAGCCTGGTTGAGGTGACAAGCAAAACAGGCAGACCGAGGGCCTCCATTAAATCTTTCATTTTTTCGTTATCATTGATTGGAACCTCAATGCCACCGGCTCCCTCCACAATACAAAACCCCTGGGGATGTTTTCAAAATCCTTCACAATTTTTTCTATCTGAATGTTTTTCCCTTCAAGCCTGGCCGCCAGATGGGGGGACACAGGGGTTTTAAACAATAAGTGGACTTAATAATTTTGACAGAATTTTTAAAAGAGTTTGGTTTCAGGGAATAGGAATCCTCTTTGAAGTCACCGGATTTTTTAGACAAAGAGGTTTTTTTTAGGGATGTTTTCTTAAAATCAATCTTTTCTGATGCAATAAGGTCCATCACCTGGTCTTGATCCCAAGGCTCTCCTGATTGGATGGGTTTATAATAATAAGTTGTTATTTTCTTTGAAAGGCCATGGGCAAGAAGAGAGCAGACAAAGGTTTTTCCAATGTCTGTATCTGTTCCCGTGACAAAAAAAGATTTCATTTTAAAATCTATATACCGGTCATGTTTAAAATTTCAAGACAAAAACAGAGATTTTGAAGTTCCTTTAAATGCATCTTGATCCCGATTTGCCAACTAGAGAACTCTGATGGCCGCTCGTTTTCTTATGTGTTAAAATGAAACCATAAGAAACCTATTATTCCATTCTTTGTACTGTACAGTCTTTAGGTGTAAAATATTTATGGCCGGAATTGGTTATAAAAAATCCAAAAAGAAGCTCTCAACAAAAAAAGTGCTTAACAAACTATTTTATTCTCCATTTTAAAATTAAGCAGCACCATAAAAAAGACAAGCAACTTTTCCTTTTCCCCATTTTATTTCAGAAATTATTTGAATAGGAATACCTTCTTTTTTGTATTTCTTAGCTTTTTCATATTTGCTTCCATAGTCTCCATGTTTATAGTCTTTACTCCCCTTAGAACCAACGACTAAATAGTTTGTTTCCTTTGTCACATCACCCTTAACAACTGTCAGAAACTCTTCGCGGGAAGAGTTTTTGTCTATAATGCGTCAGAAACAGAAAGTCCTTCGTCAAAAAACTTTCATAAAACCTCAAAGCCTTTGTCTGCCCATGTAACCCAGACTAAAAGTGAAGAAATCAGTGAACTTTGCATTTTATCTTCTCAAAAATCACTATTTATGAGAAAACAAGCATATAATCTTCTCAAAAAAGTATATTTTTGAGAAGATAGATGAAAATATGTTCAAAAATTCACATTTTTGAGAGAATCATGAAAAACACCCTCCACACACCAACAAAAGAGGTCCTGGAAACCCCTCAGATTTTAAAGGAGCTTATTCCAGCCCATCGCCATCTGGCTGAGTTAAAGGGCATTGTCCACATTCTTCCCAATGAAAAAATTTTATTATCAAACCTAACACTTCTGGAGGCAAAAGACAGCTCTGCCATTGAAAACATTATCACCACCCAGGACAGCCTTTATGAGTACCAAATCCAACCACACTCAAAAAATACGTCTAATAGAGAAGTTCACAATTATTCAAAGGCTTTGGAGCAAGGCTGGAATAAACTTAAGTCGGATCATGGAATATCCCGCAACACCATTCTTGAAATTCAAAGCCTTATTGAACCGAAACGCCCGGGTTTTCGTAAAGTTCCGGGGACAGTCCTGAAAAACACGGCTACAGATGAAGTTGTTTACACTCCACCCTCTCCTGAAACCATTCCAGATCTTATGAGTCAACTGGAGCGTTTTATCCATACAAATTCCATGGATCCTCTTATAAAAATGGCTGTCATTCATCATCATTTTGAAAGCATTCACCCTTTTTATGACGGAAACGGAAGAACAGGTCGGATCATAAATATTCTCTACCTGCTTTTAAACAATCTCCTGGAAAGCCCTGTTCTGTACCTCAGCCGTTATATTTTTAAAAACAGGGCCGATTATTACAAATGGCTCCAACAAGTCAGAGAAAAGAACAACTGGACAGACTGGATTGTCTATATGTTACGTTGCGTTTCTGTGACTTCAAAAGAGACAGGAGAACTGATTAAAAAAATTGATAAACTGTTTAAGGAGTATAAAAACACTGTTCGCACAAATCACAAGTTTTATTCCCATGATCTTATCAACAATATTTTCTCACATCCCTACACCAAGGTGAAATTCCTGGAAGAAGATATGAAAGTCTCCAGAGCCACAGCCACCCGCTATCTCGACATTCTGGCCGAGGCTCATATTCTGGAAAAAAACAAAATAGGCCGGGAAAGTTATTATATCAACAAAAGGTTGTTTGATTTACTGAAAAACTCATGAGCCTTCCTTCATAAAATGAAAGTTTAAAATTCACATACAACAGCTAAAGTTATTTACTTATTATACATTTAAGTATTGATTTTATAAAAAAATTTTTTCAAGGGTTGCATTTCATGACAAAATAATAATCTCAATATGAGAAAGATCTTCATAAGCTCTTTAAACTTTTTCCCATTATAATAGCCACTCCTTGTCCTGATTTAAAAAAAGATTCTTTAAAATCAAATGAAGAGCCTGGAAATCAATTCAAAAAACCCATTAAAATCTTTAAACAAAGAAATAAAAAGAGAAAATATTATTATGATAAAAACAACAGAAAAAACAAAAAGACGAATAATTCCAAACCGTTGAATTTGTCAGAAACTGTCAGAAACTCTTCGCAGGAAGAGTTTTTGTCTATGATGCGTCAGAAACAGAAAGTCCGTCAAAAAACTTTCATAAAACTTCCGAAAAAGCCTTTTGATTACAGAAAAACTTTATAATTGACCTTAAGAGTTTCGGAAAGTCTTTTTGACATTTGTCTGCCAATAACTCTTTTTCCATGTTCCATTTCGGAAATATGATGTTGGGACATTCCATTTTAGAGTTCACTACCTCATTCAGATCAAAGAACTTTCAAGGGATTTTTCAAAATTTTTTAGAAAATCCTCAATCTCCTGAAAACTTCTTTTAAGGGGAACTGTTATCCTCAGTAAGGATCGGCCTTGGGGAACCGAGGGGGGTCTGATGGCCCGAACATCGTAACCCCTGGCAGCCATGTCTCTCATAAGAGTTAAAGCTTTTTTATTGTCTCCAACAACAAAAGAAGTGACAGGACCACCACAACCACCCATTGTAAATTCAAACTTTTCGGCCAGTAAGCTCACGGCATTTTGTAAAAATTCAAGCTTTTCAAAAAACTCTCTTTTCAGGGATTCCTTGTTTTCAAGAAAATAATTTAAGGCTTCAAGAAGGGCTAATTGCTGGGGGAACGATGGAGCTGTTGAATAAATAAAGGGACGGGAGAAGTTTACCATAAAATCCTTTAACTCCCTGGAACCGGTAATCCAGGCTCCACTGACCCCCAGGGCTTTGCCCCCGGTGTGAATACGGGCAAACACCCGCTCACAAAGCCCCAGGTCCCCAACCCGTCCGCTTCCCCTTTTTCCAAAAAGCCCTGTGGCATGGGCCTCATCAACAATCAAGTGACAATGGTAACGTTCACATAAAAAGGCCAATTCACTGAGAGGGGCAAAATCCCCTTCCATACTGTAAACACTCTCCACAACCACAAAATTCATTTTTTGATTTCCAGCCTTTTTCCTTAACAAACACTCCAGTTCATTCAGGTCATTGTGTTTCCATATCCATTTTTCCGCTCCCGAAAGACGAATCCCATCAATGATAGAGGCATGGATAAGTTCATCAGAGAAAACCCTGGCCTCTTCCCTAAGAAGGGATGAAAATAAAGCGAGATTGGCCTGATAACCAGTGGGGAAAAAAAGGGCTTCAGGTTTGCCGGAAAACCAGGACAGCTTTGATTCAAGCTCTTCAGTCAGTAAAGAATGCCCTCTGAGAAGACGGGAACCACCACTACCCAAAGGATATAAAGAAATTTTCTTTTTTATTCTTGATTGCAGTTCCCTGTTTTCGGAAAAACCAAGATAATCATTGGAGCAAAAATCAAGACCACAGGGAAGTCTCAACTCCCTGAAAAGATGGGAAGCCTTCAACTGGTTTTTCTTTTTTTGGAAAAAATCTTTAAAATCCATATTTGTGTTTATCCCCGGCACAACTTATACTGATCGTGTTTGAGTTTTCATGGAATTTCCCTGAGAGATCATTTATTCTATGCTGAATTTCTTTAGCCAAAATCCGCTTAAAACAAGTGGTCTCTCAAAATAGCATGAAAAATAAATGATCTTTAGTATAACACAGAGTCAAAAGAACAAGTCGAGGGTGAAAAAATTTACAGGACAAACCACTAAGGGCTCTGCCTGACGGCCACATAAAGTTTCAACATAAAAGTCTCAATGGGACTGAAGGCCCATGTCTGAAAAAAGTTTTTCATCCCTGGACGCTTCGGGATTGTCCCGGGTGAGAAGTTTTTCCCCAAAAAAAACGGAGTTGGCACCTGCAAAATAAGCAAGAATCTGGGTCTCCCGACTCATGTCCTTCCTTCCGGCGGAAAGGCGGATACGGGAGTGGGGAAGCAGAATCCGGGTTGTGGCAATCATTCTTACCAACTCCAGAGAATCCAGTTTTTGTCTTCCGGCAAGGGGGGTTCCCTCAACAGGGATTAAAAGATTTATGGGAACCGATTCCGGTTGGGGTTTAAGGCTGACCAGTTCCATCAGCATGGAACACCGATCCTCAACACTTTCCCCCATACCCAGAATTCCTCCACTGCAAACAGAAATTCCAGCAAGACTGACATTTTTCAGGGTTTCCAGTCTGTGGTCAAAGCTGCGAGTTCCAATGATTTTACCATAGTATTCACGACCGGTATCCAGATTGTGGTTATAGGCATCAAGGCCCACTTCTTTCAAACGACGGGCCTGATTGAGATTCAACATTCCCAAAGTCACACAGGCTTCCATTCCACGGTTTTTAACCATTTTGACCATCTCAAGAATTCTATCAAATTGTTTCCCGTCACGAACCTCCCGCCAGGCCGCCCCCATACAAAAACGTTCAGCCCCCTGGGATTTTGCCTGATCAACGGCCTCCCTGACTTCGTCAAGATCCATAAGAGCTTCATTTTTCAAACCTGTTTTGTAATGGGCGGACTGGGGACAATAGGCACAATCCTCTGGACAACCCCCTGTTTTAATGGACAACAATCGGCATTTTTGAATGTAATGAACATCATGATGTTTCCTATGGACCTGGTGAGCCCGGTTGAGAAGGTCCATAAAGGGTTGATTATGAATATCCAAAATAGACTGAAGATCAATAACTTCCATAAAATGGGAATGCCAAAGCTCCTGAAATAAAACAAGGCTTTTATACTCATCCGGGTTTAAATTCCAAAAAAGTATTTAACTCAACGGGTTATGTATCGGATTTTATTCAGTCATGGGTTTGCAAGCAGACATCAATCAGGAGGATTTTTTCAATCCCATTTTTTGTTGAAACTGTGTTTTCAGTTTGTTTCCCATGGTCGCTCCCATCGGATTTTGTAAATTCATTCTATCCTGTTTTACCGGATTTTTTCCAGAGATGTTCAAGTCCTTTTTTAAGTATGAAGCCGCCTCATCAGGGCCGATAACTTTATCGGCAAGAAGATTTTCAACAGCCATTTCCAGGGTTTGCATACCTGTGTGTTTTGAAATCTGCATGGTGGAATGAATCTGAAAAGTTTTTCCCTCCCGAACAAGATTATGTATGGCACTGTTATTAACCATAATTTCATGGGCTGCCACCCGACCGGAACCGTCCTTTTTTTTCAGAAGAGCCTGGGAAATCACAGCCTTTAAACTTTCAGAAAGCATGACCCGTATCTGGTTTTGTTCCCCCTCAGGAAAAGAATTGATGATCCGATCA
This sequence comes from Bdellovibrionales bacterium, assembly GCA_965219545.1. Lineage (GTDB taxonomy): Bacteria > Bdellovibrionota > Bdellovibrionia > Bdellovibrionales > JAGQZY01 > JAGQZY01. The sequence goes on from CBDCNX010000032.1 coordinate 39,646, forward strand.
ATGGTTTTCGGGGCACTCATAGTGTGAAGAGTGCCAAAAACAAGATGTCCCGTTTCAGCAGCTGTGACAGCCAGGGATATGGTTTCAATATCCCTCATTTCACCGACAAGAATGATATCAGGATCTTCCCTTAAAGCGGCCCTGAGAGCGGAGGCAAAGGAACGGGTGTTGTTTTCCACCTCTCTTTGGTTAATGAGGCATTTTTTGTTTTTGTAAATAAATTCAATGGGGTCTTCAATGGTTAAAATGTGACCGGGAACTGTTTCGTTAATATGATCAATCATGGCTGCAAGGGTTGTGGATTTACCGGAGCCCGTGGGACCAGTCACACAAATAAGACCTTTGTGTTCTTTGAGAATTTCACCCACTGAAGGTGGCAGACCCAATTCATCCATGGATAGAATTTTTTGTGGAATATGTCTGAAAACAGCACTGATTCCCAATCGTTGCATAAAAACATTACAACGGAAACGACCGCAGCCATCCACTTCATAGGCACAGTCCATCTCCATACTTTCTTCAAATTTTTTGATTTGATCCTTATTGAGAATCTCATAAATCAGAGCTTTGTATTCCTCATGGCTGAAAGCTCTGGAATTAAGGGATGATATATTCCCATGGATTCTCAAAGAAGGAGCCGATCCGGAACTCAAATGAAGATCTGAAGCTCCACGTTTAATCATCAATTTGAATAATTCATCCAATTTTGCCATAAAAACCCCTTTTTGTTGTGAAATGACCTACAAAAGTGTATGAAAAGTACTGTTCTAACATTAGATAGAATCGGCATAAACCCTGACAAACTAAAGTTCCGAAATTGGAAAAATAGAACAAAATGTCTAGAAATCAAATACTTATCAACGTAAACTCTTTTGAAACAAGAGTGGCCCATATTGAAAAGGGTGTTCTTGTTGATTTTAAAATAGAGAGAAAACTCTCACCAACTCTGGTTGGAACCATTCATAAGGGAAAAGTCATCCGGGTTTTACCTGGAATGCAGGCGGCCTTTGTGGACATAGGTCTTGATCGGGCGGCTTTTCTTTACGTCGGTGATGTCTTCGGGGAAAGTGATTCCATTAACAAAAGAGTGGAAGCTGCTGAACGAAGTGAAGACGAACAACTCCCCGAAATTATTGAAAGTCATGATAAACCAAAAATCCAGGAACTTTTACAACAGGGTCAGTCCATACTGGTACAGGTCTCAAAGGACCCCGTGGGAACCAAAGGGGCCAGGGTCACCACCCATATCTCCCTTGCCGGTCGTAAAATTGTGTATCTTCCAACAGTAAACCATATTGGTATTTCCAGAAAAATTGAAAACCCGGAAGAAAGGGATCGTCTCAAACAAAAAATTGAAAATTTTAGTATTGAGGGAGGAGTCATTATCCGAACCGCCGGTGAAGGCATGAGTGAGCTGGAATTGGAAAAGGACATTGGTTATTTGAAAAAAATCTGGGGGGAAATTCAACACTTCTATAAGCAGGAAAAAGCCATCGGTCTCATTTACTCGGAAGTGGATTTTGAGTTGAGAATTCTCCGTGATTTTCTAAACGAAGATGTTGAAAGTGTTTGGATTGACAACAGGGAATCCTATGAACAAGCCCTTGAGTTTGTAACCCAGTATATGCCCCAATTTAAAAACATCTTAAATTATTATAATGAACCCGAACTCCTTTTTGACAGAAAAGGAGTCTCCCTTGACGTGATTAAAGCCATTGACCGTAAAGTCTGGTTGCGATCCGGAGGGTATCTGGTTATCGACGAAGCAGAAGCTCTTGTTGTCATTGACGTGAATACAGGAAAATTTGTCGGGAAAAAAGACCTTGAAGAGACCATTTTTAAAACCAATATGGAGGCTGTTAAAGAAATCGCCCACCAAATTCGTGTTCGGGACTGTGGTGGGATCATTGTGATCGACTTTATTGACATGTCCGTGGAAGAACACAGGGAGAAAATTTTTCAGGCTCTTATTGAAGAGGTGAAACTGGACAATGTTAAAGTCTCCGTGGTTTCAATGACAGGTTTGGGACTTGTGGAACTAACCCGCAAAAGATTGAGGCCAAGTCTTTTAAAATCACTGACTGAACCCTGCTTTTACTGTGAAGGCTTGGGACGCTTAAAACGAAGGGAAACATTAATTGCTGATATTTTTTGTATTCTGAGCCGGAAAATTCAGAAAAAACCGGAAATTGAAACCTGGATTGTCCGCTGCCACACGGATTTGGTGACATGGGTTTACAGTGAAGAAAGCGAACTGATAAGCCAAATTGAGGGGGATCTGGGAGTTTCCATAATTTTTAAGGCCGATTCCAAACTTCACTGGGAAAATTTTGAATTTGACATTGCGTCTTTAAAATCTTGACAAAACTGACTCACTATGACACTTTTCTTCTTCCCGATCCGGTTTGATTTTCCATTTTGATTTTCCATGGAAAAGCTTTCAATACAAACCAGATCAGATAATATCTCTGTCAGGAGGCTTTAAATGTACGCCATAATTCGCACCGGTGGAAAACAATATAAAGTAAAAGCCGGGGATCGAATCAAAGTGGAACTGTTGAAAAAATCCCAAGGCGATGAATTTGACATGGAAGAGGTTCTTTTTGTCGGTGGGGAAAAATCCCACCTTGGAAAACCCCTTCTCTCCAAAGCCAAAGTAAGAGTTGTTGTCACCAACCAAGAGGGGAAAGCAAAAAAAATTGTGGTTTTTAAAAAGAAAAGACGACAGGGTTATCGAAAAACCCAGGGCCATCGACAACTTTTTACGGAATTGTTTGTCAAGTCCATCACAAATCCCGATGGAGAGTCTTTTACTGCTGAAGCCAATAAAAAATAAGGATCCAAAAGTCACAAAATGAAAACAAAAAACCTTTCAACCTCTAAAGATAAAGAAAAGAAAACCATCTCCGCCGGAGCAAAGAAAAAGAAAAATATTTCTGATTAAATTAAATCAACTCATTTTTTCAGGAGATCACTATGGCATCAAAAAAAGCGGCTGGTAGCACAAAAAACGGAAGAGACAGTCAAAGTAAAAGGCTGGGGGTTAAACGTTTTGGCGGGCAAACTGTTCAATCCGGAACCATTATTGTTCGTCAGCGGGGAACCCAGTTCTACACAGGCCGGAATGTGGGCATGGGTCGGGATCACACAATTTTTTCAAAAATCAACGGAAAAGTAAAGTTTGAACGGGTGAACAAAAAAAGATTAAAGGTGTCTGTTTATCCGTTAACCGCCTGACACCCAAATCAATCGTATTTTGAAATTTCCTGTTTTTTGATTATGGAGATACCTTTCAAAGTTCATTTATTGTCTTTTCGGAACAGTTATCCATGGTGTTTTTGCGGAGTTCTTTTATATAAAGTTTAAACCGGATCCATTTATGAAATTTATTGATGAAGTAAAAATCTCTTTAAAATCAGGTTCCGGAGGGGCTGGTTGTGTCAGCTTTTCCAAAGCCCCCCTAAACCCCAGAGGAGGCCCCGATGGAGGTGATGGAGGTCTTGGGGGCCATGTTATTTTTCGGGTCAATTCCCACCTCAACACATTATTTCATCTCCAGGGAAAAAAACAGCTCTCAGCAAAAAACGGACAGCCAGGACGCTCCAGAAACCAAAAAGGGGCCAGTGGTTCCGATCTCATCATTGAAGTTCCTGCGGGAACCGGTATTTACAAAAACCACCGGGAACTGGCAGACTTAACTTCCGGTGATTATCAGTTTCTCAGGGGAGGTCGTGGCGGTAAAGGAAACACTTATTATAAATCCAGTATCAATCAAACACCTGAAAACTTTCAACCCGGAGAACCCGGACAGGAAATGGAGGTTACTCTTCAATTAAAACTTATAGCTGATATCGGAGTCATCGGTTTTCCAAATGCAGGGAAATCAACCCTGGTTTCCAGTCTGACAGGAGCAAAGACAAAAATCGGAAATTATCCTTTCACCACTTTGAATCCACAGCTTGGAGTGCTTAAACAGGCCGGTTACTCCCTAACCCTTGCCGACATTCCGGGGATTGTTCCCGGAGCCTCCAGGGGAGTCGGACTTGGCACCCGGTTTCTTCGCCACATTGAACGCACCCTGGTTTTTCTCCACTTATTGGATATTTCTGATGTTTCTGATCGTGATATCTGGGATGATTATATAAAAATCAATAACGAACTCAAAGCCTATGATACCGGTCTTAAAAATCCGGACAACAACACTCCACTGGCCCACAGATCCCAAATTGTTGTTTTTAATAAAATCGACATCGCCAAAAAAGAACGGGTGAAACATTTTGAAAAAATTTTCAAAGACCAGGGCATTGAAGTCACAAAAGTATCCGCCAAGACAAAAGAAAACAAAGAGAATTTAACGAAAAAACTTTGTGATCTCTCAACGGGAAACAGAGATGAGTAAGATAGCCTTGTTTGGAGGAAGTTTTGATCCCATTCATCTGGGACACAGGGATTGTGTTGAGTGGCTTGTAAAATCAAAAACTTTTTCAAAAACAATCCTTATTCCAACCAATCAAAACCCCCTAAAGGTTCAACAAAAACCAGCTTCCACAAAAGACCGTCTGAAAATGATGGATCTGGCTCTGACGGATTACAGCAACCTTATTGAAATTGATCACCATGAAATAATGCAACAAAAACCCTCCTACACTTTTGAAACCCTAAAACACTTTAAAAAAAAATACCCTTTTGAAAATTTTCACTTTGTGATGGGTCTGGACACTTTTTTGAAAATTGATCAATGGAAAAATTTCAGTGAAATTCTGAAAATGACAAACCTGCTGGTTATCAACAGTCCCTCCTGCTCCCCTTATTTAAAATATGAAAATCTTCCAAAAAAAATCCAAGCTTTTGTTGAATCCTTCAAAAAAAAGACTGTTTTACTGAACACAGGTCACAGTATTGATTTTTTGGAATTGAAAACCCGGGATGTTTCCTCCTCACTGATTAAAGAAAAACTCAAGACCGGTCAAAGCTGCCAAAACCTTCTTGATCCCCAAGTGGAAGAATACATTAAAAAACACAATGTTTATTTATTTTAAAAACAGGTTTTCCAGACCCGGTGAAATTTTTCAGAAAACTCAGTGACAGGTTCATTGACATTCACTATAAATTTTCCTGTCTTTTTACTCACCTTTGCCTTGAACTCATCAGAAAAGTTTTTTATCACACAATGTTTCTTCACTTTTTTGTTAACATGATCCGGTTCAAGAACAATAATGGTATTGCTTTTTGTCAAATTGTTCCATTGGGTGACCAGAACACTGCGTCCATTTTTAAGATTTATTTTCATGGCAGTGCCCGGTTCATTACGGGAAAAACCCTTTTCATCAATACTGTCCTGGATAAGATGATAATTTTTATAACCCTGAAAATAAGTTCTTCCCCGACATGAATTTTTATTCTTTTTTAATTCTTTCATTTTCAGAAAATAGATGCGATTGGAGGACTCATTGTAACAATAGGTCCAGCTTTCCCCGGCTTCCGCCCTAAAGAAAAATATAATGGAAATAATGAAAATTGTGATTATTCTCCCTTGTGGGGAAGATGGTTTAACCCTCTTAGCAGAAAACTTATGAAAAACACGGGTTGTTGTTTGCATTTTTTAAACCTCCCTTTTCTTCTCAAAAACCCCATGAAAAACAAATATCTCTGGTATAAGCCTAAAGAATCAAACTTATTAACCTCTTGATTTTCTCAAAGCCTGTTTCAATCCGGAAGGATTATGAATCCTGCCATCTATGGAAGCCACCTGTTGCATGGCTCTGTAACACCTGGCCACTTTCTGACCATATCTTCTGGCTCTCGTTCCATCTCCATTATAGCGGGTGGCAAGCTTTTGTAAAAGACGCACATCTTCAGGGTTTCTGTTAACTCGGTCAATCAAATTTGCATGGCTTGCTTTTTCAAAAAGAACCATGTGATGGAGGTCAGCCTGGGCCAAAGTGCTTTTTAACATGGCCGCTTTGTATTGATTCTGACGCAGTTTACTAAAATGGGGGATCACCGGTCTGTACCTTTTAAGAACTCCCTTGGCCGTGGAATCAGTCACCTGATACATTCCGGAATCATTGGAAGCCCCTTGGGCATTGGGTGCAAAACCAGATTCACGATAAGCCATACAAAGGCTGAAACGGGGATCAATATTAAATTCCGGACGCAATCTGTTGATTTCCAAAATATCATCCATAACAAGCTGGGCTTTTTCCTTTAAACTCATTCTTCTTAAACAGGAATGATTGGAGTAACCTCTTCTGCGATAACGGGTGTTATTACAGTTAAAAATACGACTGTTGGACAAGTCCCCATCATTTTTCCCCTGTTCAGAATCAACAAAATCACCGTTATAAGTGGTTTCACTGGGTCGATCGTGAAACTCACCATTGGACACAGGGCGGCTTCCAATAATTTCATTTTCACTCAACATCTCCCTTGAAATCCTTGTTGTGGCTTGATAACAATTGGAATCGTCCTTTTTTCTCATGAAATCAAGGGCGAGGTAACCATAAACATCCCGACTTTTTGTGTTAAAACCAGGGTCTGAAGCCTGAATAACCTTAACAGGAAAATACACCTGGCCTTCAAAAGATCTTGGTATCAAGTGTCGGGATTTGGAGTTAAGTTTTGATTTTTGGTGTTCGGCCATTTCCAGCCAATTTTTAATAGTTTTGTCAAAATCAATATCTCCATTCTCATCGTACTCGTGAACCTGTATTCCCAGGCCCGGAAAGTTGGGAAGTTGAACAATGGAATTGCGGCCTAAAACTGTTTTTACATTTCCTAAATTACCAAAGCTGCGAAAATTCATATTCGCATCCTGGCAACGAAAACGTATAAAAGAAGGGGATGAAGTGTTTTTTACAACAGCTTTTCTGGAAGGAACCTGTGGAATACGTCCTTTTGGACGAATTCTCTCTGGAGAAATGAAGCGAGAAGAAGACACCCCCTCTGTCCCCAAAGGAGCGGCAATCCTTGAGCTATAAGCAAAAGCCGCAGGAGCGGTGATTACAAAGACAACAAAAAATAATAAAAGGAATACGGCTTGTTTTTTCATAAGTGATTTTATCCTCGTTTTTTCCAATCTTTTTTGATTTTTACGGATTTTAAAAAGAATCCAACATAAAATTCAAACCAGATCAGTTCATCTGTTAAACATTTTGTTGTCTTACATTGATACAAATTGCGTACCAATCTGAGACTCTAAAAAGACTTGTTTTTTGCTGTTTCTGATTAAAAACCCGGTTTTTTGCTGTTTCCGGCAAAAAAGGACCTTCAATTGTCAAAAGTTTTTACACTCCAAAGACCATAAAGAGACCACTTGTTTTAAGCTGGAGCCATTCAAATCCACAATTCCACCAAGAAAGAAATCTAAAATATACTGGTCCGGTTTGAGTTTTCATGGAATTTCCCTGAGAGATCATTTATTCTATGCTGAATTTCTTTAGCCAAAATCCGCTTAAAACAAGTGGTCTCTATAGAAATAGCATGAAAAATAAATGATCTTTAGTATAATCATATGAGACTTTTTCAGGGCCAACTATATAGTATCAACTTTTTTTGGAATTTCTTTTCCTTCAGATGAATTGTTTATTTCCTGATTTTCATGATCTTCACCGGTTTCAGAATTTTTATGATTTTCTCCGGAAGAATCTTCCAGACCCCTTGTGTCCACTATGGATTCCTTTATTTTTTCCGTTTCCACCATAATTTCCCGTCTGGTTTCATCAAAAGAATCTTTGACTTCGTGACTCACCTCCATAAATCCACCGGTGATATCCTGTGTGGCTCTTTTAAACTCATTGATCAAACGTCCCACCACACGGGCCATTTCCGGCAATTGTTTGGGGCCAATCACCAAAAGAGCAATCACTCCGATAGTCAAAAACTCAGAAAAACCAATATTAAACATAATAGTCATTCCTTCCGCAGGCTGGGCCACTTATACTGGTCCGGTTTGAGTTTTCATGGAATTTCCCTGAGAGATCATTTATTCTATGCTGAATTTCTTTAGCCAAAATCCGCTTAAAACAAGTGGTCTCTATGGAAATAGCATGAAAAATAAATGATCTTTAGTATAAAATCAATAGCTTTAAAGAAAATACACAAAGACAACAAAAATTATAAAGAATCCACTTAAGGATTTCAATCTTATTGTTTTAAATGACCCTTTTTGGGACAATTAAAAACCCCTTTTTCCATCAAAACCTCTTCTCTTAGCGGGGAACGGGTTTTTGCGTAAACATCCATGGTTCTGAGAAGGTTTTCCCTGTCTGTTATTTCAGCTTTCTGACTGATAAAGGAGAGCACATCGACCAAATTGACAAATTGAATTGAAATTTCGTTATAAATCTTTGAAAAAGCGTCCTCCTCAACATCCTGAGCCAGAGTCTGGTAGGCCAGCTTTCCCACATCAATATAATAATCAATATCTATAATTTTACGTTGGAAGGAATCAGAAAAAAAACCGGAAATATAAAGAGAACTGTCCGCCAGGCCCTTGAGTTTTTCAAAACGCTCCTTTGGCTTCATTTTACTGACAGTCAAAAGGTTTTCCGCAAGGGTTTTACGGGTTTTACGACCCGACGAATCTTTCCTGTCATAAAGATTTCCAATAAACAGATAATGTTTCAAAATATCAACAAGATAAACTCTAATATAAAGATCTGCTTTCAGTTGACACTGGATAAAGGCCTCTTCAACCACATCCTTAAAAAACCGATTGGAGTCCATGACCAAATTTGTAACCATAACCAACACTTTATAAAAAAAATTGAAATTGTTTCAACCCTGCCTTTCAATTTTTTCAACATCAAATCCCACTATTAAATATCCACGGATAAGCACCAGGCTAAAAACAAATCCCTCAACTTCTATTGTAATGGATATTGTTCTGTAAAACCTTCAAAAAGTCCTGATTTTTAGTATTTTGTCCAGTTTGTGTTTTAAAATAAAACAACCACAGACATTATTGCTACTAAATTCAAAATAAATTATAAGCCATTTATACTGGTCCGGTTTGAATTTTCATGGAATTTCTCTGAGAGATCATTTATTCTATGCTGAATTTCTTTAGCCAAAATCCGCTTAAAACAAGTGGTCTCTCAAAAAAACATGAAAAACAAATGGTCTTCAGTATATAATAACTGTTTATGGTTTTTATTTTTTAATTCAATAGTTTTATGATTTATGATAAGCAATCCAAACATGACTTCCTCACTTGGTCTTTATATTCATGTTCCTTTTTGCATCCAACGTTGTCACTATTGTGACTTTGCCACTTATTCCAGGGATCAAATCAAAGTCAATCAAAACTATGTGAACCATCTCCTTTTGGAAGCAGGGAAAAGGCGGATTTTATTTAATCAAAATCAACTAAAAACCATTTATTTTGGCGGCGGAACTCCCAGTTTACTTTCAAGTGCCCAAATTGATCAAATTATTACAGAAATTAAAAAATGGATTTTAAATTAAAAACCGGAACTGAAGTCACCCTGGAAGTGAATCCAAAAACCCTGGATCCACAGAAATGCTCTGAAATAAAAAGTGCAGGAATCAACCGCATCAGTCTTGGTTGCCAGTCCTTTAATGACAAATACCTTAAAGCCTGCAATCGGGAACACTCTTCCAAAGAGACTTTAAAAACCATTGAACTTATTAAAGAGTATTTTGAGAATTACAGTCTCGACCTTCTCTTTTCTCTTCCGGAACAGGGCTTGTTCCAACTCCGGGAGGATTTAAAAATATTAAAAGAATTGAACCCGCCCCACATCAGTGCTTATTGTCTGACCCTCAAAAAAGAACACCCCATGAACCGGGGGCGATGTTCTGAAAAAGAACAAATAGAAATGTTTCACCTGATTTCTGAGTGTTTCCGGGAAATGGGGCTTGAACATTATGAAATTTCAAACTTTGCAAAGACAGGTTTTAAATCCCGGCACAACACTCTTTATTGGACGGATCAGGATTACTGGGGTCTGGGTTTGAGTGCCCATTCCTACAAGAAAAACCCGGGATTTGGATTCCGCTTTTGGAATGTCCGCAACTATGAAAAATATCTTGAACAAATCAGTGAGCTGAAAATTCAAAAGGACATTGAAAAATCCTTTTCAAAAAGCCAGTTTGAGGATTTGAAGTTCCATGAATCCTTAACCGATTTCTGCTGCTCCGGTCTGCGGCTTAAAAGGGGAATTTCTCCGTCTGCAGTGGGGGGAAAATACGGAATCCGGGCTGAAAAAGTTTTTATTAAAAAAGCAAACAAACAGATTCAACTCAAAAATATGGAAAAAAAAGACGGATTTTTCCGACTTTCCGGAAAAGGTCTTCTTATGAGCAATCAGGTCTTTTCCGACTTTTTGTTTTCAGAATCAGAGATTGACAAAAATAAAAAAAATCCCCTATAATGACTTGACTGCTTTTGCAGTTTCACGGAGCGTCCTTAAAAAATCATATGGTTAAAAAAATGAAAAAATCCCCCAATCGAGCCATTAAAGAAGATTTTGATAATGGCCCTGGCAACAAGGAAGTCCCTCAAAAAGAGACGGATAAACAGGAAGACAAACCGGATGCCGGTAAAGTTTCCACGGACAAGAAACTGGCCCAGATGGAAAAGGATCGTCTGTACCTCTATGCGGAAATTGAAACCATCAAACGCCAAAATATCAGGGAGCGTTCACAGCTTATTAAGTACGGTGCTGAGAATCTGGCCCGCGACCTTCTTGAAACTCTGGATATTTTCAAATCGGCTCTGGACTCCGAAGTGAATCAGGAAAATTACAAGGATTTTATAAAAGGTGTTGAAATGACTTCCACATCCTTAAAAGCCGCCCTTGAAAAACACGGGATTAAAGCACTTGATTGTATTGGTAAAGCCTTTGATCCCAACACCCAGGAAGCTTTAAGCAGTGAAGTCACTGATAAATATCCCGAAGGTTATGTCACTCAGGTCCTAAAACCCCCTTATTTTTACCAGGATAAACTTTTACGACCGGGTCAAGTGGTTGTCAGTCGGGCAAAAAACAGGAAAAATTGATTTTCCCTTGGCAAGAAAAGATAAAGATTACTATTCCATCTTAAATATCGATCCCTCAGCAGGGTTAAAGGAAATCAAATCAGCCTATCGCCAGATGGCTCTTAAATATCATCCTGATCACAATCCGGGGGACAAACGGGCTCTGGCCCAATTCAGTCTTGTCCAGAAAGCCTATGAAACCCTCAGAACTCCGGAGCTTCGTAAAATTTACGATAAAACCCATCATCCTGTAAAAACACAGACTCCCACTGTAACCACTGATTTTCGAAAACCCGGAAAATCCATTAAAAATCTACGCTACAACCTCTATGTCACCCTTGAAGAGACCCTCAGAGGTTGCGAAAAAAAAATCTCCTACATCAGAAAAAATGAAAATAAAAAAGAAACTGTCCAATTAAAAATCAAAGTTCCAAAAGGGGCTTTTCACCAACAAAGGTTGAAAATTTCCGAGTACGGAGACAGGGATTCTAATACTTTCGGAAATTTATTTGTTATTATCCATTTACAGGATCATCCGGTTTTTGTAAAAAAAGGGCTTGATTTAAAAATCAATATTCCCATTTCCTACCTGGATGTCCTTGCCGGTGAAAGTCTGGAAATTCCCACCCTTTTTGGCATAAAAAAACTCAAACTCAAAACCTGTGACTTTGAAAATCTCAACTTCACCTGGAAAGGTCTGGGTTTACCCGAATTTAAAGGATCGTCACAGGGAGACCTTAAAATTCATTGTTTTATTGAACACCCAAAAAGTTTCAACACAAAGGATAAGCATACTCTACAGAAATTCCGGAAAAACTGGCCCCAGGGGGAAATGATGCGACAATACCACTCCTATCTAAACCAGTTTAAAGAAGTTAAAAGAAATTAGTGTACCATCCTATAAATTTTTGCTATAGAGGTATAGAATTTATAGGACGAACCACTTGTATGAAAATCATTTTACTAATCTCCAGCCTTTTTCTTTTTGTCTCCTGTTTGAGCCTACGTCCAAAGGACAAACTCGGCAAAGCTCCCCTGCAAATTTCAAAAAAAATGGAAGAGACAAAAAAACAATACAATGAAAAAAAATACCAACAGGTCATTGAAAGTATCAATGGGATTCTTGAATCCCACCGGGCCACGGACATTGGTGATGAAGCCCTATTTTTACTGGCAAAAACCTATTCCCATTTGAAAAACTGGGAAAAAGCCTTTGAAGTCTATAAAGAGGTTTACACTTCACGATACGAATCATCAAGAGAGGCTTACAGCCGTGTGACAGCCTGTAAAATTCTCGCTTACAAACTGAATCGTCACAGGGAAGCTCTCGATCTTATTGATCAATCCCTTAAAACAAAAATAAATGAAGAACAAAAAGCTGAAATTCTGGAAGCCCGTTTTGTCTCCCTTATGAAAACCGGTGCCCAACTGGAGGCTTTTGAAACCCTGGTGAAACTTTCAGAAGAACACCCCATTGTTGCCCAAAGGGAAAATTTTAAAAGAAAAGCACAGGATTTTATTGATTCACGTCTTTCAGGAACAGAGTTAAAGGATTTTGCCGATGATCGATCAGAGTCCCCCTTAAAGGAAAACGCCATGTATCGTTACGGAGTCCATTTAATGGGAGAGGGTCGCTACTCCGAAGCCCGCAGTTATTTGAAAAAAGTCGTTAAAAACCGGCCAAAAAGTTACATCGGCAACCAGGCCAAGAAATTTCTGGATCAAATGAACACCCGTGGCAAGGTCAATCCCCGCACCATAGGGGTCATTCTTCCCCTCAGTGGTCGCTATTCAAAAATTGGCTACGAAACATTGTGGGGATTACAACTGGCTTTGGGAATTAAAGGGGGAAAGAACAGTGAAGGCTTACGTTTAGCTGTTATCGACAGTCGGGGAAAACCGGAATACACCAGACAGGGAGTCAAACGCCTGGTTGAAGAAGACCATGTCATATCCATTATCGGAGGTTTTCTCAGTAAAACAGCCTACTACGGAGCCATTCAGGCCCAGGAACTGGGAGTCCCGTTCATTGCTCTTTCCCAAAAAGAAGGACTCACCGACATTGGACCTTTTATATTCAGAAACGCACTCACCATTGAGTCCCAGATAGACAAACTGATTCAACTGACAATGGATCAATTGAAATTCAAAAAATTTGCCATCCTCTATCCCAATGATCCCTACGGAGTTAAAGTCAGTAACATTTTCTGGAAAAAGGTAAGAAAAAAAGGGGGGGCTGTCACCGGAGCCCAGGCTTATCCCCAGGGGGAAACAGATTTTAGTGAGCCCATTCAAAAACTGGTTGGAACTTTTTACCTTAATGATCGAAAAGAGGAATACCGTCAACGTTTGAGAAAATGGTACAGGGATCAGGCCAAAAAGGGCAAACGGCGTAAAAAACCCCCCGTGGGTCTATTGCCTCCTGTTGTGGACTTTGATGCTGTCTTCATTCCCGATGGAATCAAGGCTTTCGGCCAAATTGCACCCATGCTGGCCTATAATGACGTGAATGACGTTTTCCTTATGGGAACCAATATATGGAACACCGGGGAATTTATCAGAAGGGGACAAAATTTTGTATCCAAAGCCCTGTTTACTGACAGTTTTCACAAAAAAGACAAAAATTTTACAAACTCTGATTTTTATAAAAACTACGCCAAAACATTTGGAAAAGAGCCCTCCGGTTTTTCCTTACTGGGTTATGATTCAGGTTTGGTCGTTCGTTCAGTTCTTAACCAAAAAATAAAAACCCGACTGGACTTTAGCAGACAAATCCAGAAAAACCAAAAAATTCCAGGGGTTTTAAACACCCTTGTCCTGAATAAAAAAAGGGAATTCAATCGACCTGTGGTCTTATTAACCGCAAAAAACGGGGAAATTGTTCCCTTTGCCAATCAATAAAAAAATCTCAATTAAATAACTCTTTTTTCCGAATAGCTTTTTATAACGGTTTTTTTGATGGAGTTAAAATTGGACACTAAAAACATACAAATTCCAGACCAAATCCCAATGTTGCCTGTTCGTGATATTGTGATTTTTCCCTATATGATTATCCCTCTATTTATAGGACGGGAATCCTCCATCCGGGCTGTTGAAAACAGTCTGGCCAAAAATCGTCTTATTTTTCTTTCATCACAAATGGATTTAAATGAAGAAAACCCTTCTTCCAAGGGGATTTATAAAACAGGGACCATTGCCATGATTGTGCGTATGCGAAAACTTGCTGACGGACGGGTGAAAATCCTCATTCAGGGTCTAACCAAAGCCCGCCTCACCCATTATCACCAGACTCAACCTTTTTTTAAAGTCCGGGTTGAAAAAATTGATGAAATTACAAACAGTCAAACCCCGCCGGAAGTTGAAAAGCTTATAAGATCAGTCAAAGAACAATTGGAAAAAGTCATTTCTTTGGGCAAAATTCTATCTCCCGATATTTTATTGGTTGTTGATGACATTCATGACCCTGGACGGGTGGCTGATTTAATTGCCAGCAACCTGGGACTTAAAGTGGAAGATGCCCAAAGCATTCTGGAAGTGGAAGACCCTCTGGAAAAACTGAAACAGGTTCATAAAATTCTCTCCTCTGAATTGGAACTTCTGCAAATGCAGGTTGATATTCGTTCCACAGTCAAAGATGAAATGTCAAAAACCCAACGGGAACATTTTTTAAGGGAACAGATAAAAGCCATTAAATCAGAACTTGGAGAGCCCGACTCCAAATTTGATGAAATGGATGAGTTGAGAAAAAAAATACTGGCTGCCGGTATGCCCAAAAGTGTGGAAACAGAGGCCTTAAAACAATTTGGACGTTTGGAGAGAATGCATCCCGATGCCACCGAAGCCTCCATGGTTCGCACCTATATTGACTGGATTTCCGATCTGCCATGGAAAAAAGAAACTGTTGACAGCATTGATATTGCAAAAGCCAAAGAGATTCTTGAATCCGATCACTATGGTCTTAAAAAAGCCAAGGAAAGAATTCTTGAATTTCTTGCGGTTAAAAAATTAAAAAATGATATGAAAGGTCCCATTCTTTGTTTTTGCGGTCCTCCAGGGGTCGGTAAAACCTCCCTTGGCAGAAGTATCGCCAAAGCCATGAACCGAAAATACTTCAGAATGGCTCTTGGCGGAGTTAAAGACGAAGCGGAAATCCGGGGACATCGCAGAACCTATGTGGGAGCCATGCCAGGAAAAATCATTCAATCCCTCAAACAAATCGGAACCAATAACCCTGTCATTGTTTTGGATGAAATTGACAAATTGGGAAGCGATTTCAGAGGGGATCCTTCAGCAGCCATGTTGGAGGTCCTGGATCCGGAACAGAATTTAAGCTTTCGTGACAACTATTTAAATGTGGACTTTGATCTTTCAAAATGCCTGTTCATTGCCACGGCCAATGTGGTGGAAAATATTCCACCTGCCTTAAAGGACCGTATGGAACTGATTCCCATTTCCGGCTACACACGGGCTGAAAAACTTGAAATTGCCAAAAAACACCTCATCCGCAAACAAATTAAAAACAATGGAATCAGTGAAAATCATGTGGACTTTCCCGACCAGGGTATTTCCTTTCTCATCAGTCATTACACCAGTGAGGCGGGCCTGAGAAATCTGGAAAGGGAAATCGGTTCCCTCTGTCGAAAAATAGCCAAGAAAGTGGTTCTTGGTTCTGAAAAAAAATTCATCATTGACTGTGAACAGGTTGTGGAATTTCTTGGAGCCCCCAGGTTTTTACAGGAAGACAAATTGCAGGAAGACACTGTGGGTGTGGCCACGGGACTGGCCTGGACCCAATCCGGGGGGGAAGTTCTCTATGTGGAGGTTTTAAACATGAAGGGAAAAGGGGGTTTTACCCTGACAGGTCAGATGGGGGAGGTGATGAAGGAATCAGCCACTGCCGCCATGTCATACGCCAGGGCCCACTGCAAAGCCCTTGGCATTGATGAAAAATGGTTTGAAAACAATCATGTTCATATTCATATCCCCGCAGGAGGCATTCCCAAAGACGGTCCCTCGGCTGGAATCACCATGACAACAGCCATTGTCAGTATCATGACCAATAATCCCGTCAGAAAGGATGTGGCCATGACAGGGGAGGTGACCCTCACCGGTCGGGTTCTTCCCATCGGTGGAATTAAGGAAAAAACCCTGGCGGCCCTCACTCACGGTATTAAAACAGTGATCTGCCCCATAGCAAACAAAAAAGATGTCAACGAAATCGAAGAGGTTATCAGAAAAAAAATAAACTTTATTTTTGTCGAACACCTGGATGAAGTCTTGCAAATTGCCTTAAAATCAAAAATGAAATTCAAAAAGAAAGCGAGTCTCGACAAAACAGGGCTTCCCGCCGCTTAGAGAGTTTATGGAAAAAGTGGCTTTTTTGGGGTGCAGCCGGGGTCTTGGAAAAGCCGTCTGCCTTCAGATGAATGAACAAAATCTTCTTGATTTCTCCGTTCTTGTTTCAAGAAAACAAAAAGATTTAAAATCACTATCCCTTCAAATCAAAGGGAAAAACCGGATCGTGCCCCTGGATTTTTCCAACCCGGCTTGTCTCCAGAAACTTTTTGAAATCATAAAAGAGCATGAAATCAACCGTCTTTTTTATTTTGCAGGGGGTGGCCCCTATGGGGTTTTTGGGGATAAAGAATGGAAGGACCACCAATGGGCCTTTCAGGTGAGCTTTTTAACTCCCGCTTTTTTGCTCCATCAACTTCTCAAAGAAAAAAAACCGAAACAAATGATTTTTGTGGGCTCCCTTATATCTCACAATAAACCGGATCCCTTAACAGCCAGTTACTCTTCTGCCAAACAGGCCCTACAGACCCTTGTGAAAGCTGTTATCAAAGAAAATCCTGAAAAAGATCTGCGTCTTTTCAGACCCGGTTACATGGACACAGACCTTATTCCCCCCGGAGCTTTTTTAAGAAAAGACGGAACCACACTTCTCAATCCCAAAGAAATGGCCATTGAATTTGTAAAATGGGCTCAAAATCCCCAGGGTTCCGGAATTTTTGATATTAAAAATTAGTTTGAATCAATTTATGAAGTTTCTTTCCTATAGAGCCAGATGAGACTTTTTCAGGATTGGCTAGGGAATGTATTTTTCAACACTTTGGTTGGCTATAGCCTGGGCAAACTTACAATGTTCCTCGCATCCAACAATTTTTTTCACTTCATCCAGACTGAGGGGTTTTTGATTTTTAAGTTTTTTGATTTTAACAGATTGAATTTTCTCAAAATTTTCCCGAATCATCTCAGGCTGAATCAAATTTTTTTCAAGGGCTTTTCTGACACTTTCAAGGGCTTTTAGGGGAAGCTCATTACAATAGAGAAGAAGATTAACCCCCGCCTTTAAAGCCAGAACGGGAATGTCTTTTTGATCAAAATTTTTTGCCAAAGCCCCCATATCCAGGTCATCTGTGATCACAAGCCCCCTGAAACGCAAAGTCTGTCTGAGAAAATTTTTAATAAACAAAGGGGAGAGAGTCACGGGAAGTTTTGGATCAATACCCGGATAATGAATATGGGCTGTCATAATCATATCCACCCGGGACTGAATCACTTTTTTAAAGGGAAGAATATCTTCCGACTTTTCAAGATCTTCCAGACTTCTCTGATCCACAGGCAGATTGGTATGACTGTCTACAGAGGTGGCCCCGTGACCCGGAAAATGTTTGGCACAGGATAAAACCCCTGACTTGATATACCCCCGGACCATGGCTGAAGCCATTTTTGTCACAGTCTCCGCTTTGGAACTCACTGCCCGATCGCCAATCACCTTATTTTCAGGATTTGTGAGAACATCCACGCAGGGTGCAAAATCGAGGTTAAAACCCACAGCTCCAAGCTCCTGCCCCATCTGATGGGCAAACTGAAAAGCAATAAATGAAGAGTCGATATCCCCCAGGTTTTTCACCGCAGGCCAGAAGGTGAAAGGGGTTTTAAGTCTGTGAACCCGTCCCCCCTCCATATCAACAGAAATAAAAAGGGGAAGGGAGCTTTTCTGCTTAAAGGATAACTCCTGAAGGTCGTTGATAAGTTTATAAATCTGTTCAAGGGATTTGAGATTTCTTTCAAAGAGAATGACACCGCCAATATTGTTTTCCACAATGAACCTGGATTCCTCAGGGGTGAGCTTTTCCCCTGAAAGCCCTGTAATAAATTGTTGCCCGATCCACTCATCCATTAAATTCAGTTTACAGTAAAGCCCCTTGAAATTTCAAGATGTACTGAAGACCATTTGTTTTTTATATGATTTTCACCGATAAACTTCCCTGAAAATCCAAAAACGGTCAGTGTAGCAGAATGAATTTTTTCAAACAGGGATTGGAAAAAACCCAATGAAAATTTGTTTTCATTTTTTCTTGTGTTAAAATTGGATTATGTTCCCCAAAAATGAAAAAGGCCAGATGGCGGTTTTTATCGCCCTGTTTTTCCAGGTTCTCTTTGTGTTTTTTGCCATGGCCATCAATGTGGGTCTTGTGGTCCACGACAAGATCAATTTACAAAACTCCGTGGACATGGCCGCCTATTACGGGGCCGTCAAACAGGCTGAGGTTTTAAACCAGATTGCCCACATCAATTACCAGATGAGACAAAACTACAAACTCTTTGTCTGGCGTTACAGGGTTCTGGGGACTCTGGGGCGAAATGAACATCCTCTTAGAACGGGCAATCCTCTGCCGAACACAGATTATTCAAACACTCTTAAACCTTTCGTCTGTGTGGGTGGGGATTACTGGAAAGAATATAAAGAACTTGACCCATCTGCCCAAGGTTTCTGTATAAAAGCTAATGTTAATATCCCCAATATCCCTCCTGTTTCGGGCGGGGCGGGATTTGTCCCAGGTTTTAACGCCTTGATCGGTCTGGTCAACCAAGTTCAGGGTGATATTCAAAAAAGATGTTACATCGCCGGAGCCCTTAACTGGTTTTACGCCGCCCTGATCCTGGCCCATTTCCGGGTGGATGGTTATATAAGAAAACAAAAAATAGGCCATCTGGCTAAAAACCTTTCAAGTAATGATTTTACTGATCTCAGAAAAGAATCTGTGGAAGAAGGGGTGCGAAACACTTTTGAGCAAAATCTCACGGAAAGTAATTTTTCAGGGATTAAAAATTTTGAGTATTTCAACTCCATGACCCAGGGGGATTGTTCCACTCCCCAATTCTGGCTTCCTGAAATAGAAATAAATCCAGTCATTTTGTATGTGAAATTGAAACCAGACAATCCGAGTTCCCCCCATCCTTCATGTATTGGAGAACCAGCCTGGAACCGAATGGCAGCAGATCCCCAGCAGATATTTCCCTATAACCATGATGAAGATTACATCCCCATTTACGCACGAAATTACGATTTAAAACAACACTGGATGGGGGAACCCTCAGGGCCTCTCTCCCTTCACTCTTCTGTGGGTTTTGAAAAAAACCCCTGGTGTGTTGTCTATTCAGGGGTTTCTGCCTCTACAGAAGTAAGAAAACCCTTTTCTCCTGGAAGCGGGACTGTTGAACTAAAAGCCCAGGGTTTTGCCAAACCCTTTGGGGGTCGTATCGGGCCCTGGTATGGAAAATCCTGGCCCAAAGGCTCTCCCAAATCCCAGGCGGGCAATCGTGGCAGTCTGGTGGATCAACGTTTACCTTCAAGGGGAATTGGAAGCTCTTTGGATCCCGATGAGGATATCGCCAATTATTCCAGATACCCTGGAGATGAATTTGGTTTAAAATCAGGTGAAGCCCTCTCAGCCATGCTTCCCAAGTTCATAGGGGACCTACCCAAACCTATTCCTGGTACTCCATCCTACCAGCTGGCTTTAAGTACTTACTCTCACCTGGCACAAGTTGATTTCCTCAAATCCACAGGGGACTCTCTGGCAAGAGACAGTATTGATTTTCTGGCCAAACAAAGACCTTATGAGCTGGCGGCTGTGGCCCCTGACGTTTTTGATGCCCTTTACTACTCCATTGAACCCGATTATTTTTACAATTACTTTTCAGACGCTGCGACCAACAACGGAGCCCATTTTCCGGGGAATGAACGACTCTATGATTTTGGTTCCACAAAAGACGGGGGGCACCCTGGCACTACTGACAGCTTTACTGTATTGGATATGGTCGATAATGCCAAAAATATTTACAATCCAAGTATCAAGTACATTGTCAAAGACTGGAAACATCTTTTAACCAGTTGGCACCAAAAAGGGGCTGTCAACTATGAAATAGATTCCAATCAATTCGGAAGGTGTGCCGTGGAAGTCCCTTCTCCAAAAAGAAAACAGTTTCCAACCACTGGTAACTGTATCAGCGGGGGAAGAACCGGTTACTCAGTGAAAAATGTCTCAATGGATTTTCTTGTTTCCGATGAACATGAGCTTTCCGGAAGCTCCGGGGGCAAGGGGCCCATCCTCAACCCCCCTCCTTTTTAATCCAATAAAAAAACAAGTGTTTTCAAAACTTTAAAAAATCAAAAAAACGAATCCTCCGGTTTTTTAATTTTTTTTTTCAGGGGACACCTTGACAGACCCATCTATGGATTCATGTTATTTCCTGAGATAAATTGAGTTTATATTTAATATAAGGAGGAAAAGGTTATGACAGATATCAATATTCGTCCACTTCACGACAGAATTCTTATTCGTCGTATGAAAGAAGAGGAAAAAACCCCGGGTGGAATCATCATCCCCGACACAGCCAAGGAAAAGCCCCAAAGGGGAGAAGTTCTGGCCACCGGTAACGGAAAAGTGACAGACGAGGGTAAAACCCGTCCCATGGAAGTCAAAATCGGAGACAAGGTTCTTTTCAGTAAATATGCGGGAACAGATCTGAAGTTGGGAAGTGAAGAGCTTTTGATGATTAACGAAGGCGATGTTTTGGGAATTTTAAACTAATATAATAAGGAGTAAAAAATGAGTAAAGAGTTAAGATACAGTGAAGACGCACGGTCCGCTATTCTCAGTGGAGTGAATGCCCTTGCCAATGCCGTCAAAGTGACTCTCGGTCCAAAGGGTCGCAATGTTGTCATTGAAAAATCTTTTGGTTCACCCAATATCACTAAAGACGGGGTGACTGTGGCCAAAGAGATTGACCTTGACAATAAATTTGAAAACATGGGAGCCCAGATGGTCAAGGAAGTGGCCAGTAAAACCAATGATGATGCCGGTGACGGAACAACCACGGCAACGGTTTTAGCCCAGGCCCTTTACAAAGAGGGAACAAAAATCGTCAGTGCCGGTCACAATCCCACAGCCATTAAAAAAGGGATAGACAAGGCCGTAAGAACCATCGTCGAGGAGCTCAAAGCCCTGGGGAAACCCGTCAATAATGACGAGGAAATCACCCAGGTGGCCACAATTTCTTCCAACAATGACCCTGAGATTGGCAAAATGATTTCAGAAGCCATGAACAAGGTGGGTCGTGAAGGTGTGATCACAGTCGAAGAGAGCAAAACAGCCGAGACAGAACTTGAGGTTGTGGAAGGAATGCAATTTGACCGGGGTTATCTCTCCCCCTACTTTGTGACCAATGCAGAGAGAATGGAGGCCGTTCTTGAAAATGTCCACATTTTGATTTTTGACAAAAAAATCAGTCAACTTAAAGATCTTGTGGGAGTCCTTGAGTCTGTGGCCAAAGCGGGAAAACCTCTTTTGATCATTTCAGAAGATGTTGAAGGGGAAGCCCTTGCCGCTTTGGTGGTCAATAAACTCCAGGGAGCCCTGAAAGTGGCTGCTGTTAAGGCTCCCGGATTTGGTGATCGTCGCAAAGCCATGCTTGAAGACATTGCCATTCTCACAGGTGGTAATGTGATCAGTGAAGATTTGGGACGAAAACTTGAACAAGCCACTCTTTCCGATCTCGGTACAGCCAAAAGAATTGTGGTGGATAAAGACAACACAACAATCATTGACGGGGCTGGAGCCAAAAAAGACATCAATGCCAGAGTGGCCACTATTCGCAGTCAGGTGGAAGACACAACCAGTGAGTACGACAAGGAAAAACTCAAAGAGAGACTGGCCAAACTTTCAGGCGGTGTTGCCGTCATCCATGTTGGAGCCCCCTCTGAAGTTGAAATGAAAGAGAAAAAAGCCCGGGTGGAAGACGCTCTGAACGCCACAAGGGCGGCTGTTGAAGAAGGTTTCACCGCAGGTGGCGGAACGGCTCTTTTGAGAGCGGCACTGAAAATCAATAAAGACGATTTTTCAGAAGACAAACGCCCCGGAGCCGTCATTGTGAAAAACGCCTGTGAGTCTCCCATCCGTCAAATTGCATCCAATGCAGGTCTTGATGGGGCCATTGTTGTGGACCGTGTTCTCAGCAACAACTCAGCCAATTACGGTTTCAATGCCCACAAGGAAGAGTACGAAGATCTGGTAAAAGCCGGTGTGATTGATCCGGTGAAAGTGGTTCGCTGTGCCCTTGAAAACGCCGCTTCCGTTGCCTCTTTGATGTTGACCACAGAAACCATGATTGCCGAAGCCCCTAAAAAAGAAGAAGCCCCTGCCCACCCCGGCCACGGTGGTGGTATGGGAGGCATGGGCGGAGGAATGCCTGGTATGATGTAACCTCAGACTTCCAATTTAAGTCCAAAACAAAAAAGGGATAAAGTGAAAACTTTATCCTTTTTTTTATAAAAACCTTAAAAAATTCCTTCTCCCCAACCATTCACATATAAAATCAAAAAAGAAAGGGAGATAAAAATCACATAAAAACCAAAAGACTTAAACTGAACCCTCCTTGTTAAACTCACCATCCAGGAAATGGCAAAAAGTCCGGTGATAAAAGAAACCAGGGCTCCAAGAAAAAGTTGGGATAAATTCAAAGGGACTTCACTGCTAAAAAACTCAAGAACAGCCGCCCCGAAAATTGCGGGAAGAGAAATAAGAAAACTGAAACGGGAAGCGTTCCCGGGATCCATGCCAAGAAACAAACCGGTGACTATGGTGGAGCCTGACCGGCTGATCCCCGGAAAAGCGGCCAGCCCCTGAACCGCTCCTATGACTAAAGCTTCCTTTAAACCGATTCCAAACCCATGATTCCCCTCTTTTTTTATTGGAATTTTTTCCTGAAACCAACAAAAACCAACCCGTTACAAGCAGACACAGGGCTGCAACCAGAGGATGGATGAGCGTCCAACCCATGAATTTTTTTAAAAGCAAACCAATGATGGCTGTTGGCACACTGGCCGTAAAAACAAGACCTGCCATTTTTCCGGGAAATACCGTCTCTGTTTACAAGACCCCTTAAAATTTCAATAATATCTCTTCTGTAATAAACAAGGATTGTAAAAAAAGTTCCAACATGAACAGCAATATTGAAACTGAGATTTTGTTCAATATTTTTCAAAAAATATTGAAATAAAATCAAATGACCTGAGCTTGAAACCGGTAAAAACTCCGTGAGACCCTGTAAAATTCCAAATAAAATAAGAGTAAGAATGATCGACATTTTTGTTTATCAGGGATCTTTCTGTTCCGGTCGCAATAAAAACACTTTTCCCGGTAAAATTTCAATTTCTTCCTCTTTCTTTTTTTCACTTGTTTCCCAAAACACCTTATAGTGTCCGGGACGTAAAATCATGGGGGGCGTTGGAGCATAACGTGGAGGCAAACCATTGACTGAAAATAGAATCCACTGATGCCCTGCCACTCTGAGTTCTCCAAACTCTTTGACTTTATCAGACTTCCAGGGGAAAAAAACAAAAATCAAAAAAACCAGACAAGCCAGAAACCAAAAAAGCCCTCTGTACCCGGATAAAGATCGGGGATGATTGATAACCTGAGTGCCGGGGAGTTTATGGGACATGATACGATTGACCATTTTTCCAAGACTTCGACGACGAGCCGCCTTTGATTGTCTATATTCATGGTCAGACCTGATTTTCTTTTTTTGAAGAAATTCCGTTGTTTCCCTGTCATTTATATTTGAAACAAGCAAAAATTTTTCAAGTTGAGACAGGGAATAAAAGTCATCCTTTGGCTTTGGACAAGCCCCTTTGAGAACTTCCGGTGAAGCCCACCTCGGAGTCACCCAAACTTCCCCTGGAGAATGGAAAAACCCAAAATCAATGAGTTTGACAATTCCATCACAGGTGACCATGATATTTTTTAAATTCAAATCACCGTGAACAAAACCCTGTCTGTGAAGGGCTTTTAAACCCAGTAAAGTCTGGGCCAGGATTTCCTCAATAAGTTCTTTTGTCAGACCTCCACAAGCATGGATTTTTTCCAAAGTAAGACCATTGAGAAACTCAAGGACTAAAGCCGGACCTTTTGGAAGACTTTCCCAGGCGATGATTTGCACACAATATTTGGAACGGATTTCCAAAAGCCGTTCAAATTCCTCTTTTAAAATCTGAATGTTTCTTTTCGATTTGATCATTTTCAAGGCCACTTTTTGCCTGGTCCAGCCCTTGGGGTCTGAACGAAAGGCTTTGTAAACCTCACTGGTAAGCCCTTCTCCAAGCTTTTCATGGATTTCATAATAGACTTTACTGGTGGTGATTCTTCCCATAATGGACAAACCTACTAAATATCCGAACCAAAACTCCGGTTTTGCATATATTCCAGATCCCCAACCCGTTTTTCAAGGGCCTGTCGGCAATTTCCTGGTAACAACAAATTCAGAAGGGATCGCAAATGTTCCATTTCCACAATTTTATGAGCTCTGGTTTTACACATTTTTTCCAGATTTTTGTAATTTTTTTTTGATTTTGATTTTTTATTATCCACATCCATTAGAAATTGATTCCATATTTTCAGGCAATTTTCGGGAAACCACTTGTTTTTCTGCTCCAATTCACAGTTTTTTTTCATTTTATCAAAGAGATGAATCTTATTTTCCGCATCCAGGAATTCAGTCAAATCCCCTGATTCGTAAAGATCATTCCACGAAGTCCCGGCTATGGCTGCAAATAAAGATAAATTAATAAAAAATTTTAACATTTTACTGTAACTCCTTTAAAAACTGAACAACCAGAGGGCCAAAGAGAAGAACTATATAGGATGGAAAAAAGAAAATCAGTAAGGGAATGGACAATTTCAGCGGCAGGCTTTCCAGATAAGCCTTCCACTGGCGATCAAACTCCCTGCTCATTTCGGATTCCAGATGACAGAGATGATCGTAAATGGGGGCTCCCGAAAGACCGCTGCAAATGATTTCAACCAAGTGTTTCTGATAATGAGTCTTAAATCGAACCTGATTGTGAACCCCATTTTTTTCATAAGACCACCATAAAGACATCTTGAGACAAAATTCATTGTCATCTCTGAGGATACTCTGCTCAAAGCTTTCCAACACAGACAACCCCTGCTCAAGACCTGCACTGAGATTTCTGACAAACGATAAAGACGGAACGATATGACTCATTTTTTATTTCCCCCAAAACAATAAGATCATTTATTTGATGAAAAGATCATTTATTTTGCCAAATTCCTATATAATCCACTTTTTACTTCTTCCAAGATAATAAAGGCTGAAAACCCCCAAAAAATAGAGACTAAAAGACAATAAGAAAATATTAATAAAAGGTAAAAAACCATATTGATTGATAATAAAAAACAAAATAAGAACATATATTCCTGTTAACAAAAGCCACTGATAACCGAAGTGATACCATATCTGTCTCGACTTTCGTCGAAAAAACAAATCAACGTGAAGAGAGTTTTGAAACCTGGAAAGTCTGTCAATGGCTTGGTGCTGGTTGTTTTGAACGAATTGAAATTCCTGAATAATCTTATTTAAAAATGATGGAAAAACTCCTGAGTTTTCTATGAAAACTTGTTGTGAAAAAACAACATTCTCATAAATAGCTGTCAGAAGTTTTTTTTGACTCCACTTTTCAGAAACTAAAGCACTTTCCATGGCCGTTTGAAAACTCTCTCCCATTTCCATTTTCAACAGGATCATGGAAATAAAACGAAGAAACTCACTGGTGAAGGTCTGTTGATGGATTTTTGTTACTAAAAAAAGAGAGGTTGGAATCAATAATAAGGATGAAAAACTTCCCATCCAAAACCAAAAAGGCTTTTTTAAAAAAAATGAATAAAGAAAAAAAATAAAAACAATATGAAAAGTGCCAATTTTTGTCAGCAATTTTAATTCAAAGATATGTTGCTTTTCAAAATGATTATAGATCCGATTTACAAAAAGTAAACCGGATATAAAAATGAGAAATGAAACAGGACTTGTTTTTAACATCATCAATAAACAGAAAAGCAAAAAAAGTGCTAAAGAAATAATTTTTTATTGACGAATTATCAAGTGACATGGATAAATTGTATTTGGAAGTTAAACAATAAAGAAACTGTCTAACAAACGGAGGCAAAATGGCTAAGAAAAAAGCTAAGAAAAAAACAACCAGAAAAAAGGCAACTAAGAAAAAAACCAAGAAAAAAGCTAAGAAAAAAACAACCAGAAAAAAGGCAACTAAGAAAAAAACCAAGAAAAAAGCTAAGAAAAAAGCTAAGAAAAAAACGGCCCGTCGTAAAAAAAGATAAAATTTAATCCTTACTTTTTTACAATTTATCAAAAACCCCCAACTTCTATGAGTTGGGGTTTTTGTTTTCCAAAATCCGGATCTTACCGATCCCTGTCAATTTTTAAAAATAAAAAGTTTACTTTGAAAGGGTCAGGATTTAGAGTGAATAAGCTATACTGGTTGTGTCTGAAATTTCACAGGTTTTTCCTACTGAAACACCTGAATTTTCAAACAGAATCAGTAACAGAATTTATCTTGTTTTAAATTTCCATGAATTTTTCAGGAGTTATGAAAAGTCCTTTTTAAACATACAAAAAAATAAACAGGAGAAGCACTCATGAGTCATAGAAGAAAAAAAATAACTGTGATTGGATCCGGCTTTGTTGGTTCCACTTGTGCTCACTGGGCTGCAGCCAAAGAACTGGGAGATATTGTTCTTCTGGATATCAACGAAGCTTCGGCTAAAGGCAAGGCCCTTGATCTTTTTGAATCCTCACCCATTGGAGGTTTCGATTCACGGATCTCCGGGACAGCAAATTATGAGGATATCAATGATTCAGATATTGTTATTATCACCGCTGGCCTGCCCCGTAAACCCGGAATGAGTCGGGATGATCTTCTGGTTTCCAACGCAAAGATCATGAAATCCGTTTGTCTGGGAATTAAAAAATTTGCTCCGGATTGTGTTGTTATTGTTGTCAGCAATCCCCTTGATGCCATGGCCATGGTTGCAAAACAGGTGCTGGATTTTCCCCGAAATCGAATCATCGGCATGGCCGGAATTCTGGACAGTGCCCGTTTCCGCTCTTTTATTGCAGAAACCACGGGAATCAGTGTTAAGGATATTCAGGCTTTTGTTCTCGGTGGTCATGGAGACACCATGGTCCCCATGCCCCGTCATTGTTCCGTGGGAGGTATTCCTCTAATGGAAATAATTTCCAAAGACAAAATAGATTCTCTGGTGGAGAGAACCAAAAAAGGGGGGGCGGAAATTGTCGATCTCCTCAAAACAGGATCGGCTTATTACGCCCCATCAGCCAGTGCCGTTGAAATGGCGGAAGCTATCCTTAAAGACCAAAATCGGATACTGCCCTGTGCTGCCTATTTGGAAGGGGAGTACGACATTAAGGGGATGTTTATTGGAGTCCTCTGTCAATTGGGTAAAAACGGTTTGCAGAGAGTTATTGAGTTAGAACTCAACGACGAAGAAAAAGCGGGGCTTGAAAACTCAAAAAATCATGTGGAGGAATTGCTTGCAAGCCTAAAAAGCTTGGAGTACTAGTGGTTTGTCCTAATAAATCACCAGTGGGCTTGTTCTGATTTTCATCTGCATTTCTAACTAAGGAAGGAAAAATGAATATACATGAATACCAGGCAAAACAGATTTTTCGAAAATACAATCTGAATGTTCTCAACGGACAAATGGTGGAAAATGGAGACCAGGCTCTTCGGGCCGCCCAAAATCTTGGTGGTTCGCTGTGGGTGGTTAAAGCCCAGATTCATGCCGGAGGACGGGGTAAAGGGGGTGGAATTAAAATTGCCAAATCCCTCAATGAAGTGAAAACCCTTACCGACCAGATAATTGGTACAAATCTTGTCACACCCCAAACAGGTCCTGAAGGAAAAGAAGTAAACAAAGTTTATATAGAACAGGCCTGCCAAATAAAAAAAGAATACTACTGTGCCGTTTTCCTGGATCGAAGCACTTCAAAAATATCCATTATGGCAAGCTCCCAAGGGGGAATGGATATTGAGGAAGTGGCTCAGAAAACTCCTGAAGAAATTCACACTTTCAGTATAGAACCCGGTTTTGGAATTCAGGATTTTCAAGTTCGCAACCTGGCCTTCAAACTTGGTCTCAAGGGAAAACAGGCTCTTCGGGCCGCCCGGTATTTTAAAACTCTTTATGAAATATACATAAAAGAAGATTGCAATATGGTGGAAATCAATCCTCTTGTGGTCACTCAAGAAGGGGACATCATAGCCCTGGACGCAAAAATAAGCTTTGATTCCAACGCCCTTTACCGTCATCCGGAAACTTTGGATCTGAGAGATTTATCAGAAGAAGATCCCGCTGAAGTGGAAGCCTCCAAGTACAATTTGACATTTATAAAACTCAACGGAAACATTGGATGTCTTGTCAACGGGGCGGGCCTTGCCATGGCCACCATGGATATTATTAAACTTCACGGGGCTGAACCGGCCAATTTCCTTGATGTGGGAGGAGGAGCCACCAGGGAAAACGTGATTGCCGCTTTTAAAATCATCTTAAAAGATCCCAATGTAAAAGGAATTCTGGTAAATATTTTTGGTGGCATTATGAAATGCGACGTGATTGCCGAAGGCATTATCGCCGCCGTTAAAGAGGTGGGCCTCAACGTACCCCTGGTGGTCCGACTGGAAGGAACCAATGTGGAATTGGGTAAGAAAATCCTTTCACAGAGCGATTTAAATGTCACACCCGCTGATTCTTTAACAGATGCCGCCCAAAAAGTGGTTCATGCTGTGAAAGGAGTTTAATATGGCCATTCTCGTTGATAAAAATACAAAAGTGATTTGTCAGGGCATTACCGGTTCCCATGGCACTTTTCATACAAAACAAGCCATTGAATACGGAACCCAAATAGTGGGTGGAGTGACTCCGGGAAAAGGGGGAAACACTCATCTGGACCGACCTGTTTTCAATTCCACTCACGAAGCTGTTGAAAAAACCGGAGCCAATGCCTCAGTGATTTATATTCCTCCCCATTTTGCCGCCGATGCCATTCTGGAAGCTGTTGATGCCGGAATTGAACTTGTTATCTGTATTACCGAAGGAATTCCCATCAATGACATGATAAAAGTAAAATCTTTTATGAAAGGTAAAAAAACCCGACTGGTGGGACCCAATTGCCCCGGGGTTATCACTCCCGGCCAATGTAAAATTGGAATTATGCCAGGCCATATTCATAAAGAGGGACACATTGGGGTTTTGAGTCGTTCCGGAACACTGACCTATGAAGCTGTCCACCAACTCACAACTCTGGGATTGGGACAAAGCACCTGTGTGGGTATTGGTGGTGATCCTGTCAATGGAACAAATTTTATTGACATTCTTGAATTGTTTAATGCCGATCCAAAAACAGATGCTGTTATAATGATTGGGGAAATCGGAGGTTCTGCCGAAGAAGAAGCTGCAGAGTACATCAAACGGGAATTTAAAAAACCAGTGACCTGTTTTATTGCAGGAGCCACAGCTCCAAAAGGAAAGCGTATGGGACACGCCGGAGCCATCGTTAATGGAGGACAGGGAACTGCTGAAGGAAAATTTGAAGCTTTGAAAAAAGCCGGTTGCTCCATTTCAAAAAGCCCTTCAGATATGGGAAAAATATTAAAAGAAAGTTTATGAAAAATAAATCAAGTCAATCAATTTGATAAAAAGGAGATACAGGTGGCCAAGGAATTCACTTTCTCAATCATCAAACCCAATGCTATTAAAAAAAATGTTATTGGGGCTATTGTCAATCAATTTGAAAAAAAAGGGCTAAAAGTGACTGCCGCCAAAATGTGTCTCCTGACTGAACAACAGTGTGAAGAGTTTTATACCGAACACAGGCAAAGACCTTTTTTCAGGGAGCTTGTATCTTTTATGACTTCAGGACCTGTTTTCCTCATGTGCCTGAGCGGAGAAAACGCCATCGCCAAAAATCGGGAAATCATGGGAGCGACCAACCCGGATGAAGCCTTACAGGGAACCATTCGGGCTCAATTTGGTGACAGTGTCGGAGAAAATGCCGTTCATGGCAGCGACAGTCAGACAAGTGCCAAAAGAGAACTGGAGCTTTTTTTTCAGGAACAGGAATTCGTGAATCCATAATTTTTAGGAAAACTTTTCTTTTTTAGATATTAGAAGGCTGATTTAAGTTTTTGTTGCATAGCAACACCAGAAGCTGCTCTTTTCCCATAAAAGCATGGTAGCTTCTAAAATATGGTGAATTATTTGAAATTCATTATCTTTTTTATTCTCCTTGTTTCCTGTGCCAGCAGGGATAAACATAAAAAAGATATGGCTCACCACCATTTTAAAATTGGAGTGAGCCTTTTGGCTAAAGGGCAAAAATACAAATCCCTTCAACAATTGCTCACAGCTCATAAGCTGGATCCATCCAATACATTGATCTTAAATCATTTGGGTATGACCTATTATTTTCTAAAAGAATATGAACACGCCATTGTCACTCTCAAGGAAGCTATCCGGAAAAATCCAAACTACTCTGAAGCCCATAACAATCTGGGACGGGTTTATATTGAAATCAAGGATTTCCAGTCGGCCCGAAAACATTTGGCAAAAGCCTCTTCAGACCTGACTTACAGTCATAAAGACAAAGTCTGGCTCAATTTGGGTTTGAGTTATTTTTTTGATGGAAAATTCAAAAAAAGTGAACTCTATTTTCAGAAAGCTCTGGAAAACAATGATAAAAACTGTTTGGTTCATAATTATTATGGTCGTTCACAAATGGACCTTGGAAAATTCAAAAAAGCTGTTCACGCTTTTAATGAAGCCATTAAAACCTGTGGAGAAAAACACTCTTATGAACCTCATTATTATGGAGCCATTTCCCTTTTTCATCTTGGATATCAATCAAAAGCTCTTTCTTTTTTATCAAACAGTCGAAAACATTTCTCAGGTTTAAACCTTCAAAAAATTGACAGAGTGATTAAACAAATGAAAATTTACAGGTAATAATGATAAAAATCAGTCAGCTTCTCAAGAGCGAAAGAGAAAAACAAGGTTTAAGTCTGGAAGAAGTCTCTTTAAAAATAAAAGTTCACACTCACAAATTAAAAGCCATTGAAGAAAACCGAAAAGAGGAACTTCCGGCCAAAGTTTTTATAATTGGTTTGATTAAAAGTTACGCTAAAGAATTAAAACTGGATCCTCAGGAAATCAATCAACTTTGCAAAGAACTCTACAAAGATGAAACACCCAGCAACGACCATATCCATTTAAACAGTAAGGATGAACTGCCTGAGTTTCACTGGTTCGGACTGTTTCAGCTTCCAAAAAAAACAGCCATTGTAATAAGTCTTCTTATTATTTTTCTTTTGTTGGCTGTTATTTTTTCTGTTATCCTAAAAACAGATATTCATGAAAGATCACATGATAAAGACACAGAATCCTACGAAGAACCATTAAATGACGATTTGACGGATTTTGAGAAAAACAGTGATTTATCAGACTCTGAGCAAATCAAACAAGATAAGGATTCCCTGGACAATACAAAAAAATTATTACAAAGTGTCAATGAAAAAAACAGGTTAAGGGAAACAAAAACCAAAGAAATAAAAAACCAAATCGCTGAAACGAATACTATCCCGAAAACAGATAAAAACAAAAAAACTTTCAATAAAGAAAAGTCCGAATTTTTTAAGGAAAGAAACCCAATTGTTAATTCAGACAACAAACTCATCATGAAAGCCCTGAAACCTGTTCAAGTGGAAATTATCTGGTCCGATGGTTTTGTCCAGAAAATCTCATTGATGGATCAGGAGAAAAAAATTCTCGTTTTTTCAAAACCCATTCGAATTAAAATCAGTGATGGCAATGCCATTTCATTGGCTTTTAATAAAGACAGTGAAAAAATTCCTGGAAATTCAAATCAACCCATAGAACTCAGTTATCCATGATTGAAAATCACATACCTTAAAAAATGAGAAAAATTTTCCTTACATTAAGTTTTTTGATTCTCTTTTATTTCAGCTTTGGATTTTACCTGGCCACATTTAAAGTAAAAGTTTTCAAAAATTCCAACCGTTCAAATCATTCTCTTTTCCAGGATTACAAAGGGGTCAGTCATGTGGTCACATCCTATTCAAAAGGCAGCCTTCCCCCCAATGCTATTCTACCACAGGCCGCTGAAGCCAATCTGGATTTTATTTTTTTCACTGACATCAATCTGGTTGACCGCCCTTATAATATTTCCGGGTACCAGCAAGGTGATGTTTTTTCTTTTTCCAATCAAAAAGTCAGTTATCTTGATTCCCATATTCTTGTTTACAGCCAAAACTCCGAATTTTATTTTCACAGTATGAGTGGGGCCAACGCCCAACTCAATCAGCATTTCTCAAGAAACAGAAACGAAGAAAGTCATTTTTTTACCGTTCTTGCACATCCCTTTAAAAAAGATCACGGCTGGGTGGGTAAATACCCGGAAGGTCTTGATGGTATTGAAGTGATCAATCTGAGACACATCTGGCAACAGGTTTGGCTTAAGAATCCAGCCACTTTTTTCTGGAGCTTACTGGCCTATCCTTTCAATCCTAATTTATCACTCTTACGTCTTATTCAAGATCCAAAACAGGAGTTGAAACTTTGGGATTCCCTGAACAGTCATCATAAGACTTTAGGGTTTTTGGGAAATGAAACAACCGCCAGAATTTTCAGAATTCCCGGAATGAATTTCACTTTTCCCTCTTATTTAAAGTCCTTTAAATTTGCCTCCAACCATATTTTGTTAAAATCAGAATTAACAGGTCATGTGGAATCCGATCGCAAGAAAATCTTTAGAGTTCTGAAAAAAGGACAGTTTTATTTTGCTTTCGACAGCCTCAGTGATCCAAGGGGTTTTGCCGCTTATTTGAAAACAAAAAATAAAAACCTGTTGATGGGAAGCAGAGTCAATCTTTCCGATAATTTAAACCTTGTTGTTGATCTTCCAAAAGATATTATTATTCCCTTTTCAGTGGAAATCTATAAAGACGGAATTTTATTTTACAAATCAAAAAAACCTTCCACTATAATTTCCTTAAGTCAACCCGGAGTTTACCGGGTGGTGGTAAGAATTCAACCCAAACTCCCGCTTATTGACAAAAAAAAATGGTTTGGCTGGATTTACAGCAATCCTTTTTACATTGAATAACATGAAAATAAATTAAGTGGTTTAAAATTCAAACTCCAATTGTTTTTGTTTTCTTTTGACAACTGGGAAACGGCACTCTGCACGACCTGTGAGAGCGACCAGGTTTTCAATAATAATTTTTTCTCCAGGATTAAAAATTTTCCTTATCATTTCAATGAAAATCTGACCGCAATAAGAAGCATCCTCTTGGGCACGGTGAAATTGACCTGAAGAAATTTTCAAATATTCAACAAGTGTTCCCAATTTATAATTGACTAAGCCTGGAAAAATTTTACGAGCCATAGGAAGAGTGTCAAGGATAAGTCCCCTGGGGCCCGAAATTTCATGTTTAATAATATCAGCTTTTAAAAATTGAGTATCAAAGGGGGCATTATGTGCCACTAAAGGCAGGTTGCCACAGAAATCTCCAAAGGGTTCAATAAGATCTTCAATAAAAGGTTTATCAATAAGCATATCATCACTGATACCATTGATGGCTGCAGCCTCTTTTGGCATTAAACATCTTGGATTGATGAGAGTGGAATAAACAGCTTTCGGCTGAAATCCCCTGTATCGAATGGCTCCTATTTCAACAATCTTATCCACACCCGCCATTGTTCCCGTTGTCTCCAGATCAAAAGCCACAAAATCCATAATTTCTCCCATTATTTTTTAGATTTTCCCTATTATTTTTCTGTATAAATCATTAAACTGACAGTGAATCAAGATTATATTGATCCCGTTGAAGTTTTCACGGAGTTTTTCTGAAAGATTGTTTATTTTACGCAAAATCAGCTTATACTAAAGATCATTTATTTTTCATGCTATTTTTGAGAGACCACTTGCTTTAAGCGGATTTTGGCTAAAGAAATTCAGCATAGAATAAATGATCTCTCAGGGAAATTCCATGAAAACTCAAACACGATCAGCTTAAAAGAGGGCTTTAATATAAAAGAAAAGGATTGAATATTTTGGGTATTTTTTACAAAAGTGAAGAAAAAAATTTAAAAATCAGAAATGAGAATACTCTTTTAAAACTCTGCCTGACTCATAAAATTCCCCTGTCCCATTCCTGTGGAGGAATGGCCAGTTGCGGAACCTGTAGAATTCTTATTACAGAGGGGGTTCATCAACTCCCGGAGAGAAACACTCTTGAACAAAAAATGGCCAATGATCGTCAATTTACAAAGCCAGAACGACTGGCCTGTCAATTGGAGATCAACTCCTCTTCCTCATTTCAGTTTGTTCTCCCTGAAAATGAAGAGGAAATTTAGTCGGTCATGTTTGACTTTTTCAGGGCCGATTGACCAAAAAAAAACCCATCAAAAAAGATGGGCTTAAAAAAAATAGAGTTGGCATCGTGCTACTCTCACACAGAGTCGCCCCTGCATTACCATCGCCGCTGGTGGGCTTAACTTCTGAGTTCGGGATGGGATCAGGTGTGTCTCCACCGCCATCGACACCAACAAAATGTATAGCAATTCAATAGAACTTAATGAAAGATTAATGTCCTGGTTTTCACAAGTCTCATACAAATCTTTATCGGATTCCTCTGTCAAAAAAGACATCAAAAATCCAAATCAGATTTATCAGACTGAACCTGATGATTGTTTAAGGTGATTTTTAGGGAACTTTTTTACTGATTCTTCTCTGATCTCCCAATGCTTTCTGTAAGAACTCACCGGAAAACCAAAACAGAATTTGTACAACCTAAAAAAGCCTCACGACTGTTAGTACAGATCAGCTGAACGTATTACTACGCTTACACTCTCTGCCTATCAACCTCCTGGTCTCGGAGGAGTCTTCAGGGGGCAAAGCCCCAGGGAAAATTTATCTTGAAGTTGGCTTCCCACTTAGATGCTTTCAGTGGTTATCCATTCCGAACATAGCTACCCTGCAATGCCGTTGGCACGACAACAGGAACACCAGAGGTTCGTCCATCCCGGTCCTCTCGTACTAAGGACAGATCTTCTCAATTTTCCTACGCCCACAGAGGATAAGGACCAAACTGTCTCACGACGTTCTGAACCCAGCTCGCGTACCACTTTAATTGGCGAACAGCCAAACCCTTGGGACCTGCTCCAGCCCCAGGATGTGATGAGCCGACATCGAGGTGCCAAACCTCCCCGTCGCTGTGGACGCTTGGGGGAGATTAGCCTGTTATCCCCGGAGTACCTTTTATCCGTTGAGCGATGGCCCTTCCACGCGGGACCACCGGATCACTTTGACCTGCTTTCGCACCTGATCGACTTGTAGGTCTCTCAGTCAAGCTCCCTTATGCCAATGCACTCGACGCCTGGTTTCCAATCAGGCTGAGGGAACCTTCGCACGCCTCCGTTACTTTTTGGGAGGCGACCGCCCCAGTCAAACTACCCACCAGACAGTGTCCCTCTCCCAGATAATGGGAGCAGGTTAGATTCCTA
Organism: Bdellovibrionales bacterium; assembly: GCA_965219545.1. GTDB lineage: Bacteria > Bdellovibrionota > Bdellovibrionia > Bdellovibrionales > JAGQZY01 > JAGQZY01. The sequence continues at coordinate 75,421 of CBDCNX010000032.1, forward strand.
AGCCAATAAGGGTGGTATTTCAAGGTTGGCTCCATGGAAACTGGCGTTTCCACTTCAAAGCCTCCCACCTATCCTACACAGACTGACTCAGAAATCACTGCCAAGCTATAGTAAAGGTTCACGGGGTCTTTCCGTCCTACTGCGGGAACTCGGCATTTGCACCGAGAATTCAAATTCGCTGAGCATCTGGTTGAGACAGCAGGGAAGTCGTTACGCCATTCGTGCAGGTCGGAACTTACCCGACAAGGAATTTCGCTACCTTAGGACCGTTATAGTTACGGCCGCCGTTTACTGGGGCTTCAATTCAATGCTTTGCTCAAAAGAGCTAACACCTCCTATTAACCTTCCAGCACCGGGCAGGCGTCAGGCTGTATACATCGTCTTGTGACTTCGCACAGCCCTGTGTTTTTGGTAAACAGTCGCTACCCTCATTTCTCTGCGGCCACCCCTTAAAAGAGGTTAGGCACACCTTATCCCGAAGTTACGGTGTTAATTTGCCGAGTTCCTTAACCAGATTTAACTCAAACGCCTTAGAATATTCATCCCACTCACCTGAGTTGGTTTACGGTACGGGCAATTGAAGAAAACACAACGAAGCTTTTCTTGGAAGCATGGTTACTGGTGCTTCAGGGTCTAGGACCCACCCCATCACATCTCAGAGTTGTCCTGCGGATTTGCCTACAGAACCTCCTAAATGCTTGGACCTGCACAACCAACGGCAGGCACACCATCACCGACTTCGTCACTCCTTTGCTACGCTCCAATTGGTAACGGAATATTAACCGTTTTGTCATCGACTACGCCACATGGCCTCGTCTTAGAACCCGACTAACCCCTCGGCTGATAAACATTGCACGGGGAACCCTTGAGTTTTCGGCGTACGGGGTTTTCACCCGCATTATGGCTACTAATGTCTGCATGATCACTTCCTGTTCGTCCAGCCGTCTTTTCAGTCGACCTTCAACCTATGCAGGAACGCTCTTCTACCGCCCATATAAAATATGAACCCGTAGCTTCGGTAGTATACTTAGCCCCGTTATATCTTCCGCGCAGAGCCACTAGACCAGTGAGCTATTACGCTTTCTTTAAAGGCTTGCTGCTTCTAAGCCAACCTCCTGGTTGTCAAAGTAGCTCCACAGCGTTTTCCACTTAGTATACATTTTGGGACCTTAGCTGACGGTCTGGGCTCTTTCCCTCTCGTCCAAGGACCTTATCACCCCTGGACTGCCTCCCAGAGTAACTATCAACGGCATTCGGAGTTTGATTGGGTTTGGTAATCCGGTAAAGACCCCTAGCCCATTCAGTGCTCTACCTCCGCGATAGAATTTATCTGAGGCTATACCTAAATATATTTCGAAGAGAACCAGCTATCACCCAGTTTGATTGGCCTTTCACCCCTAATCACAGCTCATCCAAAGAGTTTTCAGCCTCAACTGGTTCGGGCCTCCACATGGTGTTACCCACGCTTCACCCTGGCCATGATTAGATCACCGGGTTTCGGGTCTAATGCCACAAACTAAAATTCGCCCTGTTCAGACTCGGTTTCCCTGCGGCTCCACCTCAACGGCTTAACCTTGCTTGTAACATTAACTCACAGACTCATTATGCAAAAGGTACGCAGTCACACTATTGAGAGTGCTTCCACTGTTTGTAGGCTCATGGTTTCAGGTTCTGCTACTCCCCTCTCGGGGTTCTGTCTCACCTTTCCCTCACGGTACTAGTTCACTATCGGTCATCAGGTTATATTTAGCCTTAGAGGGTGGTCCCCCTGGATTCCCAACGGATTTCACGTGTCCGGTGGTACTCGGGATACTCCTAGGTTCTTCAAATCTTTCGCTCACAGGGCTATCACCTTCTCTGGCCAGCCTTTCCAGACTGTTCAACTAGATCATCCAATACCATATCGGAGTCCCACAACCCCCCATACAAAAGTGTATAGGGTTTAGGCTCCTCCCCTTTCGCTCGCCACTACTGAGGGAATCTCTTTGATTTCTTTTCCTGAGGGTACTTAGATGTTTCAGTTCCCCTCGTCTGCCTGTACCAGCTATGAATTCACTGGCACACTCCTCTATAAGAGGCGGGTTTCCCCATTCGGAAATCCCCGGATAATAGAATATGTGCTTCTACCCGAGGCTTATCGCAGCTTATCACGTCCTTCATCGCTTCCTGATGCCAAGGCATCCACCATGAGCCCTTAGTAGCTTTAAAGGTTTTATTCCGTAAAAATCACCGAAAACAACCTTTCAGGCTTAACCAAGGACTCTGATATAAACTGATTGTCTTTGAATTTTCAGAGTTTATACTGGTCCGGTTTGAAATTTCATGGAATTTTTCTATGAAAAAAACATGAAAAACAAATGGTCTTCAGTATAAACAGATCATTTATTTTAAGCGGAGTTTTTATAAAAACCAAGCCAGAACAAATGGTCTCCCGTAAAAAAACAAAGAGTCTTCAGTATAAAAATCAGAAATCCTTAATTGAAACAAAACACAAATTCATTTTTCAGATTTTATTGCAAAAGATTCACACTGATCCTGTCTGAATTTTCACAGAACTTCTTCCGTGAAAAACAAATGGTTTTCTTTCGTAAAACTTTACAAAAAATACAGATCAGGAACTTGTATTTTGAATTAAATAAGTAAAAAAATCTAATTCATTAAGTTCTATTCAATTGCCAAAGAACCTGAGATCTCACTGCCTGTGGGTCACTTATTCAACCACAATCAATAATCAATGGTGGGCCTGACAAGACTTGAACTTGTGACCCCACGCTTATCAAGCGTGTGCTCTAACCAACTGAGCTACAGGCCCAAGAGTCATAGTAAGCACTCAGAGTGATTCTCTCAAAGTTGAATAGCTAGCTTCATTTTATGAAGTTTGACCTAGAAATGTCTTTCTTATTAAGGAAAGAAACATTCCAAATACTCCTTAGAAAGGAGGTGATCCAGCCGCAGGTTCCCCTACGGCTACCTTGTTACGACTTCACCCCAATCATCAATCGCACCTTGGGCACCTGCCTCCTAAAAGGTTAGCTCGGCAACTTCTGGTGCAACCAACTTTCATGGTGTGACGGGCGGTGTGTACAAGGCCCGGGAACGTATTCACCGCGGCGTTCTGATCCGCGATTACTAGCGATTCCAGCTTCATGGGGTCGAGTTGCAGACCCCAATCCGAACTTGGAGGAATTTTTCGGGATTGGCTCCACCTTGCGGCTTGGCAACCCTCTGTATTCCCCATTGTAGCACGTGTGTAGCCCTGGACATAAAGGCCATGAGGACTTGACGTCATCCCCACCTTCCTCCGACTTAACGCCGGCAGTCCCTTTAGAGTGCCCAACTGAATGCTGGCAACTAAAGGCAAGGGTTGCGCTCGTTGCGGGACTTAACCCAACATCTCACGACACGAGCTGACGACAGCCATGCAGCACCTTCACAGCGACTCCGAAGAGCGACATTCTCTCTAATGTCTTCCCCTGCAATTCAAACCCAGGTAAGGTTTTTCGCGTTGCATCGAATTAAACCACATGCTCCACCGCTTGTGCGGGCCCCCGTCAATTTCTTTGAGTTTTAATCTTGCGACCGTACTCCCCAGGCGGGACACTTAACGCGTTAGCTCCGGCACTGAAGGGGTCAATACCTCCAACACCAAGTGTCCATTGTTTACGGCGTGGACTACCAGGGTATCTAATCCTGTTTGCTCCCCACGCTTTCGGGTCTGAGCGTCAGTATATAGCCAGGAAGCCGCCTTCGCCGCTGATGTTCCTCCTGATATCTACGCATTTCACCGCTACACCAGGAATTCCACTTCCCCCTCTAATACTCAAGCCATGCAGTATCGGATGCACTTCCTGGGTTGGGCCCAGGGCTTTCACATCTGACTGGCATGGCCGCCTACACCCGCTTTACGCCCAGTAATTCCGAACAACGCTTGGACCCCTCGTATTACCGCGGCTGCTGGCACGAAGTTAGCCGGTCCTTTCTGATAGGGTACCGTCATCATCTTCCCCTATCACAGAGCTTTACAACCCGAAGGCCTTCTTCGCTCACGCGGTGTCGCTGCATCAGAGTTTCCTCCATTGTGCAATATTCCCTACTGCTGCCTCCCGTAGGAGTCTGGACCGTGTCTCAGTTCCAGTGTGGCTGATCATCCTCTGAGACCAGCTACCGATCGTCGCCTTGGTAGGCCTTTACCCCACCAACAAGCTAATCGGACGTAGACCCATCCTCCAGCGGTTAAAAACCTTTAACCCCATCACCCATAGGTGTTGTGGTCTTATGCGGTATTAGCCACTCTTTCAAGTGGTTATCCCCCTCTGAAGGGCAGGTTATCCACGCATTCCTCACCCGTCCGCCACTTTACTCATGTCCGAAGACACTTTCTCGTTCGACTTGCATGTATTAAGCGCACCGCAAGCGTTCGTTCTGAGCCAGAATCAAACTCTCCAGTTTAAAATTCTTTAGCTTCAAAAAACAAAAGCTGCTTAAAGCTTTTACACTCGTTTCGCTTTGAACTTCTCAAATTTTCCAACATAAAAAGCCAAAAACAACAAACAAGTATATATTCTACTGATCCCGTTTGAATTTTCACAAACCTTAAAGCCTATGAAAAACAAATGGTCTTCAGTACAAATTAAAACCCTCTATGAAAAATCATATCGGGACTTCATAAAAGTGATTTACTAGCTATTCAGTTTTCAAAGAACCAAATTTTTTTCAAAAAATTCAAAAGATAACTTTTATATCAGTTGCTCCAAAGAGTCAAAAAGAAAGTTCATTTTTTTCATAATCTTTATCAAAGACATTTGAACCTTATTTTTCTGTTGCCTTTTAAAACATGATTTGCAAAGAAATTAAACAACGCAGCAATCCCTAAATCTCCCAAATATCAGGACGTACCCCCCATTGACAGGGATTTATGTCAAAACCATTCAGTTGAACCTGATAGCTTCAAGGATGAGTTTTTATAATTCTTTGCGTCTTGTTTTAATAAAAAAACAAGTTATTTTTATTGAAAATCAAATCAAGGAGGTTTTACCATGAGAAGTTTACTGTTTTTCATTATCTTTTGTTGGAGTATCAATTTGTGGGCACAAAGCGAGACTCCCCAGGAAAAAAAAGACAACGATGCCAATCAAGTCACCCAGGAACAAACTGTCCCTGAAAACACAGCCCCGGAACAAAATACCTCCAAAGAAACAAACCCATTTGAAAGACAACATGTTTTTACAGGAAATGGGGGGCTTATCTATACTGTGGTTGAAGGGATTACCGACCCGAAAACCGGTTTCATGCTGGGGGGAAAATACTCCTTTTATTTTAGTTCCAGAGTGGGGGCTTTTATAGGTCTTGACTACATGAGTAGAAATTCCAGCGAGGTCAATTGGGAAATGAATCTGACATCCATTGATATTCCCTTTGGACTGGCTTTCAGATACAGAAGTTTATTTAACTCCCTTGGAACCACATTTCTCGGTTTATACTACAATTCCCTGCAGGACGGAAAAATTGAATATAAGGGTAATAAAAACTCCTCCTGGAATGGAATATCCAGTTCCAAAAGTCCCTTAGATATTGAAGCAGAAGACCATTTTGGATTTTTACTTCAATCAGAAACTTATTTTGAAGTGACAGAGAGTTTCCACTTGGGTCTGTTTTGCGGAATAAAATTCGGCTTTGGAGATGCTACCGGAAAAACCGGTGGTGTTCCCTCAGAATATGAAAACAACACCTTTGATGCCATGCTTGGTCTGGCCGCAAAATTTTAAAACTGTTAAGAGCCTTCCCTTTCCAGCACACAGGAAGCCCTGCTCTCATCCCCAACCAGTAACACCCCAAAAATCCCGCTTTGTATCCCGTTTTTCGATATGGGAACAACTAATTAAACAAAATAACAATACCAAAACCAATGATTTGAATAGAAACAATGTTTTCATTTTTTATCTCTTAATGACATCTTTGTTGTTTATTTCCTACAGCTAAATTCCAATCTGTAATCCCCTGGATCAAGAAGTTCATCAAAAATAACCTTCTGATCCTGGATAACATAATCTTCAACATAGGATTCATAGTCCGTGTTTTCAACAGCCTTATGGGTTATCAGAACTTCTCCCCGCTCATCATTGCCTTCACCCGTACTGGGCTGACATTTCAAATCAATGGTATTGTGTTTGTCTTTAACCGACTGCCCGATATCTCTAAGCAGATCCGTATAATCCTCGTCACAAATAGAGCCTATGACAGCTCCACCCGGTTTCCCGTGACCTGTAAGTATTGAAAGCTCTTCATACCGGGTTCCATAAAAGGCATGTGTTGAGTTTGTGTCGGATTTTTTACAGTCCTCATCTCCTGACATGATCACAATACTATGCCAGGTGATATTTTTTTCCTGTCCAAGAGAGTTTTTCGCAAAAAGGAGAAATTGGGAAGGAGTGTACTGGATATTCTCTCCTTTTGAGTTTTCATCTTCATCAGAAAGCACCACCACAGCCAGATGAGCCTCTTTACGAAAAAACCGGGCATTGGGGGTATTTTCGCCCTGACCGTCCAAAGCCCTCTCAATAGCCCGAACTGTGGCGTAAATACCCTGCTCAGCACCTGTTTTATCATCTATGGGAATGGTCGCGATACGATCTTCAAAAAGAGCCTGGGCCATATTCACATCCATAGTGGAATCAAGAATATAGGTTTCACCTTCAGCATCAAAGGGAAGCAACCTTCCATCCTGGTAATATTTATCTCTGATTTCTCTTTCTACATCTCCGTTTTTGTTTTTAATTTCATGATAAATTTCTGTTGAAATCACAGCAACCTGCCAGTTAAGACTTTCCAGGTTATGAAGAAAACCTTCAATTTTCTGGGCCAGAAGCCCTCTTTCATAATCCATTGAACCGGAATTATCCACAACAAAAAGAACATCCACCGGACGATCTTTTTTAACTTTAAATTCCTGTTGCCAACTGACCAATTCATATTTATTGGTCCAGTTTAAAGTTTTTGTTGTCTCATTATCAAGTTCATCAAAAGCCGTGATTTGAAATGTGTTATTGCCATAATGAGTGGCTGAAACTTTGTAAAGAGTATCAGGAGAACAATTCTGTGGGTTGCCGTTCAATGAACATTGGTAATTTTTCACTCCAACACCTCTATCATTTACAGAAAAATGAATTCTTGCCCTTGAACCAACGTAAACTGTGGAGTCAGGTTTTTCCAAAAAAACAATCTCAGGACCCTTTGTATCAACAAGCCACTCATGGGACTGGACTAAAGAGGGATTTCCCGCCTTATCAGTGGCTCTTACTGAAAAAGAGTGGGTTCCCTCTGAAAGATCACTATAATCCACGGGACTTTCACAGGGTTTAAAAGATTCTCCATCCAGACGACATTCTATTTTATCAATTCCACTGATCTGATCTGTAACATCAAAAGCAAACCGGGCCTGATTGTTGTCAGAACGGGAATCAGGGACAGAGGTTAAAGTCACCACCGGTTCTGATCGGTCAACAAGCCATTGATATTCAATGGGCGGATGTGAAGGGTTTCCGGCATGATCCTCAGCCTTTGCCACAAGTCTGTGTCTTCCTGACGATAATCCGGTAAAAATTGAAAAACTATTACAATCTTTGTAGGGTCCGTTGTCCAGACGACATTGGATCTTCTTAACTCCGCTGCCTGAATCCTCTTCAATAAATGAAAAAGTAGCTCTTTTAGAGGAAGTAATCGGTTTGGGTTTTCTTGAAAAAGCAAGGGTTGGGGGAAGAGTATCAACCTGCCATCTGTAGGTAATAGGTGAAGAAGGGTTTCCTGCTAAATCGGAACCAATAACTGAAAAACTATGACGACCATCAGGGAGTTTGTCCAGATTTTGCGGACTGGAACAGGGTTTATAATCCCCACCATTAAAACGGCATTTATAAGATGTCACATCCTGTATGTTATTACCCGCAAACTCAAAAACAGCATTTTTTTCTTTTATTGTGGGATCAGGTGTCCTGGTAAATTTTATGGTTGGTGCATTGTGGTCCTGAGTCCAGGAATAAGATAGAACTTCAGAAGGCCAACCAACACGATCAAAAGCCTTGATCTCCAATTGGTGTTCCCCGTTACCAAGCCTTTTAAAAGTGACATCATTACCGCATTCTTTAAACTCCCTCTGACCATTAAGACGACACCAATAGCTGGCCACTCCCGAACCTGAATCACTGGCCGTAAAACTAAAACGGGGTTTTTTATCATTTGTAACCGCCGCAGGAGTTCTGTTTAAAACAACTTTAGGGGGAGTCTGGTCTGATCTCCAGTTCAAATTTTTTGTCATGAAATTTCCCGCATGATCTTCAACATAAATTGCAATGTGATAATCACGATTTTCCACCATAGATCTAAAAGAAACAGTTTCATCACAAGGTTTAAAATCCCCCGAACCTGACAAGTCACAATGGACAAGTTTTACTCCACTGCCTGAATCCTCAGCCAGAAAAGAAACATCCAAGTTCTTATCTTTAATCCAGGGAGTTTCAAACTTTCGACCAAGCTCAATCCTTGGTGGATTGCTATCATGTGTGATTTCATCATGAACGCAGTCACTTTCATAAATTTTGTACCTGTATTTAACATAAACAGTCGTATTTTTATTTAATTCAGTAAGTTCAAAAGATTTTTCATCCTCGAAAGGCTCCCAGGAACCTGTGGAACAATCAGGATTGAGACTAATCAACATTTCCCTGGCCTCACCATCAGGATTAAAACTCAGATTCACCACAGAATCCTTCGTATATTCAAGCCCGTTGTTAATCAAAACAGAAGGTTTCATTTCCGGCCGGTTGAAAGATCGAAGATTTTCTGCCCCTTTCTTTAAATTAAAGTCGGCATCCCTGGAGCAAGCACCTAAAGCAAGTAAAAAAATCAAAAAACCACTAATTGTTGATATTGATTTTAAAATTTTTTCAAACTTAAAACTGAGTCCTTCAGTATTTTCAAATATTTCTTTCTCCATGATTCCTCCGAAACCTTATAATTTTGTATCGGAAAGAGACAGTGAAACCTTAAAAAAATAGATAAACAATATCAACAGTTTACAAAAAATTGACTAAAGTATTAACAGTTTCTTGAAGATTTAAAAGTATTCTATTTGATTTAGACTTTCCCTTAATATATTAGGGCTACTCGTAATGTGAGGAGTTTTTAAAAAAAACCCTTTGGATTTAATCATTCATAAGAAAATCAGGAGGTTACAATGAAGAGATTTATATGTTTTACATTTTTATTCTTTTCTCTATCTTGCCTGGCAGGAACCCATCCATCAACCGGACAAGATGGAGATCCGACAACAAATTTGCAAAAAGTGAAAATTACCTGTATGGGCGGTGAAAACAGTATTGTCCGTAATGAAGGATATTACATTAATCCAGATGATATTGTATGGGGACATGAAGCAGACAAGCCTTTCAATGGTTTTGTTATCAATAACGCTGTTTCAATCTATAGAAATATCAACACAGATAGTGGTAAGTACACAGACATTAGAGAAATAAAACATCATACTTTTATATGCTCTAGTGGTTCCATTAGTTTAAGAGAAATTTAAGAGACAATTTGAATTATCTTTAATCGGTGCCTGAAAAAGTCTCACCTGATTCCGCTTTACCAAATGGATATCCTCTGATCTTCAGGAAGAAAAAGTTTGTCCCCTTTTTTGCAATTGTAAGCCTTTGCAAAATCAGACTGGTGCTTTATTTGTTCATTCACCCGTGCATAAATTAAAGAGTGGGGATCCACTTTAAGTAGTTTTTCTGCAAATTTCGGCCTCATAACACCACACCAGGCCCTGGCGTACTGTAAAAAAAAGTCTTTTATGGCCTTCTGTCTGGTTATGGGGTCCAAAGGCATTTGTTTTTTAGCGGCATTGAGAGCAAAAGTGATTCCCACCAGATCACCAATGTTTTCTCCAAGAGTGAGTTTCCCATTGTGACCGGCGGCATTGAACTGAGCCACCAATTTTTCACCCCGTTTTTTAAAGGTTTTCACGTCTTTTTTACTCATCCACTGACGAACTTTTCCTTTTTCGTCATACTTGGAACCCTGGTCATCAACACCATGACCCAATTCGTGACCCACAACAGCCCCCACAGCCCCCAGATTCACCCAGTCAGGAAGTTCTGGATCATAGAAAGGGTATTGCAAAATTCCTGCTGGCATCACAAACTTATTGGCTGATGGATCATAGTAGGCGTTCACAGTCAGTGGACCCATATACCAGATGCTCTTATCAACAGGCTTGGAGAGACGTTTGAATTCCCGTTCATTCAACTTGGCTTTCAAAGTCTTTATATTTTTAATATGTTTTCTGGTATCATATTCGGCCACAGGGTTAAAATTCCATTCTTTTTCAGTCTTGGGTTTAACCACCTGAAACCTGGCCATTTTGATTTTCTTTATGGCATTGACTTTTGATTTTTTACTCAACCACTTGTTTTTTTCCAAACCATCAATAATGGAATTTCTTACCTGTTCCAGAAGATTTACAAATTTCTGTTCCGGAAAATTCGGGAAAAATTTATTAAAGAGATCAAAGTCTATCTCTTTAGTGAATCGTCTCATGGTGATTTTCGTGCAACGCTCATCAAGAGGGGATCTTTTTACAGGTCCACCCAGATATTTGTTTGAAAACTTAAACCAACTGTCAAAATACCCGGGGTAAGATTCATCCAGGTAACCGGAGACACTCTGAAACAAATAAACAGTTTTTAACTGCTCAAGGCTGTACCTCTTTACAGCCTTATCAAGAAAAGCAAAAACTTTATCCATGGGATTGCGTATTTTAATCCTGGAAGGAACTTTTTCAAGAATCCTTTTAAGTTGAAGGTTGCTGTACTTCTTCAATAAATAAGTTTTGCTTGAATAGGCTCGCTTTGACCAAAGGGGACGCATCTGTGCAGGCGTGGGGTAATTGTTCATCAGATCTGTTTCAAATTCAGCCACCCACCCGGCTCTCTTTTCAGGCTGATCCAATCCGGCCAGTTTGAAAAACTCTGTACTCAAAGTAACAAACTCCTTCATTAACTCCTTATTGGCATAATAACTTTTCTCAGGAAGTGAAGCCATTCTGGATGGAATGACCATAAAATCATAAACATCACTGTTATCCAGGTTTTCCGCATTGAAATATTTCACATGGGAATTTTGTCCTGAAAGATCCTGAGTTACAAGATAATCAATAAACTCCTGTTTTGTTTTGAGATTCATAATTTTTTTTGTCTCTTTTTGAAGAAGTTCTTTTTCCTCAGTCCCACGGGCTTCCCTGTTCATGCAGGCAACATAATTGTCATGAACCTGTCGGCTTTTTTCATTAAAATCTTTTTTTGCGGTCAGAGATTTTAAATAAGCTTTTTTAGCATTAAGTAACCTTTCACTTGAATCATCAAACGAAAAAATGTGACGACTGCGATCCTCACGAAGCTGAAACTTATCAATGGCCAAATGACAGGCGTATTGAAAAAAATCCTGACAGGCGTTGATTTTGGAATTAACAGGAAATTCACGCCGATCGGGAATTTCACTGGTTTTCTTATTATCCCTATTGAGGGTTGCACAAGAAAAGAACAATAAACTGACAGAGATGAAAACAAATAAACGGACTCTTCCCATTAAAACCTCCCAAGTTATAACTTTATCTTTGAATTATCAATGATTTTTCTTATGGAGTCAACATGAATTTTTTAAAATAAACGGATCGAATGCTTTTTTCAGCAGCCAGACTTAAATCCCCATGACTTTTAAAATCCACGGGGTTTAAGGGGGTCAGGTAATGAACCTCCACTTTAAGCTCTTTGATGGATAATAATTGTAAAACATGGGAAGCAAACTTCATATCGTCATACCAGCAAACCCGATCACAATTATCCTTTGAAAAAGGTTTCCCATCAATGGAAACGTACTTAAGACAAATGGGAAGTATGGGGAAGCCGGTTTGAAAAGGAACCCGAAAGAGGGACTTTTTAAAAGGCAGAATTTGAAGTCCATTGGTGCTTGTTCCTTCCGGGAAAAGAAAAACATCAAACCCCTGATTGATAAGGTTCACCAAAGATTCAACCTCTTTTTTTAATTTCCGCCGGTTGATACGATCTACAAAAAAAGTGCCGCCAAGTTTGGCAATGTCTCCAAGAAAAAAAGTTTTTTCCATTTCAACAGAACTGATAAAAACAGAAGGCCTTATAGAGGTTAAAACAAGAATATCAAAATAAGACATATGATTGCAGACCATAAAATAATGACAGCCGGTAAAGGGATTTTTGTCAAAATGAACCTGAACCCGAACACCCAAATCCCGGAGAATATGATCACTTTTTTTGTGAGTGATCTGAATGACTTTTTTTCTTTTTTTAACAGGGTTCTTATAATGAATCATTTGATTGATCAAAGTTTGAAAAGAAAAATAACAGACATGATAAAATATCTTAATCCGTTTTTTCCAGAGCAGAAAGTTCATTGGGATTCTGTAATTTTATATTTGTATTTGAAAGCCTTTGAATTTTTAAAATCTACAAAATAATGACCCTTGATATGAGGATCTTCCTCAAGAGGTGCACAATAACCATACAAACGAAAAGGTTTTTTAAGTCCACCCATACGTTGTTGCCAGATCTTTGGTAAAGGTTTAGGATCTTCCCCTTTTATTTTTCTTAATTTTTCCTGTTTTATCCGGTTCCTTAAAAAATTAAGTATGAAATTAGACTGTGATTTTAAGGGTTCCACTCCAAGACCACAGACAAAATCCTTGGATTTTTTTCTTTGGATCCATTCCAATCCATAGCCAGTCCATCGAATTTCTTCACCGTCTCCAAACAATCCTGTTTGTAAACGAAGACTTTCAATATTCTTTTCATCGGAAATTTCAAATTCCAAAGGGAAACCGGAAAGAGAACCCCTTAACTTTCCATTTTTAATTTGAAGACTTACTCCATTCATGGAAGGAATATTTTTTGCCCGACCCTGATTGACAAAATCAATTAAAACCTCTTTACTCCAAAAATAAGGATTGATAATAAGATGGGAGAGAATAAATTTTCTAAAATTGTTTTCAATGGTGTTGAGTAGATAATCATTGTAAACATTAAAAACACGTCCCAGACAAAAACTTCCCCCTGGAAGCTCAATACAATAGGTGATCATGTGTATGGTTTCAAAAAGTTTGACCTGATTTCTTTTCCAGGATCTTCCAAGATCATCCTGAACATTGGCAACCTGAATATCATTTTTTCCAAAATCCAAATGGTTAATAGTAAAATCCTTCATTGACTGAGGTCTCACAAAACGAGAAGTGGTTCTGCCAATAATGCCGGTATCGGCTAAAAAATTTTTCGCAAAAAGCTTTAATCCATAAAAACCAGGCTTTCTTAAATCCTTATCCCCGAAAACAAGAAGTTGGGAGTAGGGCGTACCAAAAGACAAAGTCTGAAGTCTTTGTTTATTACCTGCATTTTTTGGCTTATAAAGCACATCAGAATTCAGAAGATCAAATTTCTCATCTGAGACCTGAACATTGTAACCGTAAGCCTGAAAATCAAATTTATTTTCCTTCTGCAACTGTTCTTTATATTTGTTGAAATCCGTTTTCGAAGGACTGTCAATGAAACCAGCCAAAAAGGGATAATAACGATCATTTAATTTGACAACAATATTTTGGCTTGTATCAAATTGGGACGGCAAAATGGCCGGTGTTTCCTTGGAAACAAATGATTTCCAGTCAAGAACCACCTCTTTTTTGTTTTTTAAAATATTTTGAACATCATAAAAACTCTCTATGATTTTCTGATTAAGGGGGGAAAGTATAATTTCATCCACCTTCTCAAAAGGAATTGGAACTTCCACATCAATAGCCACTTCCCGAAACTTCCTTGCAATTTCAGGATATTCGTTAAACTGAGGAAGATAGGGGAGAAAAAGAGACTGAAGCATAATATCCGGTTTAAAATTAAGAACCCTTTTAATGGCAAGATTCACTTTTTGTTTTTCTTCTTTGTTCTGAACAAAACGTTCATAAGCCTCTATCAGATCCTCTGAAGGGGTTCCAAGATTAAAATTTTCAGTCCGAGTGGACGCAAAAACCAAAGCCACAACTCTGCCCCTGGCATCCAGAAGAGGCCCTCCGCTGTTACCCGGACTGGTTCCGGCACTGTAACGGATAAATTTCACATCGGGCTCATCAGGATCAGAGGATTTACTGGATATAATCCCGTCCCGTATGGCAATCCCCTCTCCATGAACATTCCCAACAGTGTAAATTTTTTGCTCAATTTTATAATTTTCAGCAAACTTCAGATGTCCATAGGACTCCATTCCCTCCGCCCTTAAAAAAAGATAATCTTTTTTTATGTCAAAACCCAAAACCGCCTTGATTTTATGTTTTTTTTCATCTGATGTTTTTAAATAAAAATCATTGTGTATATCAATTACCATGGTTCCAAAAAGACAGTGTGCCGCTGTAAGAACAATATTCGGACCCACCAGAAAGCCCGTGCAAAAACCACTGCTATCCTTTAAATCAGCATCCGTGAGTCCTGCATATTTTTTGAAATCACTGATAGCCCCGGCATCAGGGTAAATCTCAAATTCAACAATTTTATCACGAACCTGGTTTAATAAAGTGTTTTCATTAAAAACTCCCCCCCCCAGATATCGATAACCAAAAACAGCTGTCAATAGCAAAAAAATCACAAGGCTTCCCGAAACAAACAAACGTTTGTTCAATTTTTGGTGATAAAAAACCATTAATCCGGATAAATTAGAAAGTTTGGTTTCCCTGTTTTCCACATACTCGTGGGTTGCAAGGCTGATCTGATCACTCAGTACAACAGAGGTGGCACTATCAATACCAATAAAGCTCTGATCTTTTTTATCTTCGTAAAACCACTGATTCTCTTTATAGAAAATCCTTCCCTGTTTTGGCCTGATGGAAAAGTGCTGGACAACAATATCATTGGTACTGGACCGGCCAAGATAATAATCTCCCGGTTCCAAATTGAAGGTTTCCACAACCATGTCCATATGAATGACAGCCAGTTTTAAATTCATAAAAAATCTCTCTTTTTCACCGTCTCAATTTGACTCAACTTATACGAAAACTCTTTTGTTTTCCATGCAATTTACAGAAAGTCTTTTTTTAGGTCATTCCGCTTGAGAATAACCCCTCAAAGAGATTCCATGAAATTCAAACATAATCAGTATAAACCTTTAAAATCTGTTTTCCAGCATATAATCCGTCTTGCTTTCAATTTCCAGTAAAAAATAATCCAACATCTGTTTTTATAATCACTCATTTCTAAAATTCACGGTTTTTATAAGATCGGACTTTAAAAGATCGGACTTTAAAAGTTTACCCATGATGTTACGGGGAAACGAAGGCAGACAATGAACAGTTTTTACCCGTTCAAAAGCCATAAGATCCTTGTTAACCTCTTCCAAACTCCACATATTCTGTTTGGATTCCACAAAAAGACAGAGTTTTGAACCCAACCGTGGATGAGGTTTACCAATAACAATGCAATTTTTTTTTATCCTCTTACCGATTTTACAGGACAATTCCACCAAATTCACTGTTTCACCCAAAACTTTCACCAGTTCAGTGGAACGGGCCAAAACCCGTAAGTAACGGCCATTAAGTTCCAAACAATCATCAAGAACAAAGGGATCGGGACGTTTTTCCAAAACAGGGTCCAGATCATGAAAAACCCAAAGATAGAAATCAAAGAGACTGGAAGATTCGATGACGGGTTTATTCTCTTTAACAGAAACCCTCACATGGGGTAATAATTCCATTTCAGAGCGATTTTCACTTTTAAGGCTGCTCAAATTGGCTCCGGCAATAAGAGCACTGGTTTCAGTCATTCCATAAACAGGAATAAGAGGCCATTTGAGAAAACAGGCTTTTTTGTAAAGATCAGGGGTTATCCCACCCCCCCCAACAAAAGCCAAACGCAAATCCGGTGGACATTCAAGCTCTGCTTCTACAAGATCAAAGACCTGGGCGGGAACAAGAGAAGTAAGACTGGCCTTTGTTTCCCACAGAGTTTTATGAAAAGCCTGAGTTTGCCAGGCCCCAAATCTCAATTCCCTGGCTCCGGCAATAAAACATCTGGCCCCAACAGAAAGACCCCCTATGTGAAAAAGGGGAAGAGGATTAAGCCAAATATCTTTGAATGTGATATTGTAAAATTTATTGACTGAGTCAGCAGCTCTGAGAATCCCGGTTTTTGATAAACAAACAATCTTGATTCCCTGTTGATATTTTGAAAATTCGGTGCCTGAACTTTTTAACCAAATCTGATTTTCCCCTCTGTATTGACTGACCGCTTTTTCAACAAGTTGCTTTTCTTTTATTGGAAGTTTTGGATTTAAAAGACAGAGGCTTTCAGAATTTCTCCAGAAATCGGTATCGTCCTTAAATGTCTTCACAGTTTTGTCCATTCCTGTTGCTTTAAAATCTCGTCAAAACCGACTCCCAAACCCGGTTTAAAAGACAGCCAAGATCCTTCCTCCTGAATAAAATGATAAAAGGAATTGTTCTGATAAATTTTATAGGACATAAATCCATCATCATAATATTGGGGGCCCTGGTTACTGGCAAAAAGAAATCCATGGGCCAATCCCACAGGATGTCCCATGGAACTGGTATAGACTAATTTCTTTCCCTTTATATCCTCTCTTGACTGTTTATTGGGCTTGATAACCTGCCAGGAAGTCTGAACCTTTTCAAAATCAAAACCGGGTTGATCATAGGCAAAGGGCCAGGAGGAATGCCAACGTTTGGAGTTATTAAAAGGATCCTCTATGAACTCAACCTTGTCTCTAATCGGTTCAAGGTTTTTAAAGAACTCCTCATCCCCACAACCATTACAATCCAAACGCAAAAGGCTTTGCTTTGTCAAAAGCTTTTGCAGACATTCCAATTGACTGAGTTCAAGTTCAGGATGTCGGCATACTTTTACCTTAAAACGTCTGAAGTTCTGATTTTGGGCCTTTATCAACTCGTCCACTGTCAATGTATTCATCAGATAATGATTACGTCTTTTAAGATTTTCAAGAAGAGATTTTTTCTGATTACGGGCTTTGCCGTCCAGACCTGCTGTTTCAAGACTTCTTTTTAAAAGGGGTGAAAGTTTGTTGATTTTTAAAAATTCAGGAATGTCTTTGTATTGAGGATCCCCGAACTCAGGCCAGGGGAAAATATCACTGTAACCCTCTTCAAAATCCTGGGTTTGAATTTTTAAAAGATATCCCTTTCTCTTTTCCCCCGAAAGAGCCAATGTGAGTTCATAGGGAGAGAGCCAGATTTTTGTCATAAAACAACTCCCAAAGAAAAAAGGGAGGAAAAAAGGAACTGATGGACAGCGGCAATTTTTAAAGTTTCATTAAGTTTTCTTTTATCCCTGATAGTATAAACCTGGTTAACAACAAAAATTCCCAAAGGCAAACTTAAAAAAGTGATTATCACATAAGGTTTGGAAAGAGCTAAAAAGTAATAAAAATTCAAACAGTAAACCAGCATTGTGAAAACAAGTATTTCCAGACAAACAAAAGTGTCACCAAAACGGACAGCCAAAGTTTTTTTGTTTGCAAGTCTGTCTGTTTGGCTGTCTCTGAGATTATTAATGGCAATAAGTATGGTGGACAAAAACCCCATTTGAAAACCGGCTGCAATCATAGCCGGTTTTACCACCAGAGAGTGAAGATAACCAGTACCAATAACAGCAAAAAGACCAAAGAATAAAATCACGAAAATATCCCCCAACCCTTTATAGGCCAGAGGTAAAAAACCCCCTGTGTAACCGTAAGCGAGAAAACAGGAAACCAGACCAAAAATCAGGATGGGAGCCCCCCCTCGAAAAACCAGAGGCAAACCAAAAATACAGGCTAAAAATAAAAAGAAAAATCCCATGAACCAAACCCGCTTTTCACGAACAAACCCCTCAAGAACAAACCTTTTAGGACCCAACCGCTCTTTATTATCGGCACCTTTTCTAAAATCAATAATATCATTTAAAAGATTCGTTGCAATCTGGATACAAAAAGCACCAAAAAGAGCACAAAGACTAATCCACCAGGCTTTAAAAACCCCAAGAGACCAGCAAAGAGCTGTGGCTACCGTAACAGGAGCCCATGATGCAATCAAAGTCTTAAAACGAAAGCCCTGAATCCAAACCCTTAACCTAAATGAATCCACGATGATCCAACCATTTGCTGATTTTTTTCCCGAGAGCCCGTGGGTTATCAAAAAGCACCCCATGGCCTGAGTCAGGAATTTCAAAAACATGACTCTCTGGCAAAAATTTTTCCATAATCCCTGTCAGGTTTTTAAATTTTAAATCATTCTCTCCGTAGGTCCAATGAATTCTTTCCCGATACTGTTTTATAAAAGCACTCCTGTCCTGCTGCCAACCCAATGACCAGAATTCAAGAATTTCACCCATTTCCCTTTTAAAAACTCTTTTTTCTCTTCGTTCAAGCCGAATTTTGTCCCGAATAAAAATCTCTCTTTGGTTCCATTTCTCAACCCATACCTCCCAGGGAAGGGTTCCTGTTTTTTCCGCCCATTTTTGATCCTCAATCTTTCTGTCTTCCCTGTTCTCCAGCAAACCGGGATGGGAGGCAATTAAAAACAAAGACTGAAAATCACGGGGATCCAGATGAAGCAGCAAACGTCCTCCCAGGGAATAGCCCACAAAAAATCTCTTTGACAAAGAATCAACCCATTTTTCATGTTTAAAACGAGACCAGGACAAAAAAGGATCTGAATCTTTTTTCATTTTCTTGAAATCAGAGAGTAAATCATGGCGTACTATTTTTACAGAATCCGGAAGATTCATGGCTTTAATTGTAAGGTCCCAATCATCTGGTGAACCGAGAAAACCATGAACAAAATGAATTTCCAGCATAAATCAAATCTCCTGGAGAACTTTGAAAGATAAAATCCATGAATTGAATTCACGGAATTTCAAACATGATCAGTATAACTCAATAACATTGTTTACACTGATTATCATATTCTTTCCAAAAGCTCTCATTTTCCTTTTTATCAACACAGAGTTCATAAAAATTAAGACTGGTCTTGTTTTTTTTCTGAAAAAGCTCAAGACCCAAACCGGAATTCAAACAGGTTTTTTTTTCAAATTTTTGATAAGACCAATTCCAAAACCGGGCCATATTTTTAAAACTCAGTTCGTGTTCATTACAAAAAAGAGGGTCCTGAAAAAGACGTGAAAAAATCTGACCACCATGATTGTTAACAACAATCAGGTTTACCATGGCTTTTTTTTCAATTAAATAGGTTGTTAACCAAAAACCGGAGAAATCATAAAGAGTGGTGAGATCACCGAGAATAATCCACATCGGTTTTTTAAAATCGCAAAGGCCAAAAGCTGTCGACAACTGACCATCAATGCCATTGACACCCCGGTTGGCAAAAATTTCAGAATGTCTCTGGTCCATCATATCCCACAGACGAATGGGTAAACTGTTACCAATGTAAACACAATGGTCTGTTGGTATTTTTTTTGTAATTTCAAAGATCAATCCCGCTTCAGAGAAACAAGATTTTTCAGCCTTTTCCTTTATATTCTTATAAAATTTTCGATCCCTCTTTTTCCATTCAAACCAATCCCAGGGGGGGGGATCAAAAAAAATCAGTGGATCTTTCAAAAGAGAATGAACTCCTATTTGTGACTTATCAGTTCCTGAAAATTCTTTATCACTGACACTTAAAACAGGCAATTTCATCTGGTCCAGATCCCGCCAGTAACGCCCCAATGGAACATCACCCAAGCGAAGAACAGATCGAACATCCCCGTCACAAACCATTCTGGAAACTGTTTTTTCACTGAGAATTCGCTTTTCCATCAGATCCGTCTGATGTCTTAAACCCGACAAGGATTCAAGAAAAAAGGGAATCTCCAGTTTCAACAGAGATGAGGCCACAATTTTTCTTTGATCTCTCCTTAAGCCACCCACAACAACCAAACAATGATCCAATTTCGTTTTTTTCAAACTTAAAACTTCAGTGTCACCGGAATTGCAAATCTTTTTTGGATAAAAAGTTTTTGAAGGGATTTTCCCATCCAGTAAGGGTTCATCAAAACAAACATTGATATGAAGAGGTTTTTTAAAGGAAGCCTGAAAATGAAAGTTTTTGCAATTTTCCATGTCCCAGGATTTTTCAACATACTTTCCAAAAATTTGCGACTGTTCAATTGTCTGAGGGGCTCCTGTCCCCCGCAATCGCTTGGGTCGATCCGAAGACACCACCACAAGGGCCGCATTATTATGATAAGCTTCAATCACAGAGCTTAAAAGCTCTGAAACAGCTGTCCCCGAAGTGGTGAGTACAGCCACCGGTTCCCGATCCCTTCGGGATCGACCCAGAGCAAAAAAGCCAGCGGATCTTTCATCATAAAAGGAAATTATTTCAAAACCTCCGCTTTTTGACAAAAGGGAAACAAAAGGACCATTGCGGGCTCCAGGGCAGAGACAAAGGGTTTTGATTCCACAATCAGCCAGTTGTTCTAAAACCAGTGTGGCCATTTCAAGGTTTTTCACAATCCAAACACCCTCTTTACTGACTCTCTCTTGTTTTCAAGCTCTTTCCATTCCCCTTCAATATTACTGAGAGGAACAACTCCGCAGCCTGAGCCCAGTTTTAATTCCCCACTGCTCCAAATCAGACTGCGAATAGCGACCACAAAATCCACCCATCTGGAATGAAAAGAAAAACCAAAAGGGGCTCCAAAGGACCCCCTTGGATTCCATTCATTAAAGGGTTCCATAATTGTTTTCCATAAGTTTCGGGGATGGCAACCAAGAGCCGCTGTGGGATGAAGACGACAGACCACTTGACCAACAGTCAATGGATCTTCGATTTCAAATTCAATGGGGGTCAACAGATGAACCAGTGTTGATGTTTTTATGATGGTGCGTTTCCCCGCTTTGAATTTGGCAAAACCGGTCAATTGGTCTTTTATGTCCTTTACAACCCACTCATGTTCCTGAATTTGTTTATTGTCTTTTAAAAGTTTATCAGGATTTTTTTTAAACTCTTTGCGAGTGAGAGTGGAAGCCACAGCCATGGTTTTAAATTTCTTTGGAGACTCCTGTGAAACAAGAAGCTCTGGACTTAAACCAATAATTCCCTGTCCATTGTGCCATTCACCAAAAAGAAAACCCTTATCATACCTGAGTCCGGAAGAAATCATGGACTCCAGATTTTCTCTGTTGACTTCATCCCTGCTGACTTCAAAAACATAGGGAACCCCTTTTTTGAGACCCCTTTCATTAAAAGCTTTTTTTAAAAAAAGAATTTGTTTTTCAAAATCCTTAAAACGGGGAGGGATCCAATGCCATTTTTTAAAATTAATATTAAAAAAACTTTGGGCTCTGTTTCTTGTAACTTCAATTCCTTTTTCAAAACTCTGCCAAAAAACAGGGCCCTGATCAAAAAAGTCTCTCCTGCAAACAGCAAAGTTTTGAGGGCATTGTTTCAATATCCGTCTTTTTCCCCAGACAAGGAAAATGCTCCCCCCTTTTCCATAAAGAGCCCCCGACTCCAAAAAGCTTTCTTTATCAAAAATCTGCAAACTCCCAATGTTTCCTGTTTTACATAGTGACTTCCGGATTTTCAAGCAAAGGGCTTTAAACTCATACTTTTGGAGGCCTTTTAACCCGTTTGAATTTTCCGGTCCAATTTGTAGACTCCAAAAGAAAAATGGTTTATAGCCAATCCACTGACCCGTTATTTTTGAATTTTCTTTTCGTAAAACCTGAAAGTCCAAAAAGGGTTAGTACAAACTGAACATCTTTTCAAGATCAGGAAAAAAATTGTCATGGATCAAAAGGTTAGTATTGGATCATTTGTTGTTGGAAAACCAACCTTCACAGTGATTGCAGGCCCCTGTTCCATTGAATCAGAAAAGCAATTTCTTCCAACAATCCGGTCTGTTTTGAATCATGGAGCCTCTGTTGTGCGAGGCGGCATTTACAAGATGAGAACCCAGGCTGACAGTTTCCAGGGTTTGGGGGATAAAGCCCTTTTCCTTGTTGAAAAAATGAAACAGGAGACAAAAGCCCCGTTTATTGCCGAAATCACTGATCCCCGCCAAATGGAAAAACTTTCATCAGTGGTGGATTGTTTTCAGGTGGGTAGCCGAAATATGTACAATTATGAACTTCTCAAGGAATTGGGAAAACAACCCAAGCCCGTGCTTTTAAAGCGGGGTTTTTCCGCTCTTATTAAAGAATGGGTGAAAGCGGCTGAATATCTGATGACCAGTGGAAACAACAATGTCATTTTGTGCGAAAGAGGTGTCCGCTGTTTTGAAGGCCCCATGCGTAATATTCTGGATTTATCAGCAGTGGCCTATTTAAAAGAACATTTTCAATTCCCAGTGATCGTTGACCCCTCCCACGGAACAGGTCGACCTGAAATTATACAGGCTATGTCAAAAGCGGCTGTGGCCTGTGGAGCGGATGGTCTTATGATAGAAGTCCATCCCCACCCGGAAAAGGCTCTCAGCGATGGATTCCAGGCCCTGACTCCCGAAAAATTCAGGGAAATGATGGTGGAACTTAAACCATTTATCAAAATAATGAATAAAAAACCCAATCATGGATAAACGAAGTCAGAGTATTCAATCCATGTTTTCAAAAATTTCCGGTTCTTATGACTGTGTCAATACAGTGTTGAGTTTTGGCGTTCACCATTTGTGGAAACAAAAACTTGTAAATTTGACAGACGTAAAGATCGGGGCTTCCGTTCTGGATTGTGCTACGGGAACCGGCGACCTGGCCTTACTCTATAAAACCAAAGTCGGCTGTCAGGGTCAGGTGATTGCTTCTGATTTTTGCCGGGAAATGCTTTCCCTGGCCCCTGAAAAAGCAAAAAAGAAAAATCTTGATATTCAGTTCGATCTGACCGATGTCACAAAACTTCCCTATAAAGACAACAAATTTGATGCCACCAGTATTTCCTTTGGCATTCGCAATGTGGAAGATCTCCCTAAAACCCTTGGGGAATTGGCCAGAGTCACACGTTCTGATGGTCAGGTCATGATTCTTGAATTTGGCCAGGTTCAGATTCCTGTCATTAAACAGATTTATAATCTCTATTCAAAAAAAGTCCTGCCTTTTATCGGAGGACTGATTTCAGGAAATTTAAAAGCTTATCAATACCTTAATGATTCATCCCGGGTTTTCCCCTGTGGAGAGGATTTTAAAAAGAAAATTCTGTCCACGGGTTTTTACAAAGATGTGACTGTCATCCCATTGAGCTTTGGAATTGCCTTTATTTACAAATGTCTGGTGAAGTAAAGGAAACAAACTGTTAAAAAAGCACCATCCATTTTGTTGCAATCACTCAAATCATAACAGTCCTATTTGACAATTCAGATTTGAATCAGTAGTACATTTATAATTTGATTTTGCTCCGGTTTTCCTTAAAAAAGAACAATAATGATAGGAGTTGGCCTGAATTTTGCCTTATTGATTTTAAAAAAGGAGAAATATCATGAAATCCATTTGTTTTTTAATTTATACATCCACATTACTGGTTTTCGGATTAACCGGTTGTCATTCGGACAAATCATCCGATAATCCGGATTCACCGGACCAGCTGGGAATAAGGAATTCCAGTCTCACATACAACCAAATCAAAATACCGGAATCATTGACATCACAAGCTCCATTATTCTTGATTTCAGGGATTCAAAAGATTCAGGACATTACTCCCATGTGAAGTCCAGATGCCGGAATAATTATATGGAAGATTATTCCCATATTGCCATCACTGACAACACAGACTCTTTACCTGTTAAGGATGTTCTATCCCCCCGAATTTTCACTCCCTTTTTCAGTTCAAAACCCAAATTCTTTTGTGATTTTGAAATAAGTGTTCTCAATGATCGCGAACAAAAAGTGAATAATCCAACAATTGTTTTAAAAGACATTGAGATTACAAATATTGAAAATTACGCTGACTTCGATCTGCCTTTGAAAAAAGAGAAAACTCCGGGAAAACCCCTCTCCCTTCAAAAAAAGGATATAAAAGAAACAAATCTTCTTATGCCAACAGACAGTGGTCAGGTTTTCACCCTTTGTGAAGAATCTGGAAAAATTTATCCTTTTCATGGGCAAGTTCTGGTCATGGGTGTCCTTTTTGATGAAAAACTGTTCGAAACTGATAACCTTTTATTTTGTCGTTTGGTGATTCATCAACAAAATCCTGAAAAAAACTGGGTCACTCAAAGCTTTTTTATTCAGGATCAGGAACCAAAAATCTCTTATCAGTACAGGCATAACTACACGGCAAATATAGAAAACCGATGGGATGGACAAAAAATGGGGGTTCTCACTTTATCCAATGAAGGTCCCGGGGAAGTTTATCTTCAGGTTCCTAATCTTTCCACAAAAATCAGTGCCATGGCCGTCTATTCAAATTTTTCAAAAGAAAACGTCAATCACAGATCCAATCAAATTCTTGAGTTCAAGGTTTTCTGGATTGTGGACGATGGTCTTCTTGTTAAAAAAAGAGATGAGAAATCTCCTGATATTTATAAATTGGAATCCGGACAATCCATGAGTCTGTCTTTAAAAACCCATGACGGGTTTTTGTGCGATCAGGGACAAATGGTGACAACAATTACAACCGTAATAATACCTGATGTTCCAAATGGATTTAATGATAGTTTTGGGAAAATCCACGGTGGAGATTTTTTTTCACATGATAATTTTGAAGTGGTTACAGACATCAAACAGTCTGATTGCAAAGAAGTCTTTTATTTAAGTGGTCTGTTGTATCATCTCCATGCATTTCCAAAAATAACTTACAATCTCTTTGGAACAATGGATTACCAAAAATGGCAAACCCTCGGTCTGGAAAAACTTAACAAACCCCAATACGATGGAAAGTTTTCCCAATGGGTTCCAAACTACCAGGCTCCCCGTTATTGTCAGGGGTTTGGAATTAAACATGAACTTAAAAATTATCCAACACAAAACCATGCTCTTAGTGATTCATTTGAATGTCGGTTGGATAATCATTGAATTCGGACGTATTTATTTTGAATTTTCAAGGAGTTTTTATAATAAAAGTGGCACAAAAAACAAATGGTCTTTGGTAAAACAAATGGTTTTTCAGTTTATTAACAAAATGGAGAAACAACACAATGATTTTTCATCTTTCAAGGTTACTTTCATTTTTTCTGAAAACCTGTCGTTTCATTTTCCTTGTCTTTGGATTTATTTCCTGCGGTCCTGAACCATCAAACCCTTCAAAACAAGAAATCAAGGGGGTGAGTTTCAGCCATTTGAATTTAAGCACACATCAAATCAATGAAACCAAAATCATTGATATTACAAGTTTCATTGTTTTGGATTTGCAGGACCCTGTAAAACTTGAAAACCACTCGCTGATAGAATCCACTTGTTCCAATAGTTATCTGAAAGATTTTTCCGGATTTTCAAAAATTGAAAATTCCACAAAACTACCCATCAGGGACATTCTGCCGCCTGAAGCCTTTACTCCCACATCAAATCCCCATTTGGAATTGTATTGTAATTTCAAAATAGAGGTTTTTAGTAAAAATCAAAAAGTCGCCATTATTCTTCTGAATGATATTCGTATCACAGGCATTGAAAAATACAGCAATTTTCCCCTGCCCATGAAGGAATCCGACAAGGACCCGGAAATTGCATACATCCAAAAGGATATGGAAAAGATTAAGCTCTCCATGCCTCTGGATAAAGGTGAGCTTCTAACGCTTTGTGAAAACTCAGGGGAAATTCATCTTTTTGACGGAAAGACTTTGCCCATGGCCGGGTTTTTCAGTCAGGAATTATTTGAGGAAAAAAGTCTCACTCTTTGTCGTCTGTTGGTTTCTCAAAAAAAATCCTCAAAAACCTGGGTGAGCAAACCCTTTTATGTTCAGGGACAGGAACCACAAATCACCTATCAATATCAACATAACTACACAGCCAAAAAACTGGATGAAAATCACTGGATAAAAGAAAACATGGGGGTTTTGAATATTTTCAATCAGGGGCCCACAGTCATTTATCTGCAAATACCCGGATTTTCCACAAAAGTCAGTGTTGCCGGTGTTTACTCTTACCAAAATTCAAATGTTAATTACAAATCAAAAACTCTTGATCTCAATGTCTGGTGGGCAGTGGATAAAGGGGTTTTAATCAAAAAAGGGGACGATAAAAACCCTGATGTTTACAAACTGGAGCCTGGATTATCCATAAGTTTATCGTTAAACACCATGACAGTTTTAAATGCAATTTTGAAAAATACACTGTTGTTGATAGAAAATACCAGACAGTTCCTCCCTTAAACGACGGAGAAACCCCTGGAAATCGGGAATTTGATTGCCGGGGGTTTTATTCACTCAGTGGTGTCCTCTATAATCTCCATGGGTTCCCAAAAATAACATACAACCTGTTTTCAACAATGGATTACCAAAAATGGCAACCTCTTGATTTTAATAGGTTTCTTGACCGTCAATACGGTGGGGTTTTTTCGCAATGGGTTCCAGCCTATGAGGCTCACCCCCATTGTCTAAAGGAAACCCTTAAAAACTTCCCAGTGGAGAGTCCAAATGAAAATCTTATAAAGTGTGAATGATTCTGTTTTCAACAATTGAAATGTTAAAAAATAAACCCCACCTGATAAGTTCTTCCAAATTCATAGATTTTATCTTCATTTTGATCAAAAATTTCATGTTGAATAACAAACCCATATTGGTTTTTTTGAATCCATCGGGTGATATTCAGTTTTAAAACATACCCCATGGGGTCACCAACTTTAAACGGAGATTTAAAATCAGAAAATTCTTCAGCCACGTCCGGATCAGTAAAATGAATCTCCACTTTGGCAATATGTTTAAAAGCTTTCTTAAATTCTTCATCCTGATATAATTTTTGAATATCCTTTTTCCAAAGAACAAATAACCTCTGATGTTTTGGTTTTATATAAAATTGCACTTGTGGTGATTTAAAAACCAGAAGACAGGCCCCGGCAATCAATAATAAACCAAAAATAAAACGAATCATGGATCTATTATTTTAAAAAATAAGGAGAAATCCAAGCTTTTTATTTTAGGCTGGGCTGTATCTCCCAAATCTTATTGAGAGAAAAATGTATTTTTTCTTTGGATTTGAACGCCTCGGACTGAAAAACCGGAGATGTCGTTGAGCTACATCGAGGATTTTTGATGGAGAAGCGTTTAAAGATGATGGAAAAAAGGCATTTTTATCCAATGAGATTCGGAGATACAGCCTAAAGTCCTGCTGGGTTTATTTTTCGTCCTTTAGTCTTTATAGGATACCATAACATTTGTTTTGATTTTTTTATCAGCCTTTCATCCACATTACCGATTGTATTGGGGTTTCAAAGGGTTTCTTTTGAAAAATAGCATAAAAACAAATGGTCTTTGGGAAACAAATGGTCTTTAGTATGAGTCCTGAAAAATCAAAAAGAACCGGAACTTCCGTTGTCCCTTAAAAAGGATGAAATATAATAATATTATGAATTGGTCTGAAGATTTTGGGAAAAACACTCTTAAAAAATCACTTTTTATTTTTCTTTCTTTTTTTATTTTAGCCTGTGGTCAGAACATAACAAAAAAAATCACTTCTTTAAAGGAAAGTCTGAATGCCAGGACCACCTGATTCAAAAAGAATACCTGGTTTCCTGGAAAAATGGAGAAATTACTGTGGAAAAAGCCATAACTGATGAATCTTTTGTTCAAGGCTTTCTCAAAAAACACGAAAATGAAATTGCAAGTTCCGAACCCCATTATCGTTTGTATGAAGAGGCCGGTTTTTCAGAAATTCCCGCTTATCGAAAAACCGATAACTTTCAGCATTTTGGATATCGTCATGCAAACTCTTATCTCAAGTCCAATCACAAAAATTCAGACCCTCTTGTCAATTGGGGCCGGAGGAGTATCGGCGTGGAAAATCTTCTGAAAAAAAACATGGAAGCCGGAGAAACCGAAAAGGTGATTATTGCCATGATTGACTCCGGAATGGATTTGACCCGACCTGAACTTCAGGGTGTTATTGCAATCAATGAAAAAGAGCAGATCAACGGACTTGACAGTGATAGAAACGGGTTTCCTGACGATTATTATGGTGTTAACTTTGTAAATGAAGCTGATGGAATAAAAGATTACAATGGTCACGGGACCCATAAAGTTGCAGTGATTGTCGCTCAGCATGATACAGGCACAGTTAAAGGTGTCGCCCCTGGGGCTGTAAAAATCCTGCCCCTGGTTGTTCTGGATGAAGACAAAAGCAGTCCGGTTAAAAGAGTTATCAGGGCTCTTCGTTATGCCTCTCAAAGAAAAGTCAAAATCATCAATGCCAGTTGGGGGGATCCAATGGCCTGTTCCAGTATTCTGAAAGAGGAAATCAATTATCTGGCAAAAAAAAATATTTTATTTGTCACCCCGGCAGGTAATGACGGATTAAATTTGAAAGAAAACCCCATGTTTCCAGCCTCTTTTGGTTTAAGCAATGTGATTGTGGTGGGGGCTTCGACTCCGGAAAACAAAATGGCTCCTTTTTCCAACTATGGATCTTCAGTGGATCTCGTGGCTCCAGGCACTGATATTATCAGTACCTATCCCCTGAAATATGACAAAGATGGTCAACCTGACGGGCTTTACTCGGAGGATGGAACCAGTTCCGCTGTTGCTTTTGTCAGTGCTGCAGCAGCTCTGCTTTGGATAAAAAGACCAAATGCCCCATATTTTGAAGTTAAACAGGCCCTCTTGGAGGGCGTAAAACCAGGCCCCTATCCTGTAAACACAGGGGGTCATCTTTATATCCCCAGTGCTTTAGATGCTTTAAATTTATAATTTAAAAACAACAGAGCGTATAATACGCCGTTTAATCATTTTCTTGCTTTCACTCTCAAAGAGTCGTTATTGTTCCTTTTTAGACTGATTGAGTCCCCAGTGAATTTTCCTGAAGAATTCTGGAAAAGGACAGATGAATCAGTTTATTATTACAAGATTGAATCAGGAGTATGGGTTTTGCGTCATTACATTCATGAACTTCATAGTCTTACAGGTCAGACAGTGGAACTTAAGGGTTGGGTTTACAATACCCGTAGTTCAAAAAAAGTAAAATTTCTTGTTTTAAGAGATGGAACAGGACTTTGCCAATGTGTTTTTTTTGAAGGGGATTCCGATCAAAAAGCCTTTGATGATTTTCATCAACTCACCCAGGAAAGCTGTGTAAAAATAAAAGGTTTGGTGAAAAAGGAAGAACGCAGTCCCGGAGGTTATGAATTATCAGCCAGAAGTTTTGAAATCCTTTCCCCTTCCAAAGATTATCCCATCACACCCAAAGAACATGGAATTGATTTTTTAATAAATCATCGTCACCTGTGGTTACGTTCAAAAAGACAATACGCCATTATGAAAATCCGGTCTGAACTGATTCGGTCCATTCGATCTTTTTTTGATAACAGAGGATTTATTTGCACGGATGCTCCTTTTCTCACACCCAATGCCTGTGAGGGAACCTCCACTCTTTTTTCCACTGAGTATTTTGGTGAAAAAGCCTACCTGTCCCAAAGTGGCCAGCTTTATATGGAAGCCACTGCGGCTGCTTTTGGTAAGGTCTATTGTTTTGGTCCCACTTTCCGTGCGGAAAAATCAAAAACCCGCAGACACCTTATTGAATTTTGGATGGTCGAACCGGAAGTGGCTTTTAATGATCTCTATGAAAATATGGACCTGGCCGAACAATTCGTGGAATTCATTGTCCAAAAAGTGATAACCAATTGCAAAAAAGAATTGGATATTTTGGATCGGGATCTGTCAAAATTAAAAAAAGTCAAGGCTCCGTTCCCCCGACTTCACTACAAAGAGGCTATAGAAATTATTACCAAAGAAAATCCTGATTTTGTGGAATGTCACGATTTTGGAGGCCAGGATGAAACTATTATCAGCAATCAATTTGACAAACCGGTTTTCATTCATCACTTTCCTTCCGAAGTAAAAGCCTTTTACATGAAAGAGGAACCAAAAAACCCTTCTTATAGCTTAAGTTGTGATCTGCTGGCCACAGAAGGTTATGGGGAAATTATTGGCGGTGGACAAAGAGAGGATCATTTGGAAATTTTAGAAAAAAAAATTAAAGCTCATAATTTGAGTTTAGAGGATTTTTCCTGGTATCGGGATCTTCGCAAATATGGAAGTTTTCCCCATTCAGGTTTTGGTTTAGGAATAGAGAGAACATTGTCGTGGATCTGCGGTTTATCTCATGTCAGGGAAACAATACCCTTCCCACGACTTTATGGACGCTTACATCCATAGGGGGTATCATGGAAACCAATTCCCATAAAAATCAATCTTTAGATGAACGAAATCAAAAGGCCTTTGAAGGAGGTGGAAAAGAACGGATTAAAAAACACAAACAGGGAAATCGCCTTACAGCCAGGGAAAGATTACACACTCTTCTTGATCCGGGGAGTTTTGTTGAACTGGATCGTTTTATCACTCATCGTTGTCAAAATTTCAACATGGGTGAAAATAAAATTCCCGGCGATGGAGTCATTACGGGTTTTGGTCGCATCAACGGAAAACCCGTCTATGTCTACAGTCAGGACTTTACTGTTTTTGGTGGAAGTATGTCCAGAACCCAGGCCAACAAAATTTTAAAAGTTCAGAAAATGGCTATGAAAAATGGAACTCCCATCATTGGTCTCAATGATTCGGGAGGGGCCCGCATCCAGGAGGGAGTGGAGGCTCTTGGTGGATATGCTGACATTTTTCTCAACAATGTCATGGCTTCAGGAGTTGTCCCCCAAATCAGTGCCATCATGGGACCCTGTGCCGGTGGTGCTGTTTACAGCCCCTCCATTACCGATTTTATTTTCATGGTTAAAGACACAAGTTATATGTTTGTAACAGGGCCTGAAGTTATAAAAACCGTGACCCATGAGGAGGTGACCAAAGAGGATCTGGGAGGGGCTGCCACCCACAATCAAAAATCAGGAGTGGCTCATTTTGCAGCAGAGAATGATAAACACTGTTTACTGATGATTCGTGAATTGTTGAATTTTTTGCCAGGCAACAATATGGATGATCCCCCTTCCATTGAAACCCGTGATGACCCCAAACGTCTGATTCATGAATTGAATGAATTCATCCCGGAGAGTTCAAAAAAACCCTACGATATGAAAGAACTCATTAAAAAAGTGGTTGATGAAAGCTATTTTCTGGAAGTTCACAAAAGTTATGCCACCAATATTGTGGTTGGTTTTGCCCGCTTCAACGGTCACAGCGTCGGTATTGTTGCCAATCAACCACAGGTTTTGGCCGGTTGTCTGAATATTGATGCCAGTAAGAAAGCAGCCCGTTTTATTCGCTTCTGTGATGCCTTTAATATTCCACTGGTCAACTTTGTGGATGTTCCGGGTTTTCTTCCTGGAACAGATCAGGAATGGCAGGGAATTATCACCCATGGAGCAAAACTTCTTTACGCCTACGCCGAAGCCACAGTCCCGAAAATCACAATCATCACCCGTAAGGATTACGGTGGAGCCTATTGTGTTATGTCTTCAAAACATCTGCGAGGAGACGTGAATCTCGCCTATCCTTCAGCGGAAATTGCCGTTATGGGAGCCGATGGAGCTGTAAACATTATTTTTCGTGAAGCCATTAAAAAATCAAAAGACGCTGATAAACAGAGGAATGAACTTACAAAGGACTATGAAAACAAATTCAACAACCCCTACATCGCTGCGGAATTGGGTTATGTGGATGAAGTGATTGAACCTTCCATGACTCGTAAAAGAATCTGTGAATCCCTGGAAATGTTAAAAAACAAACGAGATCAAAATCCCCCGAAAAAACATGGAAACATTCCACTCTAAAAGGAGCTTTAAAAGATGTTTAAAAAAATCCTGATTGCCAACAGAGGTGAAATTGCAGTGAGAGTCACCAGAGCCTGTCGGGACTTGGGGATTAAGTCCGTGGCTCTTTTCAGTGAAGCCGATCGCTACAGCCAACATGTTCTTCTTGCTGATGAAGCCTATTTTATAGGAAACGGAGAGTCCTACCTGGATGATCAAAAAGTTCTCCACATGGCTAAAAAAGCGGGAGCCGATGCCATTCACCCAGGGTATGGTTTTATGAGTGAAAACGCTGATTTTTCAAAAAAAGTTTCCGAGGCAGGAATAGAATTCATTGGTCCATCACCTCAAAATATTCTGGATATGGGTGATAAGCTCTCTGCCATAGCAAAAATGAAAAAAGCAGATGTCCCCTGCGTTCCAGGAAGTGATGGTCCTGTGAAAAGCCTTGAAGAAGCCAAAAAAGTGGCCCAAAGAATCGGTTATCCCCTTATCATCAAAGCCACTGCCGGTGGGGGGGGTAAGGGGATGCGAGTTGTTTCCAAACCCAAAGATATGGAGAGTTCCTATAGACAGGCTCGCTCTGAAGGACTTAATTATTTTAAAAACGACACTGTTTATATGGAAAAATTCATCTCCAGCCCCAAACATATTGAAATTCAAATTTTTGGAGACAAACACAACAACATTATTCACCTCTTCGAAAGGGAGTGTTCCATACAACGGAGACATCAAAAAATTATTGAAGAAAGTCCAAGTCCTTCAGTCCCTGACAAAGTGAGAAAGAAAATGGGGGAAGTGGCTGTAAAAGCCGCCAGGTCCATCAACTATGTAGGGGCGGGAACTTTTGAATTTATTTTTGACAATAAAACCAAAGAATTTTTCTTTATGGAAATGAATACCCGCTTACAGGTGGAACATCCCATCACTGAAATCGTCACGGGTGTTGATTTGGTCTGTGAACAAATTTCTGTGGCCAGTGGAAAAAAATTGAACTGGAAACAAGAGGACATTAAAACAGAAGGCCATGCTATTGAGTGTCGGATTTGTGCTGAAGACCCTGAAACTTTTATCCCCTCACCTGGTAAAATCAAACGTTTCCGTGCTCCGGCAGGTCCTCATGTGAGAGTGGATACTTATGTTTTTTCAGGTTATGAAATACCTATTCAATATGACTCCATGATTGCCAAACTCATCACTTGGGGAAAAACCCGCCAGGAAGCTATCAATCGCATGAATCGATCACTGACTGAGTTTAAACTCACGGGAGTTAAATCAAACATTGTTCTTCACAAATCAATTCTAAAAAATAAAATCTTTTTAAACGGTCAGTACACCACTGAATTTTGTGAAAAAGACTTAAGAGTGGAAACCCCTGATCTTTTTAAGTTTGTTGATGACAGGGTTTTTCTTATTGCCGCCGCCATTTCAGCTTACAAAGACCGGGAAAAAAGCCCCATTGAAAAAAAACAAAAAAATATGAGTGCCTGGAAACTTTCAGGACATAAAGCCGGATTGGGATTTTAAATATGTTATTTGAAGCTGAACTAAAAAAGAAAAAATACCAGATCATTGTGGATAAAACAGCCTCCACCTGGGAGGTCTGCATTCAAAAAAAAGGATCTGACCAGGAAGAAAATTTTTCCATTGCTCATAAAGATTTTGCTGAAGCTGATGATGTGATCAGTTTTCTTTTTGAAAACCACTCTTATCTCATTGATGCTCAATCTGATGGTATTGATTATAACATTTTCACCCGAGGGTCCTTTAGAACAGTAAAAGTATTCAATGATGAAATGCTTCTCCACGAAAGTCTGAAATCCAATCAATCCCTGAGTAGAGATTCCGGGTTGGTTTCCGGAATGCCTGGAAAAATTATAAAAGTCCTGGTTAAAGAGGGGGAGCTTGTGGAAGAAGGAGCCCCTCTTCTAATTATGGAAGCCATGAAAATGGAAAATGAAATGAAAGCCAAAAACTCCACCAAAATAAAAAAAGTTCTGGTTAAAGCCGGTGATAATGTGGAAGCAGGAATTCTTCTTATTCAGTTTGAACTTTAGAAACAACAGAGACACAATGATTTTGGACAGACAAAGCCGACTTGAAGAAACTCTTTCATTGATTCAATCCGCTTCGGACATTAAGCCCCGTCTTGCTCTTGTCCTTGGTTCCGGACTTGGAGGATTTGTTGATTATATAAATACGGAAAGGAAAATTCAATTTTCAGAGATTCCCCATTTCAAACCGGTTTCCGTAAAAGGACACAAAGGCCAATTGATTTTTGGTGAAATTCACGATTTGCCCATAGTTATTCTGCAAGGACGAATTCATTTTTATGAATATCACCAGATGGAACCAGTGATTTATCCCATACACACACTTCACAGTTTGGGGATTAAAACACTTATTCTCACAAATTCAGCCGGGGGGTTGAATCCCAACATGAAACCAGGCGACCTTATGGTGATTGAAGATCATATTAATCTCATGGGAGTTAATCCATTAAAGGGTTCTGACCTCAATAACAGGGGAGATGCCTTTCCCGATATGACAGAAGCCTACAATAAAGACCTGAAAGAGGAAATGATGAAAATTCTCAATCAATTTAATATCCCCTATTCAAAAGGAGTTTATTGTGGAGTCAGTGGACCCAGCTATGAAACTCCGGCAGAAATTCGGTTTTTACAGAAAATAGGGGTTCAGGCTGTTGGCATGAGTACAGTACCGGAAAGTATTGTTGCCAATCATCTTGGAATGAAAGTCTGTGGGCTGAGTTGTATCACCAATTTGGCAGCAGGATTGAGCGGGAAAAAACTCAATCATAGAGAAGTGATTGAAACAGCCAATTCTTTTGGGTATAAATTTCATGACTTTCTGAGCCAACTTCTTGCCAATCTGAAAAAGACTGACAGATTTTGACTTTTCAATAACTTTATACTGATTGTGTTTGAAATTTCACAGTTTTCCCTTTTGAGACTTTTGAACTTCCAAACAGAATCAATATAAAAAAAACGGAGTTCGTTGTGCCATGAAAATAATAACATTCCAAATAATCCGGCTTATCTGTACTTCAATAAGGAATTTTTTCTTTAAAAGTCATCGCACTCTTTGGATTGGTCTATTTCTTTTTCTTTTTGCCCAATGCACTTTTGGTCCAAAAAGAGCCGGAAGAGTGACCGATCTCGGAGTCTGGCAGGGAAAAGTTTTCTTTTCAAATAAAAAGACAAAAGAAAAAAAATGGACTTATCTCACCTGGGCCAGTGATTCCAATCAAAAAAGGATTCGTATTGATCTTTATACAATTTTTTATATCCCCATTGCCACTTTTTTAAAAAAAGACAAAAAAAATCATGTTTGGATTTTTGATAAAAAAAAATACTATTTTTCACGAAAAGCCTCAAATGTGTTTGAACACTTTATTCAGGTTCCATTAAATCCCAATCTCTTTTTCAAACTCTTAAGTCAACCGGATCTGGACCCCCATTGGAAATGCAAAAAGAAATCAAAGGGAATAACCAAATGTTTATCCAAAAAAAATAAAATCCATATCTGGATTCAACATAGTGATCAGGACCAAAGAATTATTAAAATAAAAAAAGGTTCTCAGATTTTACGTTTAAATCTTCAAAGAGAGGCCATAAAAGTGACTGATGATAACTTTAAACTTCTTCCCACAGACGAATATGAAACAGTCCCGCTTTAATCCGCATTTTCAATACGAAAAAGTTTTTTGGTCGGTCCTGAAAAGTCTTATCTAATCCTTCTTTTAGATTTCTTTTTATAAATAATCAGTCCTGAAAAGAGACCACTTGTTTAAGCCAGACCTTCTTAAGAAAGAAATTTTCTAGGCTGCACTTTCAGAGAAGATTTTATCATCCTGCTCATATGTTGGCTTAAACTCTTTGATAAATCTGTTCATATCTTTGACAAGACTTTCCACCTGCTCTGGGGATTCCTCACAAAGATTTTTGGTTTCTCCAAAAGCATACTTCAAATTCCTCTCCAAATATTCTTGAGGAGTTGTTGTTTCTCCTGGCCTTTTATGACGATTCCTTCTTACACGAAAATTCCCCCTTCTGGGGGGACGAACAGACGAACTAACTTTTTTGGCTTCCTCCATCAGCCTTGCAATATCTTCTTTCGGTAAATTCACAGCCCCATCTTTCAATTCATAGGTTTTGGTCTTGGAATCAGGACCGGTTACAGTAAATGCAAGTGTGCCATTTTTGTTTTCTGGACACTTAATATCAATTCTTTCTACTTCTCCTGCAGAGGCCTCATCACACAAGCCAATAAGACAAAAAAATCCATAAACAACCAAGGCCATACTTCCAACAACAGTTGCTACCCCGACGAACGCTTTACCAAAAAATCCACTGGGACAAGTATCATAAAGCTGAACTTTCTTAGTCATACCTCCACAAATCATTCCACCAATCATAGCCCCCATAAAAATTACTAAAGCAGATACAATCACCATGGTTACTGCCTGTTCCGCCC
Organism: Bdellovibrionales bacterium; assembly: GCA_965219545.1. GTDB lineage: Bacteria > Bdellovibrionota > Bdellovibrionia > Bdellovibrionales > JAGQZY01 > JAGQZY01. Next base: position 111,824 of record CBDCNX010000032.1, read on the forward strand.
CTACTGTCGCCTCAGCTTGAGGGAAAAACAGGTCTGATATCATTTTTCAAATTCAGATTCATCTCTTGATGCCGATTTCTTGTTTAAATCACCTAAGTGTTTTTCAATGGTTTTTATTGCGTCCTGAAAGCTCATATTTCCTGTTATCTTCAGGGGTTTTCCGTTGAAACTAAAGACACCACTTTCCCGGAAGTTTCTAAAACCAAACTTCACTTTGGAGTCTTTAAAGACAACCCTGCCCTGAGAAACAGTGGCAGAAAGAAGTCTGGTATTATCGGGAATTCCTTTAAGTCGCTTTAAAATAAAATTCTTATCCTCTTTTGAAAGCTCTGAAATTTCATAGAGTTTTTTAAGCTCACCTGAGGTTTTAACTTTCCAAAAGAAGTATTCAAGAACTATTTGCAATTTTCCAGATTTGTATTTTTAGCTTTCCCGGAACCAGCCAAAGCCATTGTCGGAGTGGAAGTGATCACCAAAACAAGGGACAGAAAAACACAAAGCAATCTGTAACCCCTTTTAAATACTTAGTTTTTCCAAGAAAGGAATATAATAATTTCATTTGATCTCCTTTTAGTTATGCCGATTAGACTGATCGAGTTTGAATTTTCATTTTAAACTAAGACACGAAACAATAAAAAGAGTTCTTATCTAAAACATTTCCCATATCTGTTCAGTCAGTCCTGAACAAAGTATAGCAATAGCAAATATGGACTTAAGTTTGTCCACTTATTTTTATGACTGTTGTTCAGTGATAATTAAATATCGTAATAGAGAAAAAACTCATAAGGAACAGGCCTTTGATCCATGGGCCTGATTTCCCTTTCTGTTTTGTAAGAAATCCAGTTATTAATGAAATCCTCGCTGAAAATCTCACCCCGGAGAAGGAAGTCAGGGGATTCAGCCAGTTTTTTAAAACTTTCCTGAAGACTTCCGGGAACAGAAGGCACTTTGGCCGCTTCCTCCGGAGGAAGTCCGTAAATATTCTTATCCAGAGGTTCCCCGGGGTGAGTTTTATTTTGAATTCCTTCAAGTCCCGCCATAATTAAAGCGGCAAAAGCCAAATAAGGATTGGCTGTGGCATCAGGAGTTCTGAATTCAATGCGTTTTGATTTGGGACCCGGACTGTTTGGAATACGAATGGCCGCCGAGCGATTTTTAAAACTATAAGCCAACTTCACAGGAGCTTCAAAACCGGGAACCAGACGTTTATAGGAATTGGTGGTGGGATTGATAAAAGAACAGAGAATGGGAGCCCGTTTTAAAATTCCCCCGATAAAAAAAAGTGCTGTTTCAGACAAACCCGCATACTCATGACCGGAAAAAAGAGGTTTTCCATTTTTCCACAGAGACATATGAATATGCATTCCGGAGCCATTGTCATTAAAAAGGGGCTTTGGCATAAAAGTGGCGGTTTTATTGTGCTTACGGGCTGTATTTTTAACAATATATTTAAACCACTGGAGATCATCAGCGGCTTTTATCAGGGAATTAAATTTATAATTAATCTCTCCCTGACCGGCTGAAGCCACCTCATGGTGATGTCTTTCCACTGGAATCCCGCAATCCTCAAGACGCATACAAATTTCAGAGCGAATATCATGGAGGCTGTCCGAGGGTATGGCCGGAAAATAACCTTCTTTATGACGTGTTTTATAACCTAAATTGGGATCTTCCTCCTGACCTGTGTTCCACTGTCCCTCCTGTGAATCCACCTGATAGAAACCCATATTGGTTTCCTGCTGGTAACAAACATCATCAAAAATAAAAAATTCCGCTTCAGGTCCAAAATAAGCCTCATCGGCAACACCTGTTGAAATAAGATAAGCCAGAGCTTTTTTGGCAATCTGCCTGGGATCACGATCATAGGGGAGTCCGCTTTCAGGCATTTGAATATCGCAGATAAAGCTGACTGTGGGAACCTCCATGAAGGGATCCATTTTCGCTGTGACTGAATCCGGCATAATCACCATATCAGATTCATTGATACTTCTCCAACCCCGAATGGAGCTTCCGTCAAAACCCAGTCCCTCTTTAAAAATATCCTTTTTAAGCTGGGAAATGGGAATTGTAAGATGCTGCCAGGTTCCCAGCAAATCAGTGAATTTAAGATCAACCATTTTAGCTCTGTATTTATGGGCATAATCCATGGCTTCCTGTGCATTCATATTTTACTCCTTATTTTTGCTACTGAATTTTTTTACAATAATCTGCCTATCACAAACAGTCTCCTTTTTGGATATAATTATTGTTCCCTGGATAACCATTTAAATTTAAAAAATCAAACAAAATCAAGCTTTATAAAGCTGATTCATCCCGATCTCCCGTCCGAATACGAAAGGCTTGTTCAATATTTGAAACAAAAATTTTTCCATCCCCTACCTTACCCGTATGAGCCGCCTGTCTAATAGTCTCCACGGTGGACTGGGCAAGAGAATCAGGGACAATCACTTCTATTTTTATTTTTGGTAGAAAATCAACAATGTATTCAGCCCCTCTGTATATTTCTGTTCTTCCCTTCTGGCGACCAAAACCCCGAACTTCCGAAACATTAAGGCCTTCAACACCCATTTCAGAAAGAGAATCCACCACATCATCAAGTTTAAAAGGTTTGATAATTGCTTCTATTTTTTTCATTGGTGATCCCTTATTATGACCTTTATTTCTTTATTTTTCAAGAACTCATCAACTCCCGGAAAAACCGGAGAGATTTTTAAAGTGGATGTCAAACTTATGTGCAATATATCCTTTTCCTTGCTTGCTTAATTCTTTTCTGTTATGTTCACAACTTTGCCATAGTGACTCAACTTTGAAATTTCAGGATTTCATCATCAGATGAAAATTTGGAAGTTTTAACCAAAGTCAATATGACTCCCACAATAGGATAAATATGAAACACAGTTTTTTCACCTATGGTGCTTTTTCAAAAGGACAGGTTCATTATTCAAAATTCTCAAAAATGATTGTTGGTGAAAAAAAGGCTTTTGTCAAAGCCAATGCCTATCGGTTGCATTGTGGTTATCCTATTCTTGATACCAGCAAGGCTGAAGAATTAATATCTGGAATTTTGGTGGAATTAGAAGCTCCGGAAAGCTTCTGGGCTGTTCTTGACGGATTATTGGGAGTGGATCAATTGGAAGCTGAAAAATATTTTCTCAATCGTTGCCCTATTCTGACAATGATTGATAGTTTCACGTCTATAAAAGCCCAGACTTATTGTATCAATCCTAAAAAAATCACCAAAGCCTATAAAAAAATAAACCGTTACCAGTGGCCTCATGAAATGAATAAAGAGTTGAAAATACTAACAAAGTTAAATGATCGACACCGCCAATACATCTCCAAACTCTCAAAGATCAGAGGTCGTGATATTGTTCCCATAGAGCTGAAGACTTACCGTGAACTCCTGTCCATGGATATCATTGTGGATAGAGGGCGACGACTGGCCCTAACCCCTCTTGGAAAAGAAGTCTGTTTATTCAAATTGTGAATAAAAAAATTGAACCGAATTTTCACATTGTTCTTTTTCAACCTGAAATACCAACAAACACAGGAAATATCGGTCGCATTTGTGTGGCTTCGGGTTGTCACCTGCATTTGATAGGACCCCTTGGGTTTACAATCAATGAAAAACAGGTAAAAAGAGCGGGATTGGATTACTGGCCCCATCTTCAGTATTTTTATTATGAAAATTATGAAAGATTCTTAAACACACACAGGCTTGAAAACAGGATAAGTTTCCTGACCACTAAAACACAACAATCTATCTACGATAAAAATTTCCAAAAGGGAGACTGGTTCATGTTTGGTCCGGAAACTAGGGGATTACCTGAGTCCATTTGGAAATCTTGCACCGCACAATCCTATAGAATCCCAATGGTGGGTTCCACTCGAAGTCTCAATTTAGCCAATGCAGTCTCAATTGTCAGTTTTGAAGGTCTTAGACAAATAAGGGAGTTCTAACGATTGCACTGTGTTGATCCTATAGTTTATGTTTAAGTGATGGGACTTCTCACAAAAATTTTTGGAACAGCTCATGACCGGAACATGAAAGTGATTCGCCCCTATGTGGATGGAATCAATCAATTGGAAAACATCATGGAAAAGCTCCCTGATAATGAATTAAAAGCCAAAACCTCTGAATTCAAGTCCCGAATTGAAAAAGGAGAAACTCCTGACAATCTGATTATTGAAGCTTTTGCCACTTGCCGGGAAGCGGCCAAACGGGTTTTAAAAATGCGGCATTATGATGTTCAACTGGTCGGGGGTTATGTCCTACACAGAGGAGCTTGTGCTGAAATGAAAACAGGGGAGGGGAAAACACTGGCGGCCACCTTACCGGTTTATCTCAATGCTCTTTCCGGACGGGGTGTTCATGTCGTGACAGTCAATGATTATCTGGCCAAACGGGATGCTGAATGGATGGGGCAGGTTTATAATTTTTTAAACCTAACCACTGATACCATCACCCATGAAATGAATGATCAGGCCAGAAAACAATCCTATGCCGCTGATATCACCTACTGTACCAATAATGAATTGGGCTTTGATTACCTGCGGGATAATATGAAATACAATCTCTCCGATTATGTGCAAAGACCCCTGCACTATGCCATTGTGGACGAATGTGATTCCATTCTCATTGATGAAGCCAGAACCCCTCTAATTATTTCAGGACCGGCTGAAGACAATACTGAAATTTATCTGGCCATGCACAAAGTGGCCAAACAGTTAAAACCGGAACTTCATTTCACTATGGAGGAAAAAAATCGATCCGTGGCTCTCACAGAAGAGGGCAACAGTGCTCTTGAGCAAATCATAGGGATCGAAAATATTTATGATCCCCAACACATCGATAAACTTCATCACATTTATCAATCCTTAAAGGCCATTCATCTTTTCAAAATAGATGTGGATTACATGGTCCAGGGGCATGAAATTGTTATTGTGGATGAGTTCACCGGTCGCCTTATGGAAGGAAGAAGGTGGAGTGACGGTTTGCACCAGGCCGTTGAAGCCAAGGAAGGAGTCCGTATTAAAAATGAAAACCAGACTCTGGCTTCTATCACCTTTCAAAATTACTTTCGTATGTATGAAAAACTTGCCGGAATGACAGGGACAGCAGACACAGAAGCTCTGGAATTTAAAAAAATCTACAACCTCAATGTCCATGTTATCCCCACCAATAAACCCATGATTCGTGCGGACCAGGACGATGTTGTCTACAAATCAGAAAAAGGGAAATTTAAAGCCATTATTGAAGACATAAAGACCAGACAGTCCAAAGGTCAGCCAATTCTGGTGGGAACGGTGAGTATTGAAAGATCTGAAACTATCAGTCGGGCTCTGGGTTCAGCCGGTATTGCTCACAATGTTCTCAATGCCAAACACCATGAAAGGGAAGCTGAAATCATAGCCCAGGCAGGACGTAAATCGGCCATCACCATTGCCACCAATATGGCAGGTCGGGGAACAGACATAGTTCTTGGAGGCAATCCTGAAGCTCTTGCACTCAAAGAAAAACCTTCCGATCATCCTGATTACAAAAAAGTTTTTGAAAAATACCAAATCCAATGTGAGGAGGAAAAACAGGAAGTTCTCATAGCAGGTGGCCTTTACATCATGGGAACAGAACGTCATGAAAGTCGACGAATTGACAATCAATTGAGGGGACGTTCCGGTCGTCAGGGAGATCCGGGTGAATCCCGTTTTTTCCTGTCTCTTGAAGACGATCTCATGCGAAAGTTTAATGGGGAACGAGTCCAAAAACTTATGAACACTTTTAAAGTTCCAGAGGATGAACCCATCACTCATCGTATGATTTCCCGCACCATTGAAGGGGCCCAGAGAAAAGTGGAAGGACATAACTTTGAAATCAGAAAACATCTTCTGGAATATGACGATGTTATGAACCAGCAGAGAAAAACTGTTTACTCAATGAGAAAATCCCTTCTTGAAAAAACGGAATCAGGCAATACAACCATCAGTGAAACCGTTAAGGAAATGTTGTCAGATGTGACTTCAGATATTCTTGAAGCCCATGCCAGTGAAGAAACCAAAAGGGAACTCTGGGACCTAAAAGGTCTGAAAGTGGCTATTGAAAAACAATTTGGTATCGATATTGACATCCCTGAGAATATCACAGGAGACCAACTCACCAACCTTGTGGTTCATCAAGTCAAAGAACGTTTTGAAGCCCAAAAAAATAAAATGGATTTGATTTTTGAAGATGTGCAAAAAAGTATCTTATTAAGTGCCATTGACCACTATTGGAAAGAACATTTACAGAGAGTGGATCGTATTCGGGATTGGGTTAACCTGAAAGCCTATGCCCAGAAAGACCCCCTTCTTGAATATAAAAAAGAAACTTTTCAGGCTTTTGAGGAAATGAACCAATTGATCCACAAAGACACTATCGAAAAACTCATGAAAGTGCAATTACGACAGGGAGCTTCTTCCGAAGAGTCTTTAAGAGGAGAACGTCAGGAAATGCTGGAAGCTCTCAGACCCCAGGAGCAACAGGAAATGCATGAAAGTCGTGGTTCCATGATGGAACAATCCGAAACTTCAGAAAAACCCCAACTGAGCCGAAAACAAAGACGTTTGCAACAAAGAGGAAAGAAGAAAAAAAAGCTTTTTTAAACTGCATAAAAAATCGAGGGAAAAATGCTTCAGTGTCCTTCCTGCGACACAACGCTGGATCAGGATTTTGGAATGGTGACCTGTCAAAATTGCGGGGCTGTTCTGATTATAGAAATTTCCGGTGACGTGCGGATAAGCACAAATGACGAAAATAACAATCCGGATGAACCGGATGAAATCCTTGAACAGGAACCTGATCAGGAGTTTCATACAGATGAACAGTTTGAACAAAATCATGAGACCATCCAGGAACTTCAAAATGAAGAGGAATCGGACGACATTGAACAATTTATAAACGAACCCTCTTCTGAAGAAATTTCCAACGATAACAATGAATTCAATAATCAGAATGATTTTGAAAATCACGATAATATCACAAGCCACGAATCCGGTTTCCAGGAAGACGGGGGTTTTTTTGAATCACAACCTGCTGACATGAAAGAAAATTCCCATGAAATTATGGAAGAAACCGGAAATACAGACACAGAAAATCAACAAGAAACCACTGTTGAAGAATTGGAAGAACAGGATTTTTTTCAGGAAGAGGAAATTAAAGAGGACATGGAATCAGAAGAAGAAAATACTGAAAATGTTTCTTCAGCTCCCAAGCCAAACTCCAATCCCGTGGATGTTACTGAATTTGCCAACTCCGAACTCTCCAATATGGACGATGGAGAGTATCTCTATGATCTGACCATAAGCCATCTGGACTCAAAAGACCTCAGAGAAGCCCTCAAGGAAGTTTTGATGGATAAAAAGTTAAAAATCAACCACAATGATTTTCTAAAAAAGATAAAAAACGGACAAGTCTGTATTCCAAATCTCAACCCTGTTAAAGCCAAAACAATTGTTGAACAATTACAGTTTTACGATCTGAACATTTACTGGAAACAAAAAAGGGTTGTTATGGAGGAAACCCTGTCCGAGGAAGAACCTTCCGATGACTCCGATGACGTTGATCCCGCTTAACCAATTCTACAGTCAGTCTCAAAAAAGATGGAGCATCAGCTTAAAGAGTCAATCCTGAAAAAGTTTGAAGAACCTCTAAAGAGAGTCTGTAATGGAAACCTGCACAAAATTAAAAATCCTTGAAGAATAAACCCCGAGGAAACAAACCCCAATGGCTGAAAGAATGACAATAAACTTGGAGAAAAAAACCTCCTGACGAATGGAAGAACCTTCCCCTTCAACCATATACATTGTAACCACCGGTCTTAAATAATAAGCCAAACCCACAACAGAGCTCAAAACGCCCATAAAAGTAAGCCAGTAAAAACCCTGCTCTATTGTGGCTGAGAAAATATAAAATTTCCCAAAAAAACCAAGACTTGGTGGTAAACCCGCAAGACTGAAAAGAAGGACAGAAAGACACAGTGCCATTACGGGAGATCTTTTTCCCAACCCTCTCAAATCACTCACTAAAAGAGAACCGTCGTCTGTTTTTTCCAAGAGAACAACAAGAGCCAACGCTCCCACAGTCATAATGGAGTAGGAAATAAGATAAAACATAAGACTGGTGATTCCCGCATCATTATCTGTTCCAAATGATGAAACAATAATGGCCATAAAAGCATAACCTGAATGAGCCACACTGGAATAAGCCAGAAGGCGTTTAAAATTTTCCTGCACAAGAGCAGCCACATTACCAACAATCATGGTCAACGCCGCCAACCACTGCATAAACCAGACAAAACTGTCAGTACCCACGTTGTAAAAATCCGCATATAGAAAAAACCTGAGAAAAGCTATAAAAGAAGCCACTTTCACGGCCGTGGCCATAATGCTGGTTACAGGAGTTGCCGAGCCCTGGTAAACATCAGGCACCCAGGAGTGAAAGGGAACCAAAGAAATTTTGAATGCAAAACCCACAACAGTCAATATCACTCCAAAACGAAAAAGACTGTTGGAATCATAGAGTCGTGAGGAAAGTTCTCCAATCTCCTGTAAAGAAGTGCTTCCAACTCCACCGTAAATAAAGGCGATCCCGTAAAGAAAAATCGCTGATCCAAGACTTCCCAAAACAAAATATTTAAAAGAAGCCTCTTTTGACAAAATCTTTTCCTTACTCAATCCAATCAGGAGATACAGAGATAAAGACATGAGTTCCATGGCCACAAAAGTGACTATTAAATTATTGGACATCACCATTAGAGCCATGCCCACTGTTGAATTCAAAATTAAAAAAAGATGTTCTGAAAACTGTCGATCTTTTGTGGATTTTGAATCATAAACAAGAAACAAACAAAAACCCACCACTGCAAAAATGATATATGAAGACCAAATCGTAATTCCATCAATAATAATAGCTCCGGAAAAAGCTTCCACAAAGTTCAACTTGGAAATTTTCCAGTAACTTTTCACTGCCGACAGGGTTAAACCTGCGGCAAAGACCAAACCAAAGGTGGCATACATAAGGGAAGTAAAAAAATTCATCTCCTGCCCCTGACGAAAAGCTTTCACAGTGATAGGAACAATACTGGAAATAAACAAACAAATCAGAGGCAAAGTAACAATGAGATCCGGAAAATTAAAATTCACTGATCTCTCCAGATTTATTATCCACTGATCCATAGAAATCATGGATTTTGATATTGTATTCTTTTTTGTTCACAACAAGATTTTCAAGACTTTTCTCAGAGTACTTTAGAAAAGTTCCAGGAAAAAGACCCATCCAAAACACAAGCAAAATCAAAGAACCCGTTGCCAAAAGCTCCCGAAACCCCATATCCATAAAGCTCCCGCACTTTTTAACAACCTCACCCTTTTGACCAAAAAAAACTTTTTTAACCATCCAAAGCATATAAGCCGCTCCAAAGACAACCCCAAGAATCGCCACTGCGGAAAAAACAGGAAAGTTTTGAAAAACCCCAAACAAAATTAAAAATTCACCCACAAAACCATTTGTCATAGGCACAGCAATACTGGCAAAGACAAAAATAAGAAAACAGATAGCATAAACAGGCATAACTTCTGCCAACCCACCGTATTCAGCAATTTTAAGGGAATGGGTTCTTTCATAGATAAAACCAACCAACATAAAAAGAGCTCCCGTATTGATTCCATGGGCTAACATTTGAAATAAAGAACCCTGAATACCATATATGTTCATAGCAAAAAGACCAATCATTATATAACCCATGTGAGACACCGAAGAATAGGCCACAAGTTTTTTTATATCCACCTGAACCATCGCCACCAGGGCCCCGTAGATAATACCAACAACTCCCAGTCCCATAAAAAGAGGGGTCCAGGCCGATACGGCCTGAGGGAACAAAGGCAATACAAAACGTAAAAAACCGTAGGTTCCCATTTTTAACATCACACCTGCTAAAATCATGGATCCTCCGGTTGGAGCCTGAACATGAGCATCAGGAAGCCAGGTATGAAAAGGAAACATGGGAACTTTAATGGCAAAAGCCAGGGAAAAAACAAAAAATAGGATATTCTGTGCATTTATAAAATTATCTTCCAGAAAAGGAAGTTTAAGCCGGTAAAAATCAAGAAAACTGGCACTCAATTCACCCAATTGTGTATCACACTGGAAGATAAGGTAAATAATGGCTGCAAACAGAATTAAGGACCCTGCCATTGTGTAGATAAAAAGCTTCAAAGCGGCATAGATACGATTTTTTCCACCCCAGACCCCCACAATAAAATACATGGGAATAAGGGAGAGTTCAAAAAAGATATAAAATAAGATGCCATCAAAAGCGAGAAAAGAGCCAATAATGGCTGATTCAAGAATTAACAAACAAATATGAAAAGCTTTTCTCTGCTCTGTCACACTGGACCAACTGGCAAGAACAGTCAATGGAGTCAAAAAAGTGGTCAGGAGGACCAACCAAAAAGAAATACCGTCAATTCCGACAAAATAGGAAATTCCCATTTCTTTAAGCCAAAATTTTTGTTCAACCAGTTGCAGAGCTGAAGTGTTGGGATCAAAATGCTTGAAAAGTAACAGGGAAAAAACAAAATGAACAAGAGAACAAATCAACGTCACCTGTCTTGTCATTTTCTCCGGAGCCAGAAGAACAAGAAGGATAGAAATCAGAGGTAAAAAAATAAGAACACTTAATAACATACAGTTCTACCTTGTCATTAAAAAGAAAAGCCCCGTAACCAACCCAATAAGTATATAAAGAGCATATATCTGCAAATTCCCGGACTGGAGGGTTTTAAGTCCTTCACCGGCACTTTTCACCCCATTGGAAATGGAATGAGTCATATTATCAATCATTTTTATATCCACTCGAGCCCACAAAAACCGACTGAATTTAATTAAGGGATTGATTAAAAATTTTAAATAAAGCTCATCAATCCAGTATTTATTGTAAAGAATCTTATAGAGTTTTTTCATTTTCTCAGCATTTTGTCCGGCTTGTTCCGGTTTAAGAACATACAAAATAAAAGCAACGACAGCACTGAGAGTCACGCAACAGAAAATCAGAATCATTAGAGTGAATTCAAGACTTAAAGAACCATGTCCTTTTTCAAAGGGAGCCAGTAAAGGATTTATCCATTGTTCCAGTTTATTTTGGAGGTGACCTGGAAAAACGGATCCCAAACCATGGGGAACACAAAGCCAGCCGGAAAACACAGAAAGAAAAGCCAAGACACAGAGTGGAAAAGTCATGGATAAAGAGGACTCGTGGGGTTTAATATGGGAAGAAACCCTGGAAACTCCCCAAAAGGTCATGGCCATAAGACGAGTCATATAAAAAGCCGTAAAGACAGCAGTCACAGCCCCAATAAACCACAAAAGCGTATGTCCTCTTGGAGACTGAAAACTCAACCACAGTATTTCATCCTTTGAAAAAAAACCCGAAAAAAACGGAGCCCCAATGATAGCCAGCCAGCCACAAATAAAGGTCAGGTGAGTGATGGGCATTTGTTTTTTCAACCCCCCCATGTTTCTCATATCCTGTTCCCCCTCCATGGCATGAATGACTGAACCGGAACCCAAAAACATAAGGGCCTTAAAAAAAGCATGGGTCATAAGGTGGGCCAAAGCGGCAGAAAAAGCTCCAACCCCCACAGCTAAAAACATATAACCTAACTGGGAAACCGTGGAGTAAGCCAAAACTTTTTTTATGTCATTTTGAACCAAACCAATGGTGGCCGCTATTAAAGCCGTCAGAGCCCCAACCACAGCAATCACTATCATGGCATTGGGAGCCATGAGGAAAAGGGGATTGAGACGAATAATCATATAGACACCCGCTGTCACCATGGTGGCCGCATGAATAAGAGCGGAAACAGGGGTGGGACCCGCCATAGCGTCAGGCAACCAGACGTGGAGGGGGATTTGGGCTGATTTACCAACAGCCCCCACAAAAAGAAATAAACAGGCTAGAGTTAAAGGAGAAGCCCACAGGCTTGTCGGTTGAGAGGGAAGATTTTTCACAATCTCTGTAAAAGACAAAGTTCCAAAAAGCCCAAAAAGCATAAAAATGGCCAATAAGAATCCCGCATCACCAATGCGATTTGTAATAAAAGCCTTCATACCGGCAGCAGCTTTAGCAGAATCAGAAAACCAAAAACCAATAAGTAGATAAGAACAAAGACCAACACCCTCCCAACCCACAAACATAACAAGCAAATTACTGCCAAGAACCAATAAAATCATATTAAACACAAAAAAGTTCAGGTAACTGAAATACTTGGCAGGTCTTTTGTCATGAGACATATAACCCACACTGAACAAATGAATCAGAAAACCCACTCCTGTTATAATAAGAACCATCACAAGGGAAAGAGGATCAAGAGTGAAAGCCATATCAATCTTAAAATTTCCAACATGAATCCATTCAAAAAGATGATAGGACAAGGATCGCTCACTGACAGGAAGATTATTCATTTTAAAAAAGAAAAACACTGAAGACAGAAAAGAAATAAAAACAGTCGTGCAGGCAAGACTTCCTGAAAGTTTGATATTTTTACTTTTAAAGAAAAACCCATTGATAAGAAAGCCAACAAGGGGAGAAAACAACAATAAATAAAACATTTCTTAAAATCCCTAACCTTTGAGATGTTCAAAAAAACGAATATTCACTTCTTTGAATTTTTTGAAAAGGGTAACCACAATAGCCAGGCCCACAGCCGCTTCCGCAGCCGCCACAGCAATAATGAATAAAACAATAACAGCTCCATTCACATCGTTGAGATAATACGCAAAAGTGATAAAAGCCAAATTCACGGCATTGAGCATCAACTCAATAGACATGAGTACCACAAGAATGTTTTTTCTCAATAAAACCCCTAAAAGACCTATGGTAAAAAGAGCCACAGAGATAAATAAATAGTGGCCAAGACCCACACTGAACAGATTACTTAGCATGGGTCCCTCCCTGAATACGGGAAAGGGCCACTGATCCAATGGGAACAACCAGTAAAAGAAGACCTAAAATTTCAAAACAAAACACATAATCTGTAAAAATCACTTTTGAAATATTTCGAACCTCAAACTGGGGAGCGGACGGTTCCGGACTCAGGTAAGCAAAACGACTTATTCTAAATAAAATTGAGGACAGGAGAAGACCGGCAAATAACCCTCCAAAAAGAATCTTAAACCCGTTGGCTATTTTCCCTGGAGAAAATATACGATAGTTTGTCTGTTTCAAATCAAAAATCATAACAACAAATAAAAACAGAATCATAACAGCTCCTGCATAAACTATGATCTGAACAGCGGCAATAAAAGGGGCATTGAGATTAAAAAACAAACCTGAAATCCCAAGCATCGTTGTGACCAAATAAAGAGCACTTGTTACCGGGTTGGAATGGAATAAAACTCCAAGAGCGGAAAAAAGAGAAAGTCCTCCAAAGAAAAAAAAGATAAAGGTTTCTATTGTCATATCAATTCTCCTTCTTCATTAAGATAGGTTCCATACCGAGTGAAAAATAATAACCACAAAAGCCGTAGCCACTGTGTTAAAAAGAGCCCAGGGGAGCATTGTTTTCCATCCCAAATCCATCAACTGGTCGTAACGAAAACGAGGTAAAGTCCAGCGAACCCAAATAAAAATCCAAAGGAAAAAAAACATTTTAATCATAAACACTAAAAACATGATAAAAGAATAAAGAAAAGAGGAAGAGACAAGGTTTTTCAAAACTTCTGAACTCAATGGATGAGGGATATCCCATCCTCCAAAATAAAAAGTCACAAGAAGAGCTGAAGCCACCATCATATGACCATACTCACCCATATAGAACATAAGCATTTTCAGTCCACCATACTCTGTATGATAACCAGCCACAAGTTCAGCTTCTGCCTCCGGCAAGTCAAATGGAGTCCTGTTGGTTTCAGCAAAAGTGGCGGCAAAAAAGAGAACAAAACCCAGAGGTTGATAAAAAATCCCCCAATTTGGCAAATAAGGAATAACGACAGATTCACCCATGAGTTTAAAGTTTAAAGGACCCTGTTGGGCTTTAATAATTTCTGAAAAAGAAAAACTTCCAAAAATCAGAAGAATTCCAACCAGAGACAACCCGAGGGCCAATTCATAACTGATCATTTGTGCACTGGCCCTTAAGGCACCCATAAGTGAATATTTATTCCCGGAACCCCAACCCGCAAATAAAAGGGAATAAGCCCCAAGAGAGGAAACACCCAAGACAAAGACAATGCCAATACCAAGATCAAAACCCTGAAAAAGAAAAGAAAAAACTTCACCTCCATATTCCAATTGGAAGGGAGCCGATAAAGGGATGGAACCAAAAGCCAGAGCTCCTGGAATCAGAGCCATCACCGGAGCCAGATAATAAAGAAAAGGCATACTTCTTGACGGGCGAAAATCTTCCTTAAAAATAAATTTTACAGCATCAGCAAGCAATTGGGTCAAACCCAAAGGACCAACTCTGTTGGGACCAAAACGGTTTTGGATAAAAGCAGAACCCCTTCTTTCCACCCACACCAAAAGAGGAACCAGTTGAATCATAAAAAGAAAGATCACTGTCATTTTAATTAAATTGATTGCTATCTCAAAAAAGCTGCTTCCCATCAGTCCCACTCCAGGGCTTTGGAGTAAATTTCCCAAACAAGACCAAATAAAAATAAAGCAATAAAAATAAACATCACCAAAAAGATGTAAATTCCGTGGCCCGAAGCAACAAATTCCTTATAAGTCAAAGCCCAGGGGTACATAAACAAAATTTCAATATCAAAAACAATAAACAAAATAGCTGTGAGATAATAACGTACAGAAATATTGGTTTTTTCACTATCCTGGCCTGGAAGACCACACTCGTAAGGCATATCCTTTGCTTTTGTATACTTTTTTTCAGGACCAAAAATATATGAAACATAGACAAGAAGACTCCCAAAGGTGGCTACAATAAGAGTCAAAACCAATATAGGCAGAATAGATTCCATGAATTTTCCCTCTTCTTACACTGATTACATTAGGAGTGTCTGATATTATCACATTGTTTCCTGAGTGACTTCAGTTTGGATAACTGCTGCAGAGCAGCTTTAAGGCTTTTTTTAAAAACCCCTTTGACAAAAAAAGAACCCTCACAAATAAGAATCCATGCCGGACAAGCTCAACGATTTGGTTCAAGGGGAAAATTCCTTTTCCCTGAATATCACCAATCCCCTTCCCTTAGAAACTCTGGCCTTTTATTTAGCCACATCAAATAAACTTCAGGAACCACAACTAGTCATCACAGAGACTATGGAAAAAGCCAGAATTTTTATGGAAAATTACTCCTTCTGGATTGATAAAAAAGCCTATCTATTGCCTTACTACAACCCCAATGCCTTTGCCGGAGTTCAGATCAGTCGTCGTCAGATTCAGGATCGACTCTCCTGGTTTTTTTACGCACTCAATGAGAACCAAGCCCGGGTTTTTGTCGCCCCTTTTTTCGGATTGCTCCAAAAAACCATGAAACCAGATCTTTTTATGGATGGCCATTTTCAATATTTTAAGGGGGATAATATTCCACCTGATTTTTTTGAAAAACTCCACCGATTGGGCTACCTGTCAAGCCCCATGGTGGAAGACCCGGGATGCTTTGCCAACCGTGGAGGTCTCATTGACCTGTTTTCCCCCCAAATGGAATTTCCAGTCCGCATGGAGCTTTTTGGTGATGAAATTGAAAATCTGAGAATTTTTGATCCCTCCACCCAAAGAACAATTTCAGAAATTGAACATTTTCTTATAATTCCCGCCCGCGAAGTTCTCCTCAATGAGAAAAACTGTTTTCAGGCCAGTCAAGAACTTCTTAAATTTGACAATCCAGACCTGCAAACAATAACCAACTCCCTGCGTTGCAATCGATATTGTGAAAATCTGGAATATCATCTTCCTCTTTTTTACGAAAAAACAGCCACAGCTTTCCAATACTTTCAAAAACCCCCTTGCGTCTGGATACTGGAAGAACTCGATCTCAAAGCCAGCTATGAAAAAGAAATGAATTTGTTAAACAGTTCTTTCAACAAAAATCTTTATCCGTTGTCCCCATCTGAATTGTTCTCTGGTTTTACAGAACTCAAGGAATCCTTCAGACAAAAAATCAGTCTTGAAAAACTCAGTATGACTGAAGTTTCAACTTTCAAACCCTCTGTTGGGAAAACCACTGTTCCCTTTATGAAAGAGGTTCCCATCCAGGGTGATTCCGATAAACAGATATCTTTTTTACCCTGCGAAGTTATCAAAAAATCTTCAAGTAAAAAATTCAATGAGCAAATGGCAGCTCTTTGTAAAAAATTAAAACAAATACCTGAAAAAACTTATAAAATTTTTTCAGTCAAAGGCAAATCACAATTCGATCGCATGAATCTGTTCTTTGAAAACCAAGGTCATGAATGTTCTTTCCATAATCCCGAAGATTTTCAATGGGAAAACCTTTTTAGGGATTGTCGTTATAATATAATTCATTTTTTCCCAAGAAAACTCAAACAAAGTTTTTTTCTAAACTCCAAAAATCTGGCGGTCTTCAGTCTGGAACATTTCTTTGGAAAATCCTTTCAAAGAACAAAAAAAGACCGCATCAATGAAAGAAGCAGACACTTAAGTTTTGGAGAACTCAAGGAAAATGATTATATTCTCCATGCTGTTCACGGGATATGCCAGTTTAAAGGCTTGAGTAAAATGTTTGTAACTGAAATTGAGGCGGAATTTTTACAACTTGAATTCAAGGATAAGGACAAACTTTTTCTTCCCATCTATCGCATTCATCAAATCAGTAAATACTCTTCGGAAAGAATAAAGCCAGCCCTGGACAAACTGGGGGGGACCAGGTTTTCCAATATAAAAACAAAAACAAAAAAACGTTTGAAAGAAATAGCCCATGACTTGATTAAACTCTATGCCAAACGTTCCCTGATCACCCGTCCCGTTTATCCCTTTGATAAGACGGATATCAATGATTTCTTCAACGCCTTTGCCTACCAGGAAACAGAGGATCAAATAAAAGCTATTGAAGATATTGTGACAGATCTCACAGTTAGTGAAAAACCCATGGATCGTCTTATATGCGGAGATGTGGGGTTTGGAAAAACTGAAGTGGCTATGAGAGCCGCCTTTATCGTGACAACCGGGAAAAAACAAGTGGCCATACTCGTTCCCACCACTGTCCTGACAATGCAACATTTTGAAACTTTCAGGAAACGCTTTAAAAACTGGCCAATAAACATTCAGGTTATCAATCGATTACAATCCCCTTCAAAAATCAAAAAAACCCTTGCTGAACTTGCCAGAGGGGATATTGATATTCTCATAGGAACTCATCGTCTTTTGAGTCAGGATGTGGAATTTAAATCACTGGGTTTACTGGTCATTGATGAAGAACAGAAGTTTGGTGTCAAAGACAAGGAACGCATTCGAAAAATGAAAACCCATTTGGATACCTTGAGTCTATCGGCCACTCCCATTCCACGAACATTAAACATGAGTCTGCTTAAAATAAGGGATTTAAGTCTTATTAACACAGCCCCGGCAGATCGTCTTGAAACTCAGACCTTTATTTGTCACTTTAACAAAGATCTTATTAAAAGAGCTATTGAAACAGAAGTGGGGCGAGGCGGACAGGTTTTCTTTATTCACAATAAAATTCAGACCATCGAGAATGTGGCCCGGGAACTCAGGCAATGGATTCCAGAGGTGAGTTTTGCAGTGGCTCACGGTCAAATGAAAAAAAAGGATTTGGAGTCTGTTATAATCTCTTTTTTCAACAATAAAATTCAGGTTCTCATTGCTTCCACAATCATAGAATCCGGCACGGACAGACCCAATGCCAACACTATTTTTATCAATCAGGCTGACCATTTTGGTCTCAGTCAACTCTATCAATTAAGGGGACGGGTCGGACGCAGTACCCAAAGAGCTTACTGCTACCTCATAATAGAACAGCAAAGACAACTCACTGATATAGCCAAAGAAAGACTGAGAGTGATTCAGGAAAATTCATCCCTTGGAAGTGGGATACAAATTGCCCAGTATGACCTTGAATTAAGGGGAACCGGAACTTTATTGGGTGAAGAACAATCAGGGCTGATCGATTCCATGGGTTACGAGTTTTATATGCAACTTCTGGAAGAGGCTATTAAAGAAGCCAATGGAGAAAAACAGGAGGAAATGGTGGAACCTGAGATCAATCTTAAAATCAGGGCTTTCATACCCGATTCCTATATTGCCAACATTCGTCTGCGTCTTTCCTATTATCGGGCCTTAACCCAGATTAAATCCCCCTCTGATATTGATAATCTGGAGGAAGAACTCAAAGATCAGTTCGGAAACCCTCCGAAAGAAGTGATAAATCTTCTTGGAATCATGCTCATTCGTCATCAGTGTTTGCAGCTTGGAGTCAGTGATATTTCAAACACCAGGGACAGTTTGATTCTTAAATTCACAGAAAACACACCGCTATCCACCAGTCACGTCATTGATTTGACTCATCAGCCAAATAAAAAATATTCCATAACCCCCAATAACAGACTCAAAATAAGAATCAGGGAAATAACCTGGCCCAGAGTACAGGAGGAAATGAATTTCCTCCTCAATCTCTGTTCCCAATAAAAAAACAGAAAATCCGCAATACAATATAAGTCAGCAGGTATAAGGTCATAAATTAAACAGGTTTTGGGATTTCTTTTTCAAAAAATGATAATCTTATAAGATGAGGAAATACACTGATCGTTTTCAAATTTTTATAGAATCCTTTTGTGGAAATCATTTTTCTCTGACAAAATTTTTTATTTTCATATTTTTTGTTTTCTGGAGTTCGGTCAGTTTTGCCTTAAGTTCATCCCAGAAAATTGAAAAAATCATTGAAAATATGCCTTTGAAAAAACAAGTTGGACAACTGTTTGTCCTTGGGTTTACCGGTTCGGATTTTGAGCATTCTCTGGGAAAAAAAATGAACACTCTCTATCCAGGAATTATCATTGTTTTTGGCCGTAACATAAAAACACTCAACCAAATCAGACAACTCAATTTCAAAGCCCAGAAAACGGCCCTTAAAAATTCAAAAATACCTCTTCTTATCGCCATTGATCAGGAAGGGGGTAAAGTGATTCGAATTAAAACATCCCCCTCTCTTCCCAGTGCACGCACTCTGGCTTTAACCAATAACCATGCTCTGGTTCAGGAAGTGGGTTACGTCACAGGTCGACTTATGACAACTCTTGGATTTAACATGAACCTGGCTCCAGTGGTTGATATTTCAGACACTGATTATACTGACTTTCTTGGAAACCGGTCTTTCAGCAATAAAAAAGAAATTGTCAATAAAATGTCCACAGCTTTTTCCAGAGGACTTGTCAATGCCGGAGTTTTACCAACAGCCAAACATTTCCCCGGTCATGGAGGAATCAAAACAGACTCCCACATTTCAACCCCTTACAAACAAATCACTCTGACCGAGTTATTATTTAATGACCTTGAACCCTATAAGGAAATGCAAAATCATCGAATTCCCTTTGCCATAATGGCTTCCCACATTTCCTACCCTCTTATTGATCCTTCAAAAAGACCAGCCAGTTTTTCCCCTCTTATTCTAAAAAATGTTTTGAGAAAAGGTCTGGGATTTGAAGGCATTCTTTTAACAGACGACATCCAAATGGGCGGAGCCAAGTCCACTCGATTATCCATAGGTGATAGAGCTGTACAGGCCATCCTTGCAGGGAATGATCTGATCATGGTGGGATGGAATTACAGGGATCAAAAAACCGCCATTCAAAGTGTCATTAAAGCGGTTCAAAAAGGTCAAATTTCAAGAAAGCGAATTAAAAAGAGTCTGCATCGCATTCTCAGTTATAAAATGCAATTTTATAAAAGACCAAACCATCAATCATTAAAAAAACAAATTCACCGAATACCCTTGAAAAAAATCTATGACAAGGTTTTCCACGAAATTTTTAAAAAACAGGTGGCCAAAATAAATTTACAGGGAGGGAAAACAGATGTTTACAGTTATTCCAGGCGTTTTCTTATAAATTATAAAAAAAGACCTGGAACCCGTCTTTTTCATCTCAAAAATTTAAAAAACTGGAATGAAAACAATTCAGAAAATTCCAACATTATTTACCATCTCAGTGGTCCCATAACCAAAAAAATATTAAAAACAGTCCCCCTGAATATAAAGAAAAAAATGATTGTTATAAATTCAAGTGGCCACATTTCCATTGAAAATGAATCGGATTACAAAAAAGTGATCCACATTCACTCCCACCACCCGAAACTGGGAGGATTCACAGCTCATTATCTGTCATTCCAAAAACAAAATCCTGATTTTCGAAAATCCGCTTCAAAAAACTGAAGAAAAATTCATTGTTTAAAAATTTTTTTCAAGTTTGGAAATCTGCCCTTGTTTACCACCAGCTTTCAAGAAACTAATGAGAGCAAAGATCCCGCAAAACCATTGACAGGGGAAAAAGTAAAAATAATAAAATATTTTAATACCACTTTTTTCATGTTGAACCTTGTAAAAACTTATTTCTAAAATCTTATGGGACTTTATCATAAAGTTCTGTTTTTTCAAGAAAAAATATCTTCTTTGTAAAAAAACAGGGTTATTTATAATTTACAGCACGTTTTCCTCTTACAAAGAACACCACTTTTTTGAAAAACAAGGATTTTTTGTAAAAAATACAAAATAAAAAAGTTCTTTGGAGTTACGGGTTCCTGATTGGTAATCTATCCAAGATGTTGAATTCTTTTGTTTTTATCATGATAGCTATTATTCTCAATTTTTAAGGGAAATAATATAAAAAACAGTTTATCTTTAACACACAAGAAATTGATCTTCCCTGATTTTATGGAGAAATGTTTTCAATGGAGTTTTTTAAAGGCTTATTTTTATGTTTTTTCTGTAAATTGATTTCTGTTTTAACTATTACAGGACTTGTTGATCTTCCAAAAGCAAAATCATCCCCTGGAGTTTATTCCTGTGGTTATCTTTTTTCAGCCAAAAAGAATCCCCCATCTTCAATTCCAACAGATACGGCAAAAATTTTCCACGGAAAATGGGGTGGAAGCAGTAAACTCTGGGAGCGTTTTATGGAAAAACTTTCCACTGAAAAAAGTCATGAAGAGTTTTCAAAAATTCAAAAAACCCTTATGGAAGTGGAAAAAGCCCCCTGGTTGACACGCACAAAAAACAGCCTTTTTTTTATGGGTGTTCTTGGAATGTTCAGAGCCATTCGGGCCCACCATGTAACGGAAATGGATTTACACCAACTTAAAAACTGGAGACAACTTAACGTGAACGAGCGAAGGGCTCTTCTTTTGTTCAATTTCAAAAAATGGTGGTGGGATGTAAATAGCGACCATGTGGAGGGATTTAACCGTTGGCTTAAACCTTCTTTCATTATCAGTGAAATCTTATTGGGTAAAACCCCCAGAGGAAGATTATCTCACCGACTCTATGAGCTTTTAGGCTCTGATGTGAATTTGAGTTTTTTTTCAAACCTTTTTAATCACTTTGCTTCTGAAATACAAATCTTTAGAAGTGTTGAAAACGACCCCGTATCCCGTCAGATCCTTGTTGAAAGCCTAAAAAACCGTGTGGCTCAACTTCATCGCCTATGGAATATTTATAAAGATCAACTCCGCTGGTCCCAAAAACATTATCTGAAAATGGCAATCCAACGCAGTGAGGTTTTAGTTAAACTTCTGGAAGAAAACTCAACTGTGAATGAAAAGGAATTCATGGAGCTTTTAGGTATTACTTCCGGAGAAGCCCATGGACTCCGAATAAATCGGGTTTTGATTGTGACCAATGATTTTATTATGCAAGCGGCTGTTCTTGTGGCTTTGGGCTATCTGGTGGAATCTTTTTTTGATGAAAGAATTGAAAGTCAAGTGACAACAGGTTCTTTCAATGATTTTTTTAATTGATCCGACTTCGCAGTTTAAAATTCACAGGATTGATTTTGTAGGATCTCAATTTGTCATAGAAAGTACTTTTTGGCATTTTCAATTCTTCAGCAGCTTTTTTCTGATTCCCAAAATGTTTTTTCATCTGTGTCACAATCATTTCCTTTTCCATCTTTTTCATGGGGGGCAATTCACCACCATAAGAGCCTGTATTGACCAAATCTTCCCTTTCTTCAACATCCTTATCAACCAATTGATCCAGATTCTGCTCCTCAATTCTCTGACCGGGGAAATACGCCGCTGCCCGAATAACAAGGTTTTTAAGTTCCCTGATATTTCCCGGCCAGGAATAATTTTTCAACTTTTCAATGGCTCTGTATGTAAAACCCACCCTTTGTTCTTTTGCAAATCTGTACAGAAGAGTTTCAAAGTCCTCCATTCTGTTAATCAATGGAGGAGGGGTAACACGACAAATATTAAGTCTATGATACAGATCTTCACGGAATTTATTTCTCATTATTTCCCGTTTTAGATTTTTGTGTGTTGCGGCAATAACGCGAACATCCGTTTTCATGGTGCCATCACTTCCAAGAGGTCGAATCTCCTTGTTTTCAATAGCCCGCAGAAGTTTAGGCTGCAGGGAAAGGGGAAGATCGCCAATTTCATCCAGAAAAAGAGTCCCTCCCCTTGCTGTTTCAAAAGCTCCCTTACGATTTTCCGTCGAACCGGTAAAAGAGCCTCTCACATGGCCAAAAAGCTCACTTTCAATTAAATTTTCACTCAAAGCACTGCAATTGATCACAACATAAGGTCTGTTTTTCCTTGGTGATTGTTCATGAATCCAACGGGCTATAACTTCCTTGCCCGATCCTGAAGGACCAATCACCAACACCGTGTAATCCGTATTGGCAATGGCCGGTAATCGTTGTAATTGCAGATTCCATTTCCCGTTTTCACTTGTCATGGGGCTGGGTTTGCGATTGAGTTTTGAAAAAATAAAAAGACTCTCTCCCACCATCAATGTATCATTATTTGAAAGGTAAACCTCAACCACAGGCATACCATTTACAAAAGTTCCATTACGACTCTGCATATCCCTTAATAAGTAACCCCGCTTTCTCTTTTCAATACGTATGTGACGACTGGAAACAAAAGGATCATCAATGGAAACTGTATTGCAATAATCCCGACCAATTGTTAAAAAATCATTGACCTCAAAAGACTCTTCACTGCTTTGGTTGACAGGCAGTAAATAAGCTTTTTCGATTTGATCTGTGTCATTAAAAATCATCTTTTGGGTTTGCATTGATCCTCCTTATCAGGGTTTTTTATATCAGCTTTTTTTTAATTTCCAGAAGATTCTTTCAGAGAAAAAATCAAAAACAAAACTGGATTTATCAAAAAATATGCCAGCCTGAGAGGAAAAAAATGGTGGATAAGACCGGATTCCGGACATTTTTAATTCAAAATACGAATTTCCGGATTATTTGATATAATGCACAAAGATATTTTGGAAAAAATCCAATAAGATGAATCCAATTTGTTTTTAGATTCCGTAAAATTCATTAAAAGTGCCACCCATTGGAAACAATTTTCTATCTGTAAAAAACCTCAGGTGGCTTTGGCCGGTCGCTCCAACAGTGGAAAGTCCTCTTTTGTCAATTCATTGACCGGTCGTAAAATAGCAAAAGTCAGTGGAACTCCAGGAAAAACCCGTTTTCTTAACATATTTGATTTCAAAAATCTATTTTTGTTGATTGATATGCCCGGTTACGGCTACGGATCCCGATCCCACAAAGAACGGGAAAAATGGAAAAAAATGGTGGAGGATTATCTATCAAACAGTCCCTCCCTAAAGGGGGTGATCCTCTTCATGGACATTCGCCGTCAATGGAACCGGGAAGAGTCCCAACTCGTGGACTTCTGCAAGGCTGTAAACAGAAAAACTGTTGTTGTTTTAACAAAAACGGATAAACTCTCCTATTCTCAAAGGAAACAAAAAAAAATCAATCTTGAAAAATCCTCCGGCCTTCCTTGTTTTTCAATTTCCTCTTCAAAAAAACAGGGGACCATAGAGGTTGTTGATTACATAATAAAAAATTGGATATAAACTTTTTAAAAAGATTTTCTTTTATTGTATTAAAATAAGGGGGTTCTTATGAAAAATAAACAGGTTTTAGTGTAAAAAATGCCAAAAAATTCAGCGATTATCCGTATGGAGAAACTTTTTTTTAAATATGGTGAAAAAAAAGTTTTGGAAAATTTTGATCTTACAATTCAAAGAAATAAACTCTATTGTCTGGTTGGAAAAAGCGGTAGTGGAAAAACAACTGTTTTGCGTCTTATTAATGGTCTGTTAAAACCACAAAAAGGAAATGTATTTATAAACGACAAAAGTTTTGACTTCAATCACCCTGAAAAATTGCGAAGATCCATGGGATACTCCATTCAGGGAAGTGGGCTTTTCCCCCACATGACTTTATTTGAAAACATCAGTATTATCGCCAACAAGGAAAAATGGAGGAAAAAAGATATAAAAAAACGTACTGATGAACTCTGTGAATTGGTTTCCATTCCAAACACTTCCTGGTTTTTGGATAAAAAACCAAGAGAAATCAGCGGTGGACAGAAACAACGGGTGGGTCTTGCCCGTGCTCTGTTCATGAAACCCCAGATTATGCTTATGGATGAGCCTTTCAGTGCTTTGGATCCAATCACCCGTTTAGAGTTACAAACAGAATTCCTCCACTTACAGTCTCAGTTAAATCTGACTATTGTGTCAGTAACGCACAATTTATCAGAAGCTTTCAATATGGCTGACGAAATTCTTCTTCTTAATAAAGGACAAGTGGAACAAAAAGACAGGCCCAGTAAGTTTTTACTGGCTCCTCAATCGGATTATGTCAAAGAGTTTATCCAATCCCATTCTCCAGGTAACCGGCTCAAAGAAATTTATCTCTATTCTGTCATCAATCCGGATATTTTTATCGCCTGTAAAAAAGACTCTCATATTCAAATTCAAAATCTGGATTCAAAAGAAATCCATAAATTCCAGGATCAAACCAAAATTATGGAATTTTTGACACTCAAGGGACAAAAAACCATTTACTGGGTGGATGTCAATCAGCAATTTTTGGGGTTTCAAAGTTTTGAAAACGGGGCTTTACAGAAAACATTCCATTATTTTATCTATTCCACTCAAAACATTCTCGATGGCATGAAAGAAATACTCAATCATAACGCAAATATCCTGCCAGTTATTGAAAAAAATAAAAAATTAATCGGTGTTTTCAGCCAGGGGGCTCTTGATGCTCTTTAGCCGTTCCGTCTTCTGTTTTTTCCTTTGTTTTATTTCATTTGTCTGCTTTCATCCCTGTTTTGGATCTGAAAAAACGATTACCGTGGGTTCCAAGCGTTTTACTGAAAATCTTATTATAGGTGAAATTTTTGCCCAATTACTTGAAGACAGAGGTTTTGTTGTTCAAAGAAAATTAGGCCTCGGCGGAACTATGGTGGCTTTCAACGCTCTTAAAGAAAAAGAAATTGATGTTTATCCTGAATACACAGGAACCCTTATAAGGACCATAATCAAATCCAAAGAAAGAGAGTTTAAATCCATTGAGAGAATACTATCAAAAAAAAATATAAAATCATTGCCACCCCTGGGATTTGATAATTCTTATTGTCTCATCATGAAAAGAGATCAGGCCCATTTGTTGGGTATTAAAAAAATCAGTGATCTCGGTCTCTTCCCCAATTTAGTAGGAGGATTAAGTTTTGAGTTCCAGGCTCGCGATGATGGTTGGAGTCAATTAAAAAAAGTCTATTCATTAAAACACAAAATAAAAGGGATAGAGATCCCTTTAACCTACAAAGCTGTCAAAAACAATAAAGTGGATTTTGCTGAAGCTTACTCCACAGAACCCATGATAAAGGAAATGAATTTTGTTGTCCTTGAGGATGATCGTCATTTTTTTCCAAAATATGAAGCTCTGGCCTTGATTCACAACAGCTTTCCGGAAAAAGCCAGAAATGTTTTAAAGCTTTTAAGTGGTCGCATCTCAAATGAGATTATCGTAAATCTGAACACTCAAGCCACTTCCGGGTTAAGTATTCACAAAGTGGCTAATAAATTTTTAATCAACAATAAACTTATCACAAACAAAAAACAGACAAAAAAAGACAATTTTTGGATAAAAACATACAAACGCACAAAGACTCATCTGTTTTTAACAGGCATTGCTGTTTTTCTTGCCATACTGGTGGCTTTCCCTTTTGCTTTTTTTTCTGCTGGCAATCAGAGAGTTTCAAGATTGATTCTTGGTTTGGCCGGAATTTTTCAAACAATTCCTTCCATTGCCCTTTTAGCCTTTATGATTCCATTTTTTGGAATTGGATATAAACCGGCTATTATTGGACTTTTTATTTACTCACTGCTTCCTATTTTACGAAACACTTATACAGCTCTTAATCAAATTGATCCAAACCTTATCATGGCAGCCAAAGGAATCGGTCTTTATCCCACAGAGATTTTCTTTTCAATAAAACTTCCTTTAGCTTTTCCAACATTATTGGCTGGAATCCGTACAGCAACCATTCTTAATATTGGTACAGCAACATTGGCCGCCTTTATTGGAGCCGGAGGTCTGGGAGAACCCATTGTCACCGGTCTTGCTCTCAACGACAGTTGGCTTATTTTACAGGGAGCTGTTCCGGCGGCCCTTTTAGCTATAATAATTGACTGGACTTTCAGTCTCATTGAAAAACGATTAATCAAAAACATCTAAAACCAGCCATAGGACTTAGGACGAAGTACCAGGATTGATTTTTTCAAAAGATTCATTATAATTTAAAGAAATAAAACAAAGAGGTTCGTATGGATTCTACATGGCAAAACAATATCCAATCTCCAATGCTTGGTTTTTTATCAAAAATCGCTGAAAGCCTGCCAAATATTTTAAGTGCCCTGTTGATACTTTTTATCGGTTACTTGATTTCCAGATTTTTGATGAAAATGTCTGAAAAAATATTAAAAAAGCTCACCTTTGACTCCATGAGTGATCGAGTGGGAGTTCATGAAATACTAGGGAAATTCGGAATAAAAAAGACTTCCTCCGAAATTATTTCCATTCTTATTTTCTGGTTATTCATGCTGAATTTTGTAATTTCAGCGGCTGAAACCCTCAAACTTGAAAATATTACAAAAACAATTGATTCGTTTGTACTCTATTTACCCAATGTCATTGGAGCGGCATTTGTTTTTGTTCTCGGTCTTATGGCTTCCAATTTTATTTCCAATTTTATTCAAAGAGCTTCGGATACTGTAAATTCCAAATATTTTAAGATTTTTGGAACCTTTGTGCGAAGTTTACTGATTGTTGTAGTGACTGTTCTTGCTGTAGGTCAATTAAAAATAGAGACCAAATTACTTGATAACATTCTCCAAATCATCCTTGTTGCCGGAGGAGCTGTTCTCGCCCTTTCCCTTGGTTTTGGAACCAGAGACATTGCCAAAGCCATTGTTTCAGGTTTTTACGCAAGAGATCTGTATAAGGAAGGTGTTTCCATAAAAGTAAAAGATTACAAAGGTAAAATTCTTCAAGTTGGTGCAGTGACAACACTGATCGAAACCAATGAAGGGAAAAAAATTCATTTTCCCAACGAACAACTGATAACTTCAATTATTGAAGAAACCCAATAAAAAATATAATATGAAAAAACTATTTTTGATTGTTTTTTAAAATTTCATTTTGAAGTTTATATTCCCACTTCAGAGCCGTTTTACAAATCAAAGACAAATCATTATATTTTGGTGACCACCTTAAGATTTTCTGAATTTTCTCCGTTTGGGCAACAAGTCGAACAGGATCTCCCGGTCGACGTTTTGATTCCACAATCTTGAAATCAACCCCACTGACTTTTTTCATCGTTTCCAAAACTTCTCTCACCGAGAAGCCACAACCATAGCCACAATTAAATATTTCAGAAGTTCCACCATTTTGAAGATATTCAATCATCTGAACATGGGCCATAGCCAAATCCTGAATATGTATAAAATCCCTGATACAAGTTCCGTCAGGAGTCGGATAATCAATACCATATATTTTAACATGATCCCTGCGACCGGAAACAGCCTGACAGGCTATTTGAACAAGATGAAAAACTTCTTTTGTAAATTGCCCCCTTTGACCTTTAATGTCTGCACCAGCCACATTGAAGTACCTGCAAATAACGTAATTCATTTTTGATGAAGATAAAGTGCATGAATCGCTCAAAATTTTTTCAAACATAAGTTTGGTTTCACCATAAGGATTCACAGGTAAAGTTGATGCTGTTTCTTTTATAGGAATTTCATCAGGTTGTCCGTAAACAGCGGCAGAAGATGAAAAAATAAAAGATTTAACATTTGCAGATTCACAGGCTCTTAGAAAATTAATGGAACAAGCCAGATTGTTTTGATAATATTCAGAGGGATTGTTCATTGATTCTTCAATATTAACAAGGGCTGCACAGTGGATCACTGTTTCAATTCTATGGGTTTTGAAAAAGTTTTCCAAAAATCGGGAATCACCTATATTGGCTACATACAAAGGAACCCCTTTGGGAACAGCTTCTCTGTAACCATTTGAGAGGTTATCAACAACAATTGGCTGATAATCCCTCTTAAGAAGTTGATCGGTAATATGGGAACCAATAAATCCCGCACCACCGGTTACAAGAACATTCATTCCTTAAAATTCCTCTTTAAAGTTTTTATGGCTTGTTGACAAAGCTCAATATCAGATAACACAAAAATATGAACACCAGGAACACCAAGGATTTTTAATTTTTCAACCAATTGAAAAAAGGGATGTAAAACAGATAAATCAAGCTTTTTTCTTTCGTGTTCCAAAGGAAGCTGTTTCAAATACCATTCCGGGACACTGCAACCAAATCGGGCTTTCATAATAACAGCTTGTTTTTG
This sequence comes from Bdellovibrionales bacterium, assembly GCA_965219545.1. Lineage (GTDB taxonomy): Bacteria > Bdellovibrionota > Bdellovibrionia > Bdellovibrionales > JAGQZY01 > JAGQZY01. The sequence goes on from CBDCNX010000032.1 coordinate 140,744, forward strand.
AGACCTTAGTATTCTAAGTCCTGGCAAAACAGCCTGATTGAAACCTAAATCAGAAAGTTCTTGATAAAAAGAACTGAAAATCAAAGGATCAAAAATCATCTGTGTGATTCCAAATTCCGCACCCATTTCAAATTTCTTAACAGCAAATCCAACTCTCTCTTTCTTATCAGGATGTTCAGGATAAAGAGCTGCTCCAATGCAAAAATCCGTGGGATCACGGTTTTGGACTTCAAAACCTTTTCTTTTTATAAAAACTCCTTCATTAAGTTTTTTAATCTGATGAATCAACTGGTAAGCGTAAGAGTATCCCCCTTTACAAGGAATCCAATCTGTCTGACCCGTAGGTGGATCGCCCCTGAGAGCCAGAATATTTCGAACACCAAAATAATGATGGTCAATCAATTGATTTTCAATATCCAGAGCTGAAAGATCCCGACAGGTAAAATGGGCAATACAGGGTTTTTCAAAATGATCTTTAATGGTTTGTGCAATCGGAAGACTGCCCCCCCGCAAAGAGCCTCCCGCCCCTTTAGTGACTGAAAGAAAATCCACTCCACCTGAAATAACTTTATCAAGATTACTCATGATAAGAGGCAACTGTTCACCGTTTCTTGGAGGAATTATTTCAGCAGACAGAGTAAAAGAGTTTTTTTCCAAAACGTCAGTTATTTTTTGATCTTTGGTATAACCCAATACTGTTTTCAGTTGGGAAAAAGTTTCAATTCGGCTCACGGTTTTCCCGCCTGGTTATAAACGGCAAAAATCAAAAGAGGAAAATAGGCTATCATTACAATCACAAGACCCAGACTGTCATAAATAGATGCCAGGTTGGCCAAAGGAAAAAGCCACAAAATCATAACCATAACATAGAAAGTTGATATTCTCCCGTGGGACCAGCCTTTTTTTATCAATTTGTGAAAAATAAAAGTCTTATGAGCCTTAAACAAAGGTTTTCCTTTTAAAAGCCGACATACCAAAACAAAAGTGGTGTCAAATATAAAGAAACCAAAAATAATAAGATGAGAATAGAAAGAAACATTGGCATGGACTTTGGAAATCAAAGCCAGAGAAGCAAAAACAAAACCAAGAAAATAACTCCCTGTATTCCCCATAAAAATTTTGGCAGGATTCCAGTTATAAAATAAAAAACCACCCACTGTGTAACCGATAAGACAATAAATCATAGAAATCTTATAGGAATCATGGATACCGGCAACCACGGCCATTAAAAGAGAACCAACAATGGCAGTGGAAGCCGCTTGGCCATCCACTCCATCCATAAAATTATAAAGATTGACAAACCATGTGATAAAAAGAATACAAAAAACTGAATTAATCCAGAATTGTTCAGGTAAAAAGGAAATATTCAATTGAATTTTGAAACTCTGAGTTACAAAAACATAAATAAGAACAGCTACCAAAAAATGAACAAATAAACGAAAAAAAGCAGGTAGGCAGTAACGATCATCAAACCAACCGAGCAAAATAACTATTGGACCTCCAAAAAGAAGAGGGGAAACAATGGAACGATACTCCGGAAAAAAAGAATAGAAACCCAAAGCAATTATGGTGAAAACAGTAAAAAACCCCAATCCTCCGCCCTTGGGAGTGGGTTTACTGTGAGAACTGCGTTTATTGGGAATGTCCATCATTCCCATTTTTCCTGAATATCGGATCAGTAATTGAGTCATAAACAAAGTTAATAAAAAAGCTGCTGAACCAAGGACACTTACTTTTAACATCAACTTATCCTTTTATTTGACAGACAACTTTTTTTACCTTTTCCACTACAAGGACAATGTGATTTTCAGGCATATCAGCATAAAGGGGAAGACTGATAACTTTATTACATAAGTTTTCCGTTACTTCGAGCGAATTTTTCGGAGCCATTTTAGACATGGCTGGCTGTTGATGCATTCCCTTGGGATAATGAATGGAAGTGGGAATACCTTCTTGTGTCAAAAGTTTTTGAAAAGTATCCCGTTTTTTCACTCTCAAAGTGTATTGGGCAAAAACAGAATCTCGATCTTTTTTAATCACAGGAATTTTTAAAAATTCCAAATCTTTAAATTCCTCATTATAAAGAATTGCTATCTCCTGTCGTCTTTTGATTTCCCAGGGATAACGATCCAGTTTGACCATTAAAATAGCACACTGAAGGGTATCCAAACGTCCATTATAACCGATCCGGGTATGATGATATCGGCTTTCCTGTCCATGATTTCTGATTTGAATCAATTTTTCATAATTTTCCCGATCCTGGCAAAAAACAGCCCCTCCGTCACCCAAACATCCCAAAGGTTTGGCAGGGAAAAAACTGGTGCAGGCAAAAGGACTTAAGTTACAGCTTTTGCGATCCTGATAACTGGCCCCAAAACTCTGAGCCCCATCCTCTATAACCACCAAATCATGCTTTCCGGCAATATTATTAATGGAATCCATATCAGCCACTTGACCATAAAGAGATACCGGTAAAATCCCACGGGTTTTTTTTGTAAGGGAATTTTCAATTTTTTGAGGATCCAAATTACAAGTCTCCGGTTCAATATCAACAAAAACAGGCCTGGCCCCAACAAGAGCAATAACTTCAGCCGTTGCAAAAAAAGAAAATGCAGGAACAATGATTTCATCACCTGATCCAATTCCCAAAGAAAGAAGAGTCATAAGCAGAGCATCTGTGCCACTTCCCGCAGTGACGCAATAAGGGGCATCAATAAAATCCGCCAGTTTTTTTTCACATTGAAAAACCTCAGGACCAAGAATATATTGTCCACTTTTTAAAACGTTTTTAGTGACTTCTGTTAGTTTTTCTTCCAGAGCCTGAAATTGATAAGTTAAATCAAGATAGGGTATACCCATTTGGTTCAAAGAATTAACACATTTATGACACAGTGTCAAAGTTCATTTTTAATGAACTGATTGTATTTTAACGGAGTTTCTTTAAAGGATCATTTATTTTGTGCCAGACCTCTCTGTTTTGTCTGTTTAAAACAGGAAAATCTTTGATCATCTATATCAGATAGAATTTTTTCAGAGAAAATTCAAAGTAAATAAATGGTTTTTAACATAAAAGTCCTTTATTGTTTGACTTGAATTTTTCACAAAAAACTTGCTGGTAATTTCGGGTCAAATCAGTGTAAAATATTCCTTAATGGGACTTTTGTTAAAACAACTCTTTCAACTCATCAAGCTTCTTCATTCGGAAACAGGGAGTTACCAAATCGCCTGGGGAATTGCTCTGGGTTTTGTTCTTGGAATGACCCCCTCGTTTTCCCTGCAAACTGTTTTAGTCTTTTTAATTCTTATCTTTTTTAGAATTCAAATGGGAGCCGCTTTCATTGCCGCTTTCTTCTTCAAATTCATAGCTTATCTTATGGACCCCGTTTTTCATGTCATTGGATCCTCTGTTCTTGAAAATGAAAGCCTTAAACCCTTATTTACATATCTTTATAACGTCCCCATTATTCCCTGGACCCGTTTTTATAATTCTATTGTTATGGGTTCCGGTATTTTATCTTTGCTTCTCACTCCTTTTCTTTTCCTAATGAGCCTTTGGTTTATTAAAAAATACCGAGAAAGTATTTACCAGAATTTTAAACAATCAAAATTTTTTATCGCTTTTAAAGCAACAACTATTTACCAATGGTATGCCAAATACAATGAATACTATAAATAAAAAAAAAGCCCCTGTTCGCACAGGAGTTATCATTCCTCTCTTCATAATTTTGGTCTTTTCGTCTATTTATTTTAAATTCTTCTTTGATTCCAATATCAAATCCGGACTTGAGTTTATCGCAACTCGAATATATCGGGCTGAAATCAATGTAACCGATATTAGAACCAGTTTTCTGACCCCCTCTTTATCTATCCACGGAATTCAGATTACTGACAAAAAAAGGCCCAGTCATAATATTGTGGAAATAGGAAAAATTCATCTTAAACTTCTCTGGGATGCCCTCCTGAGAGGAAATATTGTCATTCCTGAAGCCTCTATCTTACAAATAAAAACAGGTTCCAAAAGACGTAAAGAAGGTTATATCCTTCCACCGGATAAAGGAAAAACCAAAAACCCCGTTACAAAAGCTGCTGAAAAGACCTTAAAACAACTCAAAGAGAAAAATCAATCCAATTTGCTCTCAGATATCTTTTCCATAGCAGGCGGAAAAAATTATAAAGATCAACTCAAAAAACTTGAAAATGATTTTAAAACTCAAAAAAAGATAAAAGCCTTAAAAGAAGACCTTAAGCTCAAGGAAAAAGAGTGGAAAAAACACATTGATGAACTTCCTGATGAAAGTGAAATAAAACAACTGACAAAAAAAATGGAATCCATTAAAATTGATTTTAATAAACCTGAAACAATTGAAGATTCTGTTAAAAAAATTGATTCTTTTTACAAAGAAATACAAACAAAATACAAAACCATTGAAAACATTAAAAAAACCTTCAAAACCGATATTAAAAAATACAAACTTCAATATAAAGAACTCGACAAGTTAATAGAACAGGATATTGATGAACTTCTGCAAAAACTTGATATTCCCTCTTTGACACTTGACAAAGTCAATAAAATGTTACTAGGGAATCTCGTTGCTTCACAGTTAAAAAATCTGATGGATTACAAAGATCTTGTTCGCAAGTATCTTCCCAATAAAACTCCAAAAAACTCAGAACTAACTCCTTCTAAAAGAGCCAAAGGAATTGATTACAGTTTTCCAAAAGAGAAAAGCTATCCACGTTTTTGGTTAAAAAAGGCACAAGTAAGTTCCCGGTCCGGAGACAAGGAAACCGGTGATGTGAGTGGTGTTTTGAAAAATTTTACCAACAACCCCAGACTCATTGGACTTCCAACCACTTTTGAGTTAAAAGGTAACTTTCCAAAAAATGGAATTACGGGCGTTTTTGTTCATCTCAATATAGACCACAGCACTTCCACAGAAATAGAGTCAGGTTTTATTCATGTGGATTCTTTTCCAATAAAAAAAGGTTTTTTAGTTCAATCCAGAGATGTGGTTTTAGGTTATGAAAAAGCCACTGGTCAATCAAAAATTCAACTTGAACTCAAAGAGGAAAAAATCTCTTTTGAATCCAAAAACTTTTTTAAAAATGTTAATTATTTCGTAAAAGCCAAGGATAAAAATTTAAAAAGAATTTTGGATGATATTTTAAATAAATTGGGAACTCTTGATTTTAGTATACAGGTTAATGGGAGTTGGAATTCCTTCAAACTCGACATAAAATCCAATCTTGCCCATGCATTATTCAATACTATAACCTCTCAGGTTTCAAGCGAAATTAATGTTGTAAGAAAAAATGTGGAAAATCAGGTTAAAAATCTCATAAATGAAAAAAAATATGAACTTCAGAAACAAGTCAGTCAACTGGAAAAACGATTGGAATCATCTCTTAAAAAATCCGAGAAAAATATCAAAATTGTGGAAACTAAAGTTCAAAGGAAAAAAGAAGAAGCCCTAAAAAAAGAAACAAAAAAAATAGAAGAAAAAGGGAAAAAAGAGATAAACAAACTTTTGGAAAAAATTAAATTTTAAGATTGGATACCAAAACCAAAGGGTTACCCTTAGTTTTTCATCGCCAAAGAAATACAATACAGAACAAAAGACTTTCAGTATAAAATCAGTTTATCACAAATCATGAAAATAAAGAATATAAAGTTTATCTTCATCAAAAGAATGGGTTTTTTGGAGTTTTAAACGAGGAACATGAGAAAGATTTTTGTTTTCAAAAAATTGAGTCCAACTCAATCCTGAACCCAAAATTTTAAAGGACTCAAAAAGATAAAGTTTTTGAGCCAAATCCTCTTGCAGAATCTGTCCAAAGACACGCGGGCCGCCTTCCACAAAAAGAGAAACCAAACCCCTTTTGTAGAGTTCCTTAAAAATTTTTTCCCATTCTTTTCTGTTTTGAATCTCTGGGTTTTCCTGGTTGTTTTCCTTTTTATCAATCCACTTTGAATCTTCTCCCTGAGTCCATGGAATAACCTGAATTCCTTCTCTCAACCAAGTCTGGGTATATTCCAAAGAGGTTATAACAAAAATGTTTTCAGGCGAGTGAATTTTACGGATTTTTGTTTTCAAAAAAATCCCCGGGATTTTGCCTTTGGGATCAAAAAGAACAATGCGATTGTTTTTTTTCCCCTCAAATTTTGTTCCCCGGAAATCAAGAGCGGGATTGTCATACAAAACAGTTCCAGCTCCCACAAAAGTGGCATCATAATGAGCCCGAAGTTCTCGTCCATATTTTCTGGATTTTTCATTTGTAATCCACTGACTTTCACCGCTTTTAAGGGCCACCTTCCCATCAAGGCTGGCCCCCACTTTTAAAGCCACAAAAGGTTTTTGGTGTTTTATATAAAACGAAAATTGTTCGCAAAGTTTCTCACATTGAAATTCGTATTTCTTAAAATGAACCACTTCTTTATTATGAGTTCTCAGAATTTCAAGACCTTTTCCAAAAACTCTTGGATTGGAATCCATCAACCCATAAAAAACTTTTTTAATTGGAAGTTCCGCCAGGAATTTGGCACAGGATCCTGTTTTAGCCCTATGGGCACAGGGTTCAAGAGTTACATAGACACTGGCTCCTTTTAGAAGGGAAATATCCTGGACCTGATTAATAGCATTGATTTCAGCATGAGCATCTCCCCATTTTAAATGAGCCCCGCAAGATAAAAAACGATGTTCCCTGTCCACAATAACACAACCCACAAGGGGATTGGGTGAAACAAAACCCAAACCTTTCTTAGCTGTTTTAATAGCCAGTTCCATGGCTTCATCAGCACTGATAGGTTGTCCAATAAGGGGTGCAATTATAAAACACCTCGTCGTTTCTGGTCTCTCTCAATAGCTTTAAAAAGGGCCTGAAAATTCCCTTCTCCAAAACCAGAATGGTTTTTTCTCTGAATGAATTCATAAAAAATAGGACCTATTACATTCTGTGTGAATATTTGCAAAATATAACCTTTTTCATCCCCATCGGCCAGAATTCCCAAATTTTTAATATTTTCCATATCTTCTGTAATACCCGGCACCCGATCCTGAAGAACTTCGTAATAAGTGTCCGGAATATCCAGAGTTTCAATGCCCATCTCTTTTGTTTCCTTCACAGACGAACAAATATCCTTTGTCAGAAGAGCCACATGTTGAATTCCGGAACCTTTATATTCATCTATGTATTCCTGAATTTGGGATTGATCTTCTGTTGGTTCATTAATGGGGATTGTAATTTTCCCACAGGGTGAACGCATAGCCCGTGATAAAAGACCCGTTTTCGCTCCCTTGATATCAAAATAACGAAATTCACGAAAATTGAAAATATCTTCGTAAAACCCGGCCCAAAGATCCATCTCCCCCTTGGGGACATTGTTTGTCATATGATCAACAAGCAAAAATCCATAACCTTTGGGATTTTTATTATCCGTTGTGTACTGGAATTCATCATCATAGATATTTCCCCTGTCCCCATAACGATCCACAAAGTAAATAAGAGAATCACCAATTCCATAAATACTCGGCCAGGGCAGGGATTTAAGAGATTCGTCCTCAAAAGCCCTGGCTCCCCTTTCCAAGGCTTTTTTAAAAGCTTTTTGTGCATCAAAAACCCGAAATCCCGTGGCACTGATAGACGGACCATGAATTTTTTGGAAACTTTCCGCAAAAGTTCCAGGCTCTTTATTCAATAAAAAATTAATTTTATTTTGCCGGTAAAGTACTATATTTTTTGTTTTATGTCTGGCAACGGGTTCCATTCCCAGTTTTTCAAATAATTTTTCAAAAAGACTGGCATCAGGACCAACATATTCAATGAATTCCATACCATTAAGACCCACTGGATTATCAAACATGGAAACCTCCCTCTTACTTGATTTTTTTTACACAAAAAAAACAAAAAAACAACTTGTGAGACCTGGTATGATTCAATAGGATTGCATTTTTGTGCGGTGCATTTTATACTGGTTCTGTCGGATTTTTCACTTATAGGAAAATACCATAAAAATTCAGGGATAAAAATGATTGTTATAACAGGGGCCACAGGATTTATTGGAAGCGTTCTTGTCTGGGAACTCAATAAAAAAGGAATCACAAATATCCTCTGTGTGGATCCTGTTTCAAAAGAAGCTCGACCTGGAATTCTCGACAAAAGAAAATACCGTGAACTCATGGGTCATGAGGAATTTCTTAATTACCTGAAAAAAGGTCCGAAAATTCAATGGATTATTCACATGGGAGCCTGTTCATCAACAACAGAAATGAATGTCGATTTTTTAAAGGAAAACAACACTTTATACACCAAAAAGCTTTTTAATTCTTGTCTGAAACACAACATCTCGTTTATCTATGCCAGTAGTGGGGCCTGTTACGGAAATGGTCATCTTGGCTTTGACGACCAAACAGATCCTGAATTATTAAAACCTCTAAACCCTTATGGAGATTCAAAAATAAACTTTGACCGTTGGGTTTTAGAACAAAAGATTTTTCCAAAATTCTGGATGGGGCTGAGATTTTTTAATGTCTATGGTCCAAATGAATACTATAAAAAAAACATGAGTAGTGTTATTTTCAAAGCCTATCACCAAATCAAGGCCAATGGAACTGTTAAATTATTCCGATCTCACAATCCTGAGTATAAAGATGGAGAACAATTAAGGGATTTCATATATGTTAAAGACATCAGTCGGTGGATTATGGAAATTCTGGAGGGCCGAGGTTGTTCAGGTATTTATAATATGGGGTTTGGAGAGGCCAGAAGTTGGCTTGATTTGGCTAAAAATGTTTTTAAAAACATGAACATCAATGCAAATATCAAATGGATGGACATTCCTGAAAATATAAGGTCTCAATACCAATATTTTACAAATGCAGAAATGCAAAGATTTTTCAATCAGGGTTTTAGTCAACCCCAATGGAGTCTGGAAAAAGGTATTGCCGATTACATTCAATACTTGAAAAAAGAGGATCCTTTTTTATGAAATTTATAAGTAAAAAAATAAAAAATCAGGAAAAAGCTATTCCCAGTCATCTCAGGGAATTTATTACTGAACAAGATACAACTCAATATCATCCTATAGATCATGCTGTTTGGAGATATCTTTTAAGACAATTAAAAAATTTTCTATCTGTTCATGCACACAGCTGTTACCTGGAAGGTCTTGAAAAAACCGGCATTACAGTGGACCAAATACCAAGTATCAGTAGCATCAGTGAAAAACTGGAAAAATTCGGTTGGACAGCTGTTCCTGTCAGTGGTTTTATTCCACCGGCCGCTTTTATGGAACTGCAAAGCCTTGGTATTCTTCCCATCGCATCAGCTATGAGATCCATAGAACATATCCTCTACACTCCAGCTCCGGACATCGTCCATGAAGCTGCCGGTCATGCTCCTATATTGGTCAATCCCGAATTTGCCCGATATTTAAAACAATATGCCAATGTGGCAAAAAAAGCCATTGTTTCAAACGAGGACCTGGCTCTCTACGAAGCCATTCGTGAACTCTCCGATATTAAGGAATATCCTAACTCCACAGAAACTGAGATTAGAAAAGCCAATGAAAAACTTTGTCATATTGCCGAAAATATGACTGTCACTTCAGAAGCCACTCTCCTTGGAAGAATGAATTGGTGGACTGCTGAATATGGTCTTATTGGAAGCCTGGAAGATCCAAAAATCTATGGAGCGGGGCTTCTCTCATCTTATGGTGAAGCAAAAAATTGTTTAAAAAATCATGTTAAAAAATTTCCTTTAAATATAGATTGCATAAAATACAGTTACGATATTACGGAACCCCAACCCCAACTTTTTGTAGCCCAGTCTTTTTCCGACCTCATACGCACTCTCCAGGAGCTTTCTGTGGAGCTTTCTTACAAAAAGGGAGGAATTTTTGGTTTAAATCAAGCCATAAAAGCAAAAACGATAAACACCGTCCAACTTAACTCAGGACTGCAAATCTCAGGACAAGTTATTAAGTACATAGCTGATAAAGATGATGAATGTATTTTTTTTCGCCTTCAAGGTCCCTCCCAACTGAGTCTTGGTTACAAAGAACTGTCTGGTCACAACAAAGAATATCACAACCATGGATACAGTTCCCCTCTGGGTTTTATTAAAGAATATAAAAATTGCCTGTCCTGGGCCTCTGATGAAGATTTAAAAAACATGAAAATTCTCAAAGGACAATGGGTTGAAATCCATTTTGAAAGCGGTTTGAAAGTAAAAGGAAAATTAATTGATTCCCTTCGAACTCCCCGTGGAGAACTTTGCCTTTTAAGTTTTTCTGACTGTACAGTAACATATAAGGATCAGACATTCTTTAAACCTGAATGGGGAACTTTTGACATGGCTGTGGGTTCAAAGATTGAGTCTGTATTTGCAGGTCCTGCCGACAGGAAAAAATACGGTCTTACTGCCTGTTTCGTTAAAAAGATGGTACCACCAAAAAAAAATTCAACCAAAGATCAAAAACTTAATGAAATTTATAAGGATATCAGGGAGTCACGTAACAGAAAAACTCCTGATTTTGATCAAATAAAATCCCTTTTTAATTCCCTGGAAAAAGAATTTCAGGAAGATTGGTTAACGAGAGTGGAGATTGTGGAACTCACTTATAGACTCACCGAAGCCAAATCCTTAAGGAAAAGTGTTCTGGAAAGTCTTGAAAAGATCAAAAGGGAACGACCAAACACTTCGACAATGATTGACGACGGTTTAGCCATTTCCAATCAAGATCTATAAAATAAATCAAGGATTTCCTTTTGAACAACCTCCAGTCAATACTTGAAAAGCAAATTCTCTATCTCGACGGAGGTCTTGGAACTTCTTTTCAGAAAATAAATCTCAAAGAAGAGGATTTTCGAGGTCAATATTTTAAAAATCATCCAAAAAAACTCTTGGGAAACCATGATCTCCTCAATTTATCCCATCCTGAAATCGTAAAAAATATACATCGTCAATTCTTAGCAGCCGGTTCCCAAATTATAAGTACCAATACTTTCAGTGGGACTCGTGTTTCACAGACTGATTTTGCAACCCAAGAATATGTCTACGATCTCAATAAACAGGCGGCCCTCATAGCTCGTGAAGTAACCAAAGAGTTTAAACATGACACCTGGATTGCCGGAGCCATCGGACCCACCACCAAAATCAGTTCCATCTCTCCAACAGTGGGTGATCCCGGTTACCGGGATATTAGTTTTGATCAATTGGTTTTGGCTTTCAGCGAACAAATCACAGCTTTAATAGACGGAGGTGTTGATCTTTTTTTAGCGGAAACTTTTATTGATACTTTAAACTTAAAAGCCTGTATTAAAGCTTTTGATAATATTTTCAATAAACTCAATAAAAATCTTCCCATCATTCTTTCAGCCACCATTACAGATCGATCAGGGAGAACCCTTTCCGGACAAACCATTGAAGCTTTCTGGAATTCTGTTCGTCACTCCAAACCCTTAGCTGTTGGTATGAACTGTGCCTTTGGTGCCAATGAATTGAAACCTTACATCCGATCTTTAAGTCAAATTGCCGACTGTTATATCAGTTGTTATCCCAATGCCGGTCTTCCAAATCCTCTTTCAGAAAGCGGTTACGATGAAACTCCGGAACATACTTCAGAAGCCATTCTTGATATGGTTAATCAAGGCTATGTTAATATTGTTGGAGGTTGTTGCGGAACCACTCCCAGTCATATTCAAGCTATTATTGAAAAAACAAAGGGGAAACGGCCAAGGGTTCCCGCTTCCGTTCAAAAAAAAATGCGTTTAAGCGGGTTAGAGGCTCACAACTTTGATGTCATTGAAAAAACCCAGAGTTTTATTATGATTGGAGAACGTACCAACGTCACAGGTTCCCCCCGATTTCGCCGCCTGATCAAAGAAGGAAACTTTGAAGAAGCTCTTCGCGTAGCCCGCCAACAGGTGGAAAGTGGAGCCAACATCATTGATATCAATTTTGATGAAGCCATGATTGAAGGGGAAGTTGCCATGGAGCGTTTTCTCAGACTTGTAGCTTCAGAACCTGATATTTCAAAAATCCCCATTATGATTGACAGTTCCAAATGGTCCGTTCTTGAAACAGGACTAAAAAACGTACAGGGAAAAGCCATTGTGAACTCCATTAGCTTAAAAGAAGGTGAAAAGGTTTTCAAAAAACAGGCAAAAAAACTTTTGACCTATGGAGCTGCTGTCGTGGTTATGGCTTTTGACGAAAAGGGACAAGCGACAGGAAAAAATGACAAAGTTTGTATTTGTCAAAGAGCCTATAAAATTCTCACGAAAGAAGTTAATTTTCCCCCTGAAGATATTGTCTTTGACCCCAATGTCCTCACTGTAGCCACAGGAATCAAGGAACACAATCATTACGCCATTGATTTTATCCAAGCTGTCAATGAAATCAAAAAAACCTGTCCTCTGGCAAAGACAAGTGGGGGAATCAGTAATATTTCTTTTTCTTTTCGGGGAAACAATAAAATTCGTGAAGCCATGCACAGTGTTTTTCTTTATCATGCCATAAGGGCAGGACTTGATATGGGTATTGTCAATCCGGGAATGCTTACTGTTTACGAAGACATTCCCCCCGAACTTTTGGTTAGAATTGAAGATGTTATTTTCAACCGTCGTCAAGATGCCACAGACAGACTTATAGAAATGGCCAATCAGTTTAAAAATGATAAGAAGCCTGAAAAAAAACAAAGTTTAAAATGGCGAAAGGAAACCTATGACAAACGACTCATCCATTCTTTGATTCACGGTATTACTGATTTCGTAAAAGAAGATACCGAAGAGGCCAGAAAAAACCTGGAAACACCTCTTGAAGTTATTGAAGGACCATTGATGAACGGTATGAAAGAAGTGGGCGATTTGTTTGGATCAGGTAAAATGTTTCTTCCCCAAGTGGTTAAAAGTGCCAGAGTGATGAAAAAGGCCGTAGCTTATCTTGAACCTTTTATGGAAAAGCAAAAAAATCAGGAAAACAATCAAAAAACTTTTGTGATTGCCACTGTTAAGGGGGATGTTCACGATATTGGCAAAAATATTGTTGGAGTGGTTTTGGCCTGTAACGGTTATAATGTGGTGGACCTTGGAGTCATGGTTGATTGCGAACAGATCATGGAAGCTGCCAAAAAACATCGAGCCCGGATTATTGGTATGAGTGGACTCATCACTCCTTCTTTAGATGAAATGATAATAAATGTCCGTGAGATTGAAAAACAGGGAATAAAAACTCCTCTTCTTTTTGGAGGAGCCACAACCAGTCGTATTCACACAGCTGTAAAAATTGATCCCCTTTATTCAAACCTCATTGCCCATGTCAGTGATGCCTCCCTTGTCGTGGATGTGTGCAACAAAATTCTGGAGGATGAAGTCAAAACTAAAAAATTCTATAAGGAATCCTATAAAAGATTACGAGAGAACTATCTTTCCAAAAAAGAACAGAGAACCCACCTTATTCCCTATCATTATGCCAATACCAACCATTGGATCCAAAAAAACCAAATCCCACACCCGTGCCAAAAAAATTTGGTGTCTTTTCCTTTGATATCTCTGTAGAAAAGCTTGTGGACTTTATTGATTGGTCCCCTTTTTTCTGGGCCTGGCAAATAAAAGGTCTTTTTCCAAAAATTTTTGAAAATAAAAAATACGGAGAACAGGCAAAAAAACTCTATTCCGAAGCTCAGAGTATGCTCAAAACAATAATTAAAGAAGGACAAATCAAACCAAAAGGGATTTTTGGCCTCTGGCCCGCTTTTCGTGACACCAATGATGTGGTTCTTCTTAATTCCAAAAATCAGGAGTTTTTTCGTTTCCATTTTCTTCGTCAACAAACAAAGAAAAAGGAAAACCTTTCTCATTTTTGTCTGGCTGACTTTATTACAGAAGAAACTCCAAATGGAAGAGATTCCATTGGAGTTTTCGCTGTCACTGCAGGAAAAACCATCGAAAAAATGGCCCTGGAATTTGAAAAAGACAAGGATGATTATTCATCCATATTGATTAAAACTCTTGGTGACCGTCTGGCTGAAGCTTTTGCCGAGTATCTCCATCAAAAAGTCCGCCAGGATTTTTATGGAATAACGGAAAATTTTTCCAAAGAAGACTTTATCAATGAAAACTATCAGGGTATTCGACCCGCTGTGGGTTATCCCTCCTGTCCTGACCATACTGAAAAACAAAAAATTTGGGATTTACTGGATGCCAAAAAAGCCATTGGAGTTGATCTCACTGAAACTTTTGCAATGAATCCCCCAAGTTCCGTTTGTGGTTATTATTTTCTTCATCCTGAAGCAAAATACTTTCATGTGGGGTTTCTCGATAAAGCCCAAGTCTCAGACTACGCACAGAGAAAAGGAATGAAACCGGAACACATTAAAAAATGGCTTTCCACTAATTTGAGTTATTAGTTTTTCAAGGTGCCGAATTTTCCTCTTTTTTTTTTTTACAACATATAAGCAGTGCATCTTCATTCCATGACAATCCAGGCATCACATAGGGGTGTCAGTATATATTCAATGAGATTCAGTCACAGCAATCCGGGCTTGGGCCCTGCGACGTTTTCGATGATATTTTTCAATATCTTCCGGACTGGTGATTTCTCTATTCAAAAAGTCATCGGCTTTTTGAAGAGCTGTTTTAGCCCTTTGAAAATCAATATCCTCTTTTAACTCCGCTGTTTCCGCCAAAATGATGACTCCATTGAAAGTCACCTCAATATAACCCCAACTGATAGCAATGGCTGTTTCTGTTTCTTTCAACCGGTATTTTAAAACACCTTCACTTAAAGTGCTTACAAGGGGAGCATGACCCGGAAGAATATTAAGCTCCCCTCTGTAAGCCGGAACAAAAACCTCACTGACTTCCACTTTGTCAAGCAAACTTCTAACCGGAGTCACAATACTTAATTTAAAACTCATAATAAAATCTCAAAAACTGTTCTTTTCATAAATCACAAAGATTTCGTCTACGACAATTTTTTAGCTTTTTCCAAAACTTCCTCAATGGTTCCAACAAGATAAAAAGCCTGTTCCGGCAAAGGGTCATGGAACCCGTCAAGAATTTCCCTAAAACCTTTAATAGTATCCTTGATATCCACATACTTTCCCTGCATACCGGTAAACTGTTCTGCGACAAAGAAAGGTTGGGATAAAAATCTTTGAACTTTTCTTGCCCGATTGACCACAAGTTTATCGTCTTCGGAAAGCTCATCCAAACCAAGAATGGCAATAATATCCTGCAATTCTTTATAACGCTGAAGAAGGGCCTGAACATCACGGGCTGTTTGATAATGCTCTTTTCCAACAATATCAGCTGAAAGCAAACGGGATGTTGAATTCAAAGGGTGAACGGCTGGATAAATCCCCATGGCAGCGATATCCCGATCCAGATTTGTTGTGGCATCAAGGTGAGTGAAGGTTGTTGCCGGAGCCGGATCCGTATAATCATCTGCCGGAACATAAACAGCCTGAACAGATGTCACAGAACCTTTTTTAGTGGAAGTGATACGTTCCTGCAAAGTTCCCATATCTGTTCCAAGGGTGGGTTGATAACCCACAGCTGAGGGAATACGCCCAAGAAGAGCTGAAATCTCAGCCCCGGCTTGAGTGAATCGAAAAATGTTATCAATAAACAAAAGAACATCCTGACCTTCCTGATCCCTAAAATACTCGGCAATGGTTAAACCTGTTAAACCCACCCGTTGACGGGCTCCCGGAGGTTCATTCATCTGACCAAAGCAAAGGGCTGTTTTTTTTATAACTCCTGATTCTGTCATCTCAAGAAAAAGGTCGTTCCCCTCACGGGTTCTCTCCCCCACTCCGGCAAATACAGAATAACCCCCATGTTCCGTGGCAATGTTTCGAATCAATTCCTGAATCAAAACCGTTTTCCCCACTCCGGCACCGCCAAAAAGACCAATTTTTCCACCTTTTGCATAAGGAGCCAGAAGATCCACAACTTTAATCCCTGTCATAAGCATCTCAGCTTTTGTACTCTGTTCCTCAAAAGAAGGGGCTTCCCTGTGAATGGACCATCTTTTTTTTGTAAGAACAGGACCCTTGCCATCAATAGGTTCTCCCACCACATTGACAATACGGCCAAGAACTTCTTTACCCACCGGAACAGTAATGGATTCCCCTGTTGGGTTAACCTCCTGACCCCGAACAAGTCCCTCAGAACTGTCCATAGCCACCGTGCGAACCAAACCATCTCCCAGATGTTGAGCCACTTCCAAAACCAAATTATCCGGTTTATCGCTTATTGATTTATTCGTTGTCCTCAAAGCTGAAAGAATGGGCGGAAGATGACCGGAATGAAATTCAACATCCACCACAGGCCCCATCACCTGTTTAATTATACCTTTTTCCATGAATATTTTTCCTCCCTATTAACAATTAAGTGCTTCCGCACCTGTTGTAATTTCAATGAGTTCTTTTGTAATCGATGCCTGTCTCAACTTATTATATGTGATGGTTAAATTCTTTATTAATTCACCTGCGTTTTTGGTTGAGTTTTCCATGGAAGTCATTCGGGCTCCATGTTCCGAAGCCACACTCTCTGACATACAACGATAAACCTGTACGGCAAAATGTTTTTGTAAAAGTTGATCTATAATTTTTTCAGGATCCGGTTCAAACAGAATATCCTTGGAAAAAGTCGAATTTCTGTTTTCTAAAGAACCATCAGATTCTGAACTTTTAACAGGCAATAAACGCTCACAAACCACATCCTGGGAAATAGCCGATTTAAATTCATTGTAAATAATCCAAACTTCTTCATATTCACCCCCTTCAAAAGCCTTGATAATTTTGTCGGCCACCCGGGCTGCCAACAAATAAGAAATATCCCTGTCCAGACCCGTTATAAATTCAACCGGCTTTACATTTCTCCTGCCAAAGTATTCCTTCAATCGACGGCCTATAAAAATAAAATCTTTTTTCTGAACACCGGATTTTTTATCGGCAAGCAATTGCTCCGTGAATTTGGCGATGTTTGAATTAAAGGAACCGCAAAGCCCCCTGTCAGAAGCTATAACAACATAGAGAGCATATCCAGGGTTATCATTTTTTTCCAAAAGTTTGTGGTTGATCTTCTGGCTTTCATCTATATCTTCAATCAATGTAAGTAAACTTCTGGCATAAGGTCTCAAGTTAACAATATTTTGTTGGGCCTTTCTGAGCTTTGCTGCAGAGACAAGTTTTAAAGCACTGGTTATTTTCTGGGTGTTTTTTGTGCTATCAATCCTGGTACGAATGTCTTTTAAACCCGCCAAAGTATCCTCTTAATGATCACTTGGTTCAAAGATTATTTTAAATTCCTCAATTGATTTGTCCAACCGGGCTTTGATTTCATCAGAAATTTTCTTTTCCCTGCGAAAGGTTTCAAGAACAGATCCGTATTTTTGTTTCATAAATTGAATAAATTCCATTTCAAAACGTCGAACATCAGACACTTTAAAACCATCAACAGCCCCTTCTGAAGCGGCGTAAATTCCAAGAACCTGATCCTCCACCTCATAAGGTGTGTATTGGGGTTGTTTGAGCAATTCAACAAGCCGCTCCCCCCGGCCAATTGGGCTTTCGAAGCTGAATCCAGATCTGAAGCAAAAGCCGCAAAAGCTTCAAGTTCACGATACTGGGCCAGGGCCAACTTTAAAGTTCCCCCCACTTGTTTCATGGCCTTAATCTGGGCCGCTCCCCCCACTCGGGAAACAGACTTTCCCACGTCAACAGCAGGGCGAATTCCTTTGTGAAAAAGATCGGCAACAAGAAAAATCTGACCATCTGTAATGGAAATCACATTGGTTGGAATATAAGCTGAAATATCACCCGCCTGGGTTTCGATAATGGGAAGGGCTGTGAGAGATCCCCCCCCTTTTTCATCAGACATTTTTGCAGCCCTTTCCAAAAGGCGTGAATGAACATAAAAAACGTCTCCAGGAAAAGCTTCCCGTCCCGGAGGTCTTCTTAAAAGAAGGGAAAGTTGACGATAAGCCTGGGCCTGCTTGGTTAAATCATCATAGACAATCAAGGCATGACGGCCGGAATCCCTGAAGTATTCAGCCATAGCCGTTCCGACGTAGGGGGCAAGATATTGCATTGGAGCCGGTGAAGAAGCTCCAGCAATAATCACTGTGGTGTATTCAAGAACTCCTGTTTCCCTGAGTTTTTCCACCACAAGGGCAATGGTTGATTGTTTTTGCCCTATGGCTACATAAAAACAATGAACACTCTTACCCCTTTGATTGATAATTGTATCAATGGCAATGGCCGTTTTACCTGTTTGACGATCTCCAATGATCAACTCCCTTTGCCCCCGGCCAATTGGAATCATGGAATCAATGGCTTTGATCCCCGTCTGTAAAGGTTCAAAGACCGGTTGCCTTGAAACAATACCGGGAGCTTTCACATCAACCACACGGAACTCCCTGGTTTCAATAAGTCCTTTACCATCAACGGGATGACCCAGAACATTTACCACTCGGCCCAAAAGAGCTTCTCCCACAGGAACTTCAACAATTTTTCGGGTCCTTTTGACCATATCCCCTTCTTTAATACTTTTATCCTCACCAAAAATCACCACCCCCACTGAGTCCTGTTCCAGATTTAAAACCATTCCATAAATTTCTCCCGGAAACTCAACAAGCTCACCGGCCATGGCTGTCTGGAGACCATAGATCCGAGCCACACCATCCCCCACTGAAAGAACTGTTCCCGTCTCTTTAACTTCCATCTGAGTGCTGTATTTTTCGATTTGCTCTTTAAGTATACGACTGATTTCATCTGCACGAATTTTTGTACTCATTGAATCAAACTCTCCTTACTATAAAGTCATTTAATTTTTTTATATGGCATTTTACACTGTCTTCAAAAAAATACCCTCCCACCCGGGCTTCTATTCCTCCAATTACTTCAGGCTTAACATTGAATTGAAATTCCACAGGGCAGGAAAGCTGATCTTCTATGAACTTTTTCACTTCACTTTTTTCTGAATTTGTCAGCTCAACGGCTGAATCCACAAATCCTTTGGTAAAACCTGAATTTTCAGAGTTGATGGTTTCAAAAACCTTCACTATATCAAAAAACTCCGTAAACCGATTGTTTTCCACAAGAATCTCAAAAAAATTTTTCAGCTCATCCATGGTCAACAAACCCAAAGCTTTTTTAAGAAGAACTTTCTTATCTTCGTTTGAAACAAGGGGGGACTTAAAAAAATCAAAGATATCTTGATTTTTTTCCAATGATTCCACCAGAGCCAAAAGAACTTTTAGAGTTTCACCGGTTTTTCCCGCTTTCTCAGTCACTTCAAAAAGAGCTGTTGCATAAGGCTTGGCAAGAGGAGACATTGTTTTTACCCCCTCTGACCTGAAACAAAATGAGCATTCCAGGTTTTAGTTTTTCCATGGAAAGGTTCTTCTTTATCTCTTTTCAGCAAGACGGATTGATTTTAAAAAGTTTCTTTCCTCAAACTTTCAACCTGCTTTTTGATTTTAAATTCAAAATTTTTCTGTACAGCCTCATGAAGACGTAAAGCCTGTGTTTTGGCTTCATTCACATGATTTTGGTGAGATATTTCTGCATTTTTCCGGGCTTCCTTTATTTTTTCATCAAAAGTCTTCGACATCTCATTAAGTCTTTGTGTTACTTCCTCCAAAACGCCCAAAGCTTTTTCTTTTAACTCTCTGGAGTTTTTAGCGTCTTTCAGAAAATCTCCTCTCTTGGCCCAAAAAACTGAATCACTCTTTTTTTCTGAGAAAAATAAATAAGACCTGTCAATAAACCAACATTAACCAACTGGGAAACCAAGGTCCCCACTGGAATAAAGTCCACAGCCCCAAAAGACTGTAATGAAAAAAACAAAACAGAAAAAAAGACATTTTTTGCCATTTTTTTAGTCAACACTCCATGAGTTTTTTCTGAATTTCGTTGGAAACATCAGGAATATGGTCTTCCAGGTCTTCGCGAGCTTTTGCAGCAGAAAGCTCCAACTGCTCAGATAATTCCTTACTCTGAATTTCAGAGTCTTTTTTAGCTTGTAAAAGAATTTTCTCAGAGTCTTTCCTGGCTTCCATTTTTGACTCATGAAAAATGGACTTGATAGCTCCGTTGAGTTTTTTGGCCAAAATTTTGTATTCCCGTTCTTTTTGATCTGCCTGTTGAAGAATTTCCTGGGTTTCCTTCTTGTTTCCAAGAGTGCGTCTAACTCTTTCGTTATAAGCCCTGAGATAGGGTCTGAAAACAATAAAATTCATGGAAAGATAAGCTATAAAAAAACGCCAAACTGAAAAAAAGAGTTTCATTAACACCAAGGTCTTCTAAAATTCTGACAACCTGACTCATAAACCAATCTTTTCTTTCAAACTCCGTTCATCTTTATGAACTTTTTGCAAAATTTGAAAATCAAGTTCAAACCAAATATCCTAATTAAGTTTTTTCAGCCCCCCAGACGGGTTTATGAAAAATTCAAACGGGATCAATTTTAAAGGATAAAATTTTAATCTCCACAACCGGTCAAAGTCAAGGTGATGGGCTGTTAAAACCGTAACCAATGATTTTTCATCTTCTCACAAAACTGAGAAAGCTCGTCATCCGAGTAAAAAGCAATATTGACTTGACCCCTGCCTTTTTTGTACTGAATATTCACCTTCGTACCAAGAATTTTCTGGAGGCTTGCAGCCAATTCACAGGTCCATTCACTAACTGTTTCATCACATTGGCTTCCTTTTTCATCTCTTTTTTCCCTTTTAATTTCTCTTTCCAGAGATCGAACAGATAATTTTTTTTCAACAACTTTTCTGGCTAATCGACTTTGTTTTTCAGAATCACTTACGGAAAGAAGAACTTTTGCGTGCCCCAAACTGAGGAAACCCTGTTTTAACATTTTTTTAACATCTTCAGGTAAAACTAAAATCCGAAGGGTGTTGGTAATGGAACTCCTTTTTTTACCTAATTTTGAGGCCAATTCTTTTTGGGAAAAATGATATTTATCCATGAGAAGCCCATAACCCATGGCTTCTTCAAGAATATTCAAATCCTCTCTCTGAAGATTTTCAATCAAAGCCAGCTCCATGGATCTTTGATTGTCCACATTTTCCTTGAGAATAACAGGAACCTCTTTTAAACCAGCCATTTGTGAAGCTCTAAAGCGACGTTCTCCCGCTATGATTTCAAATTTATCCTTCCATTTTCTTATTATTATGGGTTGCAAAATACCCTGTTTTTTTATGGATAAAGAGAGTTCTTTCAAAGTTTCTTTAAAAAAATCTTTTCTCGGTTGGGTTGGGTTTGGAACAAGTTTTTCGATAGCCAGATTGAAAGTTTTCCAGGAATTATTACTTAAACTGTTGTTATTATTTAGTTTTTCATGTTTTAAAAAATCTTCTTGGGAAGATTTCAGGGATGTTGTTTTTTTCTGTTCCCCAGGAGGAATGACCAAAGAATTTTCAAAATCAGCTGAGTGATCCAAAAATTCCTTTTCCACAAAATCTTTTTGATCTTCCCCAAAGGATTTTTCAAAATGAAAGTTTTTTGTTGGCAGAAGACTGTCTAAACCTCGACCAAGTCTTTTTTTAGAAGCTGACTTTTTCTTTTTTATCTCGTTAGAAGTGGACATTGGGTTCCTTTAGTTTTGTCATTTCTGACCGGATTTGTTTTTTGGAATTGAGAATTTCCTTACACAATTCCATATACTTAATAGCTCCTATAGAATTTGGTTCGTATTTAAATATAGGCTGTCCATGACTGGGTGCTTCACTCAGCCGAACACTTCGAGGAATAATTGTTTCAAAAACCTTACTTTTAAAATGACTTTTAATATCATTAACAACCTGATGGGAAAGATTATTGCGTTTATCAAACATGGTCAGCAAAATTCCTTCCATTTTAAGACAGGGATTAAAATTTTTCCTTATAAGACCAGCTGTGTAAAGAAGCTGACTTAACCCCTCAAGGGCATAATATTCACATTGCAATGGCACAAGAAAACTCTGGGATGCTATTAGAGCATTGAGGGTTAAAAGACTCAGAGATGGTGGACAATCCATAAAAATGAAATCAAAAGAAGTCTTTATTTTTTTTAAAGCCTCATTCAAACGATATTCCCTCATGGGTTCATTCACCAGTTCTATTTCCGCTCCAACGAGATCACTATTAGAGGGGATAAGAAAAAGGTTTTTACAATCTGTGGGATAAATCACCTCTTCTGCGGATTTTTCCCCAATAAGAAATTGGTAGATATTGGTTTCCCGATAGTTATCTTTTTTAAGACCCAAGCCACTTGAGGCATTGCTTTGGGGATCCATATCTATAAGAAGAATTTTTTTACCTAAATGAGCTAACCCTGCTGCGATATTCACTGATGAAGTTGTTTTGCCCACTCCCCCCTTTTGATTGACAATACAGATTTTTTTGTCACAAATTTCCCCTTTTCATGAAATTAGTCCATTCCCCCCCTTTTTTTCAAGAAAAAACAAAAAACTAACTGATTGAACTGAAGTTTTCACAAGTTTTCCCCATAAAAATGACCTGAAAAACAAAAAGTCTTCAATATATGAGAGGTTCCACATGGAACATTTTTGGGTTTTCTGATCGTCAAATGTTCCACATGGAACATTTCACAGACTTCAACTCTTCAAATTCCAAGCCCTTGTCCCGTTCGCCAAGCTGTTTTACAGCCTAAGACAGGTCACAATAAAAAACTCCCTGGTCTCCACAAAATAAGACCCTGTTTGCGTGACTTTCCAGAGTTTCAAAATTTTAACAGGGCAGCCCCCTGCTTCCTCTCTCCAGTTCTTCCCCTTAAATAAAAAGATTTTTCCTCCTTCGGTCATTACATTCTTTGTTTCCTTTAAAAATTTTGGGAGAGGAGACATGGCCCGGCTCACTGCAAACCGAACCGAGGAGTTTTTCAAAGAACAAACCTGTCCATTGAAAACCTCAACATTTTTAAGCTCCAACTGACTAATAACTGTTTTTAAAAAATGGGATTTCTTCTTATTTTTTTCCACCAAAAAAAACTGATACTCCGGTTTCATTATGGCTCCCACCAAACCAGGAAAACCATTCCCGCTGCCAAAATCCCAAATGGGTTGATGAATTTTATCCAAAGATTTTAAAATCATCCGGATTCCCAGACAAGAGTCCAGGAAATGCTTTTGAACAAGCGTTTTTTTTGAGAAAAGGTTTACTTTTAAATTGTGTTGGGTCAGAAGAAAAAGAAATTGGTGAAACTGAATGGCCATACCAGGCTTAAGACCTGATGGCATTTTATCTATGATGGGCCCAATCTTTTTGGTGCTATGCGTTAGTTGGGTGATTTTCTGGAATGGAATCATGGGTGATTTTTTTTCTGACAAGATAACTGTTTGTGTTTTTGACTGTACATTAAAAGGGCCTGTATTCCCGAAGGGTTAACTCCACTGATTCGTTGGGCCTGTGCAATGGTCCGTGGTTTTATCCTGTTCAGTTTTTCCATCTCCTCTTTGGACAAACCAAAAATTTTAGAATAATCAATTGATAAAGGAATTTTCATCTTTTCAAGCCTCTTTGATTGATTGATAAACTCATTTTGACGATCAATATGGCCTCTGTATTTGATTTCTATTTCCACGGGTTCAAAAATTTCCCTGTCATTACAAGGCATCTCTTTTTTAAAAATTTTCATGTTCTCCATTTTGATTTCCGGTCTTTTCAATAAGTCAGAAAGACTGATCTGTTTATTAATGGGTTCTGTTTTTAATTCTTTAAGTTTTTCAAGAATTTCCCCGGTTGGGCTTATTTTTTCCCCATCCAATTTTCTTAAAAGACTGTTTCTTTTCTCCAGGATTTCTTCCGCTCTTTTAATATGCTCAAAACTTAAGAGACCAAATTTTTTTCCTTTTTCATGCAAACGTTCAATATTATTGTCCTCTCTTAAAACCAAACGGTGTTCCGCCCTGGAAGTGAACATTCGGTAGGGTTCCCTTGTCCCTTTGGTGACCAAATCGTCGATAAGAACACCAATATAAGCTTCATCCCTGGATAAAATGAACTCCTCTTCCTGTAAAACATAACAGGCAGCATTGACTCCGGCCACAAGGCCCTGGGCAGCGGCCTCTTCATAACCACTGGTTCCATTGATTTGTCCAGCCAGATAGAGATTCTTTAGTTTTTTTGTTTCCAAAGTGGGATGAAGTTCCACTGGAACAATGAAATCGTATTCCACAGCATATCCCGGTTGAATCATTTCCACATTTTCAAGGCCAGGAATTGTTTTAAGAAATTCCATTTGAATGTTTTCAGGCAAACTGGTGGAAATACCCTGAAGATAAATAGAAGGATTTCCCAGTCCTTCCGGTTCCAAAAAAGTCTGATGGGATTTTTTATCAGAAAAACGATGGACTTTATCCTCTATGCTTGGACAATAACGAGGGCCCAAACCACTGATCTGACCGGAAAACATGGGTGATTTTTTGAGGTTTTTCCAAATAATTTCATGGGTTTTCTCATTCGTACTGGTCAGATAACAAGCAATTTGTGGAAGAAGATGGGTTTTCAGGCTTTTAAAACTAAAGGGTTTATAATCCATGTCCCCATATTGGGCTTGCGTTTCTGACCAGTTAATACTTTTTTCCAAAAGTCTTGGGGGAGTGCCTGTTTTCAGTCTTAATATTTCAAAGCCCCTGTCAGTAAGCTGATCGGAAAGTCCAAGAGTGGCTTTTTCCCCAACCCGGCCGCCCTGAATTTTTCTACACCCAATATGCATAATGGCATTCATAAAAGTGCCTGTGGTAACAATCACTGTCTGACTTTTTATATTCGCTCCATCTTTAAGGACAACACCCTCAACTCTGTTTTTGTCAATGAGCAAAGAGGTCACTTCATTTTCAAGAATTTTAATATTTTCCTGGAGTTTTAAAAAACAACCCATTTCCTGGCAGTAAATGTTCTTATCACATTGAACTCTTGTTCCCCGAACAGCCGGTCCTTTGCTTTTGTTAAGTCTTTTAAATTGGATTGTGGTCTTATCCGCAACAAGACCCATAATCCCTCCAAGAGCATCTATCTCTTTGACCATATGACCTTTAGCCAAACCACCAATGGAGGGGTTGCAACTCATAAAACCTGATTTTGAAACATTAGGTGTAACAATAAGAGTCTTTAGACCCTTGCGGGCACAGGCAAAAGCGGCTTCAATTCCTGCATGTCCGGCTCCAACAACAAGACTGTCAAAAGATTCATTCATAAAGAGACCCTTTGTTTTTATGAACTTTCTTAACAGAAAATTTTACTCAGAACAAATGATCTGCTCAAAGTCTCTTTTGAGCCTCGATTTTATTTATGATTTATTTTTAGATGTTCTTTCCTGTAGACCTTATGGGTTTCCGGGGTGGCTATCCATGGTACAAAAAATTAGCCTTCCCTTAAAAAACCCAGAATAAAAGGACTATCCAGATTTTCGGTCGACAAACAAACAACTTATGTTTCGGTTAAAACTTCGTAACCACACCAAACATTACATCCAGCGAGTTTGTGTCTTTATAAAAATCCGCCGTAGCTTCAGGAGATTTAAGTTTTGTAATGGCGTTCCCAAATCCAAATTTCAATCCTGCAAAAAACCCAAGGTTGAAACTTTCATTGACTTCAAAATAAATTTCTGAATGAAGTAAAAACCCAAGGTGATCCTCTCCTTCCAAATCCAAAGAATCCCCTCCAGGGCTTGCTTTCAGTTTACCGCCTTGTGACAAGGTGTAATACAAACCAAGAAAAGTGGCTCCATCAGCACTTAACATATTTCTGTATTTAAAAGTCAGACCAAAGGGAATATCTATGAAGTTTAATTTGGCATTCAATGTCACTCCCAAATCTTCTTCACTGGCGTTTCGCTGCATATAATCAAGGCCGATAAAAGCCCCCACCTTTGGACTAAAGTAATAGGAGTATTTGCCTCCAAGCATCAGACCAAATCCGGAATTATCAAATTCTTTTATTCGCGTCATATTCATACCAAGATTTGCCGTGAAAATATGTTCCTGAAATCCTTTTACCCTATCAGCTTGAGTAACCTCTTTTGTTTCAGTAGGTATTTCTGTGTTTTGATTGGAAACTTCTTCTGATTTCTTTACTTCTCCTTCTGTCTTCTGACTTGATTCCTCTTTATCAGCCGTCCAGGCATTTGCACTAAAACAAAATATTAGGAAAAAGATTGCTGTTTTCATAATTAACTCCTTTTAAAGTTTTACACCAAAGACCCTTTGTTTTTCACGAGAAAGTTTTTTCGTTCCAGGTTTCCCGCAAAAACCCAAACAAGATCAACATGAACTTTAATAATACTGACCTTACTTGCGTTTTCAAGACTTTGCTAAAAATTAAACTCGTTTTCAAGACCACACGGGATTTATTTTCCCAGTAAGAATCTCTTTTTGAAAAATCAAGTACAAGAAACAGACTTTTGTATAGGATTTGATTTACAAACAAGAAATCAGCAACTGATAACACCTTCCGTGACTCGGTGTTTTTAAAAACCGTAAAATACAATCTCACTTTCCTATACAAAATTTACTAAATATGTTGTCTAAAATTTCATCATTGTATTCTTTCCCAAGAACTTGATGGATCTGGTTTAAACCCATGCTTAATTCCTGTGAAACCAAATCAGGGCTTTGCCCTTCCTGAAGAAATTCCATGGTCTTTTTCAGGTTTTTCTGAAGTTTTAACAGGTGGTTGAAGTGACGGCCCTGTGTCACTATGCTTTGATCCCCATTCAAAGTCTTAGAGCTTATAAAAAATTCTATGTTTTCTTGTAAGTCTTTCAAACGAAAACCTTTAAGGGCTGAAACAAAAAAAATTCTCTCTTCTTTAAGTCCGGAATTCATAGAAATAATTTGATCCAAAATTTTTTCCAAACAAACTGAAATCTTATTTCCATTAAAAAGTTCCTGGATTTTTTGTGAGAATAAATCAATTTTATTGAAAACAACAAAACACCGATCTAAAGGGAGTTCTTTAAAAAAACTTTTCCTAAGGTCCTCTGGTTTGTCGATAACACAGAGAATAAGAGAGGAGTTTTTAACGGCTTCCAAAGCTTTTTTTATGCCTATTTTCTCAACAGGGTTTTGACTTTCCCTGATTCCGGCACTGTCTAAAAATTCAACGAAATGGGGACCAAAAAAAGTCTGTCCTCCAATGAGATCCCGAGTGGTCCCTTCCTGATTTGTAACAATAACCCTTTCTTCATTGAAAATCTTATTAAACAGACTTGATTTTCCAACATTGGTCGGTCCCAAAATAAGAATTCGATGGCCTTGTCTGATATTTTTTCCTGATTCATAGGATAAGAGTAACTGATTGGTTATTTTCAGACTCTTATTAACTGAGTTTATGAGTTTTTCATTTTCATCAGGATCCACGTCCTGTTCTGTAAAATCAATTTGGATTTCCAGGTGGCTCAGAACTGTAATAATGCTTTTTTCCAAAATTTCAAATTTTTTGGAGAGATTTCCCATCAAATGATCAAGAGAAACACCAGAAGCTCTTTGGTTGTTATCTTTTATAAGCTGTTGAACAGATTCAGCCTGAATAAGATCTATTCTGCCGTTATAGAAAGCTCTAAACGAAAACTCTCCCGGTTCAGCCATGCGGCAACCATTGTTCAAATAAACCTCGCAAATAGCATTCGCTATAAGAGGATTTCCATGACAGGCAATTTCCACAGTCTCATCACCGCTGAAAGATCGTCCTTTTTCAAAATAAGTGATTAAAACCTGATCCAGGTTTTTATCATTTTGATTTTTAAAATAAGTGAGAAAAACCTGATGGGATTTCAGTTTTTCATCTTTTCTGCCTATAAAGTTTCTTGTTATATTCCAGGCCTCATCACCTGATATCCTTATCACAGCAACGCCGGAATGACCCGGGGCTGTTACAGGTGCACAAATGGTGTCTGATACAAGGTCAATATAACGAACCATGGTTTATAATGGATTTGAACGACCATTTTCCTTTGTGTTTGGATAAATTTTAATTTTTTTGTAAAGACCATCCCCAACGGACTGACTTTTAACTCTTTTATCGTTAGCCAAAAACTGATGAACCACTTTTCGGTCTTTTGGAGATAAAGCCCTTAAATAAACAGATCTTCCCTGGTCTATGACTTTCCTTTTTAGACGCTCGGCAAGTTCCACGAGAGATTGATTGGTTTTCTTTCTAAAACCATTACAATCGCAGATCACACTTGTCATATCCCCTGGAAACTGATGCTGAAGAGATCTTTTGATAAAAAGCTGAAGGGAATCCAGTAAATTTCCATCTCTATCAATAAAGAGTTTTTCATCCTCACCGTAAAACTTAATTCTAAAAATTTGAACCCCCTCTTCCTTGTCTAAGACTTCAATGTCATAAGAAATATCAAAGCCCCCTTTTTCAAGAAGTTGTTCCAAAAGTCGGTCAACCAGAGATTGTTTCTGTTTTTTACCTTTTCCTCTGAAAAAATTTGTAAATAAACCCATTTTTTGTCTCCTTTCAAGTCGCTGTTTTTTGCCTTTGAAAAAGAATTTGCTGTCCAATGCCAAAAATTGTGTTGACTAAAAAATAAAGGGTTAGCCCGCTTGGAACTGTAACCATAAAAAAACAAAACAAGATTGGCATAAATTTCATCATTTTTGCTTGAGTTGGGTCTGTCGGTTGCGGACTAAAACTCATTTGAATAAAATACAAAGCTCCCACGGATATTGGTAGGATAAAAAACGGATCTTTATAACTCAAATCCCGAATCCAAAAAACAAAAGGAGACTTATAAAGCTCAATGCTTTGTCCAAGGACAGAATAAAGAGCAAAAAATACTGGCAACTGAAGGAGCATGGGAAGACAGCCGCCTAAGGGGTTGGCTTTTTCTCTTTTCATCAAAGCCATGGTTTCCTGATTAATTTTAGCCGGGTCATCTTTGTATTTTTCCTTAATAGCTGCAATTTGTGGTTGAATTTTCTGGACTTTTTTCATGGAACGCATGGAAGAAATATTGATGGGAAGCAATAAAAGACGAATAAAGATTGTCAGAAAAATAATAGCCAAACCCCAGTTTTTCAAAACTCCATGCAAGACTTTGAGAAGCTTTAGTATGGGTTTGCTTAGAACGCTGAATATGCCGTAATTGATCATTTTTACAAAATCCTGATCCAGCTGCTTTAAAATATCGTATTTTTTTGGACCTATAAAACCCTTGTATTGAATTTTGCTGGTTTCCCCCATACCTCTTGCCTGATGAATAATATAAGCCAAGGCCACTTTTTGTTGGGGGTTGAAACGAACAAGGGTTTTTGGAATGAAATCTGATTCATCTTTCAGGGCAATACTAAAATAAAGGCTTCCTATGGAGGACAGGGTTGCCTGTTCGTATATCTGTTCCATTCCTTTTTGAGTATCGATTCGCTCCCTTTCCTCGCCTCCGCGGCTTATTACAAAGAACTCTGTTCCTTCATAAGAGGGTGTCAAAAAAGAGGTCTTTACATCAAGAGTTCTGTTGGAAAGAAGGGTTTTCACGCTTTTTGTTTGCGAACCCCTTGCAGACCGAACACTGAGTTTCACATCAATGGTGTATTTTTCTCTGTCAAAAAACATTTCTTTTTTAATTTTGTATTGAGCTTTTTGAGCTTTTCCGACAAACCTGTCTTCTGATGTCTTCTCCACGGAAAAATTGATGATTTCATCTTCAAACAGCGTTGCAAAGTTGCCGAAATTTGTGTTCTTGTTGTTAAATTCTATTTTTTTATTTTTTCTGTCAGAATAGTCGTTGAGTTCAAATCGAGTTAAGCCCATTCCATAGGAACTCAACTGAAAACTGAACTTAGGGGTGGAGATAGTCCAAATTTGTTCTTCGGGAAGAAGATGTTTTTCCTTTTTTGAGTTCAAAGTCATTTTCTGACGGGACTTTTCTTGTTTTTGAATCTGAGACTGGTTTTTATTATTGATTTTGCCTGCCACTTTTTGCTTTTTATTCAGATTTGGATATTTTTTTTGAACATATGCCTGCCAGACAACAAAAAAAAGCATTGATAAAACTATGGCCAGTAAAGTGTTTTTATCCAGAAAACTGTTCTTTTCATTCATAAAATTAACGCCTCTTCCTTTCTCGCACAGGATCAAAGCCCCCTCTGGAAAAAGGGTGACATTTGAAAATCCGCTTCACACTATAAAAAAACCCCTTTGCTAAACCAAGTGTCTGAAAAGAGTCTTTGACATAATGGGAACAGGTTGGAGAAAATTTACAGGAATGACCCATCTGAGAACGTAAAAAAGTTCTATAAAAACAAAACAAAAATAAGACTGCCCTACGAAATCTTACTTCTAAAAATTTTCTGAAACACCTTGTCAAACTCATGGTGGCTGAGTTTCCTGTAAAAATCAGGTGTTTTAATTTTGAAAATGAAGTTAATGTCCACCTCTTTTTGTTTGAAATCATTTAAAAACTCTCTTCCCCATCGTTTTAATCTATTTCTAACGACAGCCTTTCCTATCTTTTTTGGCAAAGTCCAGGCCCATCGTAAGCTGTTTTTGTCGTTTTTTTTGAAATTCACAGCAAGCCAGGAGTTGACATGAAAAAACCGCCCCTGTTTTTTTAATTCAAGGATCTCCGCCCGTCGTCTAAGAGACGGCAAATCACTTTCCACCTATTGTGACCGCCAGACGTTTCCGCCCTTTAGCTCTTCTTCTGGAAATCACTTCCCGGCCACTTTTTGTCGCCATGCGTACACGAAACCCATGGGTGGTCTTTCGCCGCCTTCTCTTGGGTTGGTAAGTTCGTTTCATATTCACCTCTTTACGACCTAAACATATGTCTCTGTTGAAATTTTTAAGAGACTTTCTTAGACCATAAAGCGTTAAACAGGTCAAGGCTGTTGATTTTATATGCAGATATTGCTAAAAACTGTGGAAACCTTTTTTCGGAGGACTCTGTGGAGAATAAAAACGATTTCTGGAGGCAGGCAAAAAACAATATAGCCTCTAAAAATGCAGATAACAAACTTTTACAAACTTGGTTTGAACCCACTGACTTACTGGCCGTGGAAAGCCTCTCCGGAAAGCCTCAACGCATCAAGTTGGGGGTTCCATCAAAACTTCATAAGTATTGGATATTAGAACATTTGTTCGAGAGAATCTGTTCTGAAATTTCCTGTCTTATTCAGAACCCCTTTGAGGTGGAGTTGGTGGTTACCAACACTCCTCCAAAAAAACCAGAGAGTCCACCTGTGGTAACTCCAACAGACACTAACGCTCAACCCGCCACCACAAAAACAAGGGACCAGGCGGGTCCCAAAAATTCACCTCGCTCAAAATCCTCAGGTTTTCTCAACCGGGAATACACGTTTTCGTCTTTTATTGTGGGACGAAACAATGAACTCGCCCATGCTTCCTCTTATCGAATCGCCCAAAAGCCTGGAGCTGAAGGGTATAATCCTCTTTTTATTTGTGGACCAACAGGAATGGGAAAAACCCATCTCCTCCACGCTGTTGGAAATCACACTCAGAAAAACCTTCCTCATATCAGAACATATTATGTCTCCGCCGAACGGTTTCTCAATGAATGTGTCTCAGGAATTCGTCGAGGGGAGATGGAAAAATTCAGAACTCGTTATAGGGAAAAGTGTGACCTTCTCCTTATTGATGACATCCAGGTTATAGGAAACGGTCAGAGAGTGCAGGAGGAGTTTTTCCACACCCTTAACAACTTTCTTGAGAAAGAAAAACAAGTTGTTGTGGCCAGCGACAAAATACCTAGAGATATCAGCAGCTTGGAGGATAGAATCAGAACCCGCTTGGAGTGGGGTCTTATTGCTGACATACAAATGCCTGATTTTGAAACCCGCCTCGCAATTCTCCGTTACAAAGCTGAAAGAAAGCGATTTTCCGTTTCTGATGAAGTTGCCAATTACATCGCAAAAATTTCAAAAAGATCCATCCGTGAACTTGAAGGAAATCTCAATAAAGTGAAAATGTACTCGGAACTTCAGGCCAAAAAACTTGATTTAGACCTCGCAAAAGAAATCCTTGCGGTCCACGAAGAAACAATCTCCCTTTCTCTGGATGACATTCAGAAAATTGTTGCCAACCATTTCAAAATACGTTTATCGGATATAAAGTCCAAGAACAGAACCAAACCTCTCCTGCTTGCCCGCTATATGGCCATGTTGCTCATCAAAAATAATATGAACAGGACCCTGGTTGAAATTGGTCAGTCTTTTGGCGGTAGAGATCATTCAACTGTTAAGAATGCAGTGAGTAAAATGCGAAGGAAAATTGAGGAAAATTCCGATTTAAAGAAAGATTTTGAATATTTACAGAATCGTATCCACAATATTACAGGTTTGTGATTCAAGTCTGTTGATAAGTCTGTTGATAAGTCTGTCGCTTAAAATATTTTCTTTTTTTCCACGATTTTTTCCAGAGATTTTCCTCTTTTTTTTTTGTTTTTTAGACCTAATTTGTTATTATATTTCAGATATTTACAAAATGTGCCCATTTTTAACAGAACCTACTACTACTACTATTATTATTTATATTTTAAAAGAATAGTTATAGGTATCTCATTTTTAATGACACAATCTTTATATTTTTCAAACAAAGGAATGCTTTTTACTGAAAACTTTTAAAAGAGGAAAAAATGAAAATTAAAATCACAAAAACAAATTTGTTAAATCTCCTTGGTAAAACACAGAACATTGCTGAAAAAAAAGTGACAATGCCCGTTTTGATCAATGTTCTCCTAAAAGCACAAAATGATAAACTGAAAATCTTTGCCACGGATTTGGAGGTAAGTTTAACGGATGAGGAGAGTGTTGAAATTATCAAGGAAGGGGAAATTGCTGTTAATACAAAACAGATTTTTGAGATTATTAGAGAACTCAATGAAGCGGATATAGTTCTTGAAGTGATATCAAAAACAGAAAGTTCTCCAAGTCGGTTGCATATAGAACAGGAAAAATCCGTTTTTAATATAGTTTGCCTCGATTCTTCCAAGTTTCCTGTTTTTCCAACTCCTAAAACTGAAAATCTTGTTGAGTTGGATAAGCAAGTTTTTATGGAGATGATTGATCGTACGATTTACAGTGTTTCAAATGATGAAACACGCTACCATCTCAATGGAGTTTTTTTTGAAAACAAAAAAATTGACGGAAAAAACCACTTCAGGATGGTTTCAACGGACAGTCACCGTTTGAATTTTGTAGATAGATTGACGAATATTGAAGAGTTAAAATTAGGAGTTATTGTTCCAAAAAAGGGTTTGATTGAGGTTAGAAAAATCATTGATTTTTCCACTGAACCTGTTTTTATTTCCATAGAAGGTTCCCAATTTGTATTAAAAACAGGGAACATCATACTTATGATCCGTTTGATTGAAGGGAAATATCCTGATTACAAAAGATTTATTCCTGAGGATATTGCAAAAGGAAAAGAAAAATGTATCCTTGTAAATCGTGAGTATTTTCTAAGTCTCATCAAAAGAGTTTCTCTTCTTTCCAATCAGAAATCCAAAGAAATAACATTTAAGTTTTCAAAAGGGAAAATGGAAATCATGTCCAATGATCCAAAAACGGGAGATGCCAGAGAGGAGTTGAATATAGATTATTCGAGTGACCAATTTGAAATTGGATTTAATGCAAAATATGTAATAGACGTTCTCAACAGTTTTTCCGAAGATAATTTTTTGTTTTTATTAAAAGATGATACCTCCCCTGGAGTTATAAAACCGGAGAAAGATGAAAACTATACCTGTGTTATTATGCCTATTCGTCTATGATAATTTCCAGAGTAAAGTTGAGACAATTTAGAAATATAAAAGATAAGGTGATTCAATTTAACTCCGGCTTGAATGTTTTTTATGGTTCAAACGGACAGGGAAAGACAAATCTTGTAGAAGCCATTTATCTTTTAACTTATGGTACATCCTTTCGAACAAAGGACATGGGTTTTCTTATAAATAAAAATGATTTTAACAGTTTTTGTTTAGAATCAGAATTTTTAAAGAAAAACATTTACTATCATATTAATATTGTTGTTTCCGGAAGAGCAAAGCTGATAAAGATTAATGAAAAGAAAACAACAATATCAAACTTAAGAAAAAGTTTTCCCAGTATTCTTTTTTCTCCGGAAACCATCCAAATTATCAGGGATTCAGACGGAAGGAGAAGGGAACTTATTGACAATCTTTGTTTACATTTGTTTCCTGATTTTTCTAATCTGTATGACAGGTATCAAAAATTATTAAAACAGAAAGGCAGCTTGCTTAAAAAAATAAAAGAAAGAAAAATATCCCCCAATGAGGGAGAGGAGTTGAATCAGCTTTTAAGTCTTGAATTTTTCAAAGAAAGCAGCCATATTTGCCTTTTCCGCCTGGAGGCCATTAAGAGAGTGGAAAATATTCTGTCAGAAAAATTTTTAAATATCACGAACGATTGCAGTGGAGACCTTACCATGGAATACACTGTTTCCAACAGAGTTTTTGACAAAGGAAAAAGGGAAGACTTTTTTAATGCCATGTATAAAGATTGGAAAGAAAATAAAAAAAAAGAAACAAATACCGGACAGTGTTTAATTGGGGCACACAAACACGGTGTCAAGTTCAAATTTAAGGGGCAAGATTCCCGTTTTTTCTGTTCACAAGGTCAACAAAGAGCTATAATATTAGCTTTTAAGATAGCCCAAATGGAATTGTATTACAAAATTCACAAAGATTTTCCTGTTTTACTTTTGGATGATGTTTTGTCGGAATTAGACAGAGAGAAACGAATGAACTTTTTAGACCACCTGCTTTTGACAAAAAGTCAGATATTTCTGACGACAACAGATGCAATGTTCATCGGGGAGGGAAAACAATCCTTTGTTTTTAAAACAGAAGGAGGGTCTTTCATCAGAAAAGAAAATTGTTCGGGAAGGAGACTAAGTGTCTGAAAGCCGGGAAGTGATTTCAGAAGAGTTTCCTAAAAACAAGTATGATGCTGATTCCATTCAGGTTTTGGAAGGGTTGGAAGCTGTTCGCAAAAGACCTGGGATGTACATAGGTGACACAAGCACAAGAGGCTATCACCATCTTGTTTTCGAAATAGTTGATAATGCTGTTGATGAATCTTTGGCCGGTTATTGCGACAATATAAAAATAATTATTCACAGTGATGAAAGCATAAGCATTCAGGATAATGGACGGGGAATTCCCGTTTCAAAACATAAAAGCGGAAAATCCGCCCTAGAGGTTGTTTACACAGTTCTTCATGCAGGAGGAAAGTTCAACAAAGACTCTTATAAAGTTTCAGGAGGACTCCATGGTGTTGGGGCCTCTGTTGTAAATGCTCTTTCCAGTTTTTGTCATGTAGAAGTGCATCGTGAAGGCAGTGTTTGGAGACAAAACTATAAAAAGGGAGAGGTTGTTTCAGAAATCAAAAACTGTGGTTCCACGGGCATAACAGGGACAAAAGTTGTTTTTAAAGCGGACAGGGACATTTTTAAAGAAGACGATACATCTTACAATTTTGAGACTCTGAGCAACCGTTTCAGAGAGATGGCTTTTCTCAGTGCCGGTCTTTGTTTTGAACTTATCGACGAAAGACCTGATACGGAAAAGAAAGTCAAGTTTCAGTTTTCTGACGGGATTAAGGAGTTTATTGATCACATTAATCTAAACAAAAAAAGTCTTCACAACGAAGTGATTTATTTCTCAGGAACCAAAGAGGGGGTGGAAATAGAGGTTGCCATGCAGTGGAATGATTCCTATTCGGAACACATATACAGTTATTGCAATAATATCAACACCAACGAAGGTGGTTCTCATCTGGTGGGGTTTAGAGGGGCTTTAACAAGAACAACAAATTCCTATGCCCAAGGAAAAAATCTGTTGAAAAACATGAAATCAAACCTTGAGGGGGACGACATAAGGGAAGGCCTTGCCGCTGTTATCAGTGTAAAAGTTCCTGAGCCTCAATTTGAAGGGCAAACAAAAACCAAACTGGGAAACAATGAAGTCAAAGGTCTGGTGGAAACTTTGGTCAACGAGAAGCTGGCCGACTGGTTTGACAGAAACCCGCAATCTTCAAAAACAATCATAGGAAAGTGTGTGGATTCTGCAAAGGCCCGACTGGCGGCCAGAAAAGCCAGGGAACTGACGCGGAGAAAATCAGCTTTGGATTCCCACTCCCTTCCTGGAAAAATGGCTGATTGTCAGGAAAAGGACCCGGTTCTTTGTGAAATTTACCTGGTTGAAGGGGATTCTGCCGGAGGCTCAGCCAAACAAGCTCGTGATCGAAGAACCCAGGCTGTTCTTCCTTTAAGGGGCAAGATTCTCAACGTGGAAAAAGCCCGTTTTGACAAGATGCTTTCCAATGAAGAAATAAAAATGATGATATCAGCTTTTGGAGCCGGAATAGGAAAAGATGATATGGATTTGTCCAAAATACGGTATCACAAAATAATTATCATGACAGATGCCGATGTGGATGGCTCTCATATCAGAACCCTCCTTCTTACATTTTTCTTTCGTCAAATGCCGAAGATCATTGAAAAGGGCTATGTTTATATAGCTCAACCACCTCTATATCGCTACAAGAAAGGAAAGAAGGAAATTTATCTCAAGAATGAAAAAGAGCTTACAGAGTTTCTTCTCAAAAACACCTTAACAGATTTGGACATTGAGTCTTGTTCCAAGCCTGACAGCAAAGATTTTAAAAAATTTATCATGGACATTTTAAAATTCTCAAACCTTCTGAAAGCTCACGCCCTTACAATGGAACCGGATATTGTCAAATGTATGTTGCGAAACAATGTGGAAATCAAAAACCTTTTAGAAAACCAGTCAGCCTGTCAGGATTTTTTAGAAAAACTCAGGAAAGCCATTAGCGAAGAGGAGCACTATACTATAACGGATGCGGAAATTGTTTCTAAAAGCTCTGAGGAAGCTGTATTCAGGACCAGCCGTTTTGGTTATTACCAGAACAGCAAAATGAATATTAAAAAAATGAACTCTTCTGACTGGAAACAAACTGTTGAACTTTGGGAATCTTTGAGTTCAACGCAAAAACTGCCTATTGTTATCAATAAAGACAAATCTTCAAAAACATTCTATGATTACAGCAGTTTTTATGACTATTTTATGGAACTGGGAAAAAAGGGAGCTTATATACAGCGCTACAAAGGCCTGGGGGAAATGAATCCGGAACAATTGTGGGAAACCACATTGAATCCGTCCAATCGACATTTATTACAGGTTACCATTGATGATGCTGTAGCGGCTGATGAAATATTCAGTGTTCTTATGGGTGAAAGTGTTGAGCCCAGAAAAAATTTTATTTCTGAAAACGCTCTCTTTGTTAAGGAACTTGACGTGTAAGCGGGCTAAAAGATGAGTGATCAAGAAAACATTTCCCAAAAAGATATTAATAAAGAAATGAAAGAGGCCTACCTTCAATACTCCATGAGTGTTATTGTGGGAAGGGCTCTTCCGGATGTGCGTGATGGGTTGAAGCCCGTTCATCGCCGGATCCTTTATGCCATGCACGAGTTGAACAACACTCACGACAAGCCCTATAAAAAGTCAGCTCGCGTGGTAGGAGATGTCATAGGTAAATATCATCCCCACGGAGATACGGCCGTTTATGATACCATGGTTCGTATGGCTCAAGACTTTTCCCTCCGCTATCCATTGGTCGATGGACAGGGAAACTTTGGATCCATTGACGGTGACAGTCCGGCAGCCCAACGTTATACGGAAGTGAGGATGACGGTTCTCGCTGAATCTCTTCTTGAAGATATCGAAAAAGAAACCGTTCCCTTTGGTCCAAATTATGATGATTCTCTGATGATTCCTCAGCTTTTACCTGCTAAATTCCCGAATCTTCTTGTTAACGGCAGTTCAGGAATTGCCGTTGGTATGGCCACAAACATACCCCCTCACAACCTTGGAGAAATTATTGATGGCTGTATTGACCTTATAGACAACCCTGATCTTAAGATTGATGAATTGATTAGAACAATTCCAGGACCTGATTTTCCAACAGCCGGAATTATTTCTGGAAAACAGGGTGTTGTCAGAGCTTATAAACAGGGGCACGGTATAATTTATGTAAAGGCTGTTTCAGAAATTGTACAAACAAAAAATGATCGAGAGGAAATTCACATCACTGAGCTTCCTTATCAGGTAAATAAAGCTCGTTTGATTGAAAATATTGCAGATCTTGTTCGTGACAAAAAAATAGAGGGAATTACAGATATTCGTGATGAATCCAGTCGAGAAGGCATGAGAATTATTATTGTTTTAAAACGGAATGAAAACGCAACAGTTCTTCTCAATCAGCTTTATAAATACACCCAAATGAGAATCAGTTTTGGCATAAGAATGTTAGCCTTAGATGCCCGGAATCAACCAAGAATCTTTAACCTAAAAATAGCTCTTCAATCTTTTATTCTTCACCGCAAAGATATAGTCACTAAACGTTGTATTTTTGAGCTTAAAAAAGCCGAAGCCCGTGCCCATATTTTGGAAGGCTTGAAAAAATGTCTGGATAACATAGATGCAATTGTTGCTGTCATTCGTTCAAGCCGGGACACATCAACAGCCAGAGAATCTTTAATGGATCAGTTTTCATTTAGTGAAAAACAGGCTCAGGCAATTTTAGACATGAAACTTTCCCGTTTAACAGGTTTGGAAAAACAAAAGATTCTCGATGAACTAAAAAACATACAAGAAAAAATTCTTTGGCTGCAATCAGTTCTTCGGGATTCTTCAAAAATTTATGAAATGATAAAAAAGGAGTTGGAGGAAATCAGGAAAAAACATTCAACTCCACGACTGACTCAAATTTTAATGGATGAAGAGGAAATTGACGATGAAGATCTTATTGCCCAGGAAACCATGGTGGTCGTGCTTACCCAGAGTGGCTACATTAAAAGAATTCCCATAGAACAGTACAAAACACAAAAAAGAGGGGGCAAAGGGGTTAAAGGCTCCGTTTCAAGAGAAGAAGACTATGTAACCTCTATTTTTGTTGCCGAAACAAAAACAAGCCTTCTGATTTTTACGGACAAGGGAAAGGTTTATTGGGCAAAAGTTCATAAATTACCTTTGGGAAGCCGCACTTCAAAAGGTAAAGCTGTAGTTAATATAATCGATCTTAATAAAGAAAAAGTTCAGGCTGTGTTACCTGTTGCTGAGTTTCAAAGTGACAAGTACGTCGTTATGATAACAAAAAACGGGACTATTAAAAAAACACCACTTAGTGCTTTTTCCAAACCGAGGCCATCAGGTCTTATTGCTTTGACGATCGGTCTGGACGATGAACTCCTTCAGGCCAAAATCAGCGATGGAAAATGCAGCCTTTTAGCTGTTACCAAAAAAGGTCAGGCCATTCGTTTTGATGAGAAAAAAGTTCGTCCCATGGGGCGAACAGCCCGGGGGGTGAAGGCTATAAATCTTTCTCCTGAGGATAGTGTGGTGGGTCTTGAAGTGCTGTCTGCAAATTCAAATTTGCACCTTTTGGTTTGTACGGACAGAGGCTATGGGAAACGTGTCCCTGTAGAAGAATACAGGATTCAGGGAAGAGGGGGTTCTGGAATCATCACACAAAAAACCGCAGATAAACAAGGTGATTTGGTTACAGCCAGAGTGGTGTTGGATACCGATGATATTGTTATAACTACAGATCAGGGGCAGACGATTCGTATGTCTTGTTCAGGAATCTCAAAAATGGGTCGCAACACACAAGGCGTTCGCTTGATTTCTTTAAAACCGGGAGAATTTGTGACGGGGGTTGCCCTGGTTCACGATGATGAAAATGATAGCCAAATTAACTCAAATGTTGAATCAAATTAAATCATAAATGGGATCATTAAAGGAGGCATTGGGTCTAAGCCTGGAGTTATCCGGTTTTATTTTTGTCAGTTATTATATCTATAAACCCGTGGCTTCTTTTTTAAACTACAGCGAAAGCATGATTTTATTGATTTTATTGATTTTTTTCCTTATTTTGTGGACTGTTCATGTTTATTTCCTTTTGGCAAAAAAGAAATGACTTTTTTTTGACACTCTATTTTATAACCACAAGCCTTTGTTGTGCCGCGGCAAACCTGTTCTTCAGTCCCGTTGAAAGAAACAGTTTTTACTTTGGTCAGTTAATTTTTTGTCTGAGCTTTTTGAGTCTTATAATTTCTGTTCGTTTTTTCTTTTTTAAAAAAAATATTGCTTTGCTTCTTATTCTCATTGTGTTGAAATGGCCTGTTTTAATCTATATTGTTTATCAAGTGACAAAACTCGTAAAACCCAATCCCATCTATTTGTCTGGTGGGATTTTCCCTCTTGTTTTAAGTGCTTTTATTTGGTCCTTAACGACAAGGTGATGAGGTGACCTTATGCATTTTAGCTGGATGCAAATGATTCCTGGAGTGAATCATTACAATGTTCATGTTGCCACAGCAGTTGTTGTGACCTTTGGTTTGATTGTTTTTTCCTGTTTGGGAAGAATTTCTTTGGGAAAAGGGGAGGAAGCTGTTATTCCATCGGGAAAACTTTCCATTAAAGGTTTTTTTGAAGCTCTTACGGAATTCAATGTGGCTATCAGTGAGATGGTTTTGGGGAAAGAGGGTCGGATTTATGTTCCCTTATTTGCTTCTGTTTTTACTTTTATTTTGTTTAATAATCTGGTAGGTCTTTTGCCTGGGATGATTCCTGCAACAGATAATTTTAACACAACCTTTGCCGTAGGTTTATTTTCTTTTTTTGTTTACAATTGGGTGGGAATCAAGGAGAAAGGATTTCGCTATATTGAAGATTTTACGGGCCACCTGCCTTTGAGTTTTTTCTGGCTTATGCCCTTGATGGTTGTTATTGAGCTTTTATCCCATGCTTTTCGACCGGTGAGCCTGGGTTTGCGTTTGGCCGGTAATATGACAGGAGATCATGCCGTGGTTGGTGTTTTTCTTGAAATTTTGCCAGCTCCTTTTGTTTACTTTTTGCCGGTTTTTTTCTATGCTCTTGGGTTGTTGGTTTGTTTTATACAGGCTTTTGTATTTACTTTATTATCAATGAGCTATGTTATGATGGCCCAACCTCATGGAGATCATTAAAAAAATGGAAAGGAGTTATTATGAAAACATTATTTAATAAAACAATGACAGCGTTTGGAATTTTTCTTTTTTCTATTCAGGCTTTTGCCGTGGAAACGGGAGTTCATTTCGATCTTGGCTCTGTGGATGATGCAGAATTTTTAGGTCTTATGGGACTTGGAGCTGGTGTGGGTATAGGATTGGCTGCTTTTGGAGCGGCTTCAGGACAGGGTAAGGCCGCCGCCGCCGCCCTTGACGGCATTGCCAGAAATCCAGCAGCCCAGGGAAAAATGCTTATTCCACTTGTCTTGTCTCTGGCTTTGATGGAATCGTTGGTTATCTTTTCTTTTCTTGTAACAAGTGGTATTGGTTCATCTATTTCTAAAGTTCTTGGTCAGTGAATTTCTTTGCGAATACGAATAGAAAATGCACGATTGATCTTTTAAGGTTTTCTATGAAGTTTTATCTCTTAATTTACAGTTGGAAATTTTTTGAAAGTTGTTAGGAAATTACAGGATCATCTTCAAAAGGCTTCAAAACCGGAAACAAAAAAATGGTTTGAAAATTACTTGAGGAATGTTATCTCTTACAGAGGGGTAAAAACTCCAGTAATACATAAAATTCTTGATCACTGGAGGATAGAGGAAGGTCTTGGGGCTTCACCTCTTCGAAAACAGTTTGAAATAGCTTGTCATTTGATTCGGCAGGAAAAAGCCGAAGATAAATTTGCAGGAATTATTTATATTCAAAAATATCTCTATAAAGAGATGGGTGTAAAAGTTTTGTTGCGACACTTCGATCGTCTTTACAGGGAGAACTGTTTTTGGGATTGGTGTACAACGGACTGGTTTTGTGTTCGTGTTTTGGATCCTATGATTGTTTTTCATGGAAAATTTACAGCAGAGATCATAGCCAATTGGAGAAAAAAGGAAAACTTTTGGCAAAGAAGGTCTTCAATAATCTCTTTTCGTGGAGTTTCCAGAGAAAAGAAATACCATGGCCTTATTAAAAAAGTTATTGCTGATCTGATTAAAGAGCAGGATCGTTTTATTCAGACAGCCGTTGGATGGACTCTTTCTGACTTGTCAAAAATTTACCCTGAAGTGGCAGAGAAAATTGTGGAAAAACATTTTAAATTTCTTTTACCGGAAGTTATTCGAAGACACACCAAACATCTTCCCAAGCATAAAGTCTATAAATTGTCAAAAAACCCAATTAAAACAGCTATTTAAGATTATATAAAATGCTTTCCATGAGGAAAATCAATCTTGTTTGAAAAATTAAAAGCATCGGTATAGTATATTAGTAAAGGTCGTTTATCTGAATTGAAATGATAAAAACCTGGAATATACAGTGTGCAAATTAAATGGATTTTCAGAAGAATAATGTTTTGGAAATTTAGAAAAAGCAAGGGGTTGTATCATGGAATTTGTTAGAAAAAATATTTTCAGAATTTTTTTAATATTTTCAATTTATATTTTTTCTTTTTCGGCTTTTTCTAATCTTGGAGGAACAGATATACAAAACTTTAATCCAACTTCAAGTGGGTTGGATTTTGTAACAGTTCATTCTGCTCGCACACTTAAGCCTTATGAATTAAATTTCGGCGGGTTTTTTAATTATGTAACAAATTCCCTCTCTTATTCTAAATTATCTCGTACGCCAAACACCCAGGAATTCGGCGATCCCAATGATACTATACTTTATTCCAATCTACATTTTGGTGTTGGT
The DNA here is from genome assembly GCA_965219545.1 of Bdellovibrionales bacterium. Taxonomy (GTDB): domain Bacteria; phylum Bdellovibrionota; class Bdellovibrionia; order Bdellovibrionales; family JAGQZY01; genus JAGQZY01. Next base: position 183,525 of record CBDCNX010000032.1, read on the forward strand.
ATTTTACAGGGCTGGGAAATGGGCTTGAATATTGGATCGACAAACTCACAACAGATTAGCGGGGAATCAAACTTTTTGTTTTTCTATGATGTCAAAGGGCTTAATGACATTCGACTCAATTCAAAAATTCGTTTCTTTGAAAAAGAAGATTTAAGACTTGCTGTTTTTGGAAGTGTTGATTTTGAACGGACAAAAGAAAATCCCTTCAGTGGCGAAGACTACGGCCCCGCATTTAATTTGGAAGCAGTGGGTGATTTTAAAATAAACCCCGATCTTCTTTTTGCTGTTAACTTTGGATATCGTATCAGACAGGAAGGGAGTACTATTTCAAATTCAGGTGTTGTTCCTATATCAGATCAGGTTATTTATTCTTCGGCAATTTCCTATACGACTGATAATAAAGGTTCGGCGGTCATTGGTGAAATTTATGGAGGGTTACCCGTTGAAGAAACAATCATTTCCTCAGACAGGGAAACAGACAGTTTAGAGCTTTTGGTTGGTTATCGTCATAGTGGCATTGGAAAATTTAATTTTCATGGAGGTTTAGGAACAGGGGTTTACAGAGGGCTTGGTTCACCGGATTTTAGAATTTATGTTGGCCTCAATTGGAAAACAGATCAAATTGCCAGGGCTGTTGGTTTTAGAAAAGAAGAAATTCCAGTCCGGGAAACTCCAGTTCAAGAACCCCCAACCCAGGAAATTTCTCCGTTAAAAAAAGGGGAAATAGATGACACAACGAACTTGTCAATAAAAAAAGAAGTGGGGGGAGAATTGCCGGAGAAAATTGACGGGAATCATCCTGAAAAACCCATGGAAAAAAAATCCGCAATCCCCCAAACTCCAAAGGTTGATGACATTAGGGAGATGAACGATGACCCTAAAGGTGTCTTCGACGAAGACTATTAATATAATAACAGATTTTCCCTCTGGCAAACGCATGATGGTGTCTTTTATCTACATTAACTGTCAATTTCTCCAGGGCTTGGTAAAAGTTCACAAAGACATTCACGCCAGTATTTTGGAGCATCGGAGGAATAATCGATATTAATTTTGAATTTTGAATTACCACAATATCTGGTGTGAGTGATTGTTCCTACAACATCCAGGTTCATGGCAGGAATTAAAATAGAAACCTGTAAGCCTTCTATTTTATCAAGGTTTAAATTTTTTCTTAGTGTGGGATCACATATATTTTCTCTTTGAATTTCAAGAGAAAAATCACGAACAGAAGCCTGGACAAGAGTTCCTCCATCAGCGATTGGTGTAAGGCTGTCAGTGGAAATAACGCCTTGAATTTCAAGGGGATCTAAATCTTTTCTTTCAAATTTTCTTCTATCTATCTTCATGAAAATTCTCCATAAAATAATGATTTAATTGTGTCTACATTTACTTTGTCGGTTTTTCTGGACAAAAGTTGAGTTTATTTTTAAAAAAATGAAATTAAATGTGTAAAAACAATAAAACTGTCCATAATTTTTCCGTCACGCCTCAAGTTGCAACATTTATTTTAGTTCTTAATGAGAAAAATTTAATATTGATATGGAATCTTTTTTGGTTTTTTAAAGACTGAACAGGGATTGATAAAAATAGTCTGTAATATTAAATATTTCCGCTTTTTAAATTGGCAATAATAAGCCTTGAAAGGGTGTTTAATGATTCCATAACTCCGATCCCTTTTTCTGCTTGAGCTTCAAAATCAGGAGAATTGTATTTATTCAAAGCAGCTCTTAGTTCAGCCACGGGCGTGATGTTTTTTAAATCCCTTTTGTTATATTGAATTACAAAAGGTGTTTTTTTTAAATTATAGCCCGAAAGGTTTAGATTTTTTTCCATATTCTCCAATGAATGAATGTTTTCATCCATACGATCCATTTGAGAGTCAGCAACAAATATAATTCCATCGAGATTTTTTAGAAGTAATCTACGACTGGCATCGTAAATCACCTGTCCTGGGACAGAGTAAAGATGGAAGCGAACGTTGAGACTCCGAATTTGTCCCACATCGAGAGGTAAAAAATCAAAAAAATAGGTTCGTTCAGGGGAGTTCATTCCAAATTCCATTAAATCACTTGTTTTTGGTCTAGAATGTTGAGTGATCTTGTAAACCCATTTGAGATTTGTGGTCTTTCCTCCCAAGGCTGGACCATAGTAAACAATTTTGCAATGAAGTTCTTTTGCTTCTTGGTTGATGAGTGCCATTAAACCTCTACTCTATAGGCCATAGCCCTTTGCAAAGTTCTGTCATCGATATAATCAATATTGCCACCCATGGGGATCCCCTGAGCCAGGCGGGTGATTTTAAAATTTTGTCCTGATATTTTTTGATTAACATAAAGAACTGTTGTATCTCCTTCCAAATCAGAATCTACGGCTAGAATAACCTCTTTAATGGATTTTTTATTTTTATAAAGGCGTTGAATTAATTCATTAATTTTTAGTTGATTGGGAGTTATTCCCTCTAAAGGGGAAATAGCTCCGTGTAAAACATGATAAAGCCCTTTATAAGCCCCTGAAGATTCAATTTGTAAAATGTCTTCAGGTTGTTCCACAACACATATGAGTTCCTTGTTTCTTTGTGGGTTTGAGCAAAACCCGCATTCATTTCTTATTTTTTCGGTGTAGTTAAAGCATATTTTACAAAGCTGAATATTTTTCTCCACCATTTCAAGAGCATGACGAAATTTCTTGGAATATTCCTGATTTTTAAGAATATAATGGGCCAGTCTCTGTGCCGATTTTGGACCTATTCCCGGCAATCGAGTAATTTCATGAATAAGCTTATCAAGACAGACAATATTGAACATTAAAAAAATTCAAAAGAGTGTTTTTTATGACTTTTTTTTATCATTCTCTTTTCTCCTCTTCATTACTTTTTTTAAAATTTCTGACAACCACTCTTTTTATATGGTCCTTAAAAATTTCTTCTGCGGCTGTTACCAGGGGGTGGGATTCAACATGATCAATTTCTTTTGTTTCTTTTTCTTTTTTTGTTTTTTGAGCTATTGCTTTAGGGGAAAGATTTTCGTGGATGTGATTTTTTTCTAGAACGCAAAATTTGATTTTACGCTCATCAGCCCAGAAAGTCTTTAAAAAGTTTTCAGTTCTTTTTATATTTTTTGATTCATTAAGTTTTTCCATGAGAAAAGACATCTTTTCAGTCAAACCCAGATAAATAAAGTTTTCATCCTTGTTAATAAGAGAGGTGTGTTCCAAAAGAGCTCCCAAAAATCCATTTGCTTGTTTGACAGCACGAACAAATTCCCCCCAGGTTTCCCCTACAGTAACTTTTGGAACAAAAACAGAAGAATGATCATTTTTATTAAATTCCTCTTTTTTTGAAAGATTTTTTATGTGTGTATTATTGTCAGTGACAACTGTATTCTGGTTTGTTTTTTGATCTGATTGGCAATCCTCTGCATTGAACTTTTTTGCGATGCGAGGCAATCTTATTAATTTAAATAAAAGCATTTCCAGACAGAGAGCCGGGTTATTGCTGAAATTTAGCCGATCAAGACCTGTTAAAGTAACATCAAACAAGAGATGAACTTCTTCTGTTTCCAGATTAGAGGAAAAATTTTCCAGTTCTTTTATTTCATGATTGGAAAAACCGATATCTTTTTGTTTATAACAGTTCATTTTTATTAACAAACAGTCTTTTAAAATTTCAAGAAATTCCTCAAGAAGGAGAATAGGGTCAAGACCTGATTCCTTGAAATTCTGTATAGCTTCAAACATAAGATTATTATTGTTATTGTTGATGGATTGTAGAATCTTTAAAAGAAGATTACGATCTGTTAATCCAAGAACAGACATGACTTTTTCAACAGTTATGGATCCATCACAAAAAGAAATCAATTGATCCAAAAATGTCAAGGAATCTCTTATGGAACCCTTTGCTTGTTTTGCAAGAACCAATAAAGCTTTTTCTTCAAAATCAAAATTTTCCTGGGAACAAATTTTTTGAAGATGGTTTTTTATATCAGTCAAACTGTGATTACGAAAATCAAAACGTTGGCAACGGGATAAAACAGTAAGTGGGATTTTCTGAACTTCGGTAGTGGCAAAAATGAAAATAACATGATTGGGTGGTTCTTCCAGAGTTTTTAAAAGAGCGTTAAAAGCACTGGTTGAAAGCATATGAACTTCATCTATAATGTATATTTTATAATTTCCTGAAGCAGGTTGATAACCAAGAGTGTTTCGCAGTTCACGAATGTGGTCCACACCATTATTACTGGCTCCGTCGATTTCAATCACATCCAGATGAGAACCTTCTTTTAAATCAAGACATGATTGGCATTGGTTGCAGGGGATGTTGCCTTCTTTGGCTTGGCAAAGAAGAGTTTTGGCTATGATCCGGGCCGTTGTTGTTTTCCCTGTTCCTCTGGGACCTGTTAGTAAAATAGCATGGGGGAAACGATTGTTGTTAAAAGCATTGACCAATGTTTGGGTGATGTGTTTTTGCCCGATAAAATCAGTAAAAGACTGAGGTCGAAATTTGCGGGCAATTACTTGATAAGCCATAATTTCCTCAAACAAAATGGTTTTATTACAGTTTTTGTTAAGGTGGCTGAGTCGCCCGTAGCACATAGGATACAAGCTACCGTTGCTTCTTTCCAGACCTGGCGGACTTCACAGGATCGCTATTGTACGGGACTCAGCCATGTAAAGATTAACATTGTGAATCAAAAAGAACAAGATAAAGAAAAGCTATTATGACTTGCATAACCAATTTTTGGAATTATTGAATCTGGAGTTAAAATAATATATAAAGAGCGAAGAAACAAAACCATTATGAGCTTTTCAAAACTTGCATTTGGAGAGGTGGCAGAGTGGTTGAATGCACTGGTCTTGAAAACCAGCAGGCCTTTGCGGGCCTCGTGAGTTCGAATCTCACCCTCTCCGCCAGGTTTTACGGATTTGAGGATTTAAAAAATTCAGGAATGATTTTTTCGAAACATTCCCTGCGTGATTCATCAAGAGTTTTTGTATAACTTATGAATTCTTTATAATATTTATGGGACCAATCTTCCTGATTGAGGTATTTTATAATTTTCTTAATATCTGCCATTGAAGAAAGGGGGGATAGAGAAGAATTGACTTTTTCTTTAAGAAAGTCAGGGAGAGTTCTGATATTGAGACAGTGAGGATGATTAAGGATATTCAGATAATTTTCACAGTCAAAATTGTTTTTAAAGAAAATCATGGATTCATGAAGTCTTAATATATTATACATTTGAACAGTTGTGTGGATACCCACTTTTATGGGAACTCCCTGGTCTTTCAATTCAAAAAGTTTTTTTAAGTTATTATGAAGGGTTTCCCAGCAAGAAGGATGACGAATGTAATCGTTAACAATCCCAATACCATCAATACTTGCATTGATTTTCACAGTTTTAAAATTTCTCCATAAAGAAATTAATCTTTCGGGCAAAAGAGTCAGATTGGTGTTGTATTTAAGAATGATATTTTTAGATTTGCCACTATCCACCATTTTTTTTAATAATCGAACTTGTTCTAAAGACAAAAAAGGTTCTCCTCCAGTGAGGTAAAGCTCTTCAATGCTCTCCAGGATCGGGTATAAATTTTTCCAAGTTTCTTCAAAATTTGGCCAATTCATATTTTTCAATTCTTTAATTTGTTTTTCATTAAGGGCTTGTTTTTTATTAGGAGTCCCGTCAGGAACCAATTCAATTTTATCGACCAATTGATTCCATTCATCTACCCATTTATTACTTGCGTAAGGGTTGCACATTCGGCATTTGAGATTGCAGAGGTTTCCAAGTCTCAGATCCACATATTTAATGTTTATTGGAGGATTGGGGTTATAAGCGTGGGTGGGGGACCAGCGTTTGTTCCATTTTTGACGGGCACTTTCCACGCCACTGTCTTCTTCTCTAAAACAACGAAGACACATATCAGGGCGTTTTGAACTGAGCATCTGTTTTCGTATTTTTTGATAAGTTTCAGATTTCCAGACTTCGTTTATTGAATTTTTATAGACATAAAGAGCCTTGCCGTTTTTATTACGTACAAGATTTTTTCCAGGGATCCCATTACAACAAACCCTGTATAGACCTGAGGAATTAATGGCCAATTGTGTCCAGGGGACAACACAGTAGGTTTTTGATGGTTTTTGTTTTAATAATCCCATTCATAGAGGATACCAAATTAAAGTTATTCTGAAAACAGAAAATTTGACAATTATTGATCATGACTAATGAGCTTCAGCCCAATTGTCTCCCCAGGAGATATTAACTTTCAATTTGACTTTTAGTTGCACATTGTTTTCCATGATTTTTTTGATTCGCTGACCGTGGTCTTCTATGTCTTTTTCTGGAAGCTCAAAAATAAGTTCATCATGAACTTGTAATAATATTTCCCTTGGATAATGTTCATGGAGTTCCAGCATGACCATTTTCACAAGATCACTGGCTGTTCCCTGTATGGGGGCGTTGATAGCGGCTCTTTCGCCAAATTGTCGTTGGACGGGATTTTTGGAAAAAAGTTCTGGTAAATAACGGCGACGACCAAAGAGGGTTTCCACATAACCCTGGGTTTTTGCTTGTTCGATGGTTTGATCCATGTAGGTTTTTACTTCCTGGAATTTTTCAAAATAATTTTCAATGATTTCTTTGGCCTGTTTTCTTGGGATTTGCAGGGTTTCAGACAAACCATAAACTCCCTGACCGTATGCAATACCAAAATTGACAGTTTTAGCCATCCGGCGTTGATCTGGGGTGATTTTTTCAAGAGGTACTGAAAAAATTTCACTGGCCGTCCAGGAATGAATATCCAAGTCTTTATTGAAAGCCTTAGTGAGTTCTTTGTCCTGAGTGATGTGAGCCAATATTCGTAGCTCAATTTGACTGTAATCAGCTGAAAGCATTTTCATTCCCTTTGGGACGATAAAAGCTTTTCTTACTTTTTTTCCACGCTGAGTTCGAATGGGGATGTTTTGTAAATTTGGATGATTGCTGGAAAGACGACCTGTGCTGGTCGAAGCTTGATTAAAAATAGTGTGAATCCGACCTGAATGAACATTGACCAGATTGGGCAAAGAGTCCACATAAGTAGATTTTAATTTACTCAATTCACGATAATCAATGATTTTTCGGGCGATAGGATGTTCATTGGTTAATTTTTCAAGAACATCGGTTGCTGTGGAATAGCCAGTTTTGGTCTTTTTGCTTTTTTTAAAATCCATTTTTTCAAAAAGAATAACGGAGAGTTGTTTGGGACTTGCTATATTAAACTCTTCTCCTGCAAGATTTTTTATGTCTTTCTCAAGTTCTTTAATTTCTTTTTCAAGCTCTTTGCTTTCTTCAGATAGCCTTTGGAGATCAAGCATAACTCCCTTGGTTTCCATGGAAGCTAAAACTTCAATTAAAGGTAAATCCATAGTCTGTAGTATAGGAAGCATTTTTTGTTCTCTTAGTTTTTTTGTCAAAACTTCATGACATTCTTCAAGGGCATAGATAATATCCTGGGGTTTTGGAAATTCAGGCAAATTTCTGCCACATTCATTCTGATAGATTTCGTCCAGATTTTTAATATTTTTGGCTTTTAGCAGATAAGCTGATAATAAAACGTCAACCTGGACTTCTCCTTTGTAAATATTCATCTCACGCCAGATTGATTTAATGTCGAAACCTTTCCATTTGAGTTTTTTCTTATTGAGAACCTCACCAAGCTTCTCAAGCTCTCCTGAAAAAAGTCCACAATCATTTCCATGGTTTATAAAAAACTGACGAGGGTCTTTCCAAACCCAAATACTGTCTCCGGTTTTAAGCCAGGAAGAAACATCTTTTTGGGAAATTTTTTTCACTTTTATTGAAGGATATTTTTTATTATGAATTTTTTCAAATTGTTTTTTGTTTTCAACGGGTGTTCCCAAAAGATTTTTTTTAAAAGAAGAGAACTCCAATTCATCCAGAATTTTTTCAAGTTTTTCGTTGTTAACAGGTTTTAAAGAAATGTCATCAAGAGTATCAACCAGATTCAGATCTTTTACAATTTTTACTAACTTTTTTGACAAATAAGCATCTTCCTTAAATTCTATTAATTTCTTTTTTTGGGAGGAATTTTCAATGAGATCAATATTTTCGTAAATTTTATCAAGACTCTCAAATTTTTTCAGTAAGGTTTGAGCCCCTTTGGGGCCAAGTCCTTTTACTCCAGGAACATTATCACTACTGTCTCCTGTGATGGCCAGATAGTCAATAAACTGATGAGGATAAACTCCCCATTTTTCAACAATGTCATGGACATTATATCGCTTGTTTTTCATGGTATCAAAAAGAGTGACTCTTTCATTCACCAATTGTGCAAAATCTTTATCTCCGCTGATAATGACCACCTCCAGTTGATTTTCAAGACCAAACTTCGTCAGGGAACCGATAATATCATCAGCTTCGTAATTTTCCTTACCCAATCCTGGAATCCCCATAAGTTTTGTCAGTTTTTCAATGTATGGAATTTGAGGGATCAATTTTTCCGGTATTTCTCTTCGATTGGCTTTATAACCATCAAAAATTTTCTTTCGAAAAGAAGGTGTTTTCTGATCGTAACAGTAAACCAGATAGTCGGGTTGGATATCCCTGAGGAGTTTTATCGACATTGAGAGAAAACCGTAAATAGCATTTGTGGGCAAACCTTGTGAATTATTCAACATACGAATGGCGTAAAAAGCCCTGAAAAACATGGAACTCACATCAACAAGATAAAGTTTTTTCATTTTTTCACCATTTATTTTTATTCATGAAAAACAAAGATAAGATCATCTTCACGAACATAATTGAAGTACTCTATGGCTTGTCGTTCTATATGGCTTATTTTTTTGGCCTGGTGAATTTCAAATTCCAATTTTTGATCTTTGATTTTGAGGTTTTCAATACGTTTTTCCATTTCTTTTTGATTCTGGTAAAGATTCTGAAAACGCCAGAGGCTGCCATCCAGTGTTAAGATGGTGAAAGTGGTTAAAATTCCATAAAGAAAAACACGACTGGGTTTGTTGAGGATAAGATCAAAACAATTTGATAATCGGTCAAACATACTTTATTTTATCCATAAATTAAATAAAATCAAAAGAGTTTGACCTGGACATACCTTCTTTTAAGACTAAAGATTCGTATTTGATCAATTTTAACTGGGTAAAAATTCCCTGGTCAAATTGAAAGGACCTGTGGTTTTTGCCACAACATCGTCTTCAATGCGGATGCCTCCAAAAGACTTGAGTTCTTCCACGAGATCCCAATGAATAAGGTGACTTGATTTTTTATCAGATTGGATTTTTTCAAGGAGTACAGGAATAAAGTAAATTCCCGGTTCTATAGTCAAAACATCATTGGGTTGAATTTTTCTTAAAGTTCGAAGATAAGGATAAGCTTCTGGGGGATTAATGGTACGACCTTGATCGTCATGCTGTCCTGCCACATCATGGACTTGCAGACCCAAAGCGTGCCCTATTCCATGGGGGAAAAAAGATTTTGAGAGCTTTAAGTTCATGGCTTGTTCCAGAGAACAACGAAAAATTCCCAAATCGATTAAAAGCTGGGAGACTCCTTTAAAAGCTGAATCTTGAATTTCTGGATAATTCAATCCAGGTATTACTTGTTTACACAGGGATTGTTGAAGAATTTCCAGACCTCTGTGCAGGTTTTTAAAAGAAGAGGGAACTTTTTCAAGAAAATAAGTACGGGTAATATCAGAGCAATAACCTTGATAACGAGCTCCGGCATCAATAAGAAAACTTGTTCCGTTTCTCTTGGAACGGGTTTTTTGATAATGGAGAAAAGCGGCATTTTCATTGAGAGCCATGATATTTCCATAGGGAAGTTCTGATTCCCTTTGTTCAGAAGCCTTTAAATAAGTCTGAAAAATTTCAAACTCACTGGCTCCATGAAAAAAAGCCTCTTTGGCCTGTAAATGTCCTGAAGAGGCTTTTTTGGTGGCTTCTTTGAGACAAACCAGTTCATATTCCGTTTTACTTGCTCGAAGCCAGTGAATTTTTGCCAAAAATTTCTTGGGGGAGAGTTGACAGTTGTTTTCCAGACCTTTTTCCGGTTGGGGGGAGATTATTATATTTTTCCCTTTAGTCTCACGGGCTTTTTCCCATGTCTTGGAAGATTCGGAAACAATTTCAATGTCAAAAAAATCCTGCCAGAATTCGTTTTTTAGTTTGGAGGGTTCGGACCAGAAATCCTTTGGACTATAATAAAAAAGTTTTGGTTTTTTGTCAGGTTGGATTTTTAAAAGATGACCTTCCCCTTCGTCCGGACAGAAAAAAAGAAAGTGAGGGTTGGATCGGAAAAAACTCGTTTGATCGTCAAGAAAGTAATAATCAGCAAATCCACTTTCAATAAAAAGTCCGTCAATCCCTTCTTTTTCCATAAGATGGCAAAGGGAGTTTATTTTTTCATCCAAATGGGATTTAAAGAGTTTTTTTAAATTCATAACAAAGACTTCTTTTACACATACAAGCTATTGAAATAACTTGGTTTTGTGAAATAAAATTCAGGAAAAACGTAATTTCCAGTGTATGAATCCGATTATATCAGTAGGTTGTATGTGCAACAACGCCGTTTTTATGGAAACCGAGTCAACATGAAATAATTTAATACAATTGAGTATAAGGTGGCTTTAAAGTACTTTTATTAGATATTGACCGGTAATGCTTTTTTTATTTTTTACAATTTCTTCTGTAAGGCCTGAGAAAATCAGATTTCCTCCCATTTCCCCTCCTTCTGGACCGAGGTCAATCAGATGGTCACAGAACCTGATAACATCCAGATTGTGTTCAACGATGACAACAGTATTTCCCCGGTCCACCAGTTCACCGAGCATTTCAACGAGTTTTGCCACATCGTGAATATGAAGTCCGGTTGTTGGTTCATCAAGGATATACAAGGTGTGACCACTTGTGTTTTTTGATAATTCACGACTCAATTTGATTCTCTGGGCTTCTCCTCCTGAGAGGGAAGTTGAGCTTTGTCCCAAAGAAATATAATCCAGCCCCACCTTCATTAAGGCCTCCAACTTATGCTTTATTGGTTTATGGTTTTCAAAAAAGTGATAAGCCTCCTCGACAGTCATATTCAGAATATCACTGATGTTTTTCCCTTTGTATTTAACCAGAAGAGTTTCCTGGTTATAACGATGCCCCTGGCAAATGTCACATTTGATATAAATGTCAGAGAGAAACTGCATTTGAACCCGTACAGTTCCGGCTCCCATGCATGACTCACAACGTCCCCCTTTCGTGTTGAAGCTAAATCTTCCTATTCCATAACCTCTTATTTTTGATTCAGAAGTGTGGGTAAAAAGATTTCTGATTAACGGGAAAAGACCTACATAAGTGGCCGGGCAGGAACGGGGTGTTCGACCAATGGGTTTTTGATTGATTTGAATAAGATTATCCACATGATTAATACCGTTAATGATTTTATGGGGAGAACAGATGAAGGAACGTTTTAAAAGTTTATTGGCAAGACCTTTGAAGAGGGTGTCCATAATTAATGTACTTTTTCCACTGCCGGAAACTCCTGTAACTCCAATAAATTTTTGCAGGGGAAAATCCACATTGATATTTTTTAAATTATTTCCACAAGCGTTTTTTATGAACAGGGAAAAACCATTACCCGGTCTTCTGTTTTTTGGCGTTTTTATTTTTTTTCGACCGGAAAAATAATGACCTGTAAGCCCTTCTGACTTTTTAAGCTCGGAAAAAGGCCCTTGAAAGATCAATTGACCTCCCTGCCTTCCCGCTTTGGGTCCAATGTCAATAACGTCATCAGAAGCCCGAATTGTTTGTTCATCATGTTCAACAACGATAATAGTATTTCCCCGTTTTTTTATTTCATCCAGAATTTTTAAAACGTTTTGATGATCTCTGGGATGAAGACCAATACTTGGTTCGTCAAGAATATAAAGGACACCCATTAGAGGAACACCCACTTGGGCTGCTAGTCGAATTCTCTGGGCTTCCCCTCCCGAAAGGGTTTTGGAACGACGGGAAAGAGACAAATATCCTGTTCCAACCTTTTTCAGGTAATTTAAACGGTTGAGCATTTCTGAGATAATAGGATCAGCCAGATCATGTTTTTTCTCGTTTTGACTTGATTTTAGAAAGGAAAGAAGATTTTCAATAGACATTTTGCTGAGATCAAAAATGTTCTTTTTGTTGTAAAACACACTGAGAGCGTCTTTTTTTAGCCCTGAACCCTGGCAGTTTTTACAAACTTTTATGTCTTTCCATTCAAAATCCGGATTATTTTTTTCAATTTTCCACTCTTTCGTAGTGACAGCCCCTGAATCTGTTGTGTATTCAGTAACTTCATATTCTTTAATATCCAGAGTTCCCAAACCATTACAAACCCCACAGGCCCCTTTTGGATTATTAAAACTGAAGAATAAAGGATCTATATTATGAAAAGAATAACCGCATTTTGGACAAGCTAAAAGAGTGGAATGATTTTGACTTTTTCCATTTTTTGTTTCGATACTGACAAATCCACCAGTGAGACTGATGGCAGAAGAAATGGCTTTTGAAAGTCTGATATCAAGATTTTCTGTTTTTTCCAGATCCAATTTGTCCATAACAATATCAATATCATGACGGCTGTTTTTCTGAAGTCCTGTGACAGAGTCCAGATAGACCCATTGATTATCAATTTTGGCAGACATGTAACCGGCTTTAAGCCAGGTTTGCACTTCTTTTTTAAATTCACCTTTTTTACCTTTGGCCACGGGAGCCAGGACAATGATTTTTTCATTTTTGTTTTTTAAAAAAATTTCTGATTTTATTTGATCCAGAGGTTGTCCTTTCACGGGAATTTTGTGTTTAGGACATTGAGGTGTCCCCACTTTTGCGTAAAGCAGACGTAAGTAGTCATAGATATCTGTGATTGTTCCCACAGTGGAGCGGGGACTATGGCCGATTGTTTTCTGATCAATGGCAATTGAAGGACAAAGCCCTTCAATGATATCAACATCCGGTTTATTGAGTTTCAATAAAAAATTGCGGGCATAAGTGGAAAGACTGTCAATAAAACGTCTTTGACTTTCAGCATAAATTGTATCAAAAGCCAGGCTTGATTTTCCGCTTCCTGAAAGACCCGTGATAACAGTCAATTTGTTTTTCTCTATGGAGACATCAATATTTTTCAGGTTGTGTTCTCTGGCACCTTTAATATAGATTTTATTCTTCATAAGAGAGAGTCAATGAGATTTATTATGGTGTTTTTTATTTGATGGAGTTTTTCTTCTGTATCGGATTCAAAGCGGAGAGTGATAACCGGTTGTGTGTTTGATGATCTCACCAATGCCCAACCACCGGAGAAACGCAGTCGAATTCCATCAAGAGTATTCACTTCATAAGAGGTTGGATTTTTAATGAAATGTTCCTGTAACTTTTTAACTAAAATTTTTTTCTTTTCTTCTCTTATTTCAAGACGTATCTCTGGAGTGTTGAAACTTTTTGGAATTCCTTCTAATAATTGATTTATGGTTTTTTCAGATTGACCAAGGATTTCAATAAGTCGAAGACTGGCATAAAGAGCATCATCATAACCGTAATTTCTGTCGGCAAAAAAGATATGGCCGCTTAATTCACCTCCAAAGGGAGCTTTTTCCAGTTTAATTTTGTTTTTTATGAGACTATGACCTGTTTTCCACATGATAGCCTCCCCCCCTTTTTCATGAATATCCCTGTAAAACCGATCAGAACATTTTACATCTCCTATTATTTTTGAACCGGGATGATTTTTTAAAATATTACGGGCAAAAACAATCATAATTTCATCTCCGCAAATAAACCGTCCTTTTTCATCAACCACTCCTATGCGGTCAGCGTCCCCGTCAAAACCGATACCAATACTGGCTTTTTTTAAAACAACAGTTTTTTTAAGATCTGTGGTGTTTTTTTCCACTGTAGGATCCGGATGGTGATTTGGAAAACGTCCATCAGGATCTTCAAATAAAATTTCAGGCTGCAGTCCAACAGAATTGTAAAGACGACGGGCAATAACACCGGCCGCTCCGTTTCCGCAGTCTAAAATCACCCCAGGATCTTTAAGGGTTTTAAATTCTTTTTTATACCTGTCTATGTAGTCTTGTGATATGTCATAATTCTCAATTAAATCCTTTTTTTCTTTAAATTTAAAATCGTTAAATTTTTTTACTCTATAAAGTGGATTTTCTCCGGATTTTGTGGTTTCAGGCAAAGCTTCTGACTTTAAAAAAGCCTTGATTTTTTGAATCTGATTTCCAAAAATTGTGGATTTTTCCATGGAAATCTTAAAACCATTGTACTCTGGAGGATTGTGTGAGCCTGTGACCATGATCCCATTGGGAATATTTAAATAAAAAAGGGAAAAATAAGACATGGGGGTGTTTATGAGTCCCAGGTAAAGAATCTTGATTCCACAGGAAACAAGTCCATCAATAAGAGCTTCTGTTATATCAGGGCTTGAAAGTCTTGCATCATGACCCACGGAAACAACAGGTTTTTTTTGTTTATGTTCTTTAAGAAGCAGTCCGTATGCCCTTCCTAACTGGTAGACAAAGGTGTTATCAAAATCAGTTTGGTAAACACCTCGGATGTCATATTCTCTAAAAATGGAATCTTTAAACATAATTCACCTTTAAATAGAATTTTTTCTTAAAATTTTAATGGCCACATTAATAGCCTGTTTCATAGAGTCAGAATTAGCTTTGTCTTTACCAAAAATATCTTTTGCTGTTCCATGATCAACACTGGTTCTTAAAAAAGGAAGACCGAGGGATATTTGAACTCCGGGATTTTCGTTATGAGCCATTTTGAAAGGAATCAGCCCCTGATCGTGATAACTGGCAATATAAAAAGAATAATTTTTCCAGAATTTTTTTTGAAAACAGACATCAGGAACTAAAGGAGAACTTAAAAGTATTTTCCGTTTTTTCATTTTTTCTAAAAGCGGTTTGAAAATATTTTCTTCTTTTTTGTCAATAATTCCCTCTTCACCGGCATGAGGGTTTACAGCCACCACTCCGATAGGTTTGATTTTTTTACGGACATTTAAGTGGGTTTTAAATTGATGAGTCAGTTTAATGCATTCTTCAAGGAGGTTTTCATTGATTTGATCATAGGCTTTTTTAATGGACAGATGACCTGTGAGAAGAACCACATTGAAATTTCCACCTACAAAAGCCATAAAAATATTTTCTTTACCAGTCACTTTTTTTAAAATACCTGTATGACCTTGATCCTTTAGCCCGGATCGAATGATTTCGGTCTTTGACATTGGGCCTGTAACAAGGGCATCAATGGATCCGTTTAAAGCACTTTGAGCTGCAAGTTCCACCCACTTGGGCGGTGAAATGGAAGTTTCTATGTCGATAAGGTTTTTGTAATAATCCCCATAAAAATTCATGGCTGAAGTCCAATCATTGAATGTATGACGTGAAAAATGATAATCCAGGATTTTTAAATGTTTTTTAAGAATTTTTGGCGATCGCCACAGATAAAACTGAATCCCTTTTTTTGGTTTTATTCTGGAAAGAGCTTTAACAGTAACTTCCAAACCAATTCCGTCAATATCTCCAGTTGTTATAGCAATGCGAAGAGGTTTTTTCATGGATTTATCTGTATTGATCATGGTTGGATTTTCGTGGAGTTTTTCTGTGAAAAAGCATATTTTAAAATGACCTTATAAGGATTCAAGTAGGATTGGTTTTGTTAATTTGAATAATGGCTTCTTTGCGTTTTTGAGACAACCAAAAATTCAATTGTTCCTTGAAAGCCTGAGCATAAAGTTTCTGAAAAATTTCTTGTCTTTGTTTTTCAATGGCTGGATCTTTTACCAACTTTTTGTCGAAAACTTTAAAAATGTGAAGACCCATGGGGGTTTTTACTACGGCAGATGTTTCACCAACTTTTAGGTTTTCAATGGCTTTTTCTATGGAGGCAATCATTTCTCCTGACTTAAAGTTTCCAAAATCCCCCCCCTGTTTACGGCTGTCAACATCCGTACTGTATTTTAGAACCGATCTTTCAAAAGAGGATCCGGAATTCAATTCTTTTATAATATCTGCCGCTTTTTTTTCATTTCCTTCTTTTAAAAGGATATGGGCCAGACTGTATTCAAAAACCTGGGATCCGTTGGAAGGGTTGTTTGCGAGGTAATCACTGATAATATCCTGCTCTGAAATTTTTATTTTACTGGTAATTTCTTTTTCAATAAGAAACCTTCGTTCCAAACTCTTTTTTACAAAAGAATAAAAATCCTTATAAGAAACAGATTGAGTTTTGAAAGTCTTTTTTAATTGGGTCAAAGTCATATTTTGTTTTTTTGCTATGGTTAATAGTTTTTTATTGACTTTTTTTTCTGTAACAAGAAAGTTTTGTCTTTTGACTTCAAAGTCAATAATCCTTTCATCCACAAGAAGTTTGATGAGATATTCAGTGTCTTTGAGTGCTTTTTCCCGTACCTCAGGTTCTGAAAAAAGCAATTCATCCAGAAAACCTCCGGTTTTTAATTTGTTTTTGTACTCTTTAATTTCAGTGAGAGTGATGATTTCACCATTAACTATAGCTTGAATTTTTTCAAGAATTTTACCTTCACTTGGCTTTAAACTAAGGATTAATAAGAGGAAAATAAGAGTTTTCAAAGACACCCCATCTTTTGTATCATTTATATATAAATTTCGTGGTTTTGTAAGGTCTGAAGATTCAGGCCTGACTCAGAACCATTAAACAAGGGTATATTATGGATAAAAAAACAAACAGTCAAATCTCTACTACAAAAAAAGATTATTTTTCTGATTTTTATAAATAGCCAGTTTTTTTGTGGCATGGAGTTTTTCTGAAAGATTCTCTTGAAAAATCGGGTTTTTAGGATCGTCTTTTTTGGAAAGAGCGGGCAAACAAGTTCCCCATTGAATAGTGATTTTGGAAAAAGGGAGAGGAAGACGGGTTTGGTTCCATGATTTCTTGAAAAGATAAGTTTTGGAAGCGTGAAAAGACAGGGGAATTATGGGTAAATCTGTAAGTCTTGAAATTTGAAAAACTCCAGGCTTGACCTTGTAGACAGGTCCTTTTGGACCATCTACAGCCATATTGGGACGATAACCCTGTTTTTTCAAAGTGATAATTCCTTTCAAGGCTCTGATTCCCTCTCGGGTGGAAGAACCTCTTACTGTTTGTCCTCCAAAAAGCTGAACCAGTCGATTCATGATATCTCCATCCCGACTGGTGGAAACAATACAGGCTGAACGATACTTTTTAAGAAGAGGCAGGAGACCTATTTCATCTCCATGCCAATGGGCTGAAATAAATCCTCGTCCTTGTTCTCTTCGTTTTTTCACTTCCTGAGTTTCATGGATGTTGACCCTCCAGGTAAATTGGAGGATTCGGTAAAATATAAATATTAAATAGGGGATCAGTGTACGGAACAATTTAACTTTGAAGGCTTTTAAGTTTTTCGGTTAAAAGTGGAACCACTTCAAAAAGATCTCCAACAATACCATAAGTTGCCTTTTGAAAAATAGGTGCTTTTTCATCTTTGTTGATAGCCACAATATTTTTACTGCCACTCATTCCTGCCAGATGTTGAATGGCTCCGGAAATACCAATGGCGAAATAAAGGCTTGGGGTTACGGTTTTTCCTGTCTGTCCGACCTGTAGAGAATGAGGGACCCATTCCAGATCCACCACAGCCCGGGAAGCTCCCACAGTGGCCCCCAGAGGCTCAGCCAAATCATAAAGAAGTTTGAAGTTATCGGCTTTTTTCAATCCCCGCCCTCCTGAAACAATGATGTCAGCCTCTGTTAAATCAGGTTTTTCAGATTCTCCTTTTTCGATACGAAGAGTTTGGGATTTTCCAGATAAATTTTCCAGATGAACTTCTTCTTCTTCAGTTTTGTAATTCTTTGTGGGATGGCCAACAGGAATCTGGTTAGCTCTGAGTAAAATAACTTTTGAAGACTCATCGGTGAAAGTCACCTGAGCAAAACACTTACCTGAATACATGGGTCTTTTTACCAGAAAATTTGGAGAGAAAGATATTTCAGTGACATCACTCATGTAAGCTGTTTCAAATTGGGCCGCCAGTCTTGGAAAAACATCTCGTCCCATGCTGTTTGAATTGGCCATAAAAAGTTTGGGTTGTACTTTTTTGAAAATCTTGGCAAAAAATTGTTGATAAGTTTCTGGATTATAGACAAGAAGTGTTCTGTCTTTGCAAAGAAAATGTTTGCGAACCCCCCATGAACCAAGGGTTTCAAGAATTTGTTTATTAATGGGACCAATCCCACAGGTGAAAATTTCAGAATTAGAACTTTGTAGAGCGGAGAGAACTTCCAGAGAACTTTTTTTTAATTGATCATTTTTTATTTCAACAAAAGCAATAGCTGTTTTCATCTTTTTTACCTTTTTTTAAAGAATTTTGGCTTCTTCCTGTAAAAGACGAACCAGTTCATTCACCTGGGTTTTTGGATCTCCCTGAATTATCCTGCAGGGTGGTTTTTCAGGAGGCATTACATAATTTGTGAATTTGACTTTAGAGTTTTTTGGATCAAGTCCCAACTCATTTAGAGTAAGATTTTTTATGGGTTTTTTCTTGGCTTTCATTATTCCCGGAAGACTGGCAAAACGGGGCTTATTGAGCCCTTTATTGGTGGTTACAAGAGCCGGGAGGGTCAATTTAAAAGTTTCAAAATTTCCCCCCTCCACTTCACGTTTGGCCGTGAGAGTTTTGTCATTGTAAGTAATGACACTCACCATTGAAGCGTGGGGAATATTGAGAAATTGGGCTGTCATTAGCGGCACGGCGGAGACATTTCCATCAATAGCCAATTTTCCAGCATAAATAATTGAAAAATCTCCTTCTCGTTTGATAACTTCTGCCAGAGCTTTGGCTGTAAGAAAGGCATCCAGTGGAATTTCAGAATCAACAAGTATGGAATTATCTATTCCCATAGCCATAGCTGTCAGAAGAGCGTTGTTTACTCTTCCTTTTGGTCCTAAAGTGATAGCAGTGATTCTGGTTTCCGAGTGAGCTTCTTTAAAACGGATGGCTTCTTCTATGGCAAATTCATCGTAAGGATTGATAATCCATTTAATTCCATTGGAATCAATGTTCTGCTTGTCCTGCGTCAATTGAATTCGGGTTTCCGTATCAGGAACCTGTTTTATACATACGAATAGTCTCATAAAATCCTAATGATACCACAGAGTGCAATTAAAAACCATATATGATGACAATGATTTCTGCTTTTTGAAACCCAACCTGGCCTATAATACAGGATCATCCTGTTTTATGAGCGGAAGTCACTATCAAAGAATCATATTGATCAGAAAAAACAGCAGGGTTGAGGAAATGAAAATAAACAAAATGGGATTAAATTGAATAAACTCTCCTTTGGTCTGTATTATTTTCTTCAAAATTTAAATCAGACCTATAGGACAAGTATGAAAACATTAAAAAATTTTGTCAACAATATGACCAATCAGATCATAATCGTGACTGTCTGTGATTTTTATTTGTGCAAAATCTCCAACTCGAGCTTGTCCGGCATTTATTAGAACCACTCCATCGATATCAGGAGCCTGACAGGATGTTCGTCCTTGTAAAAGGAGGTCACTTTCATCACTTTTTCCATCAATTAACACTTCCAGAACTTTTCCAATATATTTTTCGTGTTTTTTTCGACTGATTTTCCTCTGAACTTTCATTAAACGTTCAAAACGTTGTCTTTTGGTTTTCTCGTCGACATTTTGTTTTAGTTGAAAACTGGTGGTTCCTTTTTGTGGAGAGTAAGTAAAACAACCCACTCGATCAAAGTTTTGTTCAATTATAAAATCCAGTAACTCTTCAAACAATTCTTCGGTTTCTCCTGGAAAACCCACAATAAATTGGGTTCGAATCACAGCTTCAGGGATTTTGTGACGAATTTTTGACAGAATAGATCTGATCTTGGCAGATGTCATTTTCCGGTTCATAAGTTTGAGTAAGGAGTCATTGATATGTTGCAAAGGCATATCAAAATAAGGGACGAGGTTTTTATGTGAAGCTATGAGTTCAATCATTTCATCACTGATACCATCAGGATACAGATACAAGACCCGTATCCAATTCAAGCCATCCAAGGATGAAAGGGCTTTTAATAAAGTTTCAGGGGATTCTTTTGCTTTTTTGTCTTTTTTTCTTAAATCCCAACCATAGTCTGTAAAATCATGGGATATAATGTTAATTTCCTTAACACCTCCGGCAATCAGAAGTTTAGCTTCACTGGTAATTGAAGATAAGGACCGGGATTGTAAACGTCCCCTGATTTTTGGAATGGCACAAAAAGAACAACGTTTCAGACAACCTTCCGAAATTTTTAGATAAGCCCTATAAAAAGGTTCACTGTTTACCCTTGGTATGAATTTATCCTGTAAATAGGTGGGTTTGTAAAAGTAATCCTTTTTTTCTAAAGTGTTCGTGTTATGGATAATTTTGTTGATATTCTGAAATTCTCCTGAGCCGATAAAAACATCCACTTCAGGCAACTCTTTAATCAGTTCCTCTTTATACCTTTGTACGAGGCATCCTGTGACCACCAGTTTTTTAAGATTTCCCTTTTTTTTAAGTTCTCCGGCTTCCAGAATTTTCTGAATGGACTCTTTTTTGGCTTCGTCAATAAAACCACAAGTGTTAATAACAACAGTTTCCGCTTCTTTTGGATTTTCAACAATCTGATAGCCCGTTTTCATCATCTGGCCAAGCATGATTTCACTATCCACTAGGTTTTTTGGACAACCAAGGCTTATCAAATGAACATTTTTTTCTTTTTCCATAACTTCAAAAAATCCAATTATTGGTATATACTACAAGGAAAGTTAAAGTGAGAAGGTTATTAAAATAGAGGGCTAACACCCCATGTTGAGAAGAGGAATCAATGGATTTTTTAAAATCCTCTATTGGAAAAAAATATCTTATGGGAATTGCCGGACTGGGTTGGACTCTTTATGTTTTTGGTCACATGGCTGGTAATCTTCTGATTTTTGCAGGTCCTGAAGTTTTTAATAAATACGCCCACGCCATTGTTAGTAATAAACCCTTGCTTTATGGAACAGAGGTTTTTTTAAGTCTTTGTCTCCTGATTCATGTGATTCTTGGATTTCTTTTAAGTTTTGAAAATAGGAAAGCAAAACCTGAAAAATATGCCATTTCCTCCAATCCGGAAAAAACTTCAAGTTTTGCTTCAAAAACAATGGTTTACCATGGAACCATTATTTTATTTTTTATTATTTATCATATCATGACTTTTAAATTTGGTCCTGATTATAAAATTGAATATGATG
Source organism: Bdellovibrionales bacterium (assembly GCA_965219545.1). Classification (GTDB taxonomy): domain Bacteria; phylum Bdellovibrionota; class Bdellovibrionia; order Bdellovibrionales; family JAGQZY01; genus JAGQZY01. Next base: position 204,850 of record CBDCNX010000032.1, read on the forward strand.
GAGTGGTTATGCGGGATATCTACCGTCTGGTGGTGGAAGTTTTTTACAGTCCAGTCTATGTGTTTGGTTATATTATTTGCTTAATTTTGCTTGGCATTCATTTAAGCCATGGAGTGTCTTCCATTTTTCAGAGTTTTGGCTTTAATCATCCCCGTTACACTCCGATGCTTAAAAAAGTGGGATGGTTTTATGCTTTGGTTGTGGCTGGTGGGTTTATTTCCCAACCTGTTTACGTTTTTTTGTTTTTGTGAGGTTTTGTTTGTCTTTGAAATCCAATGTTCCTGATGGGCCTATTGAGAAAATGTGGGAAAACCACAAGTTTAGAATGAAATTGATAAATCCTGCCAATCGACGAAAATATAAAGTGATTGTTGTGGGAACAGGTCTTGCTGGAGGGGCTTTGGCGGCATCCATGGGGGAGATGGGTTACAATGTGGAAAATTTTTGTATTCAGGACTCAGCCAGAAGGGCCCATTCCATTGCGGCCCAAGGAGGTATCAATGCTTCAAAAAATTATCCCAATGACGGGGATTCTGTTTACAGATTGTTTTATGACACAATCAAAGGGGGGGACTTTCGTTCCAGGGAAGCCAATGTTTATCGTTTGGCTCAGAATTCAAATCTTATCATAGATCACTGTGTGGCCCAGGGGGTGCCCTTTGCAAGAGAATATGGAGGAATGTTAACCAATCGTTCTTTTGGCGGTGCCCAGGTGTCCAGAACTTTTTATGCCAGGGGACAGACAGGTCAACAGTTACTCTTAGGGGCTTATTCAGCCTTGATGAGACAAGTAAACAAGGGTACTGTAAAAATGCATACTCGCCATGAAATGCTAGATTTGGTCCTTGTGAACAATCGGGCCCGGGGAATTATCACTCGTGATCTTTTAACAGGTGAAATAAAAAAACATACTGCTGATGTTGTCATTCTTTGCACGGGTGGCTATGGCAATGTTTATTATCTTTCCACAAACGCCATGAATTCCAATGTCACAGCTTCTTGGCGATGTCACAAACGTGGAGCTTATTTTGCCAATCCCTGTTTCACTCAGATTCATCCTACCTGTATTCCTGTATCAGGGGATCACCAGTCAAAATTAACACTTATGTCAGAGTCTTTGCGTAATGATGGTCGAGTTTGGGTTCCAAGGGAAAAAGGAGATAGAAGGGCTCCTGATAATATTCCGGAAGAGGAAAGGGATTATTATCTGGAACGTATTTATCCAAGCTTTGGGAACCTTGTTCCAAGAGATGTGGCTTCACGGCAGGCAAAATTCCGGGTGGATGAAGAACATGGAGTGGGTCAATCCGGACAAGCTGTTTATCTTGATTTTGCCGATGCCATAAAAAGGGATGGCAAAGAGAAAATTTCTGAAAAATATGGAAATCTTTTTCAGATGTATAGACAGATTACCGGTGAAAGTCCCTACAAAGTGCCCATGAGAATTTATCCCGCAGTTCATTACACTATGGGTGGTTTGTGGGTGGACTATAATCTTATGAGTAATATTGAAGGACTTTTTGTTGGAGGTGAAGCCAATTTTTCTGATCACGGAGCCAATCGTTTGGGGGCTTCAGCCCTGATGCAGGGGCTTTCTGACGGTTATTTTATTCTTCCTTCCACGGTGGGAAATTATCTTGGTTCCACAACTTTGGATAATGTTAGTGTGGAAATGGAGGAGTTCAATCAGGCCCATAAAGAATCCATAGACCAGATAAACCATCTTCTTAAAGTGAGTGGAAATAAAACAGTTGATGAATTTCACAAGCAGTTGGGGCGTTATATGTGGGAGTTTATAGGTATGTCCAGGAATGAAAAAGGTCTTAAAGAGGCTCTTGAAAGAATTCCGGCATTGAAAAAAGAGTTTTGGTCTGATGTTAAAGTCACGGGTCAGGGTCTGGGCATTAATTATGAGTTGGAAAAGGCTGGTCGATTGGCTGATTTTTTTGAATTGGGTGAATTGATGGCTCAGGATGCTCTTCATAGGAATGAATCTTGTGGTGGTCATTTTCGGGAGGAATATCAAACTCCTGAGAATGAAGCCAAAAGAAATGATGAAGATTTTACCTATGTGGCCGCCTGGGAATTTACTGGTGAGCGGGCAAAACTCCATAAGGAACAATTGAAATTTGATTATGTAAAGTTAACCACACGGAGTTACAAATAGGTGAAGCAATGAATCTAAAACTAAAAATCTGGAGACAAAAAGGTCCGAAAGAAAAAGGTTTCTTTTTTGATTTTCATGCTAAAAATGTTTCTGAAGATATGTCTTTTCTTGAAATGATGGATATGGTGAATCAACAACTTATTTATCAAGGAATTGATGTTATTGAGTTTGATCATGATTGCAGGGAAGGTATCTGTGGTATGTGTTCCATGGTTATCAATGGATCAGCCCATGGTCCCGGGAAAGGGATTACCACCTGTCAACTTCATATGAGATCTTTTAAGGATGGTGATGTTATTTTTATTGAACCTTTTAAAGCCAGGGCTTTTCCCGTGTTGAAAGACCTTAAGGTGGACCGCAGTGCCTTTGATAAGATTCAACAGGCAGGAGGTTACATCAGCGTCAATACAGGCAATGCTCCTGAAGCCAATTCCATCCCGGTGGATAAACAAAAAGTGGATCTTTCTTTTCAGGCTGCGGCTTGTATAGGTTGTGGAGCCTGTGTTGCTGCTTGTCAAAACTCTTCAGCCATGCTGTTTACGGGAGCAAAGATTTCTCAATATGCTCTTTTACCACAGGGTCAACCGGAAAGAAAAAAACGGGTTCTCAATATGGTTCAAACCATGGATATCTTGGGGTTTGGCAATTGCACCAATACAGGGGTCTGTGAATTATCCTGTCCCAAGGAAATATCTCTTGAAAACATTGCCCGTATGAATCGGGATTATTTAAAAGCCAGTTTGGGAAAGAGGGATTGATCAGTGGGGCCTGTTTCTGGACGGCCATTCATTCATGGTTTCATGAATCCAGGGAAAAAATTTCCATTTTAATAACAGATATGGTTTTATGGTCGCTGAAAACAAGATCTGTGGCCAGAACTATTTCATCTGTTTGGATAACCAGACTATTCAAACCTTTTAAGAAATCACTCATGATAAAACCAAAAGCAATTTCTTTATTGGGATCAATCACTTCAGCTTTTTCATTGAAATAGACAATTTTTTTTGCGGCTTTCTCCAGTATGGCAACTTGATATTTTTCAGGGGAGTCAATAAAACCAAAAATCAAACCTTGGTTCAGCTTCATGTTTTGTTCTTCAGCCAGTTTATGAAGTTTCTCATAGAAAAAAGGAGGAATTTCCTTAAGACTTCCATGATGTGAGATGAAATTTTGTTTTCCCGGTGAGGTTTTAGAGGAAATTTTGGGAAAACGCAGATCAGAAACCCTCGGGACATCATGTTTGTTCATTACAGAAAGATTAACACTTTTCTGCTCTCTTATTTTGAAATCTTCATCATTATCAAAGAAATTTAAAATGGCTCTTTCAAAGGGAAATATCGAACTTATGGCATTATAAAACTCCATTTGTTTTGCTTTCTGTGGATTGTGGGAAATGGTTGAAACTTTACCGGCCTCCACGGCAACCCACTTTTGGCTCACTATTTTACCGTTTTTTTCTATAAAGAGCTGGTAATCACCATTTTCAAGTCCCATGAACGAAAACAATCCGTTACTGGAGGTGGTTGTGGCTTGAGGATTTGCAAACCCTGTTGAAGGAAAATAGATGGGTTTTTCATTTCCAATAGAGACCCTATAACCGTTTTTGTCTTTGTCCCCAAGGATTGTCCCATAGACAGTCCCCTTTTTTTTGACAGAGGTCACCCCCTGATCTTCCAGGTAAGAGAAAAAAGCGTCCATATAGGATTCAGACAGAAGTGGTATTGAAATGGGTTGTTTGGAATCGATAATAAAAAGGGAATCATAATAACCTGGTTTGGAGGCCAGAGCAATAGAACGGGAATTGACTTTTTTCCAGTTATGAAAACTGAACTGACCATTTTTGTTTGTTTTTGTTTGTTCATCAAAACCGTAAAGTGAAATATTCACTCCGGAAAGAGTTTTCTTTTTGGGGGATATTAATGAGCCGCCATCAATTACTTGACCGGCATAATCCCAATTGACGGGGAAAACGCTGATATTTTTTGAAATACGATAAGAATTTTTTGGAACCCTTCCCATGTGAAAAAGGCCTTCACCAATAAGATTTTTTTTGTTGTCATAAATGGAAATCACAATATCACCGATAAGTTTGTTTACTTTTATTTCATAGGTGGCTTTTTCAATATTGATAGATCCAAAACCTAAGATATGTTCGCCGACAACCCACTGAACCTCCATGGTTCCCATAAAAGCCAATCCCTCTTTAAGTGAAAGGCCGCCATGGATCCTGTAATCTCTATGATTTTCATTGATCGTTGTTGAGTTTTGGAAGTTTTTGGAAACAGATTTTTTGAATGGATTGTTTTTTACTTGTATTTTGGCTCTGCCCGGATTTTCAGATTTTACATTGGCTTCTTTTACTGTGCTTGCAAGAGGTCCAAAACTCAATTCCCCGGCACTTAGGAATTTTATTTTTTTTTGGATTTTTTTAATATGAAATTCTGACTCTGTGGATTTAGGGATATTTTTTATTTTTATTTCCCCGTCAAAATCCGTACTTAGAAAAGCCTGATCTATGATCTTATTTTTTTCCTTTTCTTTTGTATCAGATTGAGATTTCTTGGAAAAGCTTTGTTCAAATAAAAAATCATCTTCAAAAACCGCAAAAGCAGGGGAAAATTGGGAAAAATCCACTCTAAAAACACGGCTTGAAAAATTTGGATCATCATCAATTTCTGATCTGAGCGGAAACAGGAAAATGAGTGAACAGACAAGCAGAGCGAAGCTTTTATGAAGAAAAATACTGACTGAATTTTTAGATAATCCCATGTATTTGTAATCCATCCATGATTGTCAATTCTTTTAGGACATTTAGAATTCTATTAATAAGGCTGGAAATCGTCAATAATATCTTTTTGTTCAGGACGAGAGACGAGGTATTCTTGAATTCTTTTCTTATATTTTTTTGCCCTTTTTTTATCGTAATGATCAAATCTGTACTTACCAAAGCGATATTCTTCAACAACGTATGCCACAGTAATGCGATAGGGTCTTCGGTTTCCACTAATGGTTATTATAATCCGTGCCCGTTTCTTTTTGTTATTGGCCAGAGCATTGATATCCATACCGGGAAGGTGGTAAGGTGAAAAATAAGTCTTGGAATTGGAACTCAGTTTGACATTGCCTTTTAGGGCGTATTTTATGGCCAGCTGAAGAGTGTTTAAAGAACGGTTCAGGTCTGTTAAATGGGCTTTTTTTGATGAACAGTTGATAAGGCTGATCAGGCAAACGCTCAGAACGGAATAGAATAATTTCTTAGAGATCACTTTGGGCATCTTTAAGAAACTGATCAATACCCTTATCGGTAAGGGGATGCTTGGTCAGGTTTTTCATTACTTTATAGGGGATGGTTACAATATCAGCTCCAATCATGGCTGCTTCTAGGATGTGCATGGGATGTCTTATGCTGGCCACAAGAATTTCAGTTTGGAATTCATAGTTTTGAAAAATATTTTGAATCTGTGAAATTAATTCCATACCGGCTGTTGAAATGTCATCCAGACGACCCACAAAAGGTGAAACCATAATGGCTCCGGCTTTGGCAACCATCAGGGCCTGAAGAGGGGAAAAAACAAGGGTTACGTTGGTGGCAATGTTATCAGACCGAAGACGACGCACAGCAACAAGACCTTCTTCACACATGGGAATTTTAACGACCACATTGTCATGGATTTTGGCCAGTTCCAAACCTTCTTTGTACATTCCATCGGAATCCAGGCTGATGACTTCAGCACTGATGGGACCGGAGACTTCAGAACAGATGTCTTTAATAACCTCTTTATGGGGGCATCCGGTTTTGGCAATTAAAGAGGGATTGGTTGTCACTCCGTCCACCCAACCTCGACGGTTGGCTTCTCTGATTTCTTTTATATCTGCTGAGTCAATAAAGAATTTCATTTTCTCTCCGGGTTTTTCTTTTGGACCGGTTTTTTGTTTATTGAGCTTTTTGTAAAGAACAATGTAAATTAGGATCAGTATATGATTGTATTGTTTTGAATTTCAAGGGAAAAGCCCTTTTTTAAGCAATTTTTATAATTTTTTGAAAAAGTCCTCCATAACATAAAAACCGGCTGGCTGTTCACAGAGCCATGCTGAAATATCCACAGCCCCTTGGGCGAAAAGTTTTCGATTAAAAGCCTGATGACAAATTTCCAATTGTTCATTTTCAGAGAAAGCAATAAAACGGTGAATTCCAAAAATATCCTCTTTTCTGTGAGAAACGACAGGTTCAAGGCTTGTGAAGTTTTTGGCGGCTTTTTCAAGAATAAGAGCTGTTCCACTGGGCTTGTCTTTTTTATGAACGTGATGAGTTTCTTCGATTTTGTATTTATAGAATTTTTTATATTTTGCCAGTTTTTCAGTGAGTTTTATCATAAGATAAATACCAAAACTCATATTGGCAGACCAGAAAACAGGAACTTTCCCCCCCATTTCTTTCAATTGTTTTTTTTGGGTTTCATGCAAGCCTGTTGTTCCGGAAACCAGACAGGAATTGTGTTTTTCAATGAAATTTTTAAGATCGGAAAAAGCTTGAGGGAGAGAAAAATCAATGACAATATCAGGGAAAGGTCTGTTCTGTAGTCTTTATCCTCTTTGGAAACTCCTCCTGTCAGATAAAGAGAAGGTGTTTTTTTTATAATCTTTGCCACTTCCTGGCCCATACGGCCGTTTTTTCCAAAAATAAAAACAGATTTTCTCTTCATTGAAAAATCCTGTAATAATTCATGATTTCCAGCATTTCAGTTTCCATTTTCTGGTTCAAAGGCACAAGAGGAAGTCTCATTTCCTTTGAAGTGATAAGCCCCTGCTTTTTTAAAGCAGCTTTTACAGGAATAGGGTTTGAAGTGATATAAAGCTTTTCAATCCAGGAATGTTGTTGTTTGAACTCATTTTTAACGAATTCATCCTGATTTCGGGCCCGTTTGATCCAGTTCACCATCTGGGAGGGAATCAGATGAGAACAAACACTGATAACCCCCTGTCCGCCGAGAAGACAAAATTCCACACAGGTCTTGTCGTCACCGCTGAGAAGAGTAAAATTACAAACGGAGTCTTTGTATTTTAAAAAATGGTTGAGATTTGAATCAGCTTCTTTGATTCCAACGATATTGGAATGATTTGAGAGTTCGATAATGGTTTCCGGCTCCAGAGTTGTCCCTGTTCGAGAAGGGACATTATATAAAAGAACGGGTTTTTCAACATTATCAGCCACTTTTTTAAAATGGCCGAGTAAGCCTTCTTGGGGTGGCTTATTATAGTAGGGAACCACTACTAGTAAAGCTTCAATGGGATATTGACAGGCTTTTTGGCTCAGGCGGATTGTTTTTTTGGTACAATGGGAACCGGAACCGAAAACAATAGGAACCCTGTTTTCCACTTTCCTGGAGACAAAGTCTAAAATTTCAAACTGTTCTGTTTCATCCAGAGTTGGATTTTCACCTGTGGTTCCACAAATTACAAGACCGTCAATTCCACTTGAGATTTGTTGATCAATAAGTTTTTCCAGCGAAGTAAAATCAATTTTTCCATTTAAAAATGGAGTTACCAAAGCTGTAAACACTCCCTGAAGCAAAAAAAATTCTCCTTAAAAATTCAATGTTCCTGAAAAGGAAATTTTAACAGGTCCGATTAAAGTTACGTTTTTTCCCCTTAGTTTCACTTTAAGTCGGCCTCCTGGAGTTTGTAAAACATATTCTTTTTTTCCTGAAAGTTTTTTTAAAACTAAAGCACTGGCAATCACTCCTGTGCCGCAGGCCAGAGTGAAATCTTCAACGCCTCTTTCAAAACTTTTGGTTTGGTGTCCTTTTTTATCATCTCTTGTTAAAAGAGTCACATTGGTTTTTTCAGGGGCAAAGGCGGAAGATTTGTGGATAAAAAAGCATTGGGGTTTATTTAAAGGGTATTCATTACTGAGAACTACGAAATGAGGAACTCCAGTATCAATAAATTCTCCCTGTATGTTCTGACCTGATTCCAAGCGAATCGTTTTTTCCAAAAGTGTTTCACTTTTTAATTTCCATTGGACTTCACAGTTTTCGGGTTTATATTTTCCTTTAACAACTCCCATGGAGGTTTCAAGTTGAAAAGAATCCAACTGACAGGTTTCCTTGAAATAAAGAGCAGCACAACGGGCAGCGTTGCCGCACATTTTGGCACAGGATCCGTCACTGTTGTAAAAATTCCAGGAGAAATAATGACGACTTTCTTTATTTACTTTAAAAATGGCCAGACCATCAGCTCCAATTCCCCATTTGCGGTCACAGAGCTGTTTGGCCAATTGGGAACCTTTTGTTTTCTCAAGATTTTGGGAATGTTTTATAAAAATAAAATCATTGCCCGTACCGACCAGTTTATGGAAATCCAGTTTCATGAATTTTTCCTATTTCCTTTTTTCAGTTCTTTTTTCAGATTTTTTTTGATACGTTTTCTTTTTATTTTCTCTTGGATTTGTTTCAGGGGGCAGGGGCCTTCCCTTGATACCGCAGGCACATGGAAAAAAGGTCAGGATGGAAATAAAAAAGATGAATTTTTTCAAGTGGAAACAATAAAATTTTTTATGGGTTTTCATGCTAACCTCTGAAAATCCAGGGATTTCAAATCAGTATATCCCATAAAAATTATGAGTCAAATTCTTGACTTTTTTTGAACTTAATGGAATTGTTCCTTTTTAATGACTTTTTCTCAAATGCGGTCTTTTCTATGGGTTGATGATTTTTCTATACAAGAAATTCTGAAGATTTTTTCAAGAGCAGAAGAAATAAAAAACCAATTAAAACACTCTCTTTTCCCACTGAGTTTAAAGGGAAAACAAGTAGCCCTTGTTTTTAGTGAGGCCAGCACTCGAACAAAAGTGTCTTTTCAGTTGGCGGCTCAGAAACTGGGGGCTCAGTGCCTGATTATTGATAATGTCAGGGCTTCCAGTATGAGTAAAGGGGAAACATTTTTTGATACCTTTTGGACATTGCACTCCCTTGGACCGGATATTTTTATCATTCGTTGTGGAAATAGGGACCCTTTGGAGCAAATCAGTGTTAAGACCCAAATTCCGGTAATCAATGCGGGTTTTGGGTCAAAATCCCATCCCACACAAGCTCTTTTGGATATTTTCACTATGAAAGAGCATTTTGGTTATCTCGAAAATTTGAAGGTTTTGTTTGTCGGTGATACGGATCATAGTCGTGTGGTGGCCTCGGATATCAAGCTTTTAAAAATTTTTGGTGCTCGGCCGGGAATTTGCGGACCCGGGAATTTTTCAGGAAAATTTCGTCAAGAAGTGGAAAATTTTGAAAATTTAAAAGAGGGAATTTCCTGGTGTGATGTGTATATGGGTTTAAGAACTCAGAGAGAGCGGCATTGGAAAGGCTCTTCTGCGGTGGTCCATGAGGAATTTCAAAAATTTTACAGTTTAAACCAAAAAAATTTGATTTATTTACCGGAAAAAGCTGTCATTATGCATCCAGGGCCCGTGAATTGGGGTGAAGAGTTTGATCCCATTGTGCAACAAGACCCTCGTTTATTGATGTGGAGTCAAAAAGAAAATGGGGTTTATATCCGGGCCGCTTTAATGGAGTTTTTGTTGAGAGTTAAATTATGAGTGCTTATCTTATTTTGGAAAGCGGAGACCTTTTCAAAGGAAACTGGAAATGCGGGAAACCTTCTGTTGGGGAAGTGATTTTTAATACAGCCCATGGAGGGTATGAGGAAATAGCAACGGATCCTTCTTATTATGGACAAATTGTTGTCATGAGTGCCTCCCACCAGGGAAATTATGGTGTGAATCGATCTTTTTGGGAGTCCCGCCAACTCTGGATTCGTGGTTTCATAGCTCTTGACATTCAGCACAGTGAAAGCAATTTCCATTGGCTTAAACGTCTGGAAGAATTTTCTATTCCGGCCATTGATGGAATAGACACCCGTTCCCTTGTTTTATTGTTAAGGGATAAAGGTTCCCAAATTGGAGCCATGCTGGAGGCTTCATCGGAAAAAGAGGCCAGGAGAACAGCAAATCTTCTTATTGGTCAATTCAAAAAAGAAGATAAAGATTGGGTTTTTAAGGTGAGTTCCAGGGAAATTCGGAAAATGCAGGGGAAAAATAAAAAAGGCCCGAAAGTGGCCGTTCTGGATTTTGGTTGTAAAGAAAACACTTTGCGTGAACTGGTAAAGAGATCAAGGGAAATTAAAGTTTTTCCGGCTAGAACTTTTGTGGATCAGATATTGGAATGGGAACCTGATGGGATTTTGCTTTCAAATGGTCCAGGAGACCCTAAAAACGTACAGATGGTTGTCAAGACTATCGCTCAGTTATTGGGCAAAAAACCTATTTTTGGCATTTGTGTGGGACATCAACTTTTGGCCCTTGCTCTCGGAGGGGAAACGTTCAAACTTAAATTTGGTCACCACGGGGTCAATCATCCTGTTAAGGATATTCAAAAAGACAGGGTTTATATCACCAGCCAGAACCATGGTTATGCCGTAAAAGCGGGCAGTCTTCCAAAGGATGTCATTGTCACACATGTCAATCTCAATGATCAAACAATTTCAGGGATGAAATCAGAAATTTATAACTTCTTCAGTGTTCAATTTCATCCAGAGAGCCATCCCGGTCCAAGAGATGGGGAGGAACTTTTTGATCAATTTTTAGAGTGGGTGTTAAATAAATGACTGTGTTGAAATCTGTTTTTATCAAGTGTGAGAACGGAATTTATTAGAATGGGGTTGGATTTTAATGCCAAGAATTGAAAAATATAAAAAAGTTGTTATTCTTGGCAGTGGTCCTATTGTCATAGGACAGGCTTGTGAGTTTGATTATTCTGGAACTCAGGCCTGTAAAGCTCTTGTTGCTGAGGGTCTGGAAGTGGTTTTAATTAACTCCAACCCGGCTACAGTGATGACAGACCCTGACATGGCTTCCAAAGTTTACATCGAACCTCTTGAGAAAGAATATGTTGAAAAAATTATTGCCAAAGAAAAACCGGATGCCATCATTCCAACTTTGGGAGGACAAACAGCTCTTAATTTAGGACTTGAATTGGATCGTGAAGGTCTTCTGAAAAAATATAATGTGGAAATGATTGGAGCCACGCCGGAGATAATTCGAGCAGCTGAAGATCGTGAAATTTTCAACAAATTATTAAGACAAGTCGGAGCCAAACACACCAAAAGTATCATGGTTAAAAAATTCAAGCAGGGTTTGGAAGTGATGGAGAAAATGGGTTTTCCTATTATTTTGCGTCCCAATTACACCCTTGGCGGGGGCGGGAGCGGTATTGCTTATTCAAAAGAAGAGTATGAGATGATGTTGGCCCGGGCTTTGGCTGAAAGCCCTAGCTCCGAAGTTCTTATTGAGGAGAGCATTCTTGGTTGGAAAGAGTATGAATTGGAGGTTATGCGGGATAAATCCGGAACATTTGTTGTTATTTGTTCCATTGAAAACCTTGATCCTTGTGGTGTTCATACGGGTGATTCCATTACGGTGGCCCCCCAGCAAACTCTTTCTGAAAGGGATTATCAGAATATGAGGGATGAAGCCCGCAAAATAATGGATGTGGTTGGGGTTGAATGCGGGGGAAGTAATATTCAGTTTGCTGTCAATCCTGAAAATAACGAACGGGTTGTTATTGAAATGAATCCAAGAGTTTCAAGGTCATCAGCTCTTGCCAGTAAAGCCACTGGTTTTCCAATTGCAAAGATTGCGGCTCTGCTTGCCATTGGTTATCGTCTGGATGAAATTCAAAATGACATCACTAAAACCACTCTTTCCTGTTATGAACCTGCTCTGGATTATGTAGTGACAAAGATCCCCCGTTTCGCATTTGAAAAATTTATTAATTCCAAAGATCAACTTTCCACTCAGATGAAAAGTGTGGGCGAAGTTATGAGTATTGGTCGCTCTTTTAGAGAGAGTTTGCAAAAGGCTCTGTGTGCTCAGGAGTTTTCAAATGGTTTTGAAGAAGTGATTTTTGATCAGAAAAAGCTTTCCTATCCCAGCAGTTCCCGCATTTATCAGGTAGCTCAAGCTTTTCGTCAGGGTTTGAGTTTGGACGAAATTCACGATTTGAGTTCCATTGATCCCTGGTTTTTGGATCAAATCAAGAAAATTATTGATAGCGAACAGGAGTTAAAAGAATGCAAAACAATAGAAAAAGGTTTGTTGAGAAAAATTAAAAGAGAAGGGTTTTCTGATCAAAGAATTGCGGACTTAACAAAGACTTCAGTTGAGGAGGTCGCTAAAAAAAGAAAACAATTTTCCATTCACCCTGGATTTTTAAAAGTGGACACTTGTGCTGGCGAGTTTATTTCAAAAACACCGTATTATTATTCCACATACTACAGTCAACCTGAACCTATAGAAAAAAACTCCAAACGAGTGCTTATTATTGGTAGTGGTCCCAATCGTATTGGCCAGGGTATTGAGTTTGATTACTGTTGTGTCAGGGGAGTAAAAACTTTGAAAAAATTGGGATATGAAGTCATTATGGTCAACTCCAACCCTGAAACGGTTTCAACGGATTATGATGTTTCTGACAAACTTTATTTTGAACCTCTTGATTTTGAAAGAGTAATGGAAGTTATAAACCATGTTCAGCCTATGGGGGTCGTTCTTCAATTAGGGGGACAGACTCCTTTATCTCTTGTTCATCAATTGACAGGTGAAGGGGTTAATATATTGGGTTCTTCTTTGGATACTATTGATCTTGCTGAAGATCGTTCCCGTTTTAAGGATGTTTGCCAGGATGTTGATTTTTTCGTTCCAGAGTCCGGTTTGGCCTCCAATCTGGATGAGGCTTTGGATTGTGGCAGGAAAATCGGTTTTCCGCTTATTTGTCGTCCCAGTTACGTTCTTGGCGGTCGTCGTATGGAAATTATAGAAAACGAGGATGATTTGAAAAGATACTTTATTAAGCATACTGGTAGCATAGGTCCTAAGGCCCGATGTTTTATGGATCAGTTTCTTGAAGGGGCTTTAGAGGTTGATGTTGATATTATAAGAGGAAAAGATTGGGACCTGGTGGGAGGAGTGGTTGAACATATTGAAGCCGCTGGTGTTCATTCCGGGGACAGTATGGGAGTCATTCCTCCCCAGAGGCTTAAAACGGAAATATTGGAAGTGATCAAAAAAAACAGTTTACAATTAGCTTCCAAAATGGATGTAACAGGTTATCTTAATGTTCAACTGGCTGTTAAAAACGATCAGATTTTTGTTATTGAAGCCAATCCCCGTTGTTCCCGTACGATTCCTTTTTTAGCCAAGGCCACGAACATTCCCCTTGTGGATCTGGGTATTCAGGCAATAATGGGTCTTGGAAAATCGGAAATAAATTTTAAAGATTATAGTTCCGGTCAAGCAGAATTAATTTGTGTTAAAGGAGTTGTTTTTCCTTTTAAAAAATTTCCAAATGCTGACTCTGTTCTTGGTCCTGAGATGAAATCCACAGGTGAAAGCATGGGGCGAGGAAGGGATTACGGAGAAGCTCTCATGAAAGCCTTTTTATCCAGTCAGAACCGTTTGCCTAAACAGGGAGAGGTGTTTTTGTCTTTAAAAGATAAAGATAAACCTCTTTTATTGCCATTTGTTCAGGAATTGATAAACTTGGATTTTTCCCTTTCAGCCACCCAAGGCACGGCCCGTTTTCTTTTTGAAAATGGAGTTGATTGTATTCCTATTAAGAAAGTCCATGAAGGTCGACCTCACTGTGTTGATCGTATTCGATCAGGCCGTGTCAATCTTGTTATTAACACCACCTCCGGTGGTCAGTCACTTGAAGCCAGTTTCAGCATTCGCAGAAGTTGTATGGACTTTGGAATTCCCTGTGTCACTGAAAATCATACTGCTGAAGTTTTAATTTTGGCCATAAAAAAACTCAAAACGGGTGAGTTTGATGTTTATCCTCTGAATTTTACATGAAATTCTGAAGGAATAAGGTTATAAATGATAGCTATAAAAAAAATCAAAATCAAATTGGATTGCTTTTTTTTAATAAACTTGAAAGCCCGTGGCAAGTTGATATAATTTAAAAAAAACTCATTGAGGAATGAATTTTATGGTTCTCAAAGTCAGTAATTTAAATAAGAGCTTTCGACATCCTTGGAAGTTACAAAACATACAGGTTTTAAAAAATGTGAATTTCAGCATTGAATGTCAATCCATTGTGGGTTTTCTTGGAGCCAATGGAGCTGGAAAAACAACGACTATTAAATGTCTTATGGGACTTCTTAAATACCAAAGTGGTGAATTGAAAATATTTAACAAACATCACCTTCATAGGGAAGTTAAGGAAATTTTGGGATATCTTCCTGAACGTCCTTTTTTTTACAATTATTTAACAGCCAATGAATTTTTAAAATTTTATGGTCAACTCAGTGGTATGAAATCAAAAGAATTAGATACTAGAATTGATGAATTACTGGAGCTTGTTGGATTGACCCATACTAAAAAACTTTATTTAAAACAGTTTTCCAAGGGAATGTTACAAAGAATAGGCCTGGCTCAAGCTCTGATTCATAGGCCAAAACTTCTTGTTCTGGACGAACCTTTATCAGGACTTGATCCTGATGGACGGAGACAATTGGTGAACATCATTCAGAACACTTTTGATAATGAAAAGACAAGTATCTTTTTTTCAAGCCATCTTTTGGATGATATTGATCGTCTTTGTCAGGATCTGGTTGTGATTAAAAAAGGTTGTATTCACTTCAATGGTCCAAAATCAGAGTTTGTGAACCATGGAGTCCGAACATATTTTATTCATTATCAGTTGGAAAGAAAAGTTAATATCCAAAAAATTGAAAACATTGATAAATTGCAGGATGAGATTGACAAAATAAGGAGTCGAGGGGCTCAGATTCTTTCTGTTGAACAGGAAAAAATGAGTCTTGATAAAGCTTTTAAGAAATTTCAAAGTCAGGAGTTTCAAAAATGATTCTTCCGGTTTATGTCGTTGCAAAAAACACTTACATTGAAATGATTCGTGACAGAGTTTTATACTTTATTGTTGTTTTTACGGTTCTCTTTATGGCTTTTTGTTTTGCTTTGGGTCAGTTGTCTTACGATGAAATTTTTCGGTTATCTGTTTCTTTGGGACTTGGAGGGATTCATCTCTGTTTTTCCGGTCTGACGATTTTTTTAGGCTGCAATGTTTTTTACAGGGAAATTGAAAGAAAAACAATTTATACTCTTTTGGCCAGGCCAATCAATCGTAGTCAATATCTCTTTGGGAAATATTTAGGTCTTATTGCTCTTTTATTGACAATGCTTATTGGTTTTTTATTCTGCTTTTCTTTTATTGAATGGCTTCTTGATATGCCCCTGCTAATAACTTCTTATTACAGTTTTCTTGGTTTTTTCTTTGAGTCTTGTATTTTACTGGCTGTTACCTTTTTCTTTTCTTCTTTTTCAAAACCTTTTTTATCGGCAACAGGGGCCCTGTCTTTTTTCCTTATTGGTCATTGGATTTATAATTTGGAAACATTGGCTTATAAAAGTAAATCAGTCGCTTTCAAAGTGATTTCTGAAGTGATTCGTCACAGTTTTCCTGATTTGGAAAGACTGAATTGGAGGGATTATGCCATAGCCAAAATCCATGTGGATTTTTACGATCTGACTTATGTCATAATAGTGGCTTTAATGTGGACCGTTCTCTTTTTTCTGTTTTCCATGGTCCTTTTTAAGGAGAAAGATTTTGAGTAACCAGGAAATTTGGACCACCTTGGCTTTTTTTTTTGGAAACCTTTGGGGAAGTTTTGCCAATGTGGTTATTGTTCGTGTTCCCAAAAGGGAAAATCTTATTTTTCCACGGAGTCATTGTGTCAAATGTCAGACTCTTATTCCCTGGTATTTGAATATTCCCATTTTTTCCTGGATTTTGTTAAAAGGACGTTGTCAAAAATGCAAAAAAAAATTTTCCATACGTTACCCCATTGTGGAGTCTTTGATGGGATTGTGTTTCGCCTCTCTTTTTTATTGTTATGGTTGGACTTTTTTCACTCTTGAATATTTTATTTTTTCTTTTGGTCTTGTCACGGCAAGTTTTATTGATCTGGATCATATGATTTTGCCTGATCGTCTGACTTTACCAGGTATTGTGATTGGTTTGATTGGTGCTTTTATTAATCCTGATCGTTCCTTTTTTGATGCTTTAATAGGGGTTTTTGCTGGAGGAGGGATTTTATGGGCTGTTTCTTATTTTTATTTTGTTGTTAGAAAAATGGAAGGAATGGGTGGAGGCGATATCAAGCTTCTTGCCTGGATTGGTGCTGTTTGCGGGTTACAATCTATTTTATTTGTTATTATTGTTTCCAGTTTCATTGGTTTAATCATTGGTTGTTTTTATGTTTTTCGATCAAATGATGGTTTAAAAACAAATATTCCGTTTGGTCCTTACCTTTCTTTGGCAGCTTTCATGTTTCTGGTTTTGGATTTTGATTTTTTAATTTTTCCTTTTTCCCGACTTTTCCTTTTTTAATTTATAATGACATTGCCTCGATACATAACCTATTGATATTATTGGGTTTATTCAGTGAGAAAAATTATATCTCATGATTTTTTATTTTGTAAAACAAACTTATTTCAGTATCTTAATGTCCAAACAGTGCCATTTATAATTTTTATGTACAAATGACTTTGAAAACTTTTTTAACAGGTTGTGATGATTGGTTTTTTATGTTTGTCAGTTGTAAAATTTTAAAAAGGAACGTTCTTTTAAAAATTTTCAGGACTTTTGTTGAGTATTGTAACCATTTGAAGATATTAAAAAAAACTTAAAACCAAGACCTTCATCGATTTGACTTTGGTTTATATCTTCGATTTAATTTTAAAATAAGGGGATTTTTATAATTTAGCTGCTTGTTAGAGGTTTTTTGTGTTTGGAAAAAAAAATGTCGTGGGGCTTGATATAGGTTCCAGTTCTATAAAAATGGTTGAGTTGCAAGCCAAAGGTCGTAATTATCATTTGGACAGGTTTGGTATGTCTCTTATTCCCGATGGAATTGTCAGTGGTGGTGAGATTGTGGATCCGGTGGCTTTATCAGGTTTAATAATGAGTTTACATAAAGAACTTGGTATTAAGTCAAAATTTGTTTGTACGGGAATGTTTGGTGGTTCTGTTATTGTAAAAAAGATTTTTATACCCAGAACCGATAAAAAACTAATTGGTGAACAGATTCAGTGGGAGGCGGAGCAATACATACCATTTGATCTCAGCGAAACCAGTGTGGATTATCATCTTCTCAGAGAAAATAATACAACCACTGAGACTATGGATGTTTTATTGGTTGCAGCCAAACAGGATTGTATTGCCGGTTATTTTGAGGCCATTGAGTCTTCGGGTTTAAAATGCAGTGTTATTGATATTAACAGTTTCGCTTTGGCCAATTGTTTTGAAGTCAATTATGGTGTTCGTGACGGTGTCACTGCTATCATTAACATAGGTTCAAAGGTTATGAATCTCGTGGTTATTGAAAAGGGTAATATGGTTTTTTGTCGTGATATCCCCATGGGGGGGCACGCTTACGACATGGAAATTGTCAACGAGCTTAATGTGAGTCCGGTAGAAGCTTCGGAACTCAAGGTAGGCTTTTCACAAATGAACGAGAGCCCTTCTGAACTGGAGAATATTATAAAAAATATAAATAATATATTATGTGAGGAAATCAAGGAAAGTTTCAAATTTTATGACCAATCGGACAGCGGTTCGTCGGTGAACGAAATATTCCTTTGCGGTGGTTCAGTGAAAGTTCCCAATCTCATAAAATTCATTGAAGAATCCACATCAGTAAAATGTCACATTTTCAATCCTTTCCAGAAAATTTCCTATTCCACCCGTCGTTTTTCAGAGCCTTTTATAAAAGATGTTTCTTCTTTTCTTCCCTGTGTCTTGGGTCTTGGTATAAGGCAGATGGGGGATTCATGATTCGGATTAATTTGGCAAAGTCCAGTAATTTTATGAACACAGGTGAAGCGGGAAATCAATTATTTAATAAAGATCTTGATCTGAAAATTGATTGGAGTCATTTTAAAAAATTCCTGGTTGTGCTTACTTTACCGACTGTTCTTGTTATTTATGAAAAATCGAATTCCTTTCTTTTAAAGGAATCTCTTAAGAAAAGTACTGCTGAATTGGATAAAGTAAAGCAGGAACTTGAAAAATTTGGAGATATTAGCTCTGTTATTCAGGAATTGATAAAAGAAAAAGAGGAAATGAATAAAAAATTGGAAGTTATTAAAGAAATCTCCAAAAGAAGAACTTTAAAAACAGATATTCTTTTTAAAATTCAGGAAAAAATTCCTGAACAGATATGGTTAAAAGAAGTTCTTTTTGAGAAAGAAAAAATTTTGATAAACGGGTATTCACGAAAAGATTCATCTGCTCAAAGTATAATAGAGGAATTAAAGGGAATTGAATCTGTCGAATCAGTTGCCAATAAGGAAATAGTCGGTGATGAAAAAATCGAAGCATATAAATTTGATATTGAATTAAAATTAAAGGAATAATATGTCTTTGCAGGATCAACTGGACCAATTAGACAACAAAAAATGTTTACTCATTGGTGCCGTCATTGCCATTATTTATTATTTTTTTTCTTTTGATGAAGGTCAAAATATAAAATCTCAAATAAAAACAAGTCATGATGAGCTGGCACAAAAACAAAAAGAGATAGATAAAATTGATGCCTCTATGAAAAACAAGGAAAAATTTGAATTGGAAAACAAAAAACTTTTTGAAAACATGAAAGAATTTGAACGTTATTTTACTCCGAGTATAACAAGTAATGTTCTTTTAAAGAAAATTTCTGAATATGCTGAGCAGTCTAGTACTATTGTTAATAGTTTAAACCCTGGTCAGCCTTACGAAGAATTTCCCGATTACTTGGAAAAAGTGATTTTTATAGATATTAGTGGTCAGTATCACAATCTTATGGATTTTATATCAAAACTCACACACATGAAAAGGGTTGTTAATTTTGAAGATATGACTTTAAAAGTTGAAAATGAAGGAAACACTCCAATTGTCAATTTAAAAATGGATTTGGTTGTTTACAATATTAAATCAACAGATGATTCAACAGATGACTCTGAACAAAACAAGGATGGAAATTAATGTTTCGATGGTTTGGGCTTCTTTTTGTTATTATTCCTTTGGTAGTTCATTCTCAGGTTGCAAATGAAACCCTTAAAAAAGAAGAAATTTCAGACAAAAAAGCTCCTTTAGAAGAATCTTCAAAAGAAAAAACTCAGGAAGGGGAAACTCAGGAAGAAAAAACTCAGGAAGGGGAAACTCAGGAAGAAAAAACTCAGGAAAAGGATTATATTTCCATAATACAAAATTACCTAAAACCCATGATCTACAATCGTGAAACCAGAGATCCCTTTGAAAAACCGGCAATCCCTTTAAAAATGGGACAGATTTATGGTCCCTTTCTTGAAACACAAAATTACAATCTGGATGGATTTATTTTGAAAGGTTTAATTTGGAAGGCCACTAATCCCAGAGCCATTTTTCAAGGCCCTGGTAATAAAGAATATCGTTTAACAGTTAAAGATCATATTGGAGAAAATTTTGGATATATTGCTACAATAAGGGAAAGAGAAGTTGTGATAATACAGACTATAGAAGAAAATAATAAAAGATATTCCACAACCAAAGTTGTTTTTTTAAAAAACGAATAAGGAGTTAGTATGAAAAAATCATTTACTTCATTTTTTATATTTTTTTTGTATTCTTTGATTTTTGTGAATTGTTCTCTTTTTTCTCTAAAAGATGAAAAAGTGAGTGTTGATGATCTTGATAAAGGCAGTGTTTCTGATGGTGCGGAAATTGAACAGGAGGATGGTGAAAACTCCTTTGATGTTGAAGCGGATTCTTTTCAGGAGGATCTTGATGCAGGTACGAGTGCGGATGAGAGTGACGGATCTGAAAAAGAGGAAACAGATGAAAAAATTTCAGAAGAAGATGCTCTTTCTGAGGAAAAACTGGCTGAAGAAGGGGAACTTGAGGAAGACCCCTATGAAGGCATTGATGATGAACTTGATAATGATGATAAAGAGGACATCGGGCAAGCCAGTGAAGGTGATAAAGATCAATTGGATCAGAAACTGGTTCAGGATGAACTCGAAGAATCTTCTGGGGAGCTTTCTGACAACCAAGAGGGAAGTGAGAATTTTTCTCTGGAATCTGAGCTTCAGAGTTCAGAATTTGGTTCAGAAGAGGGGGAAAATGCTGCTCAACTTGATTCTGGCGAATCCTCTAAAGGCTTAGAGCAGGAGGAATCTGAAAATCAAAATGTATTTTCTAATAAAGTGGTTAATTTGGAATATAGATCTTTTGAAAATGGAGGAACTGTTGTTATTGAGACGGCAAGTCCTGCCGATTATCAGGTTATAAAAGATCCTGATAAAAACCAGATAATTATTCAGGTTGATGAAGTTGATCTTCCGGAAAAATTCAAACGCCCCTACATCACTAAAGATTTTAAACAGGATATTGCTGCTATTAACGCTTATACGGATGAGACCGGAACGGCTCGTTTTATTATCCAAACAAAAAGACCCATTGATCCTGCGGTTCAAAAAGAGGGATCTTCTATTTTAATTATGACTGAAAACGTTAATCAGGATGGATTTGGTCAGGGTACTGAAATGATAGCTGAGGGAAGTGATTCACAGGAATCTATGGATTCTGGCACTTCCATGCCAGAAAACAATCGGGATTTAAAGAATGCTTTTGGTCAATCAGATCAATCGGCTATTTCATTGGATAGAGAAAATTTTACTGGAGAGAAAATCAATCTTGAATTTAATGATACCGATATTCGTACAATCATAGAGTTGATTGCTGATCGTTATGGAATCAATTTAATTATGGACGATGATGTCAAGGGCAATGTGAATATTCGTTTAAGGGAGGTTCCCTGGGATCAGGCCCTGTTGGTTGTGTTACGGTCAAAGGGTCTGGGCTATGCTAAACAGGGAAATATACTGCGTATTGCAAAGCAAACCACTTTAAGTAAGGAAGCAAAAGAGTTAAGCCAGCAGATTAAAAGTGAAAAAGAGGCTAAATTGTTGTCTGGAGGATTAAAGGTTAAGTACATTCCAATAAGTTACGCCAAAGTTTCTGATTTGTCAGGTAAACTCAAGGACTTTATCAGTAAAGAAGGTAAAATTGCCGCTGATGAACGGACCAGTTCTCTGGTTATTACAGACTATGATGAATATATAGGGAGAGTTATAGAACTGGTTAAAGCTCTTGACACCCCTCCAATGCAAGTGGAGATTTCAGCCAAGTTGATTGAAGCCAGAGATGAATTTGTAAGAGAAACAGGAATCAGGTGGGATTCATCGGGACAATCCTTTGATTTGGGATCCAAGGCAGGACAGGTTGAAACTCTACTTGGTGGAGGGATCAATACAGCAGCTCTTTCTTTTGATCTTTCCGTGGGAACTTTTGATCTTTTTGGGGATCTCGGTGCCACACTTGGTTTGTATGAATCACAGGACAAAGTGAAAGTTTTATCACAACCCAGAGTGGTGACCATGAATAAGATCAAAGCAACCATTCAACAAACAACACAAATACCTATTCGTCAAACAGTTATTCAACCAAACACACCACCGGTAGTGACTTTCAATTTTGTTGATCTCACTATTCTTCTTGATGTCACTCCACAAATAACTTTTAGTGGGGATGTTATTCTCGATGTACAGTTAAGAAGAGAATTTCCTGGTGTTGCCAATCCCGATGGAACGAGGGAATTAAACAGAAGAAGTGCAAAAACAACTGTTATGGTTAAAAATGGCAGCACAGCTGTTATCGGTGGTATTTATCAACTTGATAATGTTAATGGTAACAAGGGTATTCCTTTTTTAAAGGATATACCTCTTATCGGTTTTTTGTTTAAACAAAAAATCGAGCAGAAAACAAAAAATGAATTATTACTTTTTCTTAAACCAAAAGTTTTAAAACACAGACTGGGGGGCTCCATGATATCAAAATCGGGGGATCAAATTCTGTTTGAGGAAAACTCGGATAATTTGGATATGGAGTCCTATCAAAATGATGAGTCATTGACTGATGAAGATTCTGAAGGTTTTAATTCTGAAGAAGAAAAACCCAGTGAGAGTGAATCCATTGAAAATGATCTTCAGAATGAATTGGTTTTTTGATCGATGAATTTATTTGAATGGAATAATAATTCTATAGATCAACCTTTGGCTGAACGTATGCGTCCCGGATCTTTTTCAGAATTCATTGGTCAAAAGAAAGTTTTCAATTGTAATAAAAAACTTTTTCAAAAAATCAAATCTGGGTATTTACACAATTTTATTTTATGGGGACCACCAGGTTGCGGGAAAACATCTTTTGCAAACGCTTTCATTAAAGAGGTGGAAGCTGGCATTTTTCAGGAAACAGCTGTTGATCTTGGAGCAAAAAAGATTCGTGAGATAGGAGAGGCTGCCAAACAAAACTTGTTTGAAAGACAACAAAAAACAGTTGTTTTTGTTGATGAGATTCATCGTCTTAATCGCAGTCAGCAGGATGTTTTATTACCTTTTATTGAAAAGGGTTATTTTTATCTTCTGGGTGCTACAACTGAAAACCCCAGTTACCAGTTAAACGGAGCTTTAATAAGCCGTTGTCATATTTTTGTTTTGGAACCTCTGGAAAGGAGAGATCTTGAAAAAATGTTGGGCAAAGCGTTAGCTCATTATAAGATAAGTCATCAGCTTTTTTCAGATGAAGCTTTGGATTATTTATTGTCTACCAGTGATGGGGATGCCCGCAAACTTTATAACAGATTGGAGGAAATTCTTTTTAAAAGTCAAAAGAAAGAATCCCATTATTTTCCTATTTCTTTGGAAAATTTAATTGAAATGTTCCAGGGATCAAGTGTTCGTTTTGATAAAAAAGGGGACGAACACTATGACACTGTCTCTGCACTTATAAAAAGTATAAGAGGCTCAGATCCCGATGCGGCTGTTTATTACCTGGCAAGAATGTTGGAAGGAGGGGAAGACCCTGTCTTTATTGCCCGCCGTTTGGTTATTTTGGCTTCTGAGGATGTTGGCAATGCTGATCCACAGGCTTTAGGTCTTGCTGTTGATGTTTTACATGCTGTTGAATTGGTGGGAATGCCTGAAGCCCGTATTAATTTGGCCCAAGGTGTGATTTATCTGGCCTGTGCCCCTAAGTCCAATCGTTCCTATCAGGCAATAGATAGGGCACTCTCTGTAGTTAAAAAAACAGGTTCTGTCCCTATTCCCAAACTTTTACGCTCCAGCCACACTTCATTGATGAAAAAACTGGGACATGGACGGAATTACATTTACAGTCATCAGGGCCACAGGGGTTGGGTTTCACAGGATTATTTCCCCAAAGAAATTAAAGAGAGAAAATTTTATGAACCCGTTTCAAGGGGATTTGAGAAGAAAATTGAGAAATATTTAACCTGGATCAGTGGAAAAGATAAAGAACAGAGGGAAATTGATAAATCAGTGTAAAAATTATTTTCAGGCAATTAAAAGAATTTATTGGCTACAATACAAAAACAGTCTTTGTTGCCCAGCACTTTTTGGGAATGTTTTGTATTGGATGGAATCATGATTTTATCTCCGGATCTCAGTAAAAGTTGATTTCCATTGATATTCAAAAGAAGCTCCCCATAAAGAACCATTCTTACTTCATCAAAAGGGTGTCTGTGTTCGGGATAAGTCTTTTCTTTGATAAGAATTTCCTCTTTTGGCTGGAGATCTTCGGCCCGGAAAATCATCAAAGCCTGCTCTTTGGTTGGTCTTAAGGGAGCTTGCCAGCGAATAACAATCATAAATATTCATCCTTTTTACGAATTCAAATTATGACAGAATTTTATAAAAGTAAAGTCTTATGGTTTTTTCAGGGAGTTCTCATAAATTGAGGTTTACTGGAAAGAAAATATTGTATGATTGCCAGGTAATTTCATTGGTGGTGTGGGTGGGCGGGAAGGGATATGTTGAATATCAGGGCAGCAGTGGAATTCAGAGCAACTTTGTGTGAAATTGTAACGATAAGGCCCGTACTTACACAGGAGAATCAAACTGGATTTAAGGTGTGTCAAATTCAGAATTTGTCTCCATTTTTTAAACACTTTGTCTCTGACTTTGTTTTCTCATGAGACGGTTGTCTATCAAATTGAGAACGTATTGATTTTCCAAAACTTTTCATAAAGTTTGAATAAGTAAAAGTCGATAGAAATTATACCTGATAAAAAACTGATGGGTATATCCTGGAGGGATTTTTGAATAATTCAAATATATTTGAAGCGGGAGAAAAATTATTGGAACAGATATTTAAATATATCGATTCCAATGAGAATCTCAATGTGGCTGAAAGTACTTTAACAGATTGTTTCATTATTGAACAAAAAGTTGATGGTCGTCGTATTTCCATTAATATGTTTGATGTGGAGGAGGTTCTTAGTCGTATTGATGAAGAGGGTCATGAATTCTTGCAGGTTAATTTTATTTCCGGAAAAAAAATGTTGCTCACCAAAAAATTAATTGGCTTTCGTCCTCTATCCATATTCGGTCTTGATATGAAAAAACTTCCTAAAGTGGTGACCACCCCTGATATTATGAATATTTTTGATGCCATTCAGGAAAGTCTTTGTAATGATGATGATCCTACAATGGAATTGGAAATTTTAAAAAAGATTTATGACTCCATTGTTTGTGGTGGAGAGTCAGTGGGTTTTGATCTCAGTGAAGAACGAAAACTATTTACCCGCCTGCCCACCCGTATTTTTTCAACAACAGCTTGAAAAACCGAATTTTATTTCTGTACTCTCTTTTCCATAAAAAGATGATGTCTCTTGGTAAAATAGTAAAGACCAGATGGATTTTATTTTCGGTTTATCCTTTGAAAAATTCGTGAAAAATCAAAAAAAGCAGTGTATCTTAAATCTTGCTCAAGGGGGTATAGCTCAGTTGGGAGAGCATCTGATTTGCATTCAGAAGGTCGCAGGTTCGAGCCCTGTTACCTCCACCAAAATTAAAAACTTTTAATAAATTCAATATTTTAGATCAATAAAAATGGAAAATCACTTTTAAAAGGAGGTCTGTACAATGGACCAATGGACTGATGGTGAAAAATTTATTTATAAAATGCGTTAAGTACTTGTAATATATTAGTTTTTTTAAATTTTATAAAATCTATTGCTGTAAAATAGAGATATTTTATTGATCTTTGAATTTAAAAAAGTAAGCATTATGGTGTGGAGATAAAATAAACCATAAGGAGGGGTTTTATGGGAATTAAAACACTTTTAATAATATTTATCAGTTTGGGTTTTTCGGTAAAAATATTTGCTGATAATCATGAAAATACAGAAACAAAAACACCTGCGGAAGAAGCTTCCATCATGCCTGCCATGGAGGATGACAAACCGCCTGTTGCAATAACAGAAAGAGAGGTCATGTTTTCAGGGGATTTTGCGGGCTCCTATTCTATACTTAGCAATAAAGTTGGTCCCGACAAAACCTTTGATGTGAACTTGGCCCAGTTTAATGTAAAGGCCAATATGGGTCAGTCTCATCTGAACTTTGGTTTGGCTTATGGTTCTACAATCCATGATATTAATAGTTCTGCGTTGCTCAATGCCTCTTACCACATGAAAACCTCTTATGGTCTCGGATTTATGTTGGGTCGTTTTGAATCTCCAGTGGGTCATGAAACCTATAATCACAGAATGAACAACCAATTCACAAGAAGTTATGGATTTGATCTGGCTCCTTATTTTTCAACAGGATTTGGTCTCAATTATGGTCAGAAAATGTGGGATGTGGGTTTACTGGTAACTAACGGAGGGGGATCAGGTTCCAATATCGATAGTGAATCAACAATGGCTGTCACTGTTGATGTTGATCCTCTAAGAGGGCTTCATATTGATCTGAATTATGTCATGGGAAAAGAGGGGGGATGGTTCCTCTAAATCTGATGATTCAACAGAGGGTGATGATACGACATTTATCAGTTTAAGAAATTATTCAGTGTCTATTATTGATGCCTCCGTTTCCTATATGATTAATGATATGTTCAATATGGCTGTGAATTATATTTCCAATACCATTAAGCCTGATAAGGCTGATGTTATAGGTAGCACAAGCCTTGCCGCTTATATCAATGCCAAGTACAGCTATTTCAACTTTGGTCTTCGGTATGAACAATTCAGCTATGACCTTTTTGAAAGGGGAGGAACTATGGAACGTTTTTTCTATAACGGTTCGGATGGTGTTAATTTAGCCCGTTCGGGAGAAGGGGATGATAATGGCCTGAGTTCCATTACTTTTTCAGTGAAAACGGATATAGATAAGAATGCGGGTTTTCTTCTTGAATACAGAATGGATAAAGCCGATGACAAAGGGACTTTTATTAATGCCGATAATGAAAACACGGATTCTTTCAACAGATTCACTGCGGCTTTGATGTATAATTTCTAAAAAGAAATTGTTGAAAAATCACCATTTGGGTTTTCATGACTTTTTCCAAGTGGGTTATTTTTACTCAGAGTGAGGTCAGTTCAACGTAAAAAAAGAATCTGGAATCACATGGGGAACAAATGATTTTACAATTATGAAAAATTTTCCAGAAAGCGTCTCTGTGGAGACGCTTTTTTTCTTTATATTTGTTTTTTATAGTGAAATTTTTTTGAAATGAGGGTATGGCTTTGGCTGTTTTTTTATCCATTATGGCGGGTTTTTTTGGTGTTTTTCAGGCTGGATTGAACAAGGTAGTGGCGGAAAGTCTGGGTTATACAACGGCTCTGGTTTTTAATGGTTTTTTCTTTCTTTTTTTTAACTTTCTTTTCTTTCTTTTTGTTTTTTTAAAACCCGGAGTTTTACCCAACGAATTCAGAATTCATTGGGTTTTTGAAGATTTTCACTGGTGGTGGCTTCTTCCGGGATTTATGGGATTTTCACTTGTCATGGGTCTGGCTTTGGCCGTTGGCCGTATTGGAGCCACTCAGACTTTTATTATTTCCATTGCCGCTCAGGTTTTTGCATCCATTCTTTGGGATTTTTTTCATGGAGAAGATCATGAAATCAATGGTTTTCGTCTCACAGGAGCAATTATCACACTTGTCGGTGCTGTTTTGGCCACCTCATATTAAGTTTTCCGGGAAGTGAAAAATTAATTTCTTTCCATCACTTTATAGGCTTTCAGGTAATTATAGGCTTGTAAAATCTGAAAATCATCGAATAAGTTTTCAGTTGTTTTTGCCTTGTTTTTTTTCCACCAAAAGGAACTTTCTTCATCTTTATCTTTTCCTTTTGTTTCGCTAAGCAAATGCCCGTCAATATCAGCTTCTCTTTTAACTTTTCTTTTTATAATGGCTTTTTTAAAAGCTTCACTGTCCACTTCATCCACTTCAATATCCGGAGTGATACCTTGGGCTTGAATGGAAGTTCCATTGGGAGTGTAATATCTGGCCACTGTCATTTTTAAAACCGGAACCATCTTCCATTTTAATAACAGATTGTACGGAACCTTTACCAAAACTTCTTTTTCCCATAATCAGTGCCCGTTTATTGTCTTTTAATGCTCCTGCCACAATTTCACTGGCACTGGCTGAGTACTCGTTGATTAAAACAACCATTGGGAAATTTGTGAGAGAATCATCTTCTGTGGCGTGGACAATTTTTTTGTCGGATTTTTTACGTCCAATAGTGCTTACGATAATTCCTTTATTGAGAAAAAGATCACTGATCTGAATGGCCTGACTCAGAAGTCCTCCCGGGTTGTGCCGCAAGTCCAGGATAATGCCTTTAATGCTTTTATTTTTTTTTATTATTGCTTTAAGTGTTTTTTTGATACCGGTGGTTGAATCTTCTGTAAAATTGGTAAGTCTCAGATAAATATAACCTTTGCCCATGTCAGTATGTTTTACAGATTTAATTTTGATGATTTTTCTTTTTATAATAAAATCTTTTTTTATTCTCAGTCCCTGGCGAACAACACCAAGACTTATCTTTGAACCTTCTTCTCCTCTCATCATTTGGGTGGATTCTGCAAGACTCATATCTTTTGTGGAGTGCCCGTCAATGGATACGATTTTATCACCCGGTTTGAGTCCGGCTTTCCAGGCAGGTGTATCTTCAATAGGCGAAATAATGGTTAAAAGTCCGTCTTGGATAGTGACTTCTATACCAAGTCCTCCAAACCGACCGCTTGTTTCACTTTCAAATTCTTTATAAACATCCGGTGGTAGAAAGTGAGTGTGGGGATCTAATTCCCTTAGCATTCCTTTAATTCCACCATAAATTAATTTTTTTGTGTCCACTTTTTCCACATAATATTGATGAATCAGATTCATAACTTTGGCAAAAAGCTGTAAGTTTAAATAATGATCTTTTGATTTGGCGTAACTGAAAACAAAACCAAAAATCAATGTGAAAACAATAACCCATTGAAGAAATTTAAGAGTCCATTTTTTCATGATGTTCCTTTCTATTTTTTTGTTTGACAAAAGGGCTTGATTTTAACCACTCATCAGGATTGAGTGGTTTGGAAAAGTGTCTGACTTCAAAATACAATCCCATTTTAAACTGCAAATGTTTGCGACCCAGACGACCAATCACTTCCCCCGCCCGGACAAGGGAACCTTTTTTAATGAAAACCTCTTCAAGATTTCCGTAAACGGAATAGTAATTTTTCCCATGATCTATAATCAGGGTGGGGCCGTAACTTTTAATAAAAGAATTAAAAACCACCCGTCCTATGGCTACAGTCCGGACCTTCTCTTTCTGGTTTACTTTATAAAAGTGACCTTTTTGTTTAAACTTCAAAAAATCCTGATTCAATACTTTCAAATTTAATTTTTTAATCAGTGGATTGGTAATAGGATGGGGGAGAGTTCCCTTTTTTTCAGGAAAATTGAGTCTTGACAAAAAGATATCTTTTTTGGAATGAGACGCTTCAACCTGAGTGAAACTTTGAATCAGTAATAAGATAAAAATTTTTTGGACCATGTCTCATTATTTTACACTTTATTTATCAATATGACCAGAAATGAGACAGTCCAGAATTTTTTTATGTTGATTTCTTAAAGCCATACAAATGGATTGATTTGAAGGAAAAATGGAATTTAAGGCTTTTTGGTACGGAGTTTTGTAACTTTTAACAACAACTCCACAATGGAATATTTTAGTGACAATAAAAGGGGCTTCCCAACCCCAGTCTTCTGTCTGAATATGATATTCCTGATGACCGATTTGAATATCAGAATTAAGTCCGGCTTCCATGGGAATGAATATCCCATTTTTTCCCGGTTCAAGGCAAGGATAATTTCTAAAGAGTCCATTTTTGGGAGCCGATAAGTCCTTAGAGATACTGTTTTTATATTCATAAGCAAATCATAATATAATTTATGAATTTACAAAAACGTGGACCATGGGAGGAGTTTCTAGGGTGGCTTTCAGGTTATTTGTTTTTTTGTCTTGCTTTGTGATATTATTATCCTGCTCAAACAGCAAAGATCCTCTGAATCAGTCTTTGAGTAATCCTGTTCCCTACTGTTTCCATTCAAAGACCTATTCTGATTCCGTAACGATAACCGGAAAGGCCCAATATCAGTATCGGGCTCGTGGGAATGGAGGGGTTTCAGGCCCCAATCCCATCCGTCATGCTGAAGTGAGAGTCACCAATATCGACGGAGAAATCATTCAGTGTACTGAAACGGATAGCCAGGGGAATTTTTCAGTGAGTTTACCAAAAGATGATTCCACAGCCCTTATTTCTGTTGTTTCCAGGGCTTACAATAATTTTTTAAAACTCTATGTTTTAAAAGATCCAAAAACCAACGTTTTTCACAGTCTTGAGAGGGAAGTTGTTCTTGATAACTCAAAAAGTATAGGTTCTCTTGTGGCTCCGGCTACGGGATCCCTTGAAGGGGGAGCTTTTAATATTCTTGACAAAATTTTAGACACAAATGATTTTTTAAGGGAAAAAACAAAGAATTGCCAGAATCAATTTTCCAATTGCAATCCCTTTACTGTGGGTGAGTTTACCACTGTTTACTGGTCTGAGGGAGTCAATCCCCATGATGAATATTTGGGCACTCAGAAAAGTTTTGGCCTTTACTCCGGTGAGAGTTTTTATGCCCATGAAAAAAATCAGATCTATATCATTGGAGGTAAAGATGGTGATGTGGATCGTTCTGATACAGATCATTTTGACGATACCATTATTATTCATGAGTACGGGCATTTTATTGAAAAATTTTATTCCAATCTGACATCCCCCAACGGGGAGCATGATGGCAATGATATCATTGACCCGAGATTGGCTTTCGCGGAAGCCTGGGCCAATTTTTTACAGACACAGGTAAAAGCCCATTTTTGTCCCGATGATAACCCGGATACAGTTGAAAATGAACGTGAGGAGTGTCTGTGGGAGGCTTCCTGTTACAGGGATACGGTAGGAACTATTGACGGCAAAGCTATTGTTTATGAAAGGGATCTGGAGGAAGGGGATTCCATATGCGGACCCTCACAATCTTCATCTCCACAAAAAAGTGATGTGGCCACAATGGAAGGGGAGGGAAACTTTCGGGAGTTTGCCATCACCCGGACTTTGGTTGATATCTTTGATGAAAATAATGAAGGAGTGGGAATTGATCAACTCACAGCTTCTTTTGCTGAGTTCTGGACTCTCTTTACTTCAGAAACAGTGGGGCTTGCCAATAAGAATTTTTATTTCAATAATGTGGGCAGACTCCTTGAGTTGCAGACACAGCTTCCTGAAAGCGAAAGAGACTGGTCTGAAGTTATTGCAGCGGAAAAACTGAGAGTTGGTGTGAGGGATTATGGTAATTCCCTTGAGTTGGGAGGCACTTGTGGAAGTGTAAAGATCCAGGCCCGGGATATTCCTGAAAAACAACCCGAAGACGGTTCTTTTATGAAATCCAATATGTTTGATTCCAATGATTTTTATGAATACCGGCATGAAGGAGGCTTCTTTGAACTGGATTTGGCATACAGGGGTCATGATCAGGAAAATTGTCCAAAAGATAAATTCGATAATAAACCCGACAATTGCCCACCACCACCTCTTGATATTTTTCTTTATGCGGATGATTATGTTTTTGGAAGGCAGCAGGATATGATTACTTCAAATCGAGAAGTCTTTGATGGAGGACTTAGTGACGAGAAGACTCTGCGTTATTCTAACTTGAAGGAAGGGGTTTATATGATTAATATTATGGTTCACACAGGGGATCACAGAAAATATAATCCTGTTTATTACGATATGACTCTTAATGAACAAAAAGCTTGTCCGAAGTGAGGTTTTTATGAAATTTTTATTAAACCAAAAGACCATTTGTTTTGATTCAAATAATCTGAGTCTAATGAAATTTTTATTAATTGCCTTTATTTTTTTTGCAGGTTGCCATAAAGTGTCCACGAATCAGGTAAAACCTGTTTCAAAGAGATTTGTTTCAGGAAAAGCCGGTAAACTTAAAAGTTATATGAATTTGGAAATAAACCCTTCTTTTCCGAATTCATCCCGTTTGCTTTTATCTGCCAATATAGAACCTTTTGAGGATTTTGGTCTTGCCCAGGTGGAATGGGAAATTCCAAAACACCTTGAAATTCGGGAAGGTTTGATTAAACAGGAATTGGAATTAAAACAGGGGCAAACTTATCAGATCAGTCTCACTTTGGATGCCAGTAAGCTGAAAAACGGGGATCAAATCTTTTTATTTGTTTATAAAGTGGAAAACAGGGAAAAATACGGAACACAAGCTTCCTACACATACCAATCTGAATAAATCCGTTTATTCTTAGAAGATCATTTATTCTGAACTGGATTTCTTCATTAAAAAGATCTGGCTTAAAACAAGTGGTCTTTTTAATCATCCAATCATAATGTCAACATCCGGATGAAATTCCGCCTGTAGGATGGAATGTATGGCATCCAGGGTTCCGTACATGGAACTGGGACAGGAACCACAGGCCCCTTCATAAGAGAGGGTGACCACGTTGTCTGTAAAATCAAGAATTTCAATATTCCCTCCATCAGCCTGTAAGCCTGGCCGGATGGTTCGATCAAGAATTTCTTCAATCTGTTCAATTTCAGGACTTCGTTTTTCTCTTTTCTCTTTTTTCTGAATTTCCCCATCCAAGACAAAATGGGGGTTGTGAACAGGCAGGCGGGTTTGTAAAACCGATAAAACCTGTTCAATCAGTGTGTTATGGTCAGCATCAGCTTTATGAGTCACAGTGACCACGTTTTCAAACATATGGAGTTGTTCCACAAATGGAATCATGAAAAGGTTTTCTGCAAGATTCAGGGCTTTTGCTTCCTCTTTGTTTTTAAAAGTGACTTTTCCTTCAATTTTAATGGGAGTATTAACAATAAATTTTATAGCCAGTGGATTTGGGGTAAGTTGTGTTCGTACCAGAATGTTATTATCATGTTGGTTCATTGAAAAAAATCCTCCACTTTTTTCATGATTCTAAGAAAAGAATCTATTTCGTTTAAGTTGTTGTAGGGAGCCAGTGACACCCTTACAGTTCCAGGAAGTTTCATCATATCCATAAGAGGTTGATTACAATGGTGACCGGATCGAACAGCGATGCCGTATTTATCAAGAAGAACCCCCACGTCACTTGGGTGCGAACCTTTGATGTTAAAAGAAATCGCTCCTGTATAGTCCGGGGAATGAAGTTCATAAATTTCAACAGATGAAAACTTCATAAGTTCCTTTTTTAAATGATCTCTCATATTTAGAACATGTTGATGTTGTTCATCAATATTCTGAACTTTTATGAAATCGGCAGCCACACCCAGACCAATAGCTCCGGCGATATTGGGAGTTCCGGCTTCAAACTTTTGTGGTGTTTCAGCATAGGTTGTTTTTTCAAAGCTCACCCGGTCAATCATGCCTCCGCCAACCTGGTAAGGAGGCATTGAATCCAGAAGTTTTTTACGACCAAACAAAACTCCAATTCCGTAGGGACCGTACATTTTGTGACCTGAAAGAGTCAAAAAATCACAACCCAGTTTTTCAACATCTATGGTTTGGCTTAAAGGGGCCTGGGCTGCATCAATGAGTGTAAGAATTTCGTGGTTTCTGCATTGATTGATAAT
The DNA here is from genome assembly GCA_965219545.1 of Bdellovibrionales bacterium. Classification (GTDB taxonomy): domain Bacteria; phylum Bdellovibrionota; class Bdellovibrionia; order Bdellovibrionales; family JAGQZY01; genus JAGQZY01. The sequence continues at coordinate 238,135 of CBDCNX010000032.1, forward strand.
GTTTTCCACAGGGAGACGGTTTCCAAAACTGTTGGAGTAAAGGATTATGGAGACAAGTTTTGTTTTTTTACTGAGATTTTTTTTAAAATTCTCATGGGATATTCCTGTTTTTGGATCAAAGGGGATCACTTTCAAATGGCAGGACTTTTTTTCACAAAGAATTTGCCATGGGACGATATTTGAGTGATGCTCCATTGAAGATATTAAAATTTCATCATCTTCTTTTAAACTTGACTCCAGGGAGTTAGCCACAAGGTTTATGGACTCTGTGGTTCCACGGGTAAAAATTACTTCCTCCGGTCTTTGGGCATGAATAAAGTTTTGAATTTTACAACGAGCCTGTTCATAATTCTCTGTTCCCTGACGACTGAGTTGATGATTTCCCCGATGGACATTGGAGACTTCAAAACGATTATAACAATTCATCCGATTAGTCATTTTATTGAGTTTAAGAGAGGAGGCTCCACTATCAAAATAAATCATGAAAGAGGGACCCTTTTTCCTTTCCAGTTGGGGAAAGAATCGACGAAAATTATCAACTTTAAAACTCATCAGGACTCTCCAAAATCAAAAATGGCGTGATCCAGATCAGAAAGATAAAAATTTTTTACATGGGAACTCTCTTCATTGATTAAATCAAAAACAAAGGCTTTTGAGAGAGTTTTTAAAGCTTCTTGATAAGTATAACCGCGGCTTTGGAGGTAAAAACTTTGTTCTTTATCCAATTGTCCAACAGTGGCCCCATGGGTTGCCTTGACGTTATCGTTATAAATCTGGAGTTCTGGTTTTGTATTAATCTCAGCTTGTTTTGACAACATAAGGTTTTTGTTTATTTGTTCTGAATGGGATTTTCCGGCATCAGGTGCTATATAAACACGTCCATTGAAAACCCCTTGGGCCTGATCGGATAAAACTCCACGATAATTTTCACTGGAAATGGTTTTTTCAACCCAATGATTGATATGAGTGTGGTGGTCAGAAAAATAATTTTTGTTATTAACGTAAATCCCTTTCATGTTAATTTCAGACTCTGTATCTTTCAAATTCACCTGGAGATTATGCCTGGTCCATTGACCTGGAAATGTAAAGTCAAAAGTTTTAAGTCTTGCTCCCTGTTCAAGGTGGGCCTGAAGATTGTAAACAAAATAGGATTTTGAACCTCCTTTTTCTTTGGAAAAAAGCTCCAGATGTGAATTTTCATTCATATTGATATCCAAACGAAAATTGCTTAACCCATTGAGAGTTTGACCTTGAAAATCAATAAAAATCTGTCCACGGGAAAATTGATGGCTTTCTATAAAGAGATTAAAAACATTCAGGGACGAAACCTCTTTAATGGATTTTAAGTTTAAAATTATTTTTACCGGTTTTTTAAGAATGATTTTTGGTTTCAATCTCAGAACCAGACCCAACCCCGTAAAGGATAGGGCACTTTGGGCAAAAGGGTTATTTGAGGACTGGTTGAAAAGTTTAAAAACAGGAGACTTTTTATAAAAATCAAACTCTTCCATGTGAGTTTTCACTTCAAGCCCTTCAGGGCAGGGGGTTTTTTTCAATCGAGTGGGATAAGAGAAATCATTTATTTCTATTGTAAAAAATTGAGAATCCTGAAATTGCTTATTGCTTGAAGAATTTTTTGGGAGAGAAAGGAAAGAAGATGAAAGTTCTCCAAATCTTACATACTTCCAGTCTTCTCCCAGGGGATAGTCCTGATTTTCCCAGGTTTTGTTGTGGGCGGACACGAGGGAAAACCAGGGTTGGGTTTTTGTATCTTTAAGAGTTTGCTTTTGAAGTTCAGACCATGAGTCATAGATGTTTTTCACAAGCTCTCCTTAATCCAGTCATAACCCATGGACTCCAGTTTGAGGGCCAGTTCCGGCCCTCCGGTTTTAACAATCTGACCGTCAAAGAGAACGTGAACACGATCCGGTTTTATATGATTTAGAAGTCGTTGATAATGAGTGACAAGGACAATGGCATTTTCCTTATTTCTCAGACTATTCACTCCGTCAGCCACAGTTTTCAGGGCATCGATATCCAGACCCGAATCTGTTTCATCCAAGAAAGCCAATCTCGGAGACAAAACAGCCATTTGCAATATTTCATTGCGTTTTTTTTCTCCTCCGGAAAACCCTGTGTTCACAGAACGTTTTAAGAACTCCTCTTTCATTTTAACTGTTTTTGTTTTCTCTTTAACAAAATCCATAAATTGATCAGTATCCATTTCCGGAAAACCCTGATGTTTTGCAAGATTGTTGTAAGAGGTCATCAGAAAATCAAAATTAGTCACTCCGGGCACTTCCACGGGATATTGAAAAGCCAGAAAAATTCCTTCACGGGCCCGCTCGTCAGCTGAAAGTTCAAAGAGACTCTTTTTCTTAAGATTAATTTCGTAATCCATACTGCCACTGGTAACAGTGTAACCGGTGTGACCTGCAATGATTTTTGAAAGAGTGGATTTTCCTGAACCATTTGGCCCCATGATAGCGTGAACCTCTCCGGTTTTAACTGACAAGTTCAAACCATTTAAGACAGTTTTCCCGTCTACCTGTGCATGGAGATTCTTAATTTCCAGTAACATATTTAACCCACACTATTTTCTAATTTCATTTCAACTAATTTCACAGCTTCAACGGAAAACTCCAGAGGAAGTTGTTTAAAGACCTCTTTGCAGAATCCGTTGACTAAAAGGGAAATAGAGGTTTCCATGTTCATTCCACGGGATTGAAGGTAAAAGAATTGATCTTCACTGATACAGCTTGTTGTGGCTTCGTGTTCAAGAATGGCTGTGTTGTTTTTTACTTCAATATAGGGGTAGGTGTTTGCTGAGCAGCGATCTCCCACCAGCATGGAATCACATTGGGAATAATTCCTGGCTTCTTCGGCCTTTGGCATGATTTTGACCAACCCCCTGTAGTTGTTTTTTGATTGTCCTGAGGAAATTCCCTTGGAAAGGATAGTGCTTTTTGTATTTTTTCCAATATGAATCATTTTTGTTCCTGTATCGGCCTGCATATGATCGTGGGTCAAGGCCACAGAGTAAAAAGCCCCTTGGGAAAAATCCCCCTGTAGAATACAGCTTGGATATTTCCAGGTAATGGCTGAACCGGATTCCACCTGAGTCCATGAAATTTTGGAACGATCTCCCTTACACAGACCTCTTTTTGTTACAAAGTTGTAAATGCCACCTTTGCCGTCTTTGTCTCCCGTGTACCAGTTCTGAACAGTTGAATATTTGATTTCCGCATCCTCCAGAGCCACCAGTTCAACAATGGCTGCATGCAACTGATTTTCGTCACGTTGGGGAGCGGTACAACCTTCAAGGTAATTCACAAAACTTCCTTTGTCGGCAATCACTAATGTCCTTTCAAACTGTCCTGTGTCCATGGCATTGATTCTGAAATAAGTGGATAAATCAATGGGACATTTCACCCCTTTTGGTATGTAGACAAAAGAGCCGTCAGAAAAAACAGCGGCATTAAGAGCCGCAAAAAAATTATCTTTATAGGGAACCACTGAACCAAGGTATTTTTTTACAATTTCAGGCTGTTTGTGAACAGCTTCTGAAATGGAACAAAAAATTACTCCGTATTTTTTAAGTTCTTCAGTATGAGTGGTCCCTATGGAAACACTGTCAAAAATAGCATCCACAGCCACTCCACTGATTCTTTTTTGCTCACTCAGTGGAATTCCCAGTTTTTCAAAGGTTTTTAATAATTCAGGATCAAGATCGTCCAGAGACTTTGGAGCCTCTGATTTTGATTTGGATTTTGGCTCAGCGTAATAGGAAATGTTCTGAAAATCAATGGGATCATAGTTGAGGTCAGCCCATTGGGGTTCTTTTAAACTCTTCCAGTATTTAAATGCTTTTAGTCGATAATTTAAAAGCCATTTTGGTTCTTTTTTCTTATCGGAAATCTTTTTGATAATACTTTCAGTAAGCCCCTTACCAAAATTCACTGTTTCAATATCTGTGTAAAAACCGTATTTGTATTCGTTACGATCCTTTAGTATTTCACTGGTTTTTCCCATCAGACACCCCTGGCAGCCACATTTTCTGTGGATTCACATTTTTTTTTGGTTGTATTCAACATCTCATCAATATTAATTTTATTATAAAATTGAATAATTTGCTCATTAAGATGGGCCAGAGGGGCAATAACATTGCAATTTGTTTCCATGTCACATTCACCCTGGTTCACATTGAGGCACTTTACAACTCCAATGGGTCCCACAACCATTTCAATAAGGTCATAAAGATTGACTTCTTTTAAATTTTTCTTGATGGAATAACCCCCAAAAGCCCCCTGTTCGGATTTAAGAAGCCCCTTTTGTACCATTGTTTGCATCACCCTTGAGGTGGCATCAAAGGAACAGGAGTATTGACGACAAATCTCCTTGACTGTGGTGAGTTGCCCTTCCGGCTTTTGTTTCATGTGTTTTAAGGCAATCAGGGCATATTCAACTTTTCGATGAATTTTATTCATTTTTAATGATACCCCTGTAAAAGATTGGAAATATTAAACTATTTTATAATTTTGTTCAGGTCAATAAATAAGACATAAATTGTCTTATTTTGAGCCAACACAGCTGTTTTCTTATTAAAAGTCTATGAACCATCGCAGAGTGATTCTTCTGAGTTGATTTTTTGCCGGAAAAAATACTTTTTGAACAGAATTTCTGTCCGTCTTGCGTCAAATTGAGATAAATGTCTTATCTAATAAAAATCATTAAAAATGATCGGTGAAAACTTTAAAGAATTTTCAGCAAAAATGCTTAAAAAAGTTCAGTCAAAAGACCAAGAAAAAACGGAAAAAAGTGACAGTAAAAAAGTCGGGTGTGGAAAATTATCTGAAAAAGTATTCAATGGGTTGAACCTTAAACGAAATTCCTTTAGCCTTATCAGGTATGGATGCAGAAACAACAACTGAAATTACAGTTCAATCTTCTTTGTTTTCGGATATTATGGGAGCGGGGCTTCTTGTTCAGATTCTTCTTCTGGCTCTTGTTGTTATGTCCATTGTTTCATGGGCTATCATTTTAAGGAAAAAAAAGTTTTTTTCCAGAACCAGGAAGGCTAATGATAAATTTTTTAAAATTTTCTGGTCTTTTAACAATCTTGAACAAGTTAAAAAAAGGGTGGATGAAAGACAAGAAGACAGTTCTTTGTCAAGAATCTTTAACGCTGGTTTTTTTGAATTGGAAAGGGTGAGAAGAAATAATCTTTCTCCGGGATTCAGTCTTGAAAACCTGGAAAGGGCTTTAAGGAGAAAACAGGATCAGGAGGTGGCATCACTTGAAGAAAGAATGACTTTTTTGGCTACAACGGGAAGCACAGCTCCCTTTATCGGTCTTCTTGGGACAGTTATTGGTATTATGAATTCTTTTCGAGCCATTTCCAATACGGGTTCAGCAAGCTTATCCACTGTGGCTCCTGGGATTTCAGAAGCCCTGTTTGCCACGGCCATAGGATTGTTTGCAGCCATCCCTGCTGTGATAGCTTATAATTATTTACTTAATGAAATCAGAAAGCATGAAAATGATATGAACAATTTTATTTCTGATTTTTTAAATATGGTCCGTTTAAGATTGGGTCAGAGTTGAATATGGGTGCGGGATCAGGCCGATATCGTCAATCCATGAGTGAAATTAATGTGACACCCTTGGTGGATGTGATGTTGGTTTTACTTATCATATTTATGATCACAGCCCCTATGATGGAACAGGGAATTGACATCAATCTACCAAAAACAGCAGCTTCTGGAATTGAAACCAATGATAAACCTTTTATTCTTGTTATTAGGGAAGATAATAAACTCTATGTGGCTCAGGAACAGGTGGCATTAAAGGGATTGCGAAAAAAAATTAAAAGCTATTTTCAGTTCCCGTCCCAATAAACAGATTTACCTTAAAGCTGATAAAAACGTGGATTATGGATTTGTGGCGAAAACTTTGGCTGAAATCAGGGCTGCCGGGATATTTAATATTGGGTTGGTGACATTGCCCAAATGACAATCCAAAATGATAAATTCTCAAAATTTGTCTTTTTATCCTCTGCCCTTCATTTAGGTGTTTTTATTCTGTTTACTGTGAAAATTCTTGTTTTTCCTGAGAAAATGCCATCTTATCGACAATCCATTCGAGTTGATATTGTTGCTCTTCCTGAGAAAAAAAGTCCTTCTGTGGAAAAAACTGGATCAATAAAAAAAATTCAGGTTAAAAAACGAAATAAAAAATCGAAAAAAGTAAAATCATTGAAATCGAAAAAGAGCAAAATCTCTTTGAAAGAGGAAAAAAATTTAAAAGAGGAGCAAAAATCGGCCATTGCCAGGTTAAAGGCTTTGAAACATTTGGAAAACCGAAAAAAAACAAAAGAACTGAAATATAAGGGAAATATTGTCAATAAAGGATTTTCTTTAAATGGTCTTGAAAAGCTTCACCACAAATCCTATTTGGAACAACTGGATCATCATATAAGAAAATACTGGAACTTGCCAGAGTGGTTGGATAGTGCTAATTTAAACACCCATGTGTTGATACGGATTGACAAAGATGGAAACATTCTCAGTAAAAATCTTGTCCTTGGATCAGGAAATGAGTTTTTTGACCAAAATGTTTTTAAAACCCTTGAAAAAGCCAGCCCCCTTCCCTCTCCACCGAAAAAGTTGGCTGATTTTTACTCCACAAAAGGAGTGGAGTTTCGGTTTCCGGAATAGAGAGTCGTTGTGATGTCATGTGTTTTCCGTGGATTTTTCTTTTTTAACGAATCGACCAGCCGAATTGTTTTGAATACAGCTCTTGTCTTTGTGATTATCTTTTTTCCAGTTAAAAGGCTTTACTCCAGAGACAGACCTTATATCAATGTGGGGCAGGCAGAAGTGAAGCAAAGTCCTTTGGCCCTTGTTCCCTTTATTCCTCTTGATAAACGATCTTCCAGAAAAAGTGCCGTAAAATATGGTCAGCGTCTTTATAATGTTATAAAAAAAGATCTAACTATTTCGTCTTATTTTTCGTTCATACCCAAAGAAGCTTTCATTGAAGATTATACAAAACGATCCCTTTATCCCAAAAAGAAAGACCCTTATCAGGGTTTTGATTTTTTATCCTGGGAGCAAATTGGAGTTGAATTTATGATTCGATCAGGTTTCAAAATGGTTAAAAATCAGCTTCAATATCATGGATATGTTTACCATGTACCACAGAAAAAGTTGATTATGACAAAAACCTATACCGATTCTATTAATAATCTCAGAAAAATAGCTCATAGATTCAGTAATGATGTTGTGAAAAGTCTGACTGGGCGTAGAGGTTTTTTTAATAGTAAATTTGTGGTTTCCCGCTCAACAAAGGGGTTTCGAAAAGAAATTTATGTTATGGATTGGGATGGAGCCAATCAACGGCCGGTGACTAACCACCGGAGTATTTCCCAATCCCCAGCCTGGTCTCCCAGTGGTCGTTATTTGACGTACACTTCGTATCTTTACCACAAGAAAACGAAGACACGAAATGCAGACCTTTTTATCTACGATATAATCAGTGGGAAACGTCGTCTTGTTTCTTATCAAAAGGGGATCAATTCAGGAGGGGTTTTTACTCCTGATTCACGCTCAATTCTCTTAAGGATTTCAAAATCAGGAGTTTCGGATATATATCGTATCAATCTCAAAAATTTGAAAATAACTCAGATTACCAATGGTCCAAGAGGAGCCATGAATGTGGAACCAGTTGTTAGTCCTGATGGGAAGACAATTGCTTTTTCGTCAGATCGTTCAGGCAAACCCATGATTTATACTATGGATATGAATGGCGGCAATGTAAAACGTCTTACTTTTGCCGGTGTCTATAACTCCACTCCGGCCTGGTCTCCTGATGGAAGACTTATTGCTTTTTCCGGATTTGATAGAGGTCATTTTGATATTTTTGTCATTGATTCCAACGGAAGAAATATCAAGCGTCTTACTTCAGTCCGTAGAAAGGATGGTCGTTTGGCCAATAACGAAAATCCAAGTTTTTCACCTGATGGTCGTTTTATTCTTTTTTCAAGTGACAGAACGGGACGCTACCAACTCTATATTGTCAGTATTGATGGAAAACATGAATATCGCTTGACTTTTGATAATAAAGACTATTACAAACCCCAATGGTCTCCTTACCTGAACTAGACAGTTACAATGAAACTGAGCGGGAGTTTTTCTTTCAATACTCTCCTGTTCTTAAACGTTATCTTGATATCAGTAAAAAATCATCATCTGATTTTAAGGATGAATTACATATCCAAAAGCATCATCAGTGGCTTATGTGTGCTTTTGCGGTTTTGAGCCGGAAAGTTTCAACTCAAAAAATTTGTGAATTCTGGACGGAACAAACGGAACTTCTTTTGAAAAAAACCTGGGAATACTGTGGCTTGAAAGATCACAAAATTTCTCTTTTGGCTTTTGGAAAACTGGGTTCAAAAGAACTGAATTTGAGTTCTGATATTGATGTTGTTTTTGTTCACAAGGAAAAACAGGAGGGTCGGGAACTTCAGGAAAAAGTAAAAAAATTCATTCAGATTTTATCAGAAAACAGTCATATGGGGTTTTGTTACAGAGTGGATACAAGTTTGCGACCGGGTGGAAACCTGTCCCCTCTTGTATCCAGTGAAAAACAGTTTTTTAATTATTTTGATGAATACACAGAACCATGGAATCGCTTGGGCTTTATTCGTATGCGTCCCCTGATGGGTCCTGATGATCTCAATAAAGAACTGGATTCTTATTGCCGGGGACTGGCTTTTCCGAGATACCTTGACTTTTCAGTGGTTGAAGGCATCAAGGGTCTTCGATCCAGAATTCAGTATCAATGGAAAAAAAAAATCCAGCCACTGGATATCAAATTTCATCCGGGTGGTATCAGGGATATAGAACTTTATATACAGTCTTTACAGGTTATTTATGGAGGGAGACAATGGGAACTCCAGAATTCTTCCATGACAAATGTTATGAGAGAACTTGAGAAAACAAAAATCATTGAAAAAAAAGAGTTTGATTTTTTCTATCAGTTTTATTGGAATTTGCGTGGTATTGAAAACTTGGTTCATATCGATGGAGACAGACACACCTATATTCTTCACCATGAATTTTTTGATAAATCCCCTTTTCCCATCAGCGAAAAAGAATTGATTCAGTCACTGATTCGGTCCCATGAATTGATAGATCGGTTTTTTGTCACGAAACCCCATAATGATTCAAAATTAAGTTTTGACTTGGGAAGTTTGAGTCATCAATCCCAAAAGGCTGTGGATTGGATTTTAAATATTCAGAGTCAGCCTCTGAAAAAAAGAAAACTTGAAAGCAAAAAGAAAAGGGTTCTGAACAAATTTTTGGAAGCCAGTCACAAGATTGCCATTGATGAAAATATGGCTATTCAGAGCTTTAAGGATTTTATTTTGGCTATTCGTTCAAAATCTTCAATTTTTTATCTTCTGGATCGCAATGATGAATTAGTGGAAAATTTGGCTTGGTTATTTTCCATTTCTCCTTATATTGGGCAGACCCTTTGTTGTCGTCCGAGTTTAATCGACAGTTTTGCCTTGGGTCATGTTGAGATCCACAAAGAGGGAAATATTGAAAATCTTATTGAGGATCTTATTGATTATAAATGGCTTGGACAGTTAGTGGCTATTATTTATTTTTTAAAAAAAAATGATATTAAATATCTCACAGATCATCTTTCAAGGCAGGCAGATACAATTGCTTTAAGTTTTTTGGAATATTTGAAAAATAGATTTGGAGAGGATCTGAATATTCTTTGTATGGGCAAATGGAGTGGTTTTGAGCTTGGGATTCACTCAGATCTGGATTTTGTTTTTTTAATTGATGACAAACCAAACCGGATACAGATGAAAATGGCAAAACGCTTTATTCATTTGATGAGTTCAATGACAAACATTGGCAAACTTTATAACGTTGATTTGCGTTTGAAACCGGATGAATCAGATCATCTTCTGTTGTTATCCAGAAAACAACTTTTTCAATTTATTGAAAATTCAGCGAGGCCATGGCAGAAACAAGCTTATTTACGATCCAGGCTTCTGGGACATGAGAGTCACTACTTTAAAAACAATATGAATCATTTAAACTTGTCCTCCGAAGACATCAAAGAGCTGGATGAAATTCAAGAGAAACTTTTAGTGCGAAATACAGATCAGTCTGTTGATGTCAAATATGCCCCTGGTGGACTTATTCATTGTGAACTCACGGCTCAAAAACTGACTCTTATTCAAAATTCGTCCCCTCAGAATTCAAGCACTTCATCTCTTGTTGAGTCACTTAAAATCAGTTCAATTGATTGTAATCGATGGATTCAACATTATTTATGGTTGAGAAAATTCAAACAAACTTTACAAATATGCAGTCATTCTCCCAGTACTAAAGTCTTGCAGAAAAATCCGGATCTTTGGAAAGTGGGGAAAATTTTAAAGATAAACAATCCGGTAAGGACTCTCAAAGACGCTTTGGAAAAACAGTCTGTATTTCTAAAAAGCTTGACCTAACCCATTAAAATCATTGAAAATCAGTTTATGAGATCCTACAGAAATGATATGAAAAATAAAAGGCTTCCAGCATGGCTTCTTGTTTTCCTTTTTATTCCTGTCAGAATGGCTTTTTGTGAATCTGATCCTTCATTTGTTTTTATCACTCTTAAAACCTCAATGGGGAATATCAGGTTAAAACTTTTTAAGGACGAGGCTCCAAGAACTGTTGAAAACTTCATGGGTCTTATCACGGGGAGTAAAACCTATAATGATATTAAGACCGGGAAAAAAATAAAAAACACCCCTTTTTACAAAGATATGATTTTTCATAAAGTTCACCCTGATCTTGGAGTCCAAACAGGTTGTCCTTTGGGTAACGGAAAGGGCTGGCCTGGTTTTACCATAGTGGATGAAAAAAACGATATAAAATTTGACAGAGGTTTTTTGGTAGCCATGTCAAAAATTGAGGGAAATCCCAATTCTGCCGGAAGTCAGTTTTTTATAACTGTGAAACCTGTTGAATATCTCAATGAAAAATACACTGTCATTGGTGAAGTTGTCGATGGTCATGGGGTTGTTAAAAGCATCAGTGAAGTGAAAAGAGATGCCATGATGAAACCTGTCGAGCCTGTGAAACTTTTTGAGGTTCTTGTTGACGAAAAATGAAGTTTTGGTGACAGGAGCAACAGGGTTTCTTGGTCAGCATCTTATAAATGATCTTATTGATAAGGGCTTAAAAATTTCCATTTTAGCCCGAAAAACAAGCGATCTTGGTTTTATTGATAATAAATCTGTTAAGATTTTTTATGGTGATATCACTGATCCATCATCTCTTTTGGAGGCCACTAAAGACAAGGAGGTGGTTTATCATTTAGCTGGACTCATTGCTTATGAAAAAACACAACGTCCTTTTATGGAAAGGATCAACGTCCGGGGAACAGCCAATATTTTAAAGGCCTGTGTGGCAAATCAGGTTTCAAAATTTTTTCATCTCAGTTCGGTGGCTGCCGTTGGAGCCAGTTTCAAACCCCAACCCATTGATGAAAACTTTAATTATAATCTGGAAAAATACAATTTAGGATATTTTGAGACCAAACGGAAAGCTGAGGAATTGGTGATTAAGGCTTTTCATGAGACGGGATTAAAAACCTACCTGATCAATCCTTCCACTATTTATGGAGCTGGTGATGCCATAAAGAACAGCCGGAAAACCCAGGTCAAAGTGGCTCAGGGTTGTTTTAGTTTTTATCCCCCAGGGGGTGTCAATGTGGTTTATGTGGGGGATGTTATAAAGGCGATTGATCTTTGCCTGAAAAAGGGGCGACCGGCCCGACGCTATATTATTGGAGGGGAAAACATGACAATCAGAGAGCTTTTTTGCACGATTGCCGAGATAGCCGGTGTCAGAGCTCCAAAAATTCCCTTATCCGTATTTTTGTTAAGAAGTTTGGGTTTTGTAGGAGATTTCATGGGAAAGTTTTCCATTGAGAGCTCACTTAGCAGCGAAACAGCTTTAATAGCCTCTCTTTACCATTGGTTTTCAAACCAAAGAGCCAGAGAAGAACTTGGATTTTGTCCAACATCGGCCAGAAAAGCTTTAAAAGAGAGTGTTTCATGGATGATTCAAAATAAAAAATTGAGGACGAAAGTTTAAAATAATTATAATTTTCCAGTAAATCCAAACAGATAATGCTTGGCATGATTAAGAGAATTTAAGAAGTTGATTTTTTAGGCAATTTGAGACATTATACCCTTTCTTTCTTAACGGGGTTTCAATGGATGTTCCAAAAAAAGATGAAGATTTACAATATCTTCTTGAAAAAGGGGGGGTGAATCAAAAAAGTGCTGCGGTCAAAATCTGGTTGGCCCGACTCTTTTTTGAAAGGGGAGATATTTTACATTGTGTGGAATTGTTGGAACCACTGAGAAATTCTGGCATTAAAAATACAGAACTTTATCTGGAATGCAGCAGCCGCCTTCTGCAATCTTATGCTGAACTGCAGGATCAGGAAAAAATTCAACAACTTAAACAGGAACTCAATAAATGGGCTGAGAAAAAAGGGGATTTGACTCCAAGAGCCTATTACACTTTGGCTCTTTGTGAATCCCGCAGTGGCCGAAACGAAGTGGCCCTGGAGCTTTGCCATAAATCCATGAACCTGGCTATTCGTAAAAATTCCAAAAGGGATATTTGTTATGCCATTACCGGTATAGCCATTGCCAATTACCAGTTGGGTCGGTTACAGGAAGCCCTTAAAGAGACTTACAATCTACAGATTTTTGATGTTCTTAGTTTTCCAAAACTTCATTTAACAACACGCATATTACAGGCCCACATTTACAGAAAACTTAAAAAATACACACAAGCCATTGAATCTTTGTGGGTGTGTTATGAGATGATCAAAAAGGAAAAAGATTTCTACACCTATTTTGCCCTTCTGTACGGTTTGGGACTTACTTACAAGGAAATGGGAGATCTGGAAAAAGCCAGAGTCTATCTTGAGTTGGGTCTTAACTCTATTGACAATAAAAATATGTGTCATCTTCACAAAACACTCTCTGAACTTTTAAAGGAAGTTCAGAAAGCTGGTAAAAGCTCCCATGACATTGTCTATGATGTTCAGTCCCACGTTATTATTGAAAAAACAAAGGGCAAGATCAATTTTAAAAACCAGTTTATTCTCCTTGAGATGCTTAAGCTTTTTTTGGCTCATCCGGGTCGTGTTTTTTCAAAAAATGAACTCATTGAAACAATTTGGAAGCAGGACTACAATCCTTCTGTTCATGATAATAAGATCTATGTAACCATCAAACGGCTGAGAAAACTCATAGAACCTGATTATAATAAACCAAAATATATTTTTCTTGCAAAAAATGGCTATTATCTGAATAAAGACATAAAGTTTCAGTTTCGAGATGTAAAACGAATTGATAGGGAGAAAGTGATATGAGAAGTTTTCAGCTTGTTTTGGTATTTTTTACAACTTTAACTCTTTTTCATTATACCTTTGGTGAACCTCCTGTTGTTTTATCTGACAGTCCCGCTCCCTTTTATCATGAGTTTAATGGAGCTTATTCCAATGCCGGTGATGAAGTTCCATGGCCTATGATTGTTAAACCTTACTGGGTCTTTCCTGATGATGAAGGGAAAAACGGTCAACCCATGGGAGAAAGAGGAAAATTTACTGAGCATAGAATAAGCGGTCAATCTGTGGGTCTTTGGCAGGAGATAGACCCCATGGAAAATCCCAGGGTTTTTGAAGTGAAAGTCATTGATGAAATGTCTCCATCTTCTCAAGAGTTATTTGAAGTCGTCCAGATTGATTTTGCAACCAAAGAACCCGTATATCTTCCTGGACATGGTCGTTTTGTTGGGGATTCTGAATCTTCATCAGAGACAGGGAGAGGACAAATAGTGCAGCCTCCTTCTGATAAGGCTGGTTACTATGTTGTGCTTCATTCAAATGACAAATCCAAACAGCTCTTAAGGTTGGCAGAAGTTCAAGATCCTTCATCAGATGAAGTTCTTCTTGGTGTGTCTATTGTAAATGCAAAGGATCGGTTTCAATCAAACCATCTCCTTCGCCGTGTTGAATGAAAAAAAGTCCTAAAGCTCTTTATAGCAAGAATTTATGTTAAGGTGTACTAAGTATTAAAACGGAAAAAAAGGATATCACCGTCCTGAACCACATAGTCCTTACCTTCTATTCGATATTTGCCTGATTCTTTCACAGCCAGTTCAGATTTAAGTTTGAATAGATCCTGGCAATTGTAAGTTTCAGCACGGATAAAACCTTTTTCAAAGTCACTGTGGATAACCCCTGCGGCTTGGGGAGCTTTTGTTCCTTTTTTAATGGTCCAGGCCCGAACCTCTTTTTCTCCCGCTGTAAAGTAAGTTTGAAGTTTCAAAAGCTGATAGGCTTCTCTGATTAAACGGTAAAGCCCGGGTTCTGTGGTTCCAATGGATTCCAAAAACTCCTTTTGTTCCTGGGCATTCAACTGGGCAATTTCAGCTTCCATTGAACTACAAATAAGAAGACTTTTATTTTTCTCTTTAGTTGCAAATTCTCCAATCTGTTTGGTCCAAAAATTTCCTTTTTTTAAAAAATCATCTTCATTCACGTTGCAGATATAAAGGACAGGTTTTAAAGTGAGAAGTTGAAGACTTTCAATAAAACTTTTATCCTCTTCAACTGTTTTTATTGTTTGAGCGGCTTGGCCATTGGACAGAACCTCAAAAACTTTGTTAGTAAGATCCAATTCTTTTGTTAACTGGGTGTTCTTAGCAGTTTTGATGAGTTTTTCCAATCGTTGTTTCCTTTTTTCAATGGACTCAAGATCGGCCAAAAGGAGTTCAGTGTTAATAATATCCATATCTCTTAAAGGGTCTACGGACCCGGATATATGAGCCACATTGGGATCATCAAAGCAACGCACCACATGGATAATGGCGTTTGTTTGTCTTATATTTCCAAGAAACTGGTTTCCAAGCCCTTCTCCCCGGCTGGCTCCAGCCACTAAACCTGCAATATCAACGAATTCAATGACAGTGGGAATTTCTTTTTGAGGGTTTATAAGTTCCGTGATTTTCTTTAATCTGGAGTCGGGAACATTGACCACTCCCACGTTGGGATCAATGGTACAGAAAGGATAATTGGCTGCTTCAGCCCTGGCAGCTGTTAAAGCATTAAAAAGGGTACTTTTTCCTACATTGGGCAGACCGACGATTCCGCATTGTAAAGCCATGTGTTTACACTTTTTTGTTGTTTAAAATGGGTAAGACTTTTTCAACTGATTAAACGGGTCCTGTTAATCACTTGAAAAACAAAGTATGCTAAAGTGGATTAAAAATCAACCTCGCCAAATAAAAAAAGTGACATAATGGTTCAATCTGTAATAACATTTATAAAAAATATTGGTTATGTGGTTGTAAGGAAAATTACATTTAATAAAATCAAAGAGGGAAGATTAGAAAATGTCAAAATTTGTTACTTTTTCCAAGGTTGAGGTGAATCCTGATTTAAGTACTGTTTATGATGTTAAACCTGAAGAAGTGAATGAGAAACAGGAACAACTCACTATTATTGATGTGAGAACTAAAGAAGAATATGTGGGTGAATTGGGTCATATTTCTGGCTCAACGCTCATAAGCCTGGATAAACTGATGGATGAAATTGATAAGATTAATAAAGATCAAACCCTGGTTTTTGTTTGTCGCAGTGGTGGACGTTCAGCCAAAGCCACGTTTTTGGCCAAGGATATGGGTTTTCAATCTGTTTACAACATGAAAGGGGGAATGATTCTTTGGAATGAAATGGGTTTATGTATAGAGAGACCCTCTCCTCAATGAAAAAAAGAGTTTTTGTCAACAGAACCCTGAATTTAAAAAAAATTCGGTTTATTGGTCTTGATATGGATCACACCCTGATTCGTTACAAAACCCATGTTTTTGAAGCTCTTACATATCAGGTTATGATTGATAAACTTTTAAGTAAAAAAAAATATCCTGATGAAATAAAAAAACTTCAATTTAATTTTTGTTCAGTGATTCGAGGATTGGTTATCGATTCCATACAAGGGAATTTATTAAAAGTCAGTCGTCATGGAGCCATCAGAAACTCTTATCATGGTACTAGACAAATTCCTTTTAAAAAACAACAAAAAGATTATCATGGAACTTATGTGGATTTGGCTTCAAGAGAATTTTATTCCATTGATACGTCTTTTTCCATTTCTTTGGCCGTTCTTTTCGGGCAACTTGTTGATTTGAAAGATAAAAATCCGGGTCAATATCCCGAATATCCAATTCTTCTTAAAGACATTCTCGAAGTTATGGATATGTCTCATCGTGATGAATCCATAAAAAGTCGTGTTTGTAAAAATGTAGATCAATATATTATTCAAGAACCGGAGGTTGCTCAAGGACTTGAAAGATATAAAACACATGGAAAAAAAATTTTTCTTTTAACTAATTCAGATTTTCATTATTCGAAAATTCTGATGGATTATGCTTTAAATCCTTTTTTGAAAAATCATAAAAATTGGATGGATCTTTTTGATTACACAATCACTCTGGCTAATAAGCCCCGCTTCTTTTTTGATAAATTCAATTTTTTGAAAATCAATTCCAAGGATGGAACTATGACTAATTACGATGCCAAACTGGTTCCTGGGATTTATCAGGGAGGATGTGCTGATCTTTTTGAAAAGAATCTTGAACTCAGTGGTGAGGATATTCTTTATGTTGGGGATCATATCTACGGTGACATTGTCAGATTAAAAAAAGATTGTAATTGGAGAACAGCTCTTGTGGTGGAGGAATTAGGTGATGAAATTAAAAAAATGCAAAAAGTGAAACCCTGGCAGGAAAAAATTCGCAAACTTATGACACAAAAGCATCCATTGGAAGAAAAACTTGTTCGATTGATTTCCCGTAAAATAGAAAATTCTACTAATAATGTTGATTCCATCAGTGAAGTTCAGGAAGCTATTGAGCGGATTGACAGTCAAATTTCACCATTGATTGAAAAATCAAAAACCGTATTCAATCCCATATGGGGCGAAATAATGAGAGCGGGTAATGAGGAAAGCTATTTTGCAAACCAAGTGGATCGCTTTGCTGATATTTATATGGCAAAACTCTCTGATTTACTTTCTATTTCACCGATATATTATTTTAGATCTCCAAGAAGACCCTTGGTTCATGAATTGACTTTATCCCTCATGGTTGAGAAAGTTCGTCATTGATCTGAATTATTGGGTTCGAAAACGTATGCTTGTCTTAAAACGGGATTCAGGTTCAGTGGATTCATCAAAAGGTGTGTCGGGATTATCATTTTTGTTGAACCAACCTTGAAAAGTGACCTTGGCAGTGTACCTGAAACTGGGGTTTTTAGGAAGACCTCCGACGAGATAAGTGGTTATGCCTCCAAAAAGCTCACCGGAAGGAACAATATGCAACACGGGGCCTTCATTGGGCGGTGACCAATTAACCGTTGTCACCTCATCATCGACCCGACTTTCAATCTCCATTAAAAAAGAGACCACAGTTAAGGTTTTATTGGTTTTATTTTTTCCTCTAAACTTAACAGAAAACCAGGGGCCAGAGACCGATTTTTCCTCTATCTTTAGATCAGCTATGATGACTATTGGAGATTCTGGAATTTGTTTAATAAGTACTTTACTTGATTCATCAGATCCCTCTCCGCAGCTTTGAAGAAATATAAGTAAACTCAAGACTAAAGTCAGATAAGAAGTTTTAGTCATAAAACCTCCAAGCTCCATTCTACATTTAGATTCTTTGGGTTTTCAAGGATGTTGTCCAAGTAAATAACAGGCTGATTGAAAAAGTACATCATTTTGTTGCAATTACTCAAATCTCGTTATGATGTCCTAAGGACATCTCCATTTGGTTTGAGCTTGAAGGCCTCATATCTGGCATAGACTAAAAAAATAAAATTACTTATCAGTTCTTTTTGAAAAACCCTTCGTTTTATTCTTTGTTTGGTTAATTCTTCCAGGAAAATCATTTTATTGGTATGAAAACCACAGGGTTTAATTCCCTGAAAGGCTTCTTTGTCCCTAAACAGGTTAATAGCCATGCCGTGGTGAGTGATCCATTTTTTTGCTGCAATGCCAATAGAAGCCAGTTTCTTTGAGTCTATCCAGACACCTGTAGCCGTTTGTCCCTTATCTTCCCTCTGTTTTTGAATAGCATACCCCTGGGCCTTTACCCCATAATCGTGTAGAGTTGAAATCAGGGATTTTTCCAGGCATCGCATATACCCGTGGAGATCCTTATTTTTGATCTTTTTTTTCATAAAAGAAGAACTTTCACCACTGAGATCAATAATGGGGTACATTATCAATTGACCGGGTCCGTGATAAGTTGCCCGTCCTCCTCTATTGACTTCAAATTTTTCACCTTCCCAGGAAAAAACATCTCCTTTTTTAGTTCCGCGGCCAAGAGTGACAACAGGTGGATGATGACAAAAAACAAGAGTTTCCCCCCGTTGACCACAGAGAACTTCTTCTACATAAAGTTTTTGTTTTTTCAAAGCTTCATTGTAGGGAATCAAACCCCAATCCTCAATCGTTGGGAATCGTATTTCTTCTAAGTTGGATGGAGGAGATGAAGTCATTTCAAATGATATTCGGATTAAATCATATCCATTAATAAACGCCCCGGACTTTTTATACGGGCTAGAAAAGCTGATAAAAAACGAGCTGCTTCAGCTCCGTCAATCAAACGGTGGTCACATGTGACAGTGAAGTTCATAAAGTTTGCCATATCCAATTTTCCTTCTTTAAGAACGGGACGTTCCTGAATTTTATACATTCCAAAAATAGCCACTTCCGGGTGATTGATAATAGGGGTGGCGTAGGTTCCGCCTAAACTGCCAATATTGGTGATAGTGAAAGTGGCTCCTTTCATTTCATCAACAGACAATTGACCCTGTCGGGCTTTTGTAGCAAGGCTCGTAATTTCCTGACTGATTTGGTAAATGGTTTTTTGATTGGCATTTTTAATGACAGGCACCAGAAGTCCTTTAGGGGTGTCTGCGGCAAACCCGATATTAAAATATTTTTTATAAACAATTTCTCTGGCAGTTTCATCAATCATGGCATTGAATTTTGGAAATTCATTCATGGTTATCATCAATGCTTTCATAACAAAAGGCATATAAGTGAGTTTGACTCCCATTTCTTCAGCCACTGATTTTAATTCCTGTCTCAATCGAACCAATGAAGTGACATTGGCTTCATCCATCAAAGTGAAATGGGGGATAATCCGTTTTGCCATTTGCATATTTTCTGCAATTTTTTTTCGAATCCCCCGGAGAGGAATTCTCTCCTCTTTGCCTCTTGCATGATTTTGACCTGGAGATCCTGTTCCAGAAAGATCCTTTTGGAAAGAATCTGTTTCTGTGGGAGTTGGGGTTTTTACAGAGGATGGTTCTGCTTTATGGATGGCTTCCAAAACGTCTTCCCGGGTGACTCGTCCGGCCAGTCCTGTTCCTTTTAAGTTTTCAATACCCACATGGCCTTCCCTGGCCAATCGACGAGTGGAGGGAGTGGCTAAAACATGATGGTCAGAAGAGGATGATTCAGATTCTTCCGTAACGATGTTCTTTTTTGAGGAATTTTCCTGGGAAGTATCCTGTAAAGAGGATATTGCCTCATTTTGATGAGACTCTTTGGTTTCAGATTGGCTCATCTGGTTGGTTTCTATGATCATCAGGGTTTGCCCCACTTCAATAATATCCCCTTCAGAAAATTTTAGTTCCTTAACAGTGCCTGAAATAGGGGAAGGAATTTCCACGGTTGCTTTATCTGTCATCAATTCGGCAAGAGCTTGATCCACTTCCACTTCATTACCGGGTTGGACCATCCAGCAAACCAATTCTCCTTCATTGACACCTTCTCCAATTTCCGGAAGTTTTATATCCTGCAGGCTCATTGTGTTTTTCTCCGTTGACTCTGTTTTTTTTCAATCATGGCTTTTATGAAAAACTCTCCGGCTTTATAGGAACTGCGAACCAAAGGACCACTGGCACAGTAGAGAAAATTCATGTCTTTAGCCATTTGTTTCCAGTATTCGAATTTTTTCGGTTCAATATATTCCATAACTTTAAGATGGTGGGAACTAGGTTGTAAATACTGACCGAAAGTAATGACATCACAGTCCACGGATTTCAGGTCTTTCATGGACTGTAAAATCTCTTCATCCTTTTCTCCAAGTCCCAGCATTAATGAACTTTTTGTGTACATTTCAGGGGCCCGTTTTTTCACTTCATTAAGAACCTTAAGGGATTGTTTGTAGTTGGCCCGTGGATCTCGCACAAAAGGAGTGAGTCTTTCCACGGTTTCAATGTTATGAGCAAAAACATCTGGCTTGGAGTCAACCACCCGATGAATCAAATCCACCTTTCCCTGAAAATCGGGGGTGAGAATTTCAACAATTAAACGGGAGTTGTATTTTTTAACAAACTCAACGGTTTTTCCAAAATGGTCAGCCCCCTGGTCTTTTCTATCGTCACGATTCACGCTGGTGATAACCACATAATTGAGTCCCATTTGGGATATGGACCAACCCACTTTTTCAGGTTCGAGGTTGTCTATTTTCCCCTTTGGGTTGCCTGTTTTTACATGACAAAAACGACAGCCACGAGTGCAGACTTCACCCATTAGCATAAATGTGGCTGTCCCTCCAGCCCAACATTCCCCTATGTTGGGGCATCTGGCTTCCTGACAGACTGTGGCTAGATTGAGTTGATCCAGCATACTTTTTATATTTTTGTAATTTTCCCCTTTGGGAATTTTGACTTTTAACCAGGAAGGTTTGGGGTTTTTATCAATGGTTTGTGTTTCCATAATTTTGTTATACTAATGCTTATTGATTTTTCAAGTTCTTATCAGAGATTTGAATTTTTATAAAAATCATTCCACTGAAATTATAGACCTTTTCTCTTTTAAAAACAATGCTTTATGCTGAAACTCATTTGGTTCCTGTTGAAAAATTTAACAGGTCATTGTAAAAACTAAAAAGTGTCAATGGAGTGTCAATGAAATTCAAAACCCCCCTTAATGAAGGTTTTTTTCAAAAGCGTTACAAACGCTTTTTTGTGGAGATTGAGTTTAAAGGAAAAGTCATTACAGCCCATTGTCCCAATACGGGAAGTATGATGGGCTTGAAAGACAAGGGTCAGATTTGCCTTTTTTCAAAAGTCAATGATCCAAAAAGAAAACTTCAATACACTTTGCAAATGGTAAAATCCGGGAAAAGCTGGGTGGGAGTGAATACAGGTTTGCCTAATAAACTGGTTAAAGAACTTTTTGAAAAGACCCCATTAAGTCATTGGGAAAAATTTGACAGGATACAGGGAGAAGTGAAGATCAACGGGAAATCCCGTATTGATCTGGTTTTATGGAACTCAGAGAGTCATTGTGTGAAAAAATGGAATTATAGAAATTTAACAAAACCCCTTCACCTTATGGAGGTGAAAAATGTTACTTTGGCTGAAAACGGTGTGGCCTTCTTCCCTGATGCTGTGACCACTCGTGGTCAAAAACACCTGGAGGAACTCATTGAGTTTTCACAAAGAGGTTTTAGTTGTGAAATGCTCTTTGTAATTCAAAGAACAGATTGTCAGGTTTTTAAAGTGGCTGATCATATTGACCCCGATTATGGAAAAAAATTAAGAGTTGCCAGAAAAGCAGGTGTCAGAATAACAGCTTTGCCCTGTAAAATGAGTCAGGAGGAAATCACTTTAAATTATGAAAGTCTTAAAATAGGGTTTTAATTCGTTGTCCTTGAAAAGTCTGAATAACCCTTTATTTTTAAATTATTTACCTTTTAAGTGACGATCAATCACTTTCTTAAAACTTTCAATGGGATAGGCCCCTTTAAGGGAAACACCATTGACGAGATAACCGGGAGTTCCGTTGAAACCAAATTTGCTGGCCTCTTCTTTGTCAGCATCAATGATTTTATCTATTTCGGAAGCTTTTGATTTCAGGTCACTAGCCAGTTTTCCCATATTGGCCCCCACTTTTTTAGCCAGCTTCTTGTAAAGTTTTTCGGCATCTCCGTAGGTTTCATTTTGATTTTCAAAGACTGATTTTTTGAATTCATAGGCTTTTTTAGGGTCCTGCATGGCTATGGCTTCAAAATACTGTGAAGCTCTGCGGGCATTGGGATGCTTTTGTTCAAGAGGAAGGTGTTTGAAAAGAAGCCTTATTTTGCCTTTGTATTCTTTCATGACTTTTTCCACGGTGTCTGCCCCTTTTTGACAGAAAGGACATTGAAAGTCTGAGTATTCGACAATGGTGATAGAAGCTGAAGGTTCTCCTAAAAAAGCTCTATTAGCCCCCATATCCGGTTTTTTTGGGTTTTTGAATTCTTCTTCTATAGCCTGTTTTTCTTTTTCCTGGGCGGCGAGCATTTCTTTTTTTTGAGCCTCCTGGGCGGCTGTTTGGACGACTTTCATAAAGCCAGCGGGGTCACTTTTAATGGCTTCAAAAACGATATCAGGGTTTTCCTGAATGGTTTTTTTCACAAGTTTAGAACAAGAGGTCAAAAACCCCAATGATATCAATAAGATTACTATGTGAGTTGCTATTTTCAAAATATCCTCCTTCAGGTGGTTATGATGTTTCAATTAAATTTTTTTATCCACAGAAGATCATTAAAAATTCAATATTTCTTATCTGTGTTCATTAAATCATTTATACCCTTAAAGAACAAGAGTAAAGTTTATAGCTTCAGGCGAAATGACAAGACGGGTTAATCGGTTCCCATCCAGCCGTGGCTTTGCTGGATTTGTATGAAATTCAGGATTTTCTTTCACAAAAAGTGTAAACTGCCAAAAATTCCGCTTTTTATAAAAACGCTGGAAAATAAAAAATGAATGGATAGAATATAACCAGGAGGTTTTTTATGGGGAAATTTGTTTTGGTTTGTTTATTTTCTTTTTCTTCAATGGCCGCCTTAAAGTTTCCATCAGATCGTTTAAAAGTCATGGATATTGAAACTTTACAGCGAATTGTGGCTAAAAATCTCAGTGTGGCACAGAAAGCTGTTGAGACGACTTCCGGTAAAACGGGTGGCGAAAACCCCGATCGTTCAGAAGGAGTTCGACTGATTAAAGAATCTTTGGAACTTATCTTTGCCTGTCCGGACCAAAACAGTACCACTTCACGGATTTATTCCAATATTGAGGGGTTGGCTATTGAATACGGAGGAATTCACAAGTTTCTTTCAGAAATTACCAGTGAAGCCATTGAAACTTTGAATCAATCAGGAAAAGATAAAACCTTACTTCAGGATCAAAACACATATCTCTATATTTTAAACAATATGATGGCTGAAAACAGATCTCTCATC
The DNA here is from genome assembly GCA_965219545.1 of Bdellovibrionales bacterium. GTDB lineage: Bacteria > Bdellovibrionota > Bdellovibrionia > Bdellovibrionales > JAGQZY01 > JAGQZY01. Next base: position 261,537 of record CBDCNX010000032.1, read on the forward strand.
CTTTCAAAGGAAACCAAATTGTATCGTAAAATCGCTGAAAAGATCAGAGATGCTGATATTCGCATCAGCAATGACTTGAAGTCTTACCGGGCCCTTAACAGTCTTTCCAATGCAACCAATCCTTCCAGGGTGGCCGGAGAGATTATTGGGAAAAAGAAGTGCTCCTGGTGGCAGATTTTTGGTTGTTAATAAGCCCTTAAAGAGACTTTCGTGACTGGTCATGATGATTTTGAAGGTGAACAAAAATCTTTTGGAATCAGAATATATATACTTCCAAATTTATTGACCACAACCAATATGTTTTTTGGATTCATGTCCATTATTTTTGCCATTCGTGGAGAGTACAGTTTTGGTTCCTATGCTATCGTGGCTGCCTCTGTTTTTGATTTGTTGGACGGTCGGGTGGCCCGTCTCACTGAAACAACAAGTCATTTTGGAGCTCAGTATGACTCTCTCTGTGATCTGATTAGTTTTGGCATGGCTCCGGCTTTGATCATGTACCTGTGGGCATTACAACCCTTTGGGAGAATAGGCTGGTTGGCCTGTTTTGTTTTCGTGGCCTGCGGGGCTTTACGCCTGGCCCGCTTCAATGTTCAGGCAGCCAGGGAAAGAACTTATTTCCAGGGACTTCCCATTCCCATGGCGGCCGGAATTGTGGCCAGTTCCGTTCTCTGTTTTAAAGATCTGGATCTGGATGGAAGTCGCAATGGACTTTTATTGTTTATGACTTTTATGCTTGGGTTGACCATGGTCAGTCAATTTCGCTATAAAAGTTTCAAAGATGTGAATTTAAAGAGAAAACAGCCCTTTACTTATCTTGTTATTGGAGTTTTGATTATCATTTTGGTGGCCATTCGGCCAGAGGTGATGCTTTTTGTCTTATTTTTCTCTTATGCTCTTTTGGGGGCTATTATGGGTCTTTTGCATAAAACAAGTAATATAAAAAAGGGAAAACAGCGGTAATGTTGAATTTTTCTGTTGGAATTGTTGGAGCCACAGGTCTTGTTGGTAAGACTTTTCAAAAACTTCTCAGTGATTCAAAATACCAATTTAATGAAATGCGTTTTTTTGCAAGTTTAAAATCGAAAGGTCAAAAAATAAATTTTCGGGATCAGGAATATGAAATTCAACATCTCCGTGAAAATTGTTTTTGTGATCTGGATATGGTTTTTTTTTCATCGGGAGAGGCCATCAGTCGACAGTGGGCTCCTCTGGCTGTGGAACAGGGGGCTATTGTTGTGGACAATTCAGCAGCCTATCGGATGGATACAGATATTCCTCTTATTGTTCCTGAAATTAATTTTGATGAAATCAGAGATCCGACAAAGCCAAAAATCATTGCCAACCCCAATTGTTCCACTATCCAATTGGTTGTCACTGTGAATGCGTTAAAGAAATTTGATCCAATGGAAATTCGGGTGGCCAGTTACCAGTCAGTTAGTGGTACCGGTCAGGATGGAATTAAAGACTTGTGTAACCAGAGTCGGGATATTCTGGATGGCAGACAACCAGGTCCCGGACTTCAATTTAATCCTCCCATTGCTTTTGAATGCCAACCAAAGATTGGCTCCTGTGACGATCTGTTTTTCTGTTCTGAGGAAGTGAAAATCATGAAAGAAACAAAAAAAATTTTATCGTTGCCAAACCTGAAAATATCCGCTTTTACAGTCCGGGTGCCAACATTCAATGGCCATGGGGAAGCTCTTTGGTTGACTTTGAATAAAACTGTGGATGTTCATGTCATTGAATCCGCTTTTAATGATGCCATGGGAATCTGTTACCTGAAACAGCCCCCTCCCCATGAAGTCATTGCTTCCCGGGAATCTCTTTTTTCCGGAGAAAGTGGAAAAATCCATTCATTTGGAGATAATAAAGGCTTTCATTCTTACAGGGAAGTCACCGGTTCTTCAGATGTTTTTGTTTCACGACTGCGAAAAGATCTGGATTTTGAAAACAGTTGGATGATATGGATTGTTGCTGATAACCTCTATCGCGGAGCCGCTTCAAATGGATTTTTTATTGCTAAAAGGATTTTTGACAGACTCCATAAGGTGTGACATGATTTTTGCCATGACATCGGTTTTTGTCAGGAATATTTCCAGGGGACTTGGTCTGAAACTTTCCGGTTTTCTGTTTATTATTTTTTTTAATTTCACGGCCCGGGCCACGATCACCATCACTGGTTTTGAGACACAAAGCTTTTCTGCAGGTGAGGGGAAGCTCCTAAATGGCAATAACAGCACAAACACTCACACTATTTACGGCGGTTACTCAGGCACTTGTGAGACTTATAAAGACAGCGTAGTCTGTAACAGTTGCAATGGTGAGTTTCCCTGTAACATACGTCGTATTCATGATAATCTTATTTTAACCCTTTTTTTTACAACCACGGAGGCAGGTCCCATATTGATCACCACGGATTCTGATGATGATCAGATTCTCCTGGACAATGTGCTTGGACCCACAGGAGATGTGGCGGCAAACAGCACGGTTCGTGTTGGAATTCGCTGGCAACAAATTTGTCAATTGCTTTTTGATGGAACCAGTGGTTGTGGTCATGAAGAGGCGTTGGATCGGGGAACTCGTGCCATTCGTATTGGAATTGATTCCAACAGAGACGGAAAATTCAGTTTGGACAACAGTACAGAATACACTTCTGAAGTGAGGCTTGCTGTTTTAAATATAGATGATGAAATGAATTATGATGGTGGTACCATCCCATTGTGTTCTCACAATAGTATCAGTCAGGGATTAATTGTTGGGGCCTGTAATTTCAGTCTCTACCCTGGTGATGAAAAAGTTTTTGTGGAGAATGTTCGCGGAAGTTGTGATTTTCCATCTGTGGGAAATAACCAGGCTCGGGCTGTCAGGGTTTTCTACAGGGCAACCTCCGGAGAACATGGCAAAGCGGAGAGTTTTACAGACTTTCCCGTGGGAAACAGTGATTCAGAATGTGATCAAAATACAAAGGTTATCACACTAGCTCAAAATGAGGTCAGTGGTTTGGTTAATGGTCAGGAGTATTTCTTTGCCATCGGTGTTGTGGACAAAGCAGAAAACGTGGGTTTTGTAACTGAAAACTGCTTTCGGGAATCGGGGGGGCAACAATGTCACTCTGCCACTCCCTTTGGGGTCGGTGGTGTGACGGAGGAAGAGTTTGACTGTTTTATCACAACAGCCACCTATGGCGGTTCTTTACATCCAAAAGTGAAAACTTTTAGAAAATTTCGCAATCGTTTTTTAAAAACCAATAGATTGGGACGTATAATTATTAAAAACTACTACCTTTATAGTCCTCCTCTGGCTCAGTGGATTACTGACCATCCCGGTAGCAGAGTTTTCTGGAAAATTCTTCTCTGGCCTTTTTGGTTGTTTGCGGAGATCTGTCTGAAGTGGTTTTTTCCGGTTTCAAGTGTTTTTCTGTTTTTTATTTTCTTTATCAACAGGAAAAAGAGATCATTAAAGGTAAAAACATGAGATGGTTATTTTTAGTTTTTTTTCTGTTTCCTTTCCATCTTTCAGGGCAACAGCCTCCTCCTTCTGAATATCCTTATCCCGGGAAAGCAAAAAAAAATAACAAAGAAATCCCTGAGATAGAAAAACCTGTGAAGATAGACTCTGATGGGGTTTATTACTATTCGAAAAAAAGAAAAAAGAAAAAATCTGTAAAAATTCGCAGTGAAAAACATAATCAGAAAAACAAAAACAACAAAAACGGAAGTCATATTTATAAAAATAAAATGTTACCGGAAGCAAGCAAGTTTTTTTCTCTCCTTGCCGGAGTTTATGGTCCTCCAGATATTCAGCCCAAAAGAGCGGGCGGGTTGAATTATCGACAAATGTATTCAGACAAACAACAATTTGTTCTTCGGGTTGAATATGATTTGAGGCTTTTTCATTCTTTTTTTATAAAATTTGGTTCCGGCCTGACCCAAGCCAGTGGAGAGGGACAATTCTTAGGCGGCAATCAGGAGATCAAACCCAGAGAAAAATTCCAATTTTTTATCTTCCCGACAACGGTATCCCTTTCTTATAAATTGAATTTATTAAAGATTCAGTACCTGACTCCTTATTTGGATGGGGGGATGGGTTATTTCGGATTTATGGAGTCCCGCTCTGATAATAAAAAAACCCATTTTGGTGGAGCCTTGGTTTCCACCTTCAGTCTTGGGCTTCTCATTGCCTTTCCGGGTTTTCAAGATGGCCCCCTGGTTTTTGATGAGTATGAAATCAGTCAAAGTTGGTTTAATCTTCAATACCGGAGAATCATTGGATTGAATGATCGCAAGGATTTCACCTCAGATATGATAACAGGGGGAATTGCCTTTGGGTTCTGAGAGCCTGAGGGTTAGAATGTGTCTTTCCTATGACGGCACTGATTTTTTTGGCTGGCAGAAACAATCCGGACAAAAACCAACTGTTCAGGGAGTGTTGGAAGCCAAGCTGTCCCAAATTTACAATCAACCTATTGTGGTTATCGGTTCAGGTCGCACTGATCGTGGAGTTCACGTTCTCAACCAATGGGTTCATTTTGATCTTCCAAAAAACAGGGATCATGGTGAATTGGCCTATAGACTCCAGAAAATGACCCCTGAATCCATCAGTATTAAATCCATAGAGGTGGTTCCCAGGGAGTTCCACGCCCAAATTTCAGCCATAAGTAAGTGTTATTCTTATCGGATCCAGGTTTCCAATCCCCCTAACCCCTTTTTAAGACATTGGTGCTGGCAACGTCGTCAGAAACTCAACATTGATTATCTTCAAAAGGCCTCGCGACTTTTGTTGGGAAAGCATGACTTTGAAAGTTTTAGATCTCAGGGTACGGACTCCCGTAGCACTGAAAGGGAGCTTCAAATCAGTCGGTGGATTCAAAAAAAATCGGGAATTTTTGAATACCAAATCAAAGGAAACGGCTTTTTAAAACAAATGATCAGAAATATTGTGGGTACACTCATTGCCCATCAGGATCAGGGGAAACCTCCATCAGCCATTCTTGAGGTGCTTAAATGCAGGGATCGAAAACAGGCTGAGGCCCCTGCTCCGGCCAGGGGCCTGTTTTTAAGTTCTGTTCAATACCCTTTGGGACTTGACAGTCAATGTTGGAAATTATAAAAATTTTCTTCTCAAGAAACAGAGATTGCAGGGTATGTAAAGGGTTTTACTGTTAAAAAGTAAAATCAATAAAGGACCGGACTATAGGCTTAAAATGATGAAAACTTGGAATGCAAAAAAAGAGGAGATGGAAAAAAATCGTCGATGGTATCTCATGGATGCCAGGGATCAAAATTTAGGTCGTTTTTCCACCAAAATTGCCAGCCTTTTGTCGGGGAAGACCAAGCCCATCTACACCCCCCATGTGGATACGGGTGACAGTGTGGTGGTCATCAATGCTGAAAAAATCAAAATGACAGGGAATAAATGGGTGGATAAGAAATATTATCGCAGATCCCGTTTTCTTGGTTCTTTAAAGGAGGTCTCAGCAAGAGAGATGTTGGAAAAGAATCCGAAGTTCATGATTGAAAGGGCTGTTCGGGGAATGTTACCAAAAACCAAGCTTGGACGAAAAATGTTAAATAATCTTAATATCTATGTGGGAAGTGAACATCCCCATCAGGCTCAAAAACCGGAAACTCTAAAATAGGAGAGATTTAATTAAATGACTACCGAGAAAATTCACTATGCAACAGGGAGAAGAAAAACCAGTTCAGCCCGTGTGTTTCTAAAACCTGGAAAGGGTCAGATGACAATCAATGGTCGGACTGTGGATGAATATTTTAAAAGACCCTCTTCAAAGGCCCATATGAACTTTCCTCTGGAGTTAACTTCCCAAAAGGAAAAACTGGATGTAAAAGTGACTGTTAAAGGAGGAGGGGAGTCCGGTCAGGCCGGGGCTATTCGTCATGGAATTTCCTGGGCTCTCATTCGGTATGATGAAAATTTTCGTGACGCTTTAAAAAAAGCGGGTTTATTAACACGGGACTCAAGAATGGTTGAGCGAAAAAAATATGGTCTTAAAGGAGCCAGAAAGGCTTCTCAATATTCAAAACGCTAATTTGCTTTATTAAATTTCAATCAATACTCGCAATACTCGCTTTTGGTCCTGCAGGTTTTGGTTTCTTTTGAGCCTGTGCTTTCTACTGCAAAAGCGTTTCGGTTTTTTTGCAAGGAAACTTCATAAAAAACAAATTGAATCAAGTAAAAATTTAATTCAAAAGAAATTATAAAAGTACCGAAATAATATTTGGAAATAACAAAAATTCAAATAAAATGGATATTAAATGGTTTGTTTGGAGGAATTATGGAATACAAGCTGTCTTCATTTCAGTTTTCTCAGGATATTGGTCGTCAACAAAAACATCATATCATTAAGAAGATTAATGGTGTTCGTTCCAAATGTCCAAGTGATGCCAAGTTTGCAGGTCAGTTTGATTTCAATGATGGAATGTTATCCGGGGAAATAAAAGTTCTCTTTTCAAAGGGAAATTTTTTTGTATCTGGTAAAGGTTCCTGTGTTGAGGATTTAATGAGAGTACTCATCAATGAACTTGATGATCAAGTAACTGTCTGGAAGGAAATTCGTTTTGATCAATCAAAGAGTTTTATTGATTACAGCCAGCCTATCCAGAAAAAAGCGTCAGGATCTTGAAAACCAGAAAAATTCACAACCAGGGCCACCAGCGGTCAATGGCTGGAACCATAACAAACACCAGAATGCTGAAAGTGGTCCAGAGAAAAAAAACAATCCAGGGTTTTCCCACAGGGTTTTCAAGGAAAACAAAAAGTTCCCATAAAATTTTAAAAGCAAAGGGAATGGCGATAATCAGATAGGCCCAACCCACAGGAACCACAAGGGGAGCTGATAAAACAAGAGCCAGGTAAGCCAGTGTGTAAAGCCCCATGTAATATTTTGTTACTTTTAGACCTTTTTTAAGGGGGAGAACGGGAATATTCGCTTCTTTGTAGTCTTCCTGATAGCGGATGGCCAGAGCCCAGAAATGGGGCATCTGCCAGAAAAACATTACCAGGAAAAAATAGATATTGGTTAAATCAAAAACAATACCACTGGCTGCTGTGTATCCAATCACAAAGGGCATGGCTCCGGGAATGGCTCCGGGAATGGCGGCAAAGGGGGATTTTTTCTTCCAGATAAGGGTGTAGAAAATGTTATATAAAACCAAGGTTGTGATTCCAAGACCTGCCACTTTCCATGAGACAAAAAAACTGACAATCAGACCAAAAATTATAAAAACAAGTGAAAAAACAAGAGCTTTTAGGGGTTTTAAACGCCCACTGGGGATGGGTCGGTTTCCAGTGCGTTTCATTTTTTTATCAATATCTTTTTCCTGATACTGATTTAAAGCAAAACTTCCGGAACTCAAAAGGTAAATTCCCAAAAGAGTGAAAATCAGTTTTTTAAAGGGAAATTCAATTTGAAAAGGGCAACCGATGAGAAAACCACCAGTTGTTGTAAAAAGAACGAAACTGACAATTCCAAATTTAGTCAGTTGGAAATAAGGAAATATTGTTTTGATTTTCAAAGTGGCTCTCCTCTTATTAAATGTATATGAACCCTTTGCCACTACCGTAATTTTGAATAAAATAGCATGAAACAACTAGTGATTCATCCTATAAATCTTTGAAAAACAAGATGAATAATAAACTCTTGGAATATCGAAAGAGGGAATAATTACTGTGTTAAAGTGTGTTTTCAACCGGTATTCTTGTGTAAATATCAATGATACAAAAGACAAACAGAAGAACCACAAATCCAAAACTTCCCAGTATAATGATAGAGTTGGATTTTGCATCGTATTTGAGATGCATAAAAAAAGCCATAACCAAGGCGGCCTTGGCTCCTGCGATTGTAAAGGCCACAGCTCCATTAAAAGGAGAGAGATTCATGGCCTTGGCTGTAAAGACCGTTAAAAAAGTCAAAAATATAAGAGCTGAAAAAACTTTTATATAAGTCCTCAGAGGGATAATATGATGTCCTGCCATAGTCATTCTCCTTTGAAACAAGTCGTTAAACCAGATAAAGTAGTGGAAACAGAAAAATCCAAATCAAATCAATTAAATGCCAGAATAATCCAACACACTCAACAGGGGTGTAATAGTGGGGGCCAAATTCACCCCGATGGGCCCGGATCATCACCCAGGCCACAAGCATCATTCCCGCCAGAACATGGATCCCATGGAGTCCTGTCATCATAAAATAAAAAGAAAAATAGAGGGGAAGATTTTCAATTCCGTGAGTGTCCCCTGTAAACCAAAGACCTGGCATTTTGCCTAAATGAATTTTGTGAGAGTATTCAAAATATTTAACAATCATAAAAACAGCTCCACAGGCAATAGTGATAGCCAAATTGAGGACCGCTTTCTTTTTATCATTCTTTTGGCAGTAATAGATACCAAGGGCCATGGTTAGAGAGCTGAAAAGAAGAACCACGGTGTTGAGAGTTCCAAGTCTCCAATCTGTTGATTTGGAACCTTCAATAAAGACTTCCGGATACAAATTGGAATAAATAAAATAACCCACAAACAGGGCTCCAAACATGAGAATTTCAGAAGTTAGAAAAATCCAGAGACCTTCCTTGCTGCTTACATATTCATGTTCAGCACTGTTGAAATGATGGGCATGATGACGGGTGGATTGATTGGTATTCATAAGGGGCTCCGGAGATTTATACAGATCCTGTTTAGATTTTGACACAGGTTTTCCTTGTAAAAAACGGTATGATTGTAGAGAAAATTATCTGTACTCATAGGGACCTGTTGTTACTGTTGGAATTTGGTCAAAATTTTCATGGGGAGGAGGGGAGGGAATCGTCCACTCCAGGGTTTTTGCCCCCCAGGGGTTGTTTGGAGCTTTTTTACCGCGATACACACCATGGATCAGTGTGTACAGGGCCACTAAAAATCCAAGACCGATGGTATAGGAACCCAGAGTGGATATTTTGTTAAGGGATTCAAAGGCTGGAAGGTAGTCAGCATACCGTCTTGGCATACCCATGGCTCCTAAAACAAACTGGGGAAAAAAAGTCACATTAAAACCAATAAAGATAAAAACCCAGGAGATTCGGGCCATGGGTTCATGGAACATACGTCCCGTGATTTTTGGAAACCAATAAAGAGCCCCGCCCATAATGGCCATTAAGGTTCCCCCCACCATGACATAGTGAAAATGAGCCACTACAAAGTAAGTGTCATGAAAATGAATATCTGTGGCAATGGTGGATAGAAATATTCCAGTCACTCCGCCAATGGTGAAAATGAACATAAAACCCAGGGCATAGAGCATGGGGGATTGCATTTGGATGGAGCCTTTGTAAAGGGTGGCCAGCCAGTTAAAAAGTTTGATGGCTGTTGGAACCCCAACAAGCATGGTGAGAAAAGAAAAGATAAGAGAAGCTATTTCAGACTGGGAGCTGGTAAACATATGATGTCCCCAAACCAGAAAACTTACAGCGGCAATCCCCAGAGAAGAATAAGCAATGGCTTTGTAACCAAAAATGGTTTTCTTTGAAAAAGCGGTAACCAGTTCACTGATGACTCCCATGGCTGGTAAAATCATGATGTACACAGCAGGGTGTGAATAAAACCAGAAAAAGTGCTGAAACAAAACCGGATCACCACCCAGTTCAGGGTCAAAAAACCCAATTCCAAAGATGTTTTCCATGGCCAAAAGAAGAACAGTGATACCCACTACTGGGGTGGCCAACACTTGTATGATGGCTGTGGCATAGAGACTCCAGGTAAAGAGACTGATTCGATGCATGGTCAGTCCCGGGCAACGCAGTTTGTGGATTGTGGCCACAAAATTAACTCCTGTGAGAATGGATGAAAAACCGGCAACAAAAGCGGCAAGGGTTGCTGTGATATTGGCTCCACTGAAGTTAATGGAATAAGGTGTGTAAAAGGTCCAACCCGTGTCAGCTCCACCCAGAAAAATACTCCAAAAGGCAAGCAGGGCTCCCAGAACATAGCAGTACCAACTCATCAGATTCACTGTGGGAAAGGCCACATCCCTGGCCCCTAGATGCAGGGGAAGAATGATATTTCCAAGAACCGCGGGGATCCCCGGAATGATCACAAAAAAGACCATAATAACCCCGTGGTAGGTCATGAAACGGTTGTAAAGATCAGGGGAGAAGTACTGGCCTGCACTGAAAAGTTCAGTACGGAGAAGCATGGCCAAAACACCGCCCACAAAAAAGAAAAAAGCCACGGAATAAAAATAAAGAAGTCCAATTCTTTTGTGGTCGCGGGATGTGATCCAGGAAAGAATTCCTGATTCATGATTCAAATAATTGGTACCTGTTTCTGACATCAACTCTCCTATAAAAGACCATTTGTTTTAAGCAGTTTTTGTTTTATTAAGTAAAACAAAGGACCTCCTACTTCAATGTTTTTATAAATTCAATAACCGCTGTGATATCCCCATCTGTCAGCTGCCCCTGGTAAGAGGGCATCTGGTTGGGCGGATATCCTTTTACAATTTTTTTGTTGGAATTCAATATGGATTCTTTAATGTAATTGTCATCGGCTTTCAATTGGGTTCCGTCGGTAAAATTGCGGGTGGAACCAAAAAGTCCTTTCCAGGTGGGGCCTATGTTTTTTGAGCCATCCACGCTGTGACAACTGTTACAAGCCCGGGTTCTGTAAATCTCTTTTCCCTTATCCGCCAGAGACATTTCTTTGGGGTCGGAACTTTCATTTCCAAGAATCCAGTCATTAAAAGCCACTTCATCCACCACCTCAACTCTACCTAACATGGAGGAATGTCCCGCTCCACAATATTCAGTGCAAAAAATATAAAAACGACCTTTTTTTGTGGGAATGAAACTCAACTGGGTGTAACGACCCGGGACAATGTCCTGTTTCACCCGAAAAGCAGGAACAAAAAAACTGTGAAGAACAGCCCGATCTTTTTTATCATTGGGGTTGATTTTTGATGAAGTCATAATCAGACGTACAGGTTTATTGAGGGGGACAATCATGGTGGCTGGGATCTTTTGTCCCTTGTCTCCCACATCAGAAGTTATTTTTTGTCCATTTTTATAGATAAACTCCCAATCCCACTTTTTGGCCACCACATGGATCTCCATGGCATCACCGGAAACCTTACGCATATCCAGATAAACTTTGGCTCCCCATACAAAACAGACCATGAAAATAACAAAAGGGATAAAAGACCAGAGAAATTCCAGAATATGGTTGTGGGAGATATAGGCCGTTGTGTCGTCTTCTGATTTTCTTCGGTATTTTTTAACAAAATAAATCAAACCCCCCATAAGAATCAAAAAAGAGATAAGGCTTGCAATCAATAAAAAGGCATAAATCGAATCCACACTTTCGGCCAGTTTTGTTGCCGCTGGTGGCATGAATGATTTTGCTTCAGCCACTGAAATCCAGGTCATGGGAAAAATCTCCTTTAAAAATTTTTTACGCTGATTGTATTTTTTTCATGTCAACAGCCCCGTTTATTTATTAATTTTATTTATACTGAAGACCATTTGTTTTTCATGTTTTTTTGAGAGACCACTTGTTTTAAGCGGATTTTGGCTAAAGAAATTCAGCATAGAATAAATGATCTCTCAGGGAAATTCCATGAAATTTCAAACCGGACCAGTATAAACAGAGGTCTGTTAACATGGAAAATCAAGTTATTTTCAGTATAATACTTCATCTTGTTTTGGATTTTAACCAAAAAGGGACAAGCCATAAAAGAAGAATCAGTAAAAACAGGGCCGCAATCCCTCTTAGGATATTAAACACATACAGTGAATATTTATTCTTTTTTGGGTCGTAACGAAAGCAAAAAAGTGTAAAATTATCTTTAAAATCCCCAATGCCTCCCCTGGAGGCTTCAACCACTGATAATCGGAAGATTTTTGGATCAAAATAAACTCCGTGAAGGTATCTTGAAATAAGTCCTTTGGGGGTTATGATGATAGCGGCTGACGCATGAGCCCACTCTTCAAGCTCTTTATTCCATTTATATTTAAACCCCACAGCTTTGGCCAATTTTGAAATATTTTCCTGATTTCCCACCATAAAATGAATTCCCCGGTTGAAATTTTCCCCATTTTTGAGAAATGTTGAAACATATCCCTTTTTTTTGTCCCTGGCCAATTGAACACTTTCCCCGGAATCGATACTGACCGCCAAAAATTCAAAATCCTCTCCTGGTTTTAAACCAAGTTCACTGAAAACTTCAAAAACCCCCCTGAGATGAAGGTTGCAGAGACTGGGACAGGAGAAATAAACCAGGCTTAAAATAAGGGGTTTTTTATTGTTATAAAAGCTGGTTATTTTTAGTTTATTTCCATTTTCGTCTGTAAGAAAAATGTTTTCCGGAAGAGATTGATTGAGTTTTTCATCAACCCCCACGCCTTCTATGGCTTCAGGTTTTTGGTTTTGTTCCCCTAATTCTGATTCCGGAATATAAGCCCAGGCAGAAAAAGACAGAAAAATTGATAACAATTTTGCAAGCACTTTCAATAAAACTCCCGGTGAATTTTAAGAGGTATGGCTGATTCAGTCCTGATTTGTTGATGAATCTGTTTTTTTCTGTTCACTTTTATTTGGGTCAGCGGGATTTTCAGATTTTGACGGACTTTGGTCCATTTCCTTTAGGTCAACTCCTGAATGAATAAAAGCAACATAGATAAAAAAGATAAGAGTTATAAAAATGGAAAAAATAAAGGCCCACATTCCACCGCGATTGTAATCTCCGTAATCATAATCCTTGGACATTTAGAGGTCTCCTTTGATTTGCTCCATAAAAAATCAAGAACAGTCAGTATGACTTTGTTCTCATTTTGAAATAATGAAATCAAGTTTTTATCTGAAATTGGTCCATTGTTCTAATAACTTTTATCAATTGGGTTTGTTTTGGATTCCGATTTTTGTTTAAAATTCCCCAAACGGCTTTTCAGGTGTCTTTTGTCTTTCATTTGGGGGAATCCCCTGTGCGTGTTAAATAACGCATAGCAAAATAATCTTTTTAAGGTTTTACTCAGAAAGACAAGGAAAGCTTGTTTTGTTAGTGGTTTGGTAGCAAAACATGGGCGTGAAAGTCAGTTGTAAGGTTTCCTATTCAGTGATCCTGTTTGTTGAACGTCATGAAGTGGGACTGGATATTTTTTTTGAAAATTTTGAAACTCCCATGGAGGTTCTCAAAGATCCTTCCTGTTGGATATCTCTTCATGACATGGAGGAATTTCTTTCGGAATTGAAAAACTTTTTAAAATTACAGGAAGCTGAAAATTATTTTCGTGAAGCTGGTTGTAACAATTTTGAACTACAAGCTTGGGGGGTTTTGGACAGTGTTTTAAAAATGCTTGAATCCCCTGAAGAGATATTTTTTCAGCCGGATCGTTTTCTCTCCTATTTTCTTTCTCCCGTCCCCAAGCTAAAAGTGGAAATGCATGAAAAAAACAAAATTCAATTTCGTTTAAATCATAAATTGGAGACTCCTTTTGTTTTTTCTTATCTGTTGGGGACTTTGGAAGGTCTTCCAAACTATATGGGTTTGGAGTTGGCCAGGATTCATCAGGTGGACGAATTCTGTTTCCAGATTCTCTGGTCTGACGAACGGCAAAAGCAGAGTTTGTTTGATGAGCGGGAAGAGAAACGTCGTCAATTCCATCCCGAAATTGTTCAATCAGTGATTCAGAGTTTACAGAAAGGAGATCAGGTGAATCTGGCTTTGAATGATCAACGCCTTATCCACAGGGCTTTTGAAAAAATGGTAGCTATTGAGGTGGAAAAAAGAATGGCTCATTGGATGGAAAAACAAAAGAATTTTGATCACTCTCTTTTTAAAATTAAAGACGATTTTTATAAAATGTATGATTATTTTACCCGTGCACAACAAATTATTACCCTGATCAGTCCTTTAGCCCGTAAATCCTCTGTGCATGAGGCTATGAGACGGGTGGATTGGGATCAGGTTCAGAAAAATTTTCCAAAAATGGTGGAAAGTGCCTGTGATTCCATTCTTTCTGTACAGGAAACTTTTAACCGGAAAGAGAATTCCTGATGTCTGGAATCGTACAAATCAAAGCCCGTGAAGTTCTGGACAGTCGTGGATTTCCCACAGTGGAAGTGGATCTTGTCACTGAAAGGGGAATTCAGTCCCGGGCTATTATTCCTTCCGGGGCTTCGACAGGAACCCATGAGGCCTGTGAATTGCGTGACGGAGATCAGAAACGCTTTTTTGGTAAAGGTGTCAGGAAAGCTGTCAGTCATGTAAGTAATGAAATTTTTCAAGCCATTAAAGGCATGGATGTGCAGGATTGGCAGGATATTGACCACAGGATTATTGATCTTGACGGAACTCCAAACAAAGCCAGGCTTGGAGCCAATGCCATTCTTGGAACGTCTCTGGCTTGTGTCAAAGCCGCTGCCCTTGAAAAAGGTCAACCCCTTTATCAGTTTTTAGGTGGAAAAAAAGCAAGACAACTTCCCATTCCCCTGATGAATGTTCTCAATGGGGGAGTTCACGCAGATAATGGATTGAGTGTGCAGGAGTTTATGATTGTTCCCAGGTTGGAAAATTTCAGAGGCTCCTTGCAAGCGGGCAGTGAAGTTTTTCATCAACTTAAAAAACTGCTTTCTGACAGAGGTTTGACTGTGGCTGTGGGGGATGAAGGGGGTTTTGCCCCAAAGCTCAAAACCAATGAGGAGGCCCTTGACTTGTTGTGTTTGGCCATTGAAAAGGCGGATTACAGATTGGGAGAGGATATTTTCCTGGCCCTTGATGTGGCAGCTACGGAATTTTACAAAGGGAATCATTATCTTTGGGAAGGCCGTTTGAAATCAGCTGTTGAAATGACCCGTATTTATGAGGCCTGGTGGAGGAAATTTCCGTTAGTGAGTGTTGAAGATGGGTTGTCAGAGGATGATTGGGAGGGCTGGAGCTATTTGACCGGTAGCATGGGTAAAAAAATCCAGCTTGTCGGAGACGATTTATTTGTCACTCATGCTGATCGACTTGTTAAGGGAATTCAGAAAAATTGTGCCAATGCTCTACTGGTCAAGTTCAATCAGATTGGCAGTCTCAGCGAAACTATAAAGGCTGTTCAATTGGCCGGAAATTCCAATTATCAAACAGTGATGTCCCATCGCAGTGGGGATACGGAAGACACCACTATTGCTGACCTGGCTGTGGCCCTGGAATGTTCGCAAATTAAAACAGGGAGTTTATGCCGTAGTGAAAGAATTGCCAAATACAATCAGCTTTTGCGTATTGAAGAGGAATTGGGTGAAAAAGCAGGTTTTGCCAAATTATCCAGAAGGTCCATTTGAAGTTTGCATGGAGACGGATCATAATGAGTTTGGGTTGTTATACTGATCGTGTTTGAGTTTTCATGGAATTTCTCTATGGAAATAGCATGAAAAATAAATGATCTTTAGTATAATACACGAATCCAGTAGTAAAAGAATGTTTGTTAATGAGTAAGAGTTTTATGGAAGAGTTAATGGAAACAAATGAAAATTCAACTTTTTGTGTTCTTCCTTTTATTCACTTGTCAACCAATGTCAGAGGGAAGTGTCGTTTATGTTGTGAATCTTTTATTGAAATTTCCAAAGAAAACGGTGAGAAATTCCAAGTGGGTCGGGATAAAATTCAGGACATTTGGTCTTCTTCCCACTACCAGAAGGTTCGCCAGAAAATGTTGAAGGGAGAAAAACTCCCGGAGTGCCGTACTTGCTATGATCAAGAAAAACGTGGAGGAATATCAAAAAGATTGAGAGACAATCATACCTATAAGCAATATGTGGAGTCTATTCAGAAAGAAAAACTCCCTCTGCCCCAACCTGTTCTTCTCGACCTTCGTTTTGGGAACAAATGCAATTTGAAATGTCGTATGTGTCATGGACAAAGCAGTTCTCTTATTACAGATGAGATTCAACGTAAATGGTCCAGAACATCAACTTATTTCTCTTATTATAATCATAATCTCAACATTTCAGATCAATCCTGGTATCTTTCTGATCAATTTAAACAGGATTTGGAAAATTTGCTTCCCAAGGTTCAACAGGTCTATTTTTCAGGGGGAGAACCGACCATCAACCCTGAATTTTATCGTTTTCTCGATTTGTGTGTAAAAAAGAATTATGCCAAAAATATGATATTAGTCGTTAGTACAAATTTCTTTCATATTAAAGATGAATTTTTTGATTTTTTGAAACCTTTTAAAAAGGTTTTTCTTTGTTTGAGTATTGATGCCGTGGGGGATCGGGCTTCGTATATTCGCCACCCTTCAAGATGGGAGACAGTGGAAAAAAATATTTTAAAACTGCTTCCCTTAAAATCCAATTTTACTGTTGAAGTTTGTTGTACAGTTTCAATTTTGAACTTGTTTTATCTGGATGAAGTTTTCGACTACTTTATTTCCCTCCGCAAAAAAAATCATGAAGAAATTTTAATCTTTTTAGATTCAATTTACGACCCTAAACATCTTGAAATAGGCATTCTTCCTTTAAAACTCAAACATCTGGCCTTACAAAAGATAAAAAAAATTCTAAAAAAAGATTTGTTTCCCCATGAAAGAAAATGGATTCAAAGCCTTATTAATATTCTTTTTTCTGAACAGGAAAACCCAAAACAACTCTCTGTCTTTAAAGAGTATACTTTGGAACTGGACAGTTTGAGGAATGAGAATTTTTCAGAGATGTTTGAAGAACTCAGGGAGTTATTATGATTTTTATAATTCATATTAAGTTAACATAAATTTTGGCTTTTTTCCAAAATCCTAATGGTGGAGGTGCCGGGAGTTGAACCCGGGTCCGCAAACCTTTCACGTTAAGGCCAGACTACATACTTAGTCGATGTTTAGGTAAAACGAATCCTTTCCATCGACAAACCTGATTCGTTTTTGTACCAAAGAGTTTAAATTATTGAGCTTGGAACAATACCCAATAACCGAGGTGGTTTAAGCGACACATCCACTCCCGACCCACCGACGGAAGTTTCTGTGGCAAGGCGATGCTTATTAGGCAGCCATTGCAGGAGCGAAAGATTCGCCAATTAAAAATGCATGTTTTTTACGAGGTCCCCATGCAACCTCGGTATGCTCCTTAAGCTTCTGAATCCACGTCGAAGCCATTACACCCCCATTGAATGTATTTTTTCACTCAAATGCACTCAATGTCTGAGTGTAATTGTGAATGAGTTTCCAGTTTATCAGATTTTCCCCTGAATATCAATAAATGGCAGACGGACTTATTTTGGTAAAATCAGGTCCAGTTACTATTGCCATGGGGGGATTAAGGATTAAAAATAAATGTATGAAATTTCAAAAGAAAAATCTTTTCCTGGTTCTTTTTTTACTCATTACTTTTGGTTTGATACAGGTTTACAGTTCAAGTTATATTTTTGCCATGGATAAATACGGAGACGGTCTGATTTTTTTTAAGAAACAACTTTTTTTCGTGTTTATTGGTTTGGGAGTTTTGCTTCTACTTGTCAAAATCCCTGAAACCTGGCTTTTAAAATGGGGATGGTTTTTTTGGTTTTTGTCTGTATTGGGTCTTTTACTAACCTTTATTCCGGGAATTGGAGTCAAGGTGGGAGGAGCCCAACGCTGGATTCCACTGGCTTTTGGTTTTCGTTTTGAACCCTGTGAATTAATGAAGGTTTCTCTCCCATTCATGTTTGTTCATTTTGTTTCACAGCCGGACAATGCCTGGGGAAAATGGACCTGGCCCTTGCGGATATTGATTATTATGGGTCCTATCTCATTGCTTCTTTTGCAACCGGATTTTGGTTCTTTTACTATTTGTTTGATGGTTCTTGGAACCATGCTTTTTGTTTGTGGTCTGCCCTGGCGTTACATCTTTGGCAGCTTGATTTTGATTTTGCCTGTTTTTTATTTTCTTGTAATGAATGTCCCCTATCGTAAAATACGGGTTTTGGCTTTTTTAAATCCCTTTAAAACCCCTGAAACCAGCGGCTTTCAATTGATCCAGAGTATGATCAGTTTTCAATCTGGGGGAATCAGTGGGGTGGGGATGGGCAACGGTCAGGGAAAGTTATTCTTCTTACCGGCGGCCCATACAGATTTTATTTTAGCCGTATTGGGTGAAGAGCTTGGTTTTATCGGTTTTAGCCTTCTTATTTTCTGTTACAGTTATTTGATCTGGCGTAGCTTTCAATTGTCATTTTCACTAAAAACCACGGAAAAACAGGTATTGGCTTTAGGTCTGACTTTAACTTTCACTTACTCTATTTTTGTGAATATGGGAGTGACTTTGGGACTATTGCCCACAAAGGGACTCACACTCCCCTTTTTAAGTTATGGCGGGAGTTCTCTGATTATTCATTGTTTCCTTTTTGGGGTTCTTTTCAATCTTTTATCCAATTATCAGTACAGATTGAGACAAAAATATGGTTATTATACTGATCGTGTTTGAGTTTTCATGGAATTTCTCTATGGAAATAGCATGAAAAATAAATGATCTTTAGTATAAAAACAAAAATCCATTTGGATTTTGGAATTTTAAGGAAGATAAAAGTCCATGAAAACCGGTTTTCAGTATAAATCAATGAGAAGATGAAAAAAAGAACCTTGGTTATTACAGGAGGAGGGACGGGAGGACATATTTATCCTGGCCTGGCTCTGGCTGAATTTTTGAAAAAAAAAGATCCAAATTTTCAAATTCATTTTATTGGAGCCAAAGGGGGATTGGAAGAAAAAATTATTCCAAAAAATGGATATTCACTCCATTTATTAAAAGTTGGAAAACTTCATCACAGTGTTGGTTTTTTTAAAAGAATGGTTTCTTTTTTTCTATTACCATTTTGCTTTATTCACTCTATTTACTTGTTTTTTAAAATCCGTCCTGGATGGGTTCTGGGAGTGGGCGGTTTTGCTTCAGGTCCTTTTGTTTTCACCGCTTCCCTTTTTGGAGTTCGTACGGCTCTTCTGGAACCCAATGCCTGTGCGGGTTTGACAAACCGATATTTGTCAAAAGTTGTGAGTTTTTGTTTTGTGGTTTTTAATAAAACCTCCTCTTATTTTCCCAAAAGAAAAGTTCATCTTGTGGGTTTGCCGGTAAGAATGAAAAAAGAGAGACCGAAATTGGATTTTTTTGGACAGAGACCTTTTCAGGTTCTGGTTTTTGGTGGAAGTCAGGGTTCAAGGGCTGTCAATAATGTTGTTGGTCAATGGATTGAAAACTTGGGGAGTGAGGGTAAGAATTATAAAATTTTTCATCAGGTGGGTTCCCGTGATTTTTCGGTTTGGAAAAAACAATACTTATCAAAATATGATTCTTTCCTGAATTATATGGATTATATTCAGGATATGCCTGAAAAACTTAAGTGGGCTGATCTTGTTATTTGCAGGTCGGGTATTGGTTCCGTGGTCGAGGTGGCTATGAGCTGCAAACCTGCTCTTTTTATTCCACTGCCAACATCCTCTGACAATCATCAGTTTGAAAATGCAAAAGTATTGGTTGATAAGAAAGCCGCCTTTATGATTGAAGAAAAAAACTTGACCTGGAAAGAACTTCACTATTTCATTGAAAAATTAAAAAACAATCCTGAAATTTTGGAGCAAACTATGAAAAATCTCGGAAAATTTGATCATTCCAGGGCCTGCCAGCAGATCTTTGATGTTCTGATGAAAGAAAATCCATGAAAATTAAAGAAACCAAGGCTCATTTTGTAGGTGTTGGTGGTGTTGGAATGTCATCCCTGGCCCTGCTTTTTCACAGTCTTGGGGCTAAAGTCAGTGGCAGTGATATCAAGCAGGGAAAACAGACAAAAGATTTAAAGACCGGGGGAATTGAAATAATGATCGGTCATTCCATTGAAAATATCAGATCCGATGTGGATGTTGTAATTTACTCCAGTGCTATCAATGATTCCAACCCTGAGTTGCAAGTGGCCCGTCAACTCCGTGTTCCCATTATTCCAAGGGCGGAAGCTTTAGCTGAAATCATGCGTTTTAAAAGAGGAATCGTGGTGGGGGGAACCCACGGGAAAACCACAACAACAAGTATGATTGGCTCTATTTTTATTCACTCTGGGATGGATCCTACCATCACTGTGGGGGGACGGCTGAAATTGATTGAATCCACAACCCGCCTTGGACGGGGACCGTGGATGATAGCTGAAGCCGATGAAAGCGATGGAAGTTTTTTAAGACTTTTCCCGGAAATATCCATCATTACCAATATTGATAACGATCACCTTGATTATTTTGGCAGTTTTAAAAGTTTGCAGAAGGCCTTTTTCAATTTTGCTCTCAATGTTCCCTATTACGGGCACGTTGTGGTTTTCGGTGATGATCCCAAAATTCGGGAGTTGTTTAAAAATTTCACAAAAAAAATCCACTATTACGGTGGGAATGAAAACAATGACTATGTTTTAAGGAGTGTTGAAAAAATCTTTCATGTTTTACACAAAGGGAAAACAGTGGGTCAATTGAAACCCAATATTCCTGGATATCATAATGTTCTAAACTCATTGGCTGCTTGTATTGCCGCCCATCTTGCAGGTCTTTCCTGGGGCTCCTGTTTTAACGGAGTGAATCAATATTCAGGGGTGGATCGTCGTTTTCAGAAAGTTGGTGAAGTTTGTGGTATTAAGGTTTTTGATGATTATGCCCATCATCCCACAGAAATCCGTGCTATTATTTCTGGAATTAAGGAGATGAAAAATCAGGGTAAACTTTACCTCATTTACCAACCCCATCGTTATTCCAGAACCCGGGATTGTTGGCAGGACTCCACCCATTGCTTTGAGGGTGCGGATCAGCTTTACCTGATGGATGTTTATCCTGCTGGAGAAAATCCCATTGAGGGAATAACAAGTGAAAATCTCAGTCAAAGTGTTTCAATACCATCCAAGTACATTAAAAATTCAGAAAAACTTTTGAAAATTCTTCAAAAATCCCTGAAGAAAGGGGATATTGTAGTAACCATGGGGGCCGGGGACATAGGACAGGTGGCTCATTTGATTGTGGATCTATTGAAATCCGGATGAAAAATATAAATATTGATATTCAAAGAAATAAAGATCTTAAAAATCACACCTCGTGGAAAGTGGGTGGTTCTGCCCAGTTTTACTGTGCCCCTCGAACAGAGGATCAGTTAGAACAGGCTCTTGTCTATTCAGGAGAGAAAAAATTGCCGTACTTTATTCTCGGAGGGGGGACCAACACACTTATCAGCGATGAGGGGGTTAAAGGACTTGTTATTCATACTTATAAGTTGACGGGAACGGAAATCACTTCGGACGGTAAAAAAGTTGTGATCAAGGCTTTGGCTGGAACTCCCAAATCGGATGTTCTCAAACACTTTTTGAAATATCGTTTGTGGCCTGCGGTGTTTCTTGCGGGATTGCCTGGAGATATGGCCGGAGGCGTTGTGATGAATGCGGGAATCAGCCATAAAGTTTCTCCAAAGGAATTTGTGGAAATTGTGGAATCCTTTGATGTGATGTTTTTAATGGAAAAGGGAAAAGTGGAAAAAAAAACTTTTCAGAAAAAAGATATTCAGTGGTTTTACCGTAAAACTCAAGGGTGGCAGCCCGGAGTGATCACTTCGGTGTGTGTCAGTTGGCCCAACCAACCCGATGAGAGGGTTTTGGAGGCTGTACGGGCTGGAAATAGAAAGCGTAAAAAAACACAACCTTTGGATCAACCCAGTTGCGGTTCTGTTTTTAAAAATCCAAAAGGTCATCGGGCGGGTCAGTTGATTGAAGCGACTGGTCTTAAGGCTTTGGGTGTGGGTGGAGCCAAGATTTCTGAAAAACACGCCAACTTTATTATTAACACCGGTTGTGCCACAGCCAGTGACATTCATGAACTCATGGAGGAAGTGAAAAGAAGGGTTTTTGAAAAATTTCAGATCAAACTTATCAGTGAAGTGGTTTATCTGGGTTGTTGGTGAAAAACCAGAAACATCAAAGGAAGTAATTTATTTAGACACCGAACTATCAAAGTCGGGAAATATTTAGACACTGAAACGGACTACTGTTTGGCAATTTTGCTGATATATTCAACTATGAACATTGTTATAGACAGCCCAGACTGTCAAAGTGAATCCAAGCATTGAGAGAATAATTACAAGATTCCCCGCCCAGATTTTCTTTTCAATATCTATCTGGGTTTTTTTTAAACCTTCTTCTAAATCTTTTTGGTTACCAACTCATCTGTCCTGTTCATAAGACCAGGATACCGGTTTCTCCGCCATATTTCAATTTTTAGCTTCTGAGTTGTCCTTTCAAACTTTGATCCTGATTGTCTGACTTCGCCATTTTTGTCTTGACACGTCAGGGGGGTAAACTTAAAAATAAGCGTTGAACTGTGACCAGTACGAATTTTCTGATCTTTTGTTTTTTCTCTTTTTTGAGAAACAAAATCAGAGCAACGAGAGAAAGCGTTTTATCAATTCAATCAAAAGAAGTAGTGTCTAATGAAAAGATTTTTAATTTCCCTAGTTTTGTGTTTTTTGCCATTACACAGTCAGGCTCATAATTGTTCCAAAGAACAAATATCGTTTTTAGAAAGAGACTATAAAAAGGCTCTCGATTATGCCAGTAAGCAGGGCCGTCGGTATAAATCTCTTTGTCAAAAAGGGGATTTTGAAGAAAAGATGCGAAAGGATGTTCAGATTTCAAATGCTGTGGAACAATGGCTTAGTGTCTGTGAAGAGAGGGAGAAGGATCCAAAAACTGTTCAGGCTCTTAGGAATTACAATGAAACCAGCACAGAATTTGATAGAATACTCGATTCGGATGAAGCCAAAAAAATGATACGAGATGCATATGAAGCGAATCAAGCCTTGGATTCCGCCATAAAAAATAAAGAACCAGAAGATACTATCCGCTCGTTGAGGCAAAATAAAAGGAACTTCATTAGAGTTTATGTTGATTTTACAAATCCTCATGATCTAACAAAACGACACTCTAAAAACTTGCTTAGCGTAAAGGAAGCCTGTAGAAACACTAAGGATTCCAAAGTTATTGCTGCTTATAGAGGGATTCCCCAATGTTATCACTATAATGAATCTTTTGATAAGGCTGCTACTGCTGCTGCCGAGGCTAGACTAAACAGGAATTTATGCTCCGATGGGTCTGAGCAAACACCAACAGGACCGGATATTGAAGGGAAAGAGGAAGCACTTTCAATTCAATAAACAAATGCAGGCTAAGGTCTGATTCCAGTGAGACTGAGTTTTGAGTTTAGGGGTCGTCCCAGTTGTTGACCCATCCAGTGAGTGGTTTTAATGAGTTTTTGCAGATCAAGTCCTGTTTTAAAACCCATTTCATGAAGGGTGTAGATAACGTCTTCAGTGGCCACGTTCCCTGCGGCTCCAGGGGCATAGGGGCAACCGCCAAGCCCGCCGAGGCTTGTGTCAAAAGTGTAAAAACCCAAATCCAGGCTGGTGACGATGTTTGCAATGGCTGTACCACGGGTGTCGTGAAAGTGTAAGGCCACTTTGGAAGTTTTTGTTATTTTTAAAACTTCAATCAGCAATTGTCGGACCTGTTTGGGACTGGCCACTCCGATAGTGTCACCAAGGGAAATTTCATGTATTCCCATATCCAGGTATTTTTCCACAAGTCTGAGAATTTTGATTTTTGGAATTCTGCCTTCATAGGGGCAGGCAAAAACAGTGCTTAAATAAGCTCTGGTTTTAAATTTTTCTTTTTTGGCTGCCAGTATGACATCCTGAAAAATTTTTAAACTTTGTTTAATGGAACAGTTGATATTTTTTTTTGAAAATGTTTCTGAAGCCGCTCCAAAAATGGCAATTTCCCTGATACCGGAATCTTTGGCATTGGCAAAACCTTTCATATTTGGAACCAGGGCCGAGAGCCTGAGATTTGATTTGATTTTTTTTTGTTTTTTGGCCTGAAGGGATTTTTTTACCAGTTTTCCTGTTTCACTCATCTGTGGAACCCATCGGGGGGAAACAAAAGCTCCAACTTCAATTCTTTGAAGTCCCGTATCGCTGAGTTTTTTTAAAAGTCTGAAACGTTGGGATACTGAGAGATGAACCGCTTCATTTTGCAATCCATCCCGCAAGGCCATTTCAACGATAGACACTTTACCCATATTTTAAAATTCTCCGTCTATTTTCACCAGTTTTTGCCCCAATTTCACAGTTTCATTTTCCTGACATAAAATTTTTTTAATCACTGCAGGGCAATGAACTTTTAAGTTGTACTCCATTTTCATAGCTTCCATAACCACCACTGTGTCCTCGGGGTTGACCAGGTCTCCCTCCTTTTTTAGAAGTTTTATGATTTTCCCCGGCATGGGAGCTGTGATTTCATTGAAGTTGTAAAGGATAGTTTCTTGATCTGTTTCACGGGTTTCCTGGTTAGGGTTGTAAGTTTGGGTTTTCCCATTCACATGGTACCAAAGTGTTCCATTTATTTTCTGGGCTTTAACTCTTATAAATTCTCCATCTATTTCCAGAAGAAACTCTTTCATCTATACATTGCTCCAGTTTTTGTTCCAGGGGGATGGGAGACAGTCAGGTGGAAAATTGACATTTTCAGCAATTTTTTGAAAACAGATTTCAGCAATTTTTTTATCCCTTGGATTTTTTTCCGGTTTTTTTGCCCCTTGGCTGAAGTGTTGGTTAATAAACTGAGTGTTAAAACTCCCGTCAATAAAATCGGGATGGCTGATAATTTGCTTTAACAGGGGAATGTTGGATTCAATTCCAAAAAGGATTGTTTCATCCAGGGTTTTTAACATTTTTTTAATAGCCCGTGGACGGGTTTCATCCCAAATAATAATTTTAGCCATCATGGAGTCATAAAAGGGTGTGACTTCATCTCCCATTTCGTATCCATAATCAAATCGTCGTCCGGGTCCGTCGGGCCACTCCTGGTAAACAATGGGTCCCGTTGAAGGCAAACCCGGACTGTAAGGTTTTTCAGCATAGAGTCTGCATTCTATGGAATGTCCCCTGGGTAAAACCAGATCCTGATCCCAGATCGTAAAACGATTCATGACATTTAGAATTTGGGCTTTTACAAGATCAATCCCTAAAACCCATTCGGTTACGGGATGTTCCACTTGTAGACGTGTATTCATTTCAAGGAAGTAAAAATGATTTTCCTGTACTAAAAATTCAACGGTTCCAGCCCCTACATAATTCACTGTTTTTGCCAATAAGGTGGCTGCTTCTGTTATTTTCTGACGTTGAATCCGGTTTAATGAGGGAGAAAGGGATTCCTCAATAATTTTTTGATGTCGGCGTTGTATGGAACATTCTCTGTCAAAAAGGTGAACCACCTTCCCCGAAGTATCTCCAAAAATTTGAACTTCGATGTGTTTGGCTTTATTGAGATATTTTTCCAAAAAGACTTTTTCGTTCCCAAAAGCACTGAGAGCTTCACGTTTGGCTGCCAGAATTTTTTCTTCACATTCTTCTTTTTTTTCTATGATTTTTATACCTCGACCACCCCCACCGGCAGTGGCTTTGACCGTCACCGGGAAACCTATTTTTTCAGCTTCCTGGATTAAAGTACTCAGTTCTTGATTTTTTCCGTCATAGCCGGGAATGTAGGGGATACCGAGTTTATCAATAATTTTTTTGGCTTCGATTTTGTCACCCATTTTGGAGAGAGTTTCAACACTGGGACCTGCAAAAAGAATTTTGTGATCGTTGAGGGCTTGGGCAAAATCAGGGTTTTCTGACAAAAAACCAAAACCAGGATGAAGAGCTTCAGCTCCGCAGGCCAAAACTCCTCTGATGTTTTTTTCAATGGATAAATAACTTTCAGACCCCGGGGAGTCCCCAATACATATCTGTTCGTCACTCATTCGATAGGCCCGGGTGTTTGTATCGGCTTTGGAATGGAGTAGAACACTGGTGATTCCCAACTCCTGGCAGGCTCTAATAATCCGAACGGCCACTTCTCCCCGGTTGGCAATGGCCAGTTTTTTAATTTTGTTCAAGATAATAACTCCGTCCATTTAGGATTTCTTTTTTCGAGAAAAGCTTTTAAACCCTCCTGTCCCTCTTCACTAACCCGTAGGGAAGCAATCAGTTTTGTGGTTCTTTCTTTGGGGTCTTCGATAAAAGGTAATTCAGAAATAAGGGCTTTCGTGACCCGTAAAGCCTTTGGGGCATTGTTTAGTATTTTCATTGAAAGTTTTTTCACTTGTTCTTCCATTTCTGAACGGGATCCCCAGGCCTGAATCAACCCCATGTCAAGGGCCTGTTGACAATTAAAGAGTTCGGCTGTCAGGAAATAACGGTTCAAGTCGCTTATCCTTACTTTTTTGGCTACAAAAGGACTTATAACAGACGGAGCCATTCCCAATCGGGTTTCACTAAAACACATTAAGGTTCCCTTCACAGCAAAGACCATATCGCAAGCGGCAATGAGTCCCAGACCTCCTCCCATAACGTGACCATGAATAAGAGCCATGACAGGAACAGGAATTTTTGAAAGGGCCTCAAACATTTCGTACAAAAGTTCTGAATCTTTTTGATTTTCCTGTTTTGAATATTTAACCATGGATTTCATCCAACGGAGATCACCGCCAGCACAAAAACTTTCCCCTTCCCCCTTTATAATAACAACTTTTACTTTTTGATCCAGATGAAGTTCTTTAAAAACTTCGGTCATTTCAGCAATCATAAGATCATCAAAGGCATTTCTCACCTGTGGTCGGTTAAGAGTGATTGTGTAAGTATATTTTTCTTTTTCCAGTTTAAGATTTTTCATTTTGTTACATCCTGAAAACACCTTGGTTTGATTCTTTCCATTTTTTATTTAAAGAGGCTTTGAGTCCCAAAGCCAAAACCTGACGGGTGTCCAGAGGGTCAATGATACCATCATCCCATAGTCGAGCTGAAGAATAGTAAACGGAGCTTTCTTTTTCATATTTTTCAAGAATGGTTTTTTTTAAAGATTCCTGTTCCTTTTGAGTCATTTCCTGACCTCTGGCTTTCATCTGATCCATTTTCACAGTGCAGAGAACCTGGGCTGCCTGTTCTCCGCCCATTACGGAAATTCTGGCATTGGGCCACATCCAGAGTTGTCGTGGGCCAAAAGCTCTTCCACACATTCCATAATTTCCCGCTCCGTGGGAACCACCAATAATTACAGTGAATTTAGGAACGGAGGTGTTACTGACAGCCATTACCATTTTGGCTCCGTGCTTGGCAATCCCTTCATTTTCATATTTTTTCCCCACCATAAAACCAGTAATATTCTGTAAAAAAATAATGGGAACCCGTCTTTGTTCACAGAGTTCAATAAAATGGGTGGCCTTCAAAGCTGATTCGCTGAACAAAACACCATTGTTGGCAACAATTCCCAAGGGCATTCCCCAAATGTGGGCGAAACCAGTGACCAGTGTATTTCCATAATTTTTTTTAAATTCGTGAAATTGGCTGCCATCCACAAGACGGGCAATAATTTCCCGCACATCAAACTGTTCCCTTTTGTCTCTTGGAACAATACCATAGAGATCCTCTCCGTTATAAAGAGGCTCTTCAGGATTTTTACAAAGGAGAACTTCTTTTGGTTGATGGTTGAGATGGACTATCATTTGTCGTGCCATTTTTAGTGCCTGTTCATCATTTTCTGCAAAATGATCAGAAACCCCTGATATTTGACAGTGAATGTTAGCTCCCCCCAACTCTTCAACAGTGACAATTTCTCCTGTTGCAGCTTTAACCAAAGGAGGTCCTCCGAGGAAAATACTTCCAGTATTTTTAACGATAATGTTTTCATCGCTCATGGCTGGGACATAGGCTCCACCGGCTGTACAGCTTCCCATGACAATGGAAAGTTGGGGAATTTTTTGAGCTGACATACGAGCCTGGTTATAAAAAATTCGGCCAAAATGATCTCGATCCGGGAAAACTTCATCTTGTCTGGGTAAGAAAGCACCACCACTGTCCACAAGATACAAACAGGGAAGACCATTTTCCATGGCAATTTCCTGGGCCCTTAAGTGTTTTTTCACTGTGATTGGGAAATAAGTTCCCCCTTTAACAGTGGCATCATTAGCCACAATTACACATTCTATGGATTTGATAAGACCTACACCTGTGACAATTCCTGCTCCAGGACAAACTCCATCATACATATTCCAGGCAGCTAAAGATGAGAACTCAAGAAAGGAGGTTCCAGGATCAATAAGAGTGGCAATACGTTGGCGGGTTGTTAACTTTCCACGGGTTTGGTGTTTTTTAATGGCTTGAGTTCCTCCACCCTCCTTGACTCTGGCGACATTGTTTTTAAAGTCTTTCACAAGACTAACCATGTTGAGATAGTTTTTACGAAAAGATTCGGAATTTTTATAAATTTGAGATTGGATAGTAGACATCAAACCTTCCTGAACTGATATTTTAGTGCTGGGCTGGTACTTTGTCCTGATTTTCTGTGACGCATAACGTTTAAACGGGTCTCTTAACCTATGTATCTTTCACTCCTGGAAAAATCAGGGCACAATTAAAAAAAGAAAAACGGAGTTCTCAATGAAATATATTAGCCTGCTTGTCATTATTATTTTTATTGTCTTAACTTTTTGGTTCTCAAAAAAGACAGAAGATTTAAGTATTGATCAAATGAGCAGGATGAACAAGATGATTACTGATTATATGACCCAGGTTTTAGAGGAAAAACATCCTAATGCCGTTGAGGTCGAGTTTTCAAAAATTTACAACGAGGTCATTGAAAGTGGTAGAAAAATGAAAGCTCACTTTAAGTTTTCTTATAAAGAACCCAATGAACAGGGGGAGTTGGAAAAAGTATACCGCAAAGGAAGTTTTCTTATAACTTCCCAGGACGGTAAGAAATGGACAGCTAAAATTGATGAAGCAGGAGATGTAAAAGTGGAATTTATGGACCCGTTTAGTATCAGTAGCAATGGTGCTGGCAGTAACAGAGGTAAAGCAGTTGATAAAACCGAAGAAACCCAAAATGAAGATCAAAAAGACAGAGAAGAAGATTCTGAAGCTGATGATTTGGGTGATGAAAATAAGAAACCTGAGGATGAAGGTCAATCCAATGATGAAAACAACCCGGAATGAAGACTTTTGATGAAATTTCTCACTGAATCTGTTTTATTTAACTTTTTAAAAAGTTTTTCTTTTGGAATTAAAGTGTCTCCTCTGTTGTTGATCCTGTCCTGTAACAACAGTCGGTGGCAACAATCACTCCAGACTGACTCCCGTCTTGTGGGTCAGACAAATGGAGTTTCTGAAATTCAAAATCAGATTGAAAAAAAAAAATAATGAAAATTCTGTAAGGGGTTTAAAGTTCTACTTTGAAAATCCAGGGGAAATTGATTATCAAGTCATAGAGCAGGAGGTTTTTAAATCAGGAAAGTGTCTGGGTTGTCATTCAAGAAATAGTCCTCATTCAGACAATGATGCTATTTTCTTTGGTGCCGATATGACGGAGTATGAGAGTTTGGGTTTTCTTAATGGTATTGTTCCCGGTTTTCTTATCACTCAGAAAACTAAAGATGGAAAAAAAGTTCTACAGTATGGTTCAAAGATTTATGAGTCCGTGGCTGTTTATAAAGATGTGTCTCATGTTGACGAAGGGCATTTTCCATTGGATTCTTCCAAAATAGAATTATTGAGACTTTGGATTTTAAATTGTGCACCTGAAACTATTCATGATGAGAAAAACGATGAATTGTTTGAACCTGATAATCCTGATGGAAAGGAGAGGGTATGCCTTTAACTTCCTTGATAAATAACTGGACACACCATCAAGAGTGGTGTACATCCTGCAAAATACAGGGCCGTCCTGGGGCGGGCCCTTTTTGGGTGTTTTGTGATGGGAAATCGGAAGGATTTAAGAAAACATATTTCTGATCGACCGATTGGTCAGGTCCTGACGGCTAATGAATTTTATAGCAGCATTGTTACTATAAATAAATCTAATTATTTTTATCTATAAGATAAATTATTTTTATAACACAGGGGTTTTTATAAGCTCCTAATTTTCTTTGGGAATTTATTTTTGGATGTTCTTAAGTTGTTTATATTTCTTAATTTTTGGTGTGAAGTAGCAAATGAATAGAAAAGAAAAGAATTTTAAAAAAGATGAAAATACTGAAAAAATCAATTCGGAAAAAATCACAGAATCCCTTAATCCAGAAAAGTTACAAAAAGAATTTCAAGATCTGATCCAAAAAAAATTCGGCAGCAAGGTTCAGATTCTTTCCATGACTGATAATTTTTCTTTTGAAAAGGAAGAGAACAAGGAAAATTTTTCTGAGAATATTCCAGAATTTACGGAAGATTTTAATTTTAAACCCAAAGAAATTAAAAACTATCTTGACCGTTTCGTTACTGGTCAGGGTGATGCCAAAAAGGCCCTTTCCATTGCTGTCTGTGATCATTACAATCATTTGAAAATCAGTGAAAAAGGTATTGATGTCAATTACCAAAAACAAAATTTGTTAATTCTGGGACCTACGGGAGTTGGAAAAACTTATCTTATGAGATTAATTTCAGATTTGATAAAAGTTCCTTTTATTAAAGTGGATGCCACCCGTTTTAGTGAAATTGGTTATATGGGAGCCAATGTTGATGATGTTATAAGGGATTTGGTTCAAAAAGCTGGTGGTAACAGGAAATTGGCTTCAAAAGGAATTGTCTATGTGGATGAGGTGGATAAGTTGGCATCCAAGCAAAATTACGGAGGCCGTGATGTTAGTGGTCGGGGAGTGCAGTTTGGCTTTCTGCGTCTTCTTGAAAACACAGATGTGGATATAAACGCCAGTCATGATATGACATCCCAGTTTAAAACTTTTATGAACTTCCAAAAAAAAGGAAAAGATGAAAAAGAAATGGTTAATACAAAAAATATTCTCTTTATTTTCAGTGGATCTTTTCATGGTCTTGAGGATATTATCAATGCCCGTCTTAGTAAGAAATCCATTGGTCTTCATAGTGATAGAAAGAATGAGGATATTACTGAAGTTTTTAAAAAACTTAAAACAGTGGATTTGGTTAATTTTGGTTTTGAACATGAATTTGTTGGACGACTTCCTGTTCGGGTCAGTTGTGAAAGCCTTGGAGAAATGGAACTTTATGAAATTCTGGTGAATTCTGAACATTCAATTCTTTATCAATATGAGCAGTCTTTTAAACATTATGGAATAAAATTAAAATTTAAAAAAAGAGCTTTAAAACTACTGGCTAGAAAAGCTTTTGAGCAAAAAACAGGAGCCAGGGCTCTTTCTGCAGTTTTTGAAGAAATTCTAAGACCTTTTAAGTTTGAATTACCATCCACTTCTATTAAGAATCTGGAAGTCAATGAAGATTTGGTACATAATCCACAAGGGGTCCTTTGTCACTTGACTGGTAAAGTTTAATTTAAATTTCTCACAAACTTATAAACCCTTTTTTAATTAATTATTGTAAATGATTTTTTTGACAAGATTCATAACACTTGATTTGTAACTGTGTCCAAATATTACAAAATGATTAAGCATATGAAAAAGATTATAAATATGCTTTCTTTTATCATAGCCTTCAGACAGAGGGTATATTTCCTGATAGGTTTCATAAAAAACAGGGGAAAACCCTCCAAAACACTCTGTCATGGCTAAATCCACCTCCCTGTCACCATAATAAATGGCAGGGTCAATAAGAAAAGCCTGTTGTTTTAAATCACACAAAATATTTCCATTCCACAGATCTCCATGAACAGGACAGGGATGACAGGAGTGCCTGGACAAAACTTCATAAACTTTATTTTTAAGATTTAAAGATTGTTCTTTACTAAGTTCAAATTCATACTTTTGAAAAAGAGAATTCAGTTTATGTTCAATACGATTTATCCAGAAAAAATGAGGCCAATCAAAATCATTTGGGTTTTTGTTTTTTTGAAAAGCTTGTCCAATAAAATTGTCTTCATAAAACCCAAAACTCTTTTGTTTTGTCTTGTGAAGTTGGGCCAGTTGGTTCCCCAGATTTTTCCAAAAAAGAGATTTTGGATGGGTCACTGAAATAAAAGAAAGAATTAAAAAATGATCAGAAAAACCAATAACTTGTGGAATGTGTTTGTAATTTTTTTTTAGTTGTTTCAGGCCGGTAACTTCCTTTTGAAACGAGGAAGTTACTTTTGAACTTGTTTTAACAAAAATTTTTTTTTTGTAAGTTTTAAAAATAAAATGAAATTGATGACCTCTTTCCGAAAGGGGAATGATTTCCACGACCTTTTCTCCAATAAGGTCCTGAATTCTGGATTTTAAGTCCATTTTTTATAATCTGTTTTTATACTATTCATTTGTATGGGCTCTGTGAATTTCCTTTAAGAGTTGATCACAGGCATCTTCCAGGAGGTCAATCACGAGTTCAAAACCCTTGTCCCCCCCGTAATAAGGGTCTGGAACCTGGGTGAAGTTGTACTTTGTACAAAAATCAGTCATTTTTTTAATTTTTGTTTTTTGGAATTCGTTAGCAAGACTCATAACATGATTGTAATTGTTATCATCCATGGTAAGAATCCAGTCAAATTCATTAAGATCGTCAATTTTTAATTTCCTGGCAATACTTCTTAAAACATAACCTCTTTTTTCAGCATGTTTCCTCATTCGGGAATCCGCTGGTTCTCCCTGGTGATGGGCAATAGTTCCACAGGAATCAATTATAAATTCGTGATCCAATCCGGCCTCTTTCACTTTTTTTTCAAAAACTCCCTGAGCCATGGGAGAACGGCAAATATTACCGAGACAGACAAAAAGAATTTTTTTCATATTAAAACCTCTTCACTGTTGTTATTTGTTTACGCATTTCCCATAGTTTTTGACTGATATAGGGACGACGGTTTTCTCCTGTACAGACCAATAATAATTTTGTTATTTTGAGATTAACAGGGTCGGTGAATAAAAGAATAAGCATCTCTTTTATGTAATTGGTGTTCAATGTGATGTAATTGTCCGTTCCAACTCCCAATTTAAGACCTTTTTTTTCCCACCATGAGAAGGGATGGTCTTTATAGTCTGTAAACTGACCGGTGAGTTTTTTATTTGAAGAAGGAAGTGCAATTACAGACAATTGTTTATCAATCATGCGATTGAGAACATCGTGTTGATAGTGTTCGACTTCTCTTGCCATGTGAAACTTTGTTTTGATAAAGGAGAGGATGTCTTTTTTATCAAGTTTTTTACCTTTTAGTAATTTTTCCGGAATATAAAGGTTAGTGTTCCAATTCATGGAGTTTATTTCCCTGGCTTCCATGGATTCGGAATCAAGGGCTTCTGAACGATTATTGATGGTTATTACTTTCTGAAAAATTCTGTGGAAGTAAAAATTGGGGTTAATACCAAGACTCAAACCATGTTCGACAGCATCAATGTGCCATATATTCATGGCGTTGTCCACGGACTGAATACCGTTGAGGAGAGTGTTCCAGGTTTCTCCGTGATGGCTGCGAATCTTAATGCCCATGGCTTGAAGTTTTCTTAAACCGGGTTTCATTTCCTGGAAATGTGATTTACGGTAAAGTTGTTTCTCACTTCCCACGGTGTCCACTTCAAGAACGTATTCTCTTAAATATTGATTTTCTTTTAAAATGTTAATCAATTCAGAAACCTGATAGTCAAAATCCTCTTTTTTATTTCTAAAACGATTGGAGTCGTAAAAATTTTGTTCCTTTCGAAAACAGGGAGAGAGAATGAAACGAAATTCAGAATGCTTATTTTGAAAATCCTTAAATCCCTGATACAATCCAAGGATCACATCCCTGGGGTGGAGGTTTTCTATAAAGGGGATTTGTTCTGAAATAATGGTTGTACCTCTTGAAAGAGAGAATTTAAGCCGAATGGCTCCAATGTTATATTGATTCCAAAGTTTTTCAGATAAATGATAAGCCGCTTCACGATAGGTCTGACGATCAATCAGGATAATTTTAGCAAAATAGAGAATCAGCAGGTAATAATCAAAGTTTTGTTCATCGGGAAGCCGAATAAGACGATCAATATCCTCTGCTGATTTAATGGGTAAACTGTGATCTCCGTAAATGGATTTTATCTTTTCTTCATAGATTGAACGATTGGGACCTTCCAGAAGTTTTTTAAAACGGGGATAAATGAAATCAGCTGTGAGAGATCCTGTCAGATGAATATGCTCTTCACGAAAACGAAGTGGGAATGATTTAAAAAACCGGAACAAGGATCTTCCAACAGGGTGATCAAACAAATTTTGGATATTCATTTGGTCTGTACCATAGAGTTGAAGTTTTTGTTTAAAATCCAAAACTTCTTTTTTAATATCCAGATCTGAAGGCCAGGCCATTAGATGAATAGTATCCATAAGACCCAACCCATTGGTTTCACTGATAGTGTGAATAAGGGCAGAGTCTATTTTGTCATTTAGGGAAATTGACATATCAGCTATAGAATGGCAGAAAAACACAGAAAAATCCATTAAATTCTTTCATGGATTTTTTTGGAAAATTATTTATTTCAATGAGGAATTTCTTTTTCAGGATCGACCCTTTAAAGCTCTGTTAATAACTTCAAATAAGTTATTTGTTGGGGAATTGTTCAGAATTTTTTCAAGGGCGGATTTTATGGGTTTTTGATAGTCTTCGTGAAATTTTTTCCAGTTGTTAAAACAGGAACCGAGTCGGGAAGCCACTTGAGGATTACGACTGTCCACATCCATAATTTGATCTGAAAACCAATCATAGGTTTCACCGGTTTTTGAATGAAAACAAGCCCAATTGAAATGAGCAAATTGATAAAGAAGGGCAAATATGTTATTTGGATTTGTTTTATTAAAAACAGGAGATAGAGTTTTTTCCTTTATTTTTTCAAAGCAATTTTTAGATTGTGAAAGGGCTGTCACCGTTAACCATTTATTCATGACTAAGGAGTCTTTGTACCATTGATTGTAAAATTCTTCCATGGCTTTGTCATAGAATTCTCCACCATGACTTCCAAGACGGTAGAGAGCTGCCAATGAATCGGTCATGTTATCAGCTTTCTTAAAGTGTTCATAAAAAAGTTCAGCCCCCTTTTTTTCATCATGTCGGTAGAGAAGGTTTAGGAGTTTGTTTTTGTAAGAGCGAAGACCCATATCTTTGGAAGATTGTCCCAGGGGTTTTGTTTGTAGCTTTTTGTATTCTTTAATTAGAGGATCATGGAGTTCTTTGGAAAATTCTTTGTAAAAATGTTCGTAGGCTTTTTTAAGAAACTGAGGTTCAATTTCAGAAAGACTTTGGCTTAAATATTGAACCTGTGGCCATTCAAGAGTTTTGGCCAGAAGGGCAGGATCCTTATCCTTGTCTGAAATCAGACTTAAAATAACCTGTGGAATCAATGGGGAGAGTTGTGGTTTTTTTGCTTCCAGTAAATCATTGTAATTTTTTATGAGTTGTTTGTGATAAATTTTTTGGGCTGAATTCCACCTGTTGAACGAATCTCTGTCTTTCTTCATGAGAAATATAAGATCTTCATTGCTTTGTTCATATTTAAGATGAATAGGAGCTGAGAACCCACGGTTGATGGAAAGAATTGGCTCTTCCTCAACCTGGGTTAAAACAAATGTCTGCTCTCTTTGGGTTAGCTCTAATAGACTTTCTGAGCAAATATTTTGTTGCATAAATTTTAAGGGTTCCCCTTTTCTTGATAACAAGCCTATTTTTAAAGGAATGTGAAAAGGTTTTTGGGGTTTTTCAGTTAAAGGATTTTTTATTTTCTGTTTTAGCTTAATTTCATAGCTTTTTGTTTCCCTGAAGTATTGAGTCTGAACGGAAACTTTCGGGGTTCCGGCCTGGTCGTACCAGAGTTTGAACTGTCTTAAATCCCGTCCTGAAACCTGTTCCATGGCACTGACCCAATCATCAGTTGTGACTGCCTGACCATCAAAAAGTTCAAAATATCTGGATACACCTTTTTTGAAAAGGTCAATTCCCAAAAGACTTTGAAGCATACGAATGACTTCCGCTCCTTTTTCGTAAACTGTCACTGTGTAGAAATTATCAATGGCAATATAAGAAGAGGGTCGCACGGGATGAGCCATAGGCCCTGAATCTTCCGGGAACTGGTGTGTTCTTAGTTTCATCACATCTTCAATACGTTTAACAGTCCGGGAGTTTCTGTCACTGCTAAACTCCTGATCCCGGAAAACAGTGAGTCCTTCTTTGAGACTGAGTTGAAACCAGTCCCGGCAAGTCACCCTGTTGCCGCTCCAGTTATGAAAATATTCATGGCCGACCACCCGTTGAATAGTCAGGAGTTCATCGTCCGTGGTTGTTTCAGGGCTGGCCAGAGTACATTTTGAATTAAAAATATTGAGACTTTTATTTTCCATAGCTCCCATATTAAAGTCATCGACAGCAACAATGTTGTAAATATCAAGGTCGTACTCAAGATGGAAAGTTTCTTCATCCCATTTCATGGCTTGTTTTAAGGAGTCCATGGCATGATAAGCCCGTTTTTTTTGTCCTTTGTTAACAAAAATTTTAAGAATTACAGAACGTCCGGAAAGAGTTTTAAAAGAATCTTCAATCCAATCCAGATCACCGGCAACCAAAGCAAAAAGGTAACATGGTTTTGGAAAAGGATCCTCCCACAGGGTCCGGTGTTGTCCATTTTTAAGATCTTCTTTAAAAATCAGGTTTCCATTGGAGAGAAGGACAGGGTGTTGGTTTTTGTCGGCGATAAGAATGGTTTTGTATCGGGAGAGAATATCAGGTCGATCCATGAAAAAGGTGGTTTTTCTAAACCCCTGGGCTTCCATTTGGGTACAAAAAACTGTCCGTGTTTTATAGAGTCCTGAGAAAGCTTTATTGTCTTGGGGTTTAAGACAGACTTTAGTCTGTATCTCAAATTGATCGGGGCAATTTTTTAACAGGAGCCCTTGGGGGTTTAACTGATAATTGTCAGGGTTCATGACCTGTCCATTTCTTTTTATTTCCAGCAGGTTGAGATTGTTTCCATCCAAAAAGAGATTCTTACTTTTTGAGTCACTCTCTCTGTTTCGAGTAAAAATCATATTGCTGGTTACAATGCTTTCCTCTTCTTTTAAATTAAAATGAAGGTCAATTTTTGGTATGAGATAGGAGGGAACTTTATAGTCTTCCATATAAGTGATTTTTGGGTTTTTATTCATTATTTTCTCCTGAATTTTTAGAGTGTTTTTTAGTGTAAACTATTGTTATTTTTTTTCAAACTGTTATTCTTAATGTAAGGAAAATTATGGAGTGGAAAAAGTTTAAAGAAATTAATTATCTTCATGAAACCACAAAAGGTGCAAAAACCTGTATTGTTCTTTTTCATGGTTATGGTGCCGATGCTGAAGATTTAGTCAGTTTGGCCCAATCCCTTTATTTTTCAGAAGATGTTGATTTTTTGTTCCCCCAGGGATTGAAAACCGTTTCACTTGGTTCTGGAATAACAGGTAGAGCCTGGTTTCAGTTGCAATCGGATAATTTTGAATCCATGGCTTCAGAACTTCTTTCGAATCAGGAAATGATGGCTGATATTCAAAATATTATTGAACAAGTTAAAGAATGGCTTAACCATCTTGGAGATCTTTATCAAAATATTTTTATTGGAGGTTTTAGTCAGGGAGCCATTCTTGTGACTCATTCTTTTTACAGGATCAATTTTATCCCAAAAGCATTACTTATTTTATCCGGTTCATTGATTTTACCTTCATTTTTTCCAACTTTGCCTGAGAGTTTAAAAATTCCTTTTTTTCAAAGTCATGGAACTCGGGATAATCTTCTTGAGATTCGGGGGGCTCGCAAACTCCATAAAAAGTTTGCCTCAATGGGGCTTAAGGGTCAATGTTATGAATTCCAGGGAGGGCATGGGGTTCCCGAAGATGTGGTCAACAGTCTCAATACTTTTATAATTAATCTTTTGGATTAGAAGGTCCTCCATGGGACGAAAGATCATTTATTTTTGAAAACAATTTTTTTGTTTCATCCCTGAGTTTTATTTCCATGGAACAAATCCAAAGTTGTATTCCGGAACTGTAAAAATCTTGTTTATAACGGAGTAATTTGACAGCATCCTTGGCTGTTATTAAAAGGTCGAAACTTTTTTCATTGTTCATGTTTTTTATTATTTTTTTTATGTCATGGGGTTTCCAGAAGTAATGATCTCGAAAAATAAATTTTTTTACAGGCTCTATATCCAAATTATGAATGGTTTCCAAAAATCCATGGGGATTCCCAAGTGCACAGGCTACACTCAGGCGTTCTTTTTTAAAGTCCCTGGAAAAGTTATCAAACAAAGGAACCCATTTTTTAAAAATATAGTCAGAAAAAAATATTTGTGTCCTTGAGATGTAAGGAGAACAACAGCCTATTAATTTTTTTACGTTCTCTGGTTTGGTGTGATTGCACTTGGTAATAATCAGAATATTCGCTCTTTTTAAACTGGAAAAATTTTCTCTCATTCTTCCCACAGGGAAGATGAAATAGTGATGGAAAGGGGTTGTGGCATCAAGTAGAACAATATTAAGATCCCTTTTCATTTGTCTGTGTTGATAACCGTCATCCATTAGGACAATATCAACTGTTTGTTTTGAAAGGGCTTTTTTGGTTGCGGCAAAACGGTTTTTACCAACGTAAACCAAAGATTTGGTTTTTTGTTTCAGCCAAAGAGGTTCATCTCCACATTGTTCGGGGTTGCTTTCCAGGAGAACTTCCATGATTCCTGAAAACAGACCTCCATAACCACGACTGACAATGAGTACTTTTTTGCCCGTTTTTTCCAAATGTTCACAAATAAATTGAACCCAGGGGGTTTTTCCGGTTCCTCCGGTTGTCAGGTTTCCAACACAAATAACAGGTTTGGATACAGATCGGGATTTAAAAATTTTTAGATTAAAAAAAAGATTGCGAAACCGGATTCCAATGAAAAAAAGAATTGAAAAAGGTAATAAAAACCACTTCATGAATATCCTGACTATGATCTGTTTCCATATTTTTTATTTAAAAATCCAACAAGATTTTCTGTGGCTTTTTTGGAACCGAGATCTTTTGAAATTTTTTTTAGAGATGAAATCATTTTTTCCTTATAGTCTGGAAATTTTAATATTTTTTCAAGTTCTTTAGCCAGAAGTTTAGGATGGGCTTTTGACTGCATGAGTTCAGGAACAATTTCGTGGCCTGCAATCAAATTCACAATACAATAATAATCAATATGTCTTGTGAGAAATTTTGCCAGAAAAGCTGTCAATCCATTCATACGATACATGACAACCATGGGCTTTTCACAAAGGGCCACTTGTAAGGTGGCTGTTCCGGAAGCAGCTAAAATAAAATCACATTCTTTAATCATTTTTATTGGATTATCTTGTACAAATTCTATAAAATCAGACTTCTTTGGAAATTGTTGTTTTAGAAAATTGATTTCAAAAGTAGGGGCCACTAAAAACCTGATATCGATGTCATGATTTTTTCTCAATTCCTGGGCTGTTAACCACTGAATTTTTAAATTATATTTAATTTCGCTTTTTCGACTTCCGGGCATAAGACCTAAAACGGGTTTGGAAGAAATCTTGTTTGAAAAAAAAGGGGGTTTTGTTTCCTGATTCATAATCTCCACAAGAGGGTGACCTATAAAGTGAGCCTGTATCCCGTGTTTTTTGTAGAAATCCACTTCAAAGGGGAAAACCACCATCATATCATCCACAAATTTTTTTATATATTTAATCCGCCCCTCTTTCCAGGCCCACAATTGGGGCGAAAGGTAATACACCACGGGGATGTCAAGTTTTTTGAGATGAGAAGCCAGTCTCAGATTAAAGCCGGGATAATCCAGTAAAAGGGCAAAACGGGGGTTTTTCCCCTCCGCTTTTTTAACAAGGCTTTGAAAACTTTTTTTAATTTCTCTCCAATGGGATAAAACCTCCTGAAGGCCCACAACAGCCATATCTTCAGCCAAACCCACACACTCCATTCCCCTGGAGTGCATTTCCTTGTCACCAATACCAAAAAAATGAACGTCAGGATAAAGACCTTTCCAGGTTTTTATAAAAAGCTTGGCATACATACAGCTTGATGCTTCAGCAGCAACAATCAGAATACTATCTGTCTTTGATTTGACGTTCTTTAATTTGTTCATGGATTTGTTCCACCACCTTCATTGCAGCCAAAGCCTGCTCCCCACTGACAATGGGAGTTTTAGAATTTTGGATGCAGTCGATAAAAGATTTGTCTTCAGACAGGAGGGCATCCTCTTTTGAAAAATGTAATGTCTTTGGTTTTTTATCTTCTGGATTGATTTTAAACAAACTTATTTCGGTCAAATTAAAATCAATGAACAGGGATTCCTGTTTTTGAAAGATTTGCAATTGACGGATCTTTGAAGAAGATACCCTTGAAGCTGTAATACTGGCTACAACTCCCGATTCGAACTTAAGATGAACATCGGCAATATCCACATGGGGGGTTATAACTGAGCAACCCAATGCAGAGATATGAATGACAGGACTGTTGACGAGGTTTAAAATAAGATCAATATCATGAATCATAAGATCAAGGATCACATCCACATCGATATTACTTGGTTTAAAGGGAGCCAGTCGTTTGGTTTTAATAAATAGTATTTCTTTGGATTCCAATTGGGTTAGAAAATCTTTGGCCTTTATGAAAGCTGGATTAAAACGTTCCACATGGCCCACTTGTAGTACCAGGTTTTTGGCTTTTGCCAGTTGGCAGAGATGTTCCCCCTGTTTCACTGTTTGGGTGATGGGTTTTTCAAGAAAAATGTGTTTTCCATTTTCAAGAAAAAATCTGGCAATTTCAAAGTGGAGAGGAGTTGGAGTTGCAATCAGTACGGCATCCACTTGTTGTGTGATATTTTTAAAATCAGAATAGGCCTGACAGGAGTATTTTTGGGCCAGTTTTTGGGCTTTTTCCAAGAGAGGATCACAAATGGCGACAAGCTTTGAATTTTTAATTTGAAAAAGTTTTTCGGCATGAAAACAACCAAGATAACCAGCTCCTATTAAAGCTGTTTGAACAGGTTTTTTTTTATCATAAACTTTTTTTTCAGAGGAGGACTCTGTGGAAGACGATTTATGAAAAGTTTCATTTGGATTCATAGAGCAAGTCCCCGTTCAGAGGGTTTTCTTGCGAATTCAATGAGATACTTTATGACTTCATTTTTTTCACACTCATTCTCAATTTTTGATAAAGACTGTTCCAAAGTGTTTTCACTTTTAATGATGAGTTTCAGTGCTTTTTTGATACTTGCAATTTCTTTTTTATTGTAACCTCTTCGATCCATTCCAATTTGATTTGTGACCCTCATCACGGCTGGATTCCCCCGTGTGATGGTAAAGGGGAGAATATCCTTGACCACTGTACTGTGACCTGCCAGATAGGAATGTTTTCCCAGACGTACAAATTGATTCACAACAGATCCACCACCTAATTGGACCCAATCCTCCACATGAACATGGCCTGAGAGTTGTACAAGGTTGGCCATCACCACATTATTTCCAATTTGACAATCATGGGCGACATGAATGTAGGCCATAAGCAGGCAGTTATTGCCAATACGGGTAAAACTTCCACCTTCGGAAGTGCCTCCATGAATAGTGGCATACTCCCGCACTTTGGTGTTTTCACCAATGATAACAGAGGAAGGTTCTCCTCTATAAGAAATGGTTTGAGGTTCTTCCCCAATCACGGCACCGGCAAAAATATGACAAGCTTTTCCCACCTGAACCTGGCTGTGTTCACCTCCCAGAGTTACAAATTGGTCAACAACCACGTCGGGGCCGATTTCCACTTCTCCCCGGACAATGACGTAAGGTCCTAAGTGGGCACTTTTGTGAATTTTTGCCTTTTCAGAGACAATGGCTGTGGGATGGATACTCATGGTGGGGTTTCCTATTTTAAGATAAAAATTTTAGCAACAACCTGACATTCGGAAACCAATTGATTTTCACAAAATATTTGGGAATCCATACAGAGAATTGAACTCTTCTCGTTGATGATTTTGGCATACACGTCGAGAACATCCCCCGGGATGACAGTGCGTTTAAATTTCGCTTGATTGATTTTTGCAATAAGGACATCCATTTTTTCATCATTTATATCTGCAACGCAGGCCAGAGCTCCTGTTTGGGCCATAATTTCAACTTGTAAAACTCCAGGCAGGATAGGATTGCCCGGAAAGTGACCGACAAAAAAGGATTCATTGATACTTATATTTTTTCTTGCATGAACTGTTCGACCCACTCGTTTTTCAGGGTAAGGTCCCTTCTTAAAAGATAAAAGACGGTCCACAAGAAGAAATGGAAAACGATGGGGGATTTTTTTCTGAATGTCAATAATGTTCAGGAAAGGATCAGATGACATTATTTTTTGCTCTTTTCAAATTCTTTAATCACTTCCTGGGTTATATCCAGGTCGGCTTTAGCCCACATGACGGCCTGACTGTTTTTTTCAAACACCATGGAGTAACTTTTCTGTTCAGCTATTTTTTTAATAATCTTTTGAATTTTTTCCAAAATGGGAGCAGTGAATTCCCTTTCTTTTTTCTGGATATTCATTTGACTGGTTTGTAACTCCTGTTGAAATTCAATCATTTTTTTTTGAAGAGCAGCCTGTTTTTCAGCTCTCACTTTTTCTGAAAGAACCATTCTCTTTTTTTCAAAAGCTTCGGCTTCTTTTTTAAGAGCTCCTTCTTTTTTCTTCAATTGTTCTTTTTTTTTGTTAAACTCTTTTTCCAGACTCTTTTTGGCTTTTTTACCGGCTGAGGTGCTTTGAATGGCTTTTTGCATATCAATGTAAGCGGCTTTGAAATCAGCCCATGCAAAATTCTGGAAACAAAATACGATAAGGATAATAATAAATTTTTTCATAGAATCTCCTTTTATTGGTTTTTTAAACCAACTCTATGCTTTTCTATTAAAAAGGAGCCCCAATTGCAAAGTGAAATTCCGAGGCTTCTTCATAAAGGTCAGCCCGTCTGTCCAAAGGAAAGCCCCATTCAAATCGCAGAGGTCCCATGGGGGAGAACCAGCGGATTCCAAAGCCCATATCCTCTCTGAAGGGATTTTCCAGATTGTTTTCAGCAGCTCCCACATCATAAAAGAACACTCCCCTGATTCCAGCTTCTTTAATTAGGGGAAATTCCAATTCAATCATAGCCAGGGCCTGTTGATTTCCTCCCACGACAACATAAGCCTGTTTTCTGGCCTCATCAGGAGTTAAGCATTGGAGATTACCGGGAAATTTTGAATCACAGGTAAGATAAAGAAAACGTTCCATGGAAAATTGTTTGGCCCCAATATCAGTGAAGTCAAAACCCCGCATGCTGTAGGGACCTCCCAGGCGGTATTTCTTGGTAAAGGGAACCTGATTCTTTGGGGCTGTCACAAAACCATAAGAAAAATTAGTTCTTAAAACTAAATTCCAAAAAATATTATAATACCATCTGAAAAAAGCATCTCCCTTATTATAGGATAGATTTCCCCCAAGGCCTGCGAATTCATAGGAAAAACTGGTGTGAATTCCACGGCTTGGAGCAAAGCGATCATTTCTTTTATCATATTCCACTGAGGCTGTTAGAGAGCTTGTGATTCCATTGGCTGTTTCCGGTCTAAGGACATCTATTGCATTTCTACCTGGCTCCATAAGAGTGTTCGTTTTATCCAATTTATAACGCAGAAAGACATAAACATAGCGACTGTAAATGGGATGGCCCATTCGCAAGGCTGCTCCTCTTGTTTTTTCAAAGTAGAGACTGGGATAGTTGTTTTCATTTCTATAGATGTCAAAACCTGTGGTCCAGAGGCTGTCGTATAAATAGGGTTCGGTAAAATTCACACGATAACGCTTTATTAATTTGGAGTAATCAATTTGCAATCCCACATTCTGACCGCGGCCCAAAAAGTTATTTTGGTTGAGTTGGGCATTAAAAATGACTCCACTAAAAGAAGAGTAACCGGCTCCCAATTGGAAACTCCCTGTGTTTCTTTCTTTAACTACTATATCTATATCCATAAGATCTTCACGTCCCTTTGGAGTTTTGAGATTGAATTCCACGGATTCAAAAAAACCCAAACGACGAATATTATCCAGAGATTCTCTTTTGCGGGTTTCGTTGTAAAGCTCCCCTTCTCCCACTCTCAATTCACGACGAATGACTTTATCTCTGGTACGGGTGTTACCAACAACATTGATAGTTCCAAAATAAACTTTTTTACCTTTGTCAAATTCATAAATGATATCCACTTTTCTTTCTTTTTCTCTGATAAAGGTTTTTGGGATGACGTTGGTGTAGGCGTATCCAAGATCACCGTATTTGGCTGTAAAAGCTTTAATGTCTTTTTGAACATTCTCATAGATAAATGTTTTTGATTCTTCAAGACTTGTCACTTTGGCCAACTCTTCAGTGGAAAACAAAAGATCTCCCGAAAAACTCACATCACCTGTGTTAAACTGTTTTCCTTCCTCAATCCGAATACTGATATAAATACCTTTTTTATCTGGAGTCACAGTGACTTCAGGTCTGGAAACTTTGGCCTGAACATAGCCTTTATTAAAATAAACAAGACTGATTCGCTGGGTATCCTGTTCAAAAGCATCCTGTTTGTAGGTTCCAGAGCCTGACAGGGAGCTGAACATTCCTCCCTCCCTTGTGATCATGTAGGCTTTGATCTTACTCGAGGCTACATTTTTATTTCCTATAAAGGAAACTCTTTTCACCAGGACCTGATCATTTTCCTCGATTTTGAAAATAACTTTAACTGTGTCATTCTTATCT
Organism: Bdellovibrionales bacterium; assembly: GCA_965219545.1. Classification (GTDB taxonomy): domain Bacteria; phylum Bdellovibrionota; class Bdellovibrionia; order Bdellovibrionales; family JAGQZY01; genus JAGQZY01. The sequence continues at coordinate 306,251 of CBDCNX010000032.1, forward strand.
TCCTGGACTTCATAGGAAATTCTGGCCAGATAGTAACCTTTTTCCTCATAAGCTTTTTGAATATCAGAAACACCACTTGTGATTTTTCCATAATCGATGATTTCAAAAGCTTTTATTTTTGTGAGTTCAGCCAGTTCATCATCATCAAGTTCCGAGTTTTCTTTATATTCAATGGAAGCAATGGCAGGCTTTTCCAAAACTCTATAGGTAAGAATAAGATTTCCTTTTTTTTGACCGGGTTTCTCACTGACTTCAATATCCTGAAAAAAACCTGTTTTAAAAAGATCTCTGACTTCTTTTTTTACAGCTTTGAGATTTAGGGGATGTCCCACTTTGTTGATGAGTTTTTCCGTAATGGCATCTTTTTCAATTTTTTTGTTACCAAGAATATGGATGGATTCAACAACTTGAGCCCATGCCAGAACCGGCGGGATGAAAAGGAGGAAACAAAAGAAAAAAATCTTACCCAGAATGTTGAATATGGAGTTCAAAAGTCATGTCCTGTTTTTTGGCAGTTTTTATACTGAGAAACATTGTTTTTAATAAAAAAATTCCTTTGTTTTATGCCTGATTTTCTCTAAAAGAAAACCTCATTAAAATGGACTAAGAAGCTTCAAAGTCAACTTATAGTCATTTTTCTTGATTTTTCAAAGTCTTAGCATTTCTGAACAAAAAACTTAAGTCTTTACATTCGGAGAATTGACACACCTCTCTATATTGTGAATATCAACACCTTTTAGAGAAATTTTTACATATCCAAAGCAGGATAACTGAAGAAAATAAAATGCGTTAAATTCAAAAGAAAATGGGTCAGGATTGCAGCTTCAAGTCTATTGGTCTTTAAGTATAAATAGCCATAGAATAATCCTGAAATACAAGCCAGAAGAATATAACTTAAGCCTCCCTTAAAGTGAATCAGTCCAAATAAAATCGAGGTAAAAAGTAGAGCTATGTATTTTCCATGCGTAAAACTGGACATCATTGTTTTTAAGCCATTTTGAACATATTTTCTGAAAAAGGCTTCTTCTGTAAAGCAGACAAATAACAGGTTGTTTGTAGCCCATAACCAAGATTTTGAAGGAAATTTTAAATCCAGCCTAATGTAATTCAGTAAAAATGCACTCACTAATAATATAGAGGCACATATAAAAAAATTTAGCATAAAAACTTTACAACTTATTGGCTTTCTAAAATCCAAACCCAAAAATGCAACTATAATAATACCAATAAACGGCTTATCGAAATTTAGATACATGGTAAATGGAAGAGAGTTCTCAGAAAACTTTACAGCATCAAAGACTTTAATATTGTGAAAACCAGGCATGATATGCATCATCAGAAGGAAGCATACAATATTAAATAAAATGTGAAAGACAGATTTAATCCATATATTTTTAGTTTTATGTGAAATAGCAAGATAAAATATAAATCCCGTTACCAAAAGGTATAGAATACCAATAGAGGTTACATTTCCAAATAAATATGCCAATATAATGGCTGTTAAGGTAAACACAATGTGATTAGATTTTTTTCTTGGAGTGAATTTTAAAAATAGACTAATAATGGAAATACCCAAAAGGCCAAATGGTAAAAATTCATGAAACTTCATATGAAAAGACTTAACCTAAATTTTTTAGAACAAGGAAAATATGGATTTTTTCTTATATTTATTAAGTTCGATATTTCCTAATCCGGAAATAACATCACAAAGTTATTAAAAAATCAAAAAGTTTTTTATAAGTTTTAAGATCGTTGATCTTTTGATCAGCTTGGTAGGGGCTGAAGGACTCGAACCTTCGATCCTCCGGTTATGAGCCGGATGCTTTAACCAACTAAGCTAAGCCCCCAGGTTCTATACTGAGTGTGTTTAATTTTAAAGAGAGTTTAGCATAAAAACAAAAGGTCTCTCTATTTAATCTATAAAAGTTTTCAATTTACCTGAACGGGATGGATGACGAAGTTTGCGAAGGGCTTTTGCTTCAATCTGACGGATCCGCTCCCTGGTGACATTAAAATCCTGCCCCACTTCCTCCAGAGTATGGTCACTTTCCTCACCGATTCCAAAACGCATACGCAAAACCCTTTCCTCCCTGGGAGTGAGAGTTGAAAGGGCTTTGCGGGTTTGTTCAGCCAAATTGAGATTAACAATGGCTTCAGAGGGATTGATGATTTTTTTATCTTCAATGAAATCACCAAGAAGGGAGTCATCTTCCTCACCCACAGGGGTTTCAAGGGATATGGGTTCTTTGGCAATTTTAAGAACTTTTCGGACTTTATCAACGGGCATATCCATTTTGATGGCGATTTCCTCCGGCTGTGGCTCTCTTCCCAATTCCTGAACAAGATAACGGGATGTTCTTACCAGTTTGTTGATGGTTTCAATCATATGGACCGGGATGCGGATAGTGCGAGCCTGATCCGCAATAGCCCGGGTGATAGCCTGACGGATCCACCAGGTGGCATAAGTTGAAAATTTATAACCACGTCGATATTCAAATTTATCCACAGCTTTCATTAAACCAATGTTACCTTCCTGAATAATATCCAGAAACTGCAGACCGCGATTTGTGTATTTTTTGGCAATTGAAACAACCAAACGCAGATTGGCTTCAACCAATTCTGATTTTGCCAGGTCGGCTTCACGCTCTCCTTTCCAAATTTCAGTATGAGTGTCACGGATCCATTCAAAGTGCATTTTGGAGTCTTTGTTTAAACGATCCAAACGCCTTTGGGCATCTATTGTTTTCATATAAAGAACACGGAATTTATTAAATGAAAGACCTGTATCCTGAGTCAATCGGGCCATATTTTTTTCATTCGCTGTAACCACTTTGTAACGGTTTTTAAGATCGTCAATGTCTTTTGAAAAAGTTTTTATGATACCCTCTTTAATACGACGGCGAAGGGTGGTCATGCGATCCACAAGATTTTTAAATTTAATAACAATTCTATTGATGGTTTTTCGATTAAAATTGATTTTCTCAAAAACCATCATCAGTTTTTCAAGATCTTTATCCACAAGATCTAAAATATTTTGCCTTTGATTCTTGCTTAGGTCAGTTCGCAGAAGTTTTTTAAAATGTTTAGTGACTTGTTTTTCATAGGTTTTTACTTCACCGATAAGTTCGTGAATTTTATTAATGTATTCCTGTTCCTCGTAATGAGTCTCTTCGTCTTCAAGGCCACGGAAAATAGCTTTGATTTTTAGTTTTCCGGCATTGACACGGTCACCTAATTGAATAATTTCACGGGTTCCAACGGGAGATGTTAAGATAGCCCGGACAATCTGACGTTCTCCAGTTTCAATTCTTTGGGCAATTTGGACTTCACCTTCACGGGTTAAAAGGGACACACTGCCCATTTTCCTTAAATAAAGGCGAACGGGATCATTGGATTTTGCATCAGTTTCAGAGACATCTTCATCTTTTTCATTAATACTTGTATTTTCCAAAAAGGAAGTGGCACTGCTGCCATCCTCAGTGGTGTGTTCAAGAATAGTGATACCATGGGCTTCAATGGATTGAATGACAATGTCCAAAGCTTCGGGAGCAATGAGTTTTTTTGGCAAAGTTTCATCAATTTCACTGACACCGATATCCTCGCCACTTTTTTTGGCGGCCTGAATGAGGCGTTCAGCTTCTTCCACGGCTATTTTCTGCTGTTGAGCAATAGTTAGAGCTTTCTCCATTTTCTTTTTTTTCATTGTGATTCTCCGAGGGAAATGTTTTTTAATTTTTCAAGTGCTTCTTTTCGATCATTTTGTATCTTCACAAATTGTTCCAATTTTGTATCAGTGGGGTCCAGTTTCATTTCTCCCGCCAAAATAGCCCCCTGACGCTGTAAATACCGGTCTTTAATACGAATAAAGCATTTTTTCAGATGATTTTCCTCCTGATTGAAATCCTCATTATTTGACAATATATTGGTTAAATTTGTAATTTCTTCATGCTTTTCAATGAGAGAAAACACCCAGGTTGCCAATTTATCAAAATTTTTTGGTTCCTGTCTATATTTGCTGATGGCCTGTGAAAAAACTTGTTTGAGGCTTTCATGGTTCAGATAATCAAGACCTTCTTGATTTATAAAAAAATCCATATATTTCGATGACTTAAGTGATAACCCCAGGAGGATCAACTCGTCTTTTTTGGCTCCGTCAAGTGAAATTCTGGAAGGCAAGCTGTTTTTTAAGCTCTGAGGTTCTGATTCCATGGAAATTTTGGAGGTGATTGGTTTTTTGACTTCAAAAGGTTTTTTCCCTCCCGCCATCACCCAGGAATAAAGTTTTTTGGGGCTCTCATTGAATAAAGGTGCAAGTTCCTGAATATACATTTGTAAAAGTCTGGAATCCCTCAAAGATTTTAAAATAGGGCTGATTTTGTCTAAAAAATGAATTTTATCAGCAGGTTGTTCTTTATAACTGTTAAGCCATGTTTTTGCCAGGTTTAAAAATAGATCTTTTGAAGTCCGGGCTTTTTTTAAAAAATCTTCTCTACCAAATTTATGAATAAAATCATCTGGATCCATTTTTTCCGGTAAAACCAGAATTTTAGGGGACAAATTTTCCTTGAAAAACAGAGTCAGGCTTCTTTGGGCGGCAAGTTGACCGGCTTCATCTCCATCGAAAAGCAAAATAATGTTTTTTGTCCATCTTTTTAATGAGTGAATGTGTCTGTCTGTTAAAGCTGTTCCCAAAGTGGCAATGACATTTTTAATTCCCTGTGAGTAAAAAGCAAGAAAATCCATGTAACCTTCAACCACGAACACCTGGTCTTCACTGCGTATAAATTTTATTGATTTGTCGAGGCCGTAGAAATTCCGTCCTTTTTTGAAGACATCAGATTCCGGACTATTGATATATTTGGGCTGTCCATGATTGATAATTCGGCCACCAAAACCAATCACATGGTTCTCAATGGAAAAAATGGGAAACATCAGACGGTCGCGAAACAAATCAAAATAACCTCCGTTTTTGTTTTTACGGATTAAACCCGATTTTTCAATCAAAGAAAGAGAAATCTTTTTTTCATTGAAGTGATTGATCAGTCCGTCCCATGCTTCAGGAGCATAACCGATGGAAAACTCTTTAACCACTTCAGGGGAGAGGTGACGCTTTTTGAGGTAGGTGTGAATCTTATGTTCTTTTGGTAAACTTTTTAATTTTTTATAGTAAAATTCAGAGGCCAGTTTATTGGCTTTAAGCATCTTTTGTTTTTGGTCTTTGTTATAGTTTTTGTTTCTGTCAGTACTGTTTTTGTTTTCAGGCATTTCCAGATGAGCTCGTGTTGCCAGATATTCGAGAGCTTCTGTAAAAGAAAAACCATTGTAATTTTCAAGAAAAGTGAAAATATTGCCCGATTTTTTACATCCAAAACAATGATAGAGTTGTTTGGTTTCTGAAACTGAAAAACTGGGGGTTTTTTCATTGTGATCGGGAAAAGGACATAAACCCGTATGCTGACGACCACGGATTTTCAATTCCGTATATTGGGAAATAATATCAATGATATTATTGGCCTCCATGACTTTTTCTATAAAATCCGGATCATATCTCAAGATAAATCACCCTATTTGAGGAGAGATTTAACAATCTGACTGACTTTTTTGTTATCAGCAGAATTTTTTATCTTGGCAAGAACAGCTTGCATCACTTTCCCCATATCCTTCATATCACTGGCTCCGATATCCTTAATACAACCTGTGACCACTTTTTTAATTTCTTCATCTCCCATTTCTTCAGGAAGATATTCTTTTAGGATAAGGAGTTCTTTTTGTTCTTTTTCCACCAGATCTTTTCTCTCTGCCTTTTCAAATTGCTCAATGGAGTCTTTGGATTGTTTGGAAAGTTTTTTCAAAACATTGAGAACATCCTGATTTGTTAATTCTTTGGGCCGGATTTGGATTTCCCTGTTTTTTAGAGATGAAACAACCATACGGAGAACTGAGACTTTTTCATTGTCCCGGGCTTTCATGGCTGTTTTCATGTCTGATAAGATTTGTTCTTTCATTGATACAGTCAATCAAAACCTCTTTTTGCTTTTTTAATAAGACGTTTACGGGCGGCAATGGACTTTTTCTTGAGACGAACACTTGGTTTTTCATAGTGTTCTCTCTTTTTAACTTCAGAGAGAATCCCTGATTTTTCACAGGATTTTTTAAAACGCCGGAAAGCCTGTTCAAAAGCCTCAGTATCCCTTAATTTTATAAATGACAATTTTAATCACCTGCCTTTTTTGTCCGAATTGGTCTTTTTATATTAAAGATATACTGAAGACCATTTGTTTTTCATGTGACTTTCATAGAGAAATTCCATGAAAATTCAAACCGGATCAGTATACTTTGTTTTAACCCTCTTTCCAAGAAGCCATTTGTTTTACAAAGAGTTCACTTAAATAAATGTCTCCATAAAGAACTTCCATAAAAACTTAAACACGGTCGATAATCTTGCGGAAGAATCCAAAAATCTTTTTTAGAGAATCACAACAAATTATATATCGTCTTTAGCTTTAAAAGGCTGTATTACTATCAAAAAACCAAGAAAAGTTCAACAAAGGGAACATTTGATTTGGATCGGGAAAAAGCAGATCAATTCTATTTAGCCCAGTGTCTGGATTTGGCCAAAAAAGCCAAAAAGTGTCAGGAAGTCCCTGTGGGAGCCCTGGTGATTGATAACCAGTCGGGCGGAGTGTTGGCCAGAGCTTTTAACCTCAGGGAAAAGCTTCAAACCCCTCTGGCTCATGCTGAAATTCTGGCTATCCATAAGGCCTGTAAAAAACGGAGAAGTTGGCGACTCGTTGGGTGCAGTCTGTATTCGACATTGGAGCCATGCGTTATGTGTTGTGGAGTGATACTCCAGAGTCGAATGGATCGGGTGGTTTATTCAGCCGCTGATCATAAGATGGGGGGCCAAAGTCTCCTGCAGCTGTTTGAAAGACGGGAATTGAATCATAAAATCATTTGGAACCAAGGACTTTTAAAAGAGGAAAGTGGCTCTCTTCTTCAAGATTTTTTCAAAAAAAAACGCCTTAATGTTTTGAAAAATGGTGGTCAGGGAGGGATTTGAACCCCCGACACGAGGATTTTCAGTCCTCTGCTCTACCGACTGAGCTACCTGACCCGGAAAGATTGTGATTTTATCCAAGATTTCATGAATTTTTCCTCTTGAAAACCATAAAAATTGAAATTGAAAAGTCTTTTTATAATTACTGGAGGCATTATTTGCTGTCAACTCGACAGAGCCTGTTCCAGATCTCTGATGAGATCATCTGAATCTTCAATGCCGACACTGAGACGAATCAGCCCTTCTTCAATTCCCAGTTGTTTGCGAACTTCAGGGGGGACACTGGCGTGGGTCATAATGGCCGGGTGTTCGATGAGGGATTCCACCCCACCGAGACTTTCAGCCAATGAGAAAATTTTCACTTTTTTAAGAAAACGACAGGCCTTGTCCAATCCTCCACTGAGATAAAAACTAATCATCCCACCAAAACCGGACATCTGTTTTCTGGCCAAGTCATATTGTGGATGATTTTTAAGGCCTGGGTAAATCACCTTTTTAACACGATTGTTGGATTCCAGAAATTCAGCCACTCTCATTGCGTTTTTTTGATGAGCTTCCATACGGATAGACAGTGTTTTCAGGCTTCTCAAACACATAAAAGCATCAAATGGAGAACAGATCCCTCCCATGGAATTACTTAAGAAAGCCAGGTTTTCTGCAATTTGCGGATTTTTAACAACAATAGCTCCTCCTACGATGTCACTATGGCCATTAATAAATTTAGTGCTTGAATGAACCACAATATCAACCCCCTCTTTCAGAGGTTTTTGAAAATAAGGACTCATGAAAGTGTTATCCACCACTGTCAGTATTTCTTTGGATCTGGCGATATCTGAAACTCCATGGATATCAACGAGTTTCAGTAGCGGATTGGTTGGAGTTTCAATCCATATCATTTTTGTGTTTTCTTCAATAGCTTTTTCGATATGTTTTAAGTCTGTCATATCCACAAAAGAAAACCGGATTCCGTTCTTTCGAATCACTTTGTCAAAAAGTCTAAAGGAGCCTCCATACAGATCATCACAGGCGATCACATGGTCGCCATTTTTTAAAAGATGCATAATTGTGGTGCTTGCGGCACATCCGGAAGCCAATCCGAATCCGAATCTTCCTGATTCAAGGTTGGCCAGACAATCCTCATAAGCTTTGCGAGTGGGGTTGGAAGTACGACTGTATTCATAACCTTTATGTTGTCCAGGGGAGGATTGGACAAAAGTTGAGGTGAGATAAAGGGGAGTGATAATGGCACCTGTTGTTGGATCTGGTTTTTGACCGGCATGGATGGCTCGGGTTGAAAATCCGGGTTCTTTGTTTTCCATAACCTTATTCTCTAAATTCTGCAGTTATAAAGTCAAGCAGGTCGATTTTTGTAATAATATGGAGTTTGTCTTTTTGGTCCTTCAGAAGAGCGACAAAACCTTTTTGAAAGTGTTCAGAAAGTGACTTCAGAGTATCTTCTTCATTAACCCAGATGATTGATCCTTTAATCAAGTGAATAATGGGTTCAGTGGGTTTTAAACGGCCTGTGGCCAAGGGGAGAATAAGGTCACTTTCATCAAGAACTCCGACCAGTTCCTTATCAGAAAATACAGGGATGTATGAAATACTGTGCTTTTTAAACAATTGAACAATCTGTAAAACATTTTGATCAACATTGGCTGAAATAACTGACGGTTTGTTTTTATTGAAATCAAGCAGATCAGATATTTTTTTAAATTTCATGGGGGAGGGCATGAATTCATTTTCTTTTAACCAATCATCATTAAAGGCTTTACTCAAATAAGCCCGACCACTATCGGCCATCATAATCAACAAGTTTGATGGTTTATCCAGTTGTTCTGAATATTTGAAAGCTCCCACAAGAGCCATGGCTGAAGATGGGCCAACAAAAATTCCTTCTTTATACACAATTTCACGGGTCATGAGAAAACTTTCTTTATCTGAAACCTGAACAAAAGCATCAATAATATTCATGTGTACATTATCGGGTAGCATATCCTCTCCGACACCTTCCACTTTATAAGGCTGGGGGTTGATTTCTTTGTTATAATACAAGTCATATAAAATACTTCCCACAGGATCAGGACATACGATTTTTGTGTCTGGTTTTTTTTCTTTTAAATAACGTCCCACTCCTGAAATTGTTCCCCCGGTGCCTGCTCCTGCCACAAAAACATCAACTCCTCCTTTTGTTTGTTCCCATATTTCAGGTCCTGTTGTCTCATAATGAATCTTTGGATTGTCGGGATTGTGATATTGATTGGCAAGGAAACCACCCGGTGTCATTTCAGTCAGTTTTTTTGAAACAGATAAATAGCTTCTGGGATCTTCCGGTTCCACAGCTGTGGGTGTAATAATAACTTTGGCTCCATAGGCTCTTAGGGCCGCCCGTTTTTCTTCACTGATTTTATCCGGCATGACAAAAACAGCTTTATAACCCTTAACGGCACTGACCAAAGCCAGGCCCATACCCGTATTTCCCGAAGTGGCTTCAATAATTGTTCCTCCGGGCTTTAATTCTCCCCGTTTTTCGGCACTTTCAATAAGAGCCAGGGCAATACGATCCTTAACACTCAAACCGGGGTTGAAATATTCAAGTTTAACCCAAAAACGATGGGGTGAGTTTTTTGGAACAAGTTTTTTTAGTTCTACAATGGGTGTGTTACCGACGGTGTCTAAAATACTATTGTAAATCATAAAAACCTTTCTTTATATTGAAAATCATTTTTCTTCGTATCATTTCCATAGTGAAACTCCGTAAAAATTCAAATATGGCCAGTGTATTTAAAAATGGAAAATTCAGTTAAAATTGTTTTGTTTGAATTTTCAGTGTTTGGTCATTTTATTAAGTTGTTCAGTTTCTGGATCAAAAAAAAATATGTTTAACCTTCCTTTCATGTTCTTATCCACAGTGGGGGTTACAATTTCATTGCGACCGTCACCGTTAATGTCTTTTAAAAAAAGATTGTATTTTTTGTTATTAAATTTATAGAATCCGTCTTTCTTATCTGTCAAAGTCTTGGAATCTATAAAAAAAGGACCTTCATCCGTATTTCTGTAAATTTCAATGGCCAAACCCTGAGTATTGGATACTTTAATCACTTTGTATTTTTGACCCTCCATATCCATTTCCATTTGTGCCAGAACAGAACGTCCTGTTCCAAAAAAGAGATGTATAAACTTTGACTGAACTTTTGAATTTAGGAGGATAAAAGATATTACAATGGATATAAAAAAAAGAGTAAAACCAAGTTTCATGGAAGAATCTTACAACAGATAGGGCTTTGGGGGCAAGCCATGGAAAATCCGAATTATAGAATTTTTAACGGATTTTTTAATCTTAACCTGTATTTAAATCCAAAAGGTTTTGGTCTTTTTCTTGCCTTGTTTTTATTCTATGTTGAAAGTGGATAAAACAGATTCTCTTTATCCCGGGGGATTGTTCAGGCTCAAGAAACCACCCCAATCCATTTATTTGGAAGGAAACCCCGGGCTTTTGAGTGCAAATTATATATCTGTTGTGGGATCCAGAAACCTCAGTTATGGCCTGAAACAGTGGATGGAGCATGAAATTCTTCCCACTCTTAAGTTTCTTAAAATTGGTGTTATCAGTGGAGGAGCCAGGGGGGTGGATCAATGGGCTCATTTTTTGGCACTCCGTGCCGGACAACCAACTCTGGTGGTTTTACCTTCAGGTCTCAAAAACAAATATCCTCAATCCATTGAACGACTGGTCAAAAACCCTTTGGTTGTTTTTTTGTCTGAGTACAAAGCTGATTTGGAAATGAAAAAATATCACTTTTATGATAGAAATTGTCTTATAGCGGCCCTGAGTGAGCAGACTCTTATTGTTCAGGCTGGTGAAAAAAGTGGAACCATGATGACAGCCCAGGCCGCTGTCGAACTAGGCAATAATCTTCTTGTTGTTCCGGGGAGCCCTGTGGACTCCGGCATGGCGGGTAATAATCAACTTTTGTTTGATGGGGCTCAGATGATTCGTAACAGGAGGGATCTTATTGCTGTTTTAAAAAAATAACTTCATAATCCAAGATTCTTTAGTTCCAGTTCTTGACCATAAAAAAAACTGAAAAAGGAATTAAAACAAAAATGGGTAACCAGGCACAAAACCAGATAGGCATAAAAACCAGTTTGGTGATACTGTTTCCAATAAGAAATAGCATCCAATAAAAGACAATGATAATGACACTGATAACTCCGCCGCCGAGTTTTCCCGAACGGTTATTATTGCCACAACCCAAACCACAACCGAGCAATACCAGTAAAAGACAGGCAAAAGAGAGACTTAAACGTTTATGCCATTCATAATTGAATTTTCTTAGTTTGAGAGGATCTTCAGTCTCTTTTAGGAGTTTTTTTATGTCCTTGTAAGTGAGGCTATTAAGGGATTTATCCTGTGGTTTTTTATAAGTGGGTTCTGTGATTTGAAAATCATAATTTTGGAAATAAATTTTTGTGTATTCCAAATCAAGACTTTTGTGAATATAACCATTGGTCAGATGCATTGAAGCTTGGTAGGAGTTTAATGTTTTCTTGACAAAAAATTTCCCCTTTTCAGCAATTATTGTTGTTGGATCGGATGGTTTACGTTCATCATAAATAAAAACATTTTTATGTTCTTTGGTTTTTTTATCAATTTTATTACTGTAAATAACCATATCCATAAAACTTGAAAAAGTTCCTTCTTTGATACCGGTAATGATTTTTGATCCGGTGATTTCTGTCATAATAAGTTCAAATTGACGATGTCCCCAGGGGCCTATCCTAAAGGAAGTGTAGCCGGAGAGGATGGTTGTGATGAGTCCCAGAACAATTCCCGGAGTGATGATGGATCCCATTCCCAAACCCAGTGATTTCATGGCAATAATTTCTGAATCACCAGACAATCTGTTATAAGTGAGAATAATAGTCAGGATCAGACTCATGGGAAAAATAATTGGCAGAAAACTGATTGATATGGAAAAAAGTAAATAGAAAAAAGTAAAAAAACTGATGGAATGCTGAAGAAAAGTATCAGTGAATTTCAATATCTGAAATATGAGAAGAATAAAGGTAAAGCCGATCACTCCAACAAAAAAAATGGAAATCATTTCTGAAAAAATATAGTAGAAACACAATCTTGATTTTCGAAACAAAACTTCACCTTATTTCATAAATGAAAATATTTATGGTTCTTGTATTTTCTTATGAAGAATTCAAATTTTTTCAAAAAACCCTCTGAAGAGTGTCAGTTAGAGTCCATTTTACCTACATTTTCCGGTTTTTGAATGGCTTTACGGATCTCTTGAGCTTGTTTTATGAGTTTTTCAAAATAGGAGAGACGCAATTGGGAGGCGGCATCGCATTTGGCGGACATTGGATCAGGATGGGTTTCTATAAAAAGAGCATCAGTTCCTGCAGCGACAGCTGCCAGAGTCAAATGAGGAATAAAACGGGGTTCACCCCCATCGGGATCTGCACTACTAATACCATAGAGTCGAATAATATGGGTGGAATCAAAACAGACCGGGACTCCCAATTCCTGCATGATTGGAATGGCCCGAATGTCAGCCACCAGTCGATTGTAGCCAAAGCAGGTTCCCCGTTCTGTGAGAAGAATGTTGTTATTTCCTGTGGATTTAATTTTGTTCAAAACTCCTATCATGTTTTCAGGAGCCAAAAACTGCCCTTTTTTTACGTTGATTGCTTTACCTGTCTTGCCACATTCAATAGCCAGAGAAGTTTGTTGACACATATAGGCTGGGATCTGAAGAACATCCACAAATTCTGCGGTTCGGGTCACTTCGTCAGTACGATGAACATCCGTGAGAACAGGGAGTTGAAATTCTTTCCTGATTTCTGTTAAAATTTTTAAACCTTCTTCAATCAGTGGGCCCTTCCAGTTTCCAATAGCTCCCCGATTGTCTTTTTCATATGAACTTTTAAAAATAATACCAATACCCAAACGTTGGCTGATTTCAGATAAAATGCGGGCTGTATTGAAAGCCAGTTCACGACTGTCAATAACACAAGGACCGGCGATGACCGCAAGTTCCTGTTCAGAACCAATTTTTACAGAATTTTCTCCGACTGTAACAGTGAATCCCCTGGAAGGAAGTATCGTTTCTTCCACTCGTTTTTTTTTCAGAAGAGTCTCCTTATGGTTATGAACTTTTCCACAGATGATCCATTTAATTTCTTTGAAGATACAAACAACAATCAGAACTGAATATTTTTATCATTGAAAAAAATAAAGGTCAACAGACAAAGCATCACTTTTTAAAAAGAAGACCAACCGCATCCTTTAGATTCCCTTTGAGTAATTTGGAAATATCAATTTTTTCTCTTAAGTGACTTATTTCACGACGAGCATTGATAAAACTGGGGTCTTTGTTGAGAGCTGCGGTGAATTGTTTTTTGGCTTTTTCTTGATCATTTTTTAGTTTGTAATAAAGACCTCGTACATGGTAATAGACTGCTAAATCCCTCGATTCAAGGGGAATCTGTTTCAGTTTTTTATCGATATTAGAAATAAAAGTGTGACTTGGATTCTTTACGGTTTTTATCTCCGTCCATAAATTATAAATTTGAAATTCAGACGATTCTGGGTTGAGAGCAATGGCCTGTTTTAAATCTTTTCTGGCCTGTGAGTATTGACCTTTTAAGATAAAGGATTTACTGCTTTCAAAAAAATGATCAGCTTCCATATATTTTTTTGATTGTCCAACTTCCAATTCCTCTATATAGATTTTTCTTTTACTTTCCTTTCTCAAAGTGTCATAGGCTATTTGAATTTTTGAGAAGACCTTTTTTGAAAGTTCTTTGACTTGGCTGGGGGTGGTTTTGCTTAATTTGTCCGGATGAAGAACTTTGGCTAAGTCAAAATAAGCTTTCTTGATATCCCCATCCTGAGCACTTCGACTGATTCCCAAACGTTGAAAATAATCTTTATTTTCAAACTCCAGATTCAATTTTTCGAGTCGTTTTATCTGATAGGTAAAATTGAGGCATTTTTGACTTTTTCTGAATGTGATGTAACCCATAATATTCATGAAGTGAATCAGTTTTAGAATGTATTTTTCTATCCCTGGATTTTTAGTCAGTATTTCCTCCAGTGTTGTTCCTCTCTGTAAAAATGAGGATATGGATGAATAGGTGCGGGAAATATAAGGAAAGGTGAAAGATTTGTTTATCTCATCTTTTGTTTTTTCATTTACGATGATTGTGTTCTTACTGATAGGTAGATAGTGAGTTTTCAGCCAGTTGGAACGAATGGTGTTCTCCATGATTTCCAAGAGAAAATTGATAAATTCATCATTTTCAATGGTGATGATTGTGGTAATAGCCTTGGTTTCTGTGAATTTTAATTCGACCTGTGAATTTGTAATAAGTTGTTTCAGTCGCCAGATCAATTGTTCTTTGAGAACTGTGGATATGGCATGGGGGCTGATCAGATTTTTTTCAACGAGGTAACGTCCAATCATCTTTTTTCCGGAATTTTCTGAAAGAGCCTTTTCCAGACTGCTTCGATCAAGGTAGCCTTTTTCAACGAGAAGAAGACCGAGAAGAGAGTTTTTGTTCTTGATATCAACCTTGACAATATCTCCCAGTGAAAAGTCCACTCCAGCTATATCTCCATTTGTGGATGTGATATTTAAACGGCCACAAACTTTGCAGTTTGAAAGGAGTTTTAAAACCCAGGGAAGATCAAAACTGTGTAATCCTTTGGATTCATTAATGATATTTATGATGTCTTTTTTGTTTATTGACCTTTCAAGATAAAGACGGGTTAGGGAATTAAAACCATCTTCTTTTTCATTCACTCCGCTAAACAAAGACTTCAGGGTTTCAATAAATTTTTTAATGTCAAACGGTTTAATTAGAAAACCCTTGACGTTGTTGTTTTTGATAGACTCGTTGATAAACTGCTTGTCTTTAAACACCCCGGTCATTAAAAAAAAATGGGGTTTTCCTTCCATAATTTTCTGAAGGTCTTTGATAAGTTTTAATCCGTTCATTCCAGGAAGCAGGCAGTCGATTAATAAAACATGGACGCTCTGAATTTTTACATATTCCAGGGCTTCTCTTGAATTTTTAACCAGATAACAACGAAATCCTGAACGGGTGATAACTTCTTTCAGGCTTTCACCAAAAGAAGGGTCATCATCTACAATAAGAACATTATATTCCTGGTAACTCACTGTTTCATTATCGGCTTATTTGACCCTCTTCTTAAAGAATAATAGACAGGGATAGAGAAACAGAGAATAGGGGAGGCTTTTGTGAAACCCATTTATGTGTCTGATATGAATTTTAAAGAAAAGGTACTTGAGTCCAATGTTCCTGTTTTAGTGGACTTCTGGGCAGAGTGGTGTGGTCCTTGCAAAGCCCTTGCTCCAAAATTAGACGAAATTGCTGAAAAGTATTCAGATCAATTGGTAGTGGCAAAATTGGATATTGATGAAAATCAGGAAACACCAGCCTCTTATGGAGTTCGTGGAATCCCTGCTTTAGTTCTTTTTAGAGAAGGGCAACAGGTGGATCAAATCGTTGGAAATCATCCCATTGAGGATATTAAGGCTTTAATAGATAAGCATTTGTGATTGGCTGAATTAAAATTCGAAATTTGCTTAAGTATAAAAATTTTTTATTTGGTATAAGTGTATTTATAAGCTGTTCCATTTCGATTTGAACCGGGATAGCAGATAACTGTGAGGGTGTTTTCATCATCGGACATAAAGCCTTCAAAAATAAAGGTACTGGTTTGCAGTGTTTCATAATTATCCGGACAGTGTAGGTTTGAGATTTGACAACTATAGGGTTCTGAATGGACACTGTAACCGTCAAAAATCATACCTTCAGGAGTCCAGTCAATATTATAAGTTAATGTGAGTGTGCAATCAGAGTCAGAGACAGTTCGGGTCATTACTTCTGCATTCTCGTTAATAACAATTTCTTCATTGATTGAATATGATACAGGACTCCAACTGCCATTGGAGGATTGTCTCATTTCAAGACTTGAGGATTGTAAGGTGGTTTTATTATTTGATTGCGAAGACTTGTTTTCGTCTTTTTTACTACAGGCAATTAAAAGAAAAAATGTTAAAAACCCAATCATTATTTGATTCATAGATGTCTCCTTGGTAGATTTCTTAGTGTATCATTCGGAGAATGAAAAAAAAATCTTAACAGACTATTGTCCTGGTGTGGTGTCATTATAAAAGATTTTTTCAAGTTAATTCAGATATGGGGGAGATTTGAACATTGTTTATCCTTTTTTTTCAGGTTGTCTCATGGTGGTTTACAGTGACAAAGGTGTTGTAAAAATCTGTTTTCAAAAGAAAAGGAAATCAAAAGGAAAAACATGGAATGATCCCATGTTCAGGAAAGTAACCAGAGAACTGGACCATTATCTGAAGGGGCGAAGTCAATCACCTGATATCAGAATTGACTGGAAAAATATTGAAGGAACGGTTTTTCAAAAACAGGTTTGGAAAAAAATAAAGCAAATTCCATACGGTCAGGTTAAGACTTATGGTGAAGTTGCCAGGTCAATAGAAAATCCGGGAGCTTTCAGGGCCATTGGGTCAGCCTGTGCCAAAAACCCCCTGCTTTTAGTTGTTCCTTGTCACAGAGTGGTGGGGGTTAAAGGATTGGGTGGCTTCAGTGGAGGTGGACTGAATATCAAGAAAAGACTTCACTTTCTTGAAGGAATCCGTCTTTGAGTGAAAGAATTGTCATTGACAGGGAAGTGGACCTTGGTTCATTGTGATCTCAAAAAGCGGGAGTGATTATGAAAAATTATCTTTTTACCAGTGAATCTGTCTCTGAGGGTCATCCCGATAAAATGGCCGATCAGATCAGTGATGGTATTCTTGATGCCATTCTCAAGGAAGATCCCCTGGGAAGGGTGGCAGCAGAAACAATGGTCACAACGGGAATGGTTATGGTCGCTGGAGAAATTTCCACTCAATGTTATGTTGAAATTCCTGAAATTGTCAGAGAGGTTATTAAAGATATTGGTTATGACGATAATATCAGCACGGGTTTTGATTACAAAACCTGTGCTGTTTTGACATCCATTGATCAGCAGAGCCAGGATATCGCCGTGGGTGTTGATGAAAGAGACAATAAAGAGCAGGGAGCAGGTGATCAGGGTTTAATGTTTGGTTATGCCATTAATGAAACTCCAGAGATGATGCCTTTGACTATTTCCCTTTCCCATAAACTTGTAAAAACCTTGGCTGATAAACGTAAGCAAAAAATTGTTGATTATCTTGGTCCTGACAGTAAATCCCAGGTGACTTTTGAATATGTGGAAGGTAAGCCCAGGCGTGTTGATTCAGTGGTGATTTCCACTCAACATCACTCTAAAGTCACTCAAAGTCAGATCCGTGAATTTGTGGTGGAAAAGGTTATTAAAAAGGTTATTGATGAAAAATGGATGGATCAGAAAACAAAGTTTTTTGTCAATCCCACAGGTCGTTTTATCATCGGTGGTCCCCAAGGGGATTGTGGGTTAACAGGGCGTAAAGTGATCGTTGATACCTATGGAGGACATGGTGCCCATGGAGGAGGGGCTTTTTCAGGTAAAGATCCTTCCAAGGTGGATCGTTCAGCGGCCTATGCAGCTCGTCATGTAGCAAAAAACATTGTGGCTTCCGGTCTTGCCCACCGGTGTCTTGTTCAACTGGCCTATGCCATTGGAGTGGCCGAGCCTGTGAGTGTTATGGTGGATGATTATGGTACAGGTCAGGTTGGCGGGGAGGAGTTATCCAGGGCTGTTTGTTCACTTTGGAATCTCAAACCTTCTCAAATTGTAAAACATTTTGATCTTCTTAAACCACGTTATCGTCCTACAGCAGCCTATGGCCATTTTGGTCGGGAAGAGGAAACTTTTACCTGGGAGAAATTGGATAAAGTGGAAGCTCTTAAATCCTGTTTTAAAATTTAAAATTTTATGGAAAATTCCCTTATTCGTAATTTTTCCATCATCGCCCACATCGACCATGGAAAGTCCACTCTTGCCGATGGTCTCATCCAAAGCACAGGAGCTCTCAGTGATCGGGAAATGAGAGAACAGGTCCTGGACTCCATGGATATTGAAAGGGAACGGGGGATCACTATCAAAGCCCAGACAGTGCGACTGTATTACAAATCTTCAGATGGCAGAACTTATCAGCTCAATCTTATTGATACGCCGGGTCATGTTGATTTCAGTTATGAAGTTTCCAGATCTCTGGCGGCCTGTGAAGGGGCTTTGTTGGTTGTGGATGCGGCTCAGGGGGTGGAGGCCCAGACTCTTGCCAATGTTTATTTGGCTCTGGATAATAATTTGGAAATTTTGCCGGTTTTAAACAAAATTGATTTACCGGCAGCTGATCCAAAAGCTGTGATTCGGCAAATTGAAGATGTTATTGGAATTGATTGCAGGGAAGCCATTTTGGCCAGTGCCAAGGAGAAAAAAGGAATTGATCAGATTCTTGAACAGGTGGTGCAAAAAATTCCAGCCCCGCAAGGGGATCCCAATAAACCCTTAAGGGCTCTTGTTTTTGACTCCTGGTTTGATAGTTATCAGGGAGTGGTGGTTTTATGCCGTGTGATGGATGGTTTGGTAAAAAAATCTGATAAAATCAGATTCATGTCTTCTCAAGCCACTTATGATGTTCTGAAGCTGGGATATTTTTCTCCCCAACCTTTTACAGTGAACGCCATTCATGCGGGAGAGGTGGGCTTTTTCATCTGTGGGATCAAAAGTATCCGCGATGTCACTGTTGGAGATACCATCATCCATGCAAAGCAGGAAAATGTGGAACCTCTTCCTGGTTTTCAGAAAGTAAAGCCCATGGTTTTTGCCGGTCTTTTTCCAGTGGAATCACCGGATTTTAAGGAACTGGAAGTGGCTCTTGAAAAACTGGCTCTTAATGATTCCAGCCTCAGTTATGAAGTGGAAACCTCTGTGGCTCTTGGTTTTGGTTTCCGGTGTGGTTTTTTAGGTCTTCTCCATATGGAAATTGTACAGGAGCGTTTGGAAAGGGAATTCAGTCTCAATTTAATTACCACAGCTCCCACTGTTGTTTATAAAGTTTGTGACAACAAAGGTGAATTTATGGAGTTGGAGAATCCGGCCAAACTTCCTGACCCGAGCAAAATCCGTCACATTGAAGAACCTGTTGTAAAGATTACCATTCACACTCCTTCAGATTGTATTGGTGGAATTTTGAAACTCTGCGAGTCAAGAAGAGGAATTCAGACTGGAATGGATTATATTTTGGAAAATAAAGTGATTATTCAATACAATCTTCCCATGAGTGAAATGGTAATAGATTTTTATGACAAATTAAAAACCATTTCCCGTGGTTATGCCTCCATGGAATATGAGTTGACAAAATATGAAATAGCTGACTTAGTTAAATTGGATATTCTCATCAATGGTGATCCTGTGGATGCTCTTTCGGTTATTACTCACAGGGCTCAAGCATCTTATAAAGGACGGACTCTTTGTAAAAAAATGAAAGAAATTATTCCAAGACAACAATTTCAGGTGGCCATTCAGGCAGCTATTGGCTCAAAAATCATAGCCAGGGAAAATATCAGTGCTTTGAGAAAAGACGTGACAGCCAAGTGTTATGGAGGGGATATCACACGTAAACGCAAACTTCTTGAAAAACAAAAAGCGGGTAAAAAACGAATGAAACAAATTGGAACAGTGGAGGTTCCCCAGGAGGCTTTCCTGGCTGTTTTGAAAGTGGAGGATTAAGTCATGTTAAACAAAAGGTTTTGGACCCATGGAATAGGTTCTTATATTCTGGCTATTGGGGTGGCTCTTTTTATCCGATGGGCTTTTATGGAAGCCTATGTGATTCCCTCACAGAGTATGCTACCATCCTTGCTTATTCACGATCATATTTTTGTTAATAAATCAGTCTATGGTATTCGCATCCCTTTTAGTGAAAAGTGGTTAATAGAATTCGGAAAACCAAAAAAGGGGGAAGTTATTGTTTTTAAATTTCCAAAGAATTTAAGTACTTTTTATATTAAAAGAGTGGTTGGAGTTCCAGGTGATAAAATTTATTATGAAGATGGAAAACTTTTTATCAATAATAAAGAAATAAAAAAAATTCCGGCTCAAGAGGAGGGAGTCTTTTCCTATGTCAGGGATGTGGATTTGCAAAGCGGCAGCCGACCCTATGAATCGAAAACCAATTTTGAACATTATATTGAAGATATTAATGGTCAAAAACATCACATTCTTCTTCGTAAGGGGGAGTCTATGAAAGAATCTTATGGTCCTGTCTATGTTCCTGAAGGACAACTTTTTGTAATGGGTGATAACAGAAATAATTCTTCTGATTCAAGAGTGTGGGGTTTTGTCCCTTACGAATATGTTCTTGGTCGGGCTATGTTTGTATGGTTATCCTGTGAGGAGACTCTTCCCATAGTGACATTTCTTTGTAATCCTTTCACTATTCGCTTTACCCGATTTTTCCATCAGGTTCGTTAAATGAGTTTTTTCATTATTTTGATTCAATTGATTTTTTGAAAAAAAACTTTGTAAAGGAGAATATCTGACTGTTTTTTACAGATTTTTATTCAGAAGTCGTCAAAACAGGAAGGGAAAGTGGAGTGATGTTTTTCTTTCTCTTTTCTTATTTGTTTTTTTGTATTTGGGTACTCGCTGGCTTTTTTTTGAACCTTTTGTTATTCCTTCAGGGAGTATGGAACAAACTCTTTTAGTGAAAGATTATGTTCTTGTTAAGAAATGGGCTTACGGTTTTCGCTTCCCTTTCAGTGAGACATGGATTTTAGGACCAAAAATTCCAAAAAGAGGGGATATTGTTGTTTTTAAAGATAAAGATCTGTCAGATCGTTTTATTGTTAAAAGAGTGGTTGGGCTTCCGGGGGAACGTGTATCCATGGACGAGAAAGGTGTTATTTCCATAAATGGTGATCCTTTTAAATATCAGAGAGTGGAAAGTGAAGACAGTGATATTCAGGTAATGATTGAAAATAATGGTCAGAAATCGTACAGAATTCAATATTTTTCGGATATTGGTCAGGACTCTTTTGAATTTCAACTCCCAGAGGATGAAATGTTTATGATGGGTGATAACAGGAATCAATCTTCTGATAGCCGTTCCTGGGGTGGTTTGCCTGTAAATCGAGTTATTGGGAAATTGATTTTGATTTGGTTAAGTTGTAAAGAGACAGAAAAAGATTCAGGATTTCTTTGTTCTCCTCAGGATTTTCGGATAAAGCGTTTGTTTCAAAGGGTTCAATAAGGTTGGACGAAAAATGACAAAAATTTTCCCCACTTTACCAAAGGGGCAAGGATTTTTTGTAAAAACACTTATTGTGATCTCTTTAATTCCTTTTTTCTATTTTTTTGTTGTTAGCAGCATTTTCATCACTACTGAAAACATGAGTCCCAATTTGAAAAAAGGGGATATTGTTCTCAGTTGGCATCTTGGTTATAATCTGCCACTTCCTTTTATGGGAGACAGAGGGTTGAAATCAATACTTCTTAATCGTGGAGATGTTATTTCCTTTCGGTTTCCTGGAGATGAAGAACAATTAATTATTAGAAGGGTTGTTGCTTTGCCTGGTGACAAATTAAAGATCAGAGAAGGTCTTTTGTTTTTAAATGACAAGGTGGTTGATTACAGATCTTCTGATGAAAAGCAGAGTCTTGAAAAATTTCCCGGGGAGAAAAATTTTCATATTGTTAAATTTGATTCTGAAATGAATTTGGATATTTTACAAATTCCCGAGAATCATGTTTTTGTTCTTTCAGATTATCGTAAGAGCCGTGATGATTCCATGGTTTGGGGTGTTATCCCTTTTAAAAATATTGAAAGCTGTTTGGGTTTTGTCTGGTTTTCTGTGAACGAAAAATAGGATCTTATTTGGCTTCATTTTTTCTTATGGGTCAGATGAAATTTTTTCAGGATCGACTGTTTAAAGATTTTTTTGATTCAGTTGTTTCATTGCTGAATGGAATCCTGTTTGTACAATTTTTCCAAGAATTTTTGGATTCAGACTAAAATGATCTGCAAAAAACATTTCGTAATCCTGGGGATTGGGGTGAATATAAATGGTTTCCACATCAGGTCTGTAATTGGCTCTTTCTTCGATGATTTTAAGAAGTTTATTCATGTCTTCACGGGGCAGTTGCTTTTGTTTGAAGTAAGCCCGGATGGCCTGATGAATTTTACCAAAAGCGTCCTGGGCGGAAATATGAGCTTCAATTTTCTGTTGAACCACTTGGTAGAGAGCTTGGTTAAAAATCAATGGGATTCCGTATTCGTGGAGACTTCCCGTTTTTTCGTTATAATGATAAGGTTGGATGGAATAACTGGCTATAATAAGATCACAACCATGATCTTTGGCTATATGGGTTGAAAGAGTGTCCCTGATTTCACCGTCGAAATAAAAAATTTCCTTACCTTCTTCATTTTTAATTCCATAAGGAGAAAAAACCGGTGGGAGACTGGCTGAAGCCGCCACAGCATCACTGATTTTTGCATGATTGGCCCAGCCAATGTGTTTAATTTTTTTGTTCTCTTTAAAATTTCCAAAAATAACTTTGCGGGAATGGTTGAGCTGAGTGGCCACGATATAAAGTTCCACTCCCAGAGATTCAAAGGAATTATCCGGCCAAACATATTTTCTGATATATTTTTCAAGTCCTTTGGTGGTTACAAGACCACTCACTTTAAATCCTGTTTTGAGTAAGGCTTCAAATCCACCACTGAAAATGGAGCGTCCTTTCAGAAGGTTGGGAAAAAGTTTAATCCAATTTTTTCCACTTAATGAAAGGATGTCTGAATAATAGAGGGGTTTTAAAGGGGTTTCAAAATCAGAAGGCTCTTTAAAACCCTTAATCTTCCACTTTGCTCCTTTTCCAAAAGCTGAAATAATGGCTTCCAATGAATATCCACTGGCCAGGAATGTACTGATGACAGCTCCTGCACTGGAGCCCACATAAAGCCTGATCACATTTTCAGACTGTGAGTGCTTGGATTGAACCTCTTTATGACGACCTCCAGCGAAAACAAAACCTTTTTCCTGGAGAGCCATACAAACTCCAATATGAAAAGCGGCAGCTTTAATTCCTCCACCACTTAAGGCAAGTCCCACTTTTTTTTTATTTTTTAGACTCATAGCTGAAATTTTGGATTTTATAGGGTTTCATAACTCGATGCCATTGTTAAAATCAATAAACCTGGAAAAAGGAATTTTATAAAACAGGTCTTAAGCATAGTTTATTTGGTGGCCTGTTGCCACAAGTTTTGGATATGTTAGGTTTGACCCGTTGAATGAAAACCTCTGAAGCCAGCTGTCCTTTATGCCCGTCCCATGATTTTTAAAAGGCTGGGAAACAACTTGTTTTATGGAGATTTAGACCTTAATAACACGCTGCATCCTGTTTTGCGAAAGAAAATCATAAAAGAGCATCATAAATCAAGAAGAATCTATTTGTAACCGATTAACATAAAACGATTGTAATTTTCAAGAGGTAATTCCCCTTCAAACAGCAGTTGATTCATGGGAGCCATGGTTTTAAAAGTCTCAAGGGAATTGACACAATTGACATGTTCCCTGACATCGAAAAAATCATTGGATTGCAACAAAACAAGCTGACCTTCAGGCAGAAGATCATACCATTGGTTAAAGTTCTGAATATGTTCACAGGAGGTATTAATGATTATATCAAAATCATTGGTTTTTTCAGAGAATTTGTTAACAGTTAATCCCAATTGATTGTAGTTAAGATCAAAGATATCTTTAGTGACGGAGTTAAAACGACCATGAGTATGATTTTCGTAATTCAATCGGATGGCTATAGGTTCACAATCAGGATTTTTGTCAACACTTACAATCCTCTGAAAAGGTTTTTCCAAAAGAATGTTTGACAAGACTCCGGACCAACCACAGAGGATTAATCCCGTTTTACAGGAATTCAGATTCAATTTTATAAGACAATCCCTGGCCCAGAGTTTACTCAAAACCTGGCCTTTTGAAAAAGATTCCTGAATGGGAAAATCTTTATATTCGGTCAGAACCACCTTAATTTGGTTGAAAAGACTTTTTCCCGTAACCTGATGAATAAAGTTCATGAATTGGAAAGGGGACCTTTCAAAAATAAAATGTTTATAGGCTTTCTTCAATTGTTTTAACATGGAGTTTTGGTAGAGGAGGTTGTAGAAGTCCATGAGTTTTTGTATTTTTTCAAAGGGATTTTGTTCCAGCATGAGATTGACAAGTTTTTCACAGTACTTGTGATTTGGTTGTGTGGCTTTGTCCTTGAGCCACTGGATGAGTATTTTTTCCATGGTTTCGTCTTCCGAGTGGGAGTGTTTCAGAAGGAGTCTGAATTTTTCATAATGAGTGTTGTTTTCGATGTGATCCATGAGTTTGTATGTGGCAATGATTTTTTCCTGTGAATTGTCTACAGAGAGGAGGTTTTTTAAATGTTTGGTAAGTGGAAGGTTTTTTGGATTTTGAAGTTGTGGTGTTGAGTTTTGGTAGAGGAGGTTGTAGAAGTCCATGAGTTTTTGTATTTTTTCAAAGGGATTTTGTTCCAGCATGAGATTGACAAGTTTTTCACAGTACTTGTGATTTGGTTGTGTGGCTTTGTCCTTGAGCCACTGGATGAGTATTTTTTCCATGGTTTCGTCTTCCGAGTGGGAGTGTTTCAGAAGGAGTCTGAATTTTTCATAATGAGTGTTGTTTTCGATGTGATCCATGAGTTTGTATGTGGCAATGATTTTTTCCTGTGAATTGTCTACAGAGAGGAGGTTTTTTAAATGTTTGGTAAGTGGAAGGTTTTTTGGATTTTGAAGTTGTGGTGTTGAGTTTTGGTAGAGGAGGTTGTAGAAGTCCATGAGTTTTTGTATTTTTTCAAAGGGATTTTGTTCCAGCATGAGATTGACAAGTTTTTCACAGTACTTGTGATTTGGTTGTGTGGCTTTGTCCTTGAGCCACTGGATGAGTATTTTTTCCATGGTTTCGTCTTCCGAGTGGGAGTGTTTCAGAAGGAGTCTGAATTTTTCATAATGAGTGTTGTTTTCGATGTGATCCATGAGTTTGTATGTGGCAATGATTTTTTCCTGTGAATTGTCTACAGAGAGGAGGTTTTTTAAATGTTTGGTAAGTGGAAGGTTTTTTGGATTTTGAAGTTGTGGTGTTGAGTTTTGGTAGAGGAGGTTGTAGAAGTCCATGAGTTTTTGTATTTTTTCAAAGGGATTTTGTTCCAGCATGAGATTGACAAGTTTTTCACAGTACTTGTGATTTGGTTGTGTGGCTTTGTCCTTGAGCCACTGGATGAGTATTTTTTCCATGGTTTCGTCTTCCGAGTGGGAGTGTTTCAGAAGGAGTCTGAATTTTTCATAATGAGTGTTGTTTTCGATGTGATCCATGAGTTTGTATGTGGCAATGATTTTTTCCTGTGAATTGTCTACAGAGAGGAGGTTTTTTAAATGTTTGGTAAGTGGAAGGTTTTTTGGATTTTGAAGTTGTGGTGTTGAGTTTTGGTAGAGGAGGTTGTAGAAGTCCATGAGTTTTTGTATTTTTTCAAAGGGATTTTGTTCCAGCATGAGATTGACAAGTTTTTCACAGTACTTGTGATTTGGTTGTGTGGCTTTGTCCTTGAGCCACTGGATGAGTATTTTTTCCATGGTTTCGTCTTCCGAGTGGGAGTGTTTCAGAAGGAGTCTGAATTTTTCATAATGAGTGTTGTTTTCGATGTGATCCATGAGTTTGTATGTGGCAATGATTTTTTCCTGTGAATTGTCTACAGAGAGGAGGTTTTTTAAATGTTTGGTAAGTGGAAGGTTTTTGGATTTTGAAGTTGTGGTGTTGAGTTTTGGTAGAGGAGGTTGTAGAAGTCCATGAGTTTTTGTATTTTTTCAAAGGGATTTTGTTCCAGCATGAGATTGACAAGTTTTTCACAGTACTTGTGATTTGGTTGTGTGGCTTTGTCCTTGAGCCACTGGATGAGTATTTTTTCCATGGTTTCGTCTTCCGAGTGGGAGTGTTTCAGAAGGAGTCTGAATTTTTCATAATGAGTGTTGTTTTCGATGTGATCCATGAGTTTGTATGTGGCAATGATTTTTTCCTGTGAATTGTCTACAGAGAGGAGGTTTTTTAAATGTTTGGTAAGTGGAAGGTTTTTTGGATTTTGAAGTTGTGGTGTTGAGTTTTGGTAGAGGAGGTTGTAGAAGTCCATGAGTTTTTGTATTTTTTCAAAGGGATTTTGTTCCAGCATGAGATTGACAAGTTTTTCACAGTACTTGTGATTTGGTTGTGTGGCTTTGTCCTTGAGCCACTGGATGAGTATTTTTTCCATGGTTTCGTCTTCCGAGTGGGAGTGTTTCAGAAGGAGTCTGAATTTTTCATAATGAGTGTTGTTTTCGATGTGATCCATGAGTTTGTATGTGGCAATGATTTTTTCCTGTGAATTGTCTACAGAGAGGAGGTTTTTTAAATGTTTGGTAAGTGGAAGGTTTTTTGGATTTTGAAGTTGTGGTGTTGAGTTTTGGTAGAGGAGGTTGTAGAAGTCCATGAGTTTTTGTATTTTTTCAAAGGGATTTTGTTCCAGCATGAGATTGACAAGTTTTTCACAGTACTTGTGATTTGGTTGTGTGGCTTTGTCCTTGAGCCACTGGATGAGTATTTTTTCCATGGTTTCGTCTTCCGAGTGGGAGTGTTTCAGAAGGAGTCTGAATTTTTCATAATGAGTGTTGTTTTCGATGTGATCCATGAGTTTGTATGTGGCAATGATTTTTTCCTGTGAATTGTCTACAGAGAGGAGGTTTTTTAAATGTTTGGTAAGTGGAAGGTTTTTTGGATTTTGAAGTTGTGGTGTTGAGTTTTGGTAGAGGAGGTTGTAGAAGTCCATGAGTTTTTGTATTTTTTCAAAGGGATTTTGTTCCAGCATGAGATTGACAAGTTTTTCACAGTACTTGTGATTTGGTTGTGTGGCTTTGTCCTTGAGCCACTGGATGAGTATTTTTTCCATGGTTTCGTCTTCCGAGTGGGAGTGTTTCAGAAGGAGTCTGAATTTTTCATAATGAGTGTTGTTTTCGATGTGATCCATGAGTTTGTATGTGGCAATGATTTTTTCCTGTGAATTGTCTACAGAGAGGAGGTTTTTTAAATGTTTGGTAAGTGGAAGGTTTTTTGGATTTTGAAGTTGTGGTGTTGAGTTTTGGGTGGCCATGGTTTTTTCATGGGAGTTGGAAGAGGAGAGAAGTTTTTTCAGATAAGGGGTTACTGGAAGGTTTTTCAGATTTTCCTGTTTTGATGCAGGTTTTTGGTGGAACAGGTTGTAAAAGTCCGTGAGTTTTTGCGTTTTTTCAAAAAAATCCTCTTCCAGTAGAAGGTCAGCAAGTTTTTCGCAGTACTCGTGATTTGGTTGTGTGGCTTTGTCCTTGAGCCACTGGATGAGTATTTTTTTTAAAGTTTCATTTTGATCCTGATCCGGGTGAGAGTGTTGATGAGAGTGTTTCAGGATAAGCTGAAAGTTTTCGTAATCGGGGTCGTGGTTGAGATGATCCATGAGTTTGTATGTGGCCATGGTTTTTTCATGGGAGTTGGAAGAGGAGAGAAGTTTTTTCAGATAAGGGGTTACTGGAAGGTTTTTCAGATTTTCCTGTTTTGATGCAGGTTTTTGGTGGAACAGGTTGTAAAAGTCCGTGAGTTTTTGCGTTTTTTCAAAAAAATCCTCTTCCAGTAGAAGGTCAGCAAGTTTTTCGCAGTACTCGTGATTTGGTTGTGTGGCTTTGTCCTTGAGCCACTGGATGAGTATTTTTTTTAAAGTTTCATTTTGATCCTGATCCGGGTGAGAGTGTTGATGAGAGTGTTTCAGGATAAGCTGAAAGTTTTCGTAATCGGGGTCGTGGTTGAGATGATCCATGAGTTTGTATGTGGCCATGGTTTTTTCATGGGAGTTGGAAGAGGAGAGAAGTTTTTTCAGATAAGGGGTTACTGGAAGGTTTTTCAGATTTTCCTGTTTTGATGCAGGTTTTTGGTGGAACAGGTTGTAAAAGTCCGTGAGTTTTTGCGTTTTTTCAAAAAAATCCTCTTCCAGTAGAAGGTCAGCAAGTTTTTCGCAGTACTCGTGATTTGGTTGTGTGGCTTTGTCCTTGAGCCACTGGATGAGTATTTTTTTTAAAGTTTCATTTTGATCCTGATCCGGGTGAGAGTGTTGATGAGAGTGTTTCAGGATAAGCTGAAAGTTTTCGTAATCGGGGTCGTGGTTGAGATGATCCATGAGTTTGTATGTGGCCATGGTTTTTTCATGGGAGTTGGAAGAGGAGAGAAGTTTTTTCAGATAAGGGGTTACTGGAAGGTTTTTCAGATTTTCCTGTTTTGATGCAGGTTTTTGGTGGAACAGGTTGTAAAAGTCCGTGAGTTTTTGCGTTTTTTCAAAAAAATCCTCTTCCAGTAGAAGGTCAGCAAGTTTTTCGCAGTACTCGTGATTTGGTTGTGTGGCTTTGTCCTTGAGCCACTGGATGAGTATTTTTTTTAAAGTTTCATTTTGATCCTGATCCGGGTGAGAGTGTTGATGAGAGTGTTTCAGGATAAGCTGAAAGTTTTCGTAATCGGGGTCGTGGTTGAGATGATCCATGAGTTTGTATGTGGCCATGGTTTTTTCATGGGAGTTGGAAGAGGAGAGAAGTTTTTTCAGATAAGGGGTTACTGGAAGGTTTTTCAGATTTTCCTGTTTTG
>CBDCNX010000033.1:0-18458 GCA_965219545.1 Bdellovibrionales bacterium
GTCAAGAAACTCCCTTATGGACTCTTCATCATCAACAACAAGAATGCGTGGTTTCATTCAGCTCTCCTTTGGATTATTTTTGCATCAGTATCTATTGTGACTGGAATTGGTTTTTTAGGCAAGTCCATAAGAAATCATTTATTTTCAGCTCTTATTTTTCTTGATTAGCCCTGTAAAAGTCCAGCATAAACAAAAGATCTCTCATACCATGGGTGGCTGTCCCTGAGAATCCAAAATCTAAATCAGAGATTTTGTTTGGGAAAATGAATTTGGAATTCACTTCCAAGACCTTGTTCACTGTCCACATGGATTCTGACTCCATGGCTTTCCAGTATGGAATGAGTGATAGCCAGTCCCAATCCGGTTCCTTTGTTTTTTGTTGTGTAAAAAGGTTCAAAAATTTTTTCTCTCTGTTTTTCATTCATTCCGGTACCATTGTCTTTTAAAGTCACATGGACAGAGGATTCTTTCTTTTTAACAGTGATCCGAAGACTGGGGGATTCCACTGTTTTCATGGACTGAAAGGCATTGACAATAATATTCAAAAAAGCCTGTTTCAGTTTATCCCTGTTTCCCTTGATTTTCACATTTTCATCGCAGTCAATCAATAACTCCACGGAATCCGCCTGGTTGTCATTTTTTGAAAACTGGGCAATTTCCCTTACAAGGGAGTCCAGCCTTATTTCATCATCCATGGGAGCTTCCGGTCTGGCAAAATCCAAAAACTCAGTGATCAGTCCATCGAGCCGGTCAATTTCTTTGGTTACAATCTTCATGAGTTTTCTGTTTTGTTCCCTGTTGTCTTCATCGTTTTGTAAAAGTTGAATACTGCCACTGATACCGGCCAGGGGGTTTCGTATTTCGTGGGCGATACCGGCAGCCAATTGACCAATGGCTGCCATTTTTTCACTTTGCCTGAGTCTTTTTTCCAAAAGTTTTACATGGGTTTCGTCCTGGAAGTTTATGATTTTCCCTTTGGAAACCCGGTCTTCGTCAAGCAATTCATTGACAGTTATGGTCCACAGTCTTTTCCCGTTTCCTCTTTTAAAGACATGGTCCGTTTTTTTTCCAAAAGGACAGGTCTCCGGAGAAAAATCGGGCATAAGGGAATTTAAGTCCCTGCCCTGAATATTCTCCGGTTCCTGTTGAAGAAGTTCGGCGGCCCCGGGGTTGGCCTGTAAGATTATATGATTGTTGTCAATGGTGATGAGTCCTGAACTCATATTCCTTAGAATAAGATCATTGAGGTTTTTGAGAACCCTTATATCTTTAACACTTTCTCTGAGCTTTGTTCCCATCAGGTTGAATTGTTCGCCAATAAATCCGGAGAGATAGGCCACAGTGAAAAAAGTGAAGTTATTTATGCCAACGGCCAGATAAACAGTATTTCCTCCAAGACTTGTATCTATGGATACAATGAAGGAAAAAAGAACGGAAGTCCAAAGGGCCAGAATCAGAACCATTTTTCTTTGAAACAAAACTCCATAGAAAATAAGGTTCATCAGGTAGAGGAAGATGAGAACAGATTGTTGAACTCCGATAAAATAAATCAGTCCTGTAATATAAACAGCCTCAAAGAAAAAAAGGAATGAATGAAACCGGAAGTTTTTGTGAAGAATTTTCAGGAAAATCAAAGAAAAAATCTGAAGGATGAGAGAAACACCGAGGAGAAAATAAACCGGATAAAGGAACTGGGAAACATCAATGGGGGTTTCCACAAGCTGAAAAGACAAAGTGATGGCCAAAATGAAAAAAAGGAGGAATAAACGCAGTGAATGAATAATGAAAGACAGATGATGTCTTTTTGAAAGATCGGATTCTTTGATAAAAAATTTTGGGTCAGCCAATGGTACCAGCCATATTAAAGATGGGTAAGTACATTGCGATCACAAAGAAGGCGATAATACCACCGAGAAAGACAATCATGGCAGGTTCCATCAAACCCATGATGGCACTCACTGCGGCATCCACTTCGTTTTCATAAAACTCAGCCACTTTGTCGAGCATTTCATCAAGAGCCCCTGTTTGTTCCCCAACAGCCATCATCTGGACCACCATTTGGGGAATGAAGGAGACTCTGGCAAGGGATGTGGACATCTGTTCCCCTTTGGACACGGCTCTTTTTGAATCCATAAGTGCTTTTTCCAGAAGACTGTTGCCTGAAGTGTTGGCGGCAATATCCAGAGAGTCAAGGATGGGAACCCCTGCTGATAAAAGAGAGGAAAGAGTTCTTGAAAATTTGGCCATGGAACTTTTTATAATAAAGTTGCCGAAAACAGGCAATTTGATCAGAACCCTGTCAAAATAGTTTCGTCCACCGGGAGTGTGTATATAAATTCTGGAAAAAAAGCTGAGAGAGACTACGGAAACCAATATTGTTACCCATTCATCGGTGACAAATTCACTCATGGTGATTACCAGTTGGGTCATATAGGGAAGAGCCTGACCGGAGCTTTGAAACATACCTACAAATTTGGGAACCACATAGACCAGAAGACCGACGATAACAGCAATGGAAATAAATAAAACCACAACAGGATAGGTGGCGGCCGATTTCACTTTGGCCTGGAGTTTCACTGATTTTTCAATATGAACGGCCATTTCCTTGAGGACTTTTTCCAGAATCCCCCCCTCTTCACCGGCTATTAACATATTGACATAAAAGTTATTAAAAGCATTGGAGTGGGCTTTAAAGGCTTCCCCCAGTTTTTTCCCTTCTGAGATATCAATCACAATTTGACTTAGAGCTATTTTAAGGGGTTTACCCAGAGGGGATTTTGATAAAACATCAAGGGCCTGAACCAGGGGAACCCCGGCGGCAATAAGAACGGAGAACTGACGGGTGAATATCTGCAGATCTTTCATCCTGGGTTTGCCGATACGGATTTTGAGACTCTTCTTTTTGGTGGTGTTTATTTTTCCATGACCAGGTTCCACTTTGATGGGGATAAGTTTTTTCCCCCGTAACTGATGCCTTATATCAACTTCATTATCTCCTACAAGAATTCCCCTGGATATTTTTCCTGAAAAGGTTTTGGCTTCATACTTGTAAGTGGGCATTGTTTCCTCCTTCGAGAGACTCTTTGTTTTATAGCCCTTCTTTTTTGAGAAGGTTCGTCATGGAATCAACATCCTGGCAGTGTTCAATGACCTGTTCCCTGGTTATTTTTTTCTCCTTCAGTAAATTGACCAGATTCTGATTTAGGGTGATCATTCCGGACTGGCTCTGTCCCACCTGCATCATGGTTGTGATCTGATGGAGTTTGTTTTCACGAATAAGATTTCTGATCGCCGAACTCAAAACAAGTATTTCGTGAGCCAGCACCCTTCCTCCGCTGATACAGGGTAAAAGCTTTTGGGATATTACGGCTTGCAGGATAAAACTTAAGACCACTCGAACCTGTTCCTGTTGTTCAGAGGGGAAAATTCCAATGATTCTGTTAATTGTCTGGATGGCTGAATTGGTGTGAAGGGTTGAAAAAACCAGATGACCTGTTTCAGCCAGTTGCATGACTGTTTCAATGGTCTCAAGGTCCCGCAACTCACCAATAAGACAATAATCCGGATCTTGTCTGACAGCAGATCTCAAGGCATTAATGAAAGCTCTGGAGTCTGAACCGATCTCTCTTTGGGAGACTATGCATTTTTCATGGGTATGATTGTACTCAATGGGGTCTTCAATGGTCAGTATATGACCGTATTTATTTTTATTGATAATTGACAGAAGAGAGGCAATGGTGGTGGTTTTGCCGGACCCCGTGGGTCCGGTGACAAGAATAAGGCCATTGGGAAGGTTGGTCAGAACTTCAAGATGTCTTGGCAATCCCAGGGTTTTAAAGTCCGGAATTACAGAGGGGATCTGCCGAAAAGCCCCTGAAACAGTATTTTTTGAAAAGAAATAATTGGCCCGGAACCGGGCAACCCCTTTGACTTCAAAACTAAAGTCCAACTCCCTTTTTTTTTCAAAATCAGCTTTTTGCTGGTCATTGAGTACTGAATAGCAAAGACGACGGGATTCTTCAGAGGACAAATTTTTCCCTTTTATTCTTATGACTTGACCATCAATACGAATTCCGGGACTGGTCCCTGTTGTGATATGGATATCAGAGGCTTTTTTTCTACTGGCAAATGTGAGCAGTTCAATCAGGTTCATTAAAACTCAGGGTCCTTCATGGTTTTGGCAAGAACTTCCTGTATTGAAGCCAGCCCTTGTTTTATTTTTACAATTCCGGACATTCTCAGGGAAGTCATGCCTCCTGATAAAGCGGATCTTCTCATTTGTAATTCATTGGCTTCGGATAAAATGGCATCACGAATTTTGTCAGTCATGGGCATGACTTCATAGATAGCCAATCGACCGGACTTCCCCGTTCCATCACAGGCTGCACAACCACTGCCTGTCATGGGTTGAAAGTCGTGAATTTCAGATTCGGGCAGCCCCAATTCTCTGAGAACCTCCGGAGTGACCCGATCAGGTGTTTTGCAGGATTCACAATTTTTACGAATCAAACGTTGGGCTAAAATCATTTCAACGGTGGAAGTGATGAGAAAACCGGGAATTCCCATGTGGATCAGACGGTCAATGGTTTTTGTGGCATCGTTGGTGTGGAGGGTACTCAAAACCAAATGACCTGTGGAAGCGGCTTCAAAGGCTATTTTCCCTGTGACTTGATCCCGAATCTCTCCCACCAGAATCACATCAGGGTCCTGGCGGAGAAAGGAACGCAGGGCCTCTGCAAAATCGAATCCGATGTCAGGTCTGACCTGAACCTGATTGATTCCGTCAATATTGAATTCCACAGGATCCTCAGCTGTACTGATATTTCTGCTGATATCATGAATTTCATTGATGGCTGAATAAAGGGTTGTGGTTTTACCGGATCCTGTGGGGCCTGTGGTCAGGATAAGTCCTTGAGGTCGTCTGAGGGCTGATAAAAATTTTTCCAATTCATTTGATTCAAAGCCCAGATCCCGAAGATCCAGTTTCAGATTGGATTTATCAAGAATACGCAGAACAACTTTTTCACCGGTAATGGTGGGGAGAACACTCATACGAAAGTCAACGGGAGGTTTGTTGGGAATATGAATTTTAAGACGACCATCCTGTGGTTTTCTTGTTTCTGTAATATCAAGCCTTGACATAACTTTTAAACGACTGGTGAGGGCTCTGGCGATCTGGGCTGGTGGTCGATACTTTTCAACAAGGGTTCCGTCTTTGCGAAAACGAACCCGCAAGTAATTTTCATTGGGCTCCACATGAATATCCGAGGCTTTAGAACGGATGGCTTCAAGGAGCATTGTTCTCACAAAACGAACCACCGGATCGGCACTTTTTTCATCCACCTCATTGGAGATATTGATATCCGCTTCATCTTCAGTTTGGGCGTGCATTTCAGTGACAATGTCACTGGCTGACTCCTCATCAACTCCGTAATATTTATCAATGGCTCTATTGATTTCAATATCGAGAGCCACCATCATCTGAACTTTGCACTTGGTGATGTATGAGATTCTGTCCTTGGTCACAATATTAGTGGGATCGGCAAAGGCCACAACCAGACTGCTTCCGGCTTTTGAGATGGGGATCACTTTGTTTTTTCTGCACTCTTTTGCCGGAAGTAGATCCAGGGCCTCCCTGTCCAGATCAAAAGTTTTTAAATCAATGGATGGCAACCCATAGATGTCAGCTATTTTTTCCCGCATGGTGTTGTAATCCAGAAAGCCGTGACGCAGTAAAATGGAGGTAAAACTTTCCCCGCTTCTTCTCTGCTCGATTTTAACCTGTTGTAATTGTGCCTGGGTCACCAATTGGTCTTTAACAAGGGTTTTAATAAGAGCTTTGTTTGACACTGATGGGGCCTCCTGATGGGCTTGATTGGGGTCACTTATTTCAGGTGATTGGTCCAGTCTGAAACAAATGATCTTTCAGTATTGTACCGTAATTTCACTAAAAGTTAACAAGACTTTAATCCAGTGTGATAAATTGATTGACTGACAATTTTCCGGCTTCTTCCACATCCTTTTTGATTTGGTTTTTTAAATCATCCCAATTTGAAAATTTTTTCTCATCTCTCAGTTTTTTTTCAAAATTAAAACAAAGTCTCTGATTATAAAGATTACCACAAAAATCGGGAATATGACATTCCAGGGAAATTTTCCCCTGTTCCCGGACACTGGGATTCCTGCCAATATTCATAACAGCCAATTTTCTTTTATTGGAAAAGTCAGTCCAACCGGCATAAACCCCCCGGTCGGGAATGAGACAGAAAATCTCCTCCAGATTGGCTGTTGGAAAACCCAGTTTTTTCCCCAGGGATTTTCCCCTGACCACACTTCCTTCCAGAGAGAATGAATAACCGAGGTCTCTGTTGGCTTTTTCAATTTCCCCTTTTTTCAGAAAACCCCGGATTTTTGAACTGGATATGATTTTACCATTTTCTTTGAGGGCTTCGGATTTATGAATTTCAATGTTCCGGTTTTTTAAGAAACATTTTGTAAAATCAAAATTTCCCTCTCCTTTTTGGCCAAAAGAGAAATCGTAACCAAACAAAAGAAAACGAAGTTTAAAAAAATACATGATGTATTCATCCAAAAAATCCTCTTTTGAGACATTGGAAAAAGACCGGTCAAAGTTCTGAATCACAACATAATCCACCCCCTGGTTTTCCAGATGCTTTATTTTCATTGTTTCTGTTTGCAGGGGTTTAAAGTGGGATTGTCCCAGAAGGGAGCGGGGATGGGGGTTGAAGGTCAAAACAGCCGTTTTCAGACCTTTGCTGTGGGCTTTTTTCTTTAAAGTCTGAAGCAAATGAACATGACCTTTGTGAACTCCGTCAAAGTTTCCGAGAGTCAGGGCGACAGGTTCATTAAGGGGTTTGAGTTCTTTGATATTTCCTTTGATAACAGTCATTTTAAAGAGTCTATCCTGAAAAGGTTTCCTTTTATTCTTATAAACATTATTTCCTGTAGGGTTTATGGGTTTTTGGGATGGTCATTCAAATCTTTTTTGGAAAAAAGGGTCAGAGCTTTACGGGCCACCGGAACCGGATCAATGGAGGTCATGCATTGGTGGGTGTTTATGGGACAGAGGTGACTTCCGTGTTGACCACAGGGCCGACAGAGAAGTTTTTTATTTTCAAAAATATAGGCTTTGGGATTCCAGGGTTTGTAACCCAGTTCCGGCACGGTGGGGCCAAAAACAGCCAAAGTGGGCAAGGTCAGAAGGCTGGCCATGTGCATGGCCCCTGAATCATTGCACACCAACCCCCTGGATCGGGCCAGGACCATGGTTGATTCCATAAGACTTAAATCCCCGATGAGAGAATGACAATGGGGAACTTTGGATTGTAACTGTTCACCCAGAAATTTTTCATCAGGTGAACCGATGAGAACAGTTTCAAAACCCTTTTGACAAAGGTGATTGGCCACTTTTAAAAAATAATCCATTGGCCACTGCTTGGTTGGCCAGACACTTCCGGGAGCCAGGCAAACATAATCTTTGTTGAATTTGAAATTCATATTTTTTCTCTGAACAAGTTTTTGGTACTCGCTGTCTGTCCATTTCAAGTGGGGCAGATCCATTTGAGACCAGGGGGGAATGATCTGTTTTTCAGGGAAAAAATTTTTTAACTTTGTTTCAAGAGGTTTCCATACAGCTCCCGGCAATTGCATTTGTCTGAGAGATTCAGGCCAGTCCAGCCGCCGGTGAATTCGTCGGTTGAAAAAAAAGGAGTTCCAGAATTTGTAATATCCCAATTTGTGTCGGGACTTTATTTTTTGAACCAGACGGTGACTGGTCAGGGATTGATGGGGACAAAAAACATAATCAAATGTTTTGTTTAAAACTTTTTGGTCAACCAGGTTTTTTGTGGTTTTGTCAAATTCAAAGACCCGGTCGCAAAGGCCCAGGTCTTTCATGAAAGTTCCAAATCCTTTGCGACAAATCAGACTCAGATGGGAATTGGAATCCTGGATTCTTATTTGTTTTAAAGAGGGAACAGAGAGTAAAAGATCACCGAGAAAAGCTGTCTGTATAAAAAGATAGTTCATAAAAATATTTTTTGTGTTTTTGTAAAGTCTCTCCGTTTTATTTTTAGTGATTTTCCCATTATTTGACTCCCATGTAGACGTTGGCCGGTGGAATATTAAGGGTGATTGTTTCGACTTTTTTAAATTCCGAGAAATATTTTTTAAAAAGTTTTTTGACTCTTGGAGCCCCCGGATAGGCCAGAGCGTGAATGCAGAGAAAAGTGCAGAACCTGCTATTGGGTTTGAGAATCCAGAGAACTTCCCTGAGGATATTTTCCTGCATATCTTTTGGAAACAGAGTCCATGGCAGTGTGCAAATCACGGAATCTATACTTTCACTTTCAATATGTTCTCTCAGATTCTGGGCTGATGTGTTCAGAAAAGTTTCCTTCGGATATCGGGACTTGAGGAAATTCACCAGATTTTTATCAATTTCAACACCTGTGTAGGATTTAAGTTTTTTTCGATGCTCCATGATACAGTGGGTAACAGCTCCACTCCCGCAACCGAGTTCAAGGACTCTGTGTCCGGGCTTCATTCCTGAATATTTGATAAGAGACTGGCCCAGGGGCTTCAGGCTTGGAAAAATGGTTGAAACATTCATGGGGTCTTTCAAAGCCGCCCTAAAGAAGACTTTGAACCCGTTTTTGTTCTGATTCATCCGGCCAATATAAAAAGACCCGGGGCATGAGTCCAGATGAATCTCATAATTTTTTGCTCCTGTGAAAATTTATTTGAAGCTTTGGCTTGTGTTTTTGTGACGAAACCTTTATAAAGTTGCTGTTTTTATGCCAAGTTACTGAAAATTCAAATAAAAATGACAAAAATTACCTTTTGATTATGGTTCATTATGGCAAATATACAGGCTCTTGTTCTTATTTCCGGTGGTCTTGATTCTGTTTATAACCTCTATGAGGCCTGTAGAAAATGGCCGGACAGAGTCATGGGTCTTTTGTTTAATTATGGTCAGAAAGCCTGGGAGAGTGAGAGGCGAGCCACTCAATTTTTTGTCAGTGACAGGCAGGTTCCTTTGGAAATTGTGGATATTTCAGCTCTTTTCAGAAACTCTTCAAGTGCTCT
Organism: Bdellovibrionales bacterium; assembly: GCA_965219545.1. Lineage (GTDB taxonomy): Bacteria > Bdellovibrionota > Bdellovibrionia > Bdellovibrionales > JAGQZY01 > JAGQZY01. Next base: position 9,109 of record CBDCNX010000033.1, read on the forward strand.
GGTCTCCCGGAAACCCATTCCAAAAAATGTGGATATTGCAAATCACGAGGCTTCCGTGCAATCGGCCCGAAAAGTATGGGTGTCCAACCGCAACGGTGTTTTTCTCAATGGTGCGGCCTGTCTGGCGGAAAGTTTCGGGATTCCGTTAATTGTTCCGGGTTTTAACAAAGAGGAGGCTTCCACCTTTCCGGACAATTCAGAGGAATATATTCAGAAGATGAACGATTGCCTGGGATTGTCCACTTCCAATGGAGTTCAGATACACTGTTTTTCCAGTCATCTGGATAAAAAACAGATTATGAAAAGAGGCTTGAAATTAGGGGTCAATATGGAAAAAATCTGGTCGTGTTATGATTCAGGTTTAAAAATATGTGGTTCCTGTGAATCCTGCCGACGTTTTTTAAGGGCAAAAGAGGAGGGATTGTAACATCAGATGTAATTACTGCGGCCCTGTTGGTTTGGGAAGTCACTTGGCAGACGGTTATGAATTCTGGTAAGCTTCAAAGTTGTGCATGCCAAATTGGATTTTTATTTTTCAAAGATTTCAAAGTTTCTGGAAAAGTTGGGTTTTAAGGAACCCCGCCCCCCCCTTGAAAAGCATTATATTTATTTTCTTCTTTTTTTTGTTTCATTTTTAATTGCTGATTATATAACCACCTCGGTTCGAAGCCGGATGATGCCTGAAGGTACAGAGGGTAAAAAAAGCCGGAGAATGGCCAAACCGTTCACTCCCCAAAGGATTTCCGTTTTTCCGGGTATCAGGGAAACCAATATTTTTAATGAGGACCATTTTATTCCAAAACCTTTTGGTATTGGTCGGGAGAGTTTTCAGGAAGAAGAGGGTCTGCCTGTTCCCACAAGTTTGCCTCTGAAACTTCTGGGGACGATTATTCACAGTGTTCAGGATCGTTCCGTGGCCACAGTTCAGGTGCGTGGAAAAAAAATATGGGCTGTTGTCAAAGAGGAGGAAGTGGATAATATGTTCAAAGTTCAGAAAATAAGTCGATACAAACTGGTTTTTCGTAATCTCCAGAATCAAAAACTGGAGTATATGGAAATCAAGGAAAAGGACAAACTGAAAATAGGTGTGGTGAAAAAAACCTCCCCTTCATCCCCCTCTGCCGTGGCTTCCTCTGAACCCACGGAATTTAAATTTAAAAGGGATGAAATCAATAAGTACCTGGAGGATTTACCCAAGATTTTACAGGATGCCAAGGCTGTTCCTTATGTCAATCCCGGCTCGGATGGTGAAGTGGGTGGATTTAAACTCATTGCCATAAAACCGGGAAGTGTTTATGAAAAACTGGGACTAAAAAGAGATGATATTATTAAAGGTGTCAATGGGGATTTAGTGGACAGTGCCCAAAAAGCCATGGAACTTTACCAGACTTTGAAAAGTTCTGATGAAATTCAATTGGAAATCAGCCGCAACGGTGAAACCAAAACTTTCAATTACACTTTGGAATGAGGGTCCTTAACCCGCATTTCTCACAAACCTTCTGTTGCGACCGCCCAACCATCCGCTCTATAAGGCATTGCTCCCTCAAGTGGCTTTGACATACTGTCAGGTAGGACTTGCAGCCCCTTTCAGTCTGCGATGCCTTATAGGACAATGTTTGAACGGTCTCGCAACGAAACTCTGTGAGAAATACGGGTTAAGTTTTCAAGGCTTTATCATCTTGAAAAACCGGATTGAAAAACCTGGATTGAAAAACCGGAAATCTCAAATACGATCAGAGTATAAGTGACAGACTTTATGGTGGCCTGAACACAAGAGTCTCAGGTTATCAACAGAGTTGTCTCCTCCCCTGGAAACAGGTTTTTCATGATGAATCTCCAGAAAACGTCTTGAGGAACAACGTCTTCCCTCTTCATCATAATAAGTACACCGGCCCTTATCTCTGAGATAAACCTGATGAGTCACACGGGCAGGTAAGGATTTTCTTTGAAATTTTATAAAAGTTTTCTTTTGAAAGACCTGTTTTTGACGCATTATAGACAAAAACTCTTCCTGGGAAGAGTTTCCAACAGAATCTGACAAAATTAACTTTTTCTGTGAAGAGCTTTTAACAGGCTTTGATAAATCTGACGATTTGTAATCCTTGTAACCATCTTCCTCATACTCTGTCAGAGGCTCTGATAAATCTGATGACTTGTAATGGTCTGTTTTCCCCAGTTTCTTTTGAATTGTTTGAATATTTTTTCCAAGTTTTAAGTAACCCAAACTTTTGCACGACCTTTTATTATTTTCTTTTTTTCAGATGCTGAATCGGTATTTTGTTGCTTGTTTTTTTTATTCTCTTTATCCTGAATATCTTCAATTGGATTTTGTAATTTTCCTTTGAGTTTTTGTCTTTTTGCTTTTCTCACGGGATCTTTCCGGTCCAGGTAAAGTTCCACAATGGTTTCAAGTGTGTCTTCAAGGTTTAAGCTTTTTCTCTGCCTCTGGCTTTCAAGGTCCTGGACCTGTCTGATTTTAAACATCAACTCCTCGGAAACTCCCACCTGCAAAGCCACCTTGGGGACCTGTCTCTTCAGCCTGACCTTCTCAACCACTTTTTCTGTGGGATGAACATAGGAGGTTTTTTCAATAACTGATTGTTTGGGGGAAGACAGGGCGACTTCCCTTTCAAGTTTTCTGTGAGTTGTGTTTTGAGCAAAATCAAACCACTTTTTGTGGTTTTCTTTTGTCAGCACCTGGGTCATCTTCTGGGCTTTGCTGATGGAGAGTTTTCCATCCATCACCTCTTTTTTTAACTCTGGAATTTCATGGGATTTTCTGGCTACTTTGATGAAACTGTAGGTTACAGCCGGTGAGAGTTTCAGGGCTTCGGTGATATAGGCAAATAAGGAATTATAACCAAATTTGTAAAAGGCTTTTGTTTTGTCAATTTGAATGATGACATCCAGAAGTTCTTTTTTCAGACGGAGATAGTTTTTGGCAATTTTCTTTGCTTTCTCATTGAGTTCATGGACTGTTGTTTTTGTCATAATGAAATCCCTCCTTTTTTATACTGGTCCGGTTTGAATTTTCCGGTCTTTCAAAAAGAAAAATCCGTAAAAACTCAAATGTGATCAGTATATGTTTCATTTGGATACAACGGATTTTGTTTCAAAATAAAACATAAATATGAGGTTATACTGGTCCGGTTTGAATTTTCATGTTTTTTCTCATTCATAAAACCCTGAATTTTCAAACAGAATCAGTATAATTGTCTTTTTAAGAATAAAATTCATTCACAATGTTTTTTATTATTGCTATAATTAAAAAAATTATATTTTTAATTTTATCAAGTTATGAATTCAAAATTCTTAGTTGAAGAGATAAAAAATATTGCCTCTTTTGTCATGAAAAATAACTCTTTAAATAAGATAGCTTGTTTTTAAATAGAATAGTTTGTTTCTTTTTTAGATGGAAGGATCATGAAAAAATTTACCAAACAGTATTCCCTTCAGAAGACATTGCGGTTTGAACTTAAACCGGTTGATGAAACAGCTGATTATATAGAAGAGTATGGATCCGACTATATCAAATCTATTGTAAAAAACGATGAGAAACGCTCTGATGATTATCAGAAGGTTAAAAAACTCATTGATGATTTACACCGTGATTATATTTCAAAAAAACTTGAATCATTGGCTGATGAAAAAACAGAAAACCCGATAATTGCCGGTGAGAATTTATCCCGGGCTTTTGAAGATTATAAGATTTTTAAAGAAAAACCGTCGAATAAATCTTTAGAAGAGCAATGGAAGAAACAACAAAATGAGTTACGAGAAAAACTGGCTGGTGTTTTTTCGGACAAAGGTGACTTGTTCAAAAAAGAATTAATAACCAAAAGGCTGCCTGAGTTTTTGAAAAGGAACCAACAATGGAAGGAAAACAAAGAACCGGTCGAATCATTTAAGAAATTTACAACTTATTTTACGGGTTTTCATGAAAACCGGAAAAATATGTATGTCAAGGATGATAAAGACACATCCATAGCCAATCGTGCCATTAATGAAAATCTTCCAAAATTTTTTGAGAACTGTATTATTTTTCAGGATATACGACAAAAGCATAAAAATCTTGAACTCTCTTTTACTGATAAAGAAACATTGAAGGTGCTTGGGATTCAGGATTTTTCCAGGGTTTTTGAACCTGATTTTTATTTAAGGCTTTTTTCCCAGGATGGGATTGAATCTTATAACAACTTACTTGGTGGCAAGACATTTGAAAACAACATTATTGATGGTCTTAACAAAGAAATCAATCAGTACAGGCAAAAAGAAAATATTCATTCACGAGAACTTCCTGTTTTTTCCAAATTGCATAAGCAAATTTTGGCGGAGATAACGAGTCATTCGTTCAGTTATGAACCTTACACAACAGATGAACAGATGCTTTTTGAAATTAGAGACTTAATAAACCGGTTAAGTTCCAGTCAGGGCGATTTTTTTAAATTAAAGGGAATTATTGAAAAGATTAAAAACTGTGATACGGGAGGGGTGTTTCTTCGTGGTAATGCCATTGATGAATTATCAAACTGTTGGCTTGGAAATTACAGGCGTATTGAATGGGCTTTGGATTATTTTATTGAAGAGTCAGGGCAATTTAAAAACAAAAAAGACAAAAAAAATTATAAAAAACGTACAAAAAACCAGGGTTATTTTTCAATTGAGGAAATTCAATCCTGGATGGATTTTTATCTCAAAAATCATGACGATGACTCTGAAGAAAAACGGATCTATGACAATGCCATGAAGAACAATGGCAGGTCTCTTGTGGATTATTTTATTTCAAAGGTGAATCAGCCTTTTAAAGTTAAAATAAAAAAAGATGAAATAAAATCAATTGATAAGATGGAAAAAACCGTTAAACCCTTACTGGATTTACAGGAGCTAAGTGGTGATCGTTATCCACCAAAAACAAATGGTGAAAATGATAAAGGAGGGGAAGGGTTTTATCAGATTCAAAAAATTCAGGAGCTTTTGGATTCTTATATCAACTTTCTTAACCAGTTTCGTCCTTTGCACTTGGTTTACAAACGAAAGTCAATAAACATTTCTGATCCCAATCAGGATTTGGGGTTTTATAATGATTTTGCCAATCTGTTTGATTTGATGATTGAATATGTCCAATCCGTCTACAATAAAACACGAAATCATCTCAGTAAAAAGCCCTTTAAAACTGAAAAAAGAAAAATTAATTTTAAAAATCCAAATTTAATGTCAGGTTGGGATGCTAATAAAGAGAGAAATAACTCTTGTGTGTTGTTTGAAAAAAAAGGAAATTACTTTTTGGGAATTATGCACCCTGATCATCGTGGTTTATTTGATTATGTTATAGGTTTTGATGATTTCAATAAAGATCAAATTATTCATAAAAAGGAAGCCCTAAGTAGGAAAATCAAAATAGAATCCGGTGGTTATCGTAAAATGGTTTATAAACTTTTACCTGGTCCAAATAAAATGTTACCAAAAGTGTTTTTTTCAGATCGTCGAAGAGATTGTTTTAATCCTCCTAAAGAAATTTTAGAAATTCGTAATAAATCATCTCACACTAAAAATGGTAACCCCCAGAAAGGTTATAAGAAAGCGGAATTTAATACAAAAGATTGTCATGCTATGATTGATTTTTTCAAAGATTCAATTAAAAAACATCCTGAATGGAAGGAATACAATTTTCAATTTTCAAAAACATCAGAGTGTAAGGATATTAACGATTTTTACAAAGAGATTGAAACTCAATCTTATAGAATAGAGTTTCATAATATTAAAGATGAATATATTGATGCTTGTATCAAAGCGGGCAAATTATTTCTCTTTAAAATTTACAACAAGGATTTTTCACCTCGCAGTAAGGGAACTCCTAATATGCATACTCTTTATTGGCTGGGTTTATTTGAAGATGGAAACCTACAAAATACTGTGTTGAAGTTAAATGGTGAAGCGGAAATGTTTTTTCGCAAACACTCAATCAGTAAGGAAAGTCGAACAATTCACAGGAAAAATCAGGAAATTCAAAGAAAGACAAACCCCGATGAGGGAAAGTCCCTGTTCCCTTATGACATTGTTAAAGACAGACGATACACTCAGGATAAATTTTTTCTACACGTTCCCGTTACATTGAATCACGGTAAATCCAAAAAATTGTTAAGATTTAATCATCTTGTCAATAAGGCTGTATCCCGCAAAACCAATGTCATAGGGGTGGATCGAGGGGAGCGTCATTTGTTGTATTTTTGTATTGTTGATCCCCAGGGAAAAATTATTGACCAGGGAAGTTTGAACACCATTTCCCAAGGTGACAGAAAAACAAATTATCAGGATAAACTGGAACAATGCCAAAACCTCCGTGACCTGGCCCGTAAATCCTGGACCAGCATAGAAAATATTAAAGAGTTAAAACAGGGTTATTTGTCCCAGGTTGTTCATAAACTCTCCCAGCTTATTGTCGAATACGAAGCCATAGTCTGTTTAGAGGATCTGAACTCTGGTTTTAAACAGGGGCGTTTTAAAGTGGAAAAACAGGTTTATCAAAAATTTGAAAAGGTTTTGATTGATAAACTTAATTATCTTGTTGATAAAAAACAAAAAGATTCCTCAAAGCCCGGACATTATTTAAACGCACTTCAGTTGACAGCTCCTTTTGAAAGTTTTGAAAAGCTTAAAAAACAAAGCGGTATTTTGTATTATGTCGGAGCAGGATACACATCAAAAATTTGTCCTGTTACGGGGTTTGTGAATTTACTCAAAACCTATTATAAAAGCGTTGAAAAAAGCAAAGATTTTTTCAGTAAATTTAAAGGAATCAGGTTTAATCCAAAAGCCGGATATTTTGAATTTGACTTTGATTACAAACAAACCAATCCTCAATGGAGTTTAAAAAGTTGTCGTGTGGAATGGCGTGTTTGTTCCCACGGGGAACGGTTGTTTGCCAGAAAAGATGATAACGGCCAATGGCAACCTGCTGAAGTCATCAAACCAACTGATGAGATTAAGGCTGTGTTTGAAGATACGGGTATTGATTTTAAATCCGGGAAAGATCTCAGGGAAGTTATTTGTAAACAGGACTCTGCTGGATTTTTCAGAAAACTTATGTGGGGTTTGCAATTAACTTTGCAAATGCGTAACAGCCGCAGTCATTCAACAAATCCTGAAGACGACTATTTAATATCCCCGGTCATCGATGAAAATGGAAACTTTTATGACAGTCGCCAGGCTATGGGGAAAGGATTGCCTGAAAACGCAGATGCCAACGGAGCCTATCACATTGCTTTAAAGGGGCTTTGGAATATTCAGAAAATCATAAACCATGACTGGTCTGGAGAAAGGCCAAGACCTCCAAATTTCGGACTATCCAATGAAGAATGGTTCTCTTTTGCTCAAAAGAAGCCATTTAAAAATCATGGATGAAGTTTCTGAATTTTTACATATAAAGAGTGTTAAGATATTTATACCGGTCCGGTTTGAATTTTCAGGGTTTTTTCCTTTTAAAAAACCGGAAATCCCAAACACGATCAGTATATCTGTATACCTCTTAATTGTGAAGAAGAATAAGATGGGTGTATACAAGTATCAATTAAGAAGAACTGAAGAGGAAAAAACAGTATTAGAGAATTTTTTGTATGGAATCCTACTTGCCAATATCATTTTTAAATGATTTTATTTTTTGCCCAAGATCCATTTATTTTCATCAGTTGTATGGAAAGATCAATCAACGTCTCTATCATACCACGGATCAGACAAAGGGATTAAACGCCCATAAGAGTATTGAGGAAAAGAAGTACACCACAACTGTGAAAGTTTTACAGAATTATGAGGTTTACAGTCACACCTTAAACATTGGCGGCAAGATTGATGTTTTTGATATTAAAAAAGAACTTCTTGTGGAGAGGAAAAAGAAAATAAAAGTTGTTTATGACGGCTATATTTTTCAACTGTATGCCCAGTATTATGCTCTGATTGATATGGGTTACCCGGTAAAGAAAATGAAGTTACACAGCCTTGACGATAATAAAAACTATTGGGTTGACTTGCCTTCGGACAATCCTGAAATGTCAGAAAAATTTGATGATCTCCTGGAGAAAATGAGAAATTTTAAACTGGAAGACTCTTTTGATCCAAATATTAACAAATGCAATCGTTGCATCTATAAAAATCTCTGTGATCTCTCTCCATGCTAAGGATTATCAGGTTTTAAACAGTAATTTGGAGCTTTTACCTTTGAAGGGACCTTTATGTTAAGCAACACTGAATTCCAACAAAAACAGATCATTTTTGCTCTACTGAGTCGTGGTGAAAAGTTAAGCTTTAGAAACGACAATATCATTATCAGTGATAATGAGGGGATCAAGCACCAGTCCACCTGTTATCGGTTGTTCGCTCTTTTTATTGTCGGTCACGTTTCAGTGACCAGTGGTTTACTGCAAAGAGCAAAACGCTTTGGTTTTAGTATTTATTTGCTCTCACATAATTTGGGACCTTACGCCTCCTGGAACTCTTCTGCTGATGGAAACACTTTGTTAAGAAAGAAACAATATCTGTACGAAAACGATTATTCCATAGCCAGGCATTTGATAAAAAACAAAATCTCCTCGCAAATATCCGTTCTTGAGAAACGCCGGAAAAAAAGACCTTCACTCAAAGAGGCCATTCAATCACTGCATAAGTACAGAAACAATCTGATTGAATCCAGCCCTGATCTTCACGGCATTTTGGGATTGGAGGGGATTGCCTCCAGAGTTTATTTTTCATTTATGTTTGATGAGATGAACTGGAAAGGACGAAGGCCAAGAGTCAAACACGATATTACCAATTTATTACTGGATATTGGATACACCCAGCTTTTTAATATCGTTGAAAGCCTGCTCAACCTGTATGGCTTTGATGTTTATCAGGGGGTTTATCATCAGGTTTTTTACCAGCGTAAATCATTGGTTTGCGATCTTGTGGAACCCTTTCGTCCCATTGTGGATCAGCAGATACGAAATGCCTACAGACGTAATGCCATAAATCCAAAGGATTTTTCCCGCAACAGAGGGCAATACAGTATTTATGGGGAAAAAGCAAAACCCTATGTCAACAACCTTTTAAAGGAAATTTTAAAATATAAAGAGGATATTTTTTTATATATTCAAAAATATTACAGGGCTTTTATGAGAGACAAACCCATTAATGAGTATCCGGTTTTTGAAATAAAATAATCCATCTTTGGTTGAAAAGATTAAGAGTGGAGGGATCTTTATAAAATATGTTAATCGTAACTTATGATATTAGTGATAACAAATTGAGAACCAGGTTTTGCAATTTTCTTTGTAAGTTTGGTCATCGTCTCCAATATTCCGTTTTTGAGATTAAAAACA
>CBDCNX010000034.1:0-100005 GCA_965219545.1 Bdellovibrionales bacterium
TTGAACGCAGCACTTTTGTCATTGATGAAAAGGGGAGTCTTATTGGTGAATGGCGAAAGGTTAAAGTTCCGGATCATGTGAAGGAAATTTTGGAGTTTATCAAGGGTTTGTAAGTGAATATCATTGATATCAGTCCTGAAATTTCAGAGGAAATTGCCGTCTGGCCGGGGGACACCCTCTATAAAAGAGAGGTTCTTATGGATGTGAATCAGGGGGATTCTTTTGGTCTTTCAAGGATCACAAGCACTTTACACCTGGGAGCCCATACGGATGCCCCCAATCACTACAGTACAGGGGCGGGGATTTCAGAAAGGTCTCTGAACTATTACTTTGGCCCCTGTCAGGTTGTTTCGGTTTCTGTTTCAAAGGGGGAAAGGGTTGTTGTGGATCATCTTCCTGAAATTAAAGCTCCAAGGGTTTTATTTAAAACAGGATCCTTTCCTGATCCCAACAACTGGAATAATGATTTTTGTTCCCTGTCTCCTGAGTTAATTGACCTTCTCGCAGAGAAAAATGTTTTACTGGCGGGAATAGACACTCCATCCATTGATCCTTTTGAAAGCAAGGAACTGGAAGCCCATTCCAGAGTGGAAAAACACAATATGGCCATCCTTGAGGGTGTTGTTCTGGATAAAGTCAGGGAGGGGTTTTATACTCTTTGTGCCCTGCCTTTAAAACTTAAGGGGGCTGATGCTTCTCCCGTGAGAGCTGTTTTAATAGAGAATTTTTAGGATATTCATTTCTTTATTAAACAGATTCAGCTTAAATCAAAAGGTCTTTTCATATTACAATCATATTATCAATGTGATAACAAATTGAAGAAATAGTGTGTTTTTAAACACGGGTGTGTAAAAATTTCAAAACAAATGAATTGATTTGATAAATGGAAATGCATTTGATAAAAGTATGCAGTTTAAGGAATTTGAACCTGAACACTTCATATCTGGCATTTTTCAACAGTCTGGAGAAAGAATATACTGATCCGGTTTGAATTTTCATGGAATTTCTCTATGAAAGTTACATGAAAAACAAATGGTCTTCAGTATAAGACTGAAAAATTTGGGCATTGAAGCTGGTTTAAGTTTTTCTTTGGAGGGGAAATGAGAGGCATTTTTTTAAGTGTTTTTATTTTGTCTTTGTTTTTTATTAACAGTGCTGTGGCCACAGGATGGAGTGATCTTGGAAACGCTTTGGTGAGAACTGGAAAACGTTTACTGCTACCCAAGACCAGTGAGGAGATGGTGGAGTCTTTGGAGAGGCTTGAAGAAGTAGTCTGGGGCAAATCCCTGGGGGAGTTTTCTGAGTCTGATATCAAACAATTGATAGATTCAGAATTTGATCCTGAAAAACTTATAAAAGATATTAAAGGTTTCAGGAGAGAAGCCACACCACTAGGTCTTGAAAGAACCTGGGATCCTGATATTGAACTGAATGTTTTCATAAGGATTGTTATGAGAATGTTAGGATATATTCGTTCTCCGATTTTTTTGAGATGGTGGAGTCAGGCCAATTTCAGGAAATATACATTTTTGTATATTCAAAAAAGGAATCTTGCTGAAAATCCTGAGCTTCTTTTAAGATGGTGGGAGGAGGCCAAGGCCAGTGGGAATGAAAAAATGCTGGAGTTTTACATGAGATCCTCCTTTAAGGAAGTTGTGGATGTTTTTCCCCCTAATGAAATTATGAACTCATTGCATATAGATCCCCTTTTAGACACGGTTTTTAGGACAATGAATGAAACTGATACTTTTTCTGACGATATGAAACCTGTTCTTGAAAGATTATATAAAGAGTTTGGCATTAATCCCGGCAGAGGAGTTGGAGCCGTGTCCACTGAGTGGTCATGAACGGGGATTTTTTATAAAAGTCATTAACAGACTGCTAAAAAAGTGCCAAATAGGAGATGTTCAAGCCCAAATCGGATGGAGACATATCTGAAGTGTGTTGGACTGAGGTTTAATTAGAAGTAGATGATCCTTTTTCAACAGTTTAATGAACTTGGCTTGACAAACGCAAAGTAAGGTGTGTCTAAGGAAAAGTCATTCAATTTTATAGGAAATAAGAATGAGAAAGGTTTCCGTAACCATTTTATCTCTGATTTTTTTTGACAACGCTATGGCTGGTGTGGGGACTGTTTTTAGAGATTATTCAGTAAGGGTTGCAAGACGTTCATGGGGCGGAAAAAACAGAAAAAAAGCAATAGCAAAATCTTTGGTGGAACTGGAGGAAAAGCTCTGGGGTGAGTCTTTTGGAGATCTCTCTAAATCTGATATAAAGGGATTGGTGGACTCCCGCTTTAACCCTTTGGATGTTATGGGTGAAATGGAACGTTACAGGCATAATCTTGCCCAACGTATGATACACAATAATGACAGGCTCACAGTGGTTTCCAAAGAAAGAGTCTTTGAAATAATAGCACAGCATCATATCCGTTCCCCAATTGTTCTGAGATGGTGGGATCAGGTTGATTTCAGGAATTATGTATTTCTTCGTGTCTTAAAAAGCGATCTTACAGGAAATCGGGAACTTCTTTTAAGGTGGTGGGGAGAGGCCAAAGTCAGAGAGGATATTGGTCCTGTTTTGTTCAACCAATACATTGAATCCTCTTTTAGAGAAGTTGAAAAAATAATGGATGATGACTCTTCTTTTGATGTTGTCAGAGCCATGGCTTCGGATCCTTTTTTGAGAACAGTTTTAGGAGCAATAGGTGAAAGTGATTCTTTTGCCGAAAATATAATACCTGTTATTGAAGAGACATTCAGAAGGATACAGAATCCCCGTCCGTTGGATCCGCCAAAGACACAGAGTGTGCCCCCCACCCGTCCGTTGAATTCGCCACTGATAGGGTATGAGCCTGGGTATGGAACTTAAATCATAACGTGAAAGGACATACCAAAAAGAGGATGAATATGCCAAATGTGACAAAACCAAATGTGACAAGACTGGAAATTTTGAAAAACAGAACTTCCGGGGTTTTGGGATTTTGTTTTGTTTTATTCAGTTTTTCCGCTTTGGTTTTCTTCTTTTTGGCTTTTGGTCTGATCTCCCGGGCCTGGGCCCAGGGGATGGTGAAAGGAATTCACCCACCGGCTGTATGGGCCATCCATAATAAGGAGGACATGGGGGCGGAACTCAAAGAGAACCAGGGCTGTGGGCTATGCTTTGCTGTGGATTCCAGTCGTTTTTTTGTAACCAATTTTCATGTTCTTCGTGGCCTTTTAAAAAGGTTCCGTTCTTTTTCGGATCTGACTTTATCACAGGAGGGAAACCCCTCTGAACTTAAGGTGCATCGGCTTCTTATTGTGTCCGGCCTTTATGACCTGGCTCTATTTGAGGTCAACAGGGAAAACGGGGATTATATGGATGCTGCGAAGAGCCCGCCTGATTCAGGTGAGACATTGTTTTCCGTGAGTTACGAAAGATGTGGTTTTACAAGGATGGTGGAAGTCACAAAGGCAACCTATGAAGACTTCTTTTCCTTTATGATTGCCTTTGACCAACAGAACCTTCTGGGGGGGAGGGGGAGCAGTGGTGGTCCCGTTTTAAACTCCAGCAATCAGGTTGTGGGAGTGATGCACGCTACCAATGAGAATATGTCTTATGTCATCAAGGGAAAATATCTGAAAGAACTTATCGCAGGGCAAGGGGAGGGTGTGTTCACCTGTCCGGACCCTTTTTCTCCTGTTTCCTGCATCAGGCAAGAAGAGGAAAGAGTCAAAAAACTTTCCGATCAGGGAAATGTTCTGGCCATGTACCAGGTGGGACGTATGAAGAGTCATATTGTGGAAAGACCTCCGGAGGAGTTGACTTCAGTGGAAATGGAACAGGCCGCCGATCAGGGCTTTCCCCGGGCCGAATACTCTCAGGGAATCACTGAACATTTGAGAGGGAATAACAAAGCAGCTTTTTACTGGCTCCACAAAGCTGCAAGAAAGGGGCATCCTATAGCTCAATACAATACGGGTGTTTTCTATCATTTTGGATTGGGAGAACCCAGGAATGAGGAGCAAGCCGGTTACTGGATTAGACAGTCTGCAGGCCAGGGTTATATCCGTGCCAAAGAGTTTGCCAAAAAGTTTATGGATGAAAAATGAGGTCTGTGAAGTGATCTCCAGTGGTTTGTCCTATAAAGGTTTTCACATTCGAACTTGTTCTTTTTGACTCTATTCAATTTTCTCCTCCTCGAATTGGCTCCCAGCTTATCTGACTTTATTTTCAGAATTTGCGGGTTTTTGAGGGAAAAACGTCCATTCACTTCATTGCCAGTGTTTTTCAAAGTATTCGTTGACCTGAAGGCGACAGTTCTGATCAATGATTTCCATGAACAGTTTGTATCCGTTTTCAAAATTGGATATTTTTGGTATGGAGTCCTGTTTTCTGAAAGGACAGAGGTGGGCCAGGCGTTCAAGATTCCGTCTGGATATTTTATCAGAGGAGATTGTCATGGTGATGGAAGGTCCTTCTTTTTTGGAGCAAACCTCGTAGGTTGTTTTGAGAATGTGATGGGTGGGTATGTAAGTTTTGACTCCCTGGGGGGACTGAAGTGTGATATGAAAGGTGTCAATGGACAGAACCTCCCCTTCAAAGTCCTTCATGACGATATAATCACCCACAATAAGATTTTCCCGCAGCCCGATAACCGCTGAGGCTATCAGGGACTGGGCCGGGTCGATAAGAGAATAACCAAGAACAATGCTGAATGTAAGAAAGAAGAAAAAAGAAATAATAAGGGAATCCTGGGCAACATTGACAAGACCGATTAGAAAGAAAAAAACGGGAATAACAAAGGTACAGGCTTTAAGGATTTTGTAATAAAGACTGGTTCTTCCAAGAACCCCTGTGTTGAGCATGAGTCGAACCGATTTTCCAGAAAGGTAGTAAATAAAAAAGGAAAAGGCAATGATAAAGCCTATTTTGAAAAAGAAAAACGTATGTATTGAAAGTTCCGGTCCTTTCTCTGAAATCACCTGAACTGCGGAGTCAATGGGTGTTTTCATAGTATGATTCCCTCTCTTTTAAGTTCCCTTCCCACAGGGGTTACAAGGTGGTTGGGGATTTTAAAATGGGTTCTGTCAATACTCCAACTCTGGATGAGCCCGCATTGTTCCAGATAACGAATATCATTGTTAACAATAGAAGGGGATGCACCGAGGTTATTGCTGAGGGTCTGTGTGTTTAGGTGGTGATGGCTGTAAAGTTGGGCCAGAAGATATTTCTGTGAAATTGAAAAATCATGGATCATGGGCATTCCCCCCTTCATGGTTCTTTCCATGGACAGTTTTATGGAGCTGCTGTCGGCGGATGTCAGACTGAGCAGCCACAGGTGGATCAGGTGACGGACGTAACCGCGGGAGCGTTCAAAAAGAACTCTGAAAAACATTTCATCTTCAGTGGACAGTCCCAGTTTTAAAGCCAGATCATTGATAAAGGTTTTTGGGTAATGAATGGCCAGGCCACTTAAACGATGGCGACCGAAAACAATCTCCATACCTGATCTGAAATCAGGTTTATTCAGATCAATGATTTTACTGAAAAGATTACGGATTCCATAGGCAAGATCAAGAGACTCCAGATTGCATTTTGTTATTGACAGGATCCAGTGAACCTGTTGGGGGGATTGGGAGATGAGGTCAAAAAGTTTTTCAAACTCATTTAAATGACATTTGTTGAGTAATTGATCGGCATTATCCATGATGATGGTTGTGTTTGTTTTTTTTATGGCCTGGAGTAAAGAGACTGTATTGACGTTACAGTTTAAGGTTCGGGCCATGGTTTTTATGGGGCTTTCGTTGTCATCGGAGTCGATTCTGATAAGTCTTCCTGTTTTTATATCCATCTGGGCAATATTGATAAGAGAGGATTTACCCATTCCCCTGTCTCCGATAATCAAAATCTTCTGACTTTCATTGGAAATTTCATCTTTCAAAAAAGTTTTCAGATAATCCCAGTGTTTCTGGTAGGCGATAAAAAATCTTTTATCCTGAACGGGGTCCAGATTAAAAAGTCTGAAGTAAACCCTTGGCAACTGATTGAGATTGGAGGAGATTGTATGTGTCTCATTGATAAACTGACGAATAGTGCTTGTGTCCAGGGTCTTGGAAAGAACTTTTCTGGAAATAATTTTATCAATTTCTCTTTCGTTTTGATGGAGAATTGATTTTTTGATTTTTTGATAAGAATTATCAATGTCTTTATCAAGGGATTGTTTTATTTTTTGAATCATGTGAACAATATTATGAAGTTTCTGACGAAATTGATTCTTTGCCACAGTGGCTATGGAAAAATGTTCAGTTCCCCTGCCAACCTCGGTCTGACATTCCTCAAGAAGTTTTTTTACTGATGAATTCACCTGTACCACATAACTGATAAACCCCCTGTGAAGTTCTGATATTTTATCCCTTTCGGAATCAATGGCTTTGAGAATGCTTTCCTCCATATTTTTTGATCTCTGTTCTTCGTCATTTTCCGATTCAATGGCACAGTTGATAATGGAGAATGTTTGTTCCATTTCAAGAAGAAGGGCTTCCAGGTAATTGGAAACCCCTTCAACTTTTTCTTCAATAAAGGGGAGAAAATTGATCATTATATTCTGCTCGAAAAGTTCGTGGAGATCGATTTTTTTCACCAGAATTTCAGCCGGATTTTTTATCTGGGAAATAGGTGTCTGGTCTGACGCAATCTGAAAGTGAGCGGCTTCTTTTGGAAGACTTCTTTGCAGACTCATGGATATATCACGATTGAGAAGACGAAAGTTCCCTCGAACAGCTTTTATTTTAATGTCGGCCTGTAGGTGCTGCTCGGCGGAAGACCATGTTTTTTTTCGGATGTCCTCAAAGATTGTTTTGTCTTTTCCATCGGGATCCTCTTTTATCTTTCTTTCAATATTTTCAAAAAATACAAAGATATCATTGACCAATTCATCCGCACTGGTCTGGGCTTCCCTGATGGAATTAAAAAACTTTTCTTTGATAAGTTTTTCCAGAGCATTGGAAAGAAGGGTTGATTGAACGATCACTTTTAAACGATTGCGGTAAAAAATGAATTTTTCCTCCCAAAGGATGGAATTCTTTTTTGCCGTTTCAAAATTTTCTTTTATATCCGGTTCCACTGTGGAGTAACGGATAAGGGAGTCGGAAAGATAAACAGTGTTGACCTGGGTGAGTTGTTTGATCCAGGGACTTGCCACCCTTCGAAATTCTCTTCTGAAATCAGAGTGCATGGACTTTAACCAGACTTCGTTTTCGTTTTCTATTTGATCCAGGAAATCGTTGCTTAGAAAATTTTTATTTTCAAGGGAGTGTTGAAAACTTTCCAGATACCGGCCTAAAAGATGATACCAGGAATGAACCAGTTGTCGGCAGTTTGATCCAATGAAAATTTCCAGATTGAATTTTGCAATTTTTCTTAGAGGAACCTCTCTTTCGGAGTTCTTGTTAAACCAGTAGTAGGGACGGTTGAGAATTTTGGAAGTCTGGATCCAAAGACTGTCTTTTTTCCGGATGTAAATTTCAGAGGGCAGGAAGGGAAAGGATTGAACTGTGGGAATACTGTCCCACTCCCTTTGAAACAAACCAATGGTATTGTAAATATTATGGCCTTTTTCACCCATTTCACGAAGATGTCTGTCAATATTGGAAACAATTTCCTCTTCATTGAGATTATTCATATTGTGGAGATTGTCGGCAAAGCGATCAAGAACCTTTTTTTGCGGGAGAATCTGTTCTTCTTTGAAGATTTCATAAAAATTCAGGGAGATTTCCATAAAATGTTTCTTTAATTTTCCATCAACCAGATTTTTGGACAAAGAGTTCAGCATAAGGTTAAAATCTCGATCGTTGTCAGAATCCCATTGATCTTTTGGGAATTCTTCTGTTAATTTTTCCTGAAAAGAGTCTTCATTTTCCGGATCGTCGGATTCTTTCTTTAAAGCGTCGGGTTCCTCTGCCTGAAGAATCGTTCTCAGGAAAACGGGACCAAGGAGAAGGTTGAGAGTGACAAGACCGAATCCGATATTTTCGATCACTTCGGAGTAGACAGACAGGTCTTTGGAGGCAATGGAGATTAACCCTAAAGTGACTCCCGCCTGGGGCAGATAACCCAACCATATTTTGTTTTGGATGGACGGACTTTCATTGTATCGGTTCCCTGCCAGTCTGGAAGCCGCAATAAATGAAAGTCCACGGGCGACAAAGAGAAGTCCCGCCACGGGGAGAAATTTCCAGGTTGCACCCAGGTCGAGACCGGCTCCGATATTTGTAAAAAAGACCACAAAAACAGGGAGTGATACTTTTTCAAGGGCTTCGTGGAGGACTTTTTCCTGTTTTGAAAAATTTCTGAGTATGATACCGGCTACAATAAAAACCAGCAACAGTTCAAGATGAATGGCTTCACTGACCTTGGCTGTGACCAGAATCATGGCTATAATAAATAGGAACATTTCCTGATGAATAACACGGATATAGAAGATCAGAATCATCCCAAGAACCATTCCGGCAACAAGTGAAAGCCCCAACTCGTTCATAAGATGAATAAAACTTCCGGCTGTATTGACATCATCACTGGTCAGGGATTTTGCAAAAGATAATGAGATAGCCAGACAGATAATGACCAGAATATCCTTGATGATGGCTGAACCGAGAATCATCTGACTCATACGGCTTTTGGTATTCATTTCAGAAATAACGGCAATGGAAATAGCCGGGGATGTTCCAAGGCAAAGGGCCGCAAAAACAAGGGCCAGTGAACTTAATTGAAGACCGAATCCCAGACCAAAATCATGAAAATATTTATTGGAAATAAAAACAGCTATGAGAACAGACAGACCTAAAAACAGGATTTTGAAAAATGAAGTTGTCAAAATGGGGAGGATGACTTTTTTAAGAGAGGAAAAATGCAGTTCAAGCCCTGCGGCGATGGCGATCAGTCCGATGGCCAGAGTGTTGAACATCTCGATTTCGTCAACAATCTCCGTGGAGAGAATTCCTGTGGCAAAAGGTCCTAAAAGCAAACCTGTGAGAATATAACCGGTGACTTTTGGAAACTTCAGGGAGGAACCGATTTCCGATAAGGTGTAGGCTCCCAGGATAATCAATCCAATAGCCAGTAAAACTGAATCATGGGCATTGGATGGGGAAAGAAATTTCATTGCCAGGATTATGGAAAAAAGAATGAGGAGCATGAAAAATTTTCTCATCAGCCTTTTCTCCAAAATGAGGGTGTGAACAGACTGAGCAGTACAAAAATTTCAAGACGACCGGCAATCATATAAAAACAGAGAATGCATTTTCCCAGTGGATGGATAAACTTATAATTCTGAGTGGGTCCCACCGTACCAAAGCCGGGCCCCACGCTGGACAGGCTGGCCACAACGCTGCTTGTTGCGGTCACCCAATCCAGTCCCAGACAAAACATCAAAAAAACTCCAAACAGATAGAAGATAAAGTAGGAGCAGATAAAAATAAAGATATTATTGATGATTTGACGGGACACCGTTTGGTTTCCCAATTTGGTACTCATGACCTCCTGGGGGTGAAGGACAAGTTTGAGTTGTTGTAAACAGGATTTGAAAATAACCAGAACCCGGGAGGCTTTAAGCCCTCCGGCAGTGGAACCGGCACACCCCCCGATAAACATACAGATGAAAAGAAGGTACTTGCTTATTGGCTCATAAGTATTAAAGTCCGCTGTCATAAGTCCTGTTGTTGTGGTGATGGCTGTTGTCTGAAAGAGGGCATCACGAAGTTCCTCATGCCATTGATGTCCCTGCAGTCCTGTTCTTGAAAAAAAGATGATGCTGGCAACAAAAAGATTGAGAAAAATAAAAAAACGCACTTCTATGCTTTTAAAGAGTTTTTTAATCTGTCCCTGAAAAAAACCGTAATAGAGACTGAAACTGATTCCCCCGATAAGCATAAAGAATATGATGATCCATTCCGCCAGTGGGTTTTCAAAGGCTCCAACACTTTGGGAACGGGTTGAAAACCCTCCTGTGGAGAGAGTTGAAAAAGCGTGGCAGATGGAATCAAAAACAGAGAGTCCGGAGAGATAGAGAAGACCTGTACAGGCTGCCGTGAAAAAGGCGTAAAGCCACCAGAGTCTCAGGGCTGTTTGTTTGATTCTGGGCTTTATACCTTCATTGATAGGTCCCGCCGTCTCACTTTTAAAAAGATATTTGCCTCCCAGACCCATTTGGGGAAAGATGGCAACAAAGAGAACCACAATTCCCATTCCGCCGATCCAATGGAGAAGCACTCTCCATAAATGGGAGGCTCTGGAGAGGGATTCAATGTCTGAAATCACTGTGGCCCCGGTGGTGGTCAGGCCGGAAATGGCTTCAAAGGTTGAAGAACTCAGAGTTTGTAAACTCCCTTCAAATAAGAAAGGAAGACCGCTGAGTATCCCGCTTCCCACCCAACCAAAAGCGACGATTCCAAAGGCATCTTTCCGGGATATGGGGATATGTTTTAGATCGACTTTGTTTGAGAAGTCAAAGTGGCCTTTTTCATGTAAAACATTGGAGCCTGAGGAAAAGTACAGATAGCGGCATATAAACAGTAAGGCCATTCCTGAAAGAAAGGAAATAATAATGGCTGCGGCGTAGGCATAAGAGGAATTTGTTGCCTTATCCCACCAGGACAGGGCAAAAGGGGCACACATAAAAAGACTGAGAACCATAAAGAGCTGACCCACATAATAAGCGACAATTCTTTTTTTCACCTTTCACCTACTTTAATTTGCGAAACAAACGTTCCAGTCCCTTGATTTCCCTTCTTCTGGAAACAATGATTAGAACGTCTCCGGCGTTTATTTCCGAATTTCCATTTCCAAAGTAAAACTCCTCATTTCGTGAAATTCCAATGAGGTAACAACCCGGAGGAAGAATCAATTCATTAATTTTAAAGCTTTTTGATTTGAGATGATAGGGGACCTGGAATTCCCCCACCATATATTCCGTTCCCGGGATCGGGGCATCCGTTAGAATCGCCTGATTGGGAAAGTATTTGTTAACGGCATGGGAAATCAGTTGATGGGCACTGGTGGTTCCCTTGATTCCCAGATGCTCGTAAATATGACTGTAACCGGGACGATGGACCAGGGTGTAGGAATTAGAGACACCAATTTCCTGACTGATAAGGGATGACATCAGATTCACTTCATCGGCTTTTGTGACAGACAGGGTGTAATCAGCCATTCCGACGTTTTCCTCCTGCAATAGACCAAGATTTGTTCCATCCCCGTGGACCACAGTGACATTATCCAGGTTGTCAGCCAGAAACTGGCAACGTCCCCGGTTGGTATCGATAATTGTCAGGGAGTTTTCTGATTCCCGAAGGGATCGGGCCAGTTGATAACCCACGTCCCCCCCTCCGATGATAATGGCCCGTTTGCCGGGGGTTTTTGAGAGTCGCTGCATGGTCAGGGGGAGTTTTTCAATCTTTGAGGCCACCAAAACCTTGTCCCCGTTATAAAGATGAGCCAGTTCGGAAGAATGTCTCAATTCCCCATCCCTGAAAATACCAATGAGTCTGGCATTTTTTCCAAGGTCAATATCAGAGGCCGGTTTATCCAGATAACGAAAACTTTCATTGACATTGATAAGAGCCACGGAAATGGAGTCAGAAGAGAAATTTTCCACAAAATCCATATCAATTTTGCGGATAAGCCGCAAGAGTTCCGCACTGACAAGACGGGAGGCACAGACAATGGCAAAACTGCCAAGGACATGGCGTTCAATCCCCCCTGTGGTCAGGAAAAATTCCGGGGCATCCACCCTTGCCACAGTTCGCTTGGCTCCCATACTGCTGGCCAGAGAAGTGATAACCAGATTGGTGTCATCGTGATTCGTGACTCCCACAACCAGATCAGCGGTTTCCGCCCCCACCTCTTTAAGATGTTTTCGAAAGGTTCCATCCCCTTTGAAAGTCATCACATCCGTGGTTTCCTCCACCTGTTCCAGGGCTTTTCTGTCATTATCAATCATGATAACATCTTCGGATCTCTGGGAGAGATCTTTTGCCAAAAAACTTCCCACATCCCCTGCACCGACAATGACAATTTTCATGATATTTCCTTTTCCTTCAGAATGGGTTTGACTTTAATAGTTTGTTCATTATCCAGAATCACTCTTTTAAGAAGAGAAACGGCAATGATATCGTTGAGGAAAATACTTCCAAAAATTGTTGTTAAAAAGAACTGTGAAAATTCATCAAAAGCTTTCGAGAGACTTAAGGCCATGGCGACAGCGATGAGATCCTGACCAAGTAATCCGTGTCCCAGACGGGAGAGTTTTTTCGTATTGAGTTTGTTATGAATTCTGTGGGTCAGTGTGGAAAAGACGGTGAAACGGATAATGAAGTAAAAGACCGGCAATACCCATATCCGACTGATTTCCGGTTGCCAGGTGGCTCCTCCTATAATGAGCAGGAGTACAAAAATGGGTTCCTCAAATTCAATGAGGGCTTTTTTCAGGATTTCACCATAACTTGAAAAAAGCCCGATACTGACTCCCAGGATCAGACAGACAAAAAGAGAAGAGATATTTAAAGTGATACCAATGCCACAGGCAAAGGCGAGTGTTCCCATGGCGGCCAGCATGATCCTGTTGGATTCGGATTTTTTGGCTATGAAAAGTGAAAAAAGCATGGCACAGAGGACACCGGAAAAAAGACTGGTTAACAACCATTGTAGAATGGATAAATCAAGGGAACTGGCTGAGTGTTTGGACAGGGCAAGAACCAGACATCCACCCATAAGAACAATGGCTGTTATTTGCATTGCGGGAGCCATAACACTCAAAGCGTGGGTGATATTGGAACGGCTTTGTTTAAAGCGGGAAATGGTGCCAAAACTCAGCAGGGAGGATGAGCAGGCCGTGGCACTGACTCCGAAACTAAACCACAAATGTTTGGGGTTGATGGAACTCAAAAAGGAAATATTTTTGAAACTGTCATCATTTTGATTCAAATTTATGGCAAAATGGGCAAGAGCAAGAAAACAGACAGTCATTATAAAAAAAGTGGCCACTGCTGTTAAAAGGCCACTTATGAAGATTCCCTTGTTTTCATGAAAAATACGAATTCTTAAACCCAGAAGAAAACCGGCAATTCCTGTCATTAGATCTGTTAAGGGTTCAAATTCATGAAGAAGTTTGGGACTTAGAAGGCCCAATCCCAAGTGGGGACCGAAAACCAGTCCAAAGAGAAGATAAACCATTCCTGAGAGGATAAAATGGGGGGTCTGAAAGCGTCGGATAAAACGACCCACAAGAACACTGAAAACAAATAATATTATGAGGGCGACAGTTGTATTTGTCATAATTTTATATCGGTTATAAACTGATCATATTTGATTTTTTGTGAGATTTCCACTTGGAGATCATTTATTTAGGCGGAGTTTGGTCCAGCGTAAAACAAATGGTCTTTAGTCGATGAAAAAGTTTTCCATGTGACAGTGTACTAGGCTGTGTCTTCCAAATCTAGCCTTCTTAATAAAAGTATTTGAATTTTAGAAATTTCTTTAATAATATCCAGCCACTATGCAGGCTGTTTCTTTAAAAAGCTTGGTATTGTTACTTTCCCCGGGGATTCCCCAACCTTCGTTTTTAGGGTCTGACCATATAGTTTTAGGTGGACAGAAGGGATTGCATGAGTAGGCCATAAGAGTATGTCCATTACTGGAGGCAAAACCATGTCCATAGGGAAATCTTGTGTTATCACCTCCCGCCTCTTTGTTGTGATGGGCTCCAAGAATATGGCCAATCTCATGGGCCAAGGTGTAAGAATAATAAGCACGAATCCAAGCAAAAGCGTGTTTTTTATCAAAATCATATAGATTTTCCAAAGGAACTGCTCCTACTGCACGACCATTTCCTCCTGCTCCCGTGAAGAGAACAGCAATATCAGCTTTGGTTTTCACACGCAATTCATGTGTACTATCCTCAGCTACAAAGGAGTTTAATATCCCCTGTGCATGTAAAGTTTCCGGAATTTTAATATTTATCGGGTAATGATGCTTTAAATTGATTGTAATTTTGATACCACTTCTGTGAAAACTATTATTGGCCATCTTAACTGAATGTCTAATGAATTTTACGGCACCAAAATCCACCATAACATCTGATGTGTAAGCAGCAATAATATCAATTGTATTGTGAGCGTTTTGATCACAGGTCTGTGGTGTATTGGTTTTTTTCAGTTTGTCTTTACCAGGGGTTTTTAAATTAGGAAGATTGACGAAAACATCTTTGAATTTTGAATTGTCAACTTGAATAAGAGCATGAATATCCCCTTCCAGAGGTCTTATGTGATATAGAGCAGAAGCAGTAACAAATTGACCAAAAGCGATTTTTTCATAGGGATAGACATCCAGAACGATTCTTTCCATGGTCCCTGTATTTTCTTCTTCCACTAGAAATTCTGATTGTGAATCCCGCTGAATAAAAACTTTATTAAAGCCTACTGATTTATTATTCTGTGGATTTAAAACAAAATGGGGTTCTCTGTTAACAAAGGATTGTCTGGTAAAATCCGCCACATTGGAATTAAGTGAATTCAACAAATCAAAATTGACTTTAATTAAGTGAACTTTAAGCGTTGTCGGTTGGGAACGATAGGCGGATATTTTTTTTTCAACAACTGCTCTGTTTTGAAACCCGCCGGACCCGGCTTGTCTTGTTGTCATTTTATTTATATCTACAGGTACAAACAAAGATCTGTTTTCCTGGGCATAGACTTTTTCTGGAAAAACCTGAACGAGAACCAGACTGAGCATCAAACTGAATTCCAGAACCGGATGAAATATAAGATACATACCAAGTCTCCTAAGATTAAATTTAAAATTCCCTCAATTTTATAAGATTTTGTCTTTATTTAAAATCAAAATTTAAAATGGATTTTTAATCAGGATGCCACACATAGCACCGTCAGTTACATTTCAGATTATACCAAAAGACGTTTAATCTTTCAAGGGCTTTTTTATTGGGATTTAATCAGGCTTTATGCTTTTAGCCTTTTGACGTAACTCTTCTACTTCTTTGGAAGTGAGGCCAGTACACAGACAAATCGTTTTTACATCACAGCCATTTTGGATCATTCGTAATGCTACCTCTTGAGTCCCTTCTTTATGACCTTCCATATGACCTTCCATATGACCTTCTTTATGGCCTTCTCTACGACCCTTTTTAATTCCCTTCTCTCTCTCTTCATCCAGGGAACACTGTAATGCTGACATAAGCCTTTGATCCTCCTCTATGGTTTCCTCTTCTATACTCCTGAGTACGCTCAATGTAAAATTCGGATCATTCCGACGGATGTAATCCACCGCCTTCTGAACCAAAAACCTCTGATCCTTTTCACCCAGAGTCGTACCCATCTGAAACAACTCCGCAATGGTTTCCCGGCGGAGCCTCCAGATACTTCCCATTATAAGCAAAATGGGTCTGGAAAGCAAACTTTTGCCCAACCCACGATATAAATCAATATCATGAATATTCAACAGCTTACAACGGAAATTGAGAATATTCTTCCCAAATTTCTGTTTCAAAACAGGAGTCAATCCTTCCAGGGAGTCCTGAAAGCCCAACGGACCCCTCCAGTGCTTTTGTCGTCCGTGATAGACAAGGATGGGGATGACCGGATAATTCCAGCGATTATAAATACAGGTCTGGTATCCCAGAACCTGCCTGAGCAATTGGGAATCCTGGTGGCTTTTGTGTTCGAGCAGGAAAAAAATACGCACCTGTTTTCTGGAGCCTTTGACCTGAACCGAGAATAAAAGATCAATACGCCTTTCATTACCCTCTTCATCCATGAAGACAGTCATCTCCGGTTTAAGGGTTTTCCAATTAAAAAGTTTGAACTCAGAGGGTTTAAAGACAAGGCGGAAAATGTCCAATCCGTATTTTTCATTGATGAAGGTTTCATTGAAGAGGGCATTGTGGGCCTGTTGTTTTCTTTTTTCAGGGATTTTCTTTGATGGCATTTTTCAAACTCTCAGGTAGGGGTGGGGGCGATTCATAAGGAGGAGTGACATAATCCCTGATGGCATCCAGAGTCTGCTCATCCAGAAAAATGGTTATGAATTCCTCTGAGTATTGGCCGGGATCACCGATTTTAGACATCATTTCATTTAGTTGTGATAAAAGTGTTTCCTGATTTTCCATGAATCCTTTAAAGTTTGTTGGCTTCAGTTCAGGTAGTAACCAGTCATCAAGGGAAAAAACTTCAACGGGCAGGTTGCAAAATGTTTCTGAAAAAGTGTTTCTTGTACTGATGGGCACGAGATAATCAAGAATAAAGTTTTGACCGAAAAAGAAATCAGTGAATTGATGTTCATGTCGTCTTGTGGGATCAGAAAGCTTATTGACAATTTCCAGTTCAAACATAAATTTTCTCATGCTTTCACGGAATACTTTAAAAGCGGAACAGATATCAAAGTGATCATTGTATGTTATTTTTTCAGGATTGAATCCTTCGGATTCATTTAATTCATCAAGAAAGTCCATTCCTTCTGTCCCCTGGGTTATAAGTTCCTGAAGTCTGGCGGAGAAGACTCCTGCAAAGATTTTTCCATTGATTTTCCTGGATATTATTGTCTGTATTCCCGGATTTCCAGTATTTTCGTTGGGTTTGACAGTGGAACTCACTCCAAACGCATTCAGACTGATACTTAAAAGAAAATTAAGAAGATTGAAAAGAATTAAAATTTTAAAAAAACGGGACGATTTAAGCTGTTTTCCTGAATGATATTTTTTAATCACCGGTGGGCCTCCAGGCTCCGTTCCAGGAAAGGGGAGATGTATATATCATAGCCTTCTGAATGTATTTTATAAGAAAGAGGCACAACAGGTGAACACATTAAAATGTCTTTTGCCAATTCAAGCTGATAGTCTCCCACAAAAGGTCTTCTGTATCTTTCATCATTCTGGATTTTCTGTTTGAGACCGACACCCATTTTATCATCTTTGTTAATACAGGTTTTTAATCCGGCTACTTCTTCGGGACGATTTTGTTCCCATTGATTGTTTTCAAATTTGATACTATGGGCCCGGCCTTCAGGAGAGACGTATTGGGAAGGATCTTCCATTTCAATGGATTCCCCTTTAATGGAAAAGCGGAAATCGGGTATAATACCGGAGTGTTGGGGTGATCTTCCGCTGTTAAGAGTGTAAATGGCCGTGGTGGTTCCTGAAAGGAGACTGTTGGCACCCATACCGGAAGGGGAAAAGGGAAGAACATCCTGTGTGCCGCCTTTTCCCCGGGTCCGGTCACCGACCACCCAACCCCGTTTTTTATCCTGTATGGTACCGGCAAAAATTTCAGAAGCACTGCCAGAGCCTTTATTCACCAAAACAACAATGGGTTTGTTATAAGAAAGAAAAAAATCTGTCCTGGTGGAGGATATGGGTCCTTTAGCTGTAAAATAATAGGTGAGAAGTTTATCACCGGAGGGATGTGTGCTGTTTTGCACGGGTATTTGTTGTACAATAATGTCATTGTCCTCAATAATGGAGTTTAACATACAGGATACAGTTACCAGGTTGCCACCTCGATTCCCTCGAAGATCAAGAATCATTCCAACACTTCTTGAATTATCCATATCCCTTTTTTGTAACATGAGAAAATCATTACAGAGGTGGATGGGGTCATTTGTATTGTTCATAAAAGACTTTAAAGGAACGTAGAGAGCCTGGGGGCCTCCATCATCAACGGAATCTTCACAGTCCAGCCCTTCTTCCTGACGGAGATTTATGAAATGGCTGTCGTTCTTCCAGTTGTTAAGGGGGGTGGTGATTGTTGTGTTTATGGAAACAACTCTTTTTTTATTGTCGCAAAGACTGCGAATTGTCAGTGTCACTTGGGGGTCTTCAGGTCCCATAATAGCCTCTTCTATTTCTTTCAGGGATTTTCCTCTCACTGACACACCGTTAACGGATGAAATAAGGTCTCCTGTTTTTAAACCGGCAAGTTGGGCCGGAGATTCTTCAGGAACTTTTATTGCAACAAGTCCATTGGTTTTTTCATCATCTGTTATGTAGGGGGAAATAGTAATTCCTGTTCCGGAGTTTCTTATCTGTTTGACTCCCGATCCGATAAATACTCCCCATGAACTTTGAGATGAAAAAATGAAAATAAAAGAGAAAAAAAAACGAACCAAAGACCCCCCTGGAGCTTAGCGGCATTTTGTTGAATTGTGCAAGGTCATATCATAAAGATGGATTTGTTAACAATAAGTATCTTTAATATAAACGATAATAAGGATATTTATGCTTCCATTGGTTTCAAAAATGAAAATATCTGTTCGGTCAGATAAGACTTTTTCAGGACTCTGATAGCTGTAACCCACGATTAAATTCTAATAACTGTATTCCTCTCGTTTTGGTGGTGTGAATTGTTCCGGGTCAAATTGACATATAGCCACACGAAGACCGGTAGCGGTAGATGAGTCTGTGTAAGACAAAATGGTCGATCTGCCTTTTGTAAAATGAAGAAAGAATGTATACCCAACAGGAATAAGGCCGATACCACCTTTTCCTGGTAAAGCCTGTATGCTAATAGGTTTTTGCTCAATCTCCAGACCAAAATCTTCGGTATCCCTTTTAACAAATAACAGATCTGTTCCGGGATCAATAAATTCCTTAAATTCCAGTTGTTTATCATCCAAGTTGATATTCCATGAGATCAGCAGCCTGGAAAGTTCTTGATCAAAATTCATTTCAATGGAACATGGACTGTTAACTTCTGTGGTTTTCCCCTCCATTGTGACTATTTTTGCAATTCCATCCATTTTAACTCCATTTAAAATATCAATAACTTTATTGGGGTCCACTATTTGCTTTTCTGAACAGATTGTGTATGCATTATTTCCCGGATGAAGATAACCATCAACCCCCGGACAGTCATATCCTGCATAAGAGGCCAGGGGGAACACAAATAAAAAAACAAAAAATAAAGAGGTTTTTAAAATCTGTTTGGTAAAATCTGATTTCCAGTCAATTTTTTTTCTGTTAAGAGTGGAAATTCTTGATCCTGTGATGATGGGTTTCATACAAGTTCCTTTGTTTTCTTTTTATTTATAGATATACTAAAGATCATTTATTTTTCATAGAGAAATTCCATGAAAATTCAAACCGGATCAGTATAGTATGGTTTGTGTGAGATATTTTTAACAGAAACAAAGCGGGAAAACAAGAGTCTTTGTAAAAAGGACAGGGTTGTTTAATTATTTTACAACCAGAGGGCCTCTTTCTTTAATTTGTTGACATTCAGATAGAGTTTTTTGTATTCAGGAAACTGTGACTTCTGGAATATTTCCATTTGAATTTTCAGATATTTTAAAGGGAGGAACTCCCGAAAATCCAAACAAGATCAGTACAGGTCTTGTTTGGATTTCTGTTTTTTGGATTTTCGTTGTTTCATGTTCAGCCCCGGGAGAAAAACAAATGTTTCCGCCTAAACCAAAAAAAATAGAAAAAAAGCTTGTTAAACACGGGGATGAGAGAGCGGACTTTTATTATTGGATGAAAGAACGTGAAGACCCGGAGGTTCTCAAACATCTCAGGGCTGAAAACGCTTATACAAAAAACAGGCTCAAACCCATGGAGTCTCTGAAAAAGACCCTGTTTAATGAAATGGTTTCCCGTATTAAAAAGAAAGACTCCAGTGTCCCTGTACATATTGATGATTATTACTATTATTCAAAATACGGGGAAACAAGTGAATATCCCATTATTGTCAGAAAAAAAGGAAGTCTCCGGGCCAAAGAGGAAATCATTCTGGATGGCAATAAACTGGCTGAGGGTAAAAAGTTTTTCAGTCTCGGCTCCTGGGAACAGAGTCCCGATCACCGGTTTCTGGCCTTTTCCACAGACACTCTCGGACGACGATTTTACACTGTCCGGATTAAAGATTTAGAAACAGGTCAGCTTTTAAAAACGAAAGTTGAAAATGTGACAAACAATATCATTTGGGCTGAAGACAATAAAACCCTTCTTTATTCCAAACAAAACCCCCAGACCCTTCGCTCTGAATGGATTGGGTCCATTGATATTCATACAGGTCAAAAAAAGCGGGTCTATCATGAAAAGGATGAAAAATTTTATACAGTGATTTTTAAAAGTCGCTCCAAAAAATATCTTATCATATCAAATGAATCATCGGAAAGTTCTGAATCCTGGTTGATAGACGCAAAAAAACCTTACCAGGCTCCACGTTTGTTCAGCAAGAGGAGGCCAAAACACGAATACAGTGTGGGGCATGGAGGGAATTTCTTTTTTGTCCGATCCAATAAAAAAGCCAAAAATTTTAAAATCTTTCGTACACCTGATGAACAAAAAACAGATGAAAAAGACTGGAAAACATTTGTTAAACATCGTTCTGATGTTCTTATCAAAGGTTTTGATGTTTTTAAAGATCATGTCGTCCTGCAGATCCGTAAGGAGGGTTTAACTGAAATTGAAATTATTAAAAGAAAGACAACAGAGCGTTATATCATGGATCAACCGGAAAAGACTTATTCCGTTTATATAGGGTGGGATAACCCCGGTTATGAAGCGGAAAAACTCAGGTACGACTATGACTCCATGACAACACCCTCCTCTGTTATAGATTTTGATTTTAAGACAAAAAAGAAAACTGTCAGAAAAGTCCGTGAGGTTCTGGGTGGTTTTAAAAAGGAAAATTATCTCTCTGAGAGAATTTTTGCCCCCTCAAAAGACGGGGTTCAAATCCCCATTTCCCTTGTCTATGGGAAAAACATTAAAAAAGACGGTTCCGCCCCCCTTCTTCTTTATGGTTATGGTTCTTATGGAAGTAATGCAGATCCTTGGTTTTCTTCAAATCGTCTGAGTCTTCTGGATAGGGGTTTTGTTTTTGCCATTGCCCATGTGCGGGGGAGTTCCACAATGGGGGAGCAGTGGTATCTGGATGGAAAGTATCTAAAAAAGAAAAATACCTTTAATGATTTTATAGCCGCTGCTGAACATTTGATTGCCGGAAATTACACTAAAAAAGATCGAATCTACGCCATGGGGGGAAGTGCCGGAGGGCTTCTCATGGGGGCTGTTATCAATGAAAGACCTGAGCTTTTTCACGGGGTTGTTGCTGATGTTCCCTTCGTGGATGCCCTCACAACCATGCTTGATGAATCCATCCCTCTGACAACAAATGAGTATGAGGAATGGGGGAATCCCAACGACAAAAAATACTACAGTTACATTAAGTCCTACTCACCCTATGATAATATCAGAAAGCAGCCCTATCCCCATCTTCTGGTGACATCGGGGTTTCATGACTCCCAGGTTCAATACTGGGAACCCGCAAAATGGGTGGCCAAACTTCGGGACTTCAATACAGGTAAAAATCTGATTCTTTTGTATACAGACCTGGATACAGGTCATAGCGGCCAGTCCGGACGCTTCAAATCCCTTGAGGATACGGCCAGAAATTATACCTTTTTAATCCACTTGTTTGAAACAAGGGATAAGAAACATTGAGACTTCTTCAGTGAAAAGCCTTGGTCTGAAGTCGAAAACAGGGCAAAATTCTTAAAAATTGAGAATAGAGCCATACGCTCGATGGCGGGGGCGGGGGCGGTGACAAGATACTCGAAACACCCTCGGAGGCTAGCTGGAACCCTGGAGAGTGGCCCTCAAATGGTCGCAAGGGCGTACTCGGTGGAGTGGAAGCGGTACTCTGGGCGTTCTGGGGCCTTTGCTTCTCGGCATCCAGAAGCCAAGAAGTGACTAGAATGGACTTTAACTGGAACTAGAAAACCTTTCGGATAGGGTCTGGGATAGTACTATAGCGTGGATTTGCACCCAAAAATCAGACACTTGCAACTCCCCTCTATTACACTACTCTGAGTTATCGTTGCGAGAAGCTACTTTCGAGGGAAGAGTACCATGCTTGGGGTGTTTCGTTTTCACCACCCTCTTTACAGCTCTTCCAATTTGGAGGAACAACAAGAGGCTGTTCGAGTGTCGATCAGCAAAAAGTAGTAACTTCAATGTTGAATGGCCAAGTTCCGGAAGGCCGTCTATACAAGTTGACTTATAGGTAACCCCAACTTTTGCACGACCTTTTATTTATTTTATTTATTTGCTATTCGGAGTTCATGAAAGTTGAAGAACTAAAAGAGTTAAGTGATAGGATTCGTTCTGAGTTTAGAGACCGTCCCCGTATTCCCTGGCCAAGAAGTTTTAAACAAATCGTTGTTAAAGAGCTTTCCAATGGGAAGAATGTCCTGGATCTTAGCAAAGCCACGGGGATCAACGACCAGGTGATCAGAAACTGGCAAAGAAAGACCAAAAAAAGCAAGAAACAAAGAAACCCATTCAAACAAATCACAGTCAACCCAGTTTTCCGGTCCTCCTCCCCCCTCACCCTGATCTCAAGAACAGGTTTTCAAATCAAAGGGCTTTGTTTCCCACAGCTCTGTGAACTTCTCAAAAAAGGTCTGCTGTGAAGTTCCCGGATTCCACCAGAGTCTATGTCTACCAAAACCCCATTGATATGCGATGGGCTTTTGAACGTCTGAGTTATCTGGTTACTCAACAAATGGGCCACTGTCTTGATGTCGGGGACTTGTTTTTGTTTCTTGGCAACAACAGGAGAAGGTTGAAAGTTTTGCGTTTTGATGGTTCGGGTCTTGTTTTATTTACAAAGCGAATGGAGAAGAAAAGAGGATTTATGAATGTGATGGAATTGGATGGAAGAGTTGAGATCAGTCATGAGGAGTTGGAGTTATTGCTGCATGGTTCAGTCTTGAAAAAGTATTTGGTATGCCAGGCGAACTGGCGACAAACAGTTGGTGAAAGTCCGATGAGACAAGGAGTTAACCACTCATGTTTGTCCCCGAGTCATGTGCTGCACTCCGTAAGGAGTGGGGCAAAGTGTTGACAGGGGTGTATGTAGGCAGAGCTATTGAGCGTCGAAAATTTTAAAATCTGGAGTGCTGAGGCCCTCAAGTAGGTTGAAGGCAATACAGACCCCTTCGATAGGGTGAGAAGGGACTGACTCCACGTCGTCGAAGAACTCAGGCATGCATGTAAGTTTGTGGTCGGGACCCTGGGAGGTCTTTATTAAATGCCCAAGAGCGTGTTGGGCCAACAAAGGAAAGGAGTATCCAAACCAATGTCAGGAATAAAGAAGTCAGACAACCTGATAGTAGCGATGAAGCCACCGAACAAAGGAGTCCCGACTCCTGCGGAGGCGGTGGAGCCAAGCGGGTTGACCGAAGGGAACTCATTGAGACAAACCATCGACCGGACTCAGTGTCGGAAGCAGGTGGAACAGGCGACTCAAAGAGTTCGTACAGCAGCAGTTACGCCGATGATTGGGTAGCGGGGTTCCAACATAAATGGGAAGCACAGAGCTTTCTCAGGGACCTCAGGAAAAGGTTCAAGGAGTACTCTTTGGAGCTACACCCTGATAAGACACGGCTCATCGAATTTGGTCGTTTTGCGGTTGCCGAGAGGAACCGCAAAAGTCAGGGCAAGCCAGAGACTTTCGATTTTCTTGGTTTTACACACTTTTGTGTGAAGTCGAGGAATGGATGGTTCAGGCTGGGGCGTAAGCCAATAGCTCGTAGGATGTCCCTCACTCTGAAGAGGATAGGGGAGATATTGAGAAAGAGAGTTTACATAATGGACCTGTGGGACTGTGGTAAATG
This sequence comes from Bdellovibrionales bacterium, assembly GCA_965219545.1. GTDB lineage: Bacteria > Bdellovibrionota > Bdellovibrionia > Bdellovibrionales > JAGQZY01 > JAGQZY01. Next base: position 23,668 of record CBDCNX010000034.1, read on the forward strand.
GTTAGCCAAAGTCCTCAATGGTTGGTTAAGGTACTATGCCGTTCCGGGAAGTTCACGATACCTCGCTAAGTTTGTATTCAGACTCAGGAGAATGTGGCTGAAAGCCTTAAGGAGAAGGTCTCAGAGGGGAAAGTTTCCCTGGGATAAGCTCCAAAGGGTAACGGATTGTCTATGGCCAAAACCAATTATCCTGCACCCGTGGCCAGAGCAAAGGTTTGCTGAACGATATAACCTAAGGTAGGAGCCGGATGGTTTAACGACCAAGTCCGGAACTGTGCGGGGGGTTCCCGGTAACGGGAATTCCTACCGCAATCCAGAGGGAAGAAGAGTGTTTGACAATAATAACTATGGAATTACCCAGAATTGTTAAACAGGAAAACGACCCTGAAGTTTTGAAGGCTTTTTTTCATATATTTTCAACGATATTGTCAATGATAATGAAAGATTAAGAAAACATATCAATACTCTTCTCAAGGAAAGGGCCAGGGAATCCCAAAGGACTTTTGATTTTGAGGATGAGCTTTCAGTGTTACGCAAGAGGATGTTTGGGAAGAGTTCAGAGAAGAGGGGAAATTCCAGTCGTTTGAGGGATTATTCAAAAAAGCCCCTTTCAGTGCATGCCACAAGTCTGGTTCCAGGTCCTGATGAAAAGGAAATGGAAAGTCTTTTGGAGATCAAGGTGGATCATGAGTTGAGCCCTGAGAGACTCTCAGAGATTGCCGTAGAGTATGGTTATTCAAAAGATGCCCAGTGGGAGTGTTTAACCAATTTTTACGATGAATCAGAGGAGATTGACATTCGAGTTGAGAGTTATGTGAGAAAGAGGCACCGTCGTTTCAAGTACCGTTTGAAAGACTCAAGGAGAACAGAGAAAGAGGTGATAGTGACAGCCCCCGGAGCTTTAAAGATCATGCCCGGGGCGAAGTATTCCATAGACTTTTCAGTGGATGTGGTGATGAAGAAGTATTTGTACCACCTTCCCCTGGAGAGGATTCGCAGAGTGATGGAATCAGGGGGATTGAGGGTGGCCACGAAGACCTTGTATGGTCTTTGTTTTTTTGTTCACTGTTATTTGGAGGATATGGCGGAGAGGATCAGGGGTGAGATATTGTCCTGTGGTTTGTGTGTTCATTTGGATGAGACTTCCTGGCCGATAGGTAACAGTAAGCAGAGTGATGGTTATTTGTGGGTTTTGAGTAACCAGGGGGGGAGTTATTACCGATTTGAGCCGACAAGGAGCGGAAAAATAGCCAAAGAGTTGTTGGGCCCTTATGGGGGCCCGGTGGTTGTTGATGGTTACAGTGGTTACAAGTCGGGCTTGAGGGAGAGTTATGGTGTGGATTTGGCTTTTTGCTGGTCTCATGTGAGGCGTAAGTTTACGGACATAGAGGGGAATTATCCAGGGCCTTGTGGAGAGATATTGGACAGAATAGGGAGGCTTTTTGAAATTGAGAGGAGGGCCTCAAATTATGAGTTTTTAAGGAAGTTGAGAAAAGAGGAATCAGGAGAATTAACGAAACAGATCAGGGATTGGTTGTTTGAGAAGAAGCCTGAGGCCCGTAGTGAGAGTCATTTATTAAAGGCGATCAATTACACATTGAATCACTGGGAGGGGTTAACGCTTTTTTTAAAAGATGTTCGTGTTCCGTTGAGCAATAACGAGGCGGAGCGAACGATCAGGCATTCGGTGATGGGGAGGAAGAACTTTTATGGGTCCAGGACCATTAACGGAGCGGATGTGATGTCAGTGCTTTACACGGTCATAGAGTCCTGTAAAAAGGTGGAGCTTGATCCCAATATCCCCACTCCTCTAAAATACGCTAAACAGATCAGAAAAAAAAGCAAGACCGCCTGAAAGTTGGGGTTACCACGAATTCAGGTAATTTAGTTTAAAATCCGGTGATGAATGATTTGAATATTTCAGAGAAATTAAAGAATTTGAGAAAGACCCAGAAACATGACCCAGGCCAAACCTGACAAAATGGCGAGGCTGACTCCGGTTTCTTTTTCAAAGATTGAAAACGGAAGGCAGACCATGAGTGCTTTAAAACTCATAAGTCTTGCAAAGACTCTTAAAGTCATCGCTTTTTTAGGCAGAGAGATTTTTCTTTGTTATGAGGAAATTAAGACGATTCAGGCTTTATATTTGCTTTTTGACGTAACTCTTCCACTTCTTTGGAAGTAAGTCCTGTATAAAGGCAAATGGTTTCCAAATCGGCACCACGTTGAATCATCCGTAACGCTGCTTCTTGAGTCCCTTCTTTATGGCCTTCTTTATGGCCTTCTTTATGGCCTTCTCTAAGGCCCTTTTTGATTCCCTTCTCTCTCTCTTCATCCAATGAACATTGTAATGCTGACATAAGCCTTTGATCCTCCTCTATAGTTTCTTCTTCTATACTCCTGAGTACACTCAATGTAAAATTCGGATCGTTCCGACGGATGTAATCCACCGCCTTTTGAACAAGAAACCTCTGATCCTTTTCACCCAGAGTCGTACCCATCTGAAACAACTCCGCAATGGTTTCCCGGCGGAGTTTCCAGATACTTCCCATTATAAGCAAAATGGGTCTGGAAAGCAAACTTTTGCCCAACCCACGATACAAGTCAATATCATGAATATTCAACAGCTTACAACAAAAATTGAGGATATTTTTCCCAAATTTTTGTTTCAAAACCGGAGTCAATCCTTCCAGGGAGTCCTGGAAGCTCAACGGCCCTTTCCAGTGCTTTTGTCGCCCGTGATAGACAAGGATGGGGATGACCGGATAATTCCAGCGATTGTAAATACAGGTCTGGTACCCCAGAACCTGCCGGAGCAATTGGGAATCCTGATGGCTTTTGTGTTCAAGCAGGAAAAAAATACGCACCTGTTTTTTGGAACCTTTGACCTGAACTGAGAATAAAAGATCAATACGCTTTTCATTACCCTCTTCATCCATGAAGACAGTCATTTCCGGTTTAAGGGTTTTCCAGTCAAAGAGTTTGAACTCAGAGGGTTTAAAGACAAGTCGGAAAATGTCCAATCCATATTTTTCATTGATAAAAGTTTCATTAAACAGGGCATTATGGGCTTGTTGTTTTCTTTTTTCAGGGATTTTCTTTGATGGCATTTTCAGACTCTCATGTAAGGGTAGAGGATAACTGACTCAAGCAATAATTCCATCACAATAAATCAGAAATGGCTTGCCTGGTCAAGTCGTATTTTTATAATAGATTTTCATCCAATCTTCTTTTGTCTTTGTTAAAAAAATCCAAAATATGATGACAGGTTTGAACTTGTTTGTGAAAAATTTAAAAGTGATACCCGGTTTTTGTTTAAAAACCCTATTGAGATTCTTAATTCAAGAGAGCAGTCTTCTATGACAGATGAAATTAGGGATGAGAGGTATGTTCAGAAATTAAAAAACAATTTTTCCTGGGTTTGGAATCATTTTAAGACTCCGGATTTCTTTTTGGTTTTCGATGATGTAATAAACACTGGGGCACAGTTTCGGGCCTATAGTGATTTTATTCTTGAAAATATGCAAAATCCACCAAAAATTATAGGGCTTTTTTGGGCCAAGGCCGTTGAAAAAGAAATTTTATTCAACGAGGAGGTGTTAGATTTTCGTAACCCCAACTTTTGCACGACCTTTTATTTTTTTGTTTTGTATTCTAAAGCCATGTTTGTTCGTTTGGTTAAAAAGAGAAATGATCGGGTTTCCGTAAGAATTGTCGAAAACCAATGGGTTGAAGGAAAAGTCAAACAGAAAGTCATTTGTAATTTTGGACAATTACATAAGGATGACAAAAAACAAATCCAAATCCGAATGAGAGCAGCAGAAAAAACAATCATTGAAATGAAAAATGAGAAAAATCCCACTTTCCCCGGCCTTGAAGACATCCATGCTCCAAAGAGAAGAAAGGACAAAAAAAAAGAAAATCAACTCAAGTTCAAAAAATATGAAGACCTTCTCAAGGCTTCCAGGGATTTGAAAAAAGATGAACCCATCCAGGTTTATCCTGAGAGCCTGGAAGAGGAACTCAGAGTTCCCATGGGGATAGATGACATTTTTGAACCCACCTACAGGCAACTGAGTTTGTTTGATGGAATTGATACCGGTTACAAGAAAGACCAGACCAATGAACTGTTTAAACAGATGGTTTTGTCCCGTATTGATGATCCTGTCAGTAAGAAAAAAAGTGTTGAGATTTTAAACAGGGAAAAAGGGGAAGCCCTTAATCTGGACAGGGTTTACCGTATGATGGACAAGGTTTTTGACAATGAAAAGAGGATCAAGGACAAAATTGCCGGAAAGAGCTTAAGTTTTTTCAAAGAGAAAATAGATGTGACCTTTTTTGATGTCACCATTTTGTATTTTGAGAGTTTTATTCCCGATGAGTTGAGAAAGTGTGGTTACAGTAAGGACAATAAAGCAAGGAAACCCAAGTGGTTTTGGCCCTGATGACAACCAAGGAGGGTCTTCCCCTGGGTTATGAGCTTTTTGCTGGAAACACCTACGAAGGCTCCACACTCATTAGTGCTGTGGATGAGCTTTCAAGGCTTTACGATGTCTCAGAGACTTTTATTGTAGCCGATCGTGCCATGTTTACAAAGAGCAATTTGAAAGCCATGGATGAAAGAAGCATTGGTTTTATTGTTTCGGCCAAACTCAAGACCATGAGAAAAGAGATCAAAGAGGAGATTCTCAGGGATGTTCAAAACAAACTCAGGGAGGAGGAAAACCTCAAGGATTGGATCAAAGAGTATGAGTATGAGCAAAAAAGACTGATTGTCCATTACAGTAAGAAAAGAGCCAATAAGGACAGAAGGGAGAGGGAAAGGCTTATTGAGAGACTTGAGAAGAAGATGAAGGGTCAGAATAAGGATAAGGATAATAAGAAAATAAAAGTCTCTGATTTTGTCAGCAACAGGGGGAGTAAAAAGTATTTGAAAATAGACAACAAGGACACAGCTTCATTGGATGAAGAAAAGATTGCTCAACAGGCCAGGTGGGATGGGATTTACGGAGTGATCTGCAATGACAGCAAAAAGAAGTTCAGTGGACAGGAAGTTATGAATCGTTACCGGGGGTTGTGGAAGATTGAGGAGGCTTTTCGTATTAACAAGCATGATTTGAAGATGCGTCCTATTTACCACTGGACACCAAAGAGGATCAGGGCCCATATTTTGATCTGTTTTGTGGCTTATGCACTGGCTTGTTATGTGCGGTATGGGCTTCACAGAGCGGGAATAAAAATGAGTTTTCGGGCTATCAGGGAAGAATTGAGTTATCGTCAGGCCAGTGTGTTGAGGGATCAGGTCACGGGGAAGAGATTTTTTATTCCTTCAAAAATAACAACAAAACAAAAGGAGATTTATAAGGCTTTGAATATAAAATTAAACCAAAAAATCAAAATTATTGATCTGTAAAAAAACCAAATCCTAGTGACCCCCATGTCCTTAAATCATTAAAATTATTCAATAACGCAAATGCAAAATGCGGAAGTCAGGAGGAGAAAGTCTACGGACTATAAGTCACGTTGGTAAGTAGGTTCATGGGAATAGGTAGAATAAAGCGAGATGTCCCCGAGGGAGGGGGAAAAGGAGTTCAATAGGTTGCAACTCTATGCAAGGGACTCTCTTTTTACTCTGCCCCTTCTTTTTTGCAATCCGATGCACTGCTTCTTTTGTTGTACTCCTCTGAGTATTTTCTTCTCTTTGCATATTTTGTCCTTCTCATAGGATTAAAATACGCTTAAGGAAATGTTCACCAAATTGGGGAAGTCCACTTGTGCCTCGCATGAGGCAAATGGCGGGTGTATAAGCAGGATAAAAGATATTTTTTCAGAGATCAAGATGTATTTCCACCCCGTTTTCCATAGTTTTTCTGATCTTTTTGCTTTATGAACTCCATTTTGTGTTCATTTGATGGGGTTTTGATTGAGAATTTATGACTCCAAACCTGATTGGGTCAGAAAAGTGAATTTTTGAATAAGGAAATCCATCACAGAGAAGATTGATTCCTTGTCGGAGTTTTCAAAAAAGAAGATTCATGAAAAATCGAAAACCTCCTCCTGTTCTGGAGGCCCTCTTGGAGACCAAGGCTCTGGAATTCCTGACTCCAATCCCAAGTGGTTGCTCTGGGATCACATTCATCACCCAGGGAATAGAGGAGATTGCAAACTCTCCCATTGGCAAAAGAAGAGGAGAATTTTCTTAAAGAGTATTTAAAATTGCTAAAAATATATAACCTAGTATCTTATTCTTTTTTGCAAAATTTAAAGGAGACAGGATGGGAATCTTTCCAAAAAAAATAGAAGAAGTTTTAAAATTTTGGGGGTTGAACCGAACGTCCGAATGGTAGCGAGGGAGGGACTTGAACCCCCAACACCCGGATTATGATTCCGGTACTCTAACCAGTTGAGCTACCTCGCCAGACAAAGGGTTAATTTCCTGTGATTTTTAAAATATGTCAACCCCTCTTGGGGGACACAGCCTGGTGAACAGGTTCAAATCAATGGCATTGGGCAATGAATGATTTTTGTTTACAGGTTTGGAAGTGAATCTCACAGGAAATCATCGTCAAATATAGTATTTCCTGTCTTGCGTGGGATCATTTTTTAATATAAGTTTCACTGATCTATGTTTTTTGAGGGTTCTGAAAAAAAAATTGAAGTGATTTTTAATAAAAGACTTCCGGGGCTCAGAGCCCTGCCTGAGAGGTATTGGAAGGAGTTGGCCCTGGCGGCCAGGACCCGGATTCTGTCCGGAATTTCCAATTCATCCCTTGATGCTTACCTCCTTTCGGAAAGCAGTCTTTTTATCCAGGATCATCATTTGGTGATGATTACCTGTGGGACCACCCAACTGGTTTCAGCAGTCAGGGAGTTAATAAATTCTTTTAAACCTGATGATATTGACGCTTTTTTCTATGAGAGAAAGAATGAACTCCTTCCCCAGGCCCAGTCCACGGACTTTTTCAAGGATGTCAGACTTTTAAACCGCTGGTTTGACGGTGAGGTCATGCGGTTTGGCAGGGAGGATGAACACCACCTCTATTTGTTTGCTTCAAATAAAAAGTATCAACCGGATATGGAGGATCATACTATGGAAATTCTCATGCATGGAATTGATCCCCGGATTCTTAAAATCTTTTCAGAAAACAGGGACAGAAATCCTGAAAAATTGAGAGAGGATTTTGGGATTTCCGATATTGTTCTTGGGGATATCGACGATCATATTTTTGATCCTGCAGGTTATAGTCTGAATGCCATTCATGAAAATCACTATTTTACAATTCATATCACCCCGGAAATCCATGGAAGTTATACCAGTTTTGAGACCAATGCCTTTGACGGGGAAAAGCAGATGGAATGGTCCGGGAAGGTTTTAAATGTTTTTAAACCCATGAGTTTTGATCTTATGTTTTTTAATAATAAAAGAGTCAGAAAACCCCGGTTTGAACACTATATTCTTAAGCGTCAATATGGTGATTTGATTCGATCAGGTTACAATGTTCAGTATTTTTCTTATTATAAACCCAATGAGGAAGAGCAAAAACCTGTTTACTTAAAGGAGTTGTTCCATTGAAAGAAAAAACACCTGACTGGTTTGAAGAAAGACATGAAAACAGATCTTTCGGCTTTCGCCTCAAACAGAGACTTTTTTCCGGGCAAAGTGACTTCCAAAAAGTGGAGGTGGTTGAAACCGCTGAGATGGGCCGTCTTTTGGCCAATGACGGGATGATCATGGTCACCGAAAAAGATGAATTCATTTATCATGATATGATAAGCCATGTTCCCCTTTACACCCACCCCAGTCCTGAAAATGTTTTGGTTATCGGGGGGGGCGACGGGGGCACTGTGAGGGAAGTCCTTAAACACGAAAGCGTTAAAAAAATCACCATGGTTGAAATTGATAAAATGGTTGTGGAAGTCAGTCAAAAATACATACCCCGGACCTCTTTGGAGCTTGAAAATCCAAAAGTGAATCTGATTATTGATGATGGAATTGAGTTTATGAAAAAAAATCGTGAGAAATTTGATATTGTTATTGTGGATTCTTCCGAACCCATGGGACCGGCCACCCCTTTATTCAGTCTGGATTTTTATAAAGATGTGAATCGGGGGCTCAATGAGGGAGGGGTTGTGGTTTCCCAGGGGGAATCCCCCTATTATGATATGGAAATGCAAAAATCCCTGGTCAGGATTTTCTCTGAAATTTTCCCCAAAGTTCATCTCTATAACTACTGCAATATGACTTATCCAGGTGGGCTTTGGTCTTTTGCTTTTGCTTCAGGAGGGCTCTGTCCTCTGAGGGATTTTGATCCGGGACGTGTGCGGCGGAAGTTTCAGTATTACTCACCGGATGTTCACTATGGTTCTTTTTTGTTACCTCAGTTTATTCTCGATGCCCATGAAGGGTTTTTGAGTCCGCTTCCAGAACTCCAATGGTTATAACCGGAGAGATCAAACTGGGGGGAAAACTCTATCCCTGTGAACAGGTCATCGAAATTTTAGAAAAGCGGGTCACCCCGGAGCGTTTCCTAAAGATTCAAAAAGTTGTCAGTTGCCGCAGTAAGAACCTTGTGACCGTTATGGAAAACATTTATGATCGTGGTAACACCAGTGCTGTTATGAGGAGTGCTGAGGCTTTTGGCTTTCATCTCTTCCATCACATTATTGAAAATGATTCCTTTAAAGAGGCCAATCGGGTCACCCAGGGAGCTGAAAAGTGGTTGATTCAGTTCCGTCATAAAAAGACTGAAGATTGTGTGGAAAGTCTGAAAAAACAGGGCTACAGGATCTATGTGACAGATCTTAAAAAGGGTCGCCCCATTGATAAATTGTGTTTCAATGAGCCCGTTGCCCTTTGTTTTGGCAACGAAAAAACAGGGGCCAGTCAGGAACTTGTCAATCGGGCTTGTGAGAAAATTTATATTCCCATGGAGGGTTTTGTACAGAGTTTTAATATTTCCGTGGCGGCAGCCCTGTGTTTTCAGCATATCCGTGGAGAACACAAAAAAGGGAAAATGCCACCCCTTTCTGATAGCAAGCGTCAATATCTTCTGGCCCTCTATCTTTATCGCAGTTGTGGAGAGCCTAAAAATATTTAAAGAAAATGATTTTTGTATTATAATGGGTGAGTTTTTGAAAAAATTCTTTAAAGGTTTAGGTGGAATCAGTTAAATGGGATGAAAATGCAGTGGAAAAATTTTGATTTATTCAATCCGACTGAAGAACACAAAATGCTTCGTGAAACCATCAGGCAATGGGTTGCTGAAAAGGTGGAGCCCCAGGCTCTGGAATTTGACCGTCATGAAAAATTCAATCTCAATTTATTCCGTCAGTTGGGGGAACTTGGTCTTTTGGGTATCACCGTTCCGGAGGAGTTTGGAGGTTCGGGTCTGGGGACTCTGGCCGCTGTTATTGCCCATGAAGAAATATCCTATTCTGACCCCGGTTTTTGTCTGGCTTATCTGGCCCATTCCATGCTTTGTGTGAACAATATGGCGGCCCACGGCAACCGGGAGCAAAAGCAAAAATATCTTCCGGGGCTTTGCAGTGGTCAGTGGATCGGGGCCATGGCCATGTCCGAGGCCAATTATGGAACAGATGTTTTGGGGATGGAGACCAAAGCGGAAAAAAAGGGGGATTACTATATTATCAATGGTTCCAAGATGTGGATTACCAATGGTTGTATTGATGATGAGGGGACTCCGGGGGATGTGATCTGGCTTTACGCCAAAACCGGTCAAAAGAGGAGTCGTTCGGATATTTCAACTTTTGTTGTGGAAAAAGGAATGCCCGGGTTCCGGGTTGGTCAAAAAATCAGGGACAAAATGGGTATGCGTGGGTCAAACACGGCGGAACTTGTTTTTGACAACTGTCAGGTGCCTGTTCAAAACCTGGTGGGTGCTGAGGGGGAATCCACGACCCATATGATGCACAATCTTGAGATTGAAAGACTCACTCTGGCTGCCATGGCTTTGGGTATTGCCAAACGCTGTATTGACGTTATGGGTAAGTATTCCAAGGAACGCATGGCCTTTGGACGGCCTATTGCCAAGTACGGTCAGGTTCAAAAATTTATTGCGGAAAGTTATTCCCAATTTCAGGCGGCAAGGGCTTATGTTTACAACACGGCCCGCTCTCTGAGCGTGGATGGAACAGGAAATCGCATTGATTCCGACGGGGTTAAACTTGTGGCCACTCCCATGGCTAAAGCTGTCGCTGATAACGCCATTCAGGTTCTCGGTGGCTATGGCTATGTGGGGGAGTATGTGGTGGAAAGGCTTTGGAGGGATTCAAAACTTCTTGAAATCGGCGGAGGAACCCTTGAAGCCCATCAAAAAAACATCGCCAATGATTTGTACAAAAAGTTTTAATCGGTCCTGAAAAGCTCTAAAACAATTTCAGCACAGTGCCCTGTTCTGATTTCTTTAGACTTAAATTTAGATTCCAAAAGAAATACCGCAGGAGCAGGTTTTTTTGGCGTTTGGATTGCTGAAGACAAAGCCTTTACCGTTAAGTCCCCCTTCATAGTCCAGGTTCATACCCGCCAGGTAGAGATAACTGCTGGTGTCCACGACCACCTTTTCACCGGAAGTTTCAAAAACCTTGTCCCCCTCTTTGACTTTGTCAGTGAAATCCATTTTATAGGAAAGCCCTGAACATCCCCCTTTTTTAACATAAACCCTGAGCATGGACTCCGGATGTTTCTCCTCGTCCTCTTTGAGTCGTTGAACCTGTTTTACGGCTTTTTCAGTAATCTGGATCATGGCTCCTATTATACAACTAAATTGTTGAAACTTTCAAGTTTTGTATTCATTTTCTAAAATGAATTTTTCAGGAATCCATAAGAGAGTTTTTGAGTTGCATTTTTTCATAAACTTTTCAGACGGATATGTGTTGCGGGTGGTCAAACCTCAGGGTATACTGGTCCGGTTTGAATTTTCATGGAATTTCCCCATGAAAAATAAATGATCTTTAGTATATATAGAAGGTATGAAGTTTGAAAAACCAGTGGTCTTTTTTGATGGTCATTGTAACCTCTGTAACAGATGGGTTGACTGGTTGGTCCGTCTGGATAAAAACCAAAAGATTTTTATCGCCTCTTTACAGGGGGAAACCGCTTCCAGACTTTTATCTGAAGACATACGAAAAAACCCCCAGACTCTTGTTCTTTACGAAAATTCAAAACTTTTTTACAAATCGGCTGTTGTTTTTCGTTTGTGTGAAATTCTTAAAGGTCCTCTGGTTTTACTTCTGATTTTTCGTTGGCTTCCCCGTGGAATCAGGGATTGGGTCTATGATCTTGTGGCCAGAAACCGCTACTCTCTTACGGGTCGAAGAAAAACCTGCCGGGTTCCAACAGAAAAAGAGAAAAAACATTTTCTCCGGTAAAATTTATACTGAAGACCATTTGTTTTTCATGGGGAAATTCCATGAAAATTCAAACAGGACCAGTATAACTGGTGTTTTTCAAAAATTTATCAAGCTCTCCAAGGACTTTATCCACCGAAAGGTCTTTCATACACTTAAAATGCTTTTTCGGACAGAAATCTCCGCCGTGAACATGGCAGGGACGACATTCCAGATCCTCAATTTCCAGGACCTTTGTATCTTTAAATAAAGGGGCAAAACCGAATTCTTTTGTAGTGGGTCCAAACAGGGCCAGCGTGGGTATTTTTAAGGCCACTCCCAGATGCATGGGGCCGGAGTCCGTGCTTATCAGAACTTTTGCTTTTTTGATAACAGCCAGAGTTTCACGCAGAGAGGTTTTGTTTGTCAAATTCAAAGTTTTTTTGGATTCCACAAACTCCATGGGACTGTTACTTTGCCCTGTAATAACCACTGAGAGATCTCTTTGATGAAGTTTTTCAATGAGTGTGTTTGTATAGGGCCAGATCTTGTTTTTTTGACTGGCGTAGGGGTGAATGGCAACAAAATCTGAAAGATTGTTTTCTTTATGGAAAATGATTTTTTGGGCAAAAAGTTTCGGTCGTAAATCCTCCAGACACTGATCCTTGAGATCAAAAGCCTTCTTTAAGACCTGATAGTATTTTTCAACGATATGTTTATTGAGTTTTTCCCTGAATTTTCTTTTTTTGACAAAAGCCCGTCGTTGTCTTGAATGTTTTTGAATTGTAAAAAAACGGGCCCTTGAAAAAAATCTCAACAATTGGGATTTCAGATTCCCCTGCCAGTCGATAATAATATCGTATTTTGGCAGTCTTTTGTAAAGTTTTATCAATTCTGAAAACTTTGGTTTCTTATTGAGAATAAAACAATGATCCAGTTCAGTTCTGTTCCCCGCCAAGAGATCGGCCCCCGCTTCCGAGGTGAGAAAGTCCAATTCAAAGTCCGGTCTGAGTTGTCTCAGCTTTTCCAGGGGACCTGTGGTTAAAACCACATCTCCAAGGGAACTGAATCGGACCAGTAAGACTTTCATAAGTTTCCTTTACTCTGTTTTTTATACTAGTATAGGTTCAGGTTTCACAGAGTTTTTTGATTTCTTTAATAAAAACCTGAAAACTGGGAGAAGTGTTTTCATCCAAAGAGAGAAGCAGGCCAATAGCTCTTGAACCTGAAATTTTTTGATAAACTCCACCTGTGATTTTGCTCAGTTTTTCCGAGGGTTTTTGGATTTTGTCGGGTTTTCGATAGTTGCTTTTATTTTTGTAATTAACAAGGTTTTCCTTCTCCAGGGCTTTTGCCACAGCAGTCAGATCTCCAAAATACCAACTTTCCAGTTCATGGCAGGCAATACGAATAACCAAATTTAAAGAAGTTGTACTTTCACATTTGTCAAGGAGTCTTTTTTTCAGTTTCTTGCAGTTCTCGTTATCCTGGTCCACGAGAACCACGAAAACACTCTTAGGTTTTGACCATTCCTTCAAACGATTGTGGAATTTGCTTTCCAAATCCCGTTTTCCCTGAAAAATGAAATATTGGATATCTATCTCTCTGTGGTCTTCAAGAAGGCGGGGAATCAAGCCTTCAAGCATTTCCTTTTCTGAACGACCTTCCAGAAAAAAAACGAGATTTTCTATCAAGGATCAGCCCCCTCAAAAAGTCCCTCATTCCAGAGGTGTCCCATTTTAGCTCCACTTTCCATATATCTCTTAATTTGTTCATTGTCCCTGGCTCGCTTGATCTCAGTGTATCCCGAAGTTTTTTGTAACCAGAAGACTTCCTCTAATTTGGTGGCATTCAGAAAATCAGGGGAATGGGTGGATACGAAGACCTGTCCCCCACGATTAGCATAGGATCTAAATTCCTCAGCAATTTCTTCCAGTAAAAGAGGGTGGAGTTGGTTTTCAGGCTCCTCAACACACAAAAGTGGATGAGGTTTGGGGTCATAAAGCAATGTCAAATAAGCCAGTATTTTAATGGTTCCATCTGAAACAAAGCGGGCCAGAAAAGGGTCTTCAAAGGAACCGTCCTGAAATTTAAGTAAAATACGTCCTTCCTCGGTCTGCTTGGATTCAACCTTGGAAATACCGGGAATTCTCACAGATAAATTTTTAATAATTTTTTCAAAAGTATTTGGGTGTTGATTGTGAAGGTATTCAATAACCTGGGATAGATTTTCACCTTCTCTTGACAGGTGTTCGGCATATCCCACCTCCTGTTCAGGACGGGCTCTGCTGATATGAAAATCAGAAATGTGCCATCTTTCAATAAGGTTTCCCAAAGCCACTGCCGCAGGAAAACGTTCAAATTGGGCCAGACCCTTAATGGCAAGAATATCCGGTGACTTTAACTTCTGATCTTCACGTTTTAACTGGGATTCTTTTTCGACTTCGTCCATTTCATTGATTACAGCTTTTCCGCTTCCATTGGAAAAATCGAGAAAATGCCAGGGCTGCCCCCGGCTTCCCCGACGGTATTTGAGGACTTCACGCTCAACCACGGCTTTCCCTCCATTTTCGGAAATATTCAGTGTATAGGTCGCCAGTTTTCCGGTTTGGGGGCGGAATTTTATCTCAATTTCAATGGGACCTTCCGTATTTCTACTTCTTACCTCTTTAATTCCACGACTTCCACCCATTTTTCCCAGTGCCCTTGTCACATCGGATGTCATGGCCTTCCTGAGAAAACCAAAGACGGAAAAAAGAGTGGATTTCCCACTGCCATTGGAACCGATAATAACGGCAAATTTTGGGATATCTCTCATAACAATATTTTTAAAGGCACGGAAATTTTTCAGGTGGATCTGTTCAATTTTCATGACTGAAATTCTCCATAAGATTTTTATACCAAAAGATCTTTTGTTTTTCAATTTTATTTTTAGTTTTTGGCTTTGAAATGAGTGGATGTTTTTTGTTTATCAGGGGCTTTGACCCAACAGTTCTCTGGCGTGGGCCAGACTGGTTTTGGTTTGTTTTTCCCCTGAAATCAGTCGTGCGATTTCCCTGATTCTCTGTTTTTGATTAAGAGGTCTGACCGACATTTCAATCCGGTCTCCGTTGAGTTGTTTTTCGATAAAAAAGTGATGGTCTCCGAAACGGGCCACCTGGGGCAGGTGGGTAACGCAGATGACTTGTTGGTGTTTTGCCAGATTTTTCAGTTTGGCTCCCACTTTTTCGGCTGTGGGACCACTGACACCACTGTCCACTTCGTCAAACAGAAAAGTTCTGGGATACTGATTGACTCCTGTCACCTGTTTTAAGGAAAGTAAGATGCGGGAGAGTTCACCACCACTGGCCACTTGTGCCATATCCCGAACCCGGTCCTTTTTTCCGCTTTGGATCTGAAACACCACCCGATCCTGGCCTGTGGATGAAATCTCCGTTTGTGGAAAAATTGTGATAAAAAACTCCACTCCCTTCATGTTCAGATCTTTGAGTTCCCTGTTGACTTCCAAGGCCAGTTTTTTGGCTCCTGATTTTCTTTGGTTTCTCAGTTTTTCACAGAGTTTCAGAAGGTTTTGTTTCTCTTTTTTCCATTCCTGTTCAAGGTTTGTCAGGTTTTCGGAAAGATGATTCAGTTTATCATACTCCCTTTTCATCTGTTCCATTTGTTTTAGAATTTCAGGGACTTCCGGGCCAAATTTTTTTTGAATCTTGCGAAGACAACTGAGACGTTCTTCAAGACTGTCAAGGGATTCCTCTTCTTCGGGTTCCCGTCCGGCCAGTTGCTGGAGTTGAAAGGCCACGTCTTCAAGTTGTGTGAAGCTCTGTTTTAATTGCTCTTTGGCAGAGACAATGGAGGAGTGTTCCGGAGCCTGTGCCAAAATTCTGTTAAGCTGACCGAGAATGGAGGTGTCCGTGTTGTTCAGACAATCACCTGATTCCCGGATCCAGGATTGCCATTGGGCTTTGTTTTTAAGATTTTTGATTTTTTCGGAAAGAATTTTATCTTCATCTTCCTCTAAATTCATGCTTTCAATTTCCCTGATTTGAAAATCCAGGAAATCCATTTGCTGTTCCCTTTGTTGGGAGAGTTTTTTAAGTTCCTCAATCTGTCGGGTCTTTTGGTTCAGACTGTCAAAATTTTCAGCCACCTGTTGGCGTAAATCAAAATGTTCACAAAACTGATCCAAAGTATCCATCTGGTATTGGGAGGAGAGAAGATCCTTGCTTTCATGTTGTCCTGTCAGTTCAATAAGGGGAGCCTCTTTCGGGTTACTGAGGTTTATGAGCGGGAAAATAATTTTGCGAAGATCCCCCACGGCACAAATATGTCCATTGAGATAGACTTTGCTTTTTCCGTTTTTTTGAATAAGACGACGGACGATGAGGTTATTGTCTTCAGAGTCCAGTCCCATTTCACTGAGTTTTTTTAAAACATCTTTCCGGTCATTCAGTTTAAAGATTCCTTCAATGGAAGCCCCTTTTTCATCAGACCTTATATCCTGTGCTGAGGATTTGGCTCCCATGAGCAGGGCCAGGCTTTTAATCAATATGGATTTTCCGGCTCCTGTTTCCCCGCTTAAAATATTCAGTCCGTGGTCAAAGTGAATATGAATGTTGTCAATAATGGCAAATTGGGAAACTTTCAGTTCCGTAAGCATTTCAGTCCCGTTCTCCGAATTTCAGTTTTTCCCTGAGTAAGTTAAAGAAATTGTGGGTTGGATGACGAATGATATAATGATCCCTGTTGTGTCGTTTCACACTCAATTTGTGAGAGGAATTGATTTCCATTGATTTTTTACCGTCAATGGTTAACAGGGCTGTTCTGTTTTTCCCGATAATCCGGAATTGAATCTCTTTATGGTCAGGGAAAATCATGGGGCGGGTGGTGAGACTGTGGGGACAGATGGGGGTGACCACCATGGCTTTAACCTCCGGGTGGAGGATGGGGCCTCCGGCAGCCAGGTTATAAGCTGTGGAACCTGTGGGGCTTGCGACAATAATACCGTCGGCTTTGGTTTCAGTAACCAGAAAATTGTCGTAATAAATACCCACGTTCAGCAGATGGGTTCTGTCTCCCCGTTCAATGACCATGTCGTTAAGAGCCAGAAATTTTTTTTGATTGTTCATGGAAATCTCCAATACAGCCCGGGGACGGCTTTCCATTTCATTGTTCAGTGCGGCTTTTAAGGTGGTGTAGAGTTCTTCAATACGGTTATCCGTTAAAAATCCAAGGGATCCCATGTTGACTCCCACAATGGGAATCTGATGACCTCCAAACAGATTTACGGTTTTCAGATAGGTTCCATCCCCTCCGAGGACAATCACCAGGTCTATTTGGTCCAGGTCCTCCTCTTTGGAAATTTTCAGGGATTGTTCACAGAGATCCACGTTCTCCTGGCAGAACACCTTTAAGGATTTTTTGACAAGCCATTCAGAGAGTTTCCGTGCTTCGGTCAATGCCCGTGGTGTGTTATTGCGAATAATGATTCCAATATTTTTGTAGTCACTCAAATGAAACCCATTCCCCATGTTTGAATTCAGGCCAATCCGTTTCTTTTATACGATCCTATTTGAATGTGTATGGTTTAATCAATGAATTTAATCATGGTGCCAATAAAGAATACCAAAAATATACTGGTCTGGTTTGAAATTTCATGGAATTTCCCCATGAAAAACAAATGGTCTTCAGTATAAAAATAAAAACCCGCAAATTTTTAAGTGGCGATGGCTTTTGTTTTTTACACGGGGATATTGCACTGCATATATGTTTATGTAGAGGGTTGTTCTATAATTCCGTGTAACCACGTTGACCGGATGGGTTAGGGTCGGGTTTCTCCATAGACAGGTTTTCTCTGTGGAAGGTGACATAAAAAAATCATTTTGAGGTGTTTATGAAATTTTTTCTTCTTTTTTTGTTCTTTATAGCTCAAGTTTTGAATTATTCCGGGGCTGATGCTGTAACACCGACTGAAAGTTCCGGGACTGGTGCTGAGTCAGAGAGCAAGAGCTCTTTTGATATTCATATATCAAGTTCCAACAATTGGATTTTAAGGTCAGAGTATTATTACGATTCCTCCTCTTTTTTGGAGGGCCTGGCAAAATACGAGGATTTAATGTCACCCGATTCTTTTAGATGCTTGGTACGGCTTGGGGAATTGGCGAAAGAATATGAAAAACCTGGGGATGAGGAGCCTTTTCATGCTCAGGCCTCTTATCAGGTTGATTTGTCCTTTGATAGGAAAAGAGAACCCAAATTAACTTTGTTTGCAATTTATCTCAGGATTAAAGCTGGCTTCCCTTTTGGTAGTTGGCAATCGTCGGAGCCGTGTCTTGAAGAGGAAATAACAGATTATGTGAATGACTTTTATCAGGTACAAAAAGAATTTCATGCAAACTATTTGGATATGGAAGCGGAATTAAAAGAAGCAACAGGGGAGGCTTCTCAAGTCGATCAGTAATGCTTAATCCATGAGCAAGCCCGTGGGTGAATCAGAGGAAAACTCTCAGGCGTTAACGAAAATACCAGTAAACTTTTTTCAGGGTGTGTCTTGTTTTTCAGGTATCTCTATGGATACAATTGGAAAAGTTTTTACTTTTTTCTTTTGATGAGAAGGAAAAACCGGGTGTCCTTGAAGAGAAAAGTTCTTATTGCTTTTTTATCCTTAATGACTTTCACCGTTTCTTTGGTGATTTTTCTTGAAATTCTTAAAAATCAAAAATCAATGGCAAAGAGTGAGTTAAAAAAATACCAGTCCTATTTCCTGGTTGATGAGTTGAAGCAAAATTCTGATGATCTTACCCGGATGGCAAGATCTTATGTGGCTACAGGGGATCCTCGTTTCAGGGAGTATTTTCAAAGAATTCTCGATATTCGTGATGGAAAAACTCCAAGGCCCAAAAACTACCATGGCTCTTATTGGGATTTTGTTTCCGCCACAGGCAGGAAGCCCCAAAGCGATACAGAGCCTGTTGCGTTTTGGACTTTGGTTGAAGGAGCCGGACTTTCTGACAAGGACCTGGAGAGTTTCAAAAAGGTAGAGGTTTTATTTAAGGATCTTTTGTCTATGGATGAAAGGGCCATTCATGCAGTGGATGGTTTTTACCTGGATGAAAAAGGGGGTTATACTATAAAAGGAACCCCTAACAAAAAAATAGCTATGGATATTCTCTATAGCCGGGAGCATCGTGAGATCAGGCAAAAAACCATGGATTCTTTAAAAGAGTTTTCCAACTCCATGAACATGGGAGTGGGTAAGGATATTTCCTTATACCAGTCCAAAAATAATCGTCTTGTCATTGTTTTATGGATCATTGCAGATCTTTCCTTTTTTCTGGTCTTTGTTTTTCTTTTTCCGTTCAATCCCTTTAGATGGAAGACTGGACGCAAAACTGACTGATTCCTTAGAACCTACAGGATAATAATATGTCTTTAAAAAGGAAATTACTTGTTATTTTTTTATTTGTTGTTCCTTCTTTTATATCATTGGGGGTTTTTTATCAGATTTTTGGAAATGAAAAATTGATCATCCAGAGTGAAGCCAAAAGACATCATGTTTATTTATTGATTGGTGAATGGAGAAAAAAATCCGACCGTCTCACTCGCATGACAAAGGCTTATGTGGTTACGGGAAAGTCCCGTTTCAGGGAATATCTTCAGAAAGCCCTTGAAAGTAAACCCGACTTTTCCATAAAAAAGTTGGATTTTTTAATGAGGGTCGAGGAGGAAGCTCATTCCAATTTACAAATTATAAGACCCTTAACCAGAGATATAAAACTCATTAAAAAGGCGAAACTTCAGTCAGACCGTCTTTTAAGTCTGGAGGAAGAGGCCATTCACGCCATGAATGGACTTTTTCAAGATAAAAAAGGTCAATACGCTGTCAAAGGATCACCCGATCAGAAAATGGCTGTAAACCTGCTTTATGGACAGGAATATCAGAGAGCCAAACAAAAACTGATGTATTTTTTAATGGAGTTTTCTCATTCTGTTGAGAGAAAAGTCAGACAGGAAATTGATATCTACAAAGTAAAAAACAGACGTTTTTTTACTGTTCTGTGGGCTGTTCAGATTCTTTTTATTTTATTGTTGTTGATGTCTCTTTTTTTTGTCATCAAACCTTTCAAACAGGAATCCAGTGAAGAAGACGGGGCTTCCATGTTTAGTAAAAGGTTTTGGGTGGCGGGCAAACCCTTTATTCTCTTTTCCCTGTTGGTTATCCTTGTCATAGCCAGTCTGGGTCGATGGCTTTATCTGGAGCTGATATTCATCGGTGAGGGGCAAGTAAAACAAAACTTCGAGAGCAACCTGGATGTTGTCAATGATGCTGTTGTTAACTGGATAAATCAAAGGCACCAAACGACTGTTTCCTTATCTGAAAATCTGGAAACGAATATAAAGACCCGTGGCCTGAAACCAGAGGCCCGGGGGAGCTTTCATAAACAATTGGAAAAAATGGGTTTTTTGAACTCCAATCAGTTTGACGATTATATTGTTACTGATCCGGATCTTATTATTGTTTCATCCAGTCAGACTGAACTGATTGGAGAAAAATTCAGGATTTCCAATCAGATCTTAAACCGGATTAAAAAGTTTCCCTACTTGGATATCTTTTTTCCGGAAAGAAAAGCGGGGCAATCACGTCCTCTTTTGGATGAAAATGTTCTTTTTGCTTCGGCTCTCGAAAAAGGGAAGAAGGGATTTTTGTTTTTTCTCGTTTCCCCACAAAAAGACCTGATTCATCTTATGAGTCATGGTTTTTACCAGACAGCTGAGGTCTATATGGTGAGTTCCCAGGGAAACTTTGTGACATCATCCCAAAGGAGTCATGAACTTGTTAGAAAAGGCTGGTTAAAGTCAGGTATAAACTCTGTCACGGGCATTCGAGTCAGTAATGATATGAAGAACCCGGAGGCTCCTTTATCACATTCTGTCAATGAAGTGGTTCGCGGTCAGTTTATTAAGCCTGACAGGCATAAGAATGAAAACGGAATTGCACGATACAAAAGCTATACGGGAACCCGGGTGCTTGGTCTTTGGCGATGGAACAGTTTCTATCAGTTTGGTATCGTCGTTGAAGTTTCCTATGAGGAGAACTTTTTACTCAGAAAGGTTTTTATCGCCCAGACCTCCCTGGGAATGATTGCCATAAGTCTTCTCATTCTTTTGTTCACGATTTTTTTCATTAAAAGCCGAATACGGATGACTATGATTAACAGCAAACTCAATAATTCTTACAAAACAATTAAAAATCAAAATGATAAAATAGCACAGGATCTTCTTCTGGGGCAGAAGGTTCAAATGGATATGCTTCCCCATAAAATCACGGATCAGGGTTTTGAACTGGATGCTTATTTGAATCCAGCCCAGATGATGTCAGGGGATTTTTATGATTTTTCATTTCTTGATGATAAAAAGAAAGTTTATTTTTGTATTGGGGATGTTTCAGGAAAGGGAGTGGGGGCGGCCCTTTTCATGTCCATGACCAAAGTTTCAATTAATAACACCCTGAATTCCAACCCTGATATGCCGGTTAAGGATATAGTCTCCATTGTGAACAGGGAGCTTTCCAAAAACAATGCCAGCTGTATGTTTGTGACTCTTATTGTGGGTATCATGGATATTGAAACAGGAAAGGTTGATATCGCCAATGCGGGTCATAATTTCCCTTACATTAAAAAAGCAAATGGGGAATTGGTCCTTCTTGAAAAAGTTGATGGTCCTGTGGTTGGAACTTTTGAAGAGGCTTCTTTTGAACAGCAGTCTGTCAGGTTGGATCATGAAGATACCCTGATTTTTTACACAGACGGTGTCACGGATGCCAAGAACCTGAATGGGGATTTTTATGAAGAAAATCGGCTTGAAAGGGTTCTTGGGAAAGACCGGTTTTCCTCTTCCCTCCATGTTATTAATGCTATCACTGATGATGTTATGAATTTTATAGGTAAACAGGATCAATTTGATGATATCACTATTATTTCCCTACGTTATTTGTGAGAAATTTGGTTTTTGTCTGGTGTGGTGTTTGTTTTGAATCTTTGGGTCAGATTGTGAGACAAACCAAAGGTCTAAAAATGCAAGGAGAAAGTCCAGAAGTTATCTCAGTCGTAAAAATGGGATCATTTTTATGATAAATGGGGTGTATTGTTCTTTTCAGGGAAGTGCCTGATGATAATAATGCAGTTGTGGAACATGGAATTGGGGGTCGTTATTATAGAACAACTGTCAGTGATATTTTTGTTTTTGCCGCTGTTGTTAAAAAAGAGGTGGGTTCTGTTATTTTCCTGAAAAAATGCAGGAATGTGAAGGATCCCAACGCCCCTTGTGATTTGTTATCAGGCAGTTATCAAACATTGTTTTATGATTCCAGTGGAAATGATCTGACATCAGCACCCAACGGAATTCCGACAACTCTTGAGGCCGTCGCTGATTATATGTTCTATGTGGTGAAAGATTTCCATGATGGAGGGACAGAGGCCGATTACTTTCAGCCCTCCTTTAACCCCGGTCAGTGATTCAGTAAAGGGAGGGGATTTACGGGTTTGAGGTTGTGTCGGATTTCAAAGTGGAGATGGATTCCTGATGAGCGACCCGTGTTTCCCATCAAACCGATGAGTTGTCCCGCTTTGACTTTTTGGCCTTCACGCACTTTGAACTTGTTAAGATGGGCGTAAAAAGAGGCCCATTTGTCCCCCTGATGTTCAATGATGATGAGTTTTCCGTACCCGCTGAATCTTTGGCCGGTATAAATGACTCTTCCATTGGCTGCTGCGTAAACAGGTGTGTTTTTTGAACCGGAAATGTCAATGCCTTCGTGTTTTCTAATAACTTTAAATTTTTGCGTCACTTTTTTCCCTCTTGTTTTGACGGGCCAGATAAAAAGGGGAGGGGAGGTTAAAAAATTTTTAGAGGGGGTGCCACAACCAATCAGAACCGGAATAAAAAACCAGGGGATGAAATGTCGGTAAAGAGTTCTCATTGTTTGGGTACCATAGATGGCCGTTCTGAAAAATTCAATAGCTCTAAAGAAAATATATCTACATGGCAACAAATTAAAGAAAGAGGCCATCGTCTGTCTTGTTTTTAGTCGGTTCTGAAAAAAAATCATAAATTGAGTTAAAATTTACAACTATAAATGGGAAACTGTTCACAGAGTTCTCTGACCTGGGATCGGACCTGACTGAGAGTGTCCGGATTTTCAGGATCGCTGAGAACCTGATGAATCCACTGGCCCACCTGTTTCATTTCATCCTCTTTCATTCCACGGGTTGTCAGAGCCGGAGTTCCAATTCGGATGCCACTGGTGACAAAGGGGCTTTGGGTTTCATTGGGAACGGTATTTTTATTGACAGTAATGGCGGCTTTGTCCAGGCTGGCTTCAGCCAGTTTTCCCGTCAGTCCTTTTTTGGTCAGATCAATGAGAATCAGGTGATTGTCGGTTCCCCCTGTGACCAGGTCATAATTGAGACAGAGAAGGGTTTCGGCCAAAGTTTTTGCGTTTTTCAAAATTTGCCCGGCATAGGTTTTAAATTCAGGTTTCAGAGCTTCACCACAGGCTGCGGCTTTGGCTGCAATAATATGTTCCAGGGGGCCTCCCTGGATTCCCGGAAAAATTTTTGAATTCACTTTTTTTGCCCATTCCTTTTTACAGAAAATCATTCCTCCCCTGGGGCCTCTTAATGTTTTATGGGTTGTGGTGGTGACAAAGTCTCCGTAGGGGATGGGGGACGGGTGAACATTTCCTGCCACAAGACCCGCAAAATGGGCCATGTCCACAAGAAGTTGGGCCTGAACGCTGTCGGCTATCTCCCTGTATTTTTCAAAATCAAGCCATCGTGGATAGGCACTGTAACCGGCCACAATCATTTTTGGCCGATGTTCTTTGGCTATATCCAAAAGAGTATTGTAATTGATTCGATGGGTTTTGGGATCAATTCCGTAACTGATGAAATTGTAGAGCATCCCGCTAAAATTGACGGGAGAACCGTGGGTCAGGTGTCCTCCGTGGGACAGATCCATACCCAGAACGGTATCTCCAATTTCAAGACCGGCTAAAAAAACAGCCATATTGGCCGAAGAGCCGGAGTGGGGCTGGACATTGACGTGTTCCGCTTCAAAAAGCTGTTTGGCCCGGTCTATGGCCAGTTGTTCCGCCTGATCCACAAATTCACAACCCCCGTAATAGCGTTTATTGGGATAACCTTCGGCGTATTTATTGGTCAATACGGAACCCTGGGCCTCCATCACAGCTTTTGAGGTGTAGTTTTCAGAGGCAATCATCTCAAGGCCGTATTCCTGGCGGTTTTGCTCCAGTTCAATGCTTTTAAATAATTCCGGATCCTGGGTTTTTAACGACATGGCAATTCTTTTTATACACTTGTGAGTATTTTTTGTCAGATTTTTCAACACCATCAGGACCATTGTCTTATTGTTATATGTTATTAAAAATGCCTCTTTCATAAGTGTATGGGAATGAACCAAAGGCTGTCTTGTTTTGAGATGGAGTTTAAAGTTTTTACACAGCAATGACGACAATTTTTTTAGGGGAGTTTTTTTGTGGGACTGCGAAGATTTGCTTTTTTGGTTTTATTCGTCTTTATTATGATTGGTTTATCCGGCTGTAGTGGCAGTTCCGGAAGTTCTTCAGTGGGTGAAAAACCCATTACTCCCACCCCCGGTCCCGGTCCTTCTCCCTCTCCCACCCCCGGTCCCATCCCTCCCGGTGCAGGATATGAATTTTACCTGAAGCCTCCCTTTTCCTCCCCAGGTGACGGAAGCTCTCCGGGGTTTATTGTCAGAAATTTACCTGATACTTCAGTCACTGTTTCCCTTTACAGGGGACTTGTTTCCAGTTCAGAGTGTGAAGATACCGATCTGATTCCCATAGGGACTCCTGTTGTTACTGGTGCTTCACAAAATGAGATTACTTTTGAAAATCTGGGTAATATTTTCAACGGAGTCCAGGATGGCACTTACAAATTTTTTGCCAAAATCGAGGGGGAAGGGATATCAACGGCCTGTGTTGAACAGACTTATGTCCTCGATGCCACAAAACCTGAAATTATAGATCGTATTTTCCCGGGTGGAATCACTTCGATTGGAAATGATGACACTCCCAGGAAGTCAAAAACCTGGCTTTGGGGCTGTAGGGATGCAACAAGTTGTGAATATCGTTACCTGGTTGATGATACTCCAATGACTGGAACAGACTGTGCTTCCCATACTTTTTTGTCCAGTGACGCTTATTCCGATGTTTTTGTAACCACAAAGACAGGGGGCAATGGAAAATACTGCATCCATATTCAGGCCAGGGATGAAGCGGGCAATGAGTCTGATGTGATCAGTGTGTACGCCACATTGGATAACACGGCTCCCACAATTTTAAGCGTGACTGTTCCCTCAAAAACCTATACCGGTGGAGACAGGATGGATTTTACGGTGACTTTCAGTGAGCCTGTGAAAGTGACAGGCACTCCCCGTATTCCCCTGACTTTTAATTCGGGAGGTTCTTCCCCGTATGCAGAGTATTATCAGGGTTCCGGATCAACAAGCCTGACCTTTCGTTATGAAATCAAATATATAGATATGGATAATGATGGTATTGGAATGACAAATTCCATTGACCCCAACTCGGGAACTCTTGGGGATGAAGCGGGTAATTCTGTCAGTCCTCTGACGTTCACTCTTCCCACCAATCTTTCCAGTGTTCTTGTCAACGGGAGTGATCCCAATGTGGTTTTGTCAGCAACAAATCTGTCAGTCGGTGAAGATGGCGGGACGATAACTTATACAGTGAGATTAAACAGTGAACCCACAGCGTCTGTGACAATTCACATTACCAGTAATGATACAGAAGTGGCCACTGTATCCCCTTTGGGTTTGACTTTTGAGACGGATGACACCAATGGTAAAATCTGGAGTTCCCCTAAGACAGTGACTCTGACGGGGGTTAATGATGACATTGACAATGATGTGGGAACCCATCCCCAAAGGATGACCAATATCAGTCACACCGTTACAAGTGATGATACGGATTATAGTAGTCTGTCTGTAAATTCTGTGGGAGTCACTTCCCTGGATGATGATGATATTGGTTTTATTCAATTGACATTGAGTTCAAACAGTATTGATGAACATGATGACAATTCCCCATTCCCTCAGGCGGACAACACAAAGTCCGTGACAGTGACAGCGAAGTTTCAGGGAAGTACCAGTGGGGGTCAGGCCAATTCCGATGTCCGTTTGTCTGATAATTTAACTCTTTCAACCTCTGTCGGGGTGGGTACGGCTCAGGTGGAGGATTTCAATACCGTTTCCGATTTTGATATTTTCATTTTATCCGGGGACAATGATGGTATTGGAGTCTTTAATTTGACTGTTATTGATGACAGTATTGATGATGATAATGAGATTCTTTTAGTGAATGCTTCAACCTCCCCTGGCCTGACGGTGAATCCTGCCACTTTGATCATCACTGATGATGATGAGGCCGGTGTGATGGTTTCCCGCTCGTCTTTATCAATCATGGAGGGTGATGAAAAGAGCTACACATTAAAACTTGAAAGTGAACCCACAGGCCCTGTGGTGGTAACAGTGAGCAGTGAAGACATGGGTGTGGCCACAGTTTCCCCTTCCGTTCTGACCTTTGAAGCCAATAATGACAATGGTAAGCTGTGGAGTCTTCCCCAGACGGTGATTGTGACCGGTGTGGATAACAATATACCGACAAATGCCAATCGTTTGACAAAAACAACTCACGCAATTTCAGGGGGTGGTTACGATGGTTTGAGTGTTTCTGAAGTTTCAGTGACGGTTATTGACAGGGAGAACAGGCTTGCCATTACCCGTGCCCACAATATTCTTGCGGACAATTATGACAATTATTCTGTCAGTGGAAGTTGTGTTTCAGGTGGCGGATCCATAAGTGTTCAGGTGGGTTCCGTGACTGCGGTGACCGCAAACTGCGGGGGTAACCATTGGTCTGTCACCGGTTTTGATACCAGTGAGATACCCAATGGTCCGGTGACTATTACAGCAACCCAAAGGGTGGGTTCTGACACTTCAACGGACAGTGTGGAGGTGGAAAGGTGCATTGCTTCGGGTGATGGACATCCTGATAATCCCAAGTGGATATGCAGTTACAGTGAATTAAAGGGGATTGCCAAAGAGCATGATTCCACAGACTATTACATTCTTGGAGTTGATATTGATGCCCGTGAGAGTTGGTCAGAAGGGACTGATCAGTGTGGGGCCTATAATGGCACTGATATTGCGGAAACAAACCCCTGCTCCGGTTGGGAACCGGTGGGGGATCCGGAAGGGGTTATGTTTTTCATTGGTTTTGACGGTCGGGGACACAGTATTGAAAATCTGTACATTCATTCTTCCAAAACCTATGTGGGATTGTTTGGTAATATTGGTAATATGAATACAAGTGTCTCCGATCTCCACTTGAAAAATGTGCGTATTCACTCAACGGCTACGGAATTGACTGATGTTGGGGCCATTGTCGGTGACAATTATGGAAATATAGAAGGGAGTTCTGTCACCGGGATTGTTTCAGCAGAAGGTGTTAATAGTGACGTGGGAGGTTTGGTTGGAGTCATTCAGGGGAAAATACTCAACAGTTATACGGATGTGGAAGTGAAGGCAAAAGCGAGTCGTGGAACAACAGCCGGGGGGCTTGCGGGAGACCTGTTGGGTGGCGGGTCTTTTATCATGAATTCCCATTCCAGAGGGTCTGTAAGTATTGATGGCAATTCAGGCAAGGTGGGTGGACTTTCCGGAATGCTTAACTCCTCGGACGTTTATTGGTCTTATTCCCGTAGTGTTGTCTCAGGTGGTGGTTATAGTGGAGGCCTTGTTGGGGATTTTGATTTTGTCAGATATAGTACCATCAGCCATTCCTATTCTCTGGGGCGGGATTCTGATGATCCCATTGCGGACGTACGGACCAATAGCCCCTTCTTTCAGGGATTGTCCCTTGTGTTTTGGGATAAGGATGTTTCAGGGAAGGACACGTCCCAGGTGACGAAAGGGGTCATCGGATTGACAACGGAAAACATGCAGGTTGCCTGTACCGGTGAGGAAACCGAGGGTATTTGTACTTTAGGGGATGGGTATAGCTTTGTTCGAGGTCACTATCCAAAACTCAAAAAATGCACCACCTGTGATCCGGACGCTCCTGTTTTCAGCAGTGATGAACTTGTTGAAGGACAATAAGACTTTCTTTTTTGAAAATTTTACACACAACACCTGAAAAGTTTTTTGAAAATTTTCAAACCCCTTTTAATTGAGCCGAAGATGTGATAGCCGTTGAAAAATGAGGGTTTGTTTATTATCAATATTTATTGTGGTTTTATTTTTTTCACATCACAGGCCAAAGGAGCTTTATTCTCGTCCTGGTTGGGTCGGGGACTTGGGAAGGGAGTAACAGACTACACAACCCCTCCCGTCAAAGCTCTCTCTGAGCAGCAGCGTCTGTCCATTCACATTCGTCATCACTTTCCCCGGCAAACCTCTGATGAGGTTGAAAAACTCCGGGAGGATCTCAGACAATTTTTGGATTCCCCGTTTGATATTCTTGAGAATCATCCCCAAAAGATCCTCGATAGTGATAGAAATACAAGAAGAGTTTATTTGTCTTTGGTTGTCTCACAACTTGACCCCTCCAATGCGGATCATATGACTCTTTTTACTGACAAGGTCATCGGGGAGCTTTTGAGAGGAAGTGACTCACCGGGTCCGTCTGAAAATATTCAACTCGGTCAACTTTGGGAAGATGTTGAAATTTCCACAGTGGATACGGGTGTGGAGGCTGAAGATCTTCATGCGGGTGTTTTAAGTGCCCTGGTAAATAATAACTTTGGTTATTCCAAATACGTCATGGATAATGTCAGTCGTTTTGATTTTCCATACGTTGCAGGACTTTATGGTAATCCACAGCTGAACCTTGAGCCGGGAAATTCCGGTTTTATGTCACACATGATGGAAGCTCTTGGAAAAAGCCCCCTTGTCACCAGGTTTTCCATTCGTTTGATTCGGGTTGAAGAGATCCTGTTCTTTTGCAAATATATAAGCATTGACCCAGGGAACCCCGCCTACAGGGAGGGGAGGGATTTTTTAAAAGGTAGAATTGGAGATTTGATGAAACCTCCTTTTGTCTCTACCGCCATTACCAATCCGGATTCTTTTGAACTTAATTTTTTTCGTGAAGCCGCTAAAAAAAGCGATTCTCTGAGGAAATTTGTCAGAAAATATCTCAAGCCTTTTGGAGAGGATTTGGGAAGGATTGAAAAAATCAAAGACAAATTGTCTGACTTGAGAGATTCTGTATATAGAGAAATTATGGAAATATAGAGAAATTATGGAAAACACCGAAACAGGAAACTTTTCCATAGAAGATTGGGAAAGAACTCTCCGGGAGGCCGGAGCCTGAAGAGGCACTAATCGTCTCTGAATTTTCGGAGTTACCCCTTATGAAATTCTGAAAAATTTAAATGCAAACAATATAGATTGATCCTGTTTGAAAATTCAGGTGTTTCAAAAGGAAAACCCATGGAATCATCAGAGATGACCGCTATGGAAGACAATCCTTGATTATATTGATTTTTTTTTTAGTTTTTTCTTCATTATTGTCTCCATGTGGATGTGCTTTCTTTAGAGTTATTGGTTTTTCGGGACAGCCATCCATGATCCATCGGGGAATCATGCAAAATAAATGCTTTGGTCTTTATAATTTTTTCTTTTAAAAAGAAAACACCACATCCTTACAATGCACCCGGTTATTTTTAATTCTGTGATTTCTTTTTCACTTTTACCCCATTCATGATACACCACCAGTGAAAGCCGGATTATTTTTACTCCATTCACGATACACTCTTATACTGATCGTGTTTGAGTTTTCATGGAATTTCTCTATGGAAATAGCATGAAAAATAAATGATCTTTAGTATAAGTAAAAAGTGGATCACAATAAACCAACTCCAGGAGATCTGTTATGAAAGTTTTTTTATCATTTGTTGTGTCAGTGATACTTGCCTCCCCCTTTGTCTTTGCCAATGAGGAACTGGTGGGAACATGGGATTTTGAAAAATATGTTTGTGGTCCCAACACCAACCACCCTGATATGGATTTTTATGACCCCGATCCCGATCCTTCTTCTCTTGAGGATTATCAAAAATATTCCTCTTTAACCTACACTGCTGATGGCAAAATTGTTTGGGTGACAGATGCCCCCCGTGTGAAGGGGGTATGCAATGTAACCTATGAAGGTCCCTATACGATAAAAGAAGGGTCAGGAAAACCATGGATATTACCCAAGGTGGAATACACAATGGAAGCTTATGAACTTGATGTTCACTGTATGAAATCCAAACATCATTATAGTGACGAGGGCATTGAAATAGTTCAGGGATTTATTTCAGAGAAGTTTGAAGAAGGATCAGGAGAAGGAGGAATAAAGGGTCGCCATGGATTTTTATTGGATAATGACTCTCTTTATATTTCTTTTGGATGGAGCAGGTTTTCCACCTTTTCCTGTAAAAGAGGGGGTTCTATTTATGATTTGCATAAAAAACAATAGACATAATTATGAACACCATTATCCGGATTGGGGATCCCTCTTTTATGGAAAGGGTGACTTTATCAAGATGTGGTATGACACCGATTTTTATTTCCATAAACTTCCCATCAGGTGCAAAATCCATCTTAATACATTTTTTTGCAGTCAAAACAGGGTAGTTAATATAATTTTCTGATGTATATTCCTCTATGTGTCCTTTAAAACCGGCCTCTGAGTACTCTTCCAAGGATTTTCCGCCTTTTTAACTTATTGACACTGATTCTTTCATCCCTAATGTGGAGTGGACAACAACTATCCTGTCACTTTGTGCTGGTGGTGTGGTATTAGATGGTAGCTATGAGGATAAAACCACAATCTGTATTTCACAATAAGGATTGACTTTGAAACAAAGAAGTGAATATAAAATTCTCACAAGAGGTAAAAAATGGGAACTTTTATACGTTTAACAAGTGTCTTTCTTGGTTTAAGTTTTCTGGGATATACGAATTTCCTATTGGCGACAGATCAAGACCCAAATCATATTGATCTTTTATTTGTTGTTGATAATACACGGCCAACAGGTGATCTGTGTCAGAAGTGGATAAACGAAGAACGTACTGTAGCTCTGAACTCCCCTTCTCAAACCAAAGAAATGCATTCCAAAATGCCGGACAATAAAGATTGGTTGGAAGAAAATATTCCCTATCAGCTTTCCATAAACTCTGATGCAACCCTCCCGATCCCCTTAAGTGAACCTCTTTCCCTTATTGAAGAAAAAATGGGGCACAAAGAGGGTTTTAGCGGGCTTCTCTTCTTTACTCCAAAAGAAAGTGGACATTATCATGTCATCAGTTCCGGAAGAGTCTGGATTGATTTTATTGACGAAGAAAAATGGACCGCTATCCCGGCCCCGGCCACAGCACTAAAGAGTTGTAGAACAGAAAGCATTTACAAGGTTGTGGAATTTCCTCTTGAAAAAGGCAAACAGTATATTTTATATCTATTCCGTTCTTCAGACCCTCTCGTTAGAATAATGATTCAAAGAAAAGAACAATAAAAACGGTCAACTGATAACTGGAAGATGATTGACAAACTATCTCATCTTCTCCCAGTTTTTCTTTTCCTATTTCAGATATTAAATGATTTATCACTACCAATTTATTCAACATGATACATTTATGGAAATGTTTTAAGCGGCTCCTTCTTCAATGTCTTTTATTCCCAAAGTGAGTCCAAAGGGTTTAAGCATTTTTTCAAGGGTTTCTTTGGTTGGATTGTATTCCAGGTTGATAGCCCTCTGGACTGTGGCAGGTGTTAAATCAACAAGACAGCAAAACTCCTTAACACCATAACCACGGATTTGTTTTTCCTAAAGCCTCTTGTAAAGAGTCCCCCTCATCAATCAAATCTGAAAGAAAGTCCCTGGCAAAATCAAGATCATTAAGTTTTTCAGCCAGCATAATCAGACTGGGATAAACGATAAAGAAATCGTTCCATAGCATAGTGTTGTGCCAAATCGGTAAAAAGCCGGTTGTTTTCTCTGGATATATTCAAAAGCCTTTGTCTCACAGAGGCGGTGATTCACAAAACAAAAAGATCAGAAAAAAACCGGAAAACAAGGATGAAATATCTCTCAGTTTTACAAAAAATGTCTTTTATCGTCTTTGATGGATATCCTGAGGCTTGCTTTTTTCCCTCACTTCAATACCTCTTTGCTCTGGTTTAAAATTCGGAGGGAATTGAGGGGGAGTGTCAGCATAGTAATAAGCTCCAAAAAAGTCTGTCTCATCCAGAACAGTTGTTCTGAAATCAAGGCCACTAATATCCACTCCCTGTAATTTTGACTTTTTAAAACTCGTCACACGGACTATACCAAACATATCATATTTTTCCATTTTAACTCCTGAAAGCTTCGCATCTGACAAATCGCAATTGATAAATTTTACTCCCCTTAAATCGGCTTCACGCCAGTCCGTATCTTTTAATATACAACTCCCCTTAAACTCCACACCCCTCGCATCTACTTTTTTCATAGAGGCCCCTGTAAAGTCTGAATCTATAAACTGGGATTGATACAAGATGGACCTCCTATACTTGTTGCTACTATTCCTAGCACTTGTGGCCATATCTGCCCAAATAGCAGCCACATCTGAAAATATTCCGACAAAGTGCAATATCCCTTCAGAAAGGCTGGCTGTCTCAGGGGGTTTCTCATCAAAACTTGCTCCCTTGAAATCACTGTTAATAAAAATTCCATTAGAAAAGCTGGTACTCTTTAAGTCTGCACCTGCAAAACTCACATTTTCAAATTCTGAATCTGAAAACCTCCCATCTCTTAGATTGGCATTAGTAAAAAGAACATATTCTCCTTTTACTCCCTCAAAAGTCGCATCAGGATAATCTCCACCAACAAAGACAACTCGGTTCATTATAGCTTCTCTAAACCAGCAGGTTTTATCCCTAAAGTTACCATAGTTGCATTTTGAGCCTGTAAAGTTAACATTATTCATAACGACTCTAATAAAGTCAGCCCCCTCTTTAAAATTCGCCTGGCTAAAATCAACGTCTGTAAGGGCCTCGATATTTTCTATTTGGTGAGAAAATGTCTTCTTGGCAAAACTTTCTCCTTGTATACCCGCCTTTTCAAACGAACATTTTGGTTCTTCCTGTTGAGTATATTCTTGCCTCAGGCAATTCGCATGCTGACTGCTATATTCAAAGTTCGCAGGAATTTGTTTTACGGCTCCCACAAAAAACACAGTAAATATAAATCTTATAATACTCATGGGCGTTGTTGCACATAGAGAATTGAGATGAGAGTTTCCTATAGTATTTGAGATCAAAGAGCGGAAGGGACAGTCATTTGGTTGAGGATTTTAGATTTTATAAAGACCTCCATGGCCTGATTCGTAAAATTCCTTGAACTGAGCTTTTCTCCAAGGAGTTGTTTGAAACGATACATGGCTGTCTCGGCAATAGACCGACGACTGTAACCACTCTCCTTTTTCCATTTCCTTTTTCCCCCTTTGCGAATAGAACGAATCACTTCATCCCTCTGCTTTGGAGGAGACTTGTTATTGCCATGTTTCCCGATCCTGGCCCCCTTCCTGGGTGGAATCAAAGCCACAATATCGTTTCTCTGGCAATGATCCCAACAATCCCCGCAATCATAGGCCCCATCAGCACTGATCCGGGAAACATGATCCTCAAGACCATCGACCAGGTCCTCAAAAACCTCTGAATCCTTAAAGGAATTGTCCGTTAAACAGGTTGATAAAATCTCTCCAGTTTCCTCATCAAGACATAAATGAAGTTTCCTCCAGGTCCTTCTCTTTGCATAGCCGTGCTGACGAACCTTCCACTCCCCCTCTCCGAAAACCTTCAAACCCGTAGAGTCAATGACGGCATGAACAGGCTCTTTTGATTTGACTTTACCAAGGTCTATGGAACATTTTCTTAAACGACGACTCAAGGTGGAATAATCGGGAACAGGCAGAGAGACTCCCATGAGTTTTAACAGACTTTCGGTAAATCCCTGGACTGAGCGAAGAGTCAGGCCAAAGTGGAAACGGATCAGGGAAATAGCTTTAATGGCTGTGTCTGAGTAGACGGGTTGAAAGCCCCGACCACCCTCAGAATTTGCAAACCAATCATTTTTTACATCTTTTGAGAACCAAAAAGTGATGGAACCCCGTTTAATGAGTTCCTTGTTGTAGGGTTTCCAGTTAATCTTTTTAAGACGCTTTCCCATAAAAACCATCCTTGGTATTTGGTTGAAGTTTAAGACGCTTTCCCATAAAGCCATCCTTGGTTGTTTAAGTTTTGTTTTTAAATTGACTTTAAACTATGGGGAGGCGTTTTTTTATGTTATTTTTGCTGCCTGGACTTTGGTGAAACTCATCCCTTTATGTGCAACAACGCCCTTATCTGCCAAAATTTGATTAAGGTTTGAGTTATGTTTTTTTAGAAAATTTTGTATTTTGTTTTTTAATTCCTTTAAGTTCTCAAAAGATAAGGATTTATTTTTGTACTGGTTCACCAGTTTATTGTATTTGTTTTTTATCTGTGAATAAGACTCTCCAAAAAATGATGACTGCATTCTGGCTTCTTTTTCATTCAAAAACCCTATGAGAGAATTTCCATGCATTATATTAAAATCCATGTTTGGCAATGGTTCAAGTTCACTTGTATCCAGAGCAGAACTGACAAGGGATAGGAAGAGTCTTAATTTACAGACTTCTGTGGCCTCTTTCATAATATCTACACCATAAAGGTTTTTTAAAATAATATTTTTTTTAATTCCATAGGGGATACTTTTATGATTTGCTTCAAAATCTTCAATCCACTTGTTTAAATCTCTATCTCCCAGAGTTTTTATTTTCCCAATAATGAAACTATAAATATCAATAAGATTCTTCATAGCGGAAACTAGAAAAGCACCTGAACCCACTGCTGGGTCCAGAATTGTCAGATCGTTTAAAATGCTATCCTCATTTGTTAAAAGAAGTTTACAAAGAGAAACATCCAACTTTTGTAAAAGTTCAGACATATTTTGAAATTCATGACCTTTTTCTTTCATTTTTTCCAAAATACATTTTTGAATAGTGTTTCGGCTGAGATAAGCTGTTATCTCGTCTCTTGTATAGTAGGCCCCAAGACTTTTTTGCTGTATTTCATTGATATATTTCTCAAAGATATATCCCAGAACATCAGGACTAATTTCATTGTCTTTTCCTCTGTTATCCTGAAGATGCCACTCATAATTTTTAAAAATTTCAAAGGTCTTTTCAAAAGCCTTGTCTTTGATCTTGATTTTGTTTTTGTACTTATCCTCAATCAAGTGGGGAACAAAAAGACCACCATTGAGATATTTAATTTTTCCAAGAAGTTCTTTGGCTTCTTCACTTCTTTCCTTTGGTTTTTTGGCAAAACCCTCAAAAAAGAGGAGGGTCAAAAATTCTGAATAATATCTGTCTTCACCTCGTTTCTGGCTTTCGTTTAGTTTGGTTTGAAGGTATTCGTAATCATTATTCACAAAACCTTTTTTCTGGAGAAACCAGATAAACATCAGTCGGTTCAAAAGGATAGAGGAGTACCATTTTCTATCCTCTTTACTCTCTATTCCTAAAATATATTTTTGAAATTCAGAATGATTTTTGTTAAAATCTTCATAAAACTTTTTTGTAACTTTTTCTGTATCAAAGGCTTTTTTGAGCTTATCACCAATCTCTGAAATTTTAGGTTTATCTTCTTCAATACCAAAGTGAATACCGGAAAGTTTGCTGACAAGATCATCACCGCTTTGGTTTTTAAAATAGTAATGGGGTCTAAGTTTATTTTCTTTAGAAAGATATGAAATTGAAAAATGATCTTCACTGAAAATACAAAGAAGATGTTTATTATGTGTTTTCTGGATTTCTTTATGAATCTTTATAATAATCGTTTCTTTTTTATTAAGATCAATAGCACTATTGAGGTCGAACTTTAGAATAGGAACACCACTGATTTGGGCTATTATAAATAGCTGAATCTTATTTTTATCCAGACTTATTACCAGTGGGTTTTGTTGTTGTGGATTATCCCATCCAAGAGCCTCAATAAATAGTTTCTCAAATTGAAACTTTTTAATATATTCTCTAAGCTGAGTAACGTCCATAAAGGAGTCATCGGTATCTGTTCAGTCCTTCTTAATGGAAAATTTGTACTTTTGAAAGGCGTTGTTGCACATATAACCTATTCGAATCATTGGGTTTATACTGGTAAAAATTGCAAAAAACTATATTTTTCCGGTTTTTTGTTTCATAAAACCAAGTCATTTTAACGGTTTATATGTGCAACAACGCCCTTCATTTTTGTAGAAAAGAGATTCTTATAATACGTTTTTTACGTCAAGGAGAACTTAATGAATTTAAAGATTTTCAAAACGATCACTTGAGAATTAAAACTCACTGTTGTGATCTTATCCAAGACATTTTTATCAAAAAGATGGAATCAGAGTCATAACATTAATGCACGCCATTGATTATTAAACGAACAAAAAAGTGGCCGCATAAATTAAACGGCCACTTTTTTAAGCTCTGTTACACTTCGCTTCAACTAAAAGTCGTCCTGCTTCCAGCCCGCAATGCGTCCCTTTTCCTGCCCTCAATTCTCATGCCTTACGGCCCCCTTTGGGGGGCACTCCAGGCACTTAAATTGCCGCTCTGCTTGGCGGGCAGGGGTCCGCATCGCAAGATTCCAGCAGCTTCTCCTTTCTTTCCCCCTTCCCTTCGGGGGGGAGGCTCGGTTGAGCCCCCCGAAGGGAGGGGGAATTTTTTTTACACCGCACAGATCAAACAGGAGGGAAAAGAAAGTGCAATCAAAAACAACAAAAAAACAAACCATAAACCCCAGTCTGAAATCAAAACGGGTTTTTTTAACTAAAAGGAGCAATTTATTATGAATATTTACGATGCAATCAAAATTTTAGGAATTACCGATTTAGAGGAAATCACCCAAGAAGACGTTAAAAAGGCTTATAGGAAAGCCTCAAGAAAATATCATCCTGATTGTAACCCTTCAGGTAATGAGATGATGAAACTTGTCAATGAGGCCAATTCTGTCCTTGAAGATGCCAGGTATCCCATTCTTGTCAATTCAAGCGACACTTACGACTATGGAGCAGAGATCAATTCAGCCCTTAACGCTATAAACAACCTCCAGGATTTATTTATAGAGGTCTGCGGGGCCTGGGTGTGGGTTTCTGGGGAAACAAAGGCCCATAAGGATATATTAAAATCCCAGGGCTTCCTGTTCTCTGGAAATAAAAAGATGTGGTATTTCAGACCAAAGTCTCAAAAGTGTTCCTGGAAGGGAAAGAGTCAGTTTTCCATTGATGAAATCAGGTCCAAATATGGAAGTCAGAAAGTCGAGAACAAACAACCTTATTTTTTAAAGGCCCACGCTTAACGTGGGTCTTTTTTTAAAAAGATCACTTATTCTTAGCTGGCTTTTTGATGAAGAAATCCGGCTTAAAAGTGGTCTTTTGAAAGGAGGAAATAATTATGACGGATAAAGAGATGAAAGACGAAGAGATTTTTAAAATTGTAAAGAATCTTGAACCTTATTTTTTTGGTTACACGGCCAAGGAAAATAGGCTTAAAAACGACAGTGGTTTGGAGTTTTTGTTTCAGGATATTTGGGGAAAAACAACAGTCAGTGGGCTTGGTGGAAAGAATTATCATAAAATTGGTTGTTCTTTTAAAAAACCACTGGACAAGATCGCAAAGGACATCAAGCGTCGCCTTTTGCCCAAGTACCGAAATGATTTTTTGAAAACAAAAAGGAACAGAAAGAACTCAAGGACAAAGAGGCTTTCGACAGAAAAAAAACTGGCGGCCTTAGCCCAGGCTTCCGGGGGAAGGATAAAAAATCAATATTCTAGATTTTGGAGAACAGACAAGTATGCCTCTTTCAAAAACGGGTCCGTTGCACAGAGCTATGATGGCAATTACAAGATCAAGGTTGAAGCTGGTTTTGGTGAGGCTTTAAATTTTAATGATTTTAATGAAGACAATGACCCTCATGGGGAGCATGACTTTGGAACTGTTTTTCAGGATGGAGAAAAATATTTCTGGAAAATTGACTATTACGATGATGATTATAAATTCCATAAAGAAGATGGAAACAGAGTCATCCTGTTGATGCACGCAAGAGATTATTAACAGGCAAAAAAGTGGCCGCACAAGCGGCCACTTTTTTTGAAGCTCCGTTTTACTTTGCTTCAATTAAAAAGACTTCTTTGTTACCCAGATTGTGATTTGAAATTTAACAATAATGGATGAATGGCTTTGAGATTCTTTTCACATAAACCTTTTATGATAGAAATACACTCATCCTGAATTTCTGTGACCAAAATATCGGATTTCATGTGATATTCAAAATCCTCCATTGTGAATCCAAGTGATTTTACAATGTGGATTATCCTTTTTCGTGGAAGTTTAACCCGTCCACCTTCAATGTTACTGATTGCCCTTTCGTGATAGCCACAAACAAAGCTGGCTTTGTATTGACTGAGGTTCTTTAGTTTTCTCAAAGCCGTTAATACTCTGACTTCTTTAGTGATGATTTTTTTGAAAAATCGACGGATTTTTTTGTCATCAATATCCTTTTCTTTTTTGTTCCCAAATTTCTTTTCAATTTGCTTGGTTTTCCCTCGATAACATAACAAAAAATCTTCATAGGTGAGTCCATAGGCCCTGAGAATTTTTGTCAATTCGAGTCCTGCTGAGGATTGTTCTCTCATTTTCAAATTTTTCAACAGCCTTATGACTTATGTCTAAAAGAGTGGCGGCTTCTTTGCGACTTAGCCCCTTTATTTCACGCAATTTTCTTAAAACCATTGCGTCTGTTTGTTTTGTATTATTTCTCATTTTTTCCTCCCCTAGGTGCTAGTAACCCCACTGTGCAACCACCGACTGCTGAAAAAAAGTAGCAATTTTGCAAGCCAGTGGTTGTAATTTTTATTTAAAAAATTCAATAAGATGACGGGAGGAAGTGCTACGATACGCACTCAAAAAGTGGGAGTGCTACTCCGGTAGCCAAACGGGTAGCCAAGAGTAGCCGTTTAAAGAAATTTCGAGAAAACTCTGGAAAACATGAAAGATGAACTAATGCGTTAAGTGATTGAAACCATTAGTTTATAAATTTTAATGACTTAGTTGGGATTTCTGAAAAACGGACTCTGACTACGGACGTAAAATGGAGGTGGTGACCGGATTTGAACCGATGTAGATGGATTTGCAGTCCACTGCCTAACCACTCGGCCACACCACCCGATGGATATAACTGGTCCCATTTGGGTTTTCGGTTATTTCGATAGGGGAATCCCCGAAAATTCAAACACGATCAGTATAACATCAAAACAGAATCAGTATAATGAGGCTTGTGTCACTGATGCAAGAGGGAATACATCTGGGTTGCGTAAAAATCCTTTATTTTTGATTGTGTTTGGGGGGGTGTAAAAGTTGAAAAACTCCCGTATTTTTCAAATTTTGTTTACTGAAACCAGTAAAATCTTAGTGTAGGGTTAAGAAATGACTGGTTTGCTGATATGAGGTTGGGAATTTAGTGCGTGGCGAAATCCTCGGCACAGAATTGTTCCAGTCTGTAAATATCCCCGGTTGTCCATTGTTGTGATTCCTCAAGGTGTCTTGGCTGAATTTTTGGGGATTGATCCAGATCGGCAAGGGTTCGGGCCACTCTTAAAAGGGATTGCCTTCTTCGGTGGCTTTTTGAAAAGGGGATCATCTCAGGAAGGCTCTTGTCCTCCAATTGATCCGTGAGGGTTTCAAGGGACAGGCTTTGGTTCACTTGTTTTTGTTTTCTTGCTTTCAGCCGAAACTCAAGACCTTCTTTGACGGATTTTTTAAGATCACTGAGGCTGACTTTGGTCTCTGATTTTGATTTTTTGTAGAGATAAAAAATAGCAAAACGATCAAGAAAGGGGCCTGTGAGTTTTTCAACATAGTTTCTCAATTTCAGGCTGGAGCAGCGGCATCGGTAGATCATTCCCGGTTGAAAATGTCCACAGGGGCAGAGGTTGGTTGTGGCCAGCACCAGACTGGAAGCCGGAAAGAGTTTTCTGGTTCCGGCCCTTGACAGGTAAATCATTCCCTTTTCCATGGGTTCTCTCAGGGCACTTTGGACCTGGGGGTGGAATTCAAGGAGTTCATCCAGAATGAGGGTTCCACCGTGGGCCAGGGAAATTTCCCCGAACTTCAGGGGTCTTCCACCGCCGATCACGGAAATGGGAGTGGCTGAATGATGGGGCTGAACCACAGGGCGGGTGTTAAGTTCCTGACCACTGAGGAGCCAGTATTTTTTTGATTCCATGAAGACTTTTTCTTCTGGTGGATTTAAAAGACTGATCAGGTTTTCAACCAATGTGGTCTTTCCGCAGCCTGCATAACCCGCAATAAGCAGGGGATGTTCCCCAAGGGCCACGATTTTCATAAGGTGGGCCAGGTTGTCTTCAAAAAAGATATGGGAATTGTGTTCAGGAACCTGGCAGCGAAAATAACCCCGACTGGCCTGAACATTTTTAATGTTTTCCAGGTCTCCGAGATTTTTGACCTGTTTGGTTTCAAAGTTCCATGATTTTTTGTTGTGACCGATGAGCAGGAGGTTTTGAAAGTTTTCAAAATTCAGAAGACTGAGATCTTCGGGCACCAGAATGTCACCTTTCAGGCTTAAAGTGCCATAGCAATAACCCCTTTCAAAATCAAAAACCTCCCGGTTTATCTGTTCGGATTCAAGTAAAATTCCAAGGGCAATGGCCAGGTCCAGGCCCTGACTGGTTTTTTTCAGATAATTGGGATGAAGGTTCACAAGAACCTGTTTCCCCGGAGGGATACGAAACCCGTGACATCTCAGGGCCGAAAGAATTCTTTTGGAGCTTTCCCTGATGGTCTGATCGGGAAGCCCCAGGATTTCAATTTGGGAGAGTCCGGGAACAAGCACCACCTCAACCTTCATGGGACGAAAACCAAAATCAGACTGAATAAAAGATTTTATAAACATGGAGTTTTTTGTTTTTGCAAGAACCGGGATTCCTTTAAAATGAAATAAAAGGGGAAAAAGTTAAAAAAGTCTTTATTTTCGTATCCGAATATCGGATATGTGAATTGAACCCTTGTGAATGGATTTACAAATTTGTTCATAAAAATTTCAAAAGTATACTGATCGTGTTTAAGATTTCCGGTTTTTTAAAAGGAAAAAACCCTGAAAATTCAAACCGGACCAGTATAAATAGACAAAGTCGGAGGTTTTAAACACATGAAACAGATTCCATCAAAAACAAATATTCATCTTTTTATCTGTTGTCGCAGTCGTGATGACGGCAAAGTCTGTTGTGCTAAAAGACATTCAGAGGATTTGGTCAAAGAGCTTAAAGAGCGGGTTGTCAGGGAAAATTTAAAGGATGTTATAAAAATCTCAAAAAGTCTTTGTCTTGGATTCTGTGAAAAGGGGATTACAGCCTGTCTCTACCCCCATAACGAATGGTTTACGGACATAAGACTCTCTGACAGTGAAAAAATTATGACCATGCTGAAAAAGAGATTGATTAAAATTAACAAAAATGTTATTTTAAGTTGAGATTATTAAAGTGAAGTCGCTCAAACTGTTTCAGAGGATAAATGGAGAGGCCCCTTTTGAGGTGTGGATAGACAAGCTACCCCTGGCAGTCCAACACATATTTATAAATATTTTAGTACCATTTGTTTTGTTGAATCCTTACGCTTATTCAGATCCGGGGGACTATTGCATTAACATTGTTTGTGAGAAACCGATACGGGATGAGATATCATGTCGGGACACTCCACCTTCAGAAGATACAAATGAGACTGGTTGGTAATATCTTTCACAGTCGTGTTGTGGAACTTGGTCGCTGGGATTGTTCCTATGTTCATGAAAACGGGGATGTCTTTTCCGAAAGTTCAAAATATATGGAAAACCCGGAGGATTATACTCTGGACATCGCTTATAATGGTAAGCCGTCTGCCAGAGAGATACTTTTTTTGAGAATTCGGGAAAAGTGTTTCGGTGATGAAAATTGTCGTCGTGACCGTGGATGTCAATTGCGATTTGAAAAGGGTGATCATTGTTGGGAAGTTTTTCTCAGTAATAAGTCTCAGTAATAAGGGTTAAACTTTGTGTGTATGAATACCGGTTATACTGATCCGGTTTGAATTTTCATGGAATTTCTCTGAGAGATCATTTATTCTATGCTGAATTTCTTTAGCCAAAATCCGCTTAAAACAAGTGGTCTCACATGAAAAACAAATGGTCTTCAGTATAAAAACAGATATTCCTATTAAAGAAGTTGTGAACCGGTCTGTGATTTTTAAAGAAAGTTAAAGCCCAGGATAAAATAAGCCTGCATCATGTCTCCGTCCAGAAAAACATCTTCCGGATTGCGGGCCACAGGTCTGTTTTCCGTTGAAAAATTCACATAGACATAAGTGGCCTGGAAACCGATGAAAATTTCTTTTCGGGATATGGGGATTTCAATTCCAAGCCCTATCTCCATGCCCGCTCCATCGTCTTTCCCCACAAAAGGCTGGTCCACTGCTGAGAAAGTTCTTTGATTTTGGGAAAAACCACCGATGATGTAGGGATTGAGAAAGGCCAGCCCTTTTGTGACATTGTCGGTATTAAAGTAATATTTTGCATCAAAAGCAATATGGGTGAAACTCACGTTTCCTTCAAAATCAATGGCTTTTTTCGAGTCTTTAATGGGGCCAAAAATGTGACTGCTATAGGTGTAACTGAACTGGAGGGCGAATCTTATATTAAAGAAATAGGTGAGAGTCATACCCGGGGAGAGGTTGGCTTCAACGTGTTCGGCCATTCCTTCGTTGAACATCCGGCCCCCAAACAAAAATCCAAAGTTAAAGAAACGACCATTGCGAAAAAAATTGATATCCGCTTCCTCTTCGCTGTTTTCCTCAAATTCCGAGTAGTCGGCAAAGGGGTCATAGACATCATCCCCTTCGTATTGGGCAAAAGCGGGAGTTCCAAGGCAAAGAAATATGGGAATGAACAGTTGTGATAAAAAACGGCCCATAGGTCTCCAGAAAGTCGCTATAGATTGATCCTGTTTGAAAATTCAGGTGTTTCAAAGGGGGAAACCGTGAAATTCCAAATAGGATCAGTATAGCAGAGTTTAGGACACTGAGCCACTGGACAAAAGAGGGGATGACCGACTATCTTCCAATTTGGAGAATTTATGGCAACTCGTTATAAAGAAGCCGGAGTGGATATAAAAAAAGGCGAAAAGCTTGTGGATTGGCTTTCAGGGGAGGCCGGGTCTGATTTTGAGGATTTTGGGAAAGAAAGAAAAACTCCCCATGGGGATTGTGTCCTGGAGGGTATCGGGGGCTTTGCCTCGATTTTTCGCCCGAACATGACAGGAATGGAAGAGCCCTGCCTTGTCAGTGCCACCGACGGGGTGGGCACCAAGCTGAAATTGGCTATTGAGTTGAATGAGTATTCAGGTCTTGGACAGGACCTGGTAGCCATGTGTGCCAATGACCTTATTTGTACGGGAGCCAGACCTCTTTTTTTTCTGGATTATTTTTCCACTTCAAAACTTGAACTGGATCAGGCCAAGGATTTTTTAAAAAGTGTCAAAGGGGCCTGTCAAAAAAGCGGAATGGCTTTAGTTGGTGGCGAGACGGCTGAAATGCCCGGTCTCTATCAACCCGGGGATTTTGATTGTGCCGGATTTGCCGTGGGGCTTGTGGATCAAAAAAAAATTTTAGGCTCCCATAGGGTTCAGGAGGGAATGCTCGCCATTGGGGTGAGTTCATCGGGTTTTCACAGCAATGGGTTTTCCCTTTTAAGAAAACTTTACTCTTCAGACCTGGAAAATTATGGAAAAAGACTTTTAACCCCCACCCATCTCTATGGGAATCTGGTTTTGGATATTCTTGAAAAATGGGATGTGGCCGCAGTGGCCCATATCACAGGGGGAGGTATTCACAATCTGTCCAGGGTTCTTTCAAAAAACCTGGGTTTAAAGATTAAAATCTGGGAGTTCCCTGAAATTTTTGTGGAAACCATGTCAAGAGCCGGTCTTTCAAAAAAAGAAATGCTTGAAACATTCAATTGTGGTGTGGGACTTGTCCTTATTGCCGATTCCGATCAGGCTCCGGGGATTTTATCCCGCATAAAGGATCATGGTTTTAAGTCCTATAATCTGGGTGTTCTTGAATCCGGTGACAAACCCATTATTTTTGAAACCTGAACTGGAAAACCGGATGATATGATGATGGACAAAAAAAACATGGCTGTTTTTGTTTCAGGTTTTGGTTCCAATCTCAATGTTTTTTTGGAAAACAAAGAGCGTTTTAAAACTTTACTTGTAGTCAGTTCCACCCCCAAAGCCTATGCTCTGGTGCGGGCGGGAGAGCATCGGGTGGAAAGTTGGGTTCTGGATAAACCCGTTTGCTGGGACAAAACCCATGAAAGACTTAAAGAAAGAAATATTGACCTGATTTTTCTGGCGGGATTTATGAAAATTCTGCCCTCCCGTTTTGTGGAACTGTGGAGGGACCGTCTTTTTAATTTACATCCCTCCCTTCTTCCCAAATACAAGGGGCTTGAGAGTATCAAAAGGGCTTACGAGACAGGGGATGATATCGGAGTGAGCATTCACCATGTAACAGCCCGGGTGGACGCAGGTCAAATCGTTGACCAACAGATGGCTGTGGCCAAAAAAGAAATTTCAAAACTTTCCCTTGAACAGGTCACGGAAAAAGTTCACCAAAAAGAACACCGGATGGTTCAGGACTGGATTGACAGGTACACTTGATTCTTTTTAATGGATGGCCGTCCAAAAGGGGACCTTTTTCTCTTAAAATCCGGAACTGAAAAGATATTTAAACTTTTTCAGAACTGACAAATTATGATGCCGGTCCGCCGCCATAAGGTCTGGCTCCGCGAATTGGTATCTCTCTATCCCTTTGGACGGGAGTGATTCTTCGGATGATTTCCTGAACTCTC
This sequence comes from Bdellovibrionales bacterium, assembly GCA_965219545.1. Lineage (GTDB taxonomy): Bacteria > Bdellovibrionota > Bdellovibrionia > Bdellovibrionales > JAGQZY01 > JAGQZY01. The sequence continues at coordinate 68,120 of CBDCNX010000034.1, forward strand.
CTGCCAAAACCATCACTTTCATTGGAGGCTCTAACAACTGTCTGCCAAAATTCATCTTTTTCGAGAACCCCGTCAACATCATAGGTTTTGTGAGCTTCTCTATAAGAAGAAGCAATGAATCCAGAAAATTGTCGATCGATACCAAAGTTCAACTTTGAAGACCAACGGATAAGAAGCTCCCAGTTGCCGGTCAGATGGGCTTTTGTCATAAAACGGGATTCAGCAATGAACCTTCTAAAATCCTCGTTCTTCCAGAGTTCAAAAAAAGTTTCTTCGTCAAAGCGGCCTCCTTCAAAGGCTTTTTTGGCCGCTTCTTCAAAACTCTCTTTTTCGTAGAGGGCTCTATAGAGATCATCAAGCCAGTCTTGAAATTCAGGAGTTGGAAAACCTGAGTCTGTAGTGACACCTCTATGAATAAAGAGACCCTGTAAAACGTCTTCACGGGATAAAGTCTCCAGATGGGCGGGAATGTCGTAGGAGTTGACAGTTCTGTCCACAATGACTGCAAGGCGATCCATCTGTTTCTTATTTGTGGAGTCTATACTACTCTTTTGAAGAAAGGCTCTGTGAAGATGTGTTATATCTTTGTCGTGTCCTCCCCTGAAAAACATGGAGGTGTTAACACGATAGTGGGAGTCCGGGTCAATCAGTCTTAGGGGATCCATTGTGGCGTTTCTCAGATTGTTGAGAATATGTTCAGGAATATCCGCACGATTCATTCCCGTTATTTCCAGGACATCATCCATTATGTCGTTAAATTTTTTGTCAATCCTTGGGTTTGAAGACTTTGCAGCTCTCCTCATGAGTTCTTCAACTCTCTGTACAATTTTTCCGGCAGCGAATGTTTTTAAGGAAAATAATAAGCAAAAGGCGAATATGAAATAAGATTTCTTATTATTTGAAATCATCTTTATCTCCTCGAAATGTGATCAGGTTTTCCAATCAAAGGGACAATATATAAATGGACTCTTTGAGTCAAAGTTTATTTTAATTCCTGAAAAAAGTTCAAAATGTAAAAAATCCTGGGAATCAGATCGTTTTTAGTACCAATACAGGGAAATTTCTTTGAAAAAATTACAATTTTTTTGGTTTACACTGTAAAAAGAGTAAATTAGAATTTCATGGATTTCGTCATACTGATTGTGTTTGGATTTTTGTCTGTTTCAAAAGGGAAAGAAATTCAAAATTTCAGGCAGGATCAGTCTGTTTTATGAATCTTTAAAAAAGGATGTGAAATGTGAGAATCAATTATTTTAAATTGACAGCGACTTCATTCCTTTTGTGTTTTATTCTTCCACTGCTATCAGCCTGTGATAAAAGTAAGGGGGTTAATTTTTATGGAAAATCCTCTCCTGAAAAAGAACGGGGTTCCGGAAAAAACAGGTCAACCAGGTCTCCCCGATTATTCATTGTGTTAGAGGAACCTATGGCAGAATCAGATTTACCTGCACCCTGGTCACTGGATGAAACCCTCGATCATATGACCTGTGAAGAACCGCCATGGGGAACACCAAGACATCGCATTGAGCTTCAAAGCAGCACATTTATTTTCAGGAACCTGAGCATGAATGTGACTCCTGTCAGTGACCCTGATGTAAAGACTGATCATGGATTGGTTATTAACCTGTATATCAAGTATGACGGGTGGTCTTTCACCGCCCTTGTTTATCAGATCAGACGCTTTGATTTCAGATACTCTCCTGCTGCCAGCATGAGCTATGATCCCCTGGTTGAAATTCATGGTGAGCTTTTTCTGAGAGGGGAAACATTGATTATACCCGGTGTTGGAAAAGCCGTGCCTTCAGTTGATGTCACTGAATACTCTTACTGGCCAACCCTTAAACTCACTTTAGAGGATAAATACCTGATCAGTAAAGCCGGTAAAAATATCTGTCTTGTTTCAAAAGGAAAATCCGGATATTACCGCCTTGGTTCCCATTCTGAATCCGTCAATTATTGTGAATAAAACGACCTTGCCATCACTTTGATTATTTTGTTTCAGACACAACAAGTCTTTAGTCTCAGGAGGGATGGATTTGAGTTGTTTTCTGAGTTGGATTTTTTAAGATAAACAGGACACCATAAAATTTAAATTATGGGTTAAACAGTGACATTTGAAGCCAACAGGAGAGGTATAATATGTTATTTCATCAATTAAAATTATTGCTTGTTTTCTTTGTTTTGGGACTTGGAGTTTCCTGTGCCAGCCAAAAACTGAAAACAGCTCATTCAAGCCAACCAAAGGATATAAACTTACGTCGGCCAGCCACTTTTTCCCCCGATCTTTACGCCGATCAATCAATGGAGGAATGTCCGGATCTGGCGGGACAGTATGAATGTCAGGAGGATACGACAGCACGTTTTATTACTGAGGCAATAGAGGGTTCACATAAGTTGTACCATTTTGATAGAGTTGCTGGAGAGGTTTTAAATATTGTTGCCGACGGGAAGGCTCGTCTTATTAATAGGACAACAGGTATTAAAGACCCTCGCTGGTATTTGGCCTATTGCAAGGATAAAGAATTAATCTATTTAGAATCTCTCCTGCCCAGCAATTTTCAAAGTATCGTTAATGTACAATTCGCTTCTTCAGTTCATAGGTGGAAAAGAACAGAAGATAAAAGATTGCATTATGAAACCATGAATATCATAGTCTCTCAAGACGAGAATCAAAATCCTTTTAATTTTAACGAAGGTTCATGTGCCTTTGTGCGAGGCCCCTAAACAGTCGATCCTGAAAAAGTTTCATCCGGGACCGTTAATCTAATCAAGAAAATCATTGATGGTGGACTGGGCGTGTTTTTTTATTTCCTCAGGAGACAGTTTGTTCCTGTCTGTGAGTTTTCCGGCAAATTTAAAGTGAATTTCATGAAGATCTTTTCCATTCACTTTTTCTTTAAGCTTGATGCTGTCTTTTGATTTTATGAGAGTGTCCCATTTTAAACGCACCTCTTTCCAGTAGTCTTTTGTGTTTTCCCAGTATTTTTTCCCTTCGGAAAAATCAAAGTTTTTGATTTGTTCGTAACGGTTAAGACCGGTTTCTTTGGCCAGATAATCACTGGCTTTCAAATCAGAGGGGTTGACAACGACTTTAAAATTACTCTGTTGGTGGTACCAGGCATTGGGTGTGACAGTGACAATATTAACACCCCTGAGTAACTGGTAGTCCGACCGGACAGAATACTCCCTTCGGGGCAGGGGACGACTGCTTTCCATACCAACCCAGTGGGAAAAGTTTGAATAATGAGTCCAGCTTCCATAGGTTTCATAGCGGGGGGAATCATCCACCTGGTAGACAGCCTGGGACCATTTTCCTTTAACCTGGGATTTTGAAAGTTTTTTCTTTTTCCAGGTCTGGTGACCCTGATATTCCAGGATCACGGGATCCTCATAGGTCCAGTCCTGTTTCCAGTGTTTTATGACATGGGGTTTGTCACTTCCCTGGACACTGATGACCAGAATGTGTTGCAGGCTTATAAAATTTTCCTCGTTTCTAATGGGGAAAATATATTCCGTACTCCAGGAGTAATAGGGGAGTTGGTTGCCCGCTTTACTGAAAATGATTGTCTCCAGAAATTCAAAGTGAACCTGATAATCCCCTGTCTGGCTCAGAATGGCCATGCGATCCTTTTCTTTTTTTGTTTTGGCCTGACTGATTTTTTTAAAAAAGGGGGAAACTGTTTTGTCATGGATGACAGGGTTTCCCTTTACGGTTCCCCCACGGGTTTTGTTGTTGAGGGTTAGGATCTTTTTTCCGGATTGGTGGGTGGGATCCTTTGAAACTGTTTTCTTGGGTGTCTGGCAGGCACCAAGAATGATGACCAGGCTTATTGATAAGATAAATTGAATCATTTAAATTCCCTTTGATAAGTAATAATAATTAAAGTATATCCTTATTTGTTTTCATGGAGAGGTTCTTTGTTTTACGTTGGCTCATCCCACTTAAAACAAATAAATCAAGGGACCCTTTATTTTATACCGGACTTAATCCCGTTTAAAATAGATGATCTCTTTTAAGAAAATTCCATGAAAATTCAGATCAACATAATAAATGAGTGGAGGGAATTTTTCCATGATTGATCGTTATGCAAGGCGGCAAATGAGCCGGTATTGGACGCAGGAGTTTCGTTTCCAATGTCTTCAGGACGTGGAAATAGCTGTGGCCAAGGCCCAGGCCGGGTTGGGTCTCATCCCCGATGAGGCTTTTAAGGCCATTGAAGCGGGGGCAAAGTTTCAGATAGAACGGATTTCTGAGATTGAAAAGGAAACCAGGCACGATGTGATCGCCTTTATTTCCAACCTGGCTGAAAATGTGGGTCCCCAGGGTCGCTATCTTCACTATGGAATGACAAGTTCTGATGCCCTGGATACGGCTTTAAGTTTACAGGTCAAAAAAGCGGCCCCTGTTCTTCTGTCCTCCATAAACAGTCTGCTTGAAAATCTTAAAAGTCAGAGTCTTGAACACCAGGACAGTCTTTGTGCCGGTCGAACCCACGGAATGTTTGCAGAACCAACCACTTTTGGTTTTAAAATGGCCGGTTTTTTTGCTGAATTCTCACGTCACAAAAAACGTTTACAAAAGGCTCTTGAAAATATGGCTGTTGGCAAAATCAGCGGGGCTGTTGGAACCTATTCTTTTTTAAAACCGGAAGTGGAACAGAAAGTCTGTGAGTTTCTCGATCTCAGGCCGGAAACTTTAGCCACACAGGTCATTCCCAGGGATCGTCACGCAGAGCTTTTCAGTGTTTTTGCCCTTATAGGGGGAGGGCTTGAGAGACTGGCTGTTGAGTTGAGACATTTGCAGCGAAGTGAGGTGGATGAGGTTTGCGAGGGTTTTGACAGGGGACAGAAAGGCTCCAGTGCCATGCCCCACAAGAAAAATCCAATCAGTTCGGAAAACATCACCGGCTGTTCCCGTCTTTTAAGATCCTACTGTGTGTCGGCCATGGAGAACATGGTTCTCTGGCATGAAAGGGATATTTCCCACTCCTCGGTGGAAAGGGTGATTTTTCCCGATGCTTTTATTCTCTGTGATTACGCCTGTGATCGCATGGCCCGGGTGATTGAAAATCTTGAAGTGAAAAAAGAGCAGATGCTTAAAAATATGGAAAGTTCCGGGGGGAAACTCTTCAGTTCCCATTTCTTACTCCATATGATTGATCGGGGTCTGGATCGCAAAGAGGCTTATGAAAGGATTCAGAAAGTTTCCCAGTCCCTTAAAGCCGGAGAAAGTTTGAAGCAGGCTCTACTGACAGGGGATGAAACCGGGGATTATTTCAATTCCAAAGAACTTGATGAAATTTTTTCAGGAAAAAGGCATCTGGATCAGGTGAGAAAAGTGATTCAAAGAGTTCTGGATGAACCCTTGAAAAAGTGACAGATATGAGGTGTTCAAGTCCAAACCAATACAATCAGGGGGGATTGCTCTATGAGGGAAAGGCCAAAAAAATTTTTGAAGTCAAAGGTCACCCTCGTCTGATATGGCAGGAGTTTAAGGATTCCTTTACGGCTTTTAACGGAAAGAAAAAAGCTGTGATGAAAGGCAAGGGGCGTATCAACCGGCACATTGCCTCTTTGATTTTCAGAACCCTTAAAAAAAGAGGCGTTCCCTCCCACTGGGTGTCTGACAGTGGAAAAACCTCTATGATTACTGAAAAACTTGAAATGATTCCCCTTGAACTGGTGGTTCGCAATGTTCTGACCGGTTCCACGGCCAAAAGACTTGGAATCAATGAAGGGGAACAGCTGGAAAAACCCCTGGTTGAATTTTATTACAAAAAAGATGAACTGGGGGATCCTTTTATCAGTGAGGATCAGGCTCTGGTGCTTAAAACAGTGAAAAAAACAGAAGACATAAAAAAACTCAGGGAAACAGGGTTGAAAGTCAACGATGTGATGATTCCTCTTTTTAAAAAAGCGGGTATTGATCTGATCGATTTCAAATTGGAGTTTGGTTATAGTCCCGAAGGGAAGATTCTTCTGGCCGATGAAATCTCACCGGACAGTTGTCGCCTTTGGGATGAAAAAAACCAGAAAAAAATGGATAAGGATCGTTTCAGAAGGGATCTGGGTGAGGTGATTGAAAATTATGAGGAAGTGTTGAATCGACTGCGTAAATCTTTGCAGTAGCGGTTTGTTTTAGCGGATGATACCTTACCGGAAACAATGGGAGGAACCATGAAAATTGCCTTGAAAATTTTACCAAAGCCGGAAGTTCTGGACACCCAGGGAAGGGCTGTGCAAAGCACTTTAAAAAACCATGGTTTTAATCTTAAAGATTGTCATGTTGGAAAGTATATTGTTTTGGAACTGGATGAAAAAAATAAAGAAGAAGGGGAAAAACTGGCCAGATCCATGGCTGAAAAGGGGCTTTACAATCCTTTGATTGAAGATTATCAACTGGAACTTTTGTGTTAATGGGAAACGGACTGTTGAAAAGATATTATCTGTTTTGTTTGTTACAATTGTCCAAATCTCACAGATCTCTGATTAAAAATGACCCTATTGAAACCGCTCATTTGAAAAAAGGGTTTTTATAAAATGAAACTTTCAAAATCCAAAACCCCAATGATTCAAAAAACAGGGATTCTTCGTTTTCCGGGAACCAACTGTGACAGGGATATCTGGAAATCCCTGGAGCTTAAAAACAAAACACCCCGGTGGCTCTGGTATCAGGAGAGTTTTGATCCCCTGGATTTTGATGCCTATGTGATTCCGGGAGGCTTCAGTTACGGGGACTATCTGCGTTCAGGAGCCCTGGCCGCCCTTTCCCCTGCTGTGGAAAGTCTTAAAAAAGCGGTGGAACACAACAAACCTGTTTTTGGAATCTGCAACGGGTTTCAGATTTTATGTGAAGCCGGTTTATTGCCAGGAGCTTTGATGAAAAATGAGTCCGGGCGTTTTCAGGATCAGTGGGTGAGTTTAAAACTGGAAAACAAAAGCCGGTGGTCCCCTTTTGAAAAAAAATCCTATTTCATGCCCATGGCCCATGCTGATGGCCGGTATTTTATTAACCAAAAGGGTTTGGAAGAGTTAAAAGCCAACGGACAAATCTGGCTGACCTATGAAGACAATCCCAATGGTTCTGTGGCTGGTATTGCCGGAGTGATGAATAAAAAAGGAACTGTTGCGGGAATGATGCCCCACCCGGACAGGGCTCTTTTTGACTGGATGGGAAGTGAGGATGGTTTGGAATTTTTTGAGTGGGACGTTGGGTAAATCCCTTTAGAATGGTTAAGTGGTGGGGGCGGAACTGACAGTGGTTTTAAAATTTTTCGTTCAAGGAGTGGAGAAACAGTGACACTTCAGGAAAGACTGGATTTTTATCGTATGGATCTTTCGGAGTACGAAAAGATCAAAGAACTTTTGGGTCGAAAACCCCGGGGGGTGGAGTGGGCTGTTTTTTCCGCCCTGTGGAGTGAACACTGCTCTTATAAAAGCTCAAAAATTCATCTTAAAAAATTATTTAATCAATCAGACAGGGTTTTACAAAGCTTTGGGGAAAACGCCGGTATTGTGGATTTGGGTAAAGGGGAAAAGCTCGCCTTTAAAATGGAGAGCCACAACCATCCAAGTTTTATCGAACCCTATCAGGGAGCAGCCACCGGTGTCGGGGGAATTCTCAGGGATATTTTCACCATGGGGGCAAGACCCATAGCCCTTGCCAATTATCTTTGTTTTGGAGAACCAAAAGCCTCCCGGATGGCTCATCTGGTGGACGGAGTGGTTAGGGGTATCGGGGGTTATGGCAATTGTGTGGGGGTTCCCACAATCACGGGACAGACCAACTTTCATAAAAGTTATAATGGCAATATTCTTGTTAATGCCATGGCCCTGGGACTTTTTACAGAGGACGATCCCATTTGTCTTTCCAAAGCCCGTGGGATTGGCAACAAGGTGGTCTATGTGGGGGCCAAAACCGGTCGGGATGGAATCCACGGGGCCAGTATGGCCAGTGAGTCTTTTGATGAGGATTCCGAAAGTCAGCGTCCTACGGTTCAGATTGGAGACCCTTTTTTTGAAAAACTTCTCATAGAATCCTGTCTTGAAGTGATGAAAAAAGATCTGGTTGTGGCCATTCAGGATATGGGGGCCGCCGGTTTGACCAGTTCCGGTTTTGAAATGGCCGATAAGGGGGAGGTGGGTTTGATTCTTTATCTGGATCAAATTCCCCTCAGGGATTCCAGTATGGGTCCCGAAGATATTTTGCTCTCTGAAAGTCAGGAGCGTATGCTTCTGATTTGTGAGCCTGAAAAACTTGGGGAGTTAAAATCGGTTTTTAAAAAATGGGGACTTGATGCAAAAGCCATTGGTGAGGTGAGTAGCGAACCTGTGATTCGTTTGATCTGGAAGGGGGAAACTCTCACCGAACTCAGTCCGAAAAAAGTTGTGGGCAAAGCTCCTCTCTATGATAGAGATTATGACCCCTGGGTTTTAAAAAGTGATCCAAAAATCAAAGAGATTTTTAAAGACCAGGGTTTATTGCAAAATGCCCCTTTAAAAAAACTCTTATCCAGAATTGAAGCCTGTGACAGACAGTGGATTTACAGACAATACGATCAACGGGTGGGGGCATCCACAAGCCTTGATTGTTCCTCTCCTGTGGGGGCTGTGGTTTTGCCCTCAAAACGTTGTCTGGCAACAGTGCTTGGTTGCAGACCCCATTTGATGAGGCAGGATGCCTGGCTTGGGGGAATGGACTCCATTGCTTACCCTGTTCTTGAAATGGCAATCAAAGGTTTTGAGGCTCTTGCCGTTACGGATTGTCTGAATTTTGGAAACCCTGAAAACAAGGAGGTGATGTCAGAGTTTGTGGCCGGTCTTGGGGGAATGAATGAAGCCTGCCTGGCTTTTAACACTCCCATCATCAGCGGGAATGTGAGTTTTTATAATGAAACTCTGGGGGAAAGTATTTGTCCCACTCCTGGTACGGGACTTGTGGGTTTGAGGGATTCGGCCAAAGATATTCCCGATTCCGGTTTTCAAAACAGTGGAGATATTATTTTACTGGTTTCCCTGGGGGGGGCTTTCAGCAGTGGTTATTTTTCAGAAATCGACAATAAGGGGGATTTGATGTTTCCCCCCAAGTTCAGTGATGTCAATGGTGGTGATAGTCTGTCACCAGGTTTTGAGAATTCAACTTTGTATTCACACAGTGAGGGTGCAGGAAAAACAAGTCAGTTGTCAGGGTTACAGCCCTCTGACAGTTCGACTTTGTATTCACATGGTGATGGTGGTATCCAATCACAGACTTTGGAATTTTATGAAAAGTATGGATTCTTTTTTGATGAAAATCTTCAGGTTTTAGGGGAAAAGGTAAAAAAGCTCAGGAATGTGATAAATGCTGAAAAACCCCACTCTTCCAGAGTGGTGGGTTCTTTTGGGCTGGCTTACACCCTGATCCGTATGGGATTTGAAAAAAATTTGGGGGCTGTTATCAGGGCCGAACAGAATCCCTTTGTCGAACCTCTCTATCAGGTGTTATTGGTAACAGACTCCAAAAAGTCTTCAGGGCTGAAAAGAGAACTTGAAGCCCAGGATATGAAAGTGGAAGTGATTGGTGCTGTGGGTGGTGATCGTCTTCATTGGAAAAAACTGGATTTATCGGTTTTGGAGGCAAAGGAGATTTATGAAAAGGCCTGGTCAGAAAATTTTCCACAGCTTTCGTGAAGAATGTGCTGTTTTTGGAATCTGGAATCACCCGGAAGCCAGCAGGCTTGCTTATTTGGGTCTCTATGCCCTTCAACACCGGGGTCAGGAGGCGACAGGTCTTGTCAGCCTCCATGGGGATCAGCATCTTCTTCACAAGGGTCGTGGGCTTGTGGCCGATGTTTTTGATGAAAAAACCCTTGATAGTTTGAAGGGGCACTCGGCTATTGGTCACAATCGCTATTCCACAACAGAGGCTGAGGACAGGCACAATATCCAGCCCCTAAAGGCCAGCTTATTCAATGGCCCCGTATCCTTGGCTCATAACGGAAACATTATAAATTCCAATCAGTTACACGATGAACTTAAACAACAGGGTTCTATTTTTCAGGGCACCAGTGACACGGAAATTTTCCTGCACTTGCTGGCTAAAAATCCCAGTGGAGACATTGTCGCTTGTTTGAAACAGGAATTGCCCAAACTCAAGGGGGCTTACAGCCTGGTGATGATGACAAAAAAAGAGATGGTTGCCGTTCGTGACCCCCTGGGTTTCAGGCCCCTTGTGTTGGGTGAAATTTATCTGGACGGGGGAGGGAAGTCTCAAGTGATTTCATCGGAATCCTGTGCTTTGGATCTCATTGGGGCGAATTTCGTCAGGGAAATCCAACCGGGGGAAATTTACCATTGTGACAATAGGGGGGAGAGTTCTTTTTTTCTGAAAAATGTTTCAAAAAACAAAAGTCAGTGTGTTTTTGAACACGTCTATTTTGCAAGGCCTGATTCCGAGGTTTTTGGCCAAAGTGTTTATCAGACCCGCAGGGAGTTGGGAATGTGTCTGGCCAAAGAGGATGGTCATCTTGAGGCGGATCTTGTTATTCCTGTTCCAGATAGCGGAGTGCCAGCAGCCCTTGGTTATTCCCAGAAAAGCGGTCTTCCTTTTGAATTTGGTATTATCAGAAATCATTATGTGGGACGCACTTTTATTGAACCAAAACAGAGCATCAGAAATTTTGGTGTGAAAGTCAAACTCAACCCACAGAGGGCTATTTTAAAAGGGAAAAAAGTGGTGGTGGTTGATGATTCCCTGGTCCGGGGAACCACAAGTAAAAAAATCATCAGTCTGGTGAGAAATTTTGGAGCCAAAGAGGTTCACATGAGAATCGCCGCCCCTCCGACCATCAGTCCCTGTTACTACGGGGTGGACACTCCCAGCAAAGATCAACTGATTGCAGGCAATCAGTCCCTGGAGGGGATCAGAAAGTTCATCGGAGCGGACACTCTAAACTATGTCAGTCTGGAAGGATTGACTGAAGTTGTAAAAGACCGGGACAAAAACCGTTTTTGTTTTGCCTGTTTCACCGATTGCCATCCCTTGAAGGTTTAAGAGATATGGCCCCTACAAAGAGAAAGCTCTCAAAAATCTTTTTCAACCCATTGACCAGCTAACCCTCTTACTAAGAAAACCAACTTAAATTAAAGAGTCTTTTTTACTTAATATCTAAATAGAATTTGTACCCTTCATGAGTGGGTTCCAGGCCCAATTGACAATAAAATTTGTTTGCCCTGGATCTTTTTTTATTTGAAGTCAGTTGAAAGATACCGCAAGAATTTTGGCTGGTGATACTCATGGCGTGTTCTATAAGTTTTTTTCCAAACCCCTGACCTCGAAAATCCGAATGTATTCTGACATTTTCAATCTGACATCTCCTGGTTCCCCTGAAGTTCAGATGAGGCAGGTACATTGCCTGATAACATCCAATAATCTTTTTTTCCTTTTCCATAACAAAGACATCAAAGGAGTCACTTGAAAGCAACTCCTTAAAGGCTTCTTTATACTCTCCGACTTCACCTTCTCTTCCCCCTTCAAAGTCATCATCTTTTAACAGATAGACAATTTCAGTTAAATCACCTGGTTTTGCTTTTCTTATGAGAACATCATTCATTGGAACTCACTTTTAAAAGATCAGTGTGTTGGAAGAAATACATTTTTGTTCAAACAGAGTGGATCCTCCAGTGTCTTTGCCCCAAAAAAAGCTGTTGTGGGTTAAGTGGTGAAATTCTTTAAATCATACTCTGATATTATCCGATATCTTCGGATTAGAATCTATCGTTTTCGTTTCTTCAGGATGTATCGGCCATTCAGTTCCTTTTTTTGCAAGGCGTTAGCAATGAGGGACAGGATATCTCTCTTTTTTGACGGGTATGGCTCTGAAACAATTTATCACCGGACTTTTTTACTTCAATGCAAGCTCCGGGAAAATTTTGTAGAGAAACAAAAACTGACTGACCAGGATGTCTGTTCCCTTGGTGAAGAACATTTAAAACCTGGTGCTGAAAAACCCATTCAAATTCTCGATGAGTTTGCTTAATTTACAAAACAGGTCTATATTGTTTGGTATTTGGATTTATTTTTTATAAACTTTAAAGATTTTCAAGATTTAAAGTGTTGGTGTGAAAGACATGACTCATAACACGTCCGTTAGACGGGTAGGTTGTATAGATACTCTGCGAGGGATCGCACTGCTCGTTATGTTTTTTGATCATGTATGCTATTTTCTCATTCATAAATATCCATCACAGCCTGGAGTCAATTTCCCTTTTCTTTTTAGATTGATGGCTTATTTTGCTTTACCGGCATTTATTTTTCTCAGTGGTGTTTCTGTTTTTTTTTTTCTAAAATAAAGAATTCTTTAAAGCGTTCACAATTGGGCACTTACCTTCTAACAAGAGGTGTGTATTTAATTCTACTGGATGTTAGCCTTGTTGCGTTTGGGTGGACGGCAAAGTTTTTTCCTTTAAATTTTGATATTTTATTGGTTTTTGGTTTATCCATGTTCTCATTGGCCATCCTTGTCTATTTTCCTCGAAAATGGCTTGCAGTGATTGCTGTAGCCATTATTTTTGGTCATCATGTGTTTGATGCTGACGGTCTGTTTGGAGTTCCAATGGAAAAATCCCATCCTCTCTGGATTATTATACACGGGGGCGGAGTACTTGTGTGGGGTGATGTCACATTTGGGTATTCCACTTTTTCCCTTATTCCTTTTTTGGGTGTTTTTTTATTGGGATATGTCGTCGCTCCTGTTTTTAAAGGGAATCAAAGGAATAGGGTATTTATAGGAACCGCAGTCATAAGCTTGATTCTTTTTATCTTTTTGCGTGGATTCAATCTGTACGGTGACCCTTTTCCATGGGTGGCGACAAAAAAAGGTTATTTTCATGATCTTCTTGCTATTCTCAACACAAATAGATATCCATTTTCAACAGCTTACACTCTCTATGCATTCGTATGGATAGGTTTTTTATTGGCCCTTTTTGACAACATGAAAAATAAACTTACAGATATTTTTCAGGTTTTTGGCAAAACTTCACTTTTTTGTTATGTCATACATATCTATATTATTCGTGTGATGATAGCTATCGTGGGGGTCCTTCTGGGACACTCCTTCTTTGAAATCTTGATGGGGGGCTATACTTTTTCTAAAAAACTTGATTTTCCACTTTGGACTGTTTTTGCTTTGTGGTTGGCTGTGGTGTGGATCCTTTATTTTCTTGCAAAATGGCTTTCTGATAAGAAAAAAACAGTGGGGCGACCTTGGTGGGTTAAGTTTATGTAATCAATAAGGGTTCCCACAAAATGTATCCATATGAATGGAATCATTGTGGTAAGTTGTCATCATGGCAACAAATTAAAGAAAGATGACAGTTGAGGGGATGAAAACATCTTATACTGGTCCGGTTTGAATTTTCATGGAATTTCCCTGAGAGATCATTTATTCTATGCTGAATTTCTTTAGCCAAAATCCGCTTAAAACAAGTGGTCTCTCAAAAAAAAATGAAAAACAAATGGTCTTCAGTATAAAAAACCCTGGAAAACTGGAAATGAATTGGTTATTATCAATGAAATGGTGAGGTGGTATGAGTATTTGGTCAAAGTACGATTTTAGGGAAATTCCTTTTAAGGATATTGCCAGGGTGGGGCAGAGAACCCTTTTACACAGGGATCTGTTTTGTGTGAGTTGGCTTTTGGGGCGTTTTTGCAATTACAAATGTTCCTATTGCTGGCCCTATGCCCGCTCTGACAAAAAGGATCACAGATCTACAGAACTGGTTATCAAAACACTGGATGAAATCAAAAGACAGGGCCGGGAGCGGGGTTTTAACTCCTTTCATTTTTCATTCAGCGGGGGGGAGCCCACTCTCCATCCCGGTTATTTGAAGTTTCTTGGGCATTACACGGAGGATGTGGTCAATAGCAATTACCAGTCCGTCCACATGACTTCCAACATGAGTCCCGGCATTGGCTGGTTTAAGAAATATGTGGAAGTCACAAAAAATCTTCACCGGGTCAGTATAACGGCCAGCTATCATAAAGAGTTTGCAATCAGGGAGAAGTTTGCCGATAAACTGGTGTTTTTACAGGAAAATGATGTTCACATCACAATCAATTCAGTGATGGTTCCTGAGCGTTTTGAAGCCATTTGGGAGGATATGCTTTATTTCCACGAACGTGGAATCAACGTCACCTTAAAACCCCAGAGCAATCCAACGGCCACCAAAGTTGTTGGGGGTTATACGGATGATATGTTGCAAAAACTCCGCAATGGGATGCCTCAGAGAAATTATACAAAACAACGAATGGACATAAAAAACAAGGTTTCCGATCGTCCCCGGATTCTCTTTGCCCCCCTTCCCCTGGAGGATGAAAGCAATGAACCCATCCCCCCCCACTTGCAGGTGGAGTTAACCGATCAGGAGGGAAAGACCTGGTATATGGATCAGGCCGAGCGTTTCAATGCCTTTGAATTTAATAACTTTGAGGGTTGGGAATGCAGTTCCGGTTATCGGAGTATTATTATCAGGGAACCAGATGGTTTCATTAAGCGAAGTTACAGTTGCAGTGATGAACCTTTAGGACATATTGAAAAGGGTTTTAATCTTTTTTCAAAACCCACAGTTTGTATTACCGGAAGTTGTGTGAGCAGTGCGGACAGCAAAATTCCAAAAAGACGCAAAGGAACGCAGTTACCCCTTTGGCCCGGAGACAAAACTTTTGAGAATCCGTAAATTGACAACAAAAATCATGAAGAATCCCCTTTGTTTTATACTGAAGACCATTTGTTTTTCATGTTTTTTTGAGAGACCACTTGTTTTAAGCGGATGGAGGAAACTTTAAAGATGTACAAGTATGAACAGATAAAAACCATCCATCTGGAGATCACATCCAAGTGCAATGCCCGTTGTCCCATGTGTGCAAGGACCGTCTGCGGGGGCAAAAACAACCCCTATCTTCCCCTTGTGGAATTGAGTCTTGAGGATATTCAGACTATTTTCCCCGTTGATTTTATCAAACAACTTGGTCGTATTTATATGTGTGGCAATTATGGGGATCCCATTGTGGCCGGGGAGACCCTTGAGGCTTTTTGTTATTTCAGGGAAGTGAATCCGAAAATTCGCCTGGAGATGTTCACCAATGGTTCAGCCAGAAAGGAGGACTGGTGGAGGGAACTGGCAGGGGTTGTGGATCTGGTTCATTTCAGTGTGGACGGCCTTGAAGACACCAATTCCATTTACAGAAAGGGAACCCATTTTCCAACCATTATAAAAAACATGAAGACTTATCTCAATGCAAAGGGGACGGCTGTCTGGGATTTCATTGTTTTTCGTCACAACGAGCATCAGGTGGATGAGGCCAGAACCCTGGCCGGAGAGCTTGGTTTTAAGGCCTTTAATGTTAAAAAAACGGGGAGATTTTTTAGCAGTGTCAAAATGGAGGGAAAGGACAAGCAGGTTGTTTACAACCATCAGGGGGAAGTCGAGTATTTTCTTGAAAGACCTGTCAGTGAAAAATATCAAAACAAAGCTCTGGCCAAAGAGGAAGCCCTTATAGAAAAATACGGGAGTCTGGAAAATTATCTCAATCAGACTTCAATCAAGTGCAAAGTGACTAAAGAGAAAAGTCTTTACGTCAGTGCCGAGGGACACGTCTTTCCCTGTTGCTGGACGGCAGGTCAGCTCTATCCCTGGTATTTAAAAGAGAGGGGTTCTTATATGTGGGCAATGATTGATGAGCTTGAAGGGGGTATTGAAGACCTCAATACCAGAAGTAAAAGTCTTGAATCCATTGTCAATGGTCCCTTTTTTCAGGAAGTGCTTCTAAACAGTTGGAAGAAACCAGGTCTTGACAGCGGGAAACCAAAATGTTGTGCCAAAACCTGCGGAACCGAATTTGATCCTTTTCGTGCCCAATTCTGACAACAGGAAAAAACATCTATAAAAAGAAATTAAAATGATCTATACTGAAGACCATTTGTTTTTTATGAGAGACCACTTGTTTTAAGCGGATTTTGGCTAAAGAAATTCAGCATAGAATAAATGATCTCTCAGGGAAATTCCATGAAAATTCAAACCGGACCAGTATATGTAGCCGGGTTTTTAATTATCAAACTGCAATTTTATACCAAAATCAAAAGCAACTTTTTCCAGACAGGATCTTATTGCCCGATTGGCATTTCTGATTTGAACATGAGTTTGTTTTTTTTGTATGACGGACATCAGTTCATCTCCAAAAGAGGATCCGAGAGTCATCACTTCCCTGAAGTCAAGGGCAACAGGAAAAGATTCCCGGTCCAGGATTTTTAAAGCAATATCCTTACCAAAAGTTCTGTCGGTTAGAATGATTCCATACTTTTTCATGCTCAGGTTGTTCATAGGGTTTCCTTAAATCTGTTTATTAAATCGTCTATTTCTTTTCGCTCAATATTTTTAAAGTCAGAATCAAAAAGCACAACATGAAATCGTGTCCCCTGTGTGGGTATTATGGATGGAGTGATTTGAATAATGTCTTCCTTTCGAAAATCAAATAAAATCGAGGTTCCATTGGAGTCAGCCCGCAGCCAGGATTTATTTCCCTTGGAGATGGAAAGAATGTCATTGAGACCCTTGCCCCTTTTGTATTCCTGTCCCATACAACTGGTTTGGGATTGAAATGACTCAACAAGGGCCTGGGTATTCATTAATTTTGAATACTTTGGATTTGATCTTAGGGATTCCTGTATACCCATACCCACATCACCCATACAAATGGAAAGAGACCGGATATGGGAGGATTTTTGCATCAGTGGCTCAATGAAAAGATAACAAAGACTTCCTGAATGTGTGTGTGTGTTGTCACAAAGCTCCCCTGTCACCCAGCCAGTGTAAGCACAAAAATCCTCACTAAATCCCTGTTTCAATAAGTCTTTAAAAAGCTCTTCAAGATTTTTTTTTCAGCTCCGCGGTAACCTATTGAGCTAAGTGGCCAGATAACCATTGAGTGAAGACTTTTTCTTTTGGTAATATCATTTTGATTGACTATCACCCGCTCCGGGCACCCTTTTGACAGAATACTAAAAAAATCTATGGAATCCAGGTAACGACAGGGATCAGAATTATCTAAAATAAGATGAACCGCATTATTTGGATTAGTTTCCAGAAAGCCTTTCATAAGGCAAAGCAAATTGATCACACCATAAGAGTCAATTTCGTTAAACTTTCTTAAATCAAAAACCCCTGTCAGTGGTTGTAATTGACTTATGTCAAATGGATGTAACATTTTAAAATTCATGTTTCTTTTATGGATAGTCTTTAAAAGGATTTTTTTGATGAGATCAGTTTTTGATAAGAAAACCCGCCTCTTAAAAGTTGATTTCCGAATCCTGTATTTGTGCCTGTAGGTGTTTAAGGTGGGTCTTGAAACATCCAGGAATTGGCAGGCTTCTTTGATTGTTATCCAGTCATTCATCACTTTGAGATGCCTTTGTTTGGTTTGGACTTGAACGTTTCGTATCTGGTATTTTTTCAACAGCCATTTTATAAAAGTTTACACGTTTTTACATAATTTTACAATATTTTACATAAAGTATATTAAGCTATTGATTTAATTGGATTTTTAATTAAAATTTAAGAATCTTGAATCCATTGTCAACGGTCCCTTTTTTCAGGATCAACTCCTAACGGGTCACGGTATCGATATCGTAATCCTGCACCCCCACTCTTCCTTCCCCTTCAAGTAGTGAGGAGATGATTTCATCCACTGTTTCGAAAAGACCGTTATTCTCGTTTGCCGCTTTTGCAAGTTCTGCTATGAAGGGATCTTCCAGGAAGGCTTTCTCGTCAAATGGGCCCCCTTTTTTTGCGAGGTCAAATGAGGATTTGATGTGTGGTCTTAGATGTTTAATCTGTGCTGCACTATAACCCAGAAACCATAGATCTTGCCACCATTTGAGGATGATGTTTTTGTCAGAAAGGTCGGATTTTTTAAGAGCTGAGAGAAGTTTTTCCCCGTAGGGGTTGTTTTCAAGAGGGCGAAACTTATAGTAAGGACTTTTATACAAATTAGCCAATCTTCCCGCCTCTTCAGCCTCGGAAACCAGCTTATCAGTAAAGACCCTATAAGAATCCTCTACAAAGGGTGAGTGAAACTCCAGAAAACCCTGCTCACCAGGTGCATTTAAAAGACTGGCCTCAATATCGGTGATTTCCACTTTTAAATGACCTTTGGGGGGAGCCTGTTCAGCCGCCATATCCCTAAACAAAAACCCATTCCTCCCAGATGCCGGTTGTTTGAACATGATTGGCAATTTCATTAATTTCATCAAATCCTATTTCCTCATAGTGAGGGAACCCGTGAACTCTCAAGCCTACAAAAAGGCCGTTGATGTGCCTCACATCTGAAGGGTCGAAAAGTGAGAAAAAAAAGATTCTGTAAATATCATCTGATTGCAGAACATCTATTGCAGATCCGTAACGACTGAGTTCTGATAAATGAAACATAAATAGATTGGTGTGCCGGTGGGCACTTCTGTTTAAATTTAAGCCGAAACTCTTTAAACAGAACAGTTCTGAGGGATTTTTTCTGGCACTTTTGAGTCGTTCAAACATTTCCTCTGGAAGATCATTTCTTATGCCTGCTCTCTCCAGTATAAAGCGAAGCTCTGCTGTCGCATAATCATCGTCAGAAAAAAGTTCCAGTTGTCGTTCTCGTGAAAATCTTTCAAAATCATATTCATCTCCTCGTTTGGCTTTTTTCAAAGCCGGTGTAAAAATACCGAGCCAATTTCCATAAGCTGTTGTTGAGAATAAAATCAAACAGATGAAAAGGGATCCTGAAATTCTGAATATTTTAAAAAACTCATTCATTATTATTCCTCTATGTGACGTTTGTCTTTTATACTAAAGATCATTTATTTTTCATGAGAGACCATTTGTTTTAAGCAGTCCTTCTTAATAAACAAGTCCAGCATAGAATAAATGATCTCTCA
This sequence comes from Bdellovibrionales bacterium, assembly GCA_965219545.1. Classification (GTDB taxonomy): domain Bacteria; phylum Bdellovibrionota; class Bdellovibrionia; order Bdellovibrionales; family JAGQZY01; genus JAGQZY01. The sequence continues at coordinate 87,070 of CBDCNX010000034.1, forward strand.
GGGAAATTCCATGAAAATTCAAACACGATCAGTATGAAGGCTTATTGGTTTATAGAGGATGGGTCAAGTTTTTTTGTTTAATTTTATCAATTCGATGGGTTTATGCTGAAGTACCGGCGACCTTAGCTGTGGCAATTTTAGAAGAAGGGAGATTTCGTTGTGAGATACTTGAAGAAGCAAGAGGAGTAAAAAATATTTCTTCTGTGAATCGTGATACAGGTGCAGTGGCGGTGTTTTCGGAGGTAGATAGTGAAGAAATTGATTCCGATGTATTGTGTGTCTCTTCCGGGCAGGTTCCCTCGGATTGTGGTTTACGAAGTTGTGTGGGGAGGTGTGGTTTACAAAGTTGTGTGGGGAGGGGGTATTTTCTAAAAGTCAATGGAGTTTTTATCAACAGGTATATTTTGGATATGTCTAAACTTTCAACACTTTCCACTTCGACTCGATTGGATCATCTCAGAGATTTATGTGAAAGGGATAAATTGCTTGCGACGACGGTTTTACCTGGTATGGGCTAAAGTTGACTGGGTTGGAGATATCAAGGAATGAGTCCAAAAAGCATTGGGTTTTTTATTTTTCTTTTAATGTTTTCATCAAATGCATTTGCAGGTCTGAGTAAAGTGGTGAAGGCCGCTCAAAGATTTCTTAAACTCGACAGGCCACCCGTGATCCGTGAAGGTGATTATGAATTAATTTGTTGCCATGGGGAATAAATTGGCACAAGTCTTATAAAGAACCAAAAGTGTACAGAGATTAGTCAGAGGAATTGAATGGTCTAAGGTAAAATCAAGTCATTTTAAACGGATAACCCCGTATATTCATTTTTTTTTAAAAAAGACTTAATTTCTCAGACTGAACCGCCGAAAAGATCAATGTGAGCCAGTTTTAAAGTGACTCTGTATTGATCCTTTTTGATTGTTTGATATTTGGTATTTCTCAAAGATCTGTGAAAATACAAAAGACAGGATCAATAATGAAACGAAATGTTTAGCATCTTGGGAGGGAGATTATGACAAATTCAAAGTTGATCATTGTTAGTGAAGATCCGGTTTTGATTGAGAAAACCAAAAACTTTGCACTTGGTTGTGGAATAGAGTGTGAGATAAAAAAGCCTGAAACGAGTCGTTTTTACAAATTGGATTCCACATCTGATATGAGTCCTTTGGATCAACAGAATATGAGTTCCGATAAGGTCAACAGTAATAATGTTGTCTTTTTTCCATCCCAGAGAGGTCGGGTGTCAAAGATCAACGATCTTGAAGCCAAGGCCATCCGTGATGCCATTCATGCTTATAATGGCAACCTGACTGAGGCGGCCAGGGCCCTTGGTATTGGTCGTGCAACCCTTTACCGCAAGGTGAAATTGTACAACATCAATCCGGCCAGTGCCCGTAGAAGAGTGGCTTAACAATCCAGAATCAATCCGGGTTTTAAAAGCCATTTCATAAAACAACGACCGTCTTTGGAAAGCTCTAATTTGGCAATTCCCCCTTTTTTAATGGGAAAGCGTTCGCTGGCCTGACCAAAAAGAAGCCAGCTTATGAATTGCCCTAAATCCGGTTCATGTCCGATGATGGCCATTGCGTTGACTTTAAAACTTTGAATTTCCTTATAGAGTTTGTCCGCCGGGAAGCTGGGACGAAGTCTGTCCGTATTTATATAATTGGCGTTAGGATAAGACTCTTTGACCAGAGCCCCTGTCTGTTGGCATCGAACCAGGGGGCTTTGCAGGACTGTGTCTATTTGATCTTCATTTTTTTTCAAAAAAGTCAGAACTTTTCTCATCCGCTCCATTCCCCGTTCTGTAAGTGGACGGAATTCATCGGATTGGCCGGTTTGGGCAAAAATCGGCCTTTCTTGAGCAATAGCGTGTCGAATGACATAGATATCCATTTTTCTGTGTCCTTTCTTTTGTTTTTATACCGATCTGGTTTGAGTTTTCAGGGTTTTTCCCTATTGGAAAACCGGAAAATTCAAACAGGATCAGTATACGTCAATTGTCGATTGTTTGATTCTAATTTTTTTTGAATTTTTTACAAGAGAAAAAGTCCAAATCAGGCCGTGATGGACTCTAATAATTTGATTTTTTTCTTTAAAAAAAGTAAAATGGTCATGTATGCGTTTACTTAAAGGAAAATGGATAGCTTTGGCAGGTTTGTTGGTCGTCATGACTGCCAATTTTATCATTGATTTTTTTCTTTTTTCAGGGGGATCATCAGAGCAGATCTCAATGGAAACTCTGGCCAATACCGGTCAGCCCAGTTCACGTTTTATTGCCAGCTTTGTGAAAAGAGGTTCTGTCCTTGGTTTTTCTTTGGAAAAAGAGGCTTTTAAGGACTTAAAAAATCAGAGGAAAAAGATCTGACTGCCAAAGGGGAACAACCAAGCTCCATGGATCGTTTTATCTTTGGAGACCTGGGAGGCCAGTATCAGGTTCGTCAGGAAGACAATAAAGTGGTGGAACTTCATTTTACAAGCCCTTATCTCAAACCCAAGAGTATTCCTGACAGACAGGATTTTCTGAAGAAAAATCTGAGTCTTCTTTCCAATGAGGCTTCAGAAGTGAGGATTGTCAGTAGTGAACATGATTTAAACAGTGGACATGATCTGGGAGAGGAGGCTTTAAGGGAAAAATTCCAGATATTGTCTCATTCCGGTCAAAACCTCGGTCAGGTTCATTTTCTTTTTGGATAAGGATCAAAACCTTATATCCATGAAAGTGGAAAAACTCTGATCACATTCCGGCCTCTTTTTTGTTGCCATAACATAACATGATATATTTTCTTAGAGTTATTGTCTTTTCGCCACGACCATCCATGGTATAAAAGATCATTTATTCTATATTCCAAAAAACTTTTATACCTAAAATAAAGGCTTTTACAGGCCGATAAGTTATTATGGAAAAAAAATCCTCCGATTTACGTTCTTCCGTAAGTCATCCCAGGAGGCCGTTATAGGATTGGCTTCTCCAAAGGATCGTCTGGCTGCGGCTGTTTTGGATATTGTCCTTTTACTTCCTCTGATTCGGCTCATTCAGGCTCCTTTGAAAAGGGAGATAACAGAGACTTTTTTTTTGGAAGGTGATTTCCCCTGGTTTTACGGACAGTTCAGTTTTGGAATTTTATTGCTCTTTTGTTTTGTATCACAGTCTAATGATCTATTGGAAAGGGCAAACCATTGGTAAGATGTTTTTTAAAATTCAGGTTATCTCTTACAATGGTCGTTTGGATTTTTCCCACTGTTTTTGTCGTAGTCTGGTTATGGTCGTTGAATTCTTTATGCTGGGTTATCCTTTTATAGCCCTTTTTTCCCACCTTTAAGAAGACCTGTCCATGATCGTGTGGCTGACAGTCTTGTTATTGGTTTGGAAAACTCAACGGGTTATCCGGGCTTTAAGGAGAATGGCGGAGTCGTTTTGTGGGAAACACCCTGTTGGTGTTTGTTGTTGTTTTCGGGCTTAACCACGAAATCATGGAAAACAGGGAATCTGTGGCGTTGGATGAAAAAGACCGTTGCCGGGCCATGAAACAGGAAAAGGGTTCTGATCCCGAAACTTTTTTACAACTGTATCTGAGCCATCAGATATCCAGGCCCTTGTCTGTTGGATGTGGCCCGTGCCTCCTTATGGAAAGGGGAGAAACCGGGTTTATCAAAGCTCTCTTTGGCCTTTGCCCTGGGGGCTGACAGCCAACGTTCAAATCAGTATTTAAAGGACATTTGTAAAGGGGAATCAGAGGAATCCCCTGTGTTTGTTTTCCACCTGGCTTTTGGAGTTAAAACAGGTGGATCGCAAATCCCTTGAAAAGCTTTACGGTCTTATGAATAAACATGACTTTAATGATTCCTTAAGGGTGATTGCCGCCGGTTTTTTTCGAAAAGGAAGGCAGTTTGAAAGAGCGGCTCAGGTTCTGGAACCCCTTCAGTCCAATGAAGTGTTACAGCCCCTGGTGGCCGGAATTTTGTTTCATTCACTCCTGGGCCGGAAGAAATGGTCAGAGGCTTTTTGGATCTATCGCAGTCAGGCTTCCATTGATTCCCGGGATGTTCTCAAATTTCTGGAATGGAGAAAGGAAACGGAGGTTTAACAGAAAGGAACAATTGCCTCTGTTTGATTTCTTCTTTCCGCAATTAAAGGATTATAAGAAAACCATCGATGGCCTTTCTTCATCCCAAACCCTGGATAAACATCTTATTGAAACTTACAGTTCTCTTGTGGATCATCCATGATCGTTCCTTTCCTTGATGGGTTTTTAAGCTTTATCAGGGCTCCGATCACCTGGTTGTTGGTTCTTTTTAATATTTTTTCCTTTTTCCAGAGTTATGAACTCTCCAGAAATTGCCAGTCAAAGCTGGTCCATTGGTATAAGGATCATGATTTTCTTTACACACAGGGGAGGGTTTACAGGCAGTATGAAAATCATGGAGCTTTAATTCGGGTTGGAAACATGGAAGTTTTGGGAAGACTGGCTTTTCAGGATCAGGGTTTTCTGGATGTGGCTTTGGAGAAATCGTGGCAGGGGGACCAGGTGGCTATTGCCCTATGGAGAAAAGATCTGTCTGAGTTTTTGTCTTTGAGGGCCTCTTATCCCCCGATGATTTTTGGAATGACTGATTTTCAAAAGAATTTTTTTTTCTGTCATCAGTTATCAGTTTTATCATGAAAATTTTATTCATCTTTTGGGAAACCTTTTACTTATTTTACTGGTTGCGGGTTATCTTGAAAGTCGTCACTCCGGTCTCCTGGTTTTTTCGGTTTACCTTCTTGGGGGGGCTTTTGCCGCTATCTACGGAATCAGTCATTCCAATGGAACCCCCCTGGTGGGGGCCAGTGGATCCCTTTCAGCCCTCCTTGGGTTTTTAATGGTGACACGCTGGAATGAAAAGACACGACTGTTTTATTTATTATTGCCTTTTAAAAGAGCTATGGGTTTTATCCTGGGTTTCCCACCTGTTATTGGGTCCTTTGGTTATTTATTCTCGGAGACCTGGCGGGTTGGTTGTCCCAGCCTTCCATTTATGTGAGTGGTGTGGCCCACCTGGTTCATCTTTTTGGTTTTCTTGGGGGCGGTTTCATGGGAGCTTTGTTTTTGGTTATGAATGGGGGATTCCCCTCTGTATTATCCACTGATCGTGTTTGAATTTTCAAAAAAACAGGCCGGTAGTTTGTCCTATAAAACAATTTACATAATGAATTCCATGGATTAAGATAATAGAGAGATTTTTTAAAAGAGTGAGGAGTGTTGTATTATGGCTAGAACCTGTTCAATTTGACACAAAAAATCAATCCTTCCGTCAAATTATGGGTAATGGTCTCAAGTATAATGTTCCCCGTTTTCAAAGGGATTATTCATGGGAGGATGAACAGTGGGATGATTTGTGGGAGGATATAACAAAAGAAAACAGGGATTATCAACATTACATGGGTTACCTCGTTCTTCAGTCCATGGATAATAAAAAATTTCACTGTTATTGATGGTCAGCAGAGATTGACGACAATCAGTATTATTGTTTTGTCTGTTCTTTATGAACTTAATGATTTAATCAATGAAGATCAGGATGAGGAAAATAAAAGAAACAACCAAAAAAGACTGAAAACATTGAAAAACAGTTTTATAGGTTTTACAGATCCTGTGTCTCTGGCAAAGAAAAACAAGCTCAGTCTTAACAGGAATAATGATAGATACTTTAAAACCTATTTTTGTGAGTTAAAACCACCTGCTGAGAGAAAAATCAATCAATCTGAACATCTCATGAGAAAGTCTCTATCCTGGTTCAGAAGCAGAATCAAAGGATACACAGAAAGTAATGGAGAAAAAATGGCTCGCTTCATTGAGGATATTGCTGATATCCTTCTTTTTACCACAATCACTGTAACAGAAGATACCAATGCCTACTCAATATTTGAGACTCTCAATGCCAGAGGAGTGAGACTTTCCACCCCTGATTTAATTAAAAATTATATTTTTTCCACTATTGACAAGGATAAATCACTTCATGATCATGACATTAAAGATCTTGATGATCAGTGGGGTAATATCGTCGATCAATTGGGAAAAAACAAATTTTCTGACTTTATCAGGGTGGATTGGAACAGTCGAAATGAACTGGCTTCTTCCAGAGATCTTTTTAAGAAAATAAAAGTAAAAATAAATGCAAATAACAAAGCTCGTGAGTATTTGAGCATATTACAGGAAAACTCCCAGATTTACTCGGCTCTAAAGGATGAAAATGATGAATTTTGGGAAAATCATCAGGATGGAAAATACAATAATCATAAATTAAAATTAAATCTTAAGACCCTTCGTCTGTTAAACATTTTATCACCCCTTAATGCATTGATTGCTGCCTTTAAAAAGTTTGATAATAAAGGGTTTATTCGGTTTTTAAGTTTTATTGAGACGATTTCTGTAAGATATAATTTTATTGGTAATTATCCAACTAATGAACAATTCAGGGCTTATTCGGAAACAGCCCGCATGATTACCGGGAAACCGGATATTTCTTTGCCTGAAATTCTATCTGTTCTTAAAAAAATTTATCCTTTGGATGACTCTTTTTTAAATTCATTCAGCGAAAAAATTTTAAAGGTTGAACAAAGTAATAAAAAAGCAAAAATATCTGCTCTACAGAATTGAAAGTCATCTCAATAAGGAAAAATTTGATTTTGACACACTCACTTTGGAACATATCCTTCCAAAAAAATATGACAACAAATGGGAAAGTGACTTTGAAGAACCTGACAGAATGGATACTTTTGCCAATAGAATTGGAAATATGACACTTTTGAATAAAAATGATAATCAAAATTTAGGAATTAAAAGCTTCGCAGAAAAAAAAGAGGTTTTTAAGAACAGCCTTTTTACGATCACCAGGAAGTGTTCTGAATATGAAAGCTGGAATGAAAAAAATATTTCAGCACATCAGAAATGGTTGGGAAAACAAGCCAAAAATCTGTGGAAAATATCTGAAATAGAGTGACGAAAAGAGAGTCTAAAACACAGATTTTAAAATCCATATGGCGGCTTTTTCAGAATTGACTGTTTTTGATTTTTTTCTTTCCACCAGTCAGAAAGAAGATTTGCCAGGAATTCATTAACCTTATCGTTATAATGGGTTTCAATTTCACCCATAATTGTTGTTTCACCCCAATTTCCCTTCCAGTTTTTTCCGGCATCCAGAAAGGCAATGTCATTTTTAATAAGACATCTGTTGATAAAACGATCTTCTTTTTTTGATTTCAGACTGACAAGAACAAGAAAATCCGCTTTTGAAAATTGCCGTTCCACTTGTCTTTTCATCTCTTTGACAATGGCACAGCTTAAGTCGATGGAATAATCACTCTGGGAGCGGGGAAAGTCTTTATTGAAGTGTTGCAGAATTCCTGTCATTGAAAGACCTCTTAAAAGCAGGAAATAAAAAGGACGGGACAGGTAAAAAAGCCCCCTGTGTTTGAGTTCCCCCGTCAACCCATTGGTAACTGGGGGATCGGCCTTTGGACCATGAAAAGTATTCCACTGTTCCCAGCACTCGCCTGAGGTGATAGTCAAAATATTGATAAACAACAAGACCTTCTTTTTCCAAAACCTGGGAATTGATGCTGGAGGTTTGGAGTTGTCTTAGATTATTATTGGGACCCCAGCCAGGAAAAGCGTAATTGTAGGATCTGAACAGGGGGTTTTTCTTTGAAAAAAGATAGGGAAGGGTTTTTTCAACAGGTAAACCCTCTCCAAAAGTGTTTGAACCGCCAAAAAAAATTGCAAATTTTTTTGATTCCGGATGAAAGGAAGGGGTTTTTCTTCTGCCGTATTCGTCAAATTCATATTTCACCTTGTAGATGAGTTTTTGTTCATGGGTTTTTGTCATCTCAATGGATTCATTGAAGGGACCCCGAATGCCCAACTCGGTATCTGGAAGATAGAGTTTTGATTTTTTGCCTTTAACAAATAAAAAAAATATTGCAAAAGCGGCAAAAATGAGGGCAATGACAGCAATTTTCAAAGCTTTCAAGAAAAATCCTGTGAGATACTCCTTATTATATAGATAAAAAAGTCCATTTGGGACTAAAAATGTCCAAATCCCCTGTCAAAAATAAAGACAGATAATATTCAGTTATTCCAAGGGTTTAACTTCCAGTGTATAAAAAATGACGAGTTTGCAATCAGAATACCCGGTGGAACCGGAAAATTTAGATTAGCAAGTTAGTTCTTTACTTTCAATAACTTAGGCTGTTTTTAAAAAGTGGTCCGGGGTTTGAAATACAAAAGAGCATGATGCTAAGACGATTTTTCCTACTCCCTCTTTTTTCGGTTTTAATGTTACTGGCCGCTTGTGCAAAGAATCCACCTGCTGAGGATTCCTGTAACTTTATTACGAACAAATTTAATCGTCGTGTTTCCTGGTCTGAAACTCCCATTCGTTTTTATGCGGATTCATCCATCAATGACAATATGTATAGAGATATCATAAAGGCCACAGAAATATGGAATCAGCAGTTTGACCGACCTGTTTTTTGAGATGATAGGTCGCACCAATGCTCTTCCCGCAGTTAGAATTGATTCTAAGGGTGAGACAGTTCCCGATGGTTATAATGGCATTTATTTGGTTTCAAAGGAAGTTTTTAGTAACACCGAAGATCAGGATGAACAGGCCCGTACCAGTATTTCCTATCGTGGGGATTACATTTATGAAGCGGATATTCTGATTGATGTGTCAGAAAGTTTTTTTACGGGTCAAGTGGTTATTCATCAGTGGATATATCAAGAAGAGTGAGTTTTCTCAGTCTTATGGTTCATGAATTTGGTCATGTTTTAGGGTTGGGTCATATTGAAGATAATACTTTGTCCGTGATGTATCCAAGATTAAACTTTGGACAATACCGGGCAAGTATAACAAATTCTGATTTTGAATCTCTCAGTTGTGAGTATAATTAAGAAAATGTTGACAATTTAAGGTAATTTCATTTGTCAGGATTCAGTTAAGAGACTAAATTGGCGTTAACAAAGAAGGACAAAAAATGGGCTTAAGAAAAAAAATTCAGGAAATAGAAGATGCAAGACTATTTAAGCAGCCAACCCGACTTTTCTTCAGAGTATGATCTTTTGGATCATGACTCTAAAGATGTGGAGTTGGATATTATTGAACGCCTCAAATTTAATGTTTTTAAACTTGGTGATCTACAGTCCCGATTGGGTTTCATGAATAATGAACTGGAAAAAGTCATTGGTTCTCATCGTAAGTTAAACAAATAACAATTCATACTCCTGTTTCAATTTTCCAGACCTTCTTTTTTACTTCATCTCTAAAATTTACCACTTTTTCAGGATCGACATTTTAATGGCTGGACTCCTGAATAATTTCTTCAGCCTGCAGGTTTTCCCCGTGCCGGTAGCGATCCACAAGATTATCATCATTGGTGGGAAATGAAAACAGAAGGGAATGACTGTTGCTGTTTTTTTCCTCCAGAGTCACCGCCAGGTAAAAAAGGGTTTTTTCTTCTTTTTTGGATATTGAGAAGTCTTTTATAAAAGTTACCAGAGTTTGATTTTCGGCGGTTGTGTTTCGCCAGATTTCATCAGATTCCTCGATGGTCTTTTCTCTGAAGTCCACATAGTTTTCAAAAAATTTCTCTTCAATGTCTTTGGGATGACGAAGGCTGAGCATGGCTTTATAAAGTCCCTGGGCCAAAGGGTCCCCTTCATAGAGAGCGTCACCTTCCGATCCCTGGTTTTCTCTTTGTGAGATATCGTGGACGACAGGTGTTTTTTTATCTGATTCCGTTGATTTTTTTTTAACCATTTTTAATTAAAGACCGTTTGTTTTTCATGTGGTTCTCAAAAAGCCAGTATAACGAGATTCAAATTTTATTTTTACGGATGACAGACAACGTCATATATTAATGGATTTAAAGGCTCTTTGGTTTTTATGCAGTTTCTATGGAAAAATTCCATGAAAGTCCAAATACGATGGGTATGGATGCGAATATTTTTTAAAAAATGGACTTGTCAGGTGGATAAAAAACCTTTGATAATAAAAAAGTAAAAACAGGGAAGTTGTATCTTCGTTTTACTGCTTTGTTTATTTCCCCTTGCAAGGAGGCAAAGGTCGTGGATATTACCTACGATTGTCTGGAACAAATGGATAATCTCATTTTGCAATCCTCAAAAGGGGTTCATCTTCTCTTTGATAAAGAGGATATTGTTGAGGCTTTCAGTGAAAAGTGCAGTGAGGATGAAAAAAATCTTGATAAACTCAGAAAAATTCAGGAAGTTCTTTACAGTTTTATCAGTCTGAAAGAATACTCGGAAAAACAGAATTTTTTAAAAACTCTCAGTCGCAGTGAATACTCCCTTCTTATTCGGGCTTACTTTAAAATTGTGGAAAATTCCATGCTGGGGAAGCTAAAAACCAAACATTAGTGGTTTATCCTGTAAATCTTTTCACATCTTCGACTAAGGAGTTTTTGACTCTAGTGACAGGTTTGCATAATAAATCTTTCAAGCAGGATATGATTTGAAAGAGGTGAGGATTTAAGGGCTCTGTCAGTATCGCAACAGAAGTCTGTACGTTTTTTGTATTTTCTCTTCATTCCAGAATCGGGTTTGGGAGAGATATTCTCTTAAAAGAAAAGGGGGGAACACCGGCAAAACCGGCAAGTTCCCGGTTGTGTAGTCCCTGTTTTTTTCCTATCATTGTTTGCCGAAGCAGACGAATATGGCGGTGGATCATTGCCTGTCATCCCCACTTCATTCTGTCCGCTTTCAAGGAGTTTGGCCAGACAGAGCAGGGCCTGGGGCCTGTTCTTTTTGCCGATGGCATCAGTGAGGTCAAAAATATTTTGTAGTCTGATTTCCTGAAGTCACTGTCATAACATCCGTTGGTGAGATTTTTTTATCTTTTCCAACATAACAACTCAGTTTCAGTATCTCATTCTGCAGGTCCATTAAACTGGGGCCGACAATCTCCAAAAGGAGATCGGAAACATCTCTTTGGATTTCCACGGAGTGTTTTTTACAGATAAAATTTATCCATTTGGGAAATTCCCTCTCATAGGGTTTGGCAAAATGAAAATGGGTTATACACTTCATGGCTTCCTTGATGGTTTTTTTTCTTTTATCCGGCTTGTCTCCGATGAAAACCAAAAAAGTGGATGAGACGGGTTTGATCAAAACAGGAGTGAGGGTTTTCCAGTCAGGGTCCCTTAACTGATGGGCCTGCCTGATGACAATGAGGCGGTTTTCGGCCATGACGGGAAAGGTTTTAATGACATCCAGAACCTTGTCCATGTCTGTTTCATGGCCGTAAAAAATCTCATAATTAAAATCCCGGGAGGATTCATCAAGTTTTTTGTTTTTGACAAGACTCATGGCCTCTTCCGTAAAAAAAAGATCATCACTTGAGAGATAACAGATATTTCCCCTGTTGAGATCCATGAAATTTTTAAAATCAGCCAGACAGGAGTTTTTGGCTTTCATTAAAAATCCTCCACCAGGAGGTCAAAGGCTTCCTCCATCATGTTCCGGGCGATCATCTTTATGGTTTGTTTTCTTCTTGATTCATTATAAAGAACATTTGAAGACCGGATACCCTGTCGACCCAGTTGGGATCCACGATAAGTCTTTTCCCCTTTGACCAGGGTTTGCCAGAGAACTTTTTTGTCATTGACCCGGATGGCTTTTAAATTGACATTGACCTGCATCTTGTAAATGGTGAACAGAGGGGCCTTATAGGGATGAGCCTTTTTTGTTTCATAGTCCACCTTGAAAAAAGTGGGTTGTGACCCACTGTCCAGGTTTGTGACGTTGATAATATGACCACTGATAATAATGTCAGCATTTTTTTTGAGGGTGACATTGACAAAATCAGAGCGTTCCATCTCTGTTTTCATGGCCTGGGTGAACTCAAATTCAGCTCCCAATTCATTGGTGCTGTTTTTAAAGATTTCAACAAAGACGTTTTTATACCCCCCTGGAAGGCTTCGGTTTCCAGGCCCCCAGTTATAGCCACAGGAGGATAAGAGGCAGAAAAAAAGTCCCAGGCGGGCGTGGTATGAATTTAGTAAACCCATTGGATATTCATATTATATAAAAACCATTTGTTGTGCAAAGACCATTTTTTTCATGCCTTTCCGTCATTTCATATTTTTCAATTTAAACAGATTTGGGAGACACAGGCCAGTGTAATCCTTGGGACTGTTTTTTTCAACCGGGAAATTCGGAAGGAAATTCTTTATTTCCAATTGTTTTTATCCCCTGTAATGTTTCTTTCTGTAGAGTCTATGATTTTTGGGACGGTCATCCAAAGTCTAAGCTGTTTGACCTTCCCCCTTATTTCGTCCAAAGAGGAATCTATGGATTTTTGTTGACAAATAAAAGGGAAGTGGTAATTCAATCATAAAATTTTTTTTTAACATAACAGATAAATATACTGATCATATTTGAGCTTCCCGGTCTTTCAAGAAGGAAAAAACCGTGAAATTTCAAACACGATCAGTATATATATTGTATAAGGGGTGTAGAATGAATTTTTTCCTTGTTATTATCGGCCTGTTTTCCATATTCCTGTTTGGGGATAAAAAACAGGATCTTGGTCGTGATGACCAGATTCGAGGTAATTCTGATTATGTTTTAAGATTATCGGATGTTCATTACCAAAGAACAGGTGGTTTCCCTCCAATAGCATGGGCGTTAAGATCTTTTGAAAAAACCTTGGGACAAATGGATTTTCGTGCTGTTTCATCCCATTGGTTCTCCACTGAGGGGAAAGAGTACGCTGCACATTTTTGTGAACAAAGCGGATTGCCCGATGAAATCAGTAAAGATTGTTCGGAGATTGTTGAGTCCTCCGTATTTATGGATAATAATGCTTTTGGTTTATGTCAAAAAATGCCTGTTGAAAAACTGTTGAATTGTTTTGCTGTCATAAAGGATAAATTGTACA
>CBDCNX010000035.1:0-33618 GCA_965219545.1 Bdellovibrionales bacterium
GGGGAATGTTTTTATCCCTGATTCTCTGAAGCTGACTGGCGGCAAGTCCGTAGCCGTGAACCATTCCCCCGGGGCTTTCAAGCCTCAAAAGAACCTTATCCTCTGAAGTGGCCACCCCCAAAATAGCGGAAATTTCATGGCGTAACTGATTGACGGCTGAGGCTTTGATATCCCCTTTGAAGTTGAGAACAAAAACCCTTCGTTTTTTCTCTTTTTTTTCTGTCTTTTCCTTTTTCACCAGTTTTTTAAATTCTTTTTTATCAAACAGTTTTTTCTGGAGAATTTTTTGGTTTTTTTTAAATTTCTGATTCAGATCCTTGACCTCAAGACCCACTTCCCCCTTGTTTTTGCTCACCAATGAAGCAATAAAAGCAATTAAAACAATAAGGGCAACAACAATAACAATTGCCCTGATAACAAACGCAAGCGTAATTATAAAAAACTCCAGCATCCCGTTTCTCCATACCCACCATAGATGGCTCTGGATGTTCAGGCAAGCCTTTTAGGGAGACGCAGCCTAAAATAAATGATCTTTTAAGACTTTCATAGAGAAATTTCACGAAAATTCAGGCATGATCCATACAAACTCACTTTTTTTGAATTTTCCATATATTATAAAAGCTCATGGTCATTCCTCTTTTAGTATCAGGTTTTATCATTTTTTCATTCCCTGTAAACCTCGGAGCCTCCTCTGAAGAGAAAAAACTTTTAAATCAACTGGAAAAACGTAAAAAGGCTTTTGAAACCCATCTGAAAAACAAACAGAAAAAAGAGGAAAAAAGAACTTCTGTTGCCCATAGTCAAAAGCAAATTCGCAAAAAATACACGGCCAAAAAGGAAAGGGCCAGAAAACTTTTCAGGAGAAAGAAAAAAACATTCAACGAAAAATCCTATGGAAGCTTTCTGAACTGGCGTAAGGAAAAAAGAAGAAAAATGAAAAAAGCCCAGCGTAAATATGCACAAACACAGAGAAGACTGAAAAAAATAAGAAAAATAAAAGAATACCGGATCAATGGCAAAAAAGAATTTGATCTGGATTTGAACACCCCGGACTGAAGAATAAACCCATTCATGTCATGTCATGCTTTTGAAAGGGATTTCGTCCAGGACTTGATAGCCGTCTCTGTTTTGTCTCCCGTATCACAGAACTGAAGTCCATAGGCCTTTTTCTCCTGACTCCAGACCACACGTCCCTGCACTTCAACCTGCTGCCTGCCATCAGGGCTGGCAATACTCAGGGTCACAATACCGCCCTTCTCAAGAAGAGCCTCGGTATCAATACTGGCCCCTCCAACGGAAATGGAACTCATATGACCGACAAGTTGCTGACCATTGACACCAATACGAACCTCTGAATCCATTTTATAACGTGAGTGTTGGCGGCGTGAATAGAGTTCTTTTCTTCTGCGAATTCTCAGAAAATTGATAAGAACAAGAGGAGCAAACAACAAACCAAGGAAAAGACCGACACCTCCGCCGGGAGACCCCTTTCCCCCCTTCTTATTCTTATTGTTCTTGTTGGAGTCATGGAGAACTTTTGTCACCAGACCACAGGCCCCTGACTTATTAAAAGATTCAAACTCATCAGTGGCCACTCCCCGATAATTATAGTCATCGGCATTGTAGACATATTTTGGCTGGTATTCGGGAATATTGTTATTCTGAACAAAATCAATGGCGTTAAAAACATCCATCCGGGACTCACTGGATACAGGCAGACCGGTGACCTTCTGGGAGTAGGAAAGAAGAACATCTCTCACCTGATAACCATTCATGGACTGCTCTCTGAGCATAAGAGCCGCCAGGCCCGACACAAAAGGAGCAGCCATACTGGTTCCCGAAGAGTAACCAAAACTGTCATTTGGCAGAGTGCTTAGAATACGGGCACCGGGAGCTCCCAGATGGACCGACCTCACCCCATAGTTTGAAAATTTGGCCAGTTGGTCATCAATCGTCGTGGCCGCAACAGACATGACATTGGGAACCTTGTAGTTGGACGGATAATTTGGAAATTGATCATTATTTTTACTTGAATTACCGGCAGCGGCCACAAAGACACGTTTTTGATTATAGGATTTGACAATAACATCAAGTAAAGCCCGACTGAAACCCGGTCCACCCCAGGAATTGTTAATCACATGGGCTCCGTTATTGACCGCATACTCAATGGCTTCAATGGCATCAGCCGTATTGCCCACACCATTTTCATCCAAAAATTTCAGACACATGATTTGAACAATGGCCGGATCAATGGGGTTTTTAAAAACATCCTGGGTTGTGGAAAGAACGATCCCGGCAACATGAGTCCCGTGGTTGTCATCATCCATGGGATCATTATCATTGTTGACAAAATCCCAACCTCCAAAGGTGTCATCCCTGTATCCGTTTCCATCATCATCAAAATCATTACCCGGAATTTCACCTGTATTTTGCCAGATGGCCCCGGATTCAGTGAAAACATAATGGTTGTAATCGCAACCACTGTCAATAATTGCAACAACGGCAGGGTCCGCATCCGAACTCAAAAGAGGCCATGCCTGGTCAGCCCGGATAAGTTCCTGAACCACTTTCTGGGGTTTGGTTGAAGAAGAGGAAAGTGAAAATCTTTCCTGAATCTCAGAGTAACTCATGGGTTGCCCCTCTATCCCAAAGCTCTGTTTTGTTAAAATATAATTGGGTTCAACATACTCCACATTGGGGTTTTCCGACATTTCCTCAATGGTCTCATCAACACTTTGATCATTATCCACTTTAAACTGATAAGTGTTAAACTTCGGCCAACTTTTTTAAGAGCAACACCGTGGGCTGACATTTTTCTGGAAACATTTGCAGTGTCTATACTGCCTGAATCCTTCATTTTGACAATCACTTCACCGGGAACATAATCCTGTGCCATAACATGAACACATGGGACTAAAAAGATAATAAGAATCTGTCGGAGTATAAAATACACAATAATTTATCGGCATTTTATAAAAAAAGTTAAGCAAAATTCCTGAAAAACTATTGAAAAATCAGTATTTTTTTCGAGACTGTTTCATTACGGGATTCCCTATAATTATGATATTTACACTCCGTTTTAGAGTGATTCAATTTCAGGTTCCCTGTTATTGTTTTGACACCTTTAAAATTTTGTTTTTCATGCCCTTTTATACTGAAGACCATTTGTTTTTCATGTTTTTTTCATAAAATCCACAGGCCCTACCGGTTCCCTATAAATCTTTTCACCCTCGACTTGTTCTTTTGCAAAGGAAATAAAAGCAAAAAGCAGGTGAAAAATTATGGACAAAAAGAAATTTATATAGTACATTGTCATTTATGCACACAAATAACAATAAACTATATAAAAGAGAAATTCCCTTCAGAAATTTTAAATCCTCCCTCTTTCTCTTTGGCCCAAGAATGACAGGAAAAACCCATCTGTTATCCCAATTGAAAACCGATGCCTTTTATGATCTTCTCGACCCCCATCTGGAAATTCATTTCCGAACTCATCCACAGGAATTTTGGGAAGAACTTTCTGTTTTAAAACCAGGCTCCCGTGTTGTTATTGATGAAATTCAAAAACTCCCCGTTCTTCTGGACTATGTTCAAATGGGCATAGACAGAAAAAAAATGCAGTTCCTGCTTTCGGGTTCCAGTGCCCGCAAATTAAAAAAAAGGGGGGCTAACTTATTGGGGGGACGAGCCCTCCATTTCACACTTCATCCCCTGACAATGAAGGAACTCGGCAGTCATTTTTGTCTTTCAAATGTCCTGAATTTTGGCTCTCTTCCCTTAATCAGCACTCTTCTTGCTGAAGGTGAAAAGAAAACAGCGGTTGAACAATTGAAAAGTTATGTCATCACTTACATAAAAGAGGAGATCCAGGCGGAAGCCCATGTTCGTCATCTGGATTCCTTCCTCCGTTTTCTCCATGTTGCCTCCCAATGCAATGGACAGATGATTGAATTCACAAATATTTCCAGAGAATGTGCGGTCCATCAGAACACAGTCAAGGAGTATTATTCCCTTCTGGAAGACACCCTTATTGGTCATTTTATATGGCCTTTTAACAGGAGTGAACGTAAAAAATCCCGTCCCAAATTTTATTTTTTTGATTGCGGGGTTATAAAGGCCCTGCAAAAAAGACTGACCAGCCAGCCATCACCGGAGGAATTGGGCTTTCTTTTTGAAACATGGATAGTCAATGAACTGATAAGAATCCGTGATTATTGTCGTTATGAACATCGGATTTCACTCTGGAGGAAGGGGCATTGGGAAATTGACTTTTTAATCGAATCCGCAGGCAAACCCCTTATGGCCATTGAATGCAAATCCGGAAGACAAATTGCCAACAGGAAATCCGTAGAGGCCTTTCAAAAGGATTTTCCAAAGGTTCCGGTTATCATCTGCTCCCTTCAGGACAAAAGAAAAAGAAAAATCGGGGAGAATTTATGGCTGGAACCCTATAAAAATGTTTTATCCCGTTACAGAAATCTGTCAGCCTGAGACTGATCAAAAATACAAATTCGTTAAAATCTCAGTGAGCTGATCGGAAAAACCTTCACTATTATTGGCAGCCTCGGCTATAACCTGTAACCTATCACTCTTTTCAAAAGCCTGTGCTAACCCATCCACACCACCATCTAGTCCGCCGGCATGGCCGGCACCCTCTTCTTTTATAATCTTTTGTAAATATTCCGTAAAGCCTGTCAACAGATATCCTTCATCCAAATCTTTGACTTCATTAACTTTCTTCCAAAGATTTAAGAAATCAAATGATTCATCAGTGAGGAACTGACCCATTTTATTCACATTTCCTCTCACAATTTCATATCCAAAACTACCCGCATCTAACTCAAAATCAAAATAAGAGCTTGAAAAAATTCTTATATCCCCATGGTCGCTTTCATTAAGCTTTCGCAAAAGTGATACAAGACTTTCAGATTTATCTATTACACGCAATTTAATACCCTTTGCGACAAGATCCGCCATGGGTAGCTCCAATCCTGAAGATTGAAAAAGAAGTCTCATTTTATCCACCACACCATCCAATACTACTTCTCCTGTTTCCATTGATGCAAAATATTCTTCAACACTCTCCCAGAACATTTTAACGTGTTCATCATTATCGGCTCTTAATCTCTTCGAAATAAAGGTTTTTAAAACTCTCTCATCCATTAAACCATTTTTATCACTAAAAAAGACATTGTCATAATCAATAACATCTGGATCAGAAACTCTATAAATCCGCCCTGTATCATCATAAAAGTAGTTCATTGGATTATCTATGGCTTTTCTCGCTGTCATTCTTTTAACAACATCCCTTGGGACTTCCCCGGGATTAAATCCCATCTCTTCAAGCATCTCATACACAGGTCTGTTTGGAGAGCTATCCCTTGCCTGATGAATAATGTCCCCAATGACTTTCCCGGCACGTTCTCCCCCTGTCTGTACAGCTCTGACGATATTGGCATGGGCTGTGGAAAAACATAAAATGCCCATTGAAAAAATCAGCATAAAATTCATTATCCGTTTCCAACTCATTTTAAAACAGGTTTTCATATCAACTCCTTATTTTAAACTTTTCATTCACTTTTTTTTATGTTATACTGAAGATCATTTATTTAACATAAAAAATCAACAGATATTTTTTTTTGTAAAATTTACAAACTGATCTGATAAGTATACTGGTCCGGTTTGAAATTTCATGGAATTTCCCTGAGAGATCATTTATCCCGACTTTGACAGCAGCATATGCATCAAGTTGGTATTATCAGCAACTTAACGCAATCAAGCATAGTTTGTTTATCCACACTTTTGGGTTTTTAGGATTTTCGGTGGAAGCCCCACACGAGCTGCCCTGAACAAAGCCAGAGCATTTCCCGTAACATCAGTACGAGTCCATACAATTTGGTCACGGATTTTGACGGGTATGGCTCTGACCTCCTTGAGGCTTTGCATGGCTTCCACAACACTCAGAGGGCGAGGCTTGACATGACTCTTACCAAGGGCAGGGCTTTTGAACATCATCTTCTTTTCCCTCAACCGTTTGGTTAAATTGAGAGTTGGCTTTTGATTTTTTTCATTAGGTATGGTCACATATTTTTTATATCCTTTGTTGGATACAAAGGAAGAGGCCGTGACGCTTTTCGTAGAGAGCTTCTTTTCAATTTTTTCGAGAAGCGAGGTTCTGGCCTTTTGATCTCTGTCGGCTCTTTTCTTAGACCAGGTGATAATACATCTATTCCCCTCATACTCACTTTCATAAACAGCTAATTCTTCCGGTATGACCCAGTGGAAATTGTCAATGTTGTAAAACCCCTCTTGCCTGTCCTTGGCCAAAGAGCCCAACTTCATGCCAACGATGAACTCCCCCTTGTCCTCTCCAAGCTTTTCTATATTCCCTCTTGACAGAAGACCCCTGTCTGCAACAAAAATAAAACGGCGGACTTTAAACTTCTTCTTCATCTTATCAACAATATCTGAAAGAGTTTTACCTTCAAAAGTATTGCCAGGGTAAACCTCAAAGCCCAGTGGAATCCCATCCCTGTCAACCAATAAGCCAAACACAACCTGGGTGCAATCGGATCGCCTCTCCTTGCTATAGCCAAACTGACGAAGTTCGCCCAGATCTGTTCTTGTACTCTCGAACCGAAGAGTCGTCAGGTCATACAAAACAATATCAACCTCTAAATTAAACAAGTCCCTGCCGTGCCAATACAGCGACTTCTCTATCTCCCCTTTATGGGAGCAAAGCAAATCCATGGTCCGGTAAATATGTTGAAGGTCCAGGTCCCCCTCTATCATCTCCGGATAAAAAGACTTCTGCCAATGTTCAAAAACCTTTAGCTTGGAACTTGGGTGAACAAAACGGCTGACAACCAAGGTGAATATAATCTTTTTGAAATCAAGGCTGAGGCGAGGGTGGGCTTTTTGAATCCGCTCAATCACCTTGTTGATCCCCAAGTCCTCAAAGAGTTTTTCCAGGATTAAAAGGGGGCCTAAAATAAAAGTCTTTTCAGTGGAAAGTTCTTTGGCTAATTGAGTGACTGTGAGAAGGTCTCGGTGGCGGCTTACCGCTTGGACCAAACGATCAATTTTATCCTCTCCAGCCTTACCTAATGACATCAACATACGTTTTTTAACTTTGCCACCGTCTCGATAAGACTCAACGAGGTGATAATAGCACTGGCCTTTTGGATTTTTTGTTGTTTGGATATACATGGGTTTTATCATCTACATTTTTGATAAAAATCAAGTGTTTTTAAATAAATAATTTGATTTTGTTTTCTACACTTTTTTTGAAAAATAGACGTTCTTGACTCCTATACCCTCTCATTTTGAATTCAATACTTCTAACGCATAGGCTGCTGTCAAAGTCGGGACATTCAGTAACCCGATCCAAAAGGATCACTGTTTATGGAGGAAGTTGTCGGCTCTGTCCCCTCTTTGTTTTCATCATCCGTTAAATCGGATGAATCATTGACAGATTCTTCCTGATCTTTTTTCCTGTCCGACCCAAGACTCAGACCCTCGGCCTTGTCCCCGTTATCCTCAAGGGTTTCAAGATGCTTTTTATATTCATCTTCACTGAGGGATCCATTTTTAAAATTGATTTCAAGAAGACGCTTGTCAAATTTTAAAAGATTCATCTGTTCTTCAAGATAGGACAATTTTTACCCCCTTTTCATAAAAACTTATCAATTCCAATACTTGGGACTGTTTTTTTCATCATCAGAAGTTTCTTTATTTATCACCAATTTCAGGTGATGTCCAGTTTTCACTTTTTTTTTCTTCTTCCAATGCCTTTGTTGCCAGTACGTCCAGATCAAAAGATAGAGGTAACCGGAAACAAGCCCGCCGATATGGGCCAAATTGGCCACTCCGGAACCATCAACCCCGTCACTGAGAAGGGAAACCAGTTCAATCCCGCAAATAATCATAACAAAAACTTTTGCAGTCATGGGGAAAATACCAAAAAAATAAATAATCCGGTTTCCAAAAAGAATTCCATAGGCGAGAAGAATCCCAAAAACCGCACCTGAAGCCCCTAGAACCGGAAAACTGTAGGCAAGGGGCGGGCTTCCCCGGAACAGACCAACAACCAACACCCCTATGAGATAAATAAAAGCGGCACCCACACCACAAATCAGATAGTAATAGAGAAAACTTTTTGATCCCCAACGATATTCCAGTTCAGAACCAAAAAACCACAGACATATCATATTCAGCACAACGTGGAAAATGCTCTTTGAATGGAAAAACATATAAGTGAAAGGCTGCCAGATGAAAAAATTTTCCAGAGTGTAACGGGGGGTAAAACTTAAAAACCAGGTCAAATAACTCTGTGACAGGAAAATGTTTTCCAGAATCAACTGCACAAAAAACCATATCCCGATATTGATGATAACAAGTTTTTTAACCATGGGGCTTAGGGGCATAACCTGCATATAAACCTGCCTGGAACTCATTATCAAATCCCCTTTTCACTGAGTTCAACCAAAATCCCGCCTGTTGACCGGGGATGGACAAACACCACCCGGCAATTATGAGCCCCCGGCCTTGGTTCCTCGTTAATCAGTTCAATCTTTTCCTCCTTCAGACGTTTTACAATCCCATCAATACCCCGAACCCGAAAACAAATATGGTGAACCCCAGGCCCCCTTTTATCAAGAAAACGGGCCACCGGACTGTCCCGGGATGTGGACTCAAGAAGTTCAATGTTCGCCCTGTTGAGGGTTTTAAAAAAACCCACTTTCACCTTTTCTGAAGGCACCTCCTGACAACCCCCAAAATCCAAACCCAAAACTCTGAAAAAGCGGGATTGTTCAATACTTTGGGTGGCAATACCCACATGATCCAATTCAATTTCAAAGGACAATTTTTTTCTCCAGTCTTTCAAAATGGGTTTTTAATTTATTGTAACTTTGGCTGTTGGTTTCAACAACCAGTTTTGTCTCGGCAATCAGAGGGAAAAAATTAGTGTCCCCTCCCCAACGGGGAATTAAATGATAATGAAGATGACCCGGAATACCGGCTCCGGCCACTTCCCCCAGATTCATTCCCATATTGAAACCCTGGGGGTTATAAATTCTTTTAAGAATTTTTATGGAATGTTTTATAAGGATATGGAGACCCCAGAGATCCTTGTCATTGAATTTATCATACTCAGCCAAATGACGACAGGGGGCCAACAACAAATGTCCACTGTTGTAGGGATATTTGTTAACAAGGATCATAAGACGTGAACTTTTAAAAAGAACAAGACTTTTAGGATCTTTCCTGTTTTTTACAGCCTGGCAGAAAACACAGGCCTTTGGTTTGCCAAGCCTGCGAACATATTTAAGACGATGGGGGCTTTCAATCACGTCCCTTTCATTGGGCCACACACAGGAACTGAAATCACTCCTCTTTTTTGCCTTCATCATCCTGAGCTTCCTGATCTCCCTGATCCCCTTCTATCTTCTGGTCCTTCCCCTTAAGTTGATCCGGAAAAAGATCACCGATGGTGGCTTTGGAGGGTCTGGCTGATTTTGACTTCTCCACATATTCGGAAACATCCCCGGTTTCCTCATGCAAAGTGGCCAGACGAACACTCAAACCCAACCGACGGGCATCCTGGTCAATGCTTATAACCTCAGCCTTGATAACATCATCAACCTTACAGATTTCCTCGGGATCGGTCACTCTCTTGGAAGACAGTTCGCTGATATGAACAAGCCCCTCAATATGACCGGCCAGTTCCACAAAAACACCAAAGTCAGCCACCTTTATCACCTTCACTTCATGAATGCTTCCAATAGTGAATTTTCTATCCACTTCGTTCCAGGGATCCGCATCCAATTGTTTGATACCAAGACTGAAACGCTCATTTTCCACATCCACACTTAAAACAACAGCACTCACCTCATCCCCCTTTTTAAACATATCAGAGGGATGTCTGATTCGTTTTGTCCAGGAGAAATCAGAAATATGAACCATTCCGTCAATATCATCCTCCACTCCCACAAACATTCCAAAATCAGTGATGGATTTCACCGGGCCCTTGATAACTGTTCCGGGAGGATAGGCTTTTTTAAGGGCATTCCAGGGGTTTGGCTGCAACTGTTTCATGCCAAGACTGATACGGCGATTGCCCTGGTCAATGGCCAAAACCTGAACTTCAACTTCATCGCCCCCATTGAGAATCTGGGAGGGATGTTTGATCCGCTTGATCCAACTCATCTCACTGACATGAATCAGCCCTTCAACTCCATCACCCAAATCAATAAAAGCCCCATATTCAGCCAAACTGACCACCTGACCCTTGAGTTTTTCCCCCACGGGAAATTTCTCAGCCGTATCCAGCCAGGGGTCTTTTGTTAACTGTTTTAACCCAAGACTCACCCTGTTTTTGTCAGTATCGTACTTGAGAACCATGACATCAATCTCATCACCCACGGAAATGATTTCAGAGGGGTGTTTAATACGGGACCAACTCATATCAGTGATATGGAGGAGACCGTCAATACCGCCACAATCAATAAAAGCTCCATAATCCGTGATATTTTTAATCAAACCCTTGACCTGATGCCCCTCTTTCATAATGTCCCTGGTCTGTGTTCTCAGGGATTCCCTCTCCTCTTCCAGAAGAAGACGACGGGATAAAACGATATTTCCCCGTTTTTTATTGAATTTGATAACTTTGAATTTATATTTTTTTCCAACGTAGATATCCATATTTCGTACGGGACGCAGATCAATCTGACTTCCCGGGAGAAAAGCCTTCACCCCGATATCAACACTCAATCCCCCTTTAACCTTGGCAATGACAGTGCCTTCAATGTATTTCTGGTTTTCAGCAGCCACGGAAATATCCGTCCAGGCCTTCATCATGTCCGCTTTTTCCTTTGACAAAACAATCATGCCATTTTCGTTTTCTATATTGTCCACATAAACTTCAATTTCATCCCCCGGTTTTATTTCCCCGGAGTTTTCAGACAACCGAAACTCATTGATGGGAATAAGGCCCTCTGATTTGTAATTGATATCCACGAGAACATAATCCGATTGGACTTCAACGACAGATCCTTTAACAACATCACCTGTCCTGATCTCATTATCCTTAATCGTCTGTTCAAAGAGTGAGGCAAATTCACTGGATGATTCCTGAACCTGATCATCCCCTTCACTGAAGAGTCGAAGAATCTCCTGTTCCTCTTTTTGTTTCTTGGTGAAATGATTGGCTTTATTCATGTAACGGGAAACCTCCTTAAACGAAAAAGACAGTTTTACACTGAATTTCATCTGGATTTCCGGTTTTCACTGAAAATCCAAACAAAATTCAAGTATAACCCAAACTCTACAGAAAGTCCGGAAGTCCTTTTCAAAACTTTCACTTTTTTTGAAGTGAAGTTTTACTTATAGAACTTAAAAGTTTAAAGTCAAAGAAAAATAAATCATGATAGCCTCCCATACGCCGCATAGCACATAAAAAGGCCAACCCTCAATTTTCCCGCATTTTTAGACTGGACCTCCCTTTATTTTCCCTATAAGTTGTCCGATTAGAATTCTGTAGACAAAAGCTCTTAAGAGCATCCTCTGACCACATTCGAATTTGAATGTTGTCTGGAGGAATGGAGAAAAAGACTTTTTATGTCCAAAGAATTACCGGTTGTCCCCTCTGGTGACTTTACAGAGATCAAACCTCTTGCTGAGAAAATCCTATCCTATTTTCCATCCGCAGATATATCCACCGTCCAAAGGGCCTATCTGTTTTCCAAAAAAGCCCATGAAGGCCAGTTTCGGCGGAGCGGTCAACCCTATATCTCCCACCCTGTGGGAGTTTCAGAGATTTTAGCCGATCTCAAACTGGATTTACCAAGCATTATGACAGGTCTTTTACATGATACGGTGGAAGACACTTCCGTGACTTTGGAAAATATCGCCGAAAATTTTGGCCCGGTGGTGACGGAACTTGTGGATGGAGCCACCAAAATCACCCAACTGAGCTTTAAAAACACCCACGACAAACAAAGTGAAAACGTGCGAAAAATGATTGTCGCCATGGGAAAAGACGTGAGGGTTATTCTCGTAAAACTGGCGGATCGACTCCACAATATGAGAACCCTGGGACACATGGCCTATGAAAAACAGGTTCAAATTGGTCAGGAAACTCTGGACATTTACGCTCCCCTGGCCAACCGTCTCGGAATAAGTTCCATCAAAGTGGAAATGGAGGACCTGAGTTTTCGTTACACCCAACCGGATCACTATTACGATCTGGCCCAAAAAGTGGCCAAAAAGAAAAAAGAACGGGAAAAATACATTGAAGAGGTAAAAAAAATCCTTAATCAGGAACTCTCAAAAAGATTTAGAGAACACTTTGAAATCCAGGGACGATCCAAACACCTCTATTCCATTTACAAAAAGATGATAGTCTCCAACCTGGATTACGACCAGGTCTACGACCTTCTGGCTTTTCGGATCATTGTTGACTCCATTTCCCGTTGTTATGAGGTCCTGGGGCACATCCATTCTTTATGGAAACCCATTCCGGGCCGTTTTAAGGATTACATCGCCCTTCCCAAACCAAACAATTATCAAAGTCTCCACACCACAGTGATCGGACCCGGAGGGGAGAGGATTGAAATTCAGTTGAGAACCCATGAGATGCAGCTTATCTCCGAAAAAGGAATCGCCGCCCACTGGAAATACAAAACCTCTGATTCGGTGGACATCAAAATGGAAGAACAGATGGAATGGTTACAGGAACTGGTCAGTCTGCATCAACAAGTGGAACGATCCGGGGAGTTCCTTGAAAATGTGAAAACAGATCTTTTTGATTCACACATTTACATTTTTACTCCCAAAGGGGATGTCAAGGAATTCAGGGAAGGGGCCACTCCCATTGATTTTGCCTATAGCATCCACACGGATGTGGGTCATAGGTGTGTGGCCGCCCGTATTAACGGGAAAATGGTCCCCCTGAGAACCAAAATGAGAAGCGGAGACACAGTGGAAGTGATTACCGCAAAAAACAAAAAACCATCCAAAGACTGGCTTAATTTCTGTGTCTCATCCAAAGCCAAATCCAAAATCCGCACCTTTATCCATGAAGAGGAACGCAAGCGGGCCCGTGAAATCGGTTCCAACCTCCTGGAAAAAGAGTTTCGTAAATACGGTATGAGCATGAATCGAAAACTCAATGAAAAAGTGATTTCCAACAACCAGGAGTTTAAAAAACTTGGAGTCACCCGTCCTGAGGAAATTTATATGAAAGTGGGTTACGGTCAGCTTTTACCCAGACAGATTGTCCGGGCCCTGGAACCCGATGCGAAAACCACAGACGATAAAAAAACAAAAGAAAGTTTTTTTTCCAGAGCCTACAAGTCAGCCATTGAAAGAAAAAAGAAACTTCGATCCATTATCAGCGTCAACGGTATGGATGATATACTGGTTCGCTTTGCCAAGTGCTGCACCCCCATTCCGGGAGACCCCATCAAGGGTTTTATTTCCAGGGGACGGGGGATCACCATCCACAAATCAGACTGTGAAAAAAGCTTTGTCATTGATGAAAACCGCCAGGTGGATGTGGAGTGGACCGTAAAATCAGCCCCGGACGGTGTGGAAAGGTCTGTACGCATCAGGGTTCTGTCCCAGGACATCCCGGGTCTCCTGCGTCTGATGAGTGATGCCTTCAACTCCCTGGGTATCAATATTTTCAATGCTCAGATTCACACCACCAAAGACAATCAGGCCATCTGTCTTTTTGATGTGGCCGTCAAAGACACCTCACAACTGGCCAAGGCCATCAAAAATCTTTCTAAAATCAAGGGAATCCTCAAAGTCAACCGCATGACACAGATATAAGGTTCCATTATGATTGTTTTTCACATAAAAAACCCCTAATATTGCAGTTCACAAATACAAGGTCCATTTATGATTGTTTTTCACAATATTTTCCAATTGATGAGTCTTAAAAAAGTTGTTAAAAAACAGGGCCGCAAAATTCTGAAGGAAGACATCAGTCCCATAAAAAAAGCGGCCATGGTCGTAAAAGAAGGACAGGTTCAATGGGTTGGTCCCGAATCCAGACTCCCTGAAACCTACAGGAAAATCAAAAAAAAATCATTAAAGGGCCTGAATGTTTATCCCGGTTTTGTGGATTGCCACACCCATTTGGTCTTTGCCGGTGACAGGAAAAATGAGTTTGAAATGAGAAATCAGGGAATATCCTACCAGGAAATCGCCCAAAAAGGAGGGGGAATTCTGTCCACAGTAAAGGCCACAGGAAAAGCCGGTCTGAAACAATTGATTGATTCCGGCCAAAAGCGGGTCAATCAACACCTCAGACAGGGAGTGACCACCCTTGAAATAAAAAGCGGTTACGGTCTCAACCAAAAAACCGAGGAAAAAATCCTGAAAGCCGCAAAATCCTTAAAAAAAGCCAACATTATAACCACTTTTCTGGGAGCCCACGCCATCCCTGCGGAGTTTAAAAACGAAAATTCCTATCTGAAAAAACTTAAAAAAGACTTATTGAGAATCAAAAAGTTAAAACTCAGTGAACGGGTGGATATTTTTATTGAAAAAGGCTACTTCAGTTGTCTGTCTGGAAAAGACTATCTTCTTTACGCCAAAAATCTTGATTTTGACCTCTGTGTTCATGCCGATCAACTCAGTCGATCCGGGGCCACGGCTCTGGCTGTAAAACTCGGAGCAAGGTCTGCTGACCACGCTGTTTGTTTAAACCAAAAAGACAAACAAAACCTTGCCAACTCCGAAACCGTTGCTGTTCTTCTGCCCTGTGCTGATTTTTATTTGCAATGCCCCTATCCCGATGCCAGAACCCTGATTGACAGTGGGGCCTGTGTGGCCCTGGCCACTGATTTTAATCCGGGAAGCTCACCCACCCAAAATCTTGGATTGTTGGGTGTTTTGGCCCGCCTTCAGATGAAAATGTCACTGCCTGAGGTTTTTGCCGCTCTGACCTTTGGAGGAGCCAAAGCCCTGTCTCTGGAAAATAAAGTGGGAGCCCTTTTACCGGGTTATCAGGCGGATTTTTTCACCAGTCCCTCTTCCTGGGAGGACTTTTTCTATGATCCCAGTCCCCTGCCCGTTTCAGACACTTTTGTAAAAGGAAATAAAAGTTGACGTTTACACCCTA
The DNA here is from genome assembly GCA_965219545.1 of Bdellovibrionales bacterium. Lineage (GTDB taxonomy): Bacteria > Bdellovibrionota > Bdellovibrionia > Bdellovibrionales > JAGQZY01 > JAGQZY01. Next base: position 15,134 of record CBDCNX010000035.1, read on the forward strand.
AAAATGACCCAAAAACACCAGAGAAATAACTCACCGGGTTTTATAAAAGCCTCCTACGAGGGAAGCGAATGCTGTTCAGTAAGGACTGAGAGGATCACTTTTCTTTCACTGGATTCAGCCCCGTATAGACATACACAGCTCCTGGGTTCTCTGCCCTGTTGTTTTCCTGATTGCCCCCAACTTTTTTTGAACTGCTGTCTTCTCCAATAGCTCCCACAGCCAGGATGTTCCCGTCGGCACTCAAACTCAAGGAATTACCAAAAAAATCCTTGACCCCTGTGTTTGAGGCTTTGATATAGGATTGTTGGGTCCATTTTCCATTTTCGTCTCTGGCAAACATATAGGCTGCCCCTGATTCCTTTGCCTCATTGTTTTCCTGGTCGCCTCCAACTCCTCTGGCACTGCTGTCTTCATAAAAGGCTCCCACAGCCAGGATGTTTCCGTCAGCACTCAAACTCAAGGAATTACCAAAACGATCGTAAATCTCTGTATTTGAAGCCTTGATATATTCCTGTTGGTCCCACTCGTTCCCATTTCTTGTAAACACATACACAGCCCCTGACTTGCGTTTCTCATTGTTTGTCTGATCGCCTCCAACCCCTTGAGCCTTACTGTCTTCTCCAAGAGCTCCCACAGCCAGGGTGTTCCCGTCAGCACTGAGACTCACTGAATAACCAAACACGTCACCATCATCTACGAATACAGAAAAAGCCCCCTCATTATGGCCCTCTGCATTTGAAGCCTTGATATATTCCTGTTGGCTCCACCCATTCCCATCTCTTGTAAACACATACACGGCTCCTGTATCTCTTGTCTTGTAAGGAGCTCCCACAACCAGGGTACTCCCGTCAGCACTCAAATTTAAGGATTTACCAAACATATCAAAGGCCTCCGAGTTGTAAGCCTTGATATATTCCTGTTGGCTCCACCCATTCCCATCTCTTGTAAACACATACACAGCTCCTGAGTTCTTTGCCCCATTGTTTTCCTGGTCGCCTCCAATCCCTTGAGCCTTGCTGTCTTCATAAGGAGCTCCCACAACCAGGGTACTCCCGTCAGCACTCAAATTTAAGGATTTACCAAAGCTATCGTCAGTCTCTGTGTTTGAGGCTTTGATATATTCCTGTTGGCTCCACTCATTCCCATCTCTTGTAAACACATACACAGCTCCTGAGTTCTTTGCCCCATTGTTTTCCTGGTCGCCTCCAATCCCTTGAGCCTTGCTGTCTTCATAAGGAGCTCCCACAACCAGGATGTTTCCGTCAGCACTCAAACTCACTGAATAACCAAACAAGTCATGAATCCCTGCATTTGAAGCCTTGATATATTCCTGTTGGTCCCACTCGTTCCCATCTCTTGTAAACACATACACAGCTCCAGAGTTATTTGCCTTATTGTTTTCACTGTCTTCATAAAGAGCTCCCACAGCCAGGGTGTTCCCGTCAGCACTGAGACTCACTGAATAACCAAACTCATCCTTGACCCCTGTGTTTGAGGCTTTAATATAGGAAATGAGTTCTCTCCAATCCCTGGTGGCCACCTTCCGCCCATGATCAACCAAAGTCTTTGAAGAAGAAGGAGACTCAACGGATGTGGTTGTTTTTGGATAACTGGAACAACCACAAAAGAAAAAAGGAAAAATCAAAATGACAAAAGCTCTAAAAAGAATTTTTATTGTTCCTGGACTATAAGATTGTGAAATCATCTCTCCCCTCCCCTTTAAATGAAATGTTGTTTTTTCATTGAATTAAAATTGATTCCAATTGTATTGTATTTCACAAATTTTAATTCACGAATAGGAAACTGTTTCTAAAAACAATTAACTGGCCTTTGGTTTTAAGGATTGTGGGAATTGTTATTATCGGCCTGACTGTAAAGACTGAGGAAAAGAGGCATACAATTTTATTTAAGAGGACTTTCGTGATGATTTTTTGCAAGAAATCACACCTTATGGCTTAAAAACTTGCCATATTCTGTCCCAACACAATTCTTTTATTTTCTCACGAAGTTCTTGAACATACGGCGATTGCTCCACCAATTCCTTCTCCGCTTTCTCATATTTTGTCCTGGTTTCTTGATATTTCTCACTGATATTTTTAATAACCGGTGTCTCCCTTAATTCCTCCTGGGCACGGTTATATTCATCCCGAGCTTTACCATATTCCTCCTCCCAGAGCCTCTGAACATCCGGTGATTGCAGCCTTAATTCCTCTACAGCTTTGGTATACTCTACTACAGCTTGTACGCAGTCTTGGGCATTAGCTCCAAAAGACAAGAAAATGAAAGAAATTATTATGTTCATAAATTACATTCCTAATATCTGAACCCCTAAACTATAATGCCAAACTGTCAACAAAGAACCGCAAAATTCAAACCGGACCAGTTCAGTATTTTAAAAAAATGTAAATCTTTTTTCTCTAAAGTGAAAATATTCCACTTCTTTATTTCTGATAAATTATAGAATAAAGGGCTTTTTTCATAATTTTTGTTGTCAATTTGTAAATTTTTTAAAAAAACTGTTGATACAGGTCAATGACTGGTGTATCTATTAAACTGCATCCCAATTGGTTGGATATTTAACCTGGTGATGTTAGTGTATCAGCAGAGTCCGCATATTTGTTTATTTTCCGTTAAGATCAGGAGGGGAATTATGAAATTAAAGTTGATGGTTTATCAATTGTGCAAATCAAGTGCTGTGATTTTATATTTTTTTCTGGTTCCGACTTTGGGCTGGGCATTGGGCACGAGTATTTCCTTTCAATCCGCTTCAATTCAGGAAAATACAAGGCTCATCACCTATGAGTACGGCAATCTTGGGAAAAGAGTCCTTCACGATACTGACGGCCAGGCTTCCCTGGTGGCATTGCTCGCCCTTATGAAACAAGAGTATTTTAGACAAAAACCTGCTTCAGACTCAGAAACTTTTAAAAACTGGAAACAATACAGACCTGCAGTTACAGCAAATCTGTCCAGACTGCATAGATATTATAAGTCTCTTGGTTTTTGTGATTTTGAAGTCAATCCTGATACTGCTGACTTTGAAGATTTATTTAAATCCCAGTTCAAGTCCATTTGCGAAGCGGCTGGTATCTTAAAAAGAAAATTGAATAAGAATTCCGTACGCTTCAGTGATGTTTTCGAACTTTCAAATTACCTGAGAAATGTGGAAGAACACATTGGACTGGCACATACATACCCCATTGATCGATACAATCCGGATGGAACAAAACGTGACCAAAGAGAAGATAAAGCCTCTTATATGTTCTCAACAAAAAATCTCAACGTCTGGCTGCCGGATCAGGAGTCCGTCGCCAGGTGCAAAGATCATCATGTTGCAGAAAACAACTCCGTTGTTGCTCAACTGGCCCAGGGAGTTCATATTCCATTACCACAAGATCATATGGAAGAGAGTCGTCAGTAAAAAGTCAACACAAAACTTTGGGCTGTTGGATGTTTTGGCCCGTCTTCAGTGATGTCGGCCAATGACACTCCTTGGATTAAATGGGATCAAGAGATTCCTCCTCACTGTGTTTACGGGGAAGCTCATAAATACTGATGTCAAAATAACGAAGATTTCCATCTTTATCTCTATAGGGGAAACAATCTTTATGGCTGGCACTAATGGAAAAACCGGCCACCTCCTTATAGCCTTCCACTAAAATGACTGTATTATAAGCTCATGACTCAATTTATGATGTATTCACAGAAATAGAGGAATTAAAAACAAACAAATATAACCCTGTTCGTCGGGCCATTCGGCCCGACAATAATCAAATATTCAAATCATTCACCCCGTGCCTGGAGGCCAACACAACGGACCAGATTCAAGCCGTACTGGTAGTCGTCGAAGTAAACGACACGGTCAGGATGGAACAACCAAGCACGGTAGTTGATGTCGAGCGAACCCGACCATAACCAATTTCGGTCTTGATAAACAACAGACATATAGTTCAAATGCTCCAGCAATTGAAAATTTAAAGGATTATTAATATCCGAACCTCCTGTTCCAAAACCAATCTCAGGGAGAGTCATTTTTATCTGGCGAGTCTCTCCATTAAAAACAATCTCCTCTATCCTATCCGTCCCATCCTTATTCCTGGCACAGACTTTCTCTGCTTCATTAAAAGTGTAAAAATCATCCTCAACATATCCCACATAAATATGTTCAGGTCCCCATCTCAGGGTATGGGCTGCCCAGATTTTCCTGCTCCCCTCTTTTTTCACCAGGGTCCATTGAACATAGACATCCCCATCCTCTTCATTCTTATAACCTCGACGTTTTTCAACAGTGGGAACCTTACAGGTATAGCCCACTTTCAGAGCTTCATTACCATTCACTTCTTTTGGTGCCATTGGATTGGTGACAGTTAAAGGTTTGGATGATTCAACAACAGGAGGAGTCTCCGAAGAATTGGGATTGGGACATATCTCAAGATCTTCAAGATTAGCAGCCTGGACTGGGCTTAAAAACAAACCCGCCACAAAAAACAGGGATGAAAGAATGATTTGTTTTTTCATTGAAGAACCTCCTATTAAAAATTAAAAAATAAGTGATCAAATTCAAAAAATCAGACTTGAACAATAGAAAACAATAGAACAATAATTTTGACGCAATATAACATTAAAAAGAACTTTATACAAGTAAAAAAATTACTTTTCTTCCAGGCGTTGTGTTGCCTTCCCGCTTGTATGTTATTAAGAAGTATTTACAAACTTTGGTTTTTTAAAAAAAATCATTCCTGAAATTGTAAGGGATTCTTTAAGAGAAAGAAAATTCAAAGAGGACAGGTTGGAACGTCTTGAAAAAGAAGTCAAAGCCTTAAAAAGATTTTTTTAATAGTAAAATTTATACATCTTTATTTATACAACAATCGTTTTTGAAATCTCGTGGATTTTCCCTTTCTGAAAGACTTGAAATTTCAGACACAACCAAATATATACTGAAGACCATTTGTTTTTCATGTTTTTTTGAGAGACCACTTGTTTTAAGCGGATTTTGGCTAAAGAAATTCAGCATAGAATAAATGATCTCTCAGGGAAATTCCATGAAAATTCAAACCGGACCAGTATAACTGACTTTTTAAAAGGAAAAACTTATGATCAATATTCACAAACAAACACTGATGCTGATGACTATCCTTTGCTCTTCCCTTTTGGTGGGTTGTTCAAAGAAAGGTGGAAGTTCAAACAGTTCCCAAACAAGTGAACCAAAAATAAAACTCCATGAAATTGGAATTGAAGTCAAAAGGGATCAGTTAAGCCTCAATCAGGAACAACTCATCAGTCAAATTGATGAAAAGAAAATTGTTGACCAGAATTTGCTTTTGGAAATTATCCTTGAAATTCACAAAGGGGAATTTTTAAGCAGTGGTTTTCAAACACCAGGGTCGGAGATAAATCCTCCTCTTATTGGTTATTTTGACTCCCTGTTGGATTCAGTGTCTCAGGACACAGACCCCCATGGGTTTAAAACAGGTTATGAAAAAAATCTCCTGAACCTTCATAGTGGACAATCCATGAAATACAACAAGGCCCATACCAGTGTGTTTTCCCCGGTTTTTGCCAATCGTATGCAGTGTTATTCAGGAACTGTTTTCTTTAATCTTCTTTATGGAAGATTAAAAAAATCAGCTTTCTTTGAAGCCAATCAGGTTTTCATCTATGAAGACGGACACGTTTTACCCGGATATATGTCAAAAGTTAATGACCAGTGGCATATGTTTGGTATTGAAACCACTTTAGGGGGAGCCGCAAAAAAGATTTACGGCCCGACTTCCGGTTTAAGGGGAGTGCGTGTTGTGGACGCTCACCTGGCCCTTGGGATAGAGGCTTTAAAAAATCAGATCACAAATAAAGCTTTAGTGATGAAAACCACTCTTGAGAAAACAGCGAAACTTTATGATATTCCCCTTGAACAGACAGAAACCTCCCTTTCAAATGTGTCCATTTCCATGGACGGGACTCTTGGATCAGGAACCACCGTATCGGATACAAACTCTTATTTGAACTCCAGTTTGTTCAGTTTTGGTGATTCCAGTCAGGTTCCCAGTGGGGATCAGGACAGGGAGAGTGTTGATGAGTTTACTGCCAAGCCCGGAAGTTCAGGGACAAGCATTTTGAGTGATCCCGGAAACTGGAGAAATCAACTCACTGCCAATCCCGGAACCACCGGAGGAAGTCTTCCAGGCAGCCAGGTTCCGGTTGCCGGTCCACAAGACCCGGCAACCCCCCAAAGAAGATGGAGGTTTTCTCCTGACCCCTCATACATTGATTCACTTTTTGAAAATAATGACTTTGAAAATGAAAAAATTTATATTAAACCCGATTTAATGGGTACAACCTTATATGAAATAACCGGTCCCGTGGCCGCAAAGTGGAGACGAAAACTTAATGACTTTTTCTTATGTAGGGATCAAATTCTTTCTCATGAGCACAACAACTGTTATCTTCCAGGACTCTTTTATTATATTGGTGAAGAAGATAACATTAATGAGTTCAAGAGTCGTTTTCCTGGGCTTCTACCTCAGAATTCCGATTCATTGATAGTATATGGCTGCAAAATGACTCACCCATCTCATGACACCTCAGAAGAATGGTGGCAGTTAAAGCTACCTTATTATAATCGTCTTTATGTCGGTGATAGAAAAAAACAAGAGGTTCATATGCTTTGTGGTGAAAACAACCACTATGTTGTTCTGAGAACAGGTAGAGGAAGGCGTTCCACCTGGAAGGAAAATAAAGATAAAGCTTGGATGGGTGTCATATCGGGAAAAATCATTTTCGACGTTTCTGGTGAAAAATCTTCAAAAGCCGACTTATTCATTTTCGACAATTCCTCTTATTTTCAATCAATCGAATAAAGACAGATTAGAACGTCTTGAAAAAGAGATCCGAGTCTTAAAAAAGAAAACAGCATAAATTGGATGTTTTGGCCCGTCTTCAGATGAAAAAATGGATATTTAATCCTATTTTTTTATAACACAATTATATAGTGTTATTATTTTCTGTAGCTTTTCCCGACAAAAAGAAGATTGGTTTAAAGCATACCAATCCACAGGACTTTCTGTATGTCCGGCATCCAACTCACAAAGATGGTTTTCAGAATCCATACCTGGTTCATGAAGAGTATAAGACCTGCCTTCATCACACATATAATTCACCCCGGCTTGAACGGAAACGGCGGAACCGGCACTGTCAGATTCCTGATTAACGGCAGCAGGTTGCTGCTCCCTCTGCTTTTCCTCAACAGGCTTTGTTTCCTCCGGCACTTGCTCTTCTTTAGCAGGTTGCTGCTCCCTCTGCTTTTCCTCAACAGGCTTTGTTTCCTCCGGCACTTGCTCTTCTTCAGCAGGTTGCTGCTCCCTCTGCTTTTCCTCAACAGGCTTTGTTTCCTCCGGCACTTGCTCTTCTTTAGAATCTTTGGTCTTTTCAGACACTTGTTTTTCACTAGAAGAGGTTCCCTCTGATACTTTTTTTTCTTCAGAATCGGCTTTCTCAGAAGCCTCTTTTGTTTCAGAAGATTTGGTTTCTTCCTTTTTATCAGATTTATCAGAAACTTTAACTTTCTCAGAAGCCTTTTCTTCTACCTGTTCCGCAACCACTTTTTGTTGCCCAAAAGCCGGAACAGAGAAAACACCTAAAAGAACAAGAATAAATAAATTTTTCATAAACCCTCCCAAATTAAGAATTGGCATTTACGAAAAGATAACCGGAAAAATTTCACCATGTCAAGTCCCATCACATTCATGCTGCCAAAGCCTTGACAATTGCAGATACCCATGACCTTGCAGATGAGTTTCTTACAGTTCTTTTTTTTGTAATAAATTGATAAAACTGTTAAAGGTGTGAATCTCAATACCTTCCCTGGTGACTCTGTTTTTTCTTCCGCAATAAACCAACAATCTTCTTCTGACACCCTGTAAATCAGAGATGGCTTTCAGACCTTTGAAATGTTCAGGACGGATTTTTTCCGTGGCTTTGGTCTCAATGGCCACCAGTTCCTTTCCTTTAACAAGGATAAAATCGACCTCAGTTTTCCTTGCTTCTGCCGGTGACCAGTAAAAAATATCATCAATATCTCCATAGGTGTCTTTTTGAAACATAAGAAGGGTGAAGATAAATCCTTCAAACAGGGAACCTCTTTCCTCTGCTGTCACAGGTCCATATTGATTCTTTATGGCTCTGACAAGGCCGGGATCAATAAAATAGCATTTTGCTTTTTTCCGTTCCCTTACACGAATTTTCGCTTCATAGGCTCTCAGGGTCTTTAGCAATAAAGTGTCCTGTAATATCTGAAAAAAGCCCACGACAGTGGGTCTGGCCACTTCACTGTCCCGGGCTACATTAGAAAAATTGGTAACCTGACCATGAAAAAGAGCCGTTACGGGAAGAAAACGTGAAAAACCACCAAGATTGCGGACAAGAGCCTCTGCCTGAATTTCCTCTTTCAAGTAGGTTTGGACATAACTTTTTAAGGTTTCCCGTTTATCTTCAGATTTACAAACCAATGGAATAGTTCCTGTTTTAAGAGCTGAATTGAGGGAAAAATCCTTTTCCATCTCCATGGGAGTCAAAGGATAGAGATAACGGTTTATAGCCCGTCCGGCCAGGAGATTGACCCCTGATCTTCGCAATTTCCGGGCACTGGAACCTGTGAGAATAAAACGGAGTTTTTTGTCTTCAATCAAACGGTGAACTTCGTTTAACAGGTTGGGCAGGCGTTGGATTTCATCCACAAAAACCCATTGTCTTGGTTTGAGTGAAACCAATTCCTCATAAAACAATCCCGGTCTTGCCAGATAACCCTGATAACTTTCCTCATCCAACAATGATATTTCCCTGGAAGCCAGACCCAATTGCCGAACCAGGGTGGTTTTCCCTGTCCCCCTGGGACCAAACAGGAAAAAACTGGATTTTGGACATCGGAAAAGCCGTTGATATAAGGAGTCCTGCATAGTGCTATATTATATAACGCCGTTATTTAATGTCAATATATAAAAAAACCTTTTGTACTATGGGTAATCTTTAAAGGGTTTCCCAGGTTTCACGGGTGGGAGGGGTTCCCTCAGGGTAGACATTCACATTATCAGCCAGCCAGGAGGAAACATGACCGTTTTTATTGTACAACAGATTGTAGAGAGTGTAATAGCGAACCACTTTTTTAACGTATCTCCGGGTCTGCCCGAAGGGAATATGTTCAATAAACTCATCCATTTCCAATTGGCCAAACTGATGCAACCACTTGTGAACCCTATGGGGACCTCCATTATAGGCCGCAGCCGCCAGAGGAATCTTATCCTGAAACTTTTTAAGAACTCTTTTCAGATAACGGGTGCCTATTTCCACTCCCACCGAGGGTCTGAAAAGATCGGGGTCTTTGATATTCTTACCCATCAGTGAGGCCACCTTGCGACCAGTGTGTGTCATAACCTGCATCAAACCCTTGGCCCCCACAGGGGATATGGCATCCGGTCTGAAATTGGTTTCCGCTTTCATAATACTCCAGACAAATTCAGGGGGAACACCAAAGTCTCTGCCATTTTTCAGAACCTCCTTTTCAAAAGCCCTCGGATAGACAAACTGCCATAAAACCGCCCCCAGATGAAGCCCAAGGTGCCCTCTCGCATTGGCAAAATACTGAGTTCCTATATAGGCTGAGCGATGAAAAAGATTGTTGCGATAATATTCAAACATGAGGGTTCTCAGGTATTCCCTGTTTTTTGTCCGCTCTTCAAGACTGTAGAGTTCCCACTTGGCCAGATTGGTCAGTCCCACCAGGGAGAGATCTTTGGCCTTTTTAATATGTGAACGAAACTCAATTTCATCAACTCCCGAATAAGTTGAAACATTTCCCCCCGTTCTCCCCGGAGACTCTCTCATAAAGGGAGGTTTTTTCCACTCATTGAAGGTTTTTACCTTACTTTGACCACCAATCTGAAGCGAACCGGGAAATCCCTTTTTCCGGTTCAGATAGGTTAACCAGTTTTCACGGAGAACAAAAGAGTCATCGTAGTGAAGACTGGCCAAAGATTTGGGAGACAGCAATTCCCGCAGTCTCTGTACCGCCGCTATGGAATAATAACCAATGAACTCGTCCTGGGAAACCTCCAGAAAAAGTTCCCTGGCCCCTGTCCTCTGACCAAGTCTTTCCAGACTCATGGCCATCCAGTACTTTAGCCTCTCCTGATTCAGCCCCCGGATATTTTTCTCCAAAGCCACCTTCATAAGATCAAAGGATTTTTGATAATCCCCTTTCAGGTAATAAATCCATGGAATATACCAATGGGACTTTCTGGCAAAAACCGTACGGGGATGTTTGATCTGAATTTTTTTGAATCGCTCCAAAGCTCCATCATAGTCCTTGTTCTGGTAACCAAGGAAAGCCCCATGATAGAGAAACCAGGGGGCTTTTCGAGCGGAAAAATTTTTATAGGCTTTCAGATAAACATCCAAAGCCACATGATACTCACCGGATTGGGAGGCCGCCTTGGCGAAAAGCTTGATGTAATTCTCATTTTTTTGTCTCTTTTTATATCTGTAATAGGGCTTTAAACGATCAAAAGCCTCTCTGACCATTCCCTCGCCCAACAAATACTCCGCCATAACATTGTCCCGGATAAATTTGTTTTTTTCTGAACTTTTAAAATTCCTTATCTCACCAAAGGCTTTCTCAGAAGCTCCCAGCCGCTGCAACCTCCGTATGCGGCTTTTCTGATCCTTAACCCTGTCCTTACAATTCATAAAACGTCCATCAAGCAGGTTTTTTTTCCAACTCAAACCCCAGTGAGCCACAGGTTCATAAGTTGGATAACGAACATAAAGTTTCCGGCTCCAGCGACAAACACGGGCTTTTTTCTTCTTGATATTATTTATTTTTACAAGAAACCATAAAATATCGGGATAAAAATCACTGTGTTTCATTTTCCTTTCCAGTTTCCTGAAAATTTTCCCGGCTTTATTGTACCTTTTTGTCTCAAAAAGAATTTCAGCCAGATGAAATCCGGATCTTCTTTTAAGAAAATCAGAAGAATTTAATTGATTGACCCTCTTAAAGGATTTTTCAGCAAGAGAATTTTTATGCAGCCCAAGATAAGCCAACCCCAGATAATAATGAACCACATCCTGTAAATAAAGATCCTGCCCAAGACTCCGGTAAAAATATTCAACGGCAAAATCATAGTTTTTCTGCTTAAAAAAAATAAGACCATGAAAAAATTCAACCAAAGCCGATTGCCTGGAATCCAGTTTGTCCGTGGAAACATCGCTCAACTCCCCATGGGCTTTTCCATAGTTTTTATTGAGAAAATGTCTCCTGGTTTCCTTTATCTTCAGAGGAGAGGCCAGAACCAAAGAATGAAAAAAAATGATAAAAATTAAAATTTGTTTTCTCATTCTTTCAATGATAACCAGAGATATGGGAAAAGCTAAGGCCAGATCTCAATTTGTCTGCCAAAATTGTGGTGCCCAGCGTCCTAAATGGGAAGGACGTTGCACGGACTGCGGGTCCTGGAATTCCTTTGTTGAGGAATTCAGTCCTGTTCCTTCCAGGACTGACAAACAATGGATTAAAAAACCGGAATCAAAACTTGTAACACTGGACCAAGGTCAATCGACAGAGTCCATTGAGTTCAGATTCCAGACAGGGATCAAGGAACTGGACCGGGTTCTTGGAGGAGGACTTTTTCCAGGGGGCTTTACCCTGCTTGGCGGATCTCCGGGTATTGGCAAAAGCACCCTGACTTTACAAATGATCGCAAAACTGGCTGAAAAAAACCACAAAGTTCTTTATGTTTCAGCCGAGGAATCAACCGATCAAACCCAATCCAGAGCCCGTCGCCTCGGTATTCATTCAAAAAATATTCTGTTGGCCGCCGAGGGAAATCTTGAAAGTATTTTCAGACTTTTTTCAAAAGCCGATCCAAAAATTCTGATTATTGATTCCATCCAGACAGTCTCCATGGATGAGTTGAGTTCAGCCCCAGGTTCCGTCTCACAGATCAGGGAGTGTGCCGGTCAGTTAATGACTCTGGCCAAATCCCACAACTGCTGTGTCTTTCTTATCGGTCATGTGACCAAAGAGGGACACATTGCAGGCCCCAAGGTTTTGGAACACATGGTGGATACTGTTTTGTCCTTTGAGGGAGATCAAAGCCACCAATTTCGTCTCTTACGATCAGTAAAAAACCGCTTTGGCCCGGCCCAGGAGTTGGGGGTTTTTTCCATGTCAGCCCGGGGATTAATGGAAGTGGAAAACCCATCGGAAATGTTTCTCGAAGAACGTGGGGAGAAACTTGTGGGGTCCTCCATCTTTCCATCCATTGAAGGCAGCCGTCCCCTCCTCTGTGAAATTCAGGCCCTTGTCACCACCACCCACCTGCCTGTCCCCAGAAGAACCTCCCTGGGGTTTGACATTCAACGGGTTCACCTGCTGGTGGCCGTTGTCTGCAAACAACTGAAATTGAATCTGAGTCAGGATGATATTTTTATCAATGTGGTTGGAGGTTTGAAACTCACCGATACAGCCACGGACCTGGCCGTAGTGGCTGCCCTCATATCCAGCCATAAAAACAAGGCCCTTGAGGCCATGGCCTGTTTTTTTGGAGAAGTGGGACTCACGGGAGAGGTTCGGGCCGTTCCCTTTTGTGATCTGCGTATCAGAGAGGGACTGAAACTGGGATTTAAAAAATTCTATCTTCCGGCCTCCAACAGGAAACGTCTGGAAAAAGATCTTTTTAAACAATCCGTGGATTTTTTCTGGATCAAAGACATTCAACAATTGTTGAATTGTATCGACCAATAAAACACATTCTATACTGGTCCGGTTTGAATTTTCATGGAATTTCCCTGAAAGATCATTTATTCTATGCTGAATTTCTTTAGCCAAAATCCGCTTAAAACAAGTGGTCTCTCAAAGATCATTTATTCTATGCTGGACTTGTTTATTAAGAAAGGACTGCTTAAAACAAGTGGTCTCTCATGAAAAACAAATGGTCTTCAGTATATTTTCATTTCCCAATATATCCAGATGAGATTTCTTCAGGATCGACCAAAAAGTCAGCCCTGAAATTGTAATTAACAGAAACACAGACCACCTTGAAAAAAACAAATGTCTCCCATTAAAAAAAATAATTGGTTAAAAACAGTTTTTTCCAGTAGGTTTCCTTAAACCAGGAAGGTTTTTAAATTAAAATCCAACAGAGAGAATGATCTTTTTATGGCCTGGATCAGGGCTCTCGTATGGATAAATGTACCATCCAATTAAAAGCGGTACTCAAAACAAAATATTCTTTCACATTGAGGAAAAAATGAAATTATTTGCCCTTTTTTTTGTTTTACCGCTTCTGATCCCGAACTCATGGGCAGCCTACACAGAAGATGAAATCAAACAAATGTGGACAGACACAAACATCAACTTCAGAGCCATTTCTCCAATACTGAGTGCAAAGCAATGTTATAAATCCAAAGAAAAACTCAGTGCCTGTCTGATAGCTGTCAATTATCTGCTTTCACAGATTAAAATGAACAATAACGATGATACTTGCCATCAGCTAAGGGTTTTTGATACCAACAAACTGGAAATTATTCCCTTTGCAAAAAACGATCTTCCGGAATCAAAAGAGGAAATTTTTGCGTTCAGGGAAAAACTCAGGGAATCCTACCGGTCTTTTTATGAAAACAATATCCCCACTGATCCCGTTTCACAATCACCACTCCATCAGCAACACGATGATCTTGTTCAACAGGTTCTTGAATTAACCAAAAAGATCCCGGAAGAGGATGAAAGCTATCTGGCAGGCAAAACATACAATTTTCTATCAAGGGAGATATCAACCCATCATGACAACCTTTTCCCTTTAGCCTTAAAAACCCCGAAATTTGAACCTTTTCATTCCATAGGGGCTTTTAGTGAATTCCATGAAACGGAAGACGGTGATAACGGTCTGGTCATTCAACCCGTTAAAAATTCACCGGTTGAATCCGTCGGTCTTATAAAAGGAGACATGATTTTAAATATCGATGACTTTGATCTCACGAAACTGCCCCATAACGAACAAACCATTGATGAAATAAACAGTCGATCAAGAAGTCACAGAGAATCCCAAATAAAACTCAAAGTCCAGAAAATCTGCGACAGCAGTGATCATAAAAGAGAACTTATTGTTCCAATGGAAGCCATCTCCATCTCCTCTCCCCACTGGCTTAATGATAAACGCTTTGTTAATATTGATCGACCGGATTTTCCGGATTGTGATGAACCAATGACTCAAAACCCCTCTCCCCATCCCCCCCTTGAAAATTTTGCCCTCTATTTACCCTTAAGATCTTTTCTACCCATACCCGGCGGACCTTTTACCAAAACACCACATCCAATATGCCATGAATTCCTTCATTTACAGAAAATTGAACTTGAAAATTCTCAAAGTCAGGGAATCATTCTTGACCTTCGTGGCAATAAAGGGGGAAAAACCGAAGAGGTCCTCTGTATGCTGAACACTCTTATTAAAAGCAAGGACCTTATCATGCGTGTATTACCAGTAGAACACCGTAAACTCAAACAAACATCTGAAGAAATCAATGTTAAAAGTTATTATTTTACCGAAGGTGGTTTTCGTCGCAGTTTTGACAAGTCCATTCCTCCCACCACCTACAATAAAAATATCGTCGTCCTTGTGGATGAGAGATCAAGAAGTGCCTCCGAAATTTTTGCAGGGACCATACAGGAAATGAAACGGGGCTGGGTGGTGGGTGAACGCACGGCTGGCAAAGGAATTTCAATGATAACAGGAGAAATTAGAAAACTGCCTGAAAGGGCCACTGGCAAACCCAATGAACCGAAATTTCTTGAACGTAATCGCTCTACCGGAATTTACACTTTAAACAGCGGACGCTCCCCCCAGGGTTATGGAATCATTCCCGACTTTTATGTGTCCAAAACAGGTGAAATCATTGAACCGGATCCCGATTATATCTCTCCTGAAAATCAATTGGCTTTTGATAAGGCTCTGCCCCCCGTCTTATTTAAAAACAACCAGTGGGAACAAAACCGTCCTGATGAACTGGCCCAACTCAAAGAATGTGTTTACAAAGAAGGGCGGTCAGGTGAAGCTCTCAAACAGAAAATCCGGGAAGATAAAAGATACGCCCGCCCCTTTGTCAGCGATTATCAACTGGAGTTGGCAAAGGACATTTTGAAGTGTTCTTCCAAAAAGGAACCCCTTTTACCACATTCCGACTCCCCTCTGGGACCTTTTTTGAAAAAACAGGAAACAATAGGAAGAGTAGAACAGTTTTAGGAGAAAAATGAAGTCACTTATCTTTTCTTTCACTCTTTTATTCTTATTTTCAAATTCATGGGGAAACTTTACAGAAGCTGAAATCAAACAAATATGGACAAAAACAAAAATCAACTTCAGAGTTATCTTTCAGGAGTTGAGTGCAAAGAAATGTTATATATCCAAAAAAAAAACCAGTGCCTGTCTTGTAGCTGTCAATTATCTGCTTTCACAGATCAAAAAAGACAATACCGATGATATTTGTCATCAGTTAAGAGTTTCAGAAACCAACAAACTGGAAATCGTTCTTTTTGCAAAAAACGATCTTCCAAAATCAAAAGAGGAAACTTTTTCATTCAGAAAAAAACTCCGGGAATCCTACCAATCCTTTTATGAAAACAACACCTCTGTTGATTCCGATTCACAACCACCGCTCTATATCCAACAATACGATGATCTTATTCAGCAGGTTCTTGAATTAACCAAAAATATCCCGGAAGAGGATAGAAGTTATCTGGCGGGTGAAACATACAATCTTTTCTTAAGAGAGTCCTCAACTCACCACGACAGCCTTTCCCCCCTGGCTTTAAAAATCCCAAAATTTGAACCTTTTTATTCCATAGGGGCTTTTAGTGAATTCCATGAAACAGAGGACGGGGATAACGGTCTGGTCATTAAACCCGTTAAAAATTCGTCGGCCAAATCCGCTGGCCTCAGAAAAGGGGATATGATTTTAAGTGTCGATGACTTCGACCTTACAGAACTCCCCCATAACGAACAAACCATCGATGAAATCAACAATAGGTTAAAAAGTCACAGGACATCCCAAATAAAACTCAAAGTCCAGAGAATCTGTGACAACAGGGATCACAAAACAGAAATTTTTGTTCCCGCAAAAGAGAGTGCTTTCCCTTTTCCCTACTGGCTTAACGAAAAACGCTTTGTCAATATTGATCGACCGGATTTTCCGGATTGTGATGAATCAATGACTCAAAACCCCTCTCCCCATTCCCCTCCTGAGGATTTGGCTCTCTATTTACCCTTAAAACGTTTTCGATCCACCTTCGGACCTTTTGCCAAAACACCTCATCCGTTATGCCATGAATTCCTTCATTTACAGAAAATTGAACTTGAAAATTCTCAAAGTCAGGGGATCATTCTTGACCTTCGTGGCAATAAAGGGGGAAAAACCGAAGAAGTCCTCTGTATGTTAAACACTCTTATTAAAAGCAATGATCTTATAATGCGTGTATTACCAATAAAGTATGGTGAACTTGAACAAACACCTGAAGGAATAGAAGTCACAAGTTATTATTTTACCGAAGGTGGTTTTCGTCGCAGTTCTGACAACTCCGGTCCTTCCGCCACCTACAATAAAAACATTGTTGTTCTTGTGGATGAAAATTCCACAAGTGCCTCTGAAATCTTCGCCGGAACTCTACAGGAAATGAAACGGGGGTGGGTGGTTGGAAAACGCAGCTTTGGCAAAGGAATTGCACAGATGCAATTAAATATTACTTTGGCCAAAAGCACCACTGGCAAGGCCAACAAACTGTTAGCTTTTGAATTCACCCGCACTCATGGAATTTACACCCTAAACAGTGGACGCTCCCCCCAGGGTTATGGAATCATTCCCGATTTTTATGTCTCAAGAACAGGTGAATCCATTGAACCGGATCCTGATTATATTTCTCCTGAAAATCAATCGGCTTTTGATAAAGCCCTGCCCCCCGTCTTATTTAAAAACAACCAGTGGGAACAAAACCGGCCCGATGAACTGGCCCGACTCAAAGAATGTGTTTATAAAGAGGGGCGACTGGGTGAAACCCTCAAACAGAAAATCCGGGAGGATAAAAGATACACCCGCCCCTTTGTCAGCGACTACCAGCTTGAACTGGCAAAGGATATTCTAAAATGTTCTTCCAAAAGGGAACCCCTTTTGCCACATTCCGACTCCCCTCTGGGACCTTTTTTGGAAAAACAGGAGACAATAGAAAGGATAGAACAATTCTAGTGGTTGAGGTGCCAGTTAATTTTGAATATTTATACTAAAGATCATTTATTTTTCATGCTATTTCCATAGAGACCACTTGTTTTAAGCGGATTTTGGCTAAAGAAATTCAGCATAGAATAAATGATCTCTCAGGGAAATTCCATGAAAACTCAAACACGATCAGTATAAACCCAAAAGGAGAAAAATGAAACTTTTTATTCTTTTTTTTACTCTCTTTCTTTTATCTTCAAATTCATGGGGAAACTACACGGAAGAAGAACTTAAAAAAGCGTGGACAAACACAAATTTTAACTTTGAAACTCTCTTTCAGAAGATGGATGCAAAGCATTGCCATAAATCCAAATTTTTTTTCAGTGCCTGTCTGATGACCCTTAATAATTTACTCTCAAAGATTGAAAAAGATGATAGGGACGATGAGTCTTATCAATTAAGGGTCTCTGATTCCAATAAACTGGAAATCATTCTTCTTCCCAAAAAAGATCTTCCGGAATCACAAGAGGAAATTCATACATTCAAAGAAAAACTTAAAGAGTCCTATGGATCATTTTATGAAAACAGCACTCCCTTTGATTCCAATTCACGCTCATCTCCCCACTTTCAACCATTTGATGACCTTATCGAACAGATATCCGGATTGACCCAAAAAATCCCAAAAGAGGATAAACATTACCTGGCGGGAATAATATATGACATCCACTTAAAAGAAATCCTGGGACCTCATAGCGGCATTGAACCATCGAAATCAAAATTTCCAAAAACCGAAGAACAATCTCCTTATTCAATAGGAGTTTTTAACCGGTTTTATGAAACAGAGAACGGGGATAACGGTCTGGTCATTAAAACTATCAAAGGATCACCAGCCGAACTTTCAGGACTCCAAGACGGGGATATGATTTTAAGCATTGATGGTTTTGATCTCACAAAACGGGCCGGAAATGATCAAACTCTCAAAGAACTGCAAAAAAGAATTACAAGTTCCGAAAAATCCCAGGTAAAACTTAAAATCCAGAACATTTGTGACAATAGCGATCATGAAAGAGAAATCACTGTCTCCATGGAAAAGGTTTTTTACAACAACCACTGGTCTAACAGAAAACGTTTTGTAAATCTCGATCAACCGGAATTTCCGGACTGTGATGAATCAACAATTTTAAACCCATCCCCCGATTTTCATCCAAAAGATTCTGCCTTTTATCTTA
>CBDCNX010000036.1:0-123913 GCA_965219545.1 Bdellovibrionales bacterium
TCCCTTGTAATTCATTCTCTTTTAAAGGAAGAGTGTCTTTTTCATAAACGGAAAAAAGCTCTTTATAATCTTGCTTTGTGTTTAGATTTTTTCTCCATTTTGAATCAATTCCAAGTTCCGGAATATGAAGGTATTCCATTCCCAGGTCTGTTATTTTTTTTGTAAGGATTGTTTTGAAAATCCGTATTTTCTACTGAGAGGATTTTTTCTCACATCACAAAGAACTTTTATATTGTTTTCTATCAGAATGTTGAGGTATTCATCAATACTTCGCCCCTCATATCCGATAGTAAAAAGACATCTTTCTTTTTGTCTTGGCTTTTTATCTGAAATTTCTTTTTTGTCTTGGCCAGTTAAATTGGCTTGATTGATAATTTTACTGTTAATCGCATAATAGGGATAATTGGAATAAATTTTATTAAGTAGAGCATTTTTAGACAATCGACCATATTCTTTTTTAATAGTCAAGATACACTCTTTATCCCAAACATCTATCTGAAAGAGAAATCCATCATTTTTCTTTAAAATCCACCGGTCATCATCTTCCAGGTAACCAGATATTGTTAAATCTCTTTTATCATTGTAGGATTCAAACGAAAAACAACCGTATTTGTATGGGACAAAACTGTAAGATTTTTTCTCCTGAAGCTCGGAAATAAGAAAAAAGTATTTTTGAAATTTTAATCCCTCAAGGGAGCCATTAAAAGCCTCAAGAATAGCCAATAAAAGTTTTTTTTCTGTAAAAAAGCATTTTAATTATCCTGATCTTATGGACTTTTTTTCACAAAATCTGGTTTTTTCCTTTTTTAAAGAGGTTGTCACATTGTCCCTTATCTCCTGATTATAATAAACTAAAAAATCAGTTAGTTCAACAGTAATTCGGTTCTTATCAAGAAAGGGCTTGATCCCAGTATGTCCAAGGGAAGATAAGTGAGATCAATATCAACGGACAAGCGTGGCATATTACGAAAAAAGAAGTTGATAGCTGTTCCGCCCTTGAGAGCAAATACATTTGAAGGAAATATCTGTGTAAGACAGTCAAGCATAAGTTTCACCTGATCCTCAAAGTGACCCTTCATCATAGCCTCCCTCCCTTTGCAAGGATTCAGGAACGGTAATCCGATACTTTTTATCGAACTTCCCGTTCTTATGAATAATAGGTAAGTTTTTCTTTAAATATCTCTTAAAATGACCACTAAAAGTAGTCATTTTATAACTTTTTCAAAGTAAATGATCCATTCTCAAAGAACATCAGAAATAATGGTCCTTTTAAACCGATTATCCACACTGGACTATGGGATTGGTAAATCAGTGATTTTGGTCCTTTTTTAAACCGTTGCTTCCACATCAAAACAATTAAAATTTTTTTTAGAACTATCAATAGTTTTCAGAATAAAAGTTTCTAAAGACTTGTTTCTCTTGATGAAGATATTTTTTTATTTTTGATTTTTTTTTGAATTATCTGAAAATTTTTTTTAAAAACAAATTTTTTTAAAAAATAATGTTCTTATTATGAACTATTTTAGTAGATTTTAGACATGGATCTAGTTATGAAAAAGTTTTGAGTGATTTGTTAGTTTTATTTTTAAAGGGATGAGAGATTTTACTCTAAAAGCAGAAGCTAAAGAGAACTTTCCCGTGCGACAAACTCATTTGAAGTCTTTTCTATTTTTTCACTGGAATCAAGGGACTTATTGGTCATACTAATTGCCTGACCATAAATTTCATACTCATATCTCAAATAGTCACCAGATTTAATAGGGCTATTAGCTCTTTTATTGATGGAAGAGACCTGCCAACTATTTAACATGGCTTCTTCGGTAGCAATGTCTGTCACCCTATTCCAGATTTCTGATTCTGGTAGCTTATACTTGTCTTCTATCATAATAACATCCAATAGTTCCAGGTTATTCATAGGTTGCAGTATATACTAAACTCATGTCATAATCAATAGTGAGGAGATTAAAAAAAATGAATACTATCAATAACTTACAGATAAAAAACAGGGCTGATCTATCTCAGTTCCTTATTCATCTGACTAAAGACGGCACTTATGATGAATTTATTTCTGTGGATGGCCCGCCTGTATCAGGGTTTCAAATCATTCGTAGAGCTGTGGTTGCAAAGAAAAGCCTTGAAGAAATACTTCAAAGGCGTTGGATTGAAGCCAGGAGTCCTCTTGGATATTTCAGGTTAAAAATAAATGTGTATAGAGAGAGGTATCAAAGAGTTTTTGAAAATGGAGGGTTTCAACCAGACCCTATTAAAGTCGTCTGCTTTTCAGAAGTCCCTCTCAATGAACTATCAAGTTTTTACAATGCCGTTTCTATGAAGAGAAACAGATAAAAAAAATAGGTTCCTTGAGTGGTGGTAGTCTATGTCTTCCACACAGGCTGAGTTTTCCTTAAACTGAGCCTGTCTGAGACGGGAAGTCATTTTCCTGTTCTGCCGTTCCTGGAACTCGTCATCAACAAGCAGCCCCACAAACTCTGAGGTTTCAAGGGACCTGTGGTCGGGTTGACTGAGTCTTTGTTTAAAACTCTCTGCCATTTTATACATCTTCATGTGGATCATTTTCTCCACGGTCTGTTCTACAAGCATGGGCTTTTCCTCCTTCTTATTTATTTGTTTCATTCCTTTCCCTGTTTTTACCGGTAACAGTCCTTGCCCCGGACATTTGTGTTTGAAGTAAAAAAACTTTGTTGTTGTTTTTCTGTTTTCTTGACATTGGTCTTTTCCATCCTGTTTTTCAGGATGTTTTTAACCGTTTGGTACTTAATGGCTCCAATGGCTATGGCATTTCCACAGGCCAGGTTCAGACGATCCTCCCCGTATTTCCTGGCCAGACGGATCACTCCAAGAGCAGATCGGTAACCCTGCTCCGGGTGCTTTTTACTCTCAATGAGAAGTTTTATGAAAAGCCCCGTGTTCTTTCCTTTTTGTCTCCCCCAGTTGATAATACGCTCAGGACTCCATTCCAGGTGCTTCTGATGGGAGGGGGGACGGTGACTGTTTCCGTACTGTAACCCCCTCTTGAAAAACTCCTCCTGTGAGAGGCCACACGAATATTCCTGAAGAAAATCTCCAGGAGTCTCTCTGTGGCCCGTATCTCCACACCCCTTTTTACAAGATGATAAGGAACACTGTAAAAATGATCCTCAAAGACAATATGATGGTCGATATTCACTGTGGCCCTTTTCCAAAAGGCCAACTCATAGGGCCTGACAGGAAGCCTCCCTAAAACAGGCCTGTCAATCTGTTCAAAAAGCTCTCTTCTTGACTTGCCAAAATGTCTCATCTTCCTGTTATTGATCCTCTCCAGACAAACCCTTATGGCCTCATTGGCCTCATAAAGACTGAAAAACCTCCGATCCCTCAAGGAAGCCAAAATCCAACGACTGGCCAGTAAAACTCCACTCTCCACCTTCGCCTTGTCCCGGGGCCTTCCCACACGGGAGGGAATCACACAACTGCCATAATAATCACACAACTCCTCATAGGACCTGTTCACAACAGCCTCATAACGATCTGGCTTTGTCACTCCACTTCTCAAATTGTCTGGAACCACAATCTGAGGAACTCCACCAAAAAACTCAAACATCCGTCTGTGACTCATCAACCAGTCACTTAAACCCTGGGTCCAGGTGGCCTCCACATACATATAGGAACTTCTCCCCAAAACCCCTACAAACAACTCCGCCCTGAGAATCTCACCTGTCCGGGAATCAACAACCTCAAAAGGAGTCCCTCCATAGTCCACAAACACCTTCTCACCAGCCTTGTGGGACTGTCTCATACTCACTGAGAGCTTCTCTGACCAGCGTCTGTAAAGCTCACAGAACTGGGTGTACTGATAACCACAGGAATGCTCCCCTTTGTACTCAGTCCACAATAAACTCAAAGTGACGTGCTTTTTACTCAACTCCTGGTGGATTTCATTCCAGTCCGGAAGAGGTCTTTTGCTCTTGACTTGTTGTAAAGATAAATCTGATTTTAATCCCAGAAGATTAAGAAGTTGCTCATCTGAAAGATCCTTTATCTGATGGAACTCTTTAATCCCGGCTGTTAATGCTTTCTTTTCATACTCATAGAGTGTACTGCGACCACAGCCCAGTACTCTGGCTACTCTTCTTTGACTTAAGCCCGCTTCCAGACGGAGTCGAAAAAGTTCTCGGATGTTTTTCATAACTAACCTTCTTGCTGCCATTTGTTACCTCCATTGTTGGAGGAAGAATCTTGCAGCTTTTTTGGTTAGTGTCGCTTAAACCTGCTTGGTTCCGGAACATCACGGCCACCCTTTCGGAAAAAACAAATAAGTGGCCGCAATCAAACCGAAACAATGGCCACCTTACTCCGAATTGATGGCCGTCTTGGGCCGAAACAGGCACCATTCCGTTGTTTTTAATATTTTCAACATAAGTTTTGAGATTTTTTATAGACTCTAACCGGTCATTGATTGATTGAGAAATTTTATTGTAATCTTCAATAAATTGAGAAACATTTTGTTTAATTTTTTCTTTGGACACTTTAATTTTGTTTTTTTTCAAAATCTTTTCTGAAAATTCTTCCCAACGATTGCCTGTTATTTTTTCACATTTTTCTTTTATGGTTTTTTCATCTTGTTTTATTTTTTCTAAAAATTCTTGAGTCTCTATTTTTATTTTTTCAGTGCGATCCAATTCTTTATTAGTTACACCAGGTTTTATTGTAAACTTTATGTTTTCTGATAAAACCATCACAAAATAAGAAGCAAAAACACGAAATACACTTTCTTTATATGATTTTATTTTCTCTTCAAAAAAATCTTCTATTCCTTTTAAATTTTTATTTCTATAAGAATTACCATCTTTAATTTCATTTATATCCAATTCCAACAAGATTGAATTGGTTTCTACTGAATGCATACCTCTTATATAAATAGATTCAATTTGGTTTTCTAACACAGCCACATTTTTAGTGCCTTTTCGTTCTCTAATTTTATTTTCAATTTCAGTAATATATTTTATATCCCCAATAAGTCGTCCCTGCTCATGAGCTTTCACGAAACTGTATATATTTTCTAATTTGTTATCAATGGAAGTTAATCGTTTGTTAATATCAGAAAGAAATTTTTGTGCCGTTATTCTTGATAGAATCTCCCAAGCAATCGTCATTGTAGCAATACCTTTCATCAGTTTATCTGGAGAAAGAAGACCCTGGCTAACAATTTTATGAGACTTGTCAACAGCAATCGCTCTTAAACCTTCTGAAGATTGCATGAAACTGTATTTACCGGAGAGCAACTCTCTTGTTACTTCTGGTCCAAAAGTGATTTTATAAAGACCTTTGGAAGAAGCCCATGAATTAACAGAAGAGGGAAGTAGTTTCATAAAATCTTCATAGGGTTTAATTAAGCCTGAATCTTCAAAAAAAACATTATTTTTATTTTCACTAAATATCTTAGCATCTATAGGTGTGATTTTAATATCATTGAAATGTTTTTCAGAGCTTTCAGGCAGAGACAAAACTTTTTCTTTATTCTTAAAAAATTTCTGCTTTTTTACTTCAATTTTTTTCTTAAAAAGAAAAATGTAACCAAAAACTACAAGAGATAAAACCCCCAGCAAAATGAGACAAAGTAAAATAATTATTATATGATCGTAACTCACTATTTTTATCATTCCCCATCTATTATCAAAACGTCTATTATACCAAAAATCTTTAAAAAAAAAGAAAGAGGTATAAAAAAATGTTTCAATTTGAATCGCTTTGAATCAATTAAAATTAAACATTAAAAAAATCAATTCTATCCTTCATAAAAGGAGTATAAAAAATAGATATTTTTTAATTTCAAACTTTTTTCATATAAAAAATCTAGTTTCTCAAAACTGAATTAGCAAACCCTAGCCCATAGTCTTATAGACATAGCCCAATAAAAGAATTTTATTAAAAAAAATTTTTACTCCGATAAGCCTTTATCTGAAGGACATAATAAATGAAAGACTCATCGGCAAAAAAACAGCCTCAAAATCATCAACCTGAATTTAAAGATAGAAAAGAGAAAACATCCACTTCATTGGTTCAGTTTGAATCTCCAAAGCCAAATTTCAGAAGTTTTTTAAAAGAAATTAGGAAAAAAGCCAAAAGTGAATCGGAAAAAGGAACTCTTTTTGAAAAAGCCATAAGGGACTTTCTTAAACAATCTCCTGAACATTCCTTTGAGGATGTATGGATGCGAAAAGAATGGCCGGAGTTGAAAAAATATGGTTTTCCGGTCAGAGATTTGGGAATTGACCTTATTGCCAAGGAAAAAGAAACCGGAAAGCTTTGGGCCATTCAATGCAAGTGTTTTGATGAAAATTATCAAGTAAATAAACCGGATATTGACAGTTTTTTTACTGAATCCGGGAAAGAGCCTTTTGAAGTCCGGCTGATTGTCACAACAACAAACAACTGGGGAGCTAATGCAGAAGAGGCTTTAAAAAGTCAGACAAAAGAGTGTAAGGTTCTTGGACTTCATGATTTGGAAAAGGTGGATTTTGAGTGGAATCTTCAAAGTGTTAAAAGAAAAACAAGAAAAAAACAGTTAAGACTCCATCAAAAAGAGGCTGTCAATAAATCAGAAGAATATTTTAAAACACAGGACAGAGGAAAACTGATAATGGCCTGTGGAACAGGTAAAACTTTTACCTCCCTTCGTATTACAGAGAAGATCACACCGGAAAACGGAAATATTTTATTTCTTGCTCCATCCATCTCTCTTGTATCACAAACTTTAAGGGAATACGCCTATGAAAGAAAAGAATCCCAAAGATATTTAGTCGTTTGTTCTGACACCAAAGCCGGAAAAGATTCTGATGGGATGGACATAAATGACCTGCAAATATCCCCTACAACAGATCCTAAAAGAATAGCGGAAAGACTTAAAATAAAATCAAAAGGAAGAACCATTGTTTTTTCCACCTATCAGTCTTTAAAACAAATTAAGGAAGCTCAGAATTTAGGGGCTCCCCAGTTTGATTTAACCATTTGTGATGAAGCCCATAGGACCACAGGGGTTGAAGGGAGTGAAACCAAAGACAAGAAAACCAAGGGCAACTACTTCACAATGATTAACGATGAAAACTATGTAAAAGCCAAAAAACGTCTTTATATGACAGCCACTCCCAGAATTTATAATGAGAAAATCAAAAGCAAAGCTAAAAAGCATCAGGTGGAAATTCACTCTATGGATGAGGAATCAGTCTATGGTAAAGAAATTTACAGACTTGATTTTTCAAGAGCAATAGAACAAAAACTTTTAGTGGATTACAAGGTTATTATCTTGTCCATTGACGAGCAATATATGAGCGACCACATACAGGAAGCCTTAACAAATACGGGCTTAAACCTGGCTGATGCTTCAAAACTTGTTGGTTGTTATAAGGCTTTGAGGGATCAAGGGAATGAAGAGGAGGGAATCAATCTCAGTCGAGCCGTTGGTTTTTTAAATACAATTCAAGATTCTAAAAATGTAAAAGAGGGTTTCCAAACAGTGGTTGACGTTTTGGACGATTATGAAAATGATGGCTACACCTGTGAAACAGAACATATAGACGGGACAGACAGTTCCATAAAAAGAAATAAAAAACTTGACTGGCTTAAAGCAGATGCCGGTTACACACAAAAACATGAAAAAATTTGTCGGATACTCATGAACTCCAAATGTCTGACAGAGGGTATTGATGTTCCAAGCCTTGATGCAGTGATGTTTCTCAATCCAAGAAAATCCCAGGTGGACGTTGTTCAGGCCGTTGGTCGTGTGATAAGAAAACAGGATGACAAAAAATACGGCTATGTGATTCTCCCCGTTGTTATTCCTTCCGGCAAATCTCCTGAAGAGGCGTTAAATGACAATCAGACTTATAAAGTGGTCTGGCAGGTCTTAAATGCTTTAAGGTCCCATGATTCAGAGTTTAACTCCCTTGTGAACAATCTGGAGCTAAACAAACAAAAGCCGGATAAAATTAAAGTTTTAGGGATTGGTTTTGGAAGTGAAGAGGAAGAAAGAGAATTTGAGGAGAAAACGGACCCTCAGATTCGTTTGAAAATGCAATATAATATTGAAGATATAGAAGAAAAAATCTATGCAAAGATTGTGGAAAAATGTGGTGACAGGATTTATGAGGAAAAATGGGCTAAAGAGATTGAAAATGCTTGTAAAACCATTTCCACAAGGATAAAAAGTCTTTTAAAACAAAAACCTGAAATCAAAAAAGAGTTTAAAAACTATTATGAGGGTCTTAAATCCAGTATCAATAAGGATATAAAAGAAGAAGAGGCTATCTCCATGCTCTCAGAGCATCTTCTTACAAAACCCGCTTTTGACAAAATTTTTGAAGACTATCAATTTTCAGAAAACAACCCCGTTTCAAAAACCATGAAAAAAGTTTTGGATAAATTAGATGTTTATGGTTTTAGAAATGAATTAAAGGATTTACAAAAATTTTATGATGGTATCAGCAAAAGAATGGACGGGATTGATAATTCGGAGAGCAGACAAAAAATTATTAAAGAGCTTTATGAAAATTTTATTAAAACAGCCTTTCCAAAAACTGCTGAAAAACTGGGAGTGGCTTACACTCCCGTTGAAATTGTGGATTTTATAATAAAATCCGCAGATGAGATTTTAAGAAAAGAATTTAAAAAAGGATTAACCGATAAAGGAGTTCATGTTATTGACCCTTTTGTTGGAACTGGAACTTTTATAAACCGTCTTATTTCAAATGAGAATTTGATTAAAAAGGATGATTTGCAGAGAAAATTTAAAGAGGAGCTTCATGCCAATGAAATTTTGCTACTCCCCTATTATGTATCATCCATCAATATTGAAGAGGCTTACAATAGCCGTATGGGGGGCAGATACAAAGAGTTTCCTGGAATCACTCTCACAGACACCTTCAATATTTATGAACAAAAAGACAATGTTATTCCATTATTTCAGGAAAACAAAAAAAGAATAAAAAGGCAAAAAGAATCCGCTATTCAGGTTATCGTTGGAAACCCTCCCTATTCTTCCGGTCAGAACTCGGAAAATGATGCCAATAAAAATACTGTCCACCCTTTACTTCATAAGAGAATTGAAGAGAGCTATGTTAAGGAATCTGATACAACTTTTAGAGGTGCCCTTTATGACTCCTATATCAAGGCGATTCGTTGGGCAACTGACCGAATCGGAAATGAAGGGGGAATTATTGGTTTTGTTCATAATGCTTCACTTGTCAATGAAAGGAGTATTGGAGGTCTTAGGAAGTCCTTGGAAAAAGAGTTTGATTCCATTTATTGTTTTAATTTGAGAGGGAATGCTCGAATCAAAGGCGAACAAAGAAAAAAAGAAAAAGATAATGTTTTTGGACAAAGCACCCGAACGCCTGTAGCCATCACTTTTCTTGTTAAAAACCCAGAATCCCAGAAAACTAAAGCCCAAATCAAATATCATGACATTGGGGATTATTTAAGCCGTGATAAAAAACTTGAAAAAATTAAATCCTCTGGATCGGTGGAGTACATGAACTGGCAGGATATTACTCCTGATAAATATGGAGATTGGATCAATCAGAGAGATGATTCTTTTTATCAATTTCTTCCTTTGGGTGATAAAAAAGAAAAAAGATCAGATGCTATTTTTGATTTATATAGTTGTGGAATTAAAACTAACAGAGATTTATGGGTTTATAATTTCAATAAAAACCGAGTTAAAGAGAACATGAAAAGAATGATTGATTTTTATAATCAGGAATTAAATCGTTTAAAAGATAAAGAAATAAATAAGAAAAATATAGATAACCTCATAAATAGAGATGATAGAAAAATAAAATGGACTCGTAAAATTAAAAAATATTTTATGAAAAAAGAAAACTTGTCATTTGATAAGATATGCATCAGGCAATCAAGCTATAGACCTTTTATGAAATCCTGGCTTTATTTTTCTGAACATTTCAATGAAGAAATTTATCATAATGATAAAATGTTTTTTAAAAACAATACAGAAAACAAAGTGATTTATGTTAGCAGCATTGGAGCTAAAACTTTCTCAGTTCTTATGACAGATGCTATTCCTGATTTGCAGTATTTACAGAATGGTCAATGTTTTCCCTATTACAAATTCGATGAATCAGGTTCTCAAAAAGAGGCCATTACTGATAAAACTCTTGGAACATTCAAAAATTATTATCAATCATCTGATATGAACAAGCACCTTGGCCCCAATGTCAAAAGCATTTCAGATGTCAAGTCGTCTAAAGAAATACAAAAAGAAGATATTTTTTATTACATCTATGGGCTTCTTCATTCAGAAGACTATCAGACAAAATACAAGTCCAATCTGGATAAATCTTTACCTCACATTCCTTTGGTTCCAGATTTCTGGCAATTTTCAAACACTGGAAGAGAGTTGGCTGATTTGCATTTGAATTATGAAAATCATGCTCCTCCCCAAGAGATAAAAATTTTAAAGCAGGGTAAAGAAGTCGATAGTTCTGAACTCAATCCAGAAGAATTACAAGTCACAAAAATGAAATATGATAAAAAAGATAAAACTAAAATTCAATTCAACGAACATATTACCATTTCCCACATACCAGAAAAAGCCTGGAATTATAAAATCAATGGGTGGTCAGCTCCCAAGTGGATTATCGAACGATACCAATATAAAAAAGATAAAAAAACAGAGATAATCAATGATCCAAACACTTACTCAGAAGACCCCGCTTATATTTTAGAATTGCTCCTCAGTGTAATAACTGTTTCTTTGAAAACCCAGGAACTCGTCAAAAACCTCCCTGCTATTGATTTTGATAAACTCTCTGAAATCAAAGAAGTTTCTTATGTTCAAGAAAAAGAATTAAGAGAAGAAATAATAAAAACACCTGTTGAAAAAGAATCAAAAAAGACAGGAAAGAAAAAAATTAAGAAATCAATCTGAGGTTAGCTCTTTTAATGCGAGCCTTTTTTGAATCATCCAAACGATCAATAATTTTTTGTTTTCTTACAGAGAGTTTTTCAGGCTTTTCTATTCCTACAAGACATTGAATTTTTTTAAGTTCATTTTTAAGATCAAAAAATTCAGGCTCAGTGAGAATCGACATGGGAAGACGATAATTTCACTTTCCCACTTTATCAACCACTGTTTATAAAATGCCCAAAGTTTAAGCATCAAAAAATTTTAACACCAAAACAATTTCATTATTTGCACTCAACTTCATTACAAAATATCTGAATGGAAAAAACATCTGCTTAATTTTTAAGCAAAAACCACACTGGAAAAAGTGAGCTAACTTCTAATTACGCTTGTTTCCTTTTTCTCGGTTTGCCTCCCAATGCAGAGCCTGAAGATTTCGTGGCGAATCTGTACCACCTTTAGATACTGGGTTTTTGTGATCGACTTCCCACCCATAATTTCCTTGAGTACCGTGTGAATTATGTCGAATTGTGTTACCTTCAGAATCTTTTCTCCAGACATCAGGGTTTTTCCCTCTAATTGGTTTGGCTTTGTCCCAAGTATGGTTAATTTGTTTTTTTGTGGCCATAAGCCCTCCTTTTAAATTGTTACAATTTAAATTGTGTTCATATCTGTTAATGTCAAGTAATCGTGTGAAAAAATAAATTCATTTTTCTTTATGCTGGTCCATAAATCCCATTGTGAAGGATTGGTTTAAATTATTGTTTAAAATTCAACAACAATGAATAAACCGCCTTGAGCTTTTCCTCACTCAAGCCTCTAATGATGGATAGGCACTCATCCTGAATTTCTGTGACCAAAATATCGGATTTCATGTGGTAGTCAAAGTCTTTCATTGTAAAACAATAGGACTCCACGATGTGTTGAATCCGGGATTGGAGAAGTTCAATCCGGCCATTTTCGATGTGACCAATGGCTGTCTTGCTATAGCCACAAAGAAAGCTGGCTTTGTATTGGGTGAGATTTTTTAATTGTCTCAAAGCCTTTAGGACCTGGACCTCTTTGGTGATGATTTTTTTGTAAGATCGGCGGGCCTTATTGTTCTCAATCACCTTTTCTTTTTTGCGACAAAATCTTTTTTGGATTTGTTCACTTTTTCCCTCACGGCATAACAAAAAATCCCTGTGAGTGAGACCATAGGCTCTGAGAATGTTGTCAATTCGGATCCTGCCAAGAAGTGTCCTTCCATTTTCAAATCTTTCAACGCTCTTGCGGCTCAAGTCCAAAAGAACGCCAACCTCTTTACGACTCAGTCCCCGAATTTCACGCAATTTCCTTAAAGTGATTGCATCAATCTTTCCTTCATTTCCCATCTTTTTCCTCCTTGGATCTTGCCTTTAAGTCCCGGTTGTGCCAGCACCTCACTGGCTCGGAAATAGTAATTTCTGCCAGTGAAGTGCTGCAAATTTTTTTAAGAAAATTTAGTTGGTTAGAAGAAAGCTACTGCTACGATACTCTGGAAAAACGACCTTGCTACTGACTTAGCCAAACACTTAGCCAAAATTAGCAAATGACAGAAATTTAAAGAAATTCTGAGAAACAAGCGGGGTGAGTTGTGAAAGCTAACTCATTGAAACCATTTGATAAATGATTTTAAATATTTGGGTTTTTATTTCAAGAATTTGCTGGAACCATTACCGAAATTTGGTGGAGCGTACAGGGATCGAACCTGCGACCTCAACACTGCCAGCGTTGTGCTCTCCCAGCTGAGCTAACGCCCCCACTTTTATAAAAGAAAGAAGTAACTCCGAATCTTCAGAAAATCAAGTCGGTAGATAGAAATCTCTTAAATTTCTACGGACCCATTCATTTCTTATGGGTTTCTCAACTTAATCTTAAATATACCGATCACACTTGAATTTTCCGGTCTTTCAAGAAGGGAAAAGAGGCGAAAATTCAAACACGATCAATTTAAAATTGATCCTTTTGCTTTCTTATCTCTGCAAAAAACTCCCAGTCCTCCATAGTCTCAGGATTCTGAATCGGTAAACCTTCAGTTTTTTCAAACTTAATTGTTCCCTTAAATCAGGATCATCCCATCTTAAAAAAGGATTATGCACTTTTTCAAAACCAAGGGGTGTGGGAACTGTGGGTTCATCTTTTCTGATTTTTTCCAAAATTCCCTCCCGGCACTGTTGAATTTTTTTGTCTTTCGGAAAGAAACTCAGAGCAAAATCCAGATTGTTTTTGGTGTATTCGTGGGAGCAGAAAAGCAATGTCTCATCGGGAAGATTTTTAAGTTTTTTAAGACTTTCGTGCATTTGTTTAAAAGTCCCCTCAAAAACCCGACCACAACCCAATGAAAAAAGAAGATCGTTTGAAAATAACCAGTTTTTTTCCCTGATATAAAAAGCACAGAGACCGAGGGTGTGACCGGGGAAAAAAAGAACCTCGGCCCCAAGCCCTGCTATTTCCAGTTTTTCATTCTCCACATAGGAATAATCCAGTGGGGGGAGACGGTGGGCATCTTTTTCAAAACCAAAAACGGGACAACTGTAACGCTCCGAAAGAGAAAGGGCGGCCCCCACATGATCCTGATGGTGATGGGTCAGGTAAATGCCCTGGGCTTGAAGCCCATGACTCTTGAGAGTTTTCTCAATGGGTTCAAATTCCCCGGGATCTATAATCCAGGCTTTTTTACCCAAAACAATCATATAGTTATAGTTTTGAAGAACTGTCCATAAGGTGGGGGTTTGCAGAATGCTGTGTTCACCGAAAGAATAATGATGACAATTTTTCATAAAAGACTCTTTACATCCGTGTTCTTCAAAATCCTAAAAAGCCGTTTCCGCAATCATTAGGGCAATGCCCACAATGGAACCACCGGCAATGATTCCCGCTCCAATGCTCTCCTTATTTTCAAGAATTGTCTGAAAACGGGAGGATCTTTTTTCTTCAGGCTTTTTTCCCATAAGCCAGAAAATCAGGGAGCCGATAAAAAATTCCAGTGCAATGTTAAAAGGCAGGACAAAGGCAATTCCAAAAGCCACAGGGGAGAAGGGAAACTTTCCCTTACTTCTGTGATTGAAAAATTCAAAAACAACACCCATCACGGCCCCCACAAGAACAGCCACCTGGGCTGTGGGATGAAGGGCTCCAAGCCCCTGTGAAAGAACCTCGGCCACAGCCTTCCAGACAATGGCCCCCGGCATTGGAAATTTTTCTGTACTGAACAGGGAAATATCACCCTGAAACATCAGATAAAATACGGGAACAGCCACCAGTCCCCCACAGATAATTCCAATGGCATGACCCATAGCCTGGTGCCTGGGTTTTCCACCCAACATATAGGCCGGTTTGATGTCCATAAGCAGGTTCGAGGCACTCCCACAGGCTTCAGCCGTAATCCCTGCTGTGATAAGATTGGTTCCCATTTTTCCCGGAGCCAGAACAGCATAAGTGACCTGGGTCATTTTCCCCAAAGCTCCTGTAGGTGTGATGGCCGTCACCCCTGTGGATTTTACTGCCATAATCGAAAAAACAAAAACAAGGGGAACAGCAACGGCTGAAAGCCAGTAATCAATGCCGAAAAAAGATTTTCCCATAATCATCACAAAAATTCCAAGAACGGGAATCCCAATATAGGAAACCATTCGGGGCAACTCTATGGAAGCCAGAACATCGGAATGATGTTGTTTGTTTTTCTTTTTATTTTTATCCTTCTTTTTAAAAAGTTCGACAATACTTGAAAAGGTGTTGCCGGAAATCAAAAAAGAAAAAATAGAGGAGGTTGTCATCATGGCAGCCCCTCCCCAGAGAGCCCACATGGTGATATTCTTAAAACCCGTTCCCACAATCACCCCTTTATTGATAAGGATAGGGGCCAGGATAAAATAATTGAGGCAGGCTCCAAGAAGCATGGAAGCCGTGGCTCTTATGGACATGAGCATTCCCGTTCCCATCATGACAATGGAACTGTCAAGACCGATGGTGAGTTCATTTAAAGGAATGCCACCAAGTTTTGGACTGGCAAGCTTATACTTATAAATCAAATCATCCCAGTGAGCAGGCAAAGTTAGGAATTTTAATCCCACTTTTGCCAGAACAACCTCATTTCTAAAAAATTCAATGACGGCGGCCACCAGAGCCCCGATTCCAAGAATTTTGGCTTTCAACAACCCCTCTTTACCATCGGATTCATGGAGGTTATCAAGGACAACACCGGCGGCGTAACCCTCAGGAAAGGGAAGTTGTTCATCATTGATGTATTTCTTTTTAAGGGGAAAAGCATAGAGCATCCCCATAAGACCTAAAACCACCATCCACAGGTAGGCCTGCCACATAGGTATGATTCGACCTGTGACCATCATGTAAGCGGGAAGGGAGGCCACTAGCGGGGAAGTCATATAACCGGCACTGGTGGCAATGGATTGCATGGCATTGTTTTCAAGAACAGTCATTTCATCCCCAAGATTGATTTTTGAAAGCAACTTAAAGGTGGCGTAAGAGAGAATGACGGAAGTGATCCCAACCCCCAGAGTCCATCCGGTTTTGATACCAATGTAAAGGTTGGTCACACTTAAAATGGAACCCAAAAGAGCCCCTGTGATTCCAGAGCGAAGGGTGAGTTGTCGCATATTCCCACGATAGACGTTTTCAAGCCACCACTTGTCTTTTTCTTCAAGACTCCAGTTGCGGACCTGATCTTCAGTGAGTTGTTTAATGGCCATTGGTATTCCCCCTAAAAGCCAAGTATCTGAAATAATTTTTCAAGGTTTTATTTATACTGAAAACTATTTGTTTTTCCTGTTATACTGATCCGGTTTGAATTTTCATGGAATTTCTCTATGGAAATAGCATAAAAAATAAATGATCTTTAGTATATTTCCACACTGAAACCCCATGAAAATTCAAAACACCTCCATAGAGGTATTGTTCACAAATTCTTCCGATTCTGTTTAAATTCCGGCTTCACTTCCTCTTTGAACTCAGAGGCAATGTTACGATTGACAAAACCTATATGTTTCTGAAAATCGGCCATAAATGCTTTGGGTATGGAGTTTGATGAAGGAAGATTATTGACTCTCAGGGGATTTATGATCCGACCATATTTTGACATTTCAAAATGGAGGTGGGGCCCTGTAGCCAAACCCGTGGAACCCACATAACCAATGGTATGTCCCTGGAAAACTTTTGAATTCAAACGGAGTCCTTTTTTAAACCGACTCATATGGAGATACTTGGTCTGATAACCGGCAGAATGATTGATAACAATCATCTTACCAGAGCCGCCATAGCGACCTATTTTAACAACAGTTCCATCTCCGACAGAACGTATGGGAGTGCCCCAGGAGGCCCCGTAATCCACCCCCCTGTGTGCCTTGTAACGACGGTGGATGGGGTGATAACGGCGGCGGGAAAAACTGGAGGTGATCTGTCCGAACTTTATCGGGCTTTTTAAAAAGACTTTTATAAGGGATTGGCCCTTTTCATCAAAGTAACCCTGGAGGGTTTCATTTTTATACAAGTAAGCTTTGTAGGTTTTTTTCTTATTCTGGTATTCACCATAAATAATTTTACCCCAACCTATGAACTTCTCATGGGCAAAGAGTTTTTCAACAGAAAACCGCCATCTGTCCCCTTTTTGAACTTCCCTGGAAAAATCCACCTGCCAGCCAAAAACCTCGGCAAACTGGACAATGACATTAGGTGGTATCTTCTGTTTCATGGCTGAATTCCAGAGATTGTCTTCAACAAGACCAACAAAATGAATGACTTCCCGGGTGGTTTTAATTTCCTTTATTTTGCTGGACCATTGGTCGTCATGGGACCTGGTGATTTCCAGATGATTGAGAGGATCAATGGCAAAAACAATTCGATGAAAATTTCCATCCCATTTTTTAAAAATAGTGAAGCGGGTCCCCGGCTGAATAAAACGCAAATTCATTCTGGAGCGGGCGTGTTCAATGATTTTATTGATCATTTTTGAACCCAATCCCGTTTTTGTCAGACTCTGGTGAACCGAAGAGTTCTTTTTTATGGAATAAGAACGATTGAAACCCGTTGGGGTTAACACGTCCTTTGGATCAAAAAAACCAACATGGGGAAGAAGTTTTTGGCCCCCTGCCTGATGAAAGAAAAAAAGTGAAAAGAAAAAAAGAAGAAAACGGAGAGGTTTCACCCGGACTTTCATGTTGTTCTCTCCTTAAAGACACTCTAAAGTCGTAAAAATCAAAAGGTCTGTGTCAGATCATTTCACTGACTGGATGGAGTTTTTTCGATTTTCAATAAAGAACATCAAAGAAACCCAAAGACACTCAATACAGACGCTTTTTTATCTCTTAGCTGTTATCATACCTTATTGTTCCCATAAAACAAGCAAAGTGTTTGTTTTTTGCCTTTTTTCTCAAAATGATAAATCTTTAGAATCACTTGGAAAATTCATCCCCCTAAAAAGCCATTCACAAACTTCCGGCAATCTTTACAAGGTAGTCTGCAATGAAAATATCCTGAGTTGGTGAATGATTTTCAAAGACAAACCTCCAGCAGGTTCTAAAAGGGAACTGTAACATAAAATATATATAAATTAAAATACCGGAAAAATATCCCTGCAGAACATCAGAGGCGTTCTCTCTGTTTTCTCCCCTCTATTCTCTTTGTTTCCGTTTCCGTTTCCCTGTTCTCTTTCTCTCCTTCTCGCCTCTCTCTGCTCTCTTTCTCTTCTTCTTTCCGCTTTTTCTCTCTCTTTTTTCTTTTTTTCTTCTTGTTTCCTCTTATAGACATCCCTATATCCTGACAAGGACGGATTCCTGATTGAAATGGCTCCTCTTTCCAAAAGAAAATCCACAATTCTGTTATCAAATGCTTTATCTTCAGGACGACGGCCCACAGCATCATTAAAAGCAAAATCCAAGGGAGTCTGTCCAGATTTATTGGGAGAATTTAGTAAGTGAGATATCTTTGGAAAATACTCTTCACTAAATAACAACCTCATAACCCTCATTTTTGATCCAACAGCCTCATCCTTCCCATAAAAAACAGCGTGAAAAAGATTTTCACCCCATACATTTCTTCTGCTCAAATGAGCCATCCCTCTCCTATTGGTCTGGGAACGTCTCAGGAAAAAATCCACTACTGACAGGTCCTCCCCGATAATGGCAAATTGTTCAGGAGTGAACCCATGGGGTCCCCTATGCCAATAAACCTTACCATTTTCTGAAATAAATCTGATCATAGCCATATTCTGAGCACTGATTGCAGAAAAAAGGGGTTCAGGACTCTTACCAAGCCATTCCATAAGCTTCGGATCACCCTCGAAAAGAGATATCACATAAGAGGTGTTTTTAACCTTGAAAACATCCCCCCATTTTTTAACCACCTTCTCACTGCCTTTCTCTCTCCTCAGTCTTCTTTCGTCTTTTCGTTCTTTTGTTAACCTTTCCGACTCTTGCAAGTCCATGGCCTCTGCCCGCCTTTCCTCCTCCAATGACCTTCTTATTATTGCCTCATCTGTCTCTTCAAAATTCACTGTGGGCCTGACTTCCTCCACTGTTGATTCTGCCAAGGAACCTTTTTTGACTTCGCGATTGTCCAAATCGTACAAATAATACAGGTCATTGCGAACAGCTTCCCTGTCAACGACCTCTTCAGGTTCAGGTGAGGCAAGAGTTTCAGAAGGAGTCTGAGCAAAACAGGGACTTGCGAATATCAGTATTATAAGAAAGATAATTTTTTTTAATAACATCCGGGAAAATTTACCAGAACCGGAATTATAAACCAAAGAGTAAATGAATTATTGAATTCTTTACAAAATATCTTATTGTGTTTATGAATCTTTTACAAACTCAGATACCAATTAACAACTGTTTAACGCAAAACGGCGGCCCCCATTGCATTTCTGCTGAAACCTAAATATACTGGTCCGGTTTGAAATTTCATGGAATTTCCCTGAGAGATCATTTATTCTATGCTGGACTTGTTTATTAAGAAAGGACTGCTTAAAACAAGTGGTCTCTCAAAGATCATTTATTCTATGCTGGACTTGTTTATTAAGAAAGGACTGCTTAAAACAAGTGGTCTCTCATGAAAAACAAATGGTCTTCAGTATAAACATAAATAAAAAAGTATCAATTTCATAATGAACAAAAAAGGAGACTTTATGACAGGTTTAAAAACAACCCCCCTATTGCTTCTTGTATTCATCTCTCTGACATCCAGGGCCTCTTTCGATAACCTGGATTCTATTGATAAAATCCTGAACCAATATGACCTGTTCTGTTTTCATGACTCAAAAAAAGAAATTGCGTTTGTAAAAAATCATCCTCAAAATCAGGTTGGGTTATTTGACTCTTATTATTATCTCAAAGAAGGGCAACCAAGGTTTGTCAATGCCTGGACTGGCTTTAATGATGGAAACTGCTGGTCAGACTCTTTATGTTCAGAACCTGTTATAGACACAGAGATTGTTACAGAATACGCCTGGAATAAAGAGCCCATTCCCCATGAATTCACGTCTCCAAAGAGGATTGAATATGGAGGCTCCTATATAGAGTTTGACTTGCATGGAATCCAGGAAATAAACCCCATTGATCCCATGAGTCTTGCCTATTGGGAAACACCTCTGGCTACCAGCCAAGACACCCTGTCTTTAAGCCTGCAACTGAGAGCTTTTATACCGGCACTTATTGGAAATCTGTCAAATGACAGACCGAACGACAATAAGACACGACAAGTGGATTGTTACCTGCACTCATACTCCACAGAAACAACACCTAACCACACTTCAATTTAATATTGATCTTTGTTGATTCAAAACCTGCAAATTTTCAAGAGTTATACTGATCGTGTTTGAGTTTTCATGGAATTTCCCTGAGAGATCATTTATTCTATGCTGAATTTCTTTAGCCAAAATCCGCTTAAAACAAGTGGTCTCTATGGAAATAGCATGAAAAATAAATGATCTTTAGTATAAGTTTGACAATGCTGTTCTTATCAAATAGTTTTTAACTATGAAATTGATATATTTTTTAACAATCACAATTCTCCTTCTGACTGATATCTCCAGTGCCAAAACCAATGAAGAAAAAATCAGGGAAATTCATCAACTCACCGAAGATTTGCATCAATATATCATGGACAGTGCCCCTTCATTTGCCAGAATGAATGAACTCCATAAAGGTGAGCTTGCCACATTTCAGATTGAAATTCTGAGTCTTGATGAAATGCAAAGAAAATTCAAAGGAAACACCACAGGGGATACCTCGGACACCTGGGCCGTTTACGACGTAGAGACAAAAACAATGTATTTTCATGATGAATTTGATTTCTCAACTCTTAAAGCAAAATCCTATGTCCTTCATGAATATATACATTTCTTACAATTTGAATATGGAATGGATAAAGACTTAGCCTGTCCAAGACAAATTGAACATGATTCCTACAGACTGCAAATAAAGTATCTGACAGATAATGGCGTAGACAAAAACAGCGATCTTATCCATGTCCTTATAATCCGCAGGGGACTGCATGGAACCTGCCGACCCGATCATATGTACTCATGAATATTTCATTGGAAAATTCAAACAAAACCGATATATAATACAATTATGGGTTTATTCACTATTTCAAATTCCAATGACAAAACCGAGGAAAACCCGGACTCAGGTCTTTTGGAAAAGGTGGAACTTCGGGAGCCCTCTTTTTACAAGGTCATCCTTTTTAATGATGATTTCACTCCCATGGATTTTGTTATCCATATTTTAGAAAAGATATACAATAAACATCCTCAGGAGGCTGAAAAAATCATGCTGGATGTCCATCGCTCCGGACGGGGTGTGGCCGGAGTTTTCAGCTTTGAAGTCGCTGAAACCAAAATGTTTCTGACAAACAACCTGTCAAAACAAAACAAATACCCACTAAAATGCTCAATGGAGAAGGATTGATATGCTCAACCAGGAAGTGGAAACCGCTCTCAATCAGTCCATTATTACAGCCAGGCAACAGGGTCACGAATATGTCACCCTTGAACATCTTCTTTATTCCCTTTTCAAACTTCCACCCATTATTCAACTCTGTGAAAATATGGATATCAACCGGAGGGAACTCCAGAATAGATTATCCGCTTTTACAAAAAAACAGGCTCCCAAAAACCCTGATAACAGTAAAAACAAACCCGAATTCACAATAGCTGTTCACCGGGTTTTACAAAGAGCCGTGATTCAAGTACAAAACTCAGGGAAAAACATCGTTTTCCCGGAACATATTCTGATTTCCATTCTTGAAGAAAAACAATCCCATGCCCGTTATTTTTTCCTGAAATCCGGAGTGGAGGTCTTTGAACTTATCAGTTCCATCGCCCACGGCCGCCTCAACGAAAAATCCCTTTCCGAACTCCCCATAACAACACAGGAAAACCAAAAAAAGGGGGGGAAATCCCGGGCCTTTACAGTGAACCTCAACGAAAAGGCCCGCCTGGGGAAAATTGATCCTCTTATCGGTCGAAAAGATATTCTGGATCGAATGATCCAGGTTTTGTCCAAACGAAGGAAAAACAATCCCCTTCTGGTGGGGGAACCCGGGGTGGGTAAAACCGCACTGGCTGACGGTCTGGCCCTTAAAATTGTTCAAAAACAAGTCCCAAAAGCATTGGAAAAAGCCGTTATTTATTCCCTGGACCTGGGTTCCCTGATTGCCGGTTCAAAATACCGGGGGGATTTTGAGCAGAGGTTTAAAAAAGTCCTCAATGACTTAAGTCATCAGGACTATGCTATTTTATTTATCGACGAGATCCATACTCTTATGGGAGCCGGTGCCACAGGAGGAGGCAGTCTTGATGCCTCCAATCTGTTAAAACCCATGTTAGCCAGTGGAGATATCAGCTTTATAGGTTCCACAACATATAAAGAATACAAACAACATCTGGAAAAAGACAGAGCCTTTGTCAGACGTTTTCAAAAAATTGATGTTAACGAACCCTCTAAAGAGGAAACCCGGAAAATACTGGAAGGTCTCAAGGAATCCTACGAAAAATTCCACAATGTTCAATATGACACCGGTATTTTAAAACTGGCTGTTGATCTCTCCGAAAGATATCTTTCAGACAAATATTTTCCTGACAAGGCCATTGATATCATTGACGAAGTGGGAGCCAAAATCAATTTGAACAGAAAAGAGGATAAAGCCCTCCCCGTAACCAAAAACCAGGTTGAGGAAATTGTGGCACAAATGGGACAGGTTCCCACCCACACAGTCTCATCAACAGATATTCAGCAATTACAAAATCTGGAGTTTCGGTTGAAATCACTGATTTTCGGTCAGGACCCGGCCATACACAGTCTGGTTTCAGCCATTAAGATGAATCGGGTGGGACTTGGTAAAAAAACCGGCCCTGTTGGCTCTTTTCTCTTTGCCGGTCCCACAGGGGTGGGAAAAACCGAAGTGGCAAAACAACTCTCCCACCATCTCGGTAATAAATTCATCCGTTTTGATATGAGTGAGTGTATGGAAAAACACTCCGTGGCAAGACTCATTGGCTCTCCTCCGGGCTATGTCGGCTATGAAGAAGGGGGACTTCTGACCGAAGCCGTAAGCAAGTCCCCTTATTGTGTTCTCCTTCTGGATGAAATTGAAAAGGCCCATCCGGACCTTATCAATATTCTGTTACAGGTTTTTGATAACGGAACCCTCACAGACCCCCACGGGAAAAAAGCCGATTTCAATCACGCCATCATTATTATGACCACCAACTGCGGGGCCAGGGATGTCTCCAAAGGAGCTATTGGCATCAATCCGGTAAATATGGATAAAATCTCTGATGAAGCTATCAAACGCCACTTCTCCCCTGAATTTCTCAATCGCCTGGATCAGGTGGTCCATTTTTCACCCCTCAATGATCTGATCTGTGAAAGAGTGTTGGATAAGTTTTTAA
This sequence comes from Bdellovibrionales bacterium, assembly GCA_965219545.1. Taxonomy (GTDB): domain Bacteria; phylum Bdellovibrionota; class Bdellovibrionia; order Bdellovibrionales; family JAGQZY01; genus JAGQZY01. The sequence goes on from CBDCNX010000036.1 coordinate 22,845, forward strand.
TGGAACTTGAAGAACAACTCAAACAAAAGAAAATTGCTGTGGATATAGAGGAAAAAACCAGAAAATGGCTTGTTAAAGAGGGTTTTGATCCGGTTTATGGAGCCAGACCCCTTGCAAGAGTCATTGACAAGCACATCAAAAAACCCCTTTCCGATGAAATTCTTTTTGGAAAACTCAACTCAGGGGGACAGGTGAAAATCAAATTGATTAAAAACAAGATCCAATTTCAGTTTCATGAAAAAGCAGTTCCAAAACGAAAAAAAAATCTTGTAAAGGCGTAAAGTCAAATGAATCAACCTCTTAATTTACAACCCCCGATAGAAGAAATAAAAAAACAATTGAAAGGACTCTTTCATTACATCATTGCTTTAGTCAAACACCCTCTGGATGAAATCAAACATCTTCCCGAAGACGTTGGATGGAGGGCCTTACTTGTTTTTCAATTCTGTTTGAGTTTTTTTTCAGTGGTTTTTTCCAATCTTCTGGCCCCTTTTGCCATTTCCGTGACTCATGTTATTATTTCCCTTCTCACCTCCCTGGTGGCCATAGCTCTGGTTTCTCTTTTTCTCTATTATTTCTTTCTGATAATCTTTCACAGGACTTTTCCCTTTATTAAAATCTATTCCCTGGTCCTTTTTTCCCATATTCCCTTTGCCATCTTTCATCTGGCCTCTTATTTTTTTCCGCCTTCAGATCTCATTGGTCTGGGATTATCGGGTATGTTGATGGTCACCGGCCTTATTGAAAATTTTAAGATTGAACAAAAACTGGCTTCACGACCGATAATTATCCTCTATTTAATCATTCTTATTTACTGGTCCATTCATATCTTCACTGTCAGAAAACACCTGCTTCTTTCAAAACCCCAGGATCTGGACAAAATTGAAAAAGAACTGAATGAATCCATGAAAGAAACTGGACCAAAAAACAGAAATCAAATGAAATAAATCCTTTTGACTCAAAATACCAATTTCTAATATTCTTTTGACTTAGCCCTTTTTTAACAATAGGCTTATTTTTGAAAAGTGAATTATAAACCAACATAATACTAAATAACAAATGGTTTTTAGTATAACTAACCAGAGGAGTTAAAATGAATAAAGCAGAATTCATTGAAAAAATCGCACATGCAACAAACAACACAAAAGCCGGTACAGAAGAATTTCTTGATGCCACTCTCGATGTTATCCGTCGTTCTGTTAAAAAAGGGGACGAAGTAAAACTTGTTGGTTTTGGTACCTTCACAAAACAAAAAAGAAAAGCCCGGACGGGTAGAAATCCGCAAACAGGCAAAGAGATCAAGATTCCCGCAGCCTGGTATCCTAAATTTCGTCCTGGATCTGATTTTAAAAGTTTTGTAAAATAAAACAGATAAATTTTTAAAAAGATTTATTAGGACGAACCACGAGTGCCTGTTTTAATTTTTAAACAAACATTGGCAGATCATAATTGATACTTATGTTTGTTTAAAATACAGGCACTTTTCGTTTTGAAAATCTGATTTGAAAACCTGAAGGGCAACACAAATCCTCCCCAAGGAGGTCAAAGATAATTTATCATTGGAATATTTCAGTTTTTTTTAACTTTTTAACTGGTGATTTTATCAATGATGTCTTTGGTAAGATCAACCAGATCATCGCCTCTTTTTTGTTTTTTGACATTGCGTTTTTTTCTGACGTGAATCTTCCCCTGGTGCTGGTATGGCTGGCCATAGGGGCTCTCTTTTTTACTTTTTACTTCAGATTCATCAATATCAGAGCCTTTAAACATTCCATTGATATCACAAGGGGAAAATTTGATCGCCCTGAAACCCTGGGTGAGGTCAGCCACTTCAAGGCCCTGACCACAGCTCTGTCCGCCACCGTCGGCCTTGGAAACATAGCCGGGGTGGCCATTGCCATTGCCATGGGGGGTCCCGGAGCCACTTTTTGGATGATTGCAGCCGGTTTTCTGGGAATGAGTTTAAAGTTCACGGAATGTTCCCTGGCCATGATTTACAGAAAAAAAAGAGGCGATGGTCAGATCATGGGGGGGGCCATGATCTATCTCTCAGAGGGTTTGGCAAAAAAAGGAAAAACCGGACTCGGAAAAATTTTAGCTGTTTTATTTGCTCTTTTTGCCATAGGTGGCTCTTTTGGTGGAGGGGGGGCTTTTCAGGTCAACCAATCCCTTCATGCCATATCAGAGTCCATTCCTTTTTTTAACAACTATCCGTGGATTTACGGATTGATCATGTCTCTGTTGGTTGGTGTTGTTATTATCGGAGGTATCCGGCGTATTGCCGGAGTGGCCCAACGTATTGTTCCCCTTATGTGCGGTGTTTATATCCTCACCTGTCTTTTTATTTTAATTACATTTATTAACGACATTCCCAATGCCCTTGGCCTTATCATCAAAAGTGCTTTCTCACCGGAGGCCATGTACGGGGGATTTTGGGGGGTTTTGATAACAGGTTTCAGACGGGCGGCTTTTTCCAATGAAGCCGGAGTGGGTTCAGCCGCCATTGCCCATTCTGCGGCAAAATCCCAACACCCCGTCCAGGAAGGTCTTGTGGCCCTTCTTGAACCTTTTATCGACACCATTGTTATTTGCACCATGACAGCTTTGGTGATTGTTATTACCGGAGCCTATAATAATCCTGATTACGCCCAGTGGATCCATTCCAATCAGGGGGCGGCTCTCACCTCAAAAGCCATGGGAGAGGTGATTCCCTGGTTTACTTATGTTCTCTCCCTGTCTGTTTTTCTATTTGCCTTTTCAACCATTATCTCCTGGTCTTATTACGGGGAACGCTGCTTCAGTTACGTTTTTGGAGAAAAACACTCTCTGATTTTCAAACTGAGTCTCTGTGTGGTTGTCTTCCTGGGAGCCATCACAACGGCCAACAATGTTCTTGAATTTGGTGATTTAATGATTCTGGGAATGGCTTTTCCAAACATCCTCGGACTTTATTTTCTCGCCCCAAAAGTGAAACAGGAACTCAACGATTACATGGAAAAACTGAAGACAAGGAAAATTCACAAAAATCCATGAAATGAAACTAGTACACCATAAAATCTTTTCACCCTCGACTTGTTCTTTTTGACTTTATTCAGCCAGTCCTGAAAAAGTCTGATTTTTTCAGGACTGACTAACTGCACAAACAATCAAACATTTTTGATCCCCTTTAGGAGCGTGTTCGCAGGAAGAGGGATTACTGCTATTGTCTCTACATAATTGAAGAGTTTCGTTTTTTAAAGACGTGCATGAATCAGTATTTTCACCAGTAGTTTTATAGATTATCCCAAGACTGTCTATTGCGGCAACATTTCTTAGAACAGTACTAAAAGGCCTTTCATGGCTTCCATGACAAGCACTCTTTTTTGCTTCTGGACTCCCATAAGACAACGTGCATTCTTCACAGGAAACACCATATCTATGAACGTGTAATTCATGATCATCATCTTCAATCAGTACTCTTTTTGAAATTCTTCTATCAGCTGCATCTGCTCGTCTTTGAAGCAAGTCCATACTGGCATTGGTCTGGTCCAATGTTTCTTTCATTGAATCCGAGTTAGTACTCAGTTCATTTATACGATTATTAAGCTCCTGAATCCTTGCCTCCAGACTGACATTTTGGGAAGATTGTGTTTTTTGAGATGATGACTTATTATTATTTTGATCACAATTCTGATAACCAAATATGATAACTCCTACTGTTAAGACAAATAGGACTTTGGAAATTCTTTTTTTTATAAGTTTTAACATAATAACATTCTCCTTATAACCAGCTGTATCTTGTCCCCCTGACCTTCCCCACATAATCTTGCAAAGAAATTTTACGAAACACGGACTAGACGAAAATCAAGCAACTATTATTCTTATCGGTTTTTTCTTATTTTTTACTTAAGTTTTTTTTACTTAAGTTTTTTTTTGATGTATCAAAATGGTTTATCTGCATGAGGATAATGTATTTTTCTGAGATTTTTTGTACAAAAAATAAATCAAAAACCGGACTTTTTTAAAACCAATTCCCGACTTTGACAGCAGCAGATGCATCAAATCAGTGATTTTGAACACTTAACGCTTATTGTCTGGTTTTGTACCACTACATTCTATGGGTTTTTAGGATTTTTGGAGGAAGCCCCACACAAGCCGCCCTGAACAAAGCCAGAGCATTTCCTGTAACATCAGTACGAGTCCATACAATTTGGTCACGGATTTTGACGGGTATGGCTCTGACCTCCTTGAGGCTTTGCATGGCTTCCACAACACTCAGAGGGCGAGGCTTTACATGACTCTTACCAAGGGCAGGGCTTTTGAACATCAGCTTCTTTTCCCTCAACCGTTTGGTTAAGTGGGCCTCACAAAGATAAGATAAAAAACACAATGTTAAATGACCGATGATTCTGTGGTCTGACCAATGGAAAACGGGACGGGCTTTCAGATTGCCCTTGAGTTCCCCGAAGGCATCCTCTATTTTCCACAACTCTTTGTAGTTCATAATGATTGAACTCGCATCAAGGTCTTTGACATTTGTCAAAACGGCAAAGAAACCATCCTTTGTGGACTCTTTTTCTATTTGCTTTTCATTGAGAGTTGGCTTTTGATTTTTCTCATTAGGTATGGTCACATATTTTTTATATCCTTTGTTGGATACAAAGGAAGATGCCTTTACACTTTTTGCAGAGAGCTTCTTCTCAATTTTTTCGAGAAGTGAGGCTCTGGCCTTTTGATCTCTGTCGGCTCTTTTCTTAGACCAGGTGATAATACATCTATTCCCCTCATACTCACTTTCATAAACAGCCAACTCTTCCGGTATGACCCAGTGGAAATTGTCAATGTTGTAAAACTCCTCTTGCCTGTCCTTGGCCAAAGAGCCCAACTTCATGCCAACGATGAACTCCCCCTTGTCCTCTCCAAGCTTTTCTATATTCCCTCTTGACAGAAGACCCCTGTCTGCAACAAAAATAAAACGGCGGACTTTAAACTTCTTTTTCATCTTATCAACAATATCTGAAAGAGTTTTACCTTCAAAAGTATTGCCAGGGTAAACCTCAAAGCCCAGTGGAATCCCATCCCTGTCCACTAATAAGCCAAACACAACCTGGGTGCAATCGGATCGCCTCTCCTTGCTATAGCCAAACTGACGAAGTTCGCCCAGATCTGTTCTTGTACTCTCGAACCGAAGAGTCGTCAGGTCATACAAAACAATATCAACCTCTAAATTAAACAAGTCCCTGCCGTGCCAATACAGCGACTTCTCTATCTCCCCTTTATGGGAGCAAAGCAAATCCATGGTCCGGTAAATATGTTGAAGGTCCAGGTCCCCCTCTATCATCTCCGGATAAAAAGACTTCTGCCAATGCTCAAAAACCTTTAGCTTGGAACTTGGGTGAACAAAACGGCTGACAACCAAAGTGAATATGATTTTCTTCAAATCAAAACTCAAACGGGGATGAGAATCCTTAATATGTTCTATCACCTTGTTGATCCCCAAGTCCTCAAAGAGTTTTTCCAGGATTAAAAGGGGGCCTAAAATAAAAGTCTTTTCAGTGGAAAGTTCTTTGGCCAGTTGGGAGGCTGTGAGAATATCCAGGTGACGACCGGCTGATTGGACAAGGGCTTCCAGGTTCCCATCCTCGATTCTTCCCAAAGAAAGTAAGGTGCGTTGACGGACTTTTTTGCCCTCTCGATAGGATTCCACGATGTGGTAGTAGGTTTGACCGGTTGGATTTTTTATCTTTCGTATGAACATAGATATATATCATTACAAAAAATACTAAAAATCAATAAAAAAAGTAAATTAAACTGATTTTGTTCACTACACTTTTTTCTCAAAATGGCTGATTTTGGCTTCTATACCACCTCTGTTTGAACTGAACACTTTTGACGCATAGGCTGCTGTCAAAGTCGGGATGAAACTAGTACACCATAAAATCTTTTCACCCTCGACTTGTTCTTTTTGACTTTATTCAGCCAGTCCTGAAAAAGTCTGATTTTTTCAGGACTGACTAACTGCACAAACAATCAAACATTTTTGATCCCCTTTAGGAGCGTGTTCGCAGGAAGAGGGATTACTGCTATTGTCTCTACATAATTGAAGAGTTTCGTTTTTTAAAGACGTGCATGAATCAGTATTTTCACCAGTAGTTTTATAGATTATCCCAAGACTGTCTATTGCGGCAACATTTCTTAGAACAGTACTAAAAGGCCTTTCATGGCTTCCATGACAAGCACTCTTTTTTGCTTCTGGACTCCCATAAGACAACGTGCATTCTTCACAGGAAACACCATATCTATGAACGTGTAATTCATGATCATCATCTTCAATCAGTACTCTTTTTGAAATTCTTCTATCAGCTGCATCTGCTCGTCTTTGAAGCAAGTCCATACTGGCATTGGTCTGGTCCAATGTTTCTTTCATTGAATCCGAGTTAGTACTCAGTTCATTTATACGATTATTAAGCTCCTGAATCCTTGCCTCCAGACTGACATTTTGGGAAGATTGTGTTTTTTGAGATGATGACTTATTATTATTTTGATCACAATTCTGATAACCAAATATGATAACTCCTACTGTTAAGACAAATAGGACTTTGGAAATTCTTTTTTTTATAAGTTTTAACATAATAACATTCTCCTTATAACCAGCTGTATCTTGTCCCCCTGACCTTCCCCACATAATCTTGCAAAGAAATTTTACGAAACACGGACTAGACGAAAATCAAGCAACTATTATTCTTATCGGTTTTTTCTTATTTTTTACTTAAGTTTTTTTTAAGTTTTTTTTTGATGTATCAAAATGGTTTATCTGCATGAGGATAATGTATTTTTCTGAGATTTTTTGTACAAAAAATAAATCAAAAACCGGACTTTTTTAAAACCAATTAAGTTTTCTCAAACCAAGCCGATAGTATAGATATCTTATAATCATCTAAACTATCTATCTATAGATATGGTCGCAGGCGAGATTCATCTTATATGCCCCAGTGGATATGAAAAAAGTTCACCTAGAGATCGCTGTAGAGAATTCAAATCACTAAGACATGACAATTCTTTTTTCAGTGTCAGTCTCAGAGTGTAGTGCAACATGCACGAAAATTCCATCGGGTGGCACTCCGGAACCCCCTGACAGCTTTACTCTGTCAATAAATAAAAAAATGTTCCTTTACAGCCCAATGGAAAGATACAGAGGAGACCTGTCGTTTTGTCAGAAGCACGGATGGTGGAACTTCCCCCAAGGAAATTCATCAAAAACCAAGTAGGCTGGTTGCATCACTAATGGGTTCTGAAAAAATCCTTTCCTAAATTTTTACAAAAAAAATCAAAAGGCCATATTTCAATTCCATCTTCTGTTTTTCTTACAGCTCTTCCCAAATAAACCACAATCCGTCTTTGAACAGTGGGTAATCCCCTGATGGCTTTCAACCCTCTGTAATCCTGAGAGGAAACCTGATTTTTGGCTTTAACCTCAATGGCTATCAAGTCCTCCCCTTTCTTTAAAAGAAAATCCACTTCTGTTTTCTTAGCCTCCAGGGAGGACCAGTAATAAACAGATTCATAAAGATTGTGATAGTCTCCATAAGCTCTCAAAATCTGGGCTATCAATCCCTCAAAAAGAAACCCTTTTTCCTCAATGGAAACCAAACCGGAGTTTTTCTTTAAGGCTCTGGCAAGACCCGGATCAATTAAATAAAATTTACTGCTTTTTTGTTCCTTTAACCGAAGTTTTGGATAATAGGCCGATAGAAAAAAACCCAGCATTGTATCCTCTAAAATGGAAAAAAATTCACGAACAGAGTTTCTGGAAATTTGGGATTCCCGTGCAATGGCACTCATATTCACAATTTGCCCGTGATACAGGGCGGCCACTTCCAGAAAGCGGGCAAAACCGGGAAGATCTCTTACCAAAGCCTCGGCTTTAATCTCCTCTTTAAGATAAGTTTCCGTGTAATCCTTTAATTTATCACCTCTGTCAGTGGAAGACCATACAATGGGGAGTAAACCATATTGCAGAGCCTGATCCAAATCAAAATCCTCCCCCAACTCTTCAGGAACAAAAGGATGAAGAAGCATTTTACCCGCCCGACCACCCAAAAGGTTTACCCCCCTGGCTTTGATTTTACGGGCACTGGAACCGGTGAGAATAAAACGGCGGCTGGAGGATTCAATGAGGCGATGGACTTCATTTAAAAGGCGGGGCATTCTCTGAATCTCGTCCACAATAACCAAGCCATCATCTTTAAAGGCATGGACTGTTTCATAAAACTGCCCAACATTGGAAAGATAATTCTGGTAAAGAGATTCATTTAAAAGATCAATATAAAGGGCCGATGGGAAAAGCCGTTTTAAAAGAGCTGTTTTGCCACTGCCCCTGACACCAAATAAAAAGACGTTTTTGTTTGCTGAAAGACTAATAATTCGCTTTTTATAGATCATATAACAATTTTCTCGGAATTTTGAACAAAAATCAACCAAAAATCGGAGTTTTTAAAAAAAAACCATTTAAGTTTTCTCAGATCCAGCTGATAGTATAGAAACTAAAAAGTTCCTATGGCCAGATGAAAGGCCATGGAACTTTCCTTGTCATAATTTGTTTCCAGTCCCCCTGTTTTACGATCCAGTTTGTAACCCATCTGGATAACAAAGGAACCCACGGGAGTGTCATAATGGAGACCAAAACCCACTGAATCACGATAAGGATCCTGGAGTTTAAACTCTCCCAGGTAAACAGCCCCTCCGTCATAAAACACCAGCCCCCCGAAAGGACCGATAAAGGGAAAACGCAGTTCTGATTTCACAAGAAAGAAGGCGGAATCATCCCTTACGAACACATCATCAAACCGGCACTGATCAGTGGGTTGTGATTTATTGATAATATTTTGTTTCAGACAGAGTTCCCGCTTGCCGGGAACAGTTTCAGTGGTTCCAATGGCAAAACCACGAATGGTGGAACTTCCTCCAAGGAAAAAAGACCTGACTTTCGGAATCCCAGAATCCAGACTGCGACTTATGTTTTTTAAATAACCGCCCCGCAGGGAATTCACCCATATCCAGCGTTTGTTTTCTGTAAGACGGTTGTAATAAGTGGTGGAAAAAAAACTCTTGTGATAATGAACCTCATTGGCGGGATCCAAAGGACGTAAAGTGTTTGGATCCCTTCCGGAAATTTTCGGATTGTCCCTTGAACTGCCAAAAACAGGATCAGAGTATTCAACCTGAAAACGCAAATCCCCCCCCTGGGTGGGCAGAAAAGGATCATCCCGGTAATCAACTTCAAAAGCCGGTCCTGTACTGCCAATGTTAATAGGTTTTCTGGGTTTTTTGTCATTAACGTTAAAAGTTTCCTGATTTGAAAAACGCCACAGATTGTAAGCCAGACGAAAATGGGTCGAAAATTCCTTTTCCAGGGAAAATCGAATTTCATTGGTGGAAAGGATGTCCGAATTGTTTTCACGAAAATCAAACAATTCCTGTTCCCGGACAAGGGAAACTCTTCCACGGATCCGATTTTTAAAAATAAAAGGTTCATAATAGGAGAGCATAAGACGATTCTCAAGATAATTAACCCCTTCCTGATATCTGAGATCAGCCCGGCCACTGATTCCCCGGGCTTTACCCAACAGGTTATTATAAAGCACTCCCATATAACCCCGATAGGTCAACCGACCCTGACTGAGCAAACCAATTCCTGAAGAAAAAAGCCCGGGTTTTCTTTCCTCCACTTCCACGACAATGTCCCTTTCACTTTCCAAAGTTTCCTTTTCTTTTTTGCTCTCTGAACTTTCCTCCGAGTTTTCAGGGGCCATGGAATGAATATTTATCTTACTGAAAAGACCTGTTTGCTCCAGATTTTCAATGGAGCTTGTCAGCTTATCAAGAGTCAGATACTGTTTCTTTTCAAAATCAAGCTCCCTTAAAAGAATATAGTTTTTTGTTTTTCTGTTACCTTTTATGATAATATCACTCACTTTGATTTTTGGACCCTCTTCAACCTCATAAACAATATCAACATAAGGTTGATCGGGACTGTAACGAATGACACTGGAGTCTTTATTTTTGATCTTAAACTCAAGGAAAGCTTTGTTTTTATAAAACCGGATCAACTTTTCAAAACTTTCCTCCACAAGAGAGACTCTTACAGGTTCATTGACCTGAATCCCCACCTGTTCGGTCAATTCCCCATTGCTAAATGATTTTGAACCCTGAAAAATAACCTGACGAATGTATGTGGGAATACCTTCATCCACTTTAAGATCAATATCAATTCTGTTGTTGTTTTTAAATTGACTGGTCAAAGAAATCAACTCCGCCTGAAAATGCCCCTTTCTTTTCAGTTGGGTTATCATGGCCTGGGCAGCCAATTGAATATTATCCTTTACAAAATAAACCGAATTGGGCTGTTCCCTGAGAGATTGAAAAAAAAGTCCCGTGTAGTAGGATTTCTTTTTTGAGATTTTTCCGAGAATATTGACCTTTCCTATTCTTATCCTCGGTCCTTCATCAATCTTAAAAAGAAATACTTTTTTATTGACCTGTTTAAAGGTTTCTTCAGAAAATTGAATCTTCATCTTTGGAAAACCGGATATCAGATAAAGCTGTTTAATCCCTTCCATCATCTCAGCACTCAGACTGTTAAGACTAAGAGACTTGTTATCCTTTATTTTACTTTCCCTGATAAGGTCAAAGTGTGAAAAAAAGCGGTCACCATAAAAAACAAATTCAAACTGAATGGGGTTTGATATTGTAAAATTGATCCTGACACTCGTTTTATCCCCCTTAAAAAGAAGGGATGTATTGGAAATTTTCGATACCAGATAACGGTTTTCAAAAAGTTCACTCTCTATCTTTTTCTGAAAAAAATCCGCCATATCCCTTTTGTAAGGATCCCCGACAAATTCTGATAACTTTAACCTGAGTCTGTCATTCAATTTCTTATTTTCAGAGAAAATATTAATGTTCTCAATAACGCAATACTTCCCTTCCCTGATATGAAGAGTCAGGATGTACCCCTGCTTTTCTTCATTGAATTTCCGACTCTGAACAATTTCAAAATTATAAAAACCCGACTCTTCATACAGCTTATGAATCCGGTTAAGAGCCTGACTGATCTCCGACTGACTGGGAGCCTGTCCTTCCTCCAGTTTCATTTTTTTTATAATTTCTTCACGGGAAAAAAAGGAATGACCAACCAATTCCATCTGAATCATTTTTTTTAGTTTTTTTGTTCGTATAATAACTTCATCCCCTGAAATGGATTCCACAAAAACTTCCTGAAAACTTCCATTCTTTGAAACTTCTTTGACAATCTCGTTGAGTTCATAAAGGTCAAGTTTCCTGTTTCTATATTTTTCCGTTAATTTTCCAATCACCGGGTCCCCTGATTTTCTCAGATAATATTGAGCAAAAACCTGTTGACCGGATAACATGATAAAAAAGACAAAAAGAAGGGTAAACCTTCGGTTTCCATGAATATCTCCGGAAAAAAAAGTAAAACATTGCTGTAACAGATAGCAGGTACTGAAAAACATCAATCAAACTCCAGCTTATATTCCAAATCAACCCCCACGGGGTTATTCTGTCTGATCAGATTTGAATTGTCGGAAGCATTGGTCTGTTCGCTGAAATTGGTCACTCTGAAAATAGTGGACAACTGATTGTTGAACTCATAAGTCACCCTTCCTTCAGATTGATTGGATTGCCCTGTGGTCTGGGAAACAGAAATCAGAAGTTTTTTGGTTATCTTTTTTCTGATGGTGACCTTTGGAACAGCGATATTGTTCTGGTCATCAAAAGCCGATGAAAACTGAACATCCACATCCAGACGCTCTTTAAGTTCCTTGCCCAGGGGATTGTTACTGAGAATGGATGTTCCGATTTCAAAATGACTCCCATCATTAGCTCTGGTGGCACTGTTGTTTTGCTGAAACTGTTCAGGAAGAGTTCCAAGAGTCAACATGGCAATAATCTGGTTTTCCGGCAAAGGGGGATGACTGGTCGCTGTCAGAACAGGTTTATTGGCCCGCCCTTTTAAAAACAATTCAATGTCGTAACCATTGACCCGGTTTTGGGCCCGAAGGGATAATTTTGGATTGATGGGACTCTGACCGTCAAAAAGAAAAGTGGAGTCAATCACTTCAAATTCGTTATCACTGAAACGGATCAGAGAGTTTTCTTTGTCAAAATAAGCCTCACCTTTAATTCGGGGAACCGTGATTTTATCATAAATGGTGACATCAGCGTTTATATAACCTTCAACAAGATTGTTTCTTATTTCAACACTGTTTTCAGTTTTAATACCCAGGTTTATCAGGAGAGGGGATTCCACTTCCTTTTTCAAAAGTTCACGGAGAAGATCAATGGACTGGGAATCTTTACCGGAATCAAAGGAACTGTCGATAAAACCTCCCGCCACCTTATACTGACCGGACAACAAAAAAGGACCTGAACCGGACAAATTGATAGAGGCATGACCCTGGGTTTTAAAACCTTCAGGGAAATGAATATGAACATCATCCATATTTGCACTCAGGTTAACATTTATTTTTCCTTTTTTTCCAAATTCTATATTACCGTTACCAAGAACTTTTCCCTCGGCAACCCGCCCTGACAGGGAGTTAATGAAAAGTCTTTTTTCATTAAACAGAATATCACCTGAAAGATCTTCAAAAGGATGGGGAAACCCGGGAAACTTTAAAAAACCCTGTGTCAAATAAGTTGATCCAATCAATTTTGGATTTTCCTTTCCAAGAATGAGTTCCAAATGGAGAAGACCAAGGCCGTCGATATTTTCCACAAAAGGAATCAATATTTTTAAAAAAGCCATGTTTATACGTCCATCAACAATCAATTTTGAACTGGTTTTTTCACTGAGAACCTGGGTCATTTTGATAAACTGCTCATCGCCTGATAAATTTAAGTCACTGATATAGAATTGTTTATCCTTGAGTTCAACACTTGCAGGAATTTTGCTGTCCATTCTATTTTCCTTATATTCAAAAGAAATTTTTTCCAGAACAGCCGATAACTCGGAACTCCAAAGATCATTTTTGTTTATCTTTCCTGAGATTTCAGAAGATGTTTCAACTTTATAATTCCTCGTTGCCTCTTTTGTTATAAAGTAGGTCATCAATGGAGCCAGATCAAAACTCTTTGACTTTACATTGACAAAAATTTCATCTGACAAATTCAAAGGCAACAAAAGATTTATATCCAATCGATTTTTTACCTTAAATTCAAGACGAGTCTGGTTCTCTGAATTGTCATAACCAAACGAGGCTTCCCCGTACTTTTTTTCATTAAAGACAAAATCATCAATTTTTGACTGAACTTTTATAACAGGAGCCCCCAGAGGTCCTTCAATCTTCCCCCTGGCAACAAGTTGTCCGGTCAGCGGAAGATTGTACTCTTTAATCAGAGAGGAATCCCCCAAAAGATATGTCTTCCCTTCAAAGTTCAGGTTCGCTTTAAGTTCATTGTCAATGGTTCCCTTCAAACTCAAAAAAGCCTTCTTTCTTTTTAAATACCCTTCCTGAAGAATAACAATGCCATCAACAGACTGGGCCTTTATTTTGGCTTCCTTATAACTCTCTCCAAAAGCCCGACCTTTGAAAAGGTGACTGTTAACCGTGAAATTCATCCGGTCACTGTCAAAGGATGTATCAATCCGAACCCGACCGGAACCTGATCCCGTTAACTTGTTTTCTATATCCACTTTTTTCAAAATCATCTCACGAACATTCTCCATCATGAAAAACGGCAAACGGATATCCCCTTTTATTCTTTCATCTGTCAGATGAACAGACAATTGGCCTTTAAAACGGGTGGACTTCATATTGCCGTCAACCTTCCCAAAATAAAGAACTCCTTTTTTGTAACTTAAAAGACTTTTAAATTGACCGAAAAAGTAATCCTGAAATTCAAGATTATCGACTCCAACATCTGTTTCAAAAGTGGCACTTTTACTGTTCCCACTGGTTTTTCCTGAACAATTGAATATTCCTTTAAATTTAAGGCCAGGCAATTTTTCTAAAATCAGAAAAATCCATATCCTTACACTGATAATCAATATCAAAACCCTTTTCAAATTCGATACGACCGTTGGACTGAAGATGACCCTGATTGACTGTTCCCTGAGTACGATAACCAACAGCCTTTTCATCAATATCAACTGTACCTTCCAAACTGACATTTTCAGTGGAAACAATATCCCGTTTTCCACCTGAACCCTTAATTTGAATATTTCCGACTGACAACTTCCCCGGACACTGAATATTGAGTTTGTCTTCGTAAGTTCCCTCACATTTTAAAAGACCATTGATTGTCAACCAGACAGGAATATCAGCAATATTCGATTTTTTCAAAAAACTGTGCAATTGGGCGTTTTGAAAGCTGACACCCGCTTTGATTTTTGTGGTCTCTCCGATCTGCAATTCGCCATTTTTAATATCAACCCTGTTACCACCTGATAAAACAGCTTTAAACTTTTTAAAACGAATGAGTTTTGAATTAAGAACATTTGTATCAAAGAAGAAATCGCCAAGTCTGATTTTATCAATTTGAAAACCCTTAAGTTCGGTGGTTGCCGTTAAAACCCTGTCAGAGCTTTTACCGGATTTAAAAAAGTTAATGTCGGTTTTAAAATCACCCCCCAATCTGCTGAGATAATCCATTCTATAAAAGGGATGGCTCCAGTTATAAAAATCCTCAAAATTGGATTTAAATCGTGTCTTAATCTTCATACTCTGAATATTTTTGGGATGATTTTTATAAAAAAGATTTCCCGAAGCCAGAAAATAAGAGTTTTTTTTGATTAACTTCAATTTTGACAGAAAAACAGTGTTTTTTGTTATCAGAAACTGAACATCCGTTAAAAAATTGATTTTTTGGGAAACATTCCTGGTTTTTAGCGTTGAATTGACATTTTTGATACTGATCATGAGGCTGCTTTTCTGATTGAATGCCTTCATATTGAAATCTTCAATTTCAAAAAAATATCTGTTTGAATAATTGATCCTGGCACGAACATTCTGAACATCAATTTCCGAAATGGGTACTCTTTTAAGAAAATCATTAAAATCCGGATTTTTTTTTCCGCGACCTGATGAACCGGAAAACATCCGATTTGAAATCCTTACATCCAATTCTGTATCCTTGATCTGTAATAAATGAATCCAGAATTTCCCAATCAGCAAGTCAATAAGTTTTGGTTTTAAAACAAGTTTTTTAACATTGAAGGGGGAAAGTATCTTATTAAACTTTTTTTTTGGCTTGAAATGGGTATTATACAATTCCATCTGGAGTGAAAAAATTGAAAAATAAACCTGATCCACTTTAATTTCAAAAGGAATACCCTCTTCCAGACTTATTGATTCAATATAATTCTTTAACAGATTTTCCAGTTTCGGTTTTTGCCAGACATAAAAGTATGTCAGTCCCATAGACATAAAAACAATGGAAAAATAAAATATAATTTTTTTAAACTTACTCAAACAGTTCCTCTTTCCACTGGGATAAAATTTTGGTGGCTGATTTAAAATAAGGTCGCATGGATGAAATTTGTGACATAAGACCCAGGGCTTTTTCTTTTTCACCCAACTCCCAAAAGGCAATGGCTTCCGCATAGTAAACCGGAAAAAGTGCATCAGGATTATGGGCGTATTTTGCCTTTAAAAGTTCACAGTGATTGAGGATGGAAACATACTGATTTCCAAAGAATAAATAATCAAGAATCTGCCAATCCCGTTTTGGATTGTCTTTCGCGGAATATACAAAATCCACAGCTTTTTCCGACTCACCAATGGAACGCAAAAGATAGGCAAAGTCGACGGCCTCCGCCCGCCCCTGATCATGGTAGGTACACGCCTGAGTTTTTATTTCTTCAATAAGTTTTTTTTCCTCTTCAGTTTTCTTAAAATTTCCGACTTTGGAAGAGACTGTTCTCCTTTTTATCTTCAGTTTTTCCATAATATTTTCAGCCCGGCCCTTTTCCGCTTCAGTGACAAACTGACTGGCATCAAATCGGGAAGGCTCCAGTTTTTTAAGTTCGTTCATATAGAGGGATTTTTGATCCTCCAATCTCTCAGACTCGGCAATCCTGACTGAAGTAAGCAATTCTTTTTTGTAATCCGACACCCGATCCATAAAATCACTATTCTGTTTTTTTATCAGCACTTTTATTATACTTGAAATGGATTTTTCATCTTTGATAACAATTTGTCTGCTTTGTAAATGAGAAATTATTTCATCAAAATAATTCCGTGGAACTTTCAACTTATGAAAATGAATCAATTTTAAAAACAAAATCCAGAGCAAATCCCCAACCTGATTCTTTAAATCAATGACAAAGAAGAAAACAAAGAGTTTATCCTGACCGTTCATGAACAAAAAACGATAAATATCCTCTTTATCCTCAGGATAAATATTCACCCACTCCTTATGAAGACTTGTTCTGAGATTTTTTCCATTACCTGTTTTTAAAAATCTCAGCAAATCATTTTTCCAGGACATTGATAACAGGACTCTCCCAAAATTTTAAATACGATCCGTACCCAATAATACTGTCTGTTATTGTACATCAAAGTGCCCCCGGATCATATAGGGTATTCTCAAAAAGGAGACACAGCAAAACTCATTAAAAGTTCATTCAACCCATCCAAAGTCCAAAGACACTGATTGCGTTTGAATTTTCATGGAATTTTCTCTATCGAAGCCATAAGTGGTCAAACCATTAAAAATTGTAAATTTTTAAGAATTGACTCTTTCCATATATTCACCGGTTCGGGTGTCCACTTTAAGCCTGTCCCCTTTGTTGATATGAAGGGGAACAGTAATAACCAGACCTGTTTCCAGTGTGGCCGGTTTGGACCCTCCGGTGACCGTATTCCCTTTGTGACCGGGATCTGTCTGCATCACCTTTAATTTAACAGTATTGGGGCAATCAATACCAATAGCCCTGTCGTTAAAAAACATCATTGTCACTTCCAGGTTTTCAGTAAGATAAAATCTGTTTTTTCCAAGATCATCCTCAGACAAAGTGTATTGGTTATAGTTTTCAACATCCATAAAATGAAAACCATTTTCATCACTATAAAGAAATTGACAGGTACGTGTCATAACATCAGGGCTTTCAAATTTTTCTCCGGATTTGAAGGTTTTCTCAAGATTACTGCCTGTAATCATATTTTTAAGCTTGGTTCGTGTGAATTGATTGCCTTTTCCCGGTTTGACATGCTGAAAATCCACAATGGAATAGGGTTGATTATCTATGAGAAGTTTCAGTCCTTTTTTAAAATCAGATGTTAATAACACAGGGACCTCCCTTTTGGGGTCTGTCAGGATCTTCTCAGGGAGTCAACACCCTGTACAATGCGTTGAAGACATCTCTGATAAAAATCCTTTCTGTTTTGCAACTCAACAAGAGCGGAGGCTTTTTCATTGCTTTTTTCATTGGTTGAAAAGTTGAAAAAATCACCCAAATTGTTCTTATCCTGTTCTTTCAGTTCAGAATGAGTCTTTTTTTCCATTGAACCTGAAATTTCAAAGGGTTTGAACTGTTCCACCGCTTTCATATCTTTTTTGTTTTTTTCATTATTTTTGGATTCAGAATCCAGCAGTTCAAACTGTTTGGCAAGTTCCAGAGCCTCTTTATCATTCGGATTAAATGCAAGGAGTTTTTTTATATAATCCACAGCCTGTTCATTTTGACCAATCTTCAAATAACAAAAAGCTATAAAACGAAGAGACAGTAAATTCTTTGGACTCAACTCAAGACTTTTTTTAAAACTTTCTATGGCCAATTTGTACTCTTTCAAATCAAATAAAATTCTGGAATGAACCACCAGGCCCGAAACAAAATCAGGTTTGTGTTCCAGACCTTTTCTGGTCACATCCAGAGCCTCCTCCAATCTCCCTGCCTTGCGATAACATTCAGCCAACATGGCAAAAAGGGGGGATTGTGGATTTTTAAGGAGAATTTTATGATATTCCTGAATTTTTTTCAGTTCTCTATCATCCATATTTAAAATTCTTCCATGTTTTTAATCCAAAAACAATCCCTGATTATTAAAAATCCTGTGTTTTTAGGGATTGCTTTATCTTTAAGGGGGATTTATAAAAAACAGACCGGTCTTTTTTGAAATTTCACTGTTTTCCCTTTTGAAGCCCCTGAATTTTCAAACAGGATCAATAAAGATTCAAATAATCGGGAAGGTTCCTTGTTTTTACAGAAAACACTTAAAGACAAAGCAATTATCAACGGCATTGGTCTGCACAAGGGAGTCCAGACTTCCCTGTCTTTTTGTCCCGCACCACCCAATACAGGAATTCACCTTATCCGAACGGATCTTGAAGACTGTCCATCCGTACCTGTCCATGCAGACTACGTTAAAGCCACTTCCCTGGCTACAACCCTGGGCTGTGAACGTTTCATTATCTCCACAGTGGAACATTGCCTGTCCACACTGGCCGCTTTTCGTATTGACAATGTTTACCTGGAACTTAAAGGCAGTGAAATCCCAATCGGTGACGGCAGTGCCAAAGTTTTTATGGATGAAATAAAAAAAGCGGGAACCATCGAACAGCCTGAACCGAGAAGATACATTTACATTACAAAGCCCATTTACTGCGGTGACAGGGAAAAACACGCCTATGTTGTCCCCTACAATGGTTTACGTCTGAGTTGTACCATTGATTTTAAACACCAGGCCATTGGTGAACAATTCGTGGATGTGGATGTGAATGAACAGACTTTTGCCAGTGAATTGGCCACAGCCCGCACCTTTGGTTTCATTAAGGATATAAAAAAAATACAGGAAATGGGTTTGGCCATGGGAGCCTGTCTGGACAATGCCATAGCCCTGGACGAGAAGAAGGTTATCAACAGTGGCGGGTTGCGTTTTGAAAATGAATTTGTCCGGCACAAAGCCATGGATGCTCTCGGGGACATCGCCACTCTGGGACGACCCCTCATGGGTCATATGATCCTCTATAAAGCCGGACATGAACTGCTTCATCAATTGGTTAAAAAAATTCTCAACTCTCCTGATTGCTTCCAGGATATGGAACTGGGATCAGAGGAGCCACAATGGTCCGCTTTTGAACACCCCTTCAAAGGAACAACTTGACCCTTCCCAAAAGCTGGTCCATTGTAATATAAATTTTTACCTATGCTTTTAAGGAAAAACCGTGAATATTGGAGTTCCAAAAGAAATAAAAATCAGTGAAAATCGTGTGGGCCTTACAGAGGCGGAAGTCCGGCAACTGATTCACGAAGGACACAGAGTTTATATTCAAAAAGATGCCGGTCTGGGTTGTATGATTGACAACCGGGATTATGAAAAAACCGGAGCCCTGTTGGTGGACACAGCCAAAGAAGTCTATGACCAGTCAGAAATGATTATTAAAGTCAAAGAACCCCTGCCCGATGAGTACGAATTACTCAGGGAAGGGCAGATTCTCTACACTTTCCTGCATCTGGCTGCTGAACCCCAACTGACCAGGATCCTCTGTGACCGTAAAATCAAGGCGGTGGCCTACGAAACCATTGAAGACCACAAAGGAAACTTACCACTTCTTACCCCCATGTCAGAGGTCGCCGGAAGAATGGCCACCCAGGTGGGGGCCTTTTATCTCCAAAGGGATAAAGGAGGTAAAGGAATTCTTCTTGGGGGAGTGACAGGGGTTCGCCGTGGACGGGTCACCATCCTGGGGGGAGGTGTGGTTGGTGTCAATGCCGCCCAAATGGCCGTGGGCCTTGGGGCTGAGGTAAAAATTCTGGATATCAATCATTCCCGTCTGGAATATCTGGATCACATCTTCAGTGGACAAATAACAACCCTCCATTCAAACAGCCAAAATATCGAGGAATCTGTCGTGAAATCCGACCTTGTAATTGGAGCGGTCCTTTTGGCTGGTCGCAAAGCTCCAAAACTTGTGACTTTACCCATGGTGGAAAATATGTCTCCGGGTTCTGTTGTGGTCGATGTGGCTGTGGACCAGGGGGGATGTATTGAAACCTGCAAGCCCACTTCCCACGCCCACCCCACCTTTGAAGTCAATGGAGTCGTTCATTACTGTGTTCCCAATATGCCGGGTGTCGTGGCCCGCACCTCCACCTATGCTTTGACCAATGCCACTTTTGAATATGCCCTTCAAATAGCCAGCCTGGGGTTGGAAAAAGCCATCCAAATCCATCCCCTGCTTGAAAAAGGGGTGAATGTCTACGGAGGGGCGGTTACATACAAGGCCGTGGCTGATGACCTCAACATGAACTACCAACCCTATTCTGAAATCATTGAAGTTTGAAAAAAAGATGACCCAGAGTTTCGGTTCTGAGAAGAGGTACTTTTCTTTGACTCAGCTTGCGGATCACTTTTTGGTGGGGGTGTCCGTATTTGTTTTTACGGGCACTGGCCACAGCCATCCGGGGACGAACCCAATCCAGAAGTTTAACAGATGTGCTGGTTTTGCTTCCATGATGACCCAAAACCAATATCCTTAATCTTCCGGGAATCTGTCTGTACCACTTCAACTCCTGGGATATGGGAGCATCTCCGGTAATAAGAACCTGTCCTGCAATCAGGTAAACAACACTCCCCTCATTGGAGTTATCCCCTTTTTTCCCCAGGGATATCTGACGAATCCCCTTGAAAGGAAAAGAGCATGGTTTTATTTTTTTCATCCAGGCTTTTTTCAAAAGTTTTGGATAATGGAGACAGAGTCGGGGAACCATGGATGCAAACCTTCTTAAAAAGCGGATATGATCGTAATCCAGATGGGTCAAATAAATATGGTTCATCTTCCCGCCACAAAGTTTATAAACCCGTTTTATGGGAGAAGACTCCCCTCCCATATCAAAATGAAAACACTGATTGGATTGAAGCCAGGTGGCCCAGGAACCCTGCCCCACATTCCAGACAATAAAGTCAAAGTCGTAAGAAACTTCCCTGCTTGTGGGATGGGAAGTGAAAGTGAATATCAACAGAAAAATCAAAAACCAACCCCCACCGGCATTAAAAATCTTTTGATTTTTACAGAACTTCATTATTAAAAACCTTATTATCCTTATAAAACTCCCAGCCCATGAGAGCGATATTCAAAGCCAGGGCATAGAGCCATAGCCATAATTTTCCTTCTGAAAAATTCTCCGCTTCTGAAAGAACCAGACTGGGGGAAAGAACCTGAGCCAAATGAAAAAGCAACTCCCAAAGCCTGTCCACCACAGGGGTCAAAAAAGGAAGAAAGAAACAAAAGAGACTGGCTGGAAACAAAACCATTCCCACAAGAGGAGTGATAAAAGCATTGATTCCAACAGTCAGCAGACTGGGGGATCCCCACTGACTGAGGATAGGTTGCAAAAACAGAAAACAAAAAAAAGATTGAGTGAAACTGTTTTTTCCAAAACCAATACCCAAACAGGCAAGCCACGTCAGAGGCAAACTCATACCGGCAAAAAACAGAGGGTTGATACTTAAACAAAAAATAATGGCGACAAGAAGAAGTCCTGAAGGCTTTAAAAAAAGCTTTTTCTTTCTATTGATTCCACTGATAAACAAATAGCACCAGGCTCTCAGAGCAGGGGCCTGAAACTGACAAACAACCACCAAACCCAATAAGAAAAGTTTTTCAAGACTTTCAGGCAAACGATGAAAACACAAAAACCTGAGAGTTTGGGAAAGAAAAGCCAGGTGAGCCCCGGAGACCACCAGAATATGAAGCATTCCCAATTGTTTCATCTGCTGCCACTGGACACTGGCCTGTAGTTTTTTACCACAGACAATAGCCTGATAAAAATCCTGCCAATGGGAAGAAGGGGAGGATTGTAAACAAAAGTGATGAACCTCCAGACTTAAGTCCTTAAAATAAAAAAAAACGGGAGAAAAAAACCAACCACTGATAAGGGTCAAAAAAATCAATAAATGCATGGAAGTAAAGATCATCAAAAATGACTCAAAGCCAAAAGTTTAATAAATTTGAATTCAGGGAATTTTATCCGAAATCAAAAAACAGATTCTGATAACAAGACCGGAAAAATTTGATAAGTCTCTAATTTCAGGGGTTTATATCTGTTTAATAACTGTGCAATCTGCTGAAACCCTGTCCTGGTCTTGAGTCCAGAGTTTCCAAGGGTTGGACTTCCACATCTTTTGTGGAAAAAGTCATTTCAGATTCCAAATAAGAAACCAAAAGCCAATAATTCTTATTTCACAATTGGTGTGTCCAGTCAAAAATGTCAATTTTATAGGCAATATTAAAAGCCCGGCTTGCCCATCACCGGATCACATCGTTAGAATAATAAAGTAATGAAAAAGAATTGGAAAAAAAATCAAATTAAGCATTGTCTTCTGATCAGTTTATTTCTTATATTGTCAGGTTGCACCTTTCCATCCAAAAAAAAAGATCAAATCATCTCCATACAAAACCGTCGAATCAAACTCCTTAAATCCCAATTACAAAAAAAATCCACAGAAGTGGATCAATTAAAGTCCGGCAAACTAATCAGGAAATCCCATCTGGAAAACGAAAAAAAAGAATTGGCTGCCCTGAAAAAGTTAATAAAGAAAAAGGATTGGATCCCGGCTCTTAAAAAAAGTCAGGCTCTGAAGAAGAAATATCCCCGGTCAATAAAGCTCCACTATTATCGCTACAAAATCCTCAAAAGGATCGGTCTAAAAAAGCAGGCCCTCAAGGAAAAAAACGTGATTAAAAATCTACGGGCTCAAAGATCCAGAAGATTGGAATGAGGATAAATCCGTGCCGTCGCACATTCTCTTCAAACCTCCCGCTGCGGCTGCCAAAACCTCTGCGGTGACAAAGCCAATACAAAAAGGATTATTGTTTTTCATCATTTTTTGGCCACAGTTTTTGTGGAGTCAGTCTTCCTCACAAAGTTTTGAAGAAAAAATACACAATATCTACAAAAGTTCCTACAGTCAGGAAGTCCCCGATGATCTTTGGAGTCAATATGTTAATAATGCCGGAACCCGTTCTTACCAGGTGGCTGAAGGGGATAATTTATGGACTCTCAGTGAAGTCTTTTTTGGAGACGGTCATTATTGGTCAAAGATATGGTCTTATAATGAAAAGCTCACAAATCCCCATCTTATTCTCGTGGGGCAAAAAATTCTGTTTTTCACAGGCTCTGTTGAACAACCCCCCAGTCTGAGCATTGAAAACAAGAAAGAAGGTCCATCTGAAGAAATACAACTCTCCGACGGAGAAGAGAATCCGTTTCCAACTGAAAATAATATTGCGATCATGCCCCAGATTTCCATCCCCCCACCAAAAGAGAAAGTAACGCCGGTTCGACCCATACCTCCCGCTTTTAAAGACTCCAGTCAATACGATATCAGCAAATTTGACGGCCAAAAACTTCAAATGAATATGCATTCCTCCATAGATCATATTTTCTCTATCTTCGTGGAGGCTTTTTTATATGATGAAGGAGCCAAAAATTATCCAAAAAAAATCGGTCGGGTTCTCGAATCAGAAGAGTCCAAAAGTCTGCTGGGTCTCAACGATTTTATCTACATTGAATCTGAAGAAAGTCTGAATATTGGTGAAGAACTCACAGTGATGGACGAAAATTATGTGGTTAAAGGTCTCATTCTGTCTTTTGGATCAGTCATCAATTACCTGGGACGCATTACAATCATCAACCCTCTGGGGGATAACCGGTATCGGGCTGAAGTTTCTCAAAGTTTTGGAGAAATTAAAAGTGGAGCCTGGATCTCCAGGGAAAGTATTCCTTCTTTTTTCAATGATTACAGAGGACAACACTCAGATATAGAATTGGATGTCATTGGAGGAGGGGGAGTTGACAAGGAAGTCACCATTTTCAGTCAGAATGACATCCTCTTTCTCAATGGTGGATCAGAACAAGGTCTAAAACAGGGGGATATCCTTGGAATCTATTCCAAGAGAAATAAACGATATAAAAACACCCGTGTAAAAATAAGCCCCATACCCATTGCCCACGTCAAGGTTTTTAACACGAGTAAAACCGTGGCATCAGCTTTTGTTCTGGATTCCAGCGAAGCCATTCTGATGGGCGATAAAACAGGAAATCCCACTTTTCTGGCCAAATCCGATTCAAAAAACAATTTCTCCAAGGACCTTGGAATTGAAAACCCTGAAACCGAAAGCTCTCCAATCGAAGAAGACCTTGGGGTTGAAACTCCTGAAACCGAAAGCCCCCCAACCGAAAGCTCTCCAATCGAAGAAGACCTTGGGGTTGAAACTCCTGAAACCGAAAGCCCCCCAACCGAAAGCTCTCCAATCGAAGAAGACCTTGGAATTGAAAATCCTGAAACCGAATAAATTTTTGTGACTTCCGTGAGAAGATTGCATTTGATATGCAGTTTCTCATTATAAAAGGATTTTATACTGGTCCGGTTTGAATTTTCATGGAATTTCCCTGAGAGATCATTTATTCTAAGCTGAATTTCTTTAGCCAAAATCCGCTTAAAACAAGTGGTCTCTCAAAAAAATATGAAAAACAAATGGTCTTCAGTATATCATTAAAAAAGAACATTACAGGTTTAATTCTTTTGATTTTTAATCCAACTCAGGGTTTTTCCAAAACTGTTGAACAAACCTACAGTTCATCCCGTTGATGTTTCTGTTTTCTGTCACTTCTTTAGACATTGCAGGTGACAAATTATGTAAAAGCTCCGAAACAATCCCTCATAATTTTTCCAAAGGACTGAAATCCTTTAATAAAACCTGTCTCATTATGGTATCGCCCTTGCATTAAATATGAATAAACACGCTAAGACTATTTGTTCCATGCTGAACGAATTTCCTCTGGAATCAATGATCTTTATAAAAGACCATTTATTTTACGCCGGAAACCCTGGAATAAAGGAGACTACAATGAACAAATTCAAGTGGACACTGATCTATCTCATTCCCTTTTTGGCTTTTACCGGCTGTGGTAAAGGCTTTGAAGCCAACTTAACGGATCTGGAAAAACTTGAAAATGACGTGGATGCCTCCAATATAGATGTTCAAGAGGGAGAAACTCCAAAATCAGTGGACCAGCAAATCCTTGATTCCTATATGTCCGAATTCAACAATCTTGACAGGGAAGACATTGAAAACCTTGACTACGATATAAAATCTTTTGAAGTTCAAGTGGACAGAAGACAAAATCAGGTCAGCGGTGTTTCCATAAGAATGCACTCAATGACCAACGTCGTTGACAGCGAGGGAACTTCCATCACATCCTGTAATAACCTTACCAGTATCAGAGACACCCATATCACACTGACCCAATTACAATCGCGGGATTCCATTTTTCTTGGTCGTAATAACGGTTATGAATTTGAAATTCAATGCACCGATTCCGATTGTGATGAAATGGTGGCTGCCATCCGTCGCATAAACAGTGGTCCAAGAGGTCTTATCCTCATAGGTGTAAAAACCGGAACCATAACAGGTGGTCGTAGCGGTTCTTACTCTGAAAAGTACACTTCACGCTCCGTGGATATTAAACCCTATTTCACAGTGGCTGTAAGCCCTGATGAATACATTTCCAGATGTCATCAGATTGGTGAACTCGAAAGATCTTCCACCGATGAAGATGAGGAACCTTCCCGGGATGAACCTGTGGACCCCACAGGAGGACTAGAAGACCTTTTTGACTGATTCCTATTTTAGATTTCTTTTTATCACTTCCATAAAGTCATCGGCCTGTTTTTTTCTGGTGTACTTCAGAACAGCTTCACCGGCTCTGTCTGAAAAAGTTTTCATCAAATCTTTATTTTCGGATAAATCCTCAATGGCCTTTTTTAAAAATTCAGGAGAAGAACTTTCAACATGAACCCCCACTTTTTCCCCTGTCACTATACGACTTCCGTCACTTTCCGGCCCGCAATAAATAATGGGAAGCCCAAGAGCCATGGCTTCAAAAATTTTTGAAGGAATCACTTCACTGAAAGTGGGATGATTTTTTAAGTGAACAAGGGCCAAGTCACAAAGGGACCAGTAGTCAATAATTCTGTCTTTTGATTGTCTGTCCACAAAGGTCACATTGGAAAGTGAAAACCTTTTGGATAACTCAATGAGTTTTTCCTTTTCAGCCCCTCCACCGACAAAAAGAAAATGAATACGTTTATTTTTTTCATTTTCCAGAAACCTTGCCACTTCAATAACATGATCCAACCCATGGGACATCCCCATGGTTCCAATATAACCAATAACAAATTTATCTTTCAATTCAAGATCCTCTTCCAGCCCATGATTTTTTTGACTGATCTTACTGAAAAACAAAGTGTCAACACCATTGATAACAGTAAAAACCTTTTTGGATTCTATTCCCCGATTGACTATATTGGTTTTAAATGACTCTGTCAGAGTCACTATAAACTTTGCCTTTCTGTAAAGAAAAAGTTCAATTCTTTCCAGAAAATTCAGAAGTCCATGACTTTTTATGGCATTAACAGCTTTAATGGACTCAGGCCAGAGATCGGCAATTTCCAAACCCAAAGGACATCTTCTGATAAGAGAAACCAAATACCCTGTAACAGCCGTAAAAAACTGGGGGGATGAGGCTAAAACAATATCCGGCTTTTCCTGAAATATTCCCGCCACAGTTCCCGTAATCATAAATGAAATAAAGTCAATGGTTCTTAAAAAAACACCCCTATTGGGACTGATAAAAGTTTTAACCCGTACAATTCTCAAATTGTCCATCATTTTGACCTGGTACCATTTGTTTTTGTAACCCTGGAAAATACGCCCCTCAGGAAAATTGGGAAAACTTGTAATAATGGTGATTTGATGACCCGTTTTGGTCCATATTTTTGCCTTTTCATAGACCCTTGAGGCCGCTGCATTGGTTTCCGGAAAAAAATTGTCAGAAAAGAAAAGTATTCTCATTTTATTTTCTAAGCTCCATGGAAACCTCTATACTGATCCTCGCCACTTTAAAGACCTCTTTAAGGGGTACAGCCCAAGCCCCCTTCTGAACGGATTTTACAATTTGACCGTTTTTAAGATTTTGCAAAACCTGGAGCATGGTTTATCCTTAATAAAAATAGCCATAACCCAAAAACTTCAAAAGAAAGTCCGGGCCGGATGATCTTATTCGGTAGATACTTGAAAACCCAATAAGCATCAATAATATTAAGAAGGTCAGGTAATGATTATCAGGAGACATCGCTTTGCGTTATTTTCGTGAATTTACAGCCAGAGCCCGTTTAATACCCTTTCACCTTCTGATTGTCAAAATCAACTGTTTTCTGGTCCAAAAGGCAAAACAAATCATAAATCATATTCACTACAGTTTTTTTCCCAGCTACAGTCTCAAAAATCCTGGTTTTGAAGAATCCCTGATTTCTCCACCGGATTCTGAAAATATAAAAACCTCAATACCCCGCCTTGCGTTTCTTATTAAAAAAATCATGAACCACGAGTTCAACCTGCTCGGTTCAGGATGGCAAAAGGTTTACCATGGAGTTCAATGTGCCGGACTCAACGGGCACCTCTACAGTCCCCACAACAATCAATGGTCTCACAAACAACTCAAAGAAGCAAAACACATCAATGTTTCAAACCGTCGTCTTTCAAAAAAAATATCCTCCCTGATAAAAAAGGATTACCAATGGATTGACTGGCAATTGGATTTTAAATCAGGTTATCGGTGGCAAAACAACCAGTGGTGGAATCGTATCCCCTATGGTCATAAACCGGGGGTGGATATAAAAGTTCCCTGGGAACTCAGTCGTATGCAGCACTTACCCCTTCTGGCCTACGCCTATGGACTGGCCTCAGAGAACCCCTCTTTTTTGGATGACTCTCCCCGAAAATTCATGGATGAATTTGAGTCACAGATACTGGATTTTATAGCCAACAACCCTCCCCACTTTGGAGTCAACTGGAAATGTCCCATGGATATTGCCATTCGGGGGGCCAACTGGGTGCTGGCCCTTGATATTTTCCGAAGTTTTGGAGCCGGATTTTCCAAAGAGTTTTTGTCCACTCTCTCCTCAAGTCTTTACGATCACGGTCAGTTTGTCTTTAATCATTTTGAAAAAGGGATTGATTTCCGGGGCAATCATTATCTGGCCAATATTGCGGGCTTAAGTTTTATCGCCTTTTACCTTAAACCCTCTGATAAAAATATTTCCCTTTGGCGAAAAACCTGTCTCCGGGAAATTAAAAAAGAACTGGATTACCAATTCCATGATTGCGGAACCAATTTTGAGGGATCAACGGCTTACCACCGTTTGAGTACAGAGATGCTTGTTTATCCGATCATTCTTTTCAGTCTCCACCCTTCCACAAAAGACAAACAATATCTCAATCAGAAGGATTTAAAAAAAATCATTGGTATGTCTTTTTTTATGGAGACATTGACCAAACCTGACGGTCATATTGTTCAAATCGGTGATAACGACAGTGGACGTTTTTTCAAACTCAACCCTGTTTTCACAGATAACGGGGAAATCAGGGAAAAACCCCTTGAGGTCTCCCATATCAGAAACATTATAAAAAGCCTTTTTACAGGGGAATTTAATGAAATTGAAGGGGAACTGACAAGTTATTCCCTGAAAAAAAATCATACTCTAAACAAGGATTGTTACACAAAGAGGAACCCTTCCCCAACAGAAAATCCTTTGAAAGAAGATTCTGTTCTCAAAACAGAAAGCCCTTTGAAAGGGAATCCCGTTTCCAAAAAAACCTATCCACTGAATGAAAAGTCTTACCCCACCATAATAAGGGATTTTGAACAATCCATGGGTCTTTCACAGAAGAAGGAAATCCCCCATAATCTGTCAAAGGCAAAAATTTTAAAAAGGTATTTTTTTACACCTCCTGAAAACTATCGTGAGGGTTTGCGATATTTTGTTTTTTCCGATTTTGGCGTTGCCGTTTATAAAAGCCCTCACTTTTTTCTTTCCTTCAGATGCGGTCCTGTGGGACAACGTGGACGAGGGGGACACGACCACAACGATCAACTGTCTATAGAACTTTTTTACAACAACCGCAATATTATCACCGATCCGGGAACTTTTCTTTACACAGCAGAACCGAATATTCGCAACACCTATCGTTCAAACCGCTCCCACTTCTGCCCCCAACCCAAAAACTCTGAAATGGGAAATCTGGATAAGGGTCTTTTTTTCATAGAAAACGCCTCACCCGGTCATTTGGTGAGTTGGGACAGAGACCATGTTTTGGGACATTTTGAAGGTTTTGGGTTTCCCATTTACAGAAAAATCATTTTAGAAAAGAAAATAATTATTGAAGATTATTTTTTTGAGAATGTGGATATTTTGGATCTCAATTCATTTGAAAATAAAGATTACTCCGAAGGATATGGTCTGAGAAGCACCTCAATAAAAACATAGTGGTTTGTCCTAATAGTCTCCCTGATTTTTATCTCCTGTCTTCCGGTCTTTCTAAAAATCCAGTTTCCGTAAATGAATCGTCCACAATGGGTTCTATATTTTGAACTTCAGCCAAAGATTCATCTCCTGGTAACAGATCACCTTCAAGAGGTGAAAGATACTGATCCATTTTTGACTCCCTGGCCATTCTGAAAAAAACTTCAGAAAAACTTTCTCCGGACTCAATCCCGGAACCCAAAGACATTCGGTAAAAGTAGTTTAATTCCCACATTTTAGAAAAACACTCGCCCAAAATATCAAAATATTTAAAACAACTTGTGTGTGCGTAAAACCCAATCCTAGACAGTTCCGGATGGGGATTATCCTCATTGTAAGTTTTATTATTAAACACAAACCCGGCTTTTTCAGCATGATTAGCGTAAGCCAGCCCAATAGCCCAACGGGAAATAGTATACAGGTCTTCATCAGTATGGGAAGGAATAATAGAAGAATTTTCACAGACATTGGCAAAACCGGTTTTTGAAAAACTGACAATTATGAAAAACAGAAGGATATATTTCACAACAACTTTAAAATACCAAAATAACACAAATTTAACCAGATTTTTTTATTTCTGGTGCTTATAAAGCTCTCTTATTGTCAAGAAATCATCTATACTTATACTAAAGATCATTTATTTTTTTTCCATAGAGACCACTTGTTTTAAGCGGATTTTGGCTAAAGAAATTCAGCATAGAATAAATGATCTCTCAGGGAAATTCCATGAAAATTCAAACCGGATCAGTATAGTTGATCCTGAAAGTTATAATCAGCATTAAACCCATATGAGGTTAAAAATGTCTTTTACGCTTGAAAAGTGAATTTATTCTGATGATATTTGGATATCCTCATTGAACCTGTTTAATCGAATCAAGAATTATTTGGCTAAACCTTTTCCGATGTTTATCCAAATTCCTCCTGGAATCATTCTTTCTGCAACCACTTATAAGATAATTTCAATCTCACTGAGGCGTTTAAAGTAAAAGCGTTTGCTTTTCTCCGGTTCCTTTTGATCAAGAGCAACCATGAAATCCCCTCCTGGATTGCAAACCACAGACAGGGGAGTCACCTCTCTTTTTTGTCCCTTAAAAGATCCTCCCATGTAAATGATTTCAAGATTTTTCTGATTTTCAATGGCTTCCATCACTTTCTGCCAGATTTGGGACTGTAATTTCTTTCCTTTTATGGAAAAATCCTGCCACCAAAGGGGTTCTCCCTGGATTTTAAAAGCATCGGCAAAGGTCTTGACTTCTTTGCGTTGAAAACATTTAAGAAGAAGCTGTAGACTGGTTTTGGCATCGTCAAGAGCCCTGTGGGCCGTTCCCCCCTGAAGACCGAGATACTTAACCAAAGTCTGTAATTTATGATTGGAAGGTCCCTGAATGGAGTTGAGTGAGATAAGACTGCTGCAAAGAACAGGTTGATCGGGTAAAGGCAGGTTTTGTTTTTCGAGATCGTAGACCAAAAAACCGATGTCAAAGGGGGAGTGATGGGCCACAACCACCCCGTCCTTAACAAAATCAAGAAATTCCCCTATGACCTGATCCACAGTCGGGGCCCGAGCCACCATTTCGTTGGTGATACCGTGAATTCCGATGATAAAATCACTCATTCTATTCCGGGGTTTCACAAGTGTCTGGTATGCTTCCATCTCCTTGCCACCAACGGATTTGACTGCCGCTATTTCACAGAGATCATCCAGAATGGGATACTGTCCACTGGTCTCCGTATCAATGGCAATGATTGGATGATCTGTCCACTTTTCCTGTAACACGTTTTGATTTTTCATAAAATCCACATCGATTATGTTTGAACACGCCGGAATAAATTTGAGTGACTGCAATGAAACAGATGGTACTTTCAATAATTCGTATATACCATTTCACAAAGAATACAACCCCTGATATACTGATCGTGTTTGAGTTTTCATGAAATTTCCCTGAGAGATCATTTATTCTATGCTGAATTTCTTTAGCCAAAATCCGCTTAAAACAAGTGGTCTCTATGGAAATAGCATGAAAAATAAATGATCTTTAGTATAACTTCCCCGTTGCTTTGGTTCCCTGGAAAGGCTATCCTAATTTATCATGAATCTTCTCTTTGGTTTTCTGACACTGTTCTTTTTGAATTCTTCAAATGATACCCCGGACAAACAGGATCTCTCCCAACTCAACCCCATGAAAATTCACCGTACCTTCCTGGAAGAAGTCACACCGGGGAAACTGGTTCGTTTCCGGGTGGAAGTAACCCTGGAAGAGGGCTTTTTTGCTTATCAAGATCAATTCCGACTCAAGGTGAATCAACCAAAAAACAGTCTTGTGGGTGAACTTTTTATTTCCCCCATTATTGAATTTGACGACACCATTAGTAAAAAACGAAAAAAAGGGATCAAGGACTCCGCCACTTTAACCACACAAATTCAGATTCCTGAAGATTTAAAAGCCAAAACAAACACAATGGATGTCCATCTGACCTACATTGCCTGTACCAAAAAGTTCTGCCTGACTCCAAGATCCATTGATTTTAAAATTCCCATAAAATGGAATTTTCAGGAAAAACCGAAAAGTCAAATCACAAAACCTCTACAGAATATTGAAAACCGTATCGAAAGAAAAATTAAAGACAATTTTATCCTCTCCCTTTTCTGGATTTTCCTTTTTGGTTTTCTCACCTCCCTGACCCCCTGTGTTTACCCTCTGATTCCCATCACTTTTGCCGTTCTGGGAGGACGTGAAAAAAAATCCCGCTGGAAATCCTTTTTGACCAGTCTGTTTTATGTTTTTGGTATTGCCATTACTTATTCCTCCCTGGGGCTTGTGGCCGCCCAAACGGGACAACTCTTTGGTTCCCTTATCAGTCATCCGGTCGTGATTATTGCAATGAGCCTGATTCTTTTTGCCATGGGTTTAAGCCTCCTGGGTTTGTTTGAAATCCAGGCTCCGGCTTTCATAAGAAACTCCGCAGCAGGTCATCAAATGAAAAAAAATTACCTCGGTGTTTTTATCTCAGGCTTGTTGGCCGGAGTGATTGCCAGTCCCTGTGTCGGCCCTGTTCTGGTGGGAATTCTCGCCTATATCGCCCATCACCAGGACTCTTTTATGGGTTTTATTCTTCTATTCACCTTTGCCATGGGGTTTGGAAGTCTTTTCATCTTACTTGGAACTTTTGGTCAATTGACGGACAAACTTCCCCGCTCAGGCCGGTGGATGAATGGAATCAAAATTTTTCTGGCCCTTTGTTTGTTTGGTCTTTCCTTTTACTATGCCTGGCCTTTGGTTAAAAAACTGCAACCAAAATCCGACTCTTTAAAAACCACAACAGATTCCAAAAAACAACCCCAATGGGGAAAGTACAGTGTTCAAAAAGTGGATGAAGCCAAAAAACAGGGACAACCTGTTATCATTGATTTTCACGCCGACTGGTGTCTTTCCTGTACGGAACTCGATGAACTCACCTTTTCGCAACCGGAGGTCATAAAACGCAGTCTGCAATTCACCATGATTAAAGTGGATGCCACATCCCCTTCAAAAGAACTGAAAAAAATCACGGATAAATACGAAGTCTATGGGTTACCCACCATCATTTTCATTAACACCAAAGGGGAAGTGGTCAGGGAACTGACTCTCACAGGCTTTGAAAAGGCTTCCCTTTTTATCAAACGCATGGACCGGGTTTACGAAAACACAGAAAAACCGTAGAAATCCAATGGGCCGGATTTTAAGGGTCAGGCCACGGATCGGGTTTGCAGGTTTAAAATATCAACAATTTCAAAGATCAGGTCAAATTCATGCAATAATTGCTGAAAACGGCTGGGGTCAGCCAGGTTCTTTTTAAACAGGGACTCCATTTCAAACATATTCTTTTTTATCTGAAGAGCTATCAGCAATTCTCCACCATGAAAGGCCAATTGCAGACTTTTGGATTTAAAGGCTTTGGAGAGATTTGATAAATGTTCCATAAAAGTGGGAGTCAAAAGATAACGGGCTTCAACCTGATCAGTACCGTAGACTTCAAAAATCTTTTCAAATCGTATATCCTCCAGGGCGACCCGTTTACAGGATGACATCTTTTTATTAAAGACATTGCCAACGACACCACGATCTTTTTTTACAATCGTAACACCTTTGAACTTTTTTGGAAAAGTGTATTGGAGTAACAAACCTCTAAAAACAGTGACATACCTTCTTGTGTCGCCTGACCCTTTCTTTTTTTTTAAATCAACTTCGACAAGTTTGAAATGAACCCTTCCGTACTGTCCGGTAATCTGATCTTCAGAAGAGGATATATCGTATTCAGGAATAATGTTCAGTCTTCTAAAAAGACCCACAGGTGAGGAATCTGCTCTAAGCCTGTATTGAAAATTGAAAAATCCGCAAATTTTTTCCATGAAACGCTTTTTCACATTACTCTTCAATTTCATGATGGGAGTAACACCCGGTATAATGAACATAGATAAGGAAAAGAAAATGAAAATAATTAAGGTGATTGAACTTACATTATCTTTTGTATATTGGGGACCCCTTTCCCCAAACACCTGATAGACCATACACATCAAAAAACCCCAGCCCACTAAAGAACCAAAAATTGCGGAAGAAAAAGACATTCGCTTTGTTTTTAATCCCTTCAGCTTATTCTGAACGGATGTTTCAGCTACTTCCTCCTGTTGGAAGTCCGTGGGGGAGTTCCCATCCAACAGTTTGGAAACAAGAAATATCATTATATGCAGGATAGTCACCATCAGACAGAGGATGGATGTTTTGAAAAAGACATTCTCCGCTTCCTGGACATATATTTGTTGAGCGTAATGAAACAGATAAGTAGAGACAGGGAAAAGAACAAGTCCAACACCCCATAGAATCATACATTTTTTCACCAGAAACTTTCGCTTGTTTTCCAGTTGATGCAGCCATCCCAGGATTTCAGTATTGTAAAAGGCGTTGATCCCCTTAAAACACTCCCGTTTTTCAACAAATATATCTTCTGAAGTCATCAATTATCCGGCCAGCAGATTATTCACATCCACAGGTTGGCGAACACTTTCTTCAATTTCAAAGAAAGGCATGGTCTTTACATCCGCCATACCGGCAAAAACAGAACCGGGAAAAATTTGAACGGCATTGTTCAGTGAAGTCACTGCCGCATTATAAAAACGTCGGGCGGCAGCGATATGTCCCTCAACCTCAGTAAAGGTTTGTTGGGCTGTTACAATGGTTTCGCTGGATTTAAGGTTGGGGTAATTCTCGGCAACAGCAAAAAATTTCAACATGGCCGCCTGGAGCTGGCCTTCAGTTTCCAGATGCTTTTTGATTTGCCCCGGATCATTGGGCCGATACCCCCTCATGGCCTGAGTACGCAGTTCCGTGAGACTGGACAAAAGCCCTTTTTCATGGGCCATAAACTTTCCAGCCAACTTGACCACATTGGGTATAAGGTCATGACGTTTTCGTAACTGGACATCAATTGAAGACAGGGCTTCCAAAACTTTATTTCGACGGCTGATAAGACTGGCATACCAGATATAACTGACAACAAGTATAAGAACCATAACGACTATGGCCGTTACTCCCATGGGGGAAGCCGCCATTAAAATTAAATGAGTACCCATATCACATCCTCCTTTTATTTTTATTTTTTTCAAATTCCAGTGAAGCTGAACAGCTCCCTTATACATATACCGGTCGTGTTTGAAATTTCACGGTTTTTCCCTCTTGAAACACCCGAAATTTCAAACAGGATCAGTATACTTCCCTTATATACTTAACTTATCGGATAATTTTTGAATAAATTAAATATTTGTTTCAATTGGAGATTGACTTCAGTTTCTCAACGTCCTGAACCAACTGTTCTATAATTTCCCGATGATTCATCAGGTTCATCTCTTTTTCAGAAACCATACTTTTGAGGGCGGCCATTTTATTTTCAAATTGGGAAATATTATTATTAAAACGCTCTATAAGACTTTCGACCTGTTCAGCCACGGCTTCTTTTTCCCTCAAACGATGACTCATCTCCTGTAGCTCACGTTTCTGTGCAAGATTTTCTTCCTGAAAATTTTTTTCAAGATCCGTGATGGCTTTTGAAAATGCCTCTGTTCTCTTGCTCTCATTTTCTCCCATGATCTTGACCTGAGACCCAAGAACCTCGACAAGACTTTCAACAGTGGAGAGCTTTTTACCGGTTTCCTTCAATTTTTCCTGTAATCGACGAAGAACAAGTCCGTTTGATGGGGTTAATTCCACTTTCGGCCCCTTCTCAACGGGATTAAAAAGATCAGGATTGAGTTGTCTGCTCACTAGTCCTCACCAGATTTGGATATTTTAGTAGACGAAATCTTAAATAAATTTTATTCTTCTCAAAGCTTATGAATACCACAACCCATCTTGCAAGACATATGTTAGCCATGAGCCCCAATAAAGACGCATCGCGTTTATGTCTTTATCATTATCTTATCCATCACTGCCCTCCTGAAACCCCGCTGACCCCACAACTTTTTGAAAATTTTTGTCGAATGGCTCTCATGCACGAATTTTGGCAAAAAAAAACCATGGATCTTAGCCAGGAATTGCAATTTGTCATCCAACACTACAATGAAACTTTTATGCTGGATTGGAAACTCAGTGATTTTGTTTTCCCCGACAACTGGCAAATTGTGAATATTAAAAACAGTCTTGAAGGAATTCATATTCTGGAAAAATGGGCTCGTAAACATTTTGAATCAGGACAAAAAACCCGGGTTTTTTACACAAAAGATCAAAATTATATCGTTTTGGTTCAAACAACCTCAGGTGAATTGAACATCATCTGGACCTCTCCACAAATGCTTATCCAAAAAGCGGAACTCCAACCCCTGAACACGGAAATTCAACTGCAATACAAAGAAAATCTGGAATTAAAATCCGATGTGGCCCAATACCTTAAAGTGGAGCAAAACACCTATGCCCGCTTCCAGGTCCGTGAAAAAGACGTAAAGGGAATCCTTATAAGGGGTTATGTTTTTCAAAACCACATGGAACTTAAAGGCAGGATCAATGAGTACCCGGATATCTATTACCCCTTAAAGAAAATGGAACAGTTTTATATTGACCGCCAGTCAGATCCGGATTATCAGGAGTTGATCAGTATCCTGGAAAAATCCATTGAGCTTTTCAGTATCAATCATCCTGAATCCAAAAGTTTTGGAAAAACGGCATTGGATCGGGCAAAGTCAGCCCTTGATAACATTTTCACCAGTGACAATGCAATCCAGACCCTTGTGGATCAACTTGAACAAAAACTTTTTATATGAAAACAAAAGACTCCGAACCTGAACTTTTACGACTCAATAAATATCTGGCTGGTCAGGGAATAACCAGTCGCAGGAAAGCTGATGAACTTATTGACAAGGGTCAGGTTCAGGTCAATGGCCGCAGGGTTTTTGAACAGGGTCTCAAAATCAACCCAAAAACCGATAAAGTGAAGGTGGGGGGGAAACCTGTCGGAACCAAACCACAATCCCTTTATTTTATTTTCAATAAACCAAAAAATGTTGTCACTTCAACATCAGACCCAAAGGGTCGCCCCACTGTTCTTGATTTTTTCAAAAAAATCAGAAGGCGTGTTTTCCCTGTGGGTCGTTTGGATTGGGGTACGGAAGGTTTACTGCTTGTCACAAATGACGGTGATTTTGCCTGGAAAATTACAAATCCAAAATCAAAGATTCCAAAAACTTACCACGCCAAGCTGGACGGAAGGGTTTCGGAAAACAAACTTGAAAAACTAAAAAAGGGAATCAGCATTGTTGGAGGAAAAGTCCGGGCCGCACAGGTCAAATATCTTCAAAGAAAATCTAACAAAAAGGATTGGGTTCAGATCACTATCACTGAAGGCAAGAACCGACAGGTCAGAAAAATGTTCCAAAAAATCGGCTTTGACGTTGTCAAACTCAAACGGGTGGCCATTGGTCAATTAAAACTCTCCGGCCTGAAACCCGGAGACTACCGTCCAATGAATCTAAAAGACATGGAAAAACTGTTTCATCGATCCTGAATCAACCAATTTACTGGTCGCCCCCATTGATATTCACTTCTGAAAGCCTCAAGTATTCATCTATTAGTGGAATTTCAGTTATTACTGGATTGCTCTTGATGATGGGATTCACCTTGAGTGGAGTGAATGAGGGGTTGGGGTTTGGTGGAGACTCCGGCATGGAGACTAAAGCCGGAGTGTCTTGACAGAAAAGGTTTTCTTTTTTGTGTTTTATCTCAGGTATGTCATATAACCAGATTAAGACTTAAAACCTGCATGACGCTACAAAAAAATGCTAAGACCTATAAAACGGGTTACGTTGTTGTTTCACCGGAAAAAATCTGCTCATCTCCGGAAACATCCGCATTTCCAAAAACCTTTGCGGTTCCTGAAACCAAAGCCTCTCCATAAATTTTTGCATTTCCATAAACCTGGGCCTCCATGGCAACCCGTGCATTATCATAAATCCATGCGTTTCCGTAAACCTCCGAAGTGCCGTAAACCTGAGCATTATCATAAATCCGAACATCCCCATATCCATGAATTTCCGCCTCTCCATAAATTTTTGCACTTCCATAGATATGTGCCGAACCTTTAATCTGAGCATCAGCATAAATTTTGGCTTCCCCGTAAACTTCTGATGCACCGGTCACATTGGAATTTCCATAAACCTGGGCCTCTCCATAAACTCTTGCCGCACCATGAACCCTCGCATTTCCAAAAACCTTTGCATCCTGGTAAACCCGAGTATCTTCAAAAATCCGAACCTCTCCATACCCAAAAGCTTCCGCCTCTCCGTAAACCTGCGAATATCCGTACACTCTTGCCGTTCCCTTGATTTCAGCATTTTGATAAACCCGTGCGTATTTATACACTTTTGATCGACCCGTCACATTGGCCTCTCCATAAACTTTCGCATTTCCATAAACTTTCGCCGATCCATGAACAGTGGCACTTCCATAAACTTCAGCCTCTTCACAAACCCTTGCCTCTTCAAAAATCCTGGCACTTCCAGAAACCTGGGCTTCTCCACAAACCACTGCATCCCCGGCAACCCGTGCGTTTTCAGAAACTTCCGCACTTCCCCGAACCCTTGCGTTTCCCGCAATCCTCACGCTTCCTGAAACCTCCGCAGTTCCGCAAACAGCAGCATCAGGGGCTACCCAGGCTGTACTTGCAACAGTCGCTGTACTTGCCACAAAGCCACCTCCATTGCTATGGGAAGACCCCGTCACACCTGATCCACAAGGTGAAGGTTCAGAATTTATTCCGGGATTGCTTCCTCCGGGATTGTTTGCTCCGAGATTGTTTCCTCCGGGATTGTTTGCTCCAGGATTGTTTCCTCCGGGATTGTTTGCTCCAGGATTGTTTCCTCCGAGATTGTTTGCTCCGAGATTGTTTACTCCGGGATTGTTTGCTCCGGGATTGTTTGCTCCCAAGGACGCTGGATCCTGTTGAACAGAAGAACGCAGAGTTTCAGATGAGTTTTGAAATCCTGTGCCACAATTCTGAAAGAATAAAACCAGAATAAAAACTGATGAGGCAACAAAAACATTCCTCATATTTCCTTTAATAATTCTATTTGCCATAAATTCCCCCTTTATAAATTTCCATCAATTCTGTTTTTATACTCAAAACCATTGAATTCATGGAAAATTCTTAATTTTAAAAATGAAAATGGAGAAGAACAAATCAGTTATAAGAATTCACTTTTTTATAAAAATCATTGTTGAAAAATCTTCCATCAAGAAGAAGATTCTTTCACAGATAAACAATTTCTTTAAATAATTAAAAAGATTTCTCCACCGGAACTTGTATCATTTTGATTCCCCATTAACTCCCACTGACTTGAAAGTGCAAAACATATTCCAAATGGGATTTTGAATTATTTCAGATGAAATCCAAAAATCAAAGCAATCAACTATACAAATGAAAAAAAGTTTAACAACGAATCTGTTTTTTTTAAAACATCTGTCAAGAAGTTTGACCTTATTTAAATCTCTTTACAGATATAAAAGAATTCAACAGTGAATATATTTTTTTTTTAAAATATCCAAGCAACCCGTAAATGTCTTTTTCTTCTGTAAGGTCATGATCATCAGAGTGTGGAGGAAATCTTAAAGTCATCTCTTCCATAGAGGAACCTGAAGTCATCAAAAAGATCCTCAACCACTTGGGAAATCTCTGAAAAAATATCTTTTACCCTTATACACTTCATAGGAAATACTGAAAATCCTCGAAAAAAGACTCAAGTTTCGGACTCTTTGATCCGATATATATTATAACTCCAAGAAAAGTAAATATGCAACCAACACGATATTTAGAAAAACGGTTTATCAAAATATTTCTTGTTTGTTTGTTTACTTTTTTGCTGTTTCAGAATTGTGGTCAGATGCGGGGGAGCAGTCACTCATCCTCTAAGAAATCACTGGCTTGCAAAGTTCAGCCCCTGTTGCCATCTCCCTTTGATCAGGAAAAGGTACAGATCAGCCCTGACTTCCTGCAAGGACTCAATAGTCAATCAGTGAGTGAAAACTCTGCAGATTCGCAAAATTTGATGGATTTCAAAAAAGAGTTAAGCCTGTTGGTCAATCCTCTTTGTTTGAATCAGAGTGACAAATCCATTACAGTCCTTGGAACTTCCGTGGAGATCCCTTCCGGATCGGAATCCCTTCCGAGTTTTGCCGTCACTATCTCCTTTGAAGAAGAGCTTGATCTGGAACAGCTTACACAGGATATAGAACAAAGCCCCTGCTTGATCGGAGTCAGTGAAAATGAGACAATGACCATTAACAGTGTTGATATGGATTCTACCTCACTCAATGATCCTCTCGCCGAAAATCAAAAACACCTCGATTTTGTCAATTATTCAAAAAGTGTAGAGCTTCAAAATCAAATCACCAGCTCTGTTGTGGTGGCTGTGGTGGATACAGGAATTGCTGAAAAACAACCCGACCTTAAAAATCGACTCTGGGATGACGGTCAGGGACATCATGGAAAAAACTTTTCTGAAGATGGCGAATCCATTTATAACATTGATGACACTGTGGACCACGGAACCCATATCGCCGGTCTCATAGCCGCCGAACAAAATAATGAAAAAGGAGTGGCTGGCCTCAATGGTTCCTTTGTTCGTATTATGGCCGTAAAAGTTTTTAAGGGTAAAACAACCAATACGACTAAAACCTACAATGGAATTCTCTATGCTATCTCAAAGGGAGTTGATGTTATCAATCTCAGTCTAGGTTCAGATAAAACAGCAGGCAATGCCATTCGCCAGGATGCTCTTTCCAGGGCCATCAATGCGGGAATCGTGGTCACCATGGCCGCAGGTAACAGTGGCAAAAAATTGGATGAGTCCTATTGTCATTATCCTTCCTGCTTTGGTTCTGAAGTGGATGGGGGGATATCAGTGGGTTCTGTTGATACAGAGACGGAAGAGCTTTCTGATTTTTC
Organism: Bdellovibrionales bacterium; assembly: GCA_965219545.1. Lineage (GTDB taxonomy): Bacteria > Bdellovibrionota > Bdellovibrionia > Bdellovibrionales > JAGQZY01 > JAGQZY01. The sequence goes on from CBDCNX010000036.1 coordinate 63,680, forward strand.
TAATCATTCGGCAACTTTTGTGGAAATGGCGGCCCCTGGGGCCGAGGCTGGTGAAAGCAAAGGACTCATTTCCACAAAACCTCATGGTTGTGTTCCAAAGGGTAGTGATAATTGTGGATGGAGATACGGAAGAATGTGGGGAACTTCCATGGCCACACCTGTTGTTTCCGCCGCCGCTGCCTTTGTGATTGGTTATTTTAAAACGAAAAACAAAAACTATACACCTGCTGCCATTGAGGAGTTTTTAAAAGAAAAAGGAGCTAAAAAGAGTCAGAAAATCCAGCCCTTCGTTGAAGAAGGTCGTGTGATTGATTTTGATTTTATTAGCCAGAATCTTCTTAAACTTTTTGATAACAACAACCCTGGAGATAATAACCCTAAGAACAACGACCCTGGAAATTGTTTTTAAGACTTTGTGAACCTTCTCAAATCGCTGTTTGTTTGTGATTTTGGGATTGTCAATAGGACCCTTTCTACATTCCCTGACTTTTTAGTGAGTCCCGCTTTTTTGATGAGAAAGGTGGAAAGGGTTTTATTGACAAGTCCTAAGACTTTTCCCATATTTTGGGATTCCTGGCAAACAGAAACCTGAGTTGAAAGGGAAAGGTTAAAACCCACTGTCTCATGGGTTTTTTTTGGAAAACCTTATCGACCAGATGGGTAACACTTTCAGCCATTCTTCTGACCCCGCAACTGGGACAGAATCCGTCGTTTCTTGCAACTGAAGGCCAATTATTTTAGAGTGAATATAAGTTCATTGTCTTCATCAATTTGTTTTCTCATTAAATTCATGACCTGGATAACAAAACCGGAGCGAACGGAAAGCCGCCACTTGCCTTCACCGTCACCCAGTTGGCCCGTGATTGAGGAATGTCCCTCCTCCAGTTGCCGTGCCGTTAATAACTTTGACTCTCCCGCAGGCAAAGTGAATGTCACCCCCGTTCCCGGACTGGCTCCGGTTGCATCCCTGCCTGTGATTTTGACATGGACACTGTAGTCGGTGGGATTAACCAGACGCAACTCACTTCTGTTTAAAGCGTTACTTGCAGGATTGAAAATGCGGACAGATGTCAGATAATGATAATTTTCCATTGTGACATTGACAGTTCCCCTTGTCGCCCGAAGGTTGAACAGACCCCTGGAACCACTACGGGTGTAAACTTCAGGAGAAATGTTAATACTGCCGGGATTGAGTTTTAATCGCAGAAAACCCTGACTGGCATCACTGAGAGCCTCCCAACCCAAATCAGTATTTCCATTAACCAGGTCGCTGGAGCTAAATAAAACTTCCTGATTGGCTTCCAAGGAAAGAGAACGGGCTCCAAGTTCATCACCATTATCATTAAAAACAGTGACAGATACTGTTCCGGAACTGTTGGAAAAATTGACAATTCTGGCAAGTGTTACCGTATCCCCCAACTCTCCCGGAGGCAGGAATAAAGGAAGCGAGTTTTTGGTAAAATACTTTACCAAGTCGTCGCCATCTTCCCGTTCATGATCCATGGTGAATATAATTTCATTATCCTCATCAACCTGTCTTCTCATTAAGTTCATGACATGGATAAAGGAACTGGAGAAAACGGTAAACCGCCACTTGCCCTCACCATCACCCAGTTGGCCCGTGATTGAGGAGTGTCCATCCTCCAGTTGCTGTGCCGTTAATAACTTTGACTGTCCCGCAGGCAAAACAAATGTCACATCCGTTTCGGGTCTTGTCCCGGTGGCATCCACAGCCATAATTTTGATATTAACATGTTCGTCACTGAAATTAACCAAACGCAGTTCACTCCTGTTTTCAGTGTTACTTGCGGGATTGAAAATACGGATAGGTGTTCCATAGTGGTAATTTTCTATAAGAGTACGATTGATGGTTTCCGCCTCGTAGAGACCGGGTATCCCCCCCGCCCCCCTGGAGTAAACTCCAGGTAAAATATCAACATCGGAATTCAGTTTCAACCGCAAAAAACCCTGACCGGCATCACTGAGAGCCTCCCAACTCCAATCAGTATTTCCATTGATCAGATTGTCAGATGTGAATGAAACTGTTCCATTGGCCCCTATGGAAACGGAACGAACACCAAGCCTGTCACCACTATCATTAAAAACAGTAATAAAAACTGTTCCGGAATTGTCGGAATGATTGATAATTCTGGCAAATGTCTCCGTATTTTCCACAGCCCCCGGAGGCAGGAACAGGGGAAGAAATTTTTCAAATGGTAAAGCTGATATACATTCCTCTTCATTACCTTCACACAGAGGATCTGGTGATGGATTCGGAGATGGTGGTGGGGGTGGTGGGGGTGGAGAAACTGATTCCATAACATCAGATGTTTTCTTACCGCAGTTCTGATAACTCACCATCAGAATAAAAATAAATAAGAGAGTAAAAACGCTCCAAAAAGTATTCCTTCTGGCTGTAATCATGACTCCTCCTTTAAACCGATAGTATTTTAAATCCCGTCAGGGGGAAGAATCAACACACTTGTTCTTCCCAATGCGTAAGGGGAACGGTTTCCCACAGCGACTCCATTCTCAATACCAACCAACTCCAATGTTACTTCATACTGACGATCCATTTCAAAATTGCTTTCAATATTGGCAATAATGGGAACCTGAAATCGACCCGTATCACATAAATCATCCACAGAACCACGACCGATAAGTTGTTCCGCCCCAAAATTTTCTTTCACCGACCAGTAAAAACGATGATTTGAAAATCCCCCCACTCCACAATAACCACCCACTGTGAAATAAGTTTCAATATTTGATCTTTTAAGCTTATAGGGTTCAAACTCCCTGATCTGCAACCATAACAAATCACTGGAACGGAAACATTCAAGGGATTCACATTCTCCGCCCGGGTTTGGATTGTGAGAGGCATCAGAGAACAAAGCTCTTTCAGAAAGGTTTCCGCAATTTTGAAAAGGCACCAATAAAATCAAGATAAAACAAAAAATCCAGACTGGCTTCATCTCCCCCACCTGTACCTCACTGACATATTTTTGAAATCACATGAAAAACAAATGGCCTTTAGTATATCATGCCTGCCATTGTTTGAATTTTCACAGTCTCCAAAAATCAATATGAAAGTCCAAAACTATAGTTCTATTATCTTCATTTTAATGAAAAAAGTCGAATACTTTTCGTCTTTGTCCAATGAAGTGGTAAAATAAATAACAAATGAATCAAAATGAAACGCTCTTTTCACAAAAAACCTTTATAAAAACCCCTAAAAATCCGAAACATTTAAGGCATACTTATGGAACAAAAAACTTCGGAAAAACTGCATAAACTCATTGAAATCGGTATAGCTCTTTCTTCAGAAAAGGAGTTGAGCCGCCTCTTTAACATGATTCTTGAAAAATCAACAGATCTCACCCAATCCCAGGCAGCCAGTCTTTATTTGATAAGAAATGAAGCCAGGCAAAAACCCTGCAAAATGCTCGCTTTGGAGAAGGAGTCTGTTTTTCATCTCATCAGATCTTACAGCCGGAAAAAGCAATTCGTCGATCACAATGAATTCTTTTCACTAAAAGACAGGAAATTATTAAACTCCGTGGCTCTCAATAAAGAAATTCTGAATATTTCCAATCAGGAGTTAAATGATGAAGATAATGTTTTCAAAAAACACTTTGGAAATAATTACAAGTTAAATTCCCTGTTCTTTATTCCCATGGTGACACCCGATGGTCAGATTTGCGGAGTTTTACAACTGGTGAACAAACAGGACGAAAATAAGAATGTTTCATTTGACGGGGAAGATGAACAAACAATGAAAGTTTTTGCCACTTACGGAGCCATTGCTCTGGAAAATGCCCTGTTAACCGAAAACATTGAAAATCTTTTTGAAAGTTTCGTCCGGGCCTCCATCAAGGCCATTGAATCCAGGGACCCCTCCACAAGCGGTCACAGTGACCGGGTGGCCATGATGACAGTGGAACTGGCCCTGGCCGCTCACAAAGTCCCTGAAGGCCCTTTCAAAAACACCCGTTTTTCAGAACAGCAGATTAAGGAGATTCGTTACGCATCCCTTCTCCATGATTTTGGAAAGATTGGAGTGAAAGAGTCCATCCTGCTTAAAAAGAAAAAACTCAAAGATCGTGACCTTGCATCCCTTCTCATGCGTTTTGATAATATGTCCCACAATGAGGAAAAAATCATCTGGAAAAATCTTTGCGAACACATGATTGAACAACAACGTAAAAAATCACCTTCTTCTGATACCGACAAAGCCTATCAACAGGCCATGAACCAAATTGAAAATCTCCAATATCGTATCAAAAACATGAGAAGTCATGTCATAACAGCCAATGAACCACAGGTTATGAGTGAGGATTTTGATATCAATGAGCTTATCGAAAAAATCACAGAGGCCAATGAACTCCTCAAACAACCCATAATCAATCAAACCGAACTTAAAAGCCTGTCCATTGCCAGAGGAAGCCTGACCCATGAAGAGCGACAGGAAATCCAATCCCACGTCAGTCACACCTACGATTTTCTAAAACAGATTGCGTGGACTGATAACCTCAGTCATGTGCCCACCATTGCCCATTTCCATCATGAAAAACTCGACGGCAGCGGTTATCCTCTGGGGATAAAAGCTGAAGCCATTCCCATACAATCCAGAATGATGACCATTGCGGACATCTATGATGCTCTGACCGCTTTTGACAGACCTTACAAAAAACAGGTTTCACAGGCCCGTGCCCTTGAAATTCTCATTGGAGAAGCCCGATCCGGTAAAATTGACGGTCATCTTCTGAAAATCTTCATTGAAGCCGGTGTTTTTCACCGCTCCACTATGGGAACCATCCAAAAAGCCAGTTAATAACAAATGGGAACATAAAAGTGAAAATCATGACCGGGTTTCAATAACAACAAGTCAGCCAGAGGACTGTTTTCCATTGCAACCATGGTCACCCTGTAACGACTTTGGCCGTTGTTTTCCTGCTTTTGAAAAAGAAAGGGCTGTTCCCATATCTTACTTTCAACCTTTATGGAGTGATTGGTGTTGTCCTTCACACCAAAAAGCTGTTTGTCATTGAAATAATCAGGAATCAAGATTTCCAAAACCACCTGAAAAGAGGAACTCCCCCCCTGGTGAACACATTCAGGAAAAGACGGAAGAAGAAATGGAAAAGCCTCATTGACAAAATCACTTTTTAGTAACGCCATAGGTTCTTCCGGGTTAAAGAAAAGTTCCGCCCCACCCTGGGAACTGAGTGCAAATTTCATCGTAGAATTGTGTAAAAGATTGTTTCTTTTGTGAATTTCCTCGACCCTCTCAGGGATCTGGTCACTCTGTTTCATACGAAGCCAATAGGCGTACCGAATCGCCATGGAATTGTACTCCTCTTTGTCAAATTCACATCTCTCAGGAACCTGGTGATTCTCAAAGGGAATACAGATTCCATTGGTTCCTCCCCCAATAATATTTTCCTGATTAAGAGATGATGGAAGATTGTTTGATTTGGAAGATATAAAAGAGAAAAGACCAATAAATTTTCCCTCCTTATTGAGAACCGCCGAACCTGAATTTCCAATCATCAGTTCTTTATCGCAATCACTGATACCAAAAAGGGGGCTGACAGGACCGAGAAAATCAATGGCTAAAACATTGTTGGTATTGGCAAGACAGTCTGTTTTGACCACTGTCCCTCCGGAAGGGGAAAAATCATCAAAGTTAATTTTATAGAGAGTCACCGGCTCCATACGTTGAATGCCATTGAGATTAAAGTCCACAGGCTTTCTGACAGAGGGTTTATCCAGTTTGAGAATGGCCCAGTCAGGATGCCTGGGGCTTTCCTCCACAGATGATTTATTTAAAATTTTCAGGCAATTAAAAGTTTCAAGGGGATTCTTATTTGTTTTTGGAAAAACAATACGGATAGAATCCTGACAACTCTCACCAACCCGTGAAATGTCTTCAGGAATACAATGGGAATTGGTAAGAACCCGATCGGAACCAATAAGAGAAACCGAACAACCTGACAAATCATACTTTCTGGACTCACCGTTGTAGGAAATATTATAGAGTCCGCCCATAAAAGAAGGACACTCTCCGGTGGGACAGGAAATACCGGCCTGCAAATACATCTGTCTGGCACGAAATTCATCAAAAAAGGAAATGCCGGAATCACTATCAGAGCCCCCGGTACAATTCACAAAGACCAGAATAAAAAGAGAATTTAAGACCCAATGGAGTTTCATGGACTGTAATCTATCACAATCTTTACTTTTATTCACAAATAAAAGTAAAAGCCTGTAAAGTTTTTACAAACGTCCAATGTTTTGAACCCCATGTATGTATAAACTTTAAACACTCCTCGCACTCTTTTTATAAAGAGTTGGTGATTTTAAAATATTCAGTCAAACAGTTCAAACAGAATGGCTTTAAAAATCCTTTTTTTCTTATCCGGTATTGAAATTTTTTTTATCTCTTCAGGAGAAACAAGTTTTTTTTCAAGAGCCTGTTTGAGTTGTTGTTTGATCCATTCAGGATGAGAAACACCTGTTGAAATCAAATCCTTAAAGGTTTTTTGTCCAGTGGTTATAGACAAACCATCTTTCATTGTTTTTTCCAAAGGATTGAGGTCTTTATAATGGAGAATGAGTTTATCAGTCCTATGAAAACTTCGACGAAAATTATTGGGAACAGTTATATGATACTTTACAGGAGGACTTATTTCCAAACCCATTAAGTAAAGTGCTGTTTCAAAGGAAAAAACACCAACAAGGTGACCACTGCGGCTTCTGGCCCAAAGCTGGAAAAAGAAAAAATCTCTTCTTGAATTTTCCCGGATAGAGTTCAGTTGATAAATTCCCTTCCCCACTCTGGACCAGTTACCCACTCTCAAATGATAGGAATGGTTTCTGGAATCAATCCCCGCTTCCATGGCCTGCTGACTGGCGAAAAGACCTGACTGGCTTTGGGCTATCTTTAATAGTGGATGATCCGGTTTCAAAATCCACTCCTTAATGTAATAAATTATGTATTTTATGTAAAAATTTGAACAATATTTAATAAATATATCATATTTTTATGTATTTTACGATTTTTATTGTTGATCTAATCGAAAAAATGTCGATATTTATGTATAAGAGCCTTCTTATAGAGGTCGAAAACTAAAAAAATAACAGTTAAACAAAAGGAAAATCCATTTTATGATAAAATCTTTAAATATTCAAAATTACAAACTTTTTAATAATATTTCCATTGAAAATATTCCCCAAATTCTATTGATTGGGGGTAAAAACAATGCCGGAAAGACCAGCATTTTAGAAGCCCTGTTTTTCCCCCTGGATTGTACCAACCCTGCCATGTTTATAAGGTCCCTTGGGTGGAGAGGTCTAAACACTATTTCCAATAATGCAGACTCCCTATTCGCCCCTGCTTTTCATAATCTCAATTTAGATAAACCCATCACCCTTGAATATCTTCTTAATTCATCAAAAAAAAGATTTGTTTACCAATTTTTACCATCCATCCAACAACCCATTCCTGTTCAGAGTGGGAATGTCATTGATATCCAGAAGACCAGGATCGATGACACCGGCGGAGTAGAATTTTCTTACGGAACAGGTAAAAATGTTCAAAAAGCTCTTTTAAGGCAGGAACAAGAGGGACTTCAGTTAAAAGCAGAAAGACAACTGAGAAAATACAATGAAGGAATACTGACTGTCTTTTTATCTTCAACAAATAATACCTCTCCACAGGAAGATGCCGAGCGATTTGGTGAACTCGATAAGTCCAATAAAATAGAAGATATTTTAAAAGCCTTGCAAATCCTGGAACCAAGACTCCAATCTCTAAGTATAAACCCTATAGCAGGAAACCAGCAGGTTCTCCATGGAGATACAGGCATTGGGAAAAAGGTCCCTTTATCACTCATGGGTCAGGGAATAAATCGGCTGACTTCCATTCTTCTGGCTATTTCCTATGCTAAAAATGGTATCGTCTTGGTGGATGAGCTTGAAAACGGATTTCATCATTCTGCTTTGGCCTCTGTCTGGGAGGTTATAGCCAGTTATGCCAAATCCAAAAAAACACAAATCATGGCCACCACCCACAGCATGGAACTCATCTCAGGGGCTATTGAAGGAATACCCAAAGATTTAAGAAATGATTTTAAATACATAAGAATTGAGCGAAGGGAAGATGAATTCATGGTTAAGAATTACAATTTTGAGAGCCTCAGTATAGCCCTGGAAAATGAAATTGAAATTCGTTGAACCATTTGTACCAGAATGACCGTCCCGAAAAGGCAATCAATGAATCTTGAAAGTATTATCTCTACAATTAAAAAACAGAATATCTTAAACAGGATCCGTATAGTTGAAAATAGGGACTAAAAATAAAAGTGACTGACAAAAAATCAACACAAAAAAACTTAACAATAGAAAAAAAGAAACTTCTTTTTGTTGAAGGGAAAGACGAAAATTCATTTTTTGAAGTTCTTTTGAAAAAATGGGAATTGAAGAAGACGTACAAATCATTGAATGTGGAGGAAAAGATCAGTTTAAGAAATTATTTCCTGTGATAATGAAAGCATCCGGTTTTGATAATGTCATCTCAATGGCTGTGATCCAGGATGCAGATGAGAACCCCCAAGCTGCATTTAAAAGAATCCATACAGTATTAAAGAAAATAATCTCAATCCACCGGAAACAGTGGGTTCGTTTCAATCAATGACCACACAAACAGAATATTCACTTGAAAAAGTTGGAATCTTTGTCATCCCTAATGGAACCAATGAAGGAAATATGGAATCTCTTTGTTTATCCACAGTCATTGAGCTGAATTTTATAAAAGAATATTTTGACTCTTTTGTAAAATGTGTAAAACAAAAACTCTTTCCTATGTCAAACCCTATAAAGAACCAAAAAATATCTACAAAGCCCGTTGCAGAGCCTTTCTTGCAACCATGAAGGAAGACACTCCTTCACTTGGAGTGGCCGCCCAAAAAAATTACTGGAACCTGGATTCGGAAAAATTAAACCCTTTATCCGATTTTTTAAGAAAACTCTAAATTGAGACAAACACATTTCTCTGAAATTTTTTTGATGAATGACTTGACCTGGGACAAAAACAATGTCATTTCCCTATTGGATGGATGGCCGTTCCAAAAGGAGACCCTTTGTTTTAAGCAAAATCTGTTATAAAAAGACAATCTGCTTAGAATAGACGATCTTCAATAAAAGCCAATAGCTCTAAAGAAATAAGCCCATATACAACAAATTAAAGAAAGAGTGACTATTGGGAGGAAAAATTGAAAACCTACAGTCCCCATGTAAAAATCGGTTATCTCGGAGGTGGTCAACTGGCCCGGATGCTGACCCAAAGTGCCCTGAAAATGGGCCTTGACCCCCATGTTTTGAGTTCCAACCAAAAAGATCCCGGGGCCAGGGTCTGCGGATTCTGGCAAAAAGGAAATCTGGAAAATCAAAAAGATCTGGAAAGTTTTCTTAAAAAAATGGATGTTACCGGTTTTGAAAGTGAATTTCTGAATGCACCCCTTTTAATTAAAGCCAAAAAAAATACAAAAGCCCGAATCTTTCCCTCCCCTGAACTTATGGGCCTCCTTCAGGACCGTAAGAGCCAAAAAAGACTTCTGGATGAACACCGGCTGAACACAGCTCTCTGGATCCCGGCGGATAACAACAAAAACATGGCAAATTTTATTCACACTCATGGTTACCCCATGGTTTTTAAAAAACGATTCTTTGGTTATGACGGCTATGGAACTTTTATCGTCAAAAGCAAACCTGAATTGGCCCGTTTTCTAAAACAGCATTGGCAGAAAAATTCATTTATAATGGAAAAGTTTATTCCCTTTAAAAAAGAGTACGCCATCATTGTGGCCCGCAGTCAGGACGGAAGTTTCACCCATTTTCCTTTCGTGGAAAGTTTTCAGGAACAATCCCGCTGTGACTGGGTCAAAGGCCCCATAAAGATTAAAAACGGAAAAGCTATTATAGAAAAATTGAAAGTTTTTTTAAAAAAACTCCACTATGTGGGTGTCATGGGAGTTGAACTCTTTTTGACTGACAGGGGATTGATTATCAATGAAATTGCCCCAAGGGTTCACAATACCGGTCATTATTCCCTGGATACTGAAGGTCCCAGTCAGTTTGACCTGCATAATCTGTGTCTTCTGGGGCTAAAGTTACCAAAAGAAATAAAAATCAAACAGGGTTTTGCCATGGTCAACCTGATTGGTCACAAAAAACCGGTGAAATTACAGACTGTGGAAGGTCTTTACTGGTATGGCAAGGATGAAAACCGCCGGGGTCGAAAAATGGGACACATTAATGTTCTTGCCAAATCTTCGGGCGAAGCCTTAAAAAAGGCTTTAAACAAACGGGAAAAAATCCAGTTATGAAAAAGAAAGTCGCCATTATTATGGGAAGTGATTCCGATTGGGAAATCATGAAAGGAGCCGGTGAGGCCCTTAAAAAATTTTCCATTCCTTTTATGGTGGAAGTGGTCTCAGCTCATCGCACCCCGGATCGCATGAAAAGTTTTACCAGTCAGGCGGAAAAAGAGGGTCTTCAGGTCATTATTGCCGGAGCCGGTGGAGCCGCCCATTTGCCGGGGATGATTGCCTCCCAAACTTCTTTACCGGTGATTGGAGTCCCTGTTAAATTAAAGCATCTCAACGGACTGGATTCCCTGCTCTCCATTGTCCAAATGCCCCAGGGTATTCCTGTTGCAACTGTATCCATTGATAACGCCTTTAACGCCGGACTGCTCGCAACCCGCATTATAGGTCTGAGATCAAAAAAAGTGGAAGGGCAATTAAAAAACTATCAAAAGTCTTTGAAAGTCAAAGTTCAAAAAATGAATGACAATCTTAAAGATCTTCTAAAGGATTGACTTTTAATACAGAGCATTATAAATCATACCCTTTGTATACTGATCTTGTTTGAAAATTCACAGTTTTAGAGAGTAAAAAAACCTGAAAACTCAAACCGGTATCAGTATCTCTCTGATTTTTTTCTGTATCTAAAAACAGGAATGAAATGAAGGTTTAAAAAATAAAAAGGAAATCACTTCAAATGAAAACTCGCCACAATAAAATGACAGTTTTTTTGTTCATTGGTTTTTTAATAACCAACCTTCTTATATTTCTCAACCCAAAAATTTCCAAATCCGAACCCCAAAAGGAAAGTCCCTACAGGCTTTTAACAAACTTTCAACTGTCTTCCCCAAGATCAGAGGTTGTGGAACTTGAACACAAACAATCAGGAGCCAGACTGGTCCTTGTCAAAAACTCTGATCCTGCCAAAACTTTTACAGTGACTTTCAGAACCCCTCCTTATGATGACACGGGAATTTTTCATGTTTTTGAACACGCTGTTATGCAGGGATCAAGACTTTATCCCTCCAAATCGAATATTCTCAGAGTAATGAATTCATCATTGGCCAGCCAGATCAATGCCTACACGGCTTCCGTGAGCAACTATTATTCCTTTGTCACAAAAGATCCAAAAGATTTTGACAATCTTCTTTCTGTCTATATGGATGCTGTGTTTTTTCCAAGAGCTGTTAAAGACCCCGGACTTATCAAAAGAGAGGGTTGGCGGTATGAAGTGGATCCTGAAACAAAAAAAATGTCCATTAACGGTATTGTTTTTAATGAAATAAAAGGGAAATTTGAAAAACCCCATGAAAATCTTGACTTTCATCTTCACCGCTCTGTTTTGTCACAAACACCTTATTCCTATGCTTATGCCGGTTTACCCGAACAGGTCATTACTCTTCGTTTTGAACAGTTTGTGGAAACCCATACAAAATATTATCATCCACAAAACTCAATAATTTATCTCTATGGGGACCTTGATTATGAAAAAATTCTGACAACCATTGATGAAAGTTTTCTCCGTCACTTTCACAGAACACCCGACTTTACTCCTTTTGAAATTCCCTTTCAAACAGGTTTCAATGACCCAGGTGCTGTTACCAGGGCCACTTATCCTTCAAACTCCCAGGCCCCCGGAAAGGATTTTTTGGTTAAAACCTATGTCCTGGGTCCCCTGTCAACAGAGGCTGAAGAAATTGCGGCCGACATTCTGGTCCAGATTGCTTCAGGTTCCCGCCTGAAATTGGGTGTCTTCAGGGAAGGTCTTGCCAGGTCAGCCTCCTCGAAAAAACTCAGAGGTAATAACAATGCTTACAGTTTTATTTTTCAGGGAACAGAGGCTTCAAAAAGAGAAAGGCTTGACGAGGTTCTGGATGAGGAATTTGATAAACTCATAGATCAGGGGATCGATCAGGAAGTTTTAATTTCCTCTCTTAACATCCGTGAATTTTCCTACAAAAACAAGTACAGTAACGGTTCCTACCGGGGTCTTTCCCTTGGAAAAGCCGTGAGAAATCATTGGCTTCATCCCAGGGGGACTCTGGAAGAACACATGGACACCCGGAATCTGTTCAAGGGAGCCCGTGAACTGTTGGAAGATGAAAGTTTTATCAAGGACTTCTTTAAAAAATATTTCAGGGATAATAGCCGTTTCCGATGGCTTGTGATGAGACCGGACCCCCATTCTTCTGAAAAACTCAATGCGGCCATCCAACGACAAATAGAAGAAGACTTGAGGGTCAAACCTTTAGCTGATTATGAAAAAGAGGACAGGCTCTATCAACAGTGGGTAACAGCCAAAGAGCCTCCGGAGATCACGAATCTGACACCTCTTCCAAAACTCTCTGACATCACAGTGGACGAGCAACCTATTCCTTTCAATAAATTTAACATGGATTCAACTGAGGTTATCGGGTATCCCCAGAAAACCGATGGTATTTCATACGTCAAACTCTTCTTTGATCTCAGAGGAGTTAAAGAGGAAGACCTGAAAAACCTCGATCTTCTTACAAGCCTCCTTATGAAAACAGACACCACCAATCACTCCCATCAGGATTTATCCAGGCAAATTGGCATTTTTACGGGTGGTATTGTTTTTCGTATTACAACCTATCAATCAACTAAAAATCCTGAACACTTCAGCCCCACACTTTTTGTCTATTTGGGTTTTCTCGATGAAAATCGTGAAAAAAGTTTTTCCCTTTTAAAAGAGATTTTAACAGAAAGTCAGTTCTCACCTGTTGAACAGGTGGCTCTACTCCTAAAGTTACAATGGGCGACAACGGGCAGTCTTTCCTCAGAGGGATTATCTCTTGCTTTCAGATCTGCCAGGAAAAAACTCTTCCCGGCCCTTGGAGCTTTCAAAAATGAAACAAGTGGTGTGAGCTTTAAAGAATACATATTAAACTCAGCAATTGACCCGGAAGAACTATCCTCCCGTCTTAAGGAAATGCTTAAAAGTATTTTTAACCGGGACAGATTTTACCTGGCAACAATCACCGGAGAACAGGATGAACTTGAAAAACTTGAAACCGAAGTGGAAAAACTGAAAAACTCTCTTCCCTCTGAAAGTTCCGGGGATCAGATATGGGCTTTTTCCAACCAGGAATATTATGATGGTTTTGCCATACCCGGAGGAGAGGTTCAATCCAATGTGGAAGTCATACCCCTCAGAGACCGGGGACCGGGGTACAGTGGAACCATGGAAGTGTATTCCCAATATCTAAACACACACTTTATGATACCAAGATTGAGGGAAGAGGGAGGAGCCTATGAAGCAAAATCCTCCCCGGGCCACCATGCTTTTTCCCTTTCCTCCAAAAGGGACCCCAACCTCAAACAGACTTTTGACATTTTTTCCCAATTCACGGACTTTATGGAAAATGAAGACCTGGATCAGGAAAGGTTAAGACCGGCCATTTTAGGTTCTCTGAAGCCTTATTATTCAGACGGCTCCGTACTGGGAAAAACAGGTCTTATGACATCTCTATACTTACGGGACAGAAGTTGGGACGATTATATAAGGGTAAAAGGGGAGATTTTGTCCACAACTCCTGAAGATATTCGGGAAATTAACGGGATCCTGGCATCGGCCTCTGAAAACTCCATTAAATCCGTGGCGGGAAATGCCAAAAAACTTAAAGAGGAGGCCCTTTTCCTGAAAAATGTTTTATCCTTTCAATAACTCATCCAGGACTTTTCATCCTGAAAACATTACTGATCTTGTTTTTTCCATCTATTGTGTATTATACTGACCTTGTTGTTTTGGTATCCTCGAAAGAGGGCTGAAAACCTTTAAATAAAATAGATGAACATAGGGAGGAACTATGGGCATTGGTGGCGGTCAATTATTAATTATTATTGTTGTATTGGTTCTTGTGTTTTTTGCTCCATCCAGGATAGCGGAGGCTGGCAAGTCTTTAGCCCAGGCCATTCGAGGCTTTAGAAAGGGAATGAATGATGATGAAACAGATGTCACTCATTCCGTAAAACGTGAAAAACTGGACCAAAATCCCGGTGAACCCGTTGAGAAAACAACGAAAAGCAAAACTGAAAAAAAACAAAGCTGACAAAAGATTCCACCCATGGAAGGAAAGGATCTGGCCAAGGCCATGGATGGCTATCCCGAAAATTCATAGGCTCCACCGGGAAGAAACCTTATATACTGATCGTGTTTAAGTTCTCGGCTATTTCAAAGAGGCAAATTTATAAACCTTTCTCAAATTTTCACTATCAGGCCCCCGGAGAACAAGCTGTACAAAAAGCTCCTCATCAGGGACAGGAACCAGACATTCAACCAGAACTCTTTTACTATCACCGACGGCAGAACCTCTTCTGGTGGGACAGACATTGGCAATTTCCAAAGTGCTGAATTCCAATTCATAATCAATGCCCTGCTCAGGGTCCTGACTGTAAGACATGACAATATCAATAACATACCTTCGTCGGTTGTTTTCATCAACTTCAGAACGAATTAACTTCAAATCATAAAAAAAATCCGGTCTTGTTGTATAAGGATAAAAATCTGAAAGGGAATGAACACCTTCAAAAGAACTGCAATTCTGGAAAGAAAAAAAAGTCAGGATGAATAAAACAAAAAAGCTCCATAAACTCATGATAACCCCTCCCCTCTTCGGAAGAAGACACTGCCTCGTCTTTTTCACGGATATGAAGTTCATCTGTACTTATTTTTGATGTTTCCTGACCGGCACTGACAACTGACACATCCACCTGAACCCGGGTGGATTTTTTACAATAAATATGAAAAATTTTTTTATAAAAAGGATCAATAATGGAACGACAGGACTTCCCTTTGATTAAATAAACAGACTGGATATGTATGTCCTGATCCGCTCCTTCGTTGACAACAGAAAAAGGAAGAAGCCTTTCAGTAATGTAAGCGGTTGCCGGATAATGGGAAACAATCCGGGTATCCTGCCCCAAAACAACTCCATAAAAAAATAAAAGTTTAAAAACCACTAATAGTTTATCGGTTTTTTAATCTCTCAAAATAAACTCCATGCCTGATCTTCAATTTCTCTAAAACTTGCAAATTCCGACTCAATTTATGAAGGTTTCTTTCCTGGTAGAGCCTATTACGACGGCCAAATAAAGTCTGATGATTTTTTTTCAGACCAACTAAAACATGAAGTTGTTGTTTCAAAAAGAATCAATGAGTGTATCAAATTAAAACTTTTGAAAAAAGATTTTCCCTGTTCCCGGAAGTTTTGATATTCTAAAGACCTGAAGTATTAAATAAATTTATGAAAGGAGATTCTATGAAAAATATATTGATTGACTGGAAAAGCCTGACACCTTCTGAAAAAACCAAAAAAAAAATAGAATCCACTTTGAAACCACTTGAATACATCCTCCCGCCAAACAGTGACATTCGTGTTTCCTTTGAAAAATTCAATAAGAATTACGAGGGTCATGCCGTTATCAGATCTCCCTTGGGTGATTTTGCAGCCCACACTTCAAACACCGACCTTCTCAGTCTCTGTAAAAACCTGAGAAAGAACCTGAAACTTCAGATTTTCAGACACCGTGAAACCCACAACTCCCGGTCACAGGCGGCTTAGTCGATCCTGAAATTGCCCTTTCTTTTCTTGGTAAATTCCATGAAAGCTCAAGACTAATCAATATTTCCATTGAATATATCCTATGGAATATATTAAAATTAAAACTATGCCAAAACATAATATTACCTTCTTTTTTGTTTTTTTCTCACTTATTGTCCCTTTAGACGGTTTTTGTAATAATGACGAGATTATACTGAGTCACTTTTCTGTTTTCAGACTGACTGAAAACGAAAGAAACCGGTATTTAAAGGGGTTGGATTCCATATTTGAAAAAAACAAAGTACCACAGGTTTTCATGGAATCTCTTGTTTACCCAAGAAATTCTGATATTTGCAGACGAAAAGGACAATTAACCTGTCATGAAGGCCTTTATGGCAGTGGAGCCTGTGTGAACTCAAAAGCTGCTTCCAAGTTAAAAAAGTGTGTCTCACAAAGAGATTTAAAAAAAATCTCAGATTATTTTATAAAACCCAGGTTCAACGAACCCGGGTGGAGTGTTCTGGTTCTGAATTTTTCAAAAAATTGCAGTAACAATCGCTATAAAAAGTTTTGTAAAAAATTCTCATCTCATTCAGGGAAGTTTATAAAACTTTTAAAACAAAGGGACTCCTCTTGGGCAGAAAAGTTTTATTATCAATAATCCTGCTAATTTATCTTTTTCCAATAGTTTCAAAAGGGGATGATTGCCAGTGGAAAAGAAGCAGTTCTGATTCCGCTTTCTGGACTATGTATGACGAACCCAATAAGAGACAAATTTATGCCCATTTTGAACAACATCGCAATAATTCTGTGATACTTGCACAATCAGAAATACTGAAAGCAGCGGGAAACAACGACAAGGTTGGTGTGGAAAGGGCTATGAGAGATTTTATAAATAGCCAAAATGATAGCAGGAAGACCCTTTCTGATCTTGTTTCTGATCCTGAAGGATTGGAGCTAAAAGGCAACTTTTTAAAATCATTAAAGCGAGGTCAAGCTCATCTTGAAGGTCTTCTTAAAACCAATACAATAAACTGGATAGGTATAGAAGGGACGACAGGTGATGCCAGGGAGCACTTAAGAGCAGTGGCAGAACATTCAAACAAGCTGAAAAGTACACTTTACGATATGGGTGTTAACAAAAAACTGGTGGATGACTATTTCTTGGTTAAGGAAGGGCCTATTAAGGATCTGTTTTCCAGAAAACCTTCTCTTTTCAGGAATCAACGAATTATCGGTATTGACGACAGCAATATCGTTAATAAAACAGTTGCAAAAATGAATCAAATGCCTTGCCGTATAGCTTTATTGAAACAAGGTGCTGATATTACCCATTTGTCAAAATATTTATTAAGAAGTATTTCACAATTCCAATCAATAAGTCCCTCTGAAAAGCGAGACATTTTATCAAAAATTCCTCATAGAGAAGTCAAAACAACACCGGGGTGCCCGAACTCTCCTCCACAAGATACAAAATTCATTGCCCGCCAGATAATCGAAGAGGCTAACCATTTGGCATCAATGTCACGTCAACGTGACAGAGTGATGGCTGAAAGTGTTAATCAACAGGAAGGTCATGGTTTTATTCTTCTCGGAGAAGCCCATGGCTCTGGGGTAAAAAAATTAGTAACCCAAAAATGTAAGGGCAACAACAACAACCCAACTCAAAATCTTTCACAACCGTCACAATCGTCAAGGTAAAAGAAGTTCCTCTTGATCCGTCCCCATACCCCATAATTGGCTGAAGAGTGTGGAATGAAAATAAAAACAAATTTGGTCCTATCAAGGTATTTATCTGTGAATGAAGAATCTGTTCACTTGGTTCTGAGTATCCCTGTTTTCTGTGAAGTTTTAGATCGAATGGTCTTCTTTTTTTCTTGAAACAGCTCTTTTTATAAGAGTCAACATCAACTCTTTGTAGCCAAGACCTTCCTGCCGCCACAACAAGGGAAACTGGCTGATATTTGTGAAACCGGGATGGGTGTTGATTTCATTAAAAAAGATTTCCCCTTTATCGGAAAGGAAAAAATCCGCACGGGCGTAATCACGACAATCCAGTTTTTTAAAACAGGTCAAAGCATACTCCTGGATTCTTTTTACTGTTCCTGTTTCCACCCGGGCCGGAATAACCAACTCCGCTCCATCCGGGTCCAAATACTTGGCTTCATAGGAATAAAAGCCATATTTATCGGCTCTGATCTCTCCAAGTCCTGTCACCCTTATATTCCCCTCCCCGTCTTCCAGAACAGCACATTCAAGTTCTCTTCCGGAAATGGCCTTTTCAAAAAGGATTTTTTTATCATACTCCCTGGCTTTTAAAAAAGCTTTGGAAAAACTTTTTTGATCCATAACCTTTGAAATACCAATGGATGAGCCCGTGCGAGCAGGCTTCACAAAAAAAGGAAGTCCCAACTGCGAGGCCAATTTATCAAAGTCCGGCTGACAATCCACAAAACTTAAATAAGGAACCTGGGGAACCTCTGTTTGGGCTATAAGCTCTTTGGTTTTTATTTTGTCAAAAGCTTTTTCGCAACCGGAGGTGTTACTTCCCACAAAAGCCAACCCCAACTCTGTTAACAGAGACTGAAGTTTTCCGTCTTCACCAAAACTTCCGTGAATCACAGGAAAAACACAATCTAAAGGAGCATCCGGTTTTTTTTCTCTGTCTTTTGAACAGATAAAAACACCATTTTCTTTGGAAACAAGTTCCACCTCAAAACCATGATCTTCAACAAGCAGAGGGTTTTGAAAGCCTGTTTTCTCAAGATCCTTATCTTCAATAAGCCGCCACACCCCTTTTTTTGTCACCGCCAGAAGACTGACCTGAAAGGAAACATTTTTAAGAACTTCCTGAATATTTTTTGCCGAACAAAGGGAAACTTCATGCTCAGTACTGGGACCGCCAAAAATCAAAGCGATATGGATTATCTGTTTTTCATTTGTCATATCAACACCCAATAATTACACTAAAGACTATTTGTTTTTCTTTTAAGATGATCCCATAAAAAACTTTGTAAACATTCAAACACGATTATTAAAATATGTTAATTATATAAAAATTGATCAGGTTTAGACGCATAATTATTGTTTACTATACCGGCATATCTTTCTTTGGTACTGCCATTGAGAAAATCAATCGAATGGTATATAAATGTTTCGTCCGACATTACAAATAACACCTGTGACTCCCTAATAAAGGTATCAGGATCAAGTGATTTGAAATTCTGACCACCCGATTGAGTATAATCCATTATACCTTTTTTTCCGCCACTAACCTCCTTTATGTACTCATTTTGGCACCAATAGGCCAGAGACTCCTCCATAACTGTGTTTCTCTCTATTCCATTTTCAGTCAAATACTTAAGATTGGCGGATTTGAAGAAAAAATGAATCATTTCATGAGAAACCAATGAATCTTCAAAAACCTGATCACCTGAAGGAAAGGTATCTTTACAACCATTTGTATTTACATATATCTCATTCACTGAAGGATCCGTTCCGTTATGAAATACAGCACAGTTATCATCGTCGGAAACAATCTCCACACCTTCCCAACTGTCCACATAACGAACACTGTCCAGCTTCATGTTTGGATCCAGTTTGGCATTGAAAGTGCCTGTAAAAAAACGACAGGTAATATTATATATTTCCTTTACAGTTTCAGTTTTCCCAACAGGATCAACTGTTCCTGTAAAAACACATTCTTCAGAATAAGATTTGGAGTAAGCTAAAAATAAAAGAGTTATCATTATCAGATGTCTCATTGCCACTCCTGTTCTTTTATTTGCCTCTATCTTTCTAATTCCTTTTAAGGAATATGTCCAGTTAATTCAGTCAATGAGAACCAAAAAGTCGTCTTCTGGCTGCTTTTTCCTGACGCTTTTTATATTGTTCATGGGATAAAGGGCCACGCATATTCTTTAAATAAGTCTCATAACTCATAATCTGAACTTCAAAAGGATAGAAAAAATGAACTTTTTCAGTCTGACCTTTTTTCTGAATCTCAATGGAAATCAGTTTTCTGGAAATAAATTTTATAAACTTGTAGTCAGGGTCAGTGAAAATATTCTCCTTGTTTTGAAACTCCACTTCATTTCCCCTTTCGACAAGTTTTTTATTAAGCATATCACTGATTTCCCTGCTGCTGCCCTTTGAAGACTTGGCCCGGAGGGTGTCCATGGTTTCCAGAAAAAGGTCCGTTGGAAAAACCGTATTGATGGATTCATTGACAATGCAGTGGGGATAACTGACAAGAGAATGATTCACCAGAAAACGGATCACCTGAAAGATATCAAAAGTATTCTTCGTGACAAAACGAACTCCGATACGATCCAGAACATTCAGAGCCACCAGTCTTTTTTTTGCTAAAAGTTTTATAATGCCACTGGCTTGATCCTTGACGGGTTTGAATTCAAATTTATTGAGTTTGATTTTTTCATTTTCACTCTGTAAAAAAGTGGCCCCCTGAATATTATCCTCAACCACATAGCTTCGGATGGGATCCAAAATCTGACTTCTGATCTCATCATGAAAAACAAAATAAAAATCACTGTTCAGGTGGGCAATGACATGCATCACCTTTAAGGTGGCACAGGCCCATTTTTGAAGTCTTTGTCGATCCGGGTGATCCCTGTCACTGGCCACCACCAGAAGATCTCTGGCATCCATAACCTGAGAGTTATTAAAAAACTCAAAAAGTTTTTCATCCCCCTTTTCCACAAATTTTTCCTGGAGAAAAGTCACAGCCTGGTGGAAATAAGAGTGGATAATTCTCCTGTCATCCTCACTATCCCATAAAAAACCATAGGATTTTACAAAATCCTCGGCCTGATCCCTGTTTCTCACGGAAAGTCTCGGAGCATCCAAAACGGAAACCCCTCCGATCATGGATTGCAATCCCTGCCTTCTGAAGTAAAGATTTTCTGACATTGTTGAAGACCTCTTGTTTTTTATAAACAAACTCTTTGCTTTATACTGAAGACCATTTGTTTTTCATGTTTTTTCATAGAGAAATTCCATGAAAATTCAAACACGATCAGTATATATTGGGCTTTATATAATACGCCCTAATAAAATGAAACTTTGTTCTTCGCCATTTGAACAAGGGATGAAGCGGGTTTAAAACGATTTCCATGTTTGGTGGAAAATTTCTGCAAATCACTTACAATTTTTTCAATTCCCACTTTATCGGCCCAACGTAAAAGCCCCCCTCTAAAGGGTGGAAAACCCGTTCCCATAATCATGGCCATATCCAGGTCCTCAGCACAATGGACAACTTTTTCTTCAAAAAGAACAACAGAGGCCTCATTAACCATATTGCACATGGCCCGTTTCACAAGTTCCTCATCACTCAGGGGATCCGTGGGATCAGAGAGACCCAGATCAGAATAAATAAGGGAATCCACTCCTGTTTTCCTGCCTTTTTCATACTTATAAAAACCTTTGTTGTTTTTTTGACCCAGGCGGTCTGTTTTTTCAAGTTTTAAAAAAAGTTCAGGAACTTCAAACCTCTCACTCAGGGACTTTTTAAAAACCCTTGAAACTTTCACACAGACATCAAGCCCCACGGAATCCATCAGTTCAAAAGGCCCCATGGGCATTCCAAATTTTTTGACAAAGACCCCATCCACCTTATCCACACTGGATCCCTCCTGCAAATAAAAAACAGCTTCCATCATATAAGGCACAAGCAAACGATTGACCAGAAAGCCCGGAGCATCCCTGACCACGACCGGAATCTTTCCCATTTTCTTTGCCAGTTGAAACACTGTGGCTGTGGCCCTGTCCCCGGACTGGGAACCACGGATCACTTCCACCAGGGGCATTTTGTGAACAGGACTGAAAAAATGCATTCCCACAAAGTTTTGAGGCTTTGGATGAGCCTTTGACATTTCAGTCACACTGAGTGAGGACGTGTTGGTTGCAAAAACACAATTCTCCTGAAGATATGGTACTGTCTCCTGAATCACTTTTTTCTTAATGTCCATGTCTTCAACAATGGCTTCAATCACCACATCCACTTTTTGAAACCGGAATAATCCAGGCCACCGGAAACACGTCCCATTTTTTCATCCAGTTCATAGGGAGTTATACGCCGGTTTTTGACATTTTTATCCCAAATCTTTCTGGCGGATTCAAAACCCCTGGCAAGACTTTTTTGACTTACATCCTTGAGTCTCACAAAAAAACCCCTATCGGCGGCCACATGGGCGATACCCCCTCCCATGGTTCCGGCTCCGAGAACCCCCAGATGATTGACCTTAAAGTCTCCGGGATGGGAATCCGATGGTTTCAAGTCCCCTGCTTCCAGACCGGTTTTCTTTTTCACCCTTTCCATCATGAAAAAAAGATTGATAAGATTTTTACTCACATCCGTGACAGCCACTTTGCAAAAAGCCTTTCTTTCAGTCTCCATGGCCTGATCCCGATGGACCATCCCCAAAGTTTTTTTAATCACACTGATGGCTTCCAGAGGGGCCGGATAATGTCCGTGGGTTTTCCCAAGAGTTATTTTTGCGGCCTGGGAAAAAACAAGAAAACGACCCAAAGGGGATTCCAGAATCTTATTCACAAAAGCTTTGGCTTTAAATTTTACTTTACGTTTTTTACTTCCCTTATTGATCAGCTCTTCAGCCATTTTCAAAGCCTGATTTTCGAGAATGGCCGGGTGAACCATCCTGTCAACAAGACCGATCTTAAAAGCCTTTTTGGCCGGAAGCACTTTTCCCGCCAATATGACATCAAGGGCTGATTGCAGGCCCACAAGCCTTGGCAGACGGACACAGCCCCCAAACCCCGGAATCAGTCCCAATTTGGTTTCAGGCAAACCTATTTTTGTTTCAGAAGCTTCAGAGGCTATTCGATAGTCACAGGCCAGGGCCAGTTCACAGCCGCCACCCACACAGGCCCCGTGAATGGCGGCAATCACGGGGACGGGAAGATCTTCAAGGGCATTGAGAATATTCTGTCCCTCTTTAACAGCCTTTTCAAAATCCTCTTTTGTCCCAAGGGATTTGAGTTCGTTGATATCGGCTCCGGCCACAAAAATTCTTTTCTTCCTTGAAATAATAACAACGGCTTTAAAATCAGACTTTTTCAATTCATCAATAAGTTCTTTCAAACGGTTCATAATGACTGAACTCATTTTATTGGCTTTCTCCCCGACATGATCCCACTCAATAAGAGCCACCTTGCCTTTGGGAATAATCTTTAAACTGTCCTGAACACTCATGACTTAAGCCTCATTCTCCAAAACCATGGCTCCCCCCTGGCCTCCACCAATACAGAGAGTGGCCAGACCGAATTGGAAACCCCTTCGTCTCATTTCCTTAATAAGAGTGAGAACCAGACGAGTGCCCGTGGCCCCCACCGGATGCCCCAGGGCAATGGCTCCGCCATTGACATTCAGACGATCCCTGTCCAAATCCCCCAGGGCCTCACCAAGTCCCAGTTTTTCCTGTGCAAAAGTTTTTGAAGCCATGGCCTTCTGACAGGCCAGAACCTGGGCTGCAAAAGCCTCATTGAGTTCCACAAGCTCAATGTCCTTAAAGGCAAGTCCCGCCCTTTTCAGGGCAAGGGGGGTGGCATAGACAGGTCCCAGGCCCATACGCTCCGGCTCCAGTCCTGCGTAAGCATAACCACGAATGCGGGCCAAAGATTTATAACCCAGGCTTTCCGCTTTTTTACGGCTCATCACTAAAACCATGGCCGCCCCGTCTGTCAGGGGACAGGCATTACCCACCGTGATGGAGCCTGTCTTTCTGTCAAAATAGGGTCTGAGTTTTGCCAGGGCTTCCATGGTTTGTTCTTTTCTTGGCCCAAGATCCTCTTCAACCACCTCTTTGTAATTGGGAGCCATGTAAAAAGGGGTTATTTCCTCTTTAAGACGACCCTCCTCTGTGGCCTTGACAGCCAGGACATGGGATTTCAGGGCGAACTCATCCTGCTCCCTGCGGCTGATCCCAAATTCCTTGGCTAAAATCTCCGCTGTCTGTCCCATATTGAGACCCACAAAGGGATCCTTAAGGGCTTCCACAATGGAAATCCTTGGGATCAGATATTTTAATTTCATTTTTTTAAGGGCTGAGATTTTTTTACCAAAAGTTTTTGCCATGGAAAACCCGGCAAAAACATCGGTGAATTTCTGATTAAAAAGCAAAGGAGCCAAAGACATACTCTCGGTGCCACCGGCCACCACGACATCCACCACACCCGCTTTGATCTTATCAAAACCGGTACTGATACTCTCAAGGGCTGAGGCACAGTTGCGGTGAACCGTGTGGGCTGAGGTTTTTAAGGGAACTCCGGCTCTGAGAGCCACCACCCGGGCGATATTGACAGCATCCGAGGGGTTTCCCACGCAACCCACAATCACTTCCTCAATGTCCTCTGCGTTTAAATTGGTGCGGGCCATAAGTTCCCTGAGAGCCACCTGTCCCAACTCCGCAGCATGAACTTTTTTAAATTTGGTTCCCGCTTTAGCAAAAGGTGTCCGCACACCCTCGACAATCACCACATCATCTGTTGATCTCTGCACAACTTATCCCTCCAATAAGAAATATTATGCCATCTTTTCTGTTTTATGCAATTGTATTGTGTATATTCGATATTTTTTTAAAAATGTATCTATTATAACCGATATATTTATTATATAATATCGTTTATATACGATTTTAAGTTTGATTATGGATAAATTAACACTTAAACAGGTTACCCGAAAAACAGAAGCCCTGAGAACTGTTGAACAGGAAACTGTGACCCGAAAAAATGCACTCAAAACACTTTTTAAGCATTTATAAATTGTCAATCTACCTTGATTCATAAAAAGTTTCAAGTGTAAATTTTTCATTTTTTCTATGATTAAACCATTCCTCCAGTGTGTGTGCCGCCACCAGGGGGGAAAGTGTCAAAGGAGCTGGGCTTAGCACCAGGGGGAAGAGGTAAAGACCTATCCCCATCAAAAGGAGTGATTGATCTCACAATATCATCCGCTATACGATTAAAGGAAGAATCCTCTCTTGTCCCTTCCACAACTGTCTGCCAAAAAGGATCCTCTGCAATGGCCTTGTCAATATCATCAGCGTAACTGGCACTTTCAAAGGAATCCTCGATAAGAGTGGCAAGTTGTGATTGTGATGGAGGGGGTATTTCAACAACAGCAGTTGTTATGTTTTCCTCCTCCACAAGAGCGGCAAGTTGTTTTTTGTATTCCTGAGCCTCAAGTTCGGAGCTCCAGCGGAGCAGGAGTTCCATGTTCCCTGTGAGATGATCTTTTGTCATGAAATGGGAGTACACAATAAATTCCCTGAAGGCTTCATTGTTATCCCAGATATCAAAAAACAACTCTCTGTTAAACCCATCTTTAAAAGAATTTTCGGCAAACCTTTTAAGAGTCTCTCTGCCATAAAGAGTGTCCAGAAGTTCTTCGGCCCAATCGTCATAGGAAGACCATTCAAAATCATCGTATCTACAAAGAAGACGTAAAACATTTTGGCGGGCTGTATTAAACTTCCCTGCCAGTCTGTTTATGAGATCGCCAAGGCGATCCATCTGTTTCTGATTTTCAGGATCCAGTCGTTTTTGAAAAAAGGCCCGGTAAATATCCCGATTGAAAAGTTCAGCCTCAATGGCCCTGACACTTTCAGGAAACCTGCTTTCCAGAAAAGAACGAGCTTTTTCCGGAGACGCTCTTTCTAACGAAAAAAATACAACATTCATTTTATAAGGGACACCATGGAGTTCCTCTTCATTAAAATCCGCAAAACGTCTAAAACCCTTCTCCGGACTGTCCTCAAAATCAATCAATTTGAGGGGGTTTGAGGTGGCCGCTCTCAAATCATCCAAAACCTCTTTTGGAATATCCTCTCGACGTATTCCCTTTTGTTTTAAAATTTCACCCAATGTCTTTTCAAACAAATCGTTTCTTTCTCTGGCTAAAGTATGAGCCCCTCTGACAAGAACTCCCTCAATCTCATCAGCCTGTTCCATTCTCCACCTTCCGGCTGTAATTTCCTCTGCCGTTTCAGGGGGCGTTTCACCGTTTGTTTCAGGTTCTCCCGCAGTGGGTGTTTCACCATTTGTTTCAGGTTCTCTCGCAATGGGCATTTCACCGGAATCCGTTGTTTCCCGACCCTGTGGCCCATCCCTTTCCGGATGAGGTATATCCGAGCCTCTGGAATCCAGCCATTCCATATTATCATCAGGCTGTCCTCCTGAAGGTTCCTCTGGTTCTTTAAAAGCTTTTCTGACAGCCCAGGCAAGTTTTGAAAAAAAACCGGCAGAAGCGTCAAAGGAAAACAGCAGACAGACAGTGAAAATTAAAATGGGTTTTATTTTTAGCCTCTTCATTTTTCTCGGTAAAACAGGATTCTTTCTATTTATAAAATCCAAAAGAAAATATAACATGAAAAAACCAAAAGCAAGAAATCCTGTAAAAATTACAAGGCTTTTGGATTCATTCAAAAAACACAGTGAAAAGCCTGTTTTCAAAGAGGTATACTGGTCCGGTTTGAATTTTCATGGAATTTCTCTATGAAAAAAACATGAAAAACAAATGGTCTTCAGTATATTTATTGAATTGGGTGCAGTGGTTTGGCCCAATGATTACGGAATTCACGGCAACACCATTGCACGGGACGGTGTTTAATTTCCAGGGCCGTCTCTTGAAAGTCGATTCAGCGATGAAAAGACATTGTTTATGGCCTGATTTTCATTTTGCCATCCTATTGGATTGACACAAACCTGACTATTGTGCTGAAGATTCAGCTTCAGCATCTTTTCCTATCTTTTTGTATTCCTTGTCCTCTACTTTTGAACACTTTTTTGAAGCAGCCACACAGAGATTATGCAACTTTCCAGCCCTGATGCAATACTGGTTTGCAGCTCTTTTGGTCATTCCCCAGCCTTTTTCAATATTCCACTGAGGGTCTTCTTCTGTAGCAAACTCTGTACACTTATCCTGTTCAAATTTTTCATAATCAGGATGATGACCACCATCAACCTTTTTAACACTGATCTCAATAAGTTTATCCAAACGATGCCCAAGATACATCAAGTTTCCAGCCTCCTTCATTTTCACATAACCTGGCCTCTCACATCTTTCCTCCGTACGACTATAATGACTAAACTTATTAAGACAATTTTTATACGCATCACTGTTGTTATTATCACCACTATCAGAGTTAGAAACACCTGAGGCTTGTGTTCCTGTTTGTCCGGCAGTTACCTCATCTCTTCTTCTTTCTGCCTGACGAACCGAAAACATCCTTTTATTCTTTGCAGCAATTACACATGTATTTCTATCATTTCCTCTTTTTTCATAACAAGATTCCCTCTCTTCATCATGGGTTTTATCTATAGCTTTTAACTCTTTATCATATTTTTCTTTTCTTTTTCGGACATCTTCACCAGCTTGACTAATTGAAGCAGGAGTACGAGCAACAGAAGCCTGGACAGTGGTTTGAACAGCCAATGGACCTTTTTTAAAATGAGTGTAACTAAGATTCAATGAATCTTTGAGATCATAGATATCTTTATATTGTTCTTCTTTACACTTTTTATAAAAAGCTTCTTTTTCCTTTTTAGGACACGTTTTTGTTTTTGGATTTGAAGAATCAGGACCCTCTTCCGTTTCTGTTTGTTGTTTTTCCTGTTTTTTTACACATATTTTTTGTTGATTATTTCTATATTCTTCACAATCGCTCTTTTTAATACATTCTTTGTTATCTGCTCCAACAAAAACAACCTCATTTTTACCGCATTTCTTTTCACTCTCACCAGCATCACCGGAAGGAGCAGGAGCAGGTTTTTTAGCAGAAGCAACTGGAGTAGGAGTTGAAAGTTGTTCTGTTTTCCGACTGGCTCTGGCATTTCTGCTCCAGGCTGTGGCTCCCACAGCGGCCAAAGCAAAAACAGCAGCAAGAAAAAAGAAAGCACGGGCTTCCCTGATAACAAGGGTTTCCAAAAGACTTGTCCTTGACAGACCGAGAATGTTTTCAAGTTTCCTTTTGTGCCAGACGTAGGAACGGGAAGGGTTTATTGTAAATTTGCGACCGTTAAAATTAAAGGAAAAATCCCTGATCTTTTTTCCTTCAGACAGGAGGCGGAATTTGAACAAAACCTTTTTTCCTGATTTTACAAAAAGTTCATTGTTTCGGGTCTCAGCATACCAGTTCATCTTTTTTATGGACTTTGCAAGTTGATTCAGATCTTTATCGATTCGGCGGTAATCACCAGGTCTTTTGAAAAACCTCTTTAAAACAAGTTCCATATTATCAATGTTTTTAATTCCCAAATTGACATCTTTAACAGTTTCCCCGTCAATTTTTATTTTTGAGTGATATTTTGACTGGGAACCCACGGGAATTAGAAAACAAAACCCAAAGAGGATAAAAACCTTACCGATAACTGATGGAATTTCTCTTGTTTTTAAAGAATTCTTTGGATTTCTGTGAAAGATTAACAATTCCAATAGGCGTTGTTGCACATAAAGGGATGAGTTTTACCAAAGTCCAGGCAGCAAAAATAACATAAAAAAACGCCTCCCCATAGTTTAAAGTCAATTTAAAAACAAAACTTAAACAACCAAGGATGGCTTTATGGGAAAGCGTCTTAAACTTCAACCAAATACCAAGGATGGTTTTTATGGGAAAGCGTCTTAAAAAGATTAACTGGAAACCCTACAACAAGGAACTCATTAAACGGGGTTCCATCACTTTTTGGTTCTCAAAAGATGTAAAAAATGATTGGTTTGCAAATTCTGAGGGTGGTCGGGGCTTTCAACCCGTCTACTCAGACACAGCCATTAAAGCTATTTCCCTGATCCGTTTCCACTTTGGCCTGACTCTTCGCTCAGTCCAGGGATTTACCGAAAGTCTGTTAAAACTCATGGGAGTCTCTCTGCCTGTTCCCGATTATTCCACCTTGAGTCGTCGTTTAAGAAAATGTTCCATAGACCTTGGTAAAGTCAAATCAAAAGAGCCTGTTCATGCCGTCATTGACTCTACGGGTTTGAAGGTTT
Organism: Bdellovibrionales bacterium; assembly: GCA_965219545.1. Lineage (GTDB taxonomy): Bacteria > Bdellovibrionota > Bdellovibrionia > Bdellovibrionales > JAGQZY01 > JAGQZY01. The sequence continues at coordinate 92,623 of CBDCNX010000036.1, forward strand.
TCGGAGAGGGGGAGTGGAAGGTTCGTCAGCACGGCTATGCAAAGAGAAGGACCTGGAGGAAACTTCATTTATGTCTTGATGAGGAAACTGGAGAGATTTTATCAACCTGTTTAACGGACAATTCCTTTAAGGATTCAGAGGTTTTTGAGGACCTGGTCGATGGTCTTGAGGATCATGTTTCCCGGATCAGTGCTGATGGGGCCTATGATTGCGGGGATTGTTGGGATCATTGCCAGAGAAACGATATTGTGGCTTTGATTCCACCCAGGAAGGGGGCCAGGATCGGGAAACATGGCAATAACAAGTCTCCTCCAAAGCAGAGGGATGAAGTGATTCGTTCTATTCGCAAAGGGGGAAAAAGGAAATGGAAAAAGGAGAGTGGTTACAGTCGTCGGTCTATTGCCGAGACAGCCATGTATCGTTTCAAACAACTCCTTGGAGAAAAGCTCAGTTCAAGGAATTTTACGAATCAGGCCATGGAGGTCTTTATAAAATCTAAAATCCTCAACCAAATGACTGTCCCTTCCGCTCTTTGATCTCAAATACTATAGGAAACTCTCATCTCAATTCTCTATGTGCAACAACGCCATTCCAATAAATATTTCATGGGGACCCTTTTTAATCTATCCAAAAATCGTTTGTCTTATGCTGCTTTCACGGAAAAATTCCATGAAAACCTGAAAACAATCCACTCTTTATCAAAATCACTAATGAGATCAGTGTATTGTCTTCAGACAAAAGCCTGATCCCTCCCCAAAAAACCTTTACATTACAGTATCGGAAATTTAGAAGAAATATTAAATCTATAGACTTTTTACCGATTTTATCGCATAATCAATATTATATTTGCTGAATTTATGGTAAAAACAACAATTGCATTGTCAATTTTATCAAAAAACAAGTAATGTTACCGTTGATTTTTTTGTAAATTTCAGGCTCATTTTGAGATTTATAATTAAAATCAAGGGTCTATAAGCCGCAGGGAAGGTGAATCTTCTATGGATATTGATCGCACTTTAAACTTAAAGTCTCTTTTACAAAAGAAGTCTTTTTTTCTCCTTGGCCCCCGACAAGTGGGAAAAAGTCACCTTATTCAAAAGCAACTCAAAGAATGTGCCTTAATTATTAATCTTCTCGACAATGAACTCAATTACAGGCTTCAGTCAGCCCCCTCCTACCTAAAACACTTAATCAACAATAAAACAGAAAAACAAAAATATGTTGTTATTGATGAAATACAAAAAATTCCAGAACTTCTAAATCCTGTACAGTTTTTTATTGAAGAGGAGAAAATCCACTTCTTACTCACGGGAAGCAGTTTTAGAAGGCTTAAAAAACCGGGTGTTAATTTGTTGGCCGGAAGAGCCTGGACAGCCGAGTTGTTTCCCTTATCCTGGCAGGAAATCCCACACTTTTCTTTAAATGACAGATTATTGTATGGCTCTCTTCCCTATATTTATCTCAGCCAACACCCTTTAGAGGAACTCAAGGCCTATGTTACAAGTTACCTGATGCTGGAAGTTCAAATGGAGAGCTTTATTAAAAAACTTCCGCAGTTCCACAAATTTCTTAATGGAGCCGCCTTAAGCCATGCCCAAATATTGAATTTTTCAAAAATAGGAAGTGATTACGGGATCCCGGCAAGCAGTGTTCGTGAATACTATGCTATCTTACAAGATCTTTTTCTCGGCTTTACGGTCACCCCGTGGAAAAAGTCACAAAAAAGAAAAGCCATTAGCAGATCTAAATTCTACTTTTTTGATATCGGCGTGGTTCACGGGCTCTGTAATGTCACACAACTCAATGAACACTCCGACCTTTATGGAAGAAGCTTTGAACACTTTATAGCATGTGAAATAAAAACCTATCTCAGTTATTCGAGAAAGAATGACTCTCTTCAATACTGGCAATCCCGATACGGCCATGAGGTTGATTTTATTGTCGGTGACAGTATCGCCATAGAGGTCAAGGCCACCCAAAGGGTCATGCCCAAAGACTTAAAGGCATTAAAGATGTTAAAAGAAGAGCAAAAACTCAAGGATTTTCTTATTGTCAGCCGTGATGAGGTGGCTGCCAACTTTGATGGTATAAAAAGCTTACACTGGAAAGTGTTTCTGACAAAATTATGGAACCATGAGATTTTGTAACAGGTCCCTGGACCGCATTGGCGACTGCCTTGAGAGTGCCGTTAGGCAGGCAACCAAAAGCGAGGGATTATTTAATTTATGTTATTCCGCTTGTGATGGGAAGATTATCAGGATAAAATGACCTTATGGGGAAAATTATCAAAAGACACCTGGATATTTCCTTACCAAAAAGGCAATCGCTTTTTTATGGGGACCTCGCCGTGTCGGTAAAACCTACTGGCTTAAAAACAGCTTTTTAAAACCGGATTATGATTTCATTGATCTTTTAAAAACAGATGTTTATTTTGAATATATCAGCCGTCCTTCCTTACTGAGACAGAGATGGAAGGGAAAACTCACCGTTATTGATGAGATCCAAAAAGTCCCCGCCTTACTCGATGAAATTCACTGGCTTATTGAAAACAAATCAGCTTCTTTTGTCCTGACAGGTTCCAGTGCCAGAAAACTCAGAAGGACTCATTCCAACCTTTTAGCGGGAAGAGCCTGGCGTTTTGAAATGGCTCCACTTTCATTTTATGAAACAAAAGACTTTGTTTTGGAAAAAGTCATGAGTACGGGACTCCTTCCTCCCCATTTTATCTCCAACTCCCCTCTTAGGGATTTAAGATCCTACGTCTCAGACTACCTGAAAGAGGAAATTGCCTCGGAATCCTCTGTAAGAAACATTCCCGCTTTCACTGAATTTTTAAGAGTGGCGGCACTGACCAGTTCGGAACTTTTAAATTACACAAACATGGCAAGGGAGACAGGTCTGAGTGCCAAAGTCATTCGCAATTATTTTGAGATTCTGGATGATACTTTTTTAGGTCACAGGCTTTCACCCTGGAGATCTTCCAAAAAAAGAAGGATGATTTTAACGGATAAATTCTACTTTTTTGATGTTGGAATTGCGAACTATCTGGCAAAAAGAAAACCTCTCATTGGAAATGAATCTTTTGGAAAAAGCTTTGAACACTATATTTTTTATGGAACTGATGAATTATAAAAAATACAAAAATCCCGAACTGAATCTGTCCTATTGGAGAACGGCTTCCGGCTATGAAGTGGACTTTATCTGTGATGATATGCACACGGCCATTGAAGTGAAATCCTCTTCCAGAATACACAACCAGCACCTGAAAGGACTAAAGGCCCTGAAAGAGGAGAGGAAGGTTAAAAATCTTATTTTGGTCTCCATGGAATCACATCCAAGAGTTGTGGATAAAAATATTCAAATTCTTCCATGGAAGATTTTTCTCAAAAAACTCTGGAAAGAAAAACTTCTTGGATAAGAATGCACGAAGTTTTTAATGGTTTGTCAAAGAGATGAAAGCACTTGGAGCAGTATCCAGAAAAACTCTAAGCGACCTTTGAAAATCTGGGACGCACTTTGTATCCAAGTCCGCCAAGAACACAAATAAGGGTTTTGATGGAAATTCCATGGAGATTTCGATTCATAATTGCGGTGATCTTGGTGCGGCCAATCCCTGTAAGTTTTTGCCACCTGATCATGGGTGAAGTTTTGCTTTTTTTTAGAACCCGGTTAATCTTTAGACAAGGACTGAATTTAACCAACTATTGGACTGCTTCTCCAACTTCTTCTAGATCTCTGTATTCTTCCTCTCTTACTTCCGATGAACACTTTTTAGAAGTTAAATCACAGAGATTGTGTAAACTTTTAGCCCTGGTGCAATACTGATCTGCAGCAGCATCAGTCATTCCCCACCCCCCCTTGTTAACATCAAAGGTATCTTTTTTCATGGCAAACCCTTTACATTTATCCATTTCAAATTCAGATTCTAGTAAAGAGGCACCTTTATTAACAGTAGTCGTCTTAACACTTTTTTCAATAAGTTTATCCAGACGATATCCCAAAAACTTCAAGTCTGAATGGCGGTTCAGCATCACATAGTCGGGCCTACTACACATTTTCTTAAAATGATTTGGAAACCTGTTCTTTTTTTCTTCAAGACATTGGCCCCAATTGTTTCTAAAAAAACCAACACATTTTTCTTTCTCTTTGCTTGAAGTTGTTTTACCTGCTGCTTTACAGATTCCCTCTATCTCTAATTTATGGGTCTCCTTTATTGTATTCACACATCTTTCTTTCTCTTTTTCATTTAATATATGACTATCCACATTTTCACATGCCTCTTCTATCGCATCATTAGTTTTAGTGTTAACTGATGTTTTAAAATGAGTATAGTTGAGGTTCAACGAATCTTGAGAGTCATAAGTATCTTTGTGTTGTTTTTTTCTGCATTTATTATAAAATTCCTTTTTCTCATCTAAAGAACATCTGTCGTTTGAACTGGCATCACCTGCATTATTCTGGGGGTTTTTGACACATTCTTCTATTATCACAGTTCTTACAAGGTTACCGTCAGGACCAGTCTGAGGAATTTCCCTTTTAACTATTTGTCCTTCACAGTCTTCTTTTTTAATACATCCTTTTTTTACTCTATATTCAAAGTCTGATTGACCATTCGACGTATTTATTGGATCATATTCTATCTTCTGAACATGTCCTGTTTGACAACCCTTTACCTTCTTCTTTTTTGCCTCATCTACTTTAATACATCTTGTTTCTCTTACAGTGTATGCATCTCTTCCTGAACCATAAGTCACAGTTTCTTTCCTCGGATCAAATCCTTCTCTACAATCCTCTTTACCTTTTGCATACCAAGCTGTAGTTGCCGCAACAGATGTAGCACCACCAGCAGCAGCAGCAGGCGTTACATTACTAAATAAAAAACCGGCGTAGGCTTCCTTGATAACAAGGGTTTCCAAAAGGCCTGTCCTTGATAACCCGAGAATTTTCTCCATCCTCTTTGTGTGGTGGGCATAGGAACGAGAGGGGTCTATGGTAAACTTGTAGCCGTTAATACCAAAAACAAAATCCCCAATCTCCTTTCCTTTGGAAAGAAGGCGGAACTTGAATAAAACTTTTTTCTTTGATTTCACAAGAAGCCCATCATGACCGTCAGATTCAGCATACCATTTCACTTTATGTATGAGTGTTGCCAGTTGTGCAAGATCCCTGTCAATCTGGCGACGGTCTTCGGGTTTTTTGAAAAAATATTTTAAAGCAAGTTCCATATTATCAATACTTGAGATTCCCGCATTGACAGCTTTAACCATTTCCCTGTCAATTTTTATTTTTGACTGAGGTTTTGACTGGGAGATTCCCGGAACCAAGAAAACAAAACCAAAGACGATAAAGATTTTACCGACAATTGATGGGATTTTTCTGTTTCTGCCTGTTTCAGTCCAGGACGGCTTTTTAAGAAAATTCATTGGGTTGCCAAAAGAAAATAACAATTCAAATAAACTTTTCATGGGATCACTCCTTATTTATCGTCAAACAAAACACCTGGAGAAAACTCCAGGAAAATTCACATATTTATGATATCGGAAAAATTCAAAAGAAAAATGAATCTTTTTCTGGAAATCCGGGGAATTTAATAAATAACAAGTTATATCAAAAACTTAGATTATTCCAGGAAGCCCGGTCACCCGGTTCTTGGTCCTGAATGAGGTTTTTTATAAATTTGTTTTGGCTCAGCCGATGGGAAAAACAGCACTTCAATTTAAAATCCGGTAACCGTTTTCCACTTCTCGGATATCCATCTGTCTTCCATAAAACAAATGCTTACACTTATGGTCTTTTTTATGCTCCCATTAATGGTTTAAAAAAATTCTTTTATATAACCTTAAGGGGAGCCTATGAAAAATTTGAGAGAATAGACCACCAAAAATGATCTTTTAATTTAATGGTTTTTTAAAAAATCCCGTGTTATTTTAAAAATATAAGGAGTCTTTATGAACAATCAACCAACCACACCTGATGAAGTCTGGAGCCTTTTAAGGGAGGTTTCAGCCAGCCAGAAAGAAACAGGCAGACAGATTGAAACCCTTTCAGCAAAAACAGACAGACAGATTGAAAAAATGTCTGTTGAAATGGACAAACGTAACAGGGAGACAGATCGTCATATACAGAAAATAGGGGGAAGGTTTAATCAACGCTGGGGAGCCCTTGTGGAATCCCTGGTTGAAGGAAAACTGGTAAAAATCTTTCAGGAACGAGGCATAGACATCACCCAAACCCATACCCGTTCCGTGGCCTGGTTCAAAAAACCTGACGGAAGCATTCAGGAACGGGAGTTTGACATCATCGTTGCCAACGGGAGCGAAGTTGTGGAAGTGGAAGTGAAAACCACTTTGGATTTAAGGGATGTGAACTCCTTTATTGAGAAAATAAAGGATTTCAAAAAGTATTTTCCAAGGTACAAAACAGAAACAGTGTACGGGGCCGTGGCCTATTTAAAAAGTGAGGGGGAAGCCCACTCTTACGCCGAAAAGCAGGGATTGTTTGTAATCAAGGCCACAGGAGACAGTGCCAGTCTTGTCAACAAAGAAAACTTTAAACCAAAGGCCTTTGCGTGAACTTAATATTGGATCCAATAAATCAAACCCTGGAGGTTTTTGCCCATGATAAAAAGGGTTACAGATTGGAAACCAGCTTTGAAGGGAACAATAAAGTTTCAGCCCATCCCTTTGAAGCCATAAAAATTGATCTTGGGAATTTATGGGGAGATTAAGTTTGTTCCAAATTCCAAAAAGGAAAAATCAAGTTCTATATGGCCGTCAGAAATGATCTTTTAATGGTTTTTTAAAAAATCCCGTGTTATTTTAAAATGTAAAGGAGTCTTTATGAACAATCAACCAACCACACCCGATGAAGTCTGGAGCCTTTTAAGGGAGGTTTCAGCCAGCCAGAAAGAAACAGGCAGACAGATTGAAAAAATGTCTGTTGAAATGGACAAACGTAACAGGGAGACAGATCGTCATATACAGAAAATAGGGGGAAGGTTCAATCAACGCTGGGGAGCCCTTGTGGAATCCCTGGTTGAGGGAAAGCTGGTAAAAATCTTTCAGGAACGAGGCATAGACATCACCCAAACCCACACCCGTTCCGTGGCCTGGTTCAAAAAACCTGACGGAAGCATTCAGGAGCGGGAGTTTGACATCATCGTTGCCAATGGAAGTGAGGTTGTGGAAGTGGAAGTGAAAACCACTTTGGATTTAAGGGATGTGAACTCCTTTATTGAGAAAATAAAGGATTTTAAGAAGTATTTTCCAAGGTACAAAACAGAAACAGTGTACGGGGCCGTGGCCTATTTAAACAGTGAGGGGGAGGCCCACTCCTACGCCGAAAAACAGGGATTGTTTGTGATCCGGGCCACAGGAGACAGTGCCAGTCTTGTCAACAAAGAGACTTTTAAACCAAAGGCTTTTGCGTGAACTTATCACCTGATAACCTTGTTTTTTACAACAAGTTTTATATATACCAGTCCTGTTTGAGCTTTCAGTTTTTTTCTTTTTAAATGAACCGAAAACTCAAATGGGACCAGTATAAAATAAAGAGAAATAACAAAAGGTAATGACTATGGGTGAAACTGAAAAAACAGGAAACTATGACAATTTGTGGAAAAAGCTTTGTGCCTTACCCGACAACGTTGTGGGGGAGATATTGAATGGCGAATTGGTTGTTTCACCCAGACCTTCTCCCAGACACGCAGACTCCAGTTCCGCCTTGGGAGGTTTTCTAAAAGGCTCGTTTGATCGTGGAAAGAATGGACCAGGAGGCTGGTGGATTCTTCATGAACCAGAGATTCACTTTTCGGAAACAGTTATTGTGCCGGATATAGCCGGATGGAAAAGGGATCGTCTTCCAAAACTTCCAGACACCGCTTATTTTGATTTAACACCCGATTGGGTTTGTGAAGTCCTGTCACCATCCACAGCACGTTATGACAGAATTTCAAAATTGCAGATCTATGCTGAAAATACTGTTCCCCATTACTGGATATTGGATCCAACAAATCAAACACTGGAGGTTTTTGCCCATGATAAAAAGGGTTACAGATTGAAAGCCAGCTTTGAAGGGAACAATAAAGTTTCAGCCCCTCCCTTTGAAGCCATAAAAATTGATCTTGGAAATTTATGGGGAGATTAAGTTCGTTTCAAAAAGAAAATCCATAAGATGAGTTTATATTTCATCGTCTCCATCATCGTTTTCGTTGTCCTCACCACTCCCGTTATCCTCTTCCAGGCTGTCTTCCGTCTCCTGTCCCTGCTTCATTGCCTCCTGCATTGACTGAAGTTTTTCCAATCCCTTGACCGCTTCCCCCAGTTTTGTTGTAAAACTTTTTTCAGAAGGAATTGATACTGAGACAAGCAAACAAATAACGACCGGACTGATCGTTAACAACAAAGCTGATGTTGAACTTGGCTCGTCATTTTTTTTCAATGAATCATATCCATATTTATTTTTCCCCTCTGTTCCCTTTATGACAAAAATGAAAAGGCAAACCACAAGTATTACCAACCCCATAAAAAATGCAATTGTTTCCACCACAAAAGACTGGAGAAGAGACAAACCCTCTATTTTATGGAGAAAAGCAGGAATAAGATTCAAAAAAATAAGTAAAAGCCACCAATAACCGGAAAGATTCAGATCATGCAGTCTTTTTATCAAACAACAAATCGCCTGCACAGACATCATTATCATAAAAAATCCAAACATTATCAGGATTAAAATAATAATGATTTTGTTCTCCTGGCCCAAAGTGATCGCACCCAAAGCACAACTAATAATGTAAAGGAAGGTCATCAGGTGAATTTTTAACATAACAAGGAAATAAGTTTTTCTGTTCAATCTGCCCTTGAACGTGAAATAATATTTAAAATACTGTATCAATGATTCCATGGAACCCCTTTCATCTGAACTTTCAGGGAGTCTTATTTCCGACTTTTTCATAGACGTACTTGTAAAAAATGGGATTCTTCCCTTTTACAAATCCGAATGGCCCTGAAAAAAAACAGGTCAATTTTTTAAACCTTCATCAAAGTTAAAAAATGGTCTCCTTAAAATTATCAACAAACTCAAAAGAAAAATCAAGTTCTATACTGATCGTGTTTGATATTTCATGGTTTTTTTACTTAAAACACCGGAAAATCCAAATGAAACCGGTTTCCAAAAAGCTGTGGGTAAGATCACCAGGAATGATCTTTTAATGGTTTTTTAAAAAATCCCATGTTATACTCATCGTGTTTGAAATTTCACGGACTTCCTCTTCTTAAAAGACCGGAAAATTCAAGCAGGATCAGCATAAAAAGAAATAATGAAAGGTGATGATTATGGGTGAAACTGAAAAAACAGGAAACTATGACAATTTGTGGAAAGAGCTTTGTGTTTTACCCGATAATGTTGTGGGGGAGATATTGAATGGCGAATTGGTTGTTTCACCCAGACCTTCTCCCAGACACGCAAACACTTCTTCTGCTTTAGTCGGATCTCTTGTAGGACCTTTCCAGTTTGGTGGGAATGGTCATCCAGGAGGCTGGTGGATTCTTCATGAACCAGAGATTCACTTTTCGGAAACAGTTATTGTGCCGGATATAGCCGGATGGAAAAGGGATCGTCTTCCAAAACTTCCAGACACCGCTTATTTTGATTTAACACCCGATTGGGTTTGTGAAGTCCTGTCACCATCCACAGTACGTTATGACAGAATTTCAAAATTGCAGATCTATGCTGAAAATACTGTTCCCCATTACTGGATATTGGATCCAATAAATCAAACACTGGAGATTTTTGCCCATGATAAAAAGGGTTACAAATTGGAAGCCAGCTTTGAAGGGAACAATAAAGTTTCAGCCTCTCCCTTTGAAGCCATAAAGATTGATCTTGGGAATTTATGGGGAGATTAAGTTTATTCCAAACTGGAAAAAAAGACTTTGAATTGGACTATTGATTTTATTCAAAAAGCCGTGGGTGGGGATTTGTTAAGCTCTCCCTACAAAGAGTTTTCATCCTACTGCACAGACAATCGGGATATGAAAATCCCGGGAAGTTTTTTTATCGCCCTTGTCGGTGATAACCACAATGCCCATGACTTTATTCCAAAAGCCGTGGAAGCCGGAGCCAGAGGGGTTTTATGCCACCAATGGGAAAAATCATGGGAGCCTTTAAAACAAAAAGCAAGCTTCATCAAAGTGCCCCAAACCCTTAAAGCCCTCCATGACCTGGCCTCATTCTGGCGTAATGAATTTTCAGCAAAAGTGATCGCCATAACAGGAAGCAACGGCAAAACCACAACCAAGGACTTTGTCCATCAGATTTTATCATCCCGGGGAAAAACCCGGGCCAGCCAGGGAAGTTTTAACAATCACTGGGGGCTTCCCTTTACAATCCTAAACACCAAACCCACAGATCAATACTGTGTTCTGGAAATGGGAATGAACCACCCCGGGGAAATCACCTCCCTGAATCATATAGCCAGACCGGATTTGGTGACAGTGGTGAATGTGGGAAAAGCCCATCTGGGACATTTTGAAAACGGAATCAGGGGAGTGGCCAAAGCCAAGGAGGAAATTTACCTGTCAGCTCCAGAAAACTCCCGATTTGTTTTTAATATTGACAACCCATGGACCAAAGAAATGTCCACCCGATATGACAAGCGTTCCATTCTCCGTTTTTCCAATCAAAACCCCAAAGCCGATGTGTATTTAAAAATTCAAAAAAAGACCCAAAAAGGATTTGTCATTCAGGGACATATTGGTGGAACTCAGAATCAGGTTGAAGTGAACTTCTGGGGGGAACAAAACCTTGAAAACCTGGCTGCGGCAACTTCTCTGGCCTACGGAGCGGGGGTGGAACCAAAAAACCTCTGGCAAAGCTTAAAACTCTGTCACACAGGCTGGGGTCGCAATCAATGGCTGGAATTGGAATCCGGGACGGAACTTCTCTTTGACGCTTATAATGCCAATCCCGACAGCTTTAAAAGTCTCCTTGAAAATCTCAAAAACTCCTGGGATCAGGAGAAACAATACATTGCCCTTTTTGGTGAAATGCTGGAGTTGGGAAAAAACTCCCCCACGGAACATCGACAGCTTGGTCAACAGACAGGAGAGCTGCCTTGGTCCCATTGTGTTTTCATGGGGCCTTCAGGGGCCTTTTTTCAGGAGGGTTGGGAAGGCTCAAAAAACAAAATTAAACCAATAATATTAAATAGTTATAAAGAATTTCTTGATCTCTCCCCCCTTTTTGTGTTAAATAAAAAAACTCAGGTTATCGTCAAAGGATCAAGGGGGGGAAGATTGGAAAAGGTTGTGGAAAGTCTGAATCCATTGAAATTTTCCAAAAAATCAATCTGATATGCTCTATCAATGGTTAACAGAATTTTCAAATCAACATGGTTTTTTTAATGTTTTTCGTTATATCACTTTAAGAACCTTTGTTTCCTTTTTCACCGCCTTTGTGATCTGCTACCTGGTGGGTCCCAGGTACATCCGCCGTTTGAAAAGAAAACAGGGAAAATTATCCAATATCAGGGAAGACACCCCCCAAAGGCATCAGATTAAAACAGGAACCCCCACCATGGGAGGCGGATTGATTTTATTATCACTCATGATTCCCTTTTTTTTGTGGATGGATGTGACCAACGCCCTGGTGGTGACCACAATGATTATCACCATTGGTTTTTCATGCATTGGATACATTGATGACCGCAACAAGGTTCTCAACAAAAACAGTAAGGGGCTTTCCGGCCAGTTGAGACTCTCTTTGGAGTTTCTTGTCTCAGCCTGTGTTCTGTATTATTTAATTCAGAACAATTTCCTGTCCACCCGTCTCAGTCTTCCTTTCTTTAAAAATGTCAGTTTTGATATGGGATTTTTTTACATTGCCTTTGGCAGTCTTGTGATAACAGGAACAGCCAATGCGGTAAACCTCACTGACGGACTGGATGGTCTTGCCATTGGACCGGTGATTATCTGTGCCGGAACTCTGGGACTTTTTTCCTATGTGGCCGGTCACTATGAAATTGCCACTTATCTTGGCATCCCCTTTATCAGTGGAGCCGGGGAATTGGCCCCCGCATCAGCAGCCGTGGTGGCCGCAGGGCTTGGGTTTTTGTGGTTCAATACTTATCCGGCCCAGGTCTTTATGGGTGATCTGGGAAGCCTTGGTCTTGGAGGTTTTTTGGGTGTCGTTGCCGTTTTAACAAAAAATGAGTTGGTTATGGTTTTCCTGGGAGGGGTTTTTGTGATTGAAGCCCTTTCTGTGATTACACAGGTGATTTCCTATAAATTAACTGGTAAAAGGGTATTTCGTATGGCCCCCATTCACCACCACTACGAACTTAAAGGTTTGGATGAAAATAAAATTATTGTCCGTTTTTGGATTGTTTCCATTTTACTGGCTGTTTTAAGTTTAAGCACGTTGAAGTTGAGGTGACATACTGATCGTGTTTGAAATTTAGTGAATTCAATTTGTGAATTTTATCCTTTCAAAATAAAAATGAGGTGAAAATGTTTGATGATATTTCCCAATTAAAAGATCGCAAAATAATGGTCGTGGGCCTTGGAAAAACCGGAATTACCCTGTCCCAATTTCTCTGCAATCAGGGGGCAAAAGTCACAGTGACCGATCACAAATCAAAGGCTGAACTTTCCAGTGCTTTGGAAAAACTGGAAAACCTTCCATTGGAATTGGATCTGGGGGGACACACACCTAAAAAATTTCTTGAACAGGAATTAATTATTCTCAGTCCGGGAGTCTCACCCTATCTTAAAATCTTTGACTACGCCAGAAGCAATAATATCAAAGTCACAGGAGAATTTGAGTTTTCCTCCTGGTTTATCAAAGAACCCATGGTGGCTGTCACGGGAACCAACGGTAAAACAACAGTCACTTTTATGGTTTACAAAATGTTAAAGGAATCCGGTGTCAATGTCTGGGTTGGGGGAAATTACAGCCAACCCCTGGTCAGTTATCTAAGTTCCGGGGAAAAAGCGGATGTTCTGGTTTTGGAGGCTTCCAGTTTCCAACTGGAATACTGTGAAAAGTTCAACCCCAGAAACATTGTCTTTACAAATCTGGCCGAAGACCATCAGGATCGTCACAAGTCCATGGAAGACTATGTCAACGCCAAAAGAAAGGTCTTTACAAACACCAACCAGAAAACAACCAGTATCCTCAATGCCGACGACAACGCCATTATCGAACTGGCCCGTGACCCCGCTGTTCAAAGGGGTCGTATTTTATATTTTTCCCGCAAAAAGTCCCTGGAACCTCAGATCATGGAAATCGGCGGTGTGGTGAATCTCAAAAATGATTTAAAAGTGAGAGACTCCCTTATGGATCTCACAGAACTCCAAAAAGACACACCCAATACCATAATGGGTCCTGAAATTGAACATTTTACCATCAGCCAGGCCAGGATTCGCCATCAGCATATGGTGGAAAATTTTATGGCGGCCCTGCTTGCAGCCCGTCAGCACGGAGCCACTCCCAAAGCTGTTCAAAAAGTCATCACTGAATTCAAAGGCCTTCCCCACCGTCTGGAATACGTCAGACGGATTGGCGGAGTGCGGTTCTTTAACGACTCAAAAGCCACAAACATTCACGCTGTCAAAAAAGCCCTTGATGCCTTTGATGAAAACATCATTCTCATTATGGGTGGCAAAGACACGGGAATTAACTATGAACCCGCCTTTCATTCCGTGAAAAAAAAGGTGAAATCACTGATTCTTTTTGGAGAGGCCAAAGAGAAAATCAATCGGGATATCGGAGATGCCGCCGAAACTTTTTTAATAGGAACTTTTGAAGAGGCTCTCCTGATCGCCTATCAGAAATCCCGCATCGGTGACGTTGTCTTAATGTCTCCGGGTTGCTCCAGTTTTGACATTTTTGACAACTACGCCGAACGGGGCGACTATTTCAAGGAAATCGTAAAAAACTTCAAGTGAGACTCTAACAGTCAGTAACAGTCAGTCCTGAAAAAATCTGAATACTTGACCGACTATTAAAATTCACTTTCAAAAAAGTCTATTCCGGTCCGTGAACATTCAATCTCCCTCCAGTCGTTTCTCTTCCAATTCTACCTAGCAAATAATTAACATAATTGGAAAAACCTTCACTTTGTTGGGCCGTAAACAAGATTGTTTCCCAAAATTCAACATCCTCTGGACTTGAACCTTGATAGCCTGATCTAATAAAACCATTGAGTCGGTCCAACAAACCAAAACCCTTTGTGATTTCAGGAGTTCTCTTAAAATATTCCTCAATGAGTCCGGGATGATCAACAAACAAGCCCAAAGACCGACCGACACCCGGAGTGAAGGTATAATATGCATCCTCAAAAGGCACACCCATAATATCACGTTGATAATGTTCAACACCCTCTTTAAACCATTTAAAAACAAGTAAAGGATTGTTTACAAGGTGATGTCTTTCAAAAACTTTGGGCAATTCACGCTGAAGAATTCCACCACGATCCCAGAATCTGATAAGCACTTCCGCCCCCTCTTGGGTAAAATCAGAAAGATTCATAAGAATATACTCTTCCAATCTCGGATCACCCGTGATATCAAAGAAGTCTCTCGCATTAGTATAACCCCGAATGAAGAAGAAACTTGAAAGAATCTCTTTTATTTCAAATTCAAAGTCTCCAATTTTCAATTTCTTTACACCAACAGGGAGAGTCGTCTCAAATTCAGTATCTCCAATTTGAACCATTCTTCTTACATCATTATCATCAGGCCCAAAAGCAACATCAAGGGAATCCCTGATCATCCTTATGTTTTCCAATTTCTGACCTGGGACTCCACTCAACTCACTAAGGTGAAGCCTTATTATAGTACGACTGTAAAGCAAAGCGGCAACATCCACTGGATTTATGGCAAAATTTATGAAATTCGGATCCTCAAGTACATCCCTGATAATTTCAGGGACTGATTTTTCATCAAGAAGAACTCCAATTCTTCGATTTATATTTGATTTTAATTTCTTTAGCATTTCCATATTTACTTCTGTCCTTCCAATAAGTTTTCCTCCAAGCCTAACAATACTGGCAGAACTCACAGAACCCATCACCAAAAAAACAAACAAACTGATTAAATACTTCATTAAAAAACTCCTTTCCACTCTTTCCGTAGGGTCATTGAAGTTGATCCCAGTGGCGTTCAATTTCACCGCCTCTACCTCTACCAGCAGAGGACACGTCATCAACCAGATGATCTAACACCATGTCTTCTATACCATATCCCCTGAACAGCCTCTCAAGAACAGGGTCCACATCGTCAGCAAAATCATCACTGTCATTCATTGCCCTAAAAACCGTGTTCAAAAAAGGATTTTTATATATAGCTTCAAAAAAATCAGAAGGATATTGACTGACAACATCTTCAACAGAGCGTTGAATATCACGAGCCAGCTTGTCTGTTTCCATCGTGTTATTTTTCTTTGCCCTGAGTTTGGTCTCATTCCACCATCTCAGAAGAAGTTCCCAATTTCCCGTAAGGTGTCGTTTTTCAATATAAGTATATGTAAAATTCCTGAAATCATCAGCATGATCCCACCATCTCAGAAAAACAGGGGAATCAACATGACCTCCCCTAAATACCTTCTGAAAGACATTCAATTTAACAGCCTCATCAACATCACTCGGAACTACAGGACGTGAGGCAAACTCTTCTCTGTTGTTTTCCATATACCTCATAATATCTGTGGGTTTAAAATCAGAGTCTACCATTCTTTTCACATCATACTCAGGGATGTCTCCAAAAGATTGACCCCACAATCTTGTTTCCAACTCCTGTAAGGATGCCACTGCTTTTTGATTTTCCTGTGCCCGCAAACGTTTTGCAGCTCTTCCCAGGAAATTCACGAGAAAGCTCCCCCTTCCTCCGCCAGCCAGGGCATTTTCAAAAAGAAACAAAGACAGGATAATTACGGAAATTTTTCTCATTTTGCCTCCAATGAAAGATTGCAACCAGGAAGTTATACTGAAGACCATTTGATTTTCATGTGACTTTCATAGAGAAATTCCATGAAAATCCAAATCGGAGCAGTATACATCCTTTTGTTATTTATTTTGTCTGGTATAAAAACCAACCGATAAAAACACTTTCATTTACTTTTGTTATATATCTGAAATCAGAACTTTTTATAAACCACAACATTATTTTAAAGACAACAAAAAAAAGATTTTTGTAAAAAATACATGGTCAGGCACCAAACACAACCAATCTGAACCACCAATACACCTTAACATATACTGCTCCGGTTTGAGTTTTCATGGAATTTCTCTATGAAAAAAGATGAAAATCAAATGGTCTTCAGTATAAATTCAGATGAGACTTCTTCAGGACCGATTAAACAAAGGCTTCCATGTTTTTAAGAAAATCATTAACATTGATGACTCTGATATCGTTTTCAGTATAACTTTGGCTCCCCATATAGATAAAAAAAAGCTCGCTTTCAGGATAATCCCTCTTAAACTCCAAAAGTCCCTTAAAGTCCCTTTTCCTTGGTCTTGTCGAGGTTTTAACCTCTATGGCTTTAAACCCCCGACGACCGTATAAAACAAAATCCACTTCCAGGTGAGTTTGACTTCTCCAATAAAAAACATCATAACCCCAATTCCGTATTTCCTTTTGTGCCATAATTTCCTGTAAGACCAGGGTTTCCAGGGCCACCCCGCCCAACTCTGAATCCGAGTCCAAAATTCCCCGGGGACGGAGAGTCCTGAAAACCCCCACATCAAAAAAGTAAAATTTGACTTTTTTAAGCAATTTTCTTTTTGCTCTTCTTGAAAAGACCGGTAACTCGTAAGATAAAAGAGTGTCCCTTAAAATAGTAAAATAATTCTCCACCACTTTCCTGTGGACCTGACAGTCCGCAGCCACATTGGAGACCGTTAGGGGAGAACCCTGGGAAAAACCGGCTGCTTCCAGAAAACGACTGAAAGCGGGAAGATTTCTGGTCAAAGCCTCTGTCTGGATTTCCTCTTTCAGGTAAACCTGAACATAACTCCGTAAAAACTGATCGGGATTTTTTGATGAAAAAACCTGTGGCAAATGTCCATGGGTCAGGGATTTTTTGAGTTCAAAATCATTCCCCAGTTCTTTAACTGTTAAGGGGTGCATCCGACAGATCAAGGCCCGTCCTGCCAGTAAATTAGCCTTTGGAGCTTTGAGTTTACGGGCACTGGAACCGGTTAAAACAAAAAAAATTTTCCTCGTTTCAATCAATCTGTGAATCTCATCAAGAAGAGCCGGTATTTTTTGAATTTCATCAATAACAACCCAACCCTGATAATTTTGTGGAATTCTGTCTCCAAGCCGACGGGGGGAAACCAGAAAAGTCTGGTAAGGACCTGAGTCCAGAAGATCAAAAAACAGAGCTTCCTTATAAAAAGACCTGATAAAAGATGATTTGCCAGTTCCCCTGGGACCTAAAAGAAAATAGCTTTGATCCGTGGGGGGAGTAAAGCCTCTTGGATACATACAATTCCATTATCACACAAAAAAAAGAGTTAATAAATCCTTTTTTTCAAGAAAAATGGAGTTTATAATTCTTTACTTTCACACGCCTCAATATAACAGGCTTATTTCCGTCCCAAAATGATCCGCCTTCAAAAACTCACGGATTTGGAAGATAAGATACGATTTTTACTCAACTTTTCAGGACTATAGTCCGATACAACAGATAAGGAATGTGTGGAAAAAGACGGCTAAATAAAATTGTTCCACGCCTTAGTGGGTTCCCTTTTCTCAACATATAAAGCGAGTGCAGCACACACTCCATATTGCCGGTAATAAATCTTTGGGGGCTTTTTGAGAAACAAAAACAAACAGTCTTTGGTTTATCTGTTATCTTTTGTTTTGTTTATTTCCCTGTTTTATTTCTATCGGTTTTGGGTGACATCCTCTGAATTGGAAGACCCGTCACCAAACCAAAGTTTATTCTCCGAAAGTGAAAAGTCTTCCGAAAAATCTGATCCCATGAATCGTCATGAAAACTCTCAGGAAAAAGAAAATAAAAAGACCCGAAGTTTAATCCAAACATCAACAAGTCCCGTGTTTGAAACTTTTGATCTCATCCCGGAGAAAGTGGAGTTGTTTCACGGAAGAAGGTCTGAACCAGGAAAAGCGACTCTTGCCATTTCCGGTCTGAAAATTGACGGAAAAGCCTTCAAAGCTGAAAATAAAAAAGACCTTCCACTCACATTAACTGTTCCTCTACCCGGTGGAGAGGGAAAAAGGGAGTTCGTTCATTCCTTTGTTGATTTTCAGAACAGAGACAGCTTTGTCTGGGTGGGAACAGGGAAAGAAAACACATCGGACTCTTTTCATTTGTCTTTTTATCAGGGAGCCATTGTCGGTTCCATTGAAACTTCAAAGGGAAGTTATGAAATCAAACAGCTTACAGAAAGTAAAAATATCATTCGGAAGCTGAATATGAATCAGTTCCCAAGTCTCCAGGATGATATTATCCCCCCTCCGCCCGAGGAAAATAAAACCAACACTGAACAGGAGACCTCTTCTTCTCGCAAGAAGTCCATTGAAAATCCGGTTGCACACTCTCCTTTAAAGGACCTGACAGATAACCTTATCAGTGAGAATCCGTCTTCCGCCCAGTTGAAATCAGGCAGCACCACCATTCAAGTGGATGTGGTGCTGGGCTATTCACATCTTATTAAAAACCAGGAGGGAAGTTCCAGTGCTGCAAGGGCTTTAATAAACTTAATAAAGAGTACCGCCAATACAATACTCAGAAATTCCCAAACAGATGTTCAGTTTCGCTTTGTCTGGGTTGGAGAGCTAAACATGACTGTCCCATCCTCAGCCGATCGACTGTATGTTCATAATCAACTCACAAATTCTTTTCAATATGAAGACGGAAACGAAGGGTATATCTCCACCAACCCCTACCACATTATTTCCAACAAACGATACCAAATGAAGGCAGACATAGTAGCCCTGGTGACAGGCCCGATGTCAAGTGGTCAACCCGGAGCAGGCATTCTTCCCAATTCCACAACGACAAACAGGCTCTACTCTTACATTGATTGTACCTATCCCGTTTGGGGCTTGGGCCATGAGTTTGGGCACAATTTCGGAGCCCTCCACGCAAGGCACCAATATTCAGAATCGGAAATTACCACTAATACAAATTATGGTCTTTACCCTTACGCCTATGGCTTTCAATCCGGTGGTCATTTTCAAACAATAATGTCCTATAACTGCAATTCTTCCGGTGACTGCCCAAGAAAACACTTTTTTTCCAATCCAGACATTCGCCATTCAAATATATACGCCGGGGATAACCTGCGGGATAATGCAAAAGCCGTTAGATTACGAGCCCCGGCTTTAAGTCGCTTATCTGAAGTGTTACCCGGTTCAGATGAGCCACCCCAAAAAAAAGAACTTCCCCGAATCACCAGACAACCTGTGGGGGGAATTCTTGCTTCAGGGCCGTTGACTTTGGAAGTTGTTGCTACAGATCCCAACTCTCCACAATTATCTTTGTCCTATCAATGGTATCGGGATGATCTGGCCCTTTCCGGAAAAAGAACAAACCGTTTGGTGCTTCAACCTTCTTCACAGAGTGGAACCCACAAGTATTATGTGAAGGTTTCAAATACTGTCGGTCAAACCAAGTCAACAGAGGTTACAGTCTCCTCTCTGAAAAGTCCCCGGATATTGAGGCAACCAACAGGGGGTTTTATTCATTCAAACCTGGGATTGACCCTGGAAGTTAAAGCCGTAAATCCCAACCCCGCTCCCAACAATGGAGCCTTGTCTTATCAATGGCACAAAAACGGATACCCTATAGCGGGTGAAGGAGCCGGAAAACCCCGTCTCTGGATCAAACCTTCTTACAACTTTGAATTTCAGGCCACTTATTATGTGGAAGTTTCCTATAAGGGTAAAGTCACCCGATCCAACGGGGTCAAAGTGGGGTTTGGAATCAGACTCAGAAATTCCAAATGGGAGGGGTTATTGGATCCTGAAACAGATCCTTCACTTATTGAAATAGGACGGATTGATCGAAGCCTGGATTTGAAAAGAACTCCCGGAGAGATTGAAGAGGAAGGGATTATGAGAGGACCAGCCAGTGAGAAATAATAAAAGACTTGTTTTTTTATTTATATTCATTGGAATTGTCATTGGAACTGTTTTTTTATTTCAGAGCTGTGGAAAATTTGAAGCCCTTGACAGTGGTTCCGGATTTACCAGTTCATCCCACTTCCAACAAATAAGTTGTCTTGAGAACTTTTCATCCTACAGTTGTGTGGTTGATAAAAATTCTGTTTATGAAAAAGGGGAAATATCAGAAACAATGAATCCCGACTACACAGACTTGCTTTTAAAAGCAGTGAGATTGACCTTACTGGATGGTTCGGGCTTATTAAAAAACGATACTTTTCAGGTTCTCTCCTATACGGGAACACAAGTCAGTGTCAATGGTCCTCTGAAATTCAGTTATGAGTCGGATAACGGAGTGTTTCTTTCCCAGGTGACAAGTTATTATTACTCATCTCTGGCAATGGGTTTTTCCGAAAGCACGAAACTTTCCCTTGCCGACAAGGGTTTGTATATTATCACCCAGGCTCCCGTCACAGGCTGGTCCTCTGAGGACAATACAATTTATCTCGGACTGGAAACCGAAGGGGGAATTTCCCACGACAGTGGTCTGGACGGAGGTGTTCTTTTAAACCTGATATCCGAGGCCAATATCCATTACGCCTCCAAAGGGGCGATCAACAGGGAACTTGAAATAAAACACAGAAATTGTCAAAACAAAAAGCAGATGTGTTGTACGGACGAGAAGGGTTGCTCCAGGGCCATGAGTATTGGTCTTTCCATGTATTTTGCATCCCATTTTTTTTCACTGGCCCCCGCAGTGGGTGAATCTTACAATAACAGTCTCACGGGAGTGGAGGATTGTGGAATTTCAAGAGATCTTAATGTCAGTGAGGATGTTCTGATCTCAGAAGCTTTTGGTGTTTGCGGTGCAGACGATCAGGGTTATGTATACCCTATGGCCACCGTGTATGCTTCCATATGGTGGAATGTAAGAGACAAACTTTTAAGGGAAGCTCCTGAAGAGACTGAAAATTTCCAAAGATTTTACCTTGAACATCTCAAGGATTTAACCGGGACTTTAAACTTTATAGATGCTTATCATCTGATAGAAGATCTGGATTCCAGGGATTTTGAATCTCAATTTTCACCTTACTTTAAAGAGGAATTCATTCGCAGAGGATTTTCCTTATAACGATGACACAACAATATCCATCAGGGTTTACCGGTCTTCTTTGCTTTCATGCGTTTTAATTGAAGGGATGGGGGCAGATCACTGAGAATTTCCTCCCGGAAATCCTTGCGGATTTTCAGATGCTTTTCAATATCCGTGCGGTCTTTTTTGGAAAGAGAGATTCTTTGATTCAGACCCTCCCCCTGAATTTTTACATCCTCCAGGTCAACTTTTTTTTGCTGCCCGTAGGATACCTGACCCATAACCAAAAACAGAATAATACAGAACAAAAATTTCATTATCCCCCTGTTTTTTATTTTTATTTCTATTTTCATTTTGCATCCCCCTTGATACGGGAAAAACCAAGGGACCCAGGCAGGGGTTTTTCACTAAAACGACCTTCGGAAAAATTGATCGCAATCACCTTTGCCCCATAGTGGGTGGATTTTTCAGGTTCTGATTCAAAACCGATCAACCCATAAATCAGAAAGTCCAGTTTAACAGTCTCCTTTTGTCCCGTCAATTGATCAAACCCCCCGACTGTTGGAAGCCATGATTCAAGATTTTCCAGTTCATACTGATAACACAACCCCTTGTTATCCATCCGTTTAATAACAATGTTCACCGAAACCTCTTCCGGTCCCGTTGCCCAATGCCTGATAATCATTTCCCCGTAATCAATACCTATCTCGTTATTACTGAAAATAAAGGGGGCCTTATGATTTAAAAAACGAACTTCAATGCCGTCAATATAACCGTCTCCATCCGTATCAGGATGATTGATATTCAGGGAGTTCAGGCGGTAGAGTGCCTCCGTTTGCTCTCTGTTGGAGGCTTCATAAAGGTCAGAGGTAAGAATCTGCTCCTCGCAATTGGTCAGAAAATCGGCATCCTGATCCCCGGTATTACAGGCTCCGGCCAGGGAATCAAGTCTTGATCTCTGCTGAACACTCAGCTTCCACCAGACACCGTCTGAAACAGCCGGGTGTTTGGAAAAACGCTTTGTTGGCAAACTCCCTTTTGACAATTCATCGGAATCGCAAAGACCGTCCAGATCGCTGTCAATTTCAAAGCGACCACTTTCACAACGACTGACAAAAAGAGGGACTATGTGAAAATTTTTGAGAATGGGTTTGTCCTCCCCGGACTGTGGAATACAAAAATAACCGGCAAAGACTCCAAGATTGGGTTCACCGGAATTGAGTTTTGAATAATGAACAAAAACAAAAATCAAAAACAAGGGAGTAACGATAAAAAGAAGTTTTGTAATTATCCCCATCTGTCTGAAAAAATCAATAAACTGACCCATGAATTCCCACCTATGATCCGTCGTGTTTTTTACGAACTGTTAATTGAATCCCCGTCCAACCCTCTTCAATAAGAAGTTTCATGACCTCCTTGACCCGAAACATGGGAGTTGCTTTATCAGCCTGGATGTTGACAGTCATCTCAGGTTTTTTTCCAGGGTTTTCCCTGATTTTTCTGGCAAGAAATTTTTTAAGCAGACCACGCAGTTTCGGATAGGGTTTCCTGCGTTCTTCAAGACTGACTTTCGGACTGTCAGCGGGAAGGGCATCCAGATAAATCCGGTCTTTCAGGATGGAAACAAGGGGATATGTTTTCATCAGATCGGCGTTGCGGGCTTTTGGAAGAACAACACCTCTTGACACAAAAAAAGCATCCCCGGTTGCCGAGAAGTTGAGAATCAAAAAAATGACAATCATGGAAAACATATCAATCATTGAAGTCAGAGGAAGGGTTTCAGCAGCGGTTTTTCGCCGACTCCCCTCAAGATATTTTCGGGTGGCAAGAAGATCATATTCCGGTTTGATATTATAACCGGGTATTTCCACATGGGATTTGATCTGACCGGAGGGAATAGCCATATTCAACCACCCGCTTTTTCTGATAAATCGCTGGTACTGATGGCAATCACCTCCATACCGGCCCCAAAAATATGGTCATAAACTTCAATGAGAGTCCCATATTGAAAGTCAGCCACGGATTCAATGGTGATTTGTTTTTCAGGACCGTAAAGCTGACTCCAGCGAAGGATCTGATTTTTTAACTTCCGGGGTTGCAATTGTTTGGGGGTAATCCGCAATCCTGTGGTTTTTTTCTTCTCACCCTGCTCGACAACAAAAACAAGTCTGCTCCTGTAGGCCAGTATTTTAAGGGTTACTTCCTTTTTCTTTTTTTGTTCCAGGGGTTTGTCGGGAGCAAGACTTTCCACTGATTTTGAAAATTTTGTTTTAAAACTGTAAAGTTTTGACCAGGACGCTGTCACAAGCAATAACACAACCAGCATGGCAAAAAGGCCAATAAAGGGAGTCAGGTCGAGATCACCACTTGGTTTTTTACGGGCCAAGACTAATTTCTCCTTTTCTTTTCAGTCTTTATTTTTGAACGATGGGTGATTATAAAATTGAGAGTGGCCACACTGCCCTCATGAATCTCATTGATAAGTTCCTCCGCCTTGGAGGAAAGATAACCGTAAAGCCCCAAAAGGGGGATGGCTCCCAAAAGACCGGCGGCCGTTGTATTCATCGCTGTGGCAATGGCACTGGCCAACATCTCGGCTTTTTTATCGGGGGAGACATTGGCAACAGCATCAAAAGCACCGATAAGTCCCGAAACCGTTCCCAAAAGACCCAACAAAGTGGCTATATTCGCACAGCTATTGATCAGCGAAATTCTTTTTTCCAGTTTTGGAATTTCCTTTAAAGCGGCGGCATCCATGGAGGTCTGAATCCCCTCGGTGGAGGCATTGTTCATCACCGAATTCATCCCCGCAGCAATAATATTGGTTATAGGTGTGCTTTGCTGCTTTAAAATATTCATGGCCGCCCCAATACTCCCCTGCATGATTTTTGAATGGATGGTGGCAAGAAGATGTTCTTTATCTATGGAACCCGCATGGGACAACACCAGGTATCGATCCACAGCAATAGCCAGGCCGATAATGGAACAAATAAGGATAGGCCACATATAAAAGCCACCCTCAACAAACTTTGTAACCAAAGAACCCATAAAAAACCCCTACTCAGATAATTTTTAAACCAATCTCTCTCTTTCTTTAATTTGTCATAAAGACATTTTCTTTAGAATTAAAGAGACCCCAATCTCTCTTTATAAATTTATAATTTCCCGAAAGGAAAGCCAATAGAAGTGATTGTTGACTGGCCATTTGTCGCAGAAGGAAATTTCATTTTACGAAAAACCTTTTTGACACAGTCATTAAGAGTCTTGTCACCACTGGCCTCAGACCTTCTGACACTGACGGATTTTACTTTCCCTTTAGGGTTGATGGTCCATTCATATTCAATCCGACCGGAAAGATTTGGCTGGCTAAACAGGGCTCTTTCATAACAGCGTTGCACTGCTGAAAGATGCTTCTGTACCACAGCCATAACCTGTTTGGAACTTAAACCCTGATTCCCACCGGGACTGTTGAGAAGCTTCGGCTGCCCTATGGGAGCCCCTTTGACCCCCCTTTTCCCTGTTTTAGCACTGAGGTTTTTACTTGAAAAATCCGTGGACACATCACTCAATGCTGATTTTCCAGAGTTCAGGCCCGGTCTGGCCTGACCCGCCTTATTTAATGAAGCGATAAGGTTTTTACCGGCACTCACCCCTTTGGTTTTGGAAGAGCGGGGATCAATTTTAAAGTTGGAACTGATTTTTCCGGGCTTGAGGGTATTTAATTTATTAAAACTGGCAAAAGCGGCCAGGGCGTTGCTGGTTGGCTTTTGAACCTTGGGGGCTGAAGAGCGGGGAGAAGGAGAACGCCTCGGTTTCCTGCTCACACGCAATGAAGGTCTCGGTTTGGCCACAGGTTTGGAAACTCGTTTTCTTGACTTGGGTCTTGGTTTTGACCTGGGTTTTGCCTGAAGTCTGGGTTTGGGCTTAAACCTCCTGGGTTCCGGTTTCCTGGGCTCCGGCTTTTTAGGTTCCGGCTTTTTGGGTTCGGGTTTGGGTTCCGGTTTTTTGGGTTCCTCTTTGGGAATAACAACCTGAACAATCCTTTCCTTTTTTGAAACAATCCTTTCTGATTTCATTTTTGAATCACTGAACATAACCAAAGTTCCGGCGATTATCATGGCTGCAATAACAACATTTCTGACAACGACAAAAAAATCGTGATCCTCCTTACGCAAAATGGAACTGGTGAGCTGTTCAGAAGTATCAACAAATTCGTAAGAAATACCCAGTTTGTCATTAAGTAGAACAAGACAACGATCATAAGATTCCAACTCAAACATCCCGGAGTTCTGTTTTTTCGGATCAAATTGGGTAAATTCCGGTTCCGTATGGGCCTTTGAAATATACATTTTAGCACCACCGGCCACACAAATGTGGGCTTCATCGTCAGCAACATATCCCACACTCTGAAGGGCAAAATTCACACCCGGAACAAATAACCCTTCCTTATTACTGTCACCGGCAATAAGGATCTGTTGATTATTATCAAATATGTGAGAGCCAAGAACCTGACCGTTCCACACCAGACTCGCTCTCAAGGACAATCGGGGACCATGCAAATGACCGGAGCATCCAAAAAAATGAGAGTTCAGAAAATGAGAGTTTTTTGAATCAAAAACCATTCTTTTATTGTTATCAACAGTGGAACCGGAACCCACCTCCTGCACTCTTCCCCCGGGGTCAATCTGCATCAACAGACTTGCTGTCCGGGTAAACTCTCCGACATTGATATTCAGTTGGGTTTTTGTGAACACTTTTGCCGCCGGTCGGAATGTCACTTCCACCCTGATATCATGAACTTTAAAAACTCCCATGGAGGCAATCTCAACCGACGAGATTTTCTCACCCAGATAGGAAGTGCCCATGGTGGAGTTTCCATCGATCACTTTGACCGAGTTCTTTTGCAAAACCAGGGTCAGATGATGGCGACTGATATATTTAAAATCCCTGAGATTGATATCACAGTCTGACGATCTTCCTATTAAAACTTTTGATTGCTGAAAAGTGCCACTGGTGATTTCAGTGCCTTTATGGGTCAGTTTCACATCCAACGAGGGAAGGGCCGGTTTTACAGACATCAGACCAAAAACCCATGAATCAGACAGACTGAATGACTAATAAAAATTGGCTTTAAATTCTGCTCGTCCACTGTGTGCCTTATACAAGGATGATATCTTTTTTAACGATTTCTGATATTTGAATTTTCTAAAAAGATAATACTGACCGACAATGGCATCGGGTTCATTTTTCTTCAATCGACGGGCCCTTGAAAAGTTTTTAAAAGCCGACTGCTCATCGCCGAGAATCACCTGTGCCACTCCCAAAAGAGCCACAATTTTTGCATTTTTTGAGTCAATTTCACGGGCCCGGTTTAAAACACTGGCCGCTTCACCTCCGGCTTTTTCCCTGAGCAGGGCGGAACTAAGCTGAATATAAAGATTGATATCCCTGGGTTTGTCATAAAGCTTTGAACGGATGCTTCGAGCCCTGGAACTCTCCCCTTTCTCCCCTCCACCACTGTTTAAGGTCACAAGTGTTTCCTCTGAAAAATCACTTTTGTTGTTGGAACAACCCAGGGCCGCCCCATTAAAAATTTTCATTTTCTCAGCATTTTTCCGACAATTGCTGAAAAACTCCCTTGAAGACCGTACATAAGGTTTTGCCTGTTGTTTCAACTGTGTCTTTAATTGCTTTTTTGCACTGGCAGGCATTCTTGCTGGCATCGGAGTTGAAAGTATGAATTTATTAAAATCCCCATGGGTTCGCCCCATCAGAAATTGACCGGCCAGACCCCATTGTGAATGACCGGTTTTCATCAGTTTGGCAGTCAAACCCTGTAACTTCACAAGACTTCCCTGTTTCTGTTGAATGGTCTCAACCTCACGACCCGGTTGCATTTTTAAATTTCCATAGGTCTTCAGTTCAATAAGGGAGAGAAAATAAAGGGAACCGGCTGATTTTTCCCTGTCCGCCGAACTCACCGCTTTGGAGAAAAAATTCCGGGCTTTTTGTAATCCCCCTCCTGAAAAATATTCGGCAACACCGCAGTAAAAAGCCTGATTTGTTCCACCGGTTTTAAGACAGCTTTTTTTAAGGGACGGCCAGTCGCCCCCCAACATATCCATTTCAGAAACCTTTTCAAAACGCCCAAGACGTACAAAGGCATCCCTGGCTGATTTAAAATCATGGAGATCCCGATAAATCCCGGCAGCATTACTCAAAAAACCCTTTGAGTCCTTATCCGACGGATAGGTCTGGGCAAAAAGACTAAAGTAATTGGCCGCTTTTCTCAAATCAGCAGTGACGATGGCCATTTTTGCCATATCAGAAACCACCGTCTTGGCAAACTTTGAATCCTTATGCTGACTCAGCAACTTCTCACCCACTTTATAAACCTTTGGATCCCTTTTGGCTTTTAAACTGACAAAGGCTTCATAGAGAGCCTTGTCCCCCAGACTTGTTCCCTTGTATTTCGATGCCAGTTTTAACAGACGATTATTACGTCCCGAAACCCCTGAACCGGACTGGGAAATAATAGTCTCCTCAATAATATCCTTGACCTGTGAACGGGTTTCAGGGTTTCGCACCATATTTTTTGCAATCAGTTTTTTGCCCACGGACACCAGACGTTTTTTTCTGATTCATCTGATCAAAAGAGTCGAGTAACAACAAAGCCACCTGTGAAGCCTGGGGGGCATGGGGGTAACGTCTTAAAAATGTCCAGAATGTTTTTGTGGCTTTATTAAAGTCTCTTTCCCGATAAAAACTCTGGGCATAATTGAAAGCCACAGTCTGTGCCGTGGGTCCCCTTGGTGAAAATTTCAGGTAAGCAAGCCCAGCCCTTCTCAAGCCCGCCTGGGCCTCCAGTTTTTCCAGTCTGGTTTCATAATCCTCCTGACTGATCCCCGATATAAAGGACTTCACAGCCGCATCAAACATTTCCAGACGGTTTCTCTTACTGGCTCTGTATCTTGCCACCTGATAATAAGATTTTCCGGCCTCTATGTAATTTTTCAACGAAAACAGAAGCTCAGCCAGGTTGAGATTGATTTCCTTGATTTTTTTGGAATTCTTAAAATGATCCCTGAAAAGACGGTAACCTTCAATCAGATTGGCAATAATTTTTTCATCCCCTTTTTTCCGATGAATCTTATCCACACTGGTCAGATAGGTACGCAGTATCACTTCCATATCCTTTTCCGTCTTTTTTCTCTTGCTCTTTGAAGGAAAATCATCATCCCTTAAAAACCGATAAGTTGAAACAACATCTTCAACAAATTTTCCAAGATACAGATTTTGTCCCGAATTTTTCCAGGCCCCAAAGGTTTTATACATGGCCTCAATACGGTCCTTCATGTTGCGTTCCGTATTAAGCCATTTGGCTCCACACACAGCCGCTTCACCGTTACGTTTTTTAATAATCAGTCGATTGGTGGCTACTTTAAGAGCCTTGCTGTAGGGACGCTCTCCCGGAGACAACTTCCTGAGAAGTCTGTCAATGGGAATTTGTCCGGGCATGACTTTTTGCATTTCCTCTTTTAACAGATCAGCATAAGAGCGGGCCAGGCTTTGTAAAAGGTCTTCGGCAGCCTGGTTATGGAGTTCCTTGTTTTTTTCCCTACGCAACTCTTTTAACGAGTCATAGAATGTACGAAATGCCAAAGCCTCTTTTTCCATAAGAAGGTAAGATTGACCGATTTTATGTTTAAGCCTGTAATAAAAAACAGGGTCTTTTTTGCTGATCCCCTTTTTATAGAAATCAACGGCAAATTCATGATCCCCTTTCAGAGTATAAAATTCCCCAATTTCCAGATAGGCTCTGGCTTCATACTCACCCCCTCCGTACTCCCCAACAATTTTTTTCAGATAAACAACAGCCTCTTTTTGTTTGCCGAGACTTTTCTTTATCATAGAGGCAAAATAAAGGGCTTTGTCCGCAACACCTCTTTTACCGGGGAAAATCTTTACAACCTGTTCAAGAATATCAATGGATTTTTCCCTTTCACGGTCTTCAAGGGTAAAATCCAACTCATCATCAGGGGTGTCCGGGTTTTCAAGTTTCTTCTTACTGACCATCAGTGTGGCTTTTTGCTGATGGGACTCACTCAGACTGAAAAGCAGATCGGCAAGAAGCCGGGTTTCCCCCCCGTGGGCCAGTTGATCCTCAAAACTTTTATTTTTCTTGTCTCCTCTTTAAGCATCTTTTTGACATCATCCAGTTCACTCCCCATGACTTTTGTCTGGTTTAAAAGGAAAATAAAAGAAAAGAGAAACAGGGGAATCAAACTGAATTTTTTGTGAAGCTCGGTTATTACAATAAAAAATTTATAAACGGTTTTCATTAAAGACATCGGTTCTCCAGGGTGGATCTATAGTTAATGACCTCATCGTTCCAGACCTCCCCGTAAACAGGCCAGACGATACTTGTTTTGGGTAATCCTGAACGAATATGACCTGCTGTCTCAGCATAGGTCAATTGAACGTCTTTTGTCCGTCGCAACCTTAATGAATAAGACAGGTAGTCGATTTGCTCTTTTAAAATCAATAAATTCTCAATGGAATGTCTGGCGACCAAAGGCAATTGCTCATTGATTTTTGTCATACTGAATTCACTGAGTTTTTTACGGGCCGGTTCTATCTCCTCGCTGTAAGAACTCAAGGGGCCGTTTTCCAGCAACTCCCTTTCCTCGTTGAAATAAGCCATCATGCGGGCTGTTTTGGACAACAGGGGGTGATAGATTGAAAACTGAAAAATATCCCGAAAGTTGTCATATTGTTTTAATCTCTTAACTGACTTTTTAATCCCGGCAATCTGTTTATCGACCTCTTTTTTTAAACCTTCAAGAAGCTCAGGCTGACAACTTTCCCGATAAATCAAACCCGCCAGCAAATGCTCATCAACATGATGATAAAAACCATAAACCGAGGTTCGCATCTGGTTTATCATACCAAGGGCCTCTTTAAACTGATTCAAACGATAATAGAGCCAGGCTCTTTCCCGCAGGATTGTCCCCTGATCAAAACGGTTGTGGCTGACTGTTTTGTAAATGGCATCAGCCGCCTTATAAAGCCCCAATTCATAAAGGGCACGGGCTTTGTTGATTTTAGACTGACCTCTGATACTTTCAGGAAGTTTTTTGTCTTCGGAAAACCTTGTCCACGCTTTAAGCAGGCTCCTTGATTTGAGTTTTTCACTTCGTCTGACCTGATTGACAAACTGAAAATAGTATCGCCAGAAAGTGTTCTTTGGAAGTGTTTTTATTTCATTTCCGGCCCATTTGTAAAAACCTCTGGACCTGAGAGAAAGAAATCTGTGATATTTTAAAATGGCTTTGGCCTCAGGGGAGCTGACTTTTAAAATTCTCTTGTCAAAAATTTCCTGTAATAAACCTGTTTCAATGACATTCCCCTGGAAAACTTCAGTGATCAGTTCAAGACACTGATTGAGAAGTGAACTTGTCGGATAGGAGTCAACCAGTGAAGCCAGAACCGCAAATGAGGAAACAGGCATATTTGTCTTATGTAAGGCAAGACCCATTAAAAATTCCGCCGTACCGTCTTTTAATTTTTTAATTCTTTTGGAATCCGCCACCCTGGCAAGGACCTCCCATCGGGCCTGTTTATAAGATTCAACAAGTTTCTGCTTTTCAGAGCTGGGCAATGTTTTCATCTCATCCCAGCGGGGTTGAAAATCAGCCAGAGTGATCTGTGTTGTCATCAAAATAAAAAAACAAAAAATCTTCTGAATCAGTTGACACCTCCTCCAAAATGATAGCCGAGGCCAAGGCTCAACTCCGTAAAATCCGTCACATCCTGTCGATCGGCATCAAAAACAAAACTCTGACGCATATCAACCCTGAAACTGTAGGACCGACCAAAGAAAACCTTGTAGATTCCCCCGACACTTGTCATGGCCTGATTGCTCCGTCCTTTATAAAAAACGCTGCCCACATTAAGCACAACGGACAAATTCGAGTAAATAAGTCTGGAATTCATAAAAAGACCTTTGTTATAAAAAGGCTCCCAGACAAGTCCTGTCCGGATGATTGATTTCATGGGCAGAAAAAGT
>CBDCNX010000037.1:0-77969 GCA_965219545.1 Bdellovibrionales bacterium
AAGTACCACCACTGTGGAATCGGATGTGCGGATTCTGGCAGCCACCAATATTGATCTTAATAAAGCTGTCAGGGAGGGAAAGTTTCGGGAGGATCTTTTTTATCGGTTGAATGTTATACCCATAAAGGTTCCCTCTCTCCGGGAGCGTTCCATGGACATCCCCCTTCTTCTGGATTATTTTATAAAAAGATTTAACCAAAACAGCGGGATTCACATCAGTGGCATAGAACCGGGAGCCTTAAACAGGCTGATGAGATACTCCTGGCCGGGAAACATCAGAGAACTTGAGAATTTTATCGAGAGAATCAGCATTTTGAGAAAACAGGGGATGATTCAATCGGAAGACATTCCACAGGATTTTGAAAATGCCAGGGGTTGGAAATGGGGAAATCAGTTTTCAACGGAAGTTCCTGAAGACGGTATTGATTTTAATGTTGTTATTGCGGCCTATGAAAATCAATTGATTGTGAATGCTCTTAATAAAACAGGCTGGAACCGCAACAAGGCCGCCAGTCTCCTGGGACTGAATCGAACCACTTTGGTTGAGAAAATCAAAAAGAAAGGTCTCAAACCGGAAGCGGGTTTATGAAACTTCATCATTGTATGGTGTTCAGTCTGTTTTTCGCTCAGGTTTTATCGGAAAAGGCTTATGCCAGGGAAAACAAGTCTCTATTTGCTCCTTTTGATATGGATCAGGCAATGACAAGAAAATCTGGGGCTGGTGGTTTTCAAAACAGAGAGGCTGTTGAGAAGTGGTTGACCTACTCCCAGTCAGGGTCGAGGGATAGAAGGTGAAAGCAATAATACCCGTGTTTTAAAAGAAAACGCTTGTAAAGTGGCAGGGTATTATTAAGATTTGTAAAAATAAGTGAGGTATTTTCTTATTGACCAAGTCCTTGAAACTCTCTTCGGCTACAACTTACAGTTCAATTTGTCAGAATCTGTAAAGAACTCTTCCCGGGAAGAGTTCTTATCTATGATGCGTCGAATTTATACTGATCGTGTTTGAGTTTTCATGGAATTTCCCTGAGAGATCATTTATTCTATGCTGAATTTCTTTAGCCAAAATCCGCTTAAAACAAGTGGTCTCTCAAAAATAGCATGAAAAATAAATGATCTTTAGTATAATGTCTGCCAGAGTTTGCGGATAACAACCAAATGTATCATATTTATCTCATTGTTGATTCTATAGGAACAGGATCCAAAGTGGCTCTTCCAAAGCTCCATTCCATAAGCAGTGTTCTAAGTCCTGTGTGTCTCAACTCACCTTCCAGTCCTTCCAGATGTGAAATTCTTAAGCTGAGAAGAGCCGACGGGTCTTCCCTCATTTTTCTTTTAACGGCATCCTTGCCGAGATAATAAACTTCTATAAAGGTAATAACCTGTCTGAGTTCATTAAAAGGGACTTCGGTAAAAAAAACTTCCGGGGATTCTTTTAATTTTTCAGTGACATTTTTTTCACCTGTATATTCTTCGAAAAGGGAGATTTTGGACATGATTGTTACATACCCTGATGAAAAATAAGAAGGGATTTTTAGAAGATTTATTGTGTATTCCCCGCCTATGCGAGATTCCATATAATTGAGAAAATCTTCGACTTCTTCGGTTTTCCAGTTTCTAAAAGAGGACTCCACTTTTGCAGCCCAGTTGTCTCCTGTCCGGTCAGAGAAATTTTTTCCAAGGGCTTTTTTTACATGGTTTATAACAACAGAACCGGGGGAGTTTATGGTAGCAGCATTAGAGGGGCCATCCTTTCGCAAGAACAAGGGCACTCTTCTTGTGGGATCAGGGAGTGTTCTGGACGGATTTGAAGGTGTTTTGTTTGACGGGATTGGAGTTTTTAAAAAGATCCGACCACAGAATATTAATTTTAAGGAGGATGGGCTGTTTAAAAAACCTGACTGGGAATGGGCCTTTGTCCATGGGAAAAGAAGTAAAAAAGTGGAAATAAAAAGAAAAAATCTTTTGAAATTGAATTTAGATCTGCCACTGTTCATTTAAACCAACAACATTCTGTCTTCCTCCAACTGGAAGATTTATTATGAATGGATTAAAAAGTGTTCATTTAAGCCAGGGATTCGTCCCCATAATCATAATTTAAACGGTCCCCCCTTGCATTCCTTAGATACTCGTTTTCTCTTTCACTGTAACTCATGACAAGGGTTGTATTGTCTCCGATTTTCTTTTCCATTCGGGCCAGAAATCCCATAGCATCTCTGTTAAAGTCAAAGTCTCCGCCCTCAGCTTCATAGAAAGTGAGACTTATCTGGTCAGCAAAATCTATGGTTTCTCCCATATCAAAGGCAATGGTTAAACCTAAGACCCCTTTGCGTTGTTGAAAATTACTCCAGTAAGTGTAGGCCATGGGTATGACATCATCAATATCATGGAGACCAAGGAGGATATCCCTTTTGCCAACAGTCATGGTTATTCCTCGGATAATAGCTACCGGATCGTCATTGGTGTTTTCAACTTCGATAAAAACATTGTCTATAAATTCATCCAGGGTGATCTTGTCGGCAAGTTTAATTTCATGACCATTCTCGTAATCAAAAAGGCTGGAGACATTTAATTTTGCCACGGCCCGAACTCTTCTGTCCCCTTCAGCACTCAATGTCAGCCTGGAATTACCAAATTCATCATCACCCGCTGTGAGAAGATTGAGATGACCCTCTTGACCTGACACTTCGGAGAAAGTGGCATTTTTAATGAATATCTTTCGTAAATAGATGCGGAGATTGGCTTCCAGTACAAAACCGTCGTCTGGAATTGAATCATCTGAGAAAGACATCATTGTTGTTTCAGGGGGGAGTGTGGCACTTTTTCCTTCCGTTTTTATTAGTAATTGGGCACAAAAAACAAGTAGGGAAAGTAATAAAAGTCTCATTGCAAACCTCCTTATTTTAGTTTTCAAAAACTTAGTGTTACAGTTTTTTAAAGTCAAGGTAAAATTAATTCTTGAAAAATCCAATTGAGTAAATTAGTTGGTGAGGGCGTTGTTGAGCAATGGTTGAACCAGTGATTGATCGTATTTTGGAATTTCTATTTTCATAACTTATTTTATAGATATTATTCTCATGATTTATTCAGGATTGAAGATTATTTAAAATAGATAATTTCTTCGCTCCACACTGGCTACAAGTCCCAGGGCCGCCATAAAAGTGATCATACTTGATCCTCCATAGGATAGGAAGGGAAGGGGGATTCCGACAATAGGCAAGAGACCTGTCACCATTCCCACATTGGTGAAAACGTGCCAGAATATGAAAGCGGTGACCCCCACACAGATGAGGGCCCCCCTTCGATCTTTTGAATTCCGGGCAATATTCAGAATTATAAATAACAGAACAAGAAAACAACCCAATGTGAGTAAACCTCCCATAAGTCCGTATTCCTCACTGAGAACACAGAAGATAAAGTCAGAATGTCTTTCCGGGAGAAACTGAAGCTGGTTCTGGGAACCTTTTTGAAAACCCCGTCCGAGGGCCTTTCCACTGCCAATGGCAATTTTAGCCTGAATGCTGTTGTAACCTGTTCCCTGGGGGTCCCGGTTGGGATTGAGAAAATTTTTCACTCTGTCTTTCTGGTAGGGTTTTAAAAACTGATCCCAGGTCCCGTATCCAAACAGGATTGAAAAAGTCAGAATGCCGACAAAAATATTTCTTCTGACCTTTAGGAAAAGAATCATGGAGGATGGAATAACCAGCAGGAGGAGAGCTGTTCCCAGATCCGGTTGTTTTGCAGTGACAAAAAAAGGAACAATTAGAATCAATACAGGCACGACAAGTTCCTTGAGTCCGAAATTTTCAAGTTTGCGACGGCCCAGATAATTGGCCATAAATAAAATAAGAAAAAATTTCATTGTTTCCGAGGGTTGATAATTGAAAAGAACAAGGTCCAGCCAGCGGCGGGACCCGTAAATACGTTTCCCGATGATAAGAACAAGAATCAGGGCTGTGAGGTTAAGCCCGTAAAAAAGAGCTGAGTGGTTCAGAAAAAAACGATATTGTAAACGGCAAACAAGGTAAAAGACCATCCATCCCATGAACATCCAGTAAGCCTGGGACTGAAACACCCGATTGAGGTGTTCGGTGGAGTAAGCCGCACTGTAGAGATTGATAAGCCCGATAATCTGTAAAGCCAGAATGATAAAAACATAATTCCAGTTAAAAAGTCTTAAAACGGTTCCCTTTCCCGTATTGATGTCAATGTTTCCATTCATTGTTCACTCCCTGCTGTGGTGAGGGACCTGGTATTTTCAGAGGGGGATTTGATGGATGTGTGAGTTCTGTTGGGGTGGTATTTTTCAAAGTAAGCTTTAAGAACTTCTCTTGCAATGGGTACGGAGGCTGCCGAAGTGCATGAGGATTCGGTAAGAACGGCCACTGTGATTTTAGGTTCATTGTTCACTGATCCATAGCCTACAAACCAGCCGTTATGTTTTTCATTGTCAGGTCTCATAAAACAGGGTTTGTAAATCTGATTTGAGGTAAAAGCCCTTACCTGAGCCGTACCGGTTTTGCCGGACACGCTGAACGGTTTTTTGAAACGGGTTTGTCTGGCTGTACCCTCTTTACCGTTAACCACCAGCCACAATCCCTGTTTGACTGTTTCAAAATGTTTTTTGTCAATGAAGTATTCAGCCTGGGTGTCTTCGGAAAGATGACGGATCAATAGAGGATGTGAAATTTCCTCCTGGGGATTTTTATCATCCTCCTCGGTTTTTATAATCTTTTTAACAATCTGTGGTTGATAAATGGCTCCATTGAGTGCAATGCCTGAGTAAACCTGTGCCAACTGAATTGTGGTGGTTAAAACCTGTCCCTGTCCGATGGACATATTAAGACTTTCTCCATCCTGCCACCTTTCTTTCCAATGTTTTACTTTCCATTCACGAGTGGGTATGTGACCTTCCACTTCGCCGGAAATGGGAATTCCGGTCATGGACCCCAGACCAAAGGCTTTGGCGTAAATGGCCATCCTGTCAGGCCCCAACTTTTTGCCCAGTTTGTAAAAGAAGACATTACTGGAGCGTTCAAGGGCTTCTATGATGTTGATAAATCCGTATCCCTCTTTACTGTGGTCATGCCAGGTTCGGGATCCCAGTTGATAGGTGGACGGAGAATGAATGGTCTGACGGGGGTGAATGATTCCCTGTTGAAGTCCTGCCAGGGCCACAATGGGTTTGAAAGTGGAGCCCGGAGCGTAGTGATCCTGTATGGCTTTGTTTCTTAAGGGATGATTGGGATTAGTTATCCATTGGTTCCAGATTTTGAAACTCACTCCTGTGGAGAAAAGATTGGGATCAAAGCTGGGATAGCTGATCCAGGCCAGAATTTCCCCTTTTGGAGTCATGGCAATAAGGGATCCCACCTGTTTGGATTTCCTAAAAGCCTGAAAGGCTTTTTGTTGGAGTTCAATGTCCAGAGTGGTATGAATGTCAGCTCCCGGTTTTGGCGGGATGTCTTTTGGAAAGGGTTGAATGACATGGTTTTTGGTTTGTGACTGATGTCGTCCTTTGGCATCCACAATGACAAAGGATTTTCCTTTTACGCCGCGAAGTTCAAAATCCAATGCCCTTTCCAGACCCTGTTTTCCAATGATGTCTTTGGGTTTGAATTTGATTTTGTTTTCGTGGAGTTTTGTTAAGAGGGGAATTTCCTTTTTTGAAATCTCCCCCACATAGCCCAGGGTGTGAGCGAGTTTGTCTGAGTAGGGATAATGTCTCAGAACGAATTCCCGGATATCCAGACCTCCGTATTTTAATTTCATGAGTTCGGTTTTAAAAATTTCATCATGTGTCAGATGTTTTTTGATATCCACGGAAGCAAGGGGACCGTTTTTGTACCTGGATTTTTTTACTTTTTCCAGGATAGACCGGGGGTCGAGACCCAGTGTCTGACCCAATTCTTCCGTCATTTCCTCCAGTTTGTTCACATATTGGGGAATGACAATGGCTTTATAGGCGGGAAGATTTTCAGCCAGAATCCGACCATGACGGTCATAGATTTTTCCCCGAATGGGATGGACATTCAGGGATTTAAGCAGATTTTTGTTTGAAAACTGACGAAACTCCTCTCCCTGTACGATCTGAAGGTACCAAAGACGGGCGACAATAATGAGAAAAAAAAGAACAATAAATATTTTGGTGAAACGGTAATTGGTTTTGATTCTTGAACGATCTTTTTCGTTTTCGTCAGGTAAACAATCAATCATCAGACTCTCAGGCTTTTTAGAACTTCAATGCGTTCAAAATGTATTTTTTTGTCAATTTTGTCAAAAATATAAAGAAAAAAAGGGGCTACTATGAGTGTTGCCAGGCTGGTGCTTATCCATTGAAAAAACTGGGGTTGTGAGAATCCATAATTTAAACACTGGACAAACCATTTGAAAAAATGGAACAAAAAACAACCGGCCCCGGCTCCTATCACGATATGCTTGTTATTGACCGGGAATCGCTCCCCGATGATTACAAAAAAGAAAGTGGACAGATTGATAAGAAGTAAAAGAAGACCTATGAAAATAGAGGAAAACAGGCAGATGATAAATCCGTGAAGGAAGTTGGCGGTGAGTGAAAAAAACAAACTTTTCCTGAAAGAGTAGTAAGTGATGATAATAAACCAGAAGTGGGGAATGGGCAGAGACAGGAGTTGAAGATGGCCCTGAAGGCTGGATAAAAAAAAGCTTGTTCCGAGGAACAAAACAAGACTCATGAGTGGTCGTTTCATTTCTCTGTGTCCTTGTTTGTTACAGGTTTCTCCTGCGTTTTTTCTTCTGTCTCTATGGGTTGTTTGTCCACGATAATCAAAACATTTTCAAGATGATTGATTTTTACTGAGGGTTCAATCCGGGCCAGATAACTGACTCCCGTGGGGCTTGGTTTTATATTTTTAATTGTTCCAATGGGAAAACCTTTTGGGAAAAATCCATGTCGTCCACTGGTCACCACCTTATCCCCATTTCCGGCATCCTCTTTTCTCATCATATAGTTGAATTGACAGATTTTTGGGGAAAGCCCTGAAACAAGACCCCGGGCCCGTGTTCGTTGGACAATGGCATCAATTTGGGCTTCCTGATTGGATAATAAAAGAACCCGACTGGTGTGTGCTTTCACTTCCAGGGTGTAACCCACGACTCCCGAAGGGGAGATGACCCCCTGGAGACGTTGGACTCCGTGGGCTGAGCCCTTGTTGATTAAGAACGATTCCTGATCCGGTAAAATGTCTTTTGAGATCACCCGGGCGGCCAGGGTTTTTTGCGGCAAATTTTTCTGGAACTCAAAGAGTTCACGCAGTTGAATATTTTCCAGGCGATATTCTTCAAGAAGCTGGAGTTCTGATTTCATTTCTGCAATTTCCAGTTTCAGAGTTCTGTTTTCCCTGTTGGTTTTGGCCAGATATAGATAGTCTTTGAGACTGGATTGAATTTTGTATGTGAAACTGTCATAAAAACTCTGTAGCCAATGGGCAGGGGTTTGGAGGGGGGTGTTTGTCATGTGGACAGAGACTTTTTTCTGCAACGCATAAAAAATAAAGGATGGAAAGAAAATAAGAAAAAAAGCAAAAATTTGTTTCCAGGTCCAACGATTTCCCATAGGTTTTAGAGTTATCAAATTGTTATAAGAATTCCAATTGGAAAAAAGAAAGACTCCATGTATGTTTATCTAAAAGGATATGTTGGAGATGGATCATGTTTGAGTCAGTCACGAAGAAAAGAAAAAATCCCATTATTAATGTTTTCGGTTGGTTTTTGCTGAGTGTTGTTTGTGTGGTTTTTGTTTTTATTGGTTTTTCCCCAAATTCCGGTTTTCTGAACAGCGGAGGTGCGGCGGCTGAGGTTAACGGAGAGGCTGTCAGTCTCAGGGACTTTAAGGAGCTTGTGGATCGTTTGGATAGAAGGGGTGGAAACCAAACGGGAAGACAGGCCAGAATCAAGATGGAAAAAAGAGCCATTAATATGCTGGTTAACCAGATTCTTATTGTTCAGGCTGCCTGGGATATGAATGTTTTTGTTGGTAATAATGAAGTGGTTCAGTCTCTTCTGGATACAGATTTTTTTTATGAAGATGGGGTTTTCAGCCGTCTTCGTTATAAAATGGCTTTGAAACAGCTTCGTCTCACGGAGTCGGAATTTGAGGATAAAACCCGTCGGGATCTGTTAATAGAAAAAATGGTCGGTCTTGTTGGTTTTGCTTCAAAAGATACGGATTTTGTTGATGATTTTGATAAAAAAGTGGATCAGGCCCGGATCAATGTGAGTTATGTTCTTTTAAGTCCTGAAAAAACAAGGGCTTCCTCCAAAGATGTTCAATCCTTTTTGGAAAACAGTGTGGCTGAAGTGGAAAAGTATTATAACAGTCATAAAAATGAGTTCATTGTTCCTGAGCGGGTTAAAGTCCGTCATATCCTGGTTAAAACCGGGGATGAAACAAAAGAAAATCTGGAGAAAGCCCTTGAAAAAATCAATGATATAGCGGCTAAAACCCAATTGGATAATTTTTCTCAGATGGCCAAAAAGTATTCCGATGACCCCGGTTCCAGGGATAAAGGGGGTGATCTCGGTTTTTTTGGTCGGGGCCGGATGGTTCCTGAATTTGAGAAAGCGGCTTTTTCAGCTTCTCCCGGGGAAATCACAGAACCCGTGAAAACAAAACATGGTTATCATATTCTTTTAGTGGATGAAAAGAGAGAAGCCGGTGGAAAAAGTTTTGATGAGGTTAAAAGTGAGATTGCATTGAAACTGCAATCCCAAAATCGGTATGACAAATTACTGGAAAAGATAAAAACCCATCTGAAAGATAAAGATTTTGAAAATCTGGAGACTTTTCTCGAAAAGAACAGTTTGAAATGGTCTGATACCGGTTATTTTGGAATTACAAGAGGGGAGATTCCGGGGATTGGTGTTAATAAGGAGTTTCTGGATCAGGCTGTGGCTTTGGGATCCCACAAACAATATGCTGACAGTCTGGTTTATAAGGGAGATGAGGTCTATTTACTTAAATTTAAAGGAGTCAAAACAGATCGGGCCGGTGTGCAAGACCATCAAATGGATTTCTTTAAACAACTCATGAAGCAGCAGAAAAACAATTTGATGGTTCAGAATTGGACGGAATCACTGAAGAAAAAAGCCTCTATAAAAATCAATCCCAAACTCATTAGTCTGTAGACGGTTTTGAGGGTCTATGGGAACAAGTGTCTGCGGAGGTCTGTTTGAGAAAACCGGAAGTTTTGCCTCTTCTTTGTGTTCTCAGTTTTTTATTTATGGGTTGCCTGATTGATTCGGGTCTTAAAAAACATTCCCTTTCCAAAAAACAGACTGTTAATCAATTTGTTGTAAGCCATTACAATCCGTCTGTTGATATTTTGTTTATTATTGACAATTCAAAGAGTATGGGAAAGGTCCAGACCCTTTTGGCAAAAAATGCTGAGTTGTTTATTGATCAGTTTCTGGATACAGAGTTTGTGGATTATCACATTGCTGTCACCAGTTCATCGACAAGGGAGGAATATACCGGAGGGAACAACAGAAGACCCCCTCATGCCAGCGAAAAAGTTGTGATCCCCGCCCCCCCTCCGGAACCAAAAATTTCCATGGGATCTCTGGCAAGATGCAGTGAATTGGCCGGGAAACAGGGTTATAATTATTCCAATTATGTGGATAGAAAAACTCCAAGAGTTGATGAGTGTCTCATGGAGATGATGAAAGTGGGAACAGATGGTTATATGAAAGAGGATTTTCTTAATATTCCCATGTTAACACTTGTAAAATCAGCATTGACACAATATCGCTCTTCTTTTTATCGGCCTGAGGCCCATTTGGCCATTTTTGTCATAACGGACACCCATGATCAAAGTGAATTCAGCATTGAGAAGTCCTATCGGTTTTTATTGGATCTAAAAAAAGGGGATAGAAATAAGATCCATTTCGCTGTTGGCATTATCACTTTTCAGGTCTTTCAGTATTCCTGTACGAAGGATAGGGATATCATTCCCTCCAAACTTATGGAAATAGTGGAACTTTTCGGTCCCCGTGGTTTTCAGTTTGAACTCTGTCAGTTTGACTATGGGAAAAGTCTGGCCCATTTTGCCAATCATCTTGTGGACTCTGTTTTGACTATTCCCCTTGATTTTTTGCCTGATGTCAGTACTATGGAAGTTTATTATAATCACAAGGAGGACAGTCAAAGAATTCCCAATGGGACAAAGGGTTGGGCTTACAATGCGGAGAGCAACACCATTCATTTATCCAGGGATATTCATTTGGAAAAGGCAGAGGGACGATTTGGCATTAAGTACAAACCATTTTATATTCCTGAGTAGGAGTGGTGGTGAGAGGGATTTTTTTAAAAAACTTGAAATTTCAGGAAAGTCCGGAGATTTTGTGGAAGTTGGAAGTTTTTATTCTTCTTTCCTGTGTTTTCTGCTTTATGGGTTGCCTGGCTGATTCAAGTCTTAAAAAACGTTCCCTTCCCGGAAAACAGACTGTTAATCAATTTGTTGAGAGTCATTACAATCCCTCTGTTGATATTTTGTTTATTATTGATGATTCAAAAAGTATGAGAGATATTCAGGACCTCCTTGCAAAGAACGCTGAACTTTTTATTGATCAGTTTCTGGATACAAGGGTTGTGGACTATCACATCGCTGTGACCAGTTCATCAATCGTTAAAACGGATAAGAATCGAATAAGAAGTTATGACGTTGGCGGCGGCTCATGGTCTCCCCCGCCAAAGGTTTATGGAGGACTTCTGACAAGATGTGATAAATTGGCTGAAGAACAGGGGTATGACTATCCCAATTATGTGGAGAGAAAATTTCCCAGAGCCGGTGAATGTTTAAAGGAAATGATGGAAGTGGGGACCACTGGCAATGGCAGTGGACATTTTCTTAATATTCCTTTGTTGGTTCTGTCAGGGACCATGCTTGCCAAAAATTCCTCTTTTTATCGGCCTGAGGCCCATTTGGCAGTCTTTGTTATAACGGATACCCGTGATGACAGTAAATTGGTTTCGGAGGTGTCCTATCAATTTTTATTGGATCTTAAAGAAGGGAACTGGAACAAACTTCACTTTGCCCTGGGAATTGTCGATTTTCAGATTCCACAGTATTCTTGTGAGAGGGATGATCCTGATCCCTCCTTCAAACTTATGGAGATGGTGAAACTCTTTGGTCCCCGTGGTTTTCAATTTGAACTTTGTCAGTTTGGTTATGGGAAAGATCTGGCCCGTTTTGCCAATCATCTTGTGGACTCTGTTTTGACTGTTCCCCTTGAGGATCTTCCTGATGTCGATACCATAGAGGTTTACTATGTCCATGAAGATGGAAGTCAATGGATTCCCAACAGTCCCCGTGGTTGGGTTTATGATGTAAAAAAGAATGCCATTCATTTATCCAGAAATATTCATTTGGAACAGACAGAGGGTCAGTTTAGTATTAAGTATAAACCGATTTATAGATGATAAATCATAGATGGTGCTTTTTCAACAGTTCGTCTAAACGACCTCATATTTAAGTTAAGTTATCCATCTGATGGTGTCCCTGTTGTCGGTGACCCTCCTGGTGGTTGGGTGGGTTGGGATAAAGGTGTGTCTGAACACTGTTTTGCCGCATTTGCACAACCTTCGTGGTGATTTTTGGCCGCTTTACAGTATTTTTTTGCCCATTCCTCTTTCATTCCCCAACCTCTAGTAAAATCAAAAACATCATGACCGCCATTGCCATCTTCTCCAATGGAACTGGGTTGGGGAGGCTCTTTGGCTTCTTTTTCACATCCATTCATATCAAAAGAGGCTCCAAGAACAGCAACAGGGTGTCTTTGCATATTTCCTTTTGCATTTCTAAATAGAGGTGCCTCTTGATCATATGTCAGTCGTGTGATGAATTGCAAAAATGCTCCCAGGGATTTCTGCTGAGGATGGCTATTCAGAGTACGTCGGGGGTGGTGCCAGACCAAATAACCAGCTCTATCGCACATTTTCTGAGCTGTTTGAGCATCAACTCCTTCAGCAACTCTTTCTGCTTTACACTTTTCTTTTAAAGTTGTCGATAATCCAGGGTATTTTTTGTCTGATCTGTTTAGATCCATTTTCTCAAAGTGAGTGTGATCAAGAGTTAAATTACAATATTCCTCCTGTGTGCATTGATCGCCGTCCAGACTGGGTTCAAATATTCTCCACTCATTGTCGGTGCATCGATTGTAAAAACTCATTTTTTCATCATCATCGCAACTTGAAGAAAAAGGAACATCTACAGAGGTTGGACTGGTTGTTGAAGCGGGAAGCCCCGGGCTCCCCGCCAAAGCAGAAGAGGATGGGGAACTCCCTCCCGGTGTTGTTGCTGCCTGGCTGTTTCTACTCCATATGGTAGTACCTGCCGCAGTCAAGGCCAGGGCAGCAAGAAAAATAAAGGCATGGGCCTTTTTGATAACAAGGGTTTCAAGGAGGCTTTGTCTGGACAATCCAAGGGTATCCTCAATCTTTCTTTTATGCCAGGAATAGGATCGGTTGGAATTGATGGCAAATTTTCTGCCATTAAAGTTAAAAGTAAAATCACTGACCTTTTTCCCTTCAGTGATAAGTCTGAATTTAAATAAAATTTTCTTTTTTGACTTTAAAACAAACTCATTGCCCCTGGCTTCAAAATGCCAGTTTGTTCTTTTTGTGGTTTTTGCAAACTGAACCATATCCCTGTTGATTTGGCGGGTATCCTCTGGACTTGTGAAAAACTTTTTTAAAACAAGTTTTATATTATCAACATTTTTGACCCCGGCATTAACATCCCTGAGAGTTTGTGCATCTAATTTGACACCTGCATTAG
This sequence comes from Bdellovibrionales bacterium, assembly GCA_965219545.1. Taxonomy (GTDB): domain Bacteria; phylum Bdellovibrionota; class Bdellovibrionia; order Bdellovibrionales; family JAGQZY01; genus JAGQZY01. The sequence goes on from CBDCNX010000037.1 coordinate 12,816, forward strand.
CCACACCAAAATGACAAAAACAACAAAACCCAAGGAAAGGAAGGAAAGTTTTCATTTTACACCTCTTATTATGATTCAAATTGAGATTTTATACTGGTCCGGTTTGAATTTTCGTGGAATTTCTCTATGAAAAAAACATGAAAAACAAATGGTCTTCAGTATATTATAATAATCTTACTTTTTAATATTCGGACATTTGTCCGGTAAACTTTAGTTTTCTCTCTAATTGCGTAATTATACTGATCGTGTTTGAGTTTTCATGGAATTTCCCTGAGAGATCATTTATTCTATGCTGAATTTCTTTAGCCAAAATCCGCTTAAAACAAGTGGTTTCTATGGAAATAGCATGAAAAATAAATGATCTTTAGTAATAAAAAGAAATCTCAAAATAGGTTCAGATGAGGCTTTTTTCAGGACCGACTAAGATGAGTCAGTGCTTGTTTGACGACCTGATCCACTGAAAGAGTTTTCATACAAAAGTAATGGGGACACTGTTCCCCAAGGCATTTGAAATGGGCCGGGCAATCCACTTGGGGGGTTAAGGCGGTCACCTCTTTCCCCATGGGTCCCCATCGATCACTTCTGTGAACCTTTACCGGAGAATAGAGACCTATGGAAGCAGATCCAAGAGAGGCACTCAGGTGCAAAACTCCGGTGCTTGGAGCCATGTTGGCTGTGGAGTTTTTCAGGAGTTTTAACAGTTCATGGGGTTTGAGTTTTCCATCCAGCCAGATAATTTTTGGATTTTCCTTTAAAGCCTCCCTTATGGGTTTCAGGTAAGATTCGTCACTGACTGTTCCCGTGATAATTACGGTGGTTTTTTCAGTGAGACGTTTAATGAGTTCTATGTAATGGGAGTCCGGCCAGTTCAAAGCCGAACCACCCATTCCGGGATGAACCACAAAATAATCCGTAGACAGATTAAAGGGAATGTTTGCAAAATCAGAGCTTTTTAATACCAGGGGCTGCCATTGTTTTTTATCACTTTTCAGATCAAAAACAAATTCGGTGAGTTGAAAATTGTATTCCATTTCATGAAGTTCACATTGACTCCGTTTTTGTCTTAAAGTCTTATTTAAGAAAAGCCAGGAGTGCCATTGGGACAAAACTCCGCCACGGATCCTTACACCGGCTAAATAAACAGCCAGATGGACCCACCAGGGGGCATGGAAACTTATGGCAACATCGGGTTTTATTTTTTTGATAATCATGAGAAGTTTTTTGAAATTTCCAAAACTCGGTTTTTTTGAAAGGGTTTTAAAAGAGCGTTGGGGTTTGGCTGATTGACAGATAAAATCGAGATTTTCAGGAATCAGCCAGACAACCTCATGGGTGTTTTGAACAAGACGGTCGCATGGAAGACTGAAAACAAGATCACCTATGCGATCCAGACGAATGAAGAGGGCTTTTTTCATGGGATTTCTTTATAGTTATGTTGATCGTGTTTGAAAGTGTTATCTCCAAAATTAAAAAAACAGGAAATTTCAAACACGATCAATATATATTTAAAAAAATGGAAGATCAATAAAATAAAATTTCTGGATTTTATAAAGAGCAATATTGGCCGGTGGTTTTAAGATTCAATTCTTTTTTGATCCGGGGCTGAATTCCGTAAATCTGTTCCACGTTATTCTTGTTTTCAGGGGATTTATCACAGAGATTCATCCGGAGATTTTCTCTAAGATAGGCACTTTTTGTAAAAACCTCAGCAGAGAACCAATAAGTAAAGATTTTTTGAACTTGTTTTTTATCATTTGTCCCGGAATTTTTTTTCAGACAGTTTTGGACCGGAACAAAAGGATTTTGGCCTTTGAAAAACACAGACCACCTGTCAGGATTAAAAATCCGGGCCAGGGTTTGCAGGAAAACCCCAAAAAGACTTTCGTCATTGGGATAACGGAGAATGGGAACACCCACATTGACCTGATTTGATTTGGGATCATAGCTCAGACTTTTGTTGAGAAACTCCAGGGGTTTGTTCTGGAAGACAGTTCTTCTCAATTTCTCAAACCAGTAGAGCCTGACTTTTTCCAGGCGAAGGGTCATTTCTTTTTTAGTCTTTTTGTCAATGGTCCATGAATTCACCTGTTTTATGGCATCAGCTTTGGCTTTTTTGAAAAGAGTGGATATATTTTTTTTAACAGAGGGGGTAAAGACTGTTTGATTGATTTGGGAAAAAAGATTCTCAACACTTCGGTTGACTTTTGGGTTGGGTGTTGGAAATTGACCGAGAATGAATTTTTGCAGATAGTAACGCCGCCAGTGGGAGGCGATGAGTTCCTCCGGGGCCTCTATGAGTTTTCTTTCTTCAAGCCAGGAAATCAATACGGAATTTTTGGTTGCCAGCAATTGACCTAAAGCCTTATCGGCCTGTTCAGCAATGGTTACAAGGCTTGCCGCCTGTGAAATTTTTGTTTCAATATCTGATTCGATTTTTGAAAAACCCCGGGCCACAAAATCTTTCTGGCAAAAAAATGAGTCAGCCCAGAGGATTTGTACAAAAAATAGAAGGATCAATTGCTTGGTTTTCCCAGGGTTTCCTGATTGAGGACAAGAACATGGCTCCTGTCGTTCTTAAAGCTGAGACATTTTTCGTTATTTCCTGTTTCACTGATGGATTGAATGGAGTAGATGGAAAGATGAAGGGTTTTTATTTTTTCAAACTCCAGTTTCCTGGCTTCTTCGTTCGGGTCGATAAGAACAGGGTTTGACTCAAAAACAAAATCAGAAATGGCAACAAAGCTCAAACCCAGGGGTGAGTCTTCAATTTTGCGGACTTTAATGGACTTGGCACTTCCGTCTTTTGGGTCTCTGTAGTTGACAGTGTAGAGAGTTTTATTTTTTTTTCCGGTCATGGAATCAGTCCCGTCTTTTAATGCAGATACAGGTTACCCTGATGGGATAGAAGTCTCATTTTTTCCTCTCTCAGGCGGGGGTTGTTTGTTTCCACAAAGTATTGGAGCAGACCTTCTTTTGCGTTTTTAATGGCATCAAAGAGGTTTTTATTGAGTCCCACTGTTTGGATTTCGCCCTCTCCGTGGAAGGCTGTTAATTCCGCTTCAAAAATCTGATTTTTTTGACTGAGCTTTACCTGTAAGGTCGATTGGTCTTCCAGGTGGGGAGCCAAGTCGACCATTTGTTGTTGGATGTAGGCAGCCACTTCTTTTTCGTTAAAAGTCGCATCCTTTATTTCTATTTTTGACATGGTGACCTCTTAATGCTTGTTATGTAAAATTTGATGTTGATTTGAAATTTGTCAATGGTCAATAAAAAAATAAAGTGATTTTAGATGTTTGATAATGTAAGTCATTTTTATGGAAGAGGAGCAGCCCTTAATTCAGATGGAGGAAAGCTGGAGACGGAAACTGGGAGAGGAGTTCCGGAAGGATTATATGGTGGAACTCCGGGGGTTTTTAAAGGCGGAATACGCCCGTGGAAAAATCATTTATCCCGCTAAATTCAGGTATTTTCTGGCTTTTGATCTCACTCCTTTTGAGCAGGTGAAGGTGGTCGTCCTGGGACAGGATCCCTATCATGGACCCGGACAGGCCCATGGGCTTTGTTTTTCAGTGAAAGAGGGGATGAGACTTCCTCCCTCTCTGGTGAATATTTACCAGGAATTAAAAACAGACATGGGGATTGACAATGGCAATCATGGAGATTTGACTTCCTGGGCCAGACAGGGGGTTTTGCTGCTTAATAGTGTTTTGACTGTGGAAAAGAGTCTTGCGGCCTCCCACAATAACAGGGGATGGGAAAAGTTAACGGATCGGGTGATTGAACTTCTCAATGAGCGTGAACAATCTGTGGTTTTTATGTTGTGGGGAAGTTATGCCCAAAAAAAAGCGGGTTTTGTTAACACTGACAGACATCTTGTTCTTAAAAGCCCCCACCCCTCACCCCTTTCCGCCCATCGGGGTTTTTTTGGATGCCGTCATTTCTCAAAAGCCAATGATTTTTTAATTGAAAACAAAAGGGTTCCCATTGACTGGGAGCTTTCATCCTGAAGGATTTATTTTCTCTTATACTGATCGTGTTTGAATTTTCATGGAATTTCCCTGAGAGATCATTTATTCTATGCTGAATTTTTTTAGCCAAAATCCGCTTAAAACAAGAGGCCTATGGAAATAGCATGAAAAATAAATGATCTTTAGTATAAAAACTTCATAAATTAACCAGTCCGCTTGACAGGACAGCATATATGCTGTATTTTCAAATATGCCAGTTTCAGGAAAAATTGTCATTAAAAAATTGCAAAAAACAGGCTGGAAAATGGTTTCGCAAACAGGTTCGCACATAAAGCTGAAAAAAGAGGGGAAAATTGTTATAGTTCCTGTCCATGGAAACAAGGATCTGCCGAAAGGAACGATAAAAGCTATTGAGAAGCAAGCGGGGGAGAAATTATTATGATTCAATATCAGGCAAAAATTCTAAAAGAAAAAAAAACCTATTCAGTCGTATTTCCCGATCTTCCCGGTTGTTGTTCCATGGGTGGTACTTTGAAAGAGGCAAAAAAGATGGCCTCTGATGCCCTCAGTCTTTACCTTGAGGAAGCCAGGGATTCCCACTGGAAGTTACCCAAAGCAAAACACAGGAAAAGCAGAAACTATTATTGGATTCAGCCCCATTTCAATGTGGCCATTGCTTTACTGATAAGACAGGCTCGTATCAGAAATCATCTCACTCAGGCAGAATTGGCCAGCCGAATGGGTATGACAACCCAGCAATTTCAAAAACTGGAAACACCTGGGAAATCCAATCCCACAGTCAAGACCCTTATGGCTTTGTCTGAAGCTCTTAATGAAAATCTGAAAATTCAGTTGGTGGCTTAATTTATACTGATCCGGTTTGAATTTTCATGGAACTTCCCTGAGAGATCATTTATTCTATACTGAATTTCTTTAGCCAAAATCCGCTTAAAACAAATGGTCTTCAGTATAAAAAACATGAAAAACAAATGGTCTTCAGTATATTAGAGTGGAAGACCATTCTAATTGAGATAGGGGTAGAGACTGACACCTTCATTGATAATTGTCCAACATTCAGGGGAGTCTGCATATCCAATCCGTCTTTTAATATTTCTTATATCCAGATAAATTTCATAAGGGGTACCATCTGCCAATTGAAAGCGTCCGTCACTTTTTTGAAGAACCAGAAAAAATTCGGACACATAAAGTTCAAAAAGTCCATTTTTAAACTCTATAAGTATTTTTCTCACTCTTCTTTCGGAATGCCTGGAATAATCCAAAACTGAAAGATCGGGGTTTTGTTCGGCAATATCAGAGGTATAGATGGTTCCTGCCAGATGATAAATTCTTTTTCTTCCAACCTTCAGATCATTCAAATCGATCCATTGGATAGCGGGGTCCACACTTCCATCCGGCCAGCCAATAAGGGAGCGTTGGGTGCGTTGTTCATGGTCCGGTTTTTCTGAGGATTCAATGCTCCATCGTTTATTGGATTCGGCAGTATGATATAAAATAGCTGACACTTCTTTTCCGAATTTATCCCTGGAGACCCTGTCTTTAAAAGTTTTGTGAATGAGATGCCCATGAAAAAAATCCATTTGACTGATTTCTTCAAAATAACCCTTTTCTTTCATTGATAAAATATGTTTGTGGACAAGATTTGCCAGGCTCATTGACATGGGTAACAGACTTTGTTCTCCATCACGGAGTTTTCTTGTGTTATTGCAGATAACACCACTAAGGGGGTTCATTGTGTTTTCGGTAGAAACTGCGGGATTTGCTGAAGAAATTTCTTTTCCGGCAAATGCGTGGATGGAAAATAATAGAAAAACAGCACAGGTGACGGATAATCGGTTTATTGCATTTTCCTTTGTTGAAACTTTAAATTCATTTATAGAAAACCAAATTTAAGTTTATAATTGTAAAGTTTTCACAAATCTTTGTGAAGACTTGAAAAATAAAAAATTTTTAGTATAAAGTCAATAAACAAATTACAGGAAATTTCAAACGTAATCATTATAAACAGGAGGAAAAATAGATGAAAAAATTAATTGTTGGTACTTTATTTTTAATGGGAACCTGGTGCATGGCGAATTGTCCCGACACAGTGGAACAAATAGAAGCATTGTCTTTTGATCAGTATTTGGAAAATATGAGAACTGATGGGTGGAATGTGCAGGTTTCCAGAAATACAGTTGGTAGCATTATCGTTGAACTGACAAAGGAGGGGTTGGATGAGGAAACGCATGGACTTTTTAATATAGAGTGGAAAAGCAAGACAATCTGGAAATTTGTATATGCTCAATTGGATGACAATATTCTTGTTATTGCAGATGCTGAAGGTAAAGGGTTTTTGAAATCTCCACTTGGAAAGTGGCGTGTTATGGAAGAATATGACAGCATACCATCTTCCATTCTTCAGAGAAGGTTGGGTTACTGTTCAACTTAAAACTCCCCGCCGAGTTTGAAAAAAAACTGACGGCCTCTGTTGGGTCCCCAGGTGTGGAGGCTGTCGTAATGGGCATGATAGAAATGCCAGTGCCAGGCTGAGGGGGTGTCTCCCGCTCTGGCCTGTGTGTAATCCAGAATATTATTCACTCCGAAACTTAAAACCAATTGGGGATTCCACTGATAGGACAGGGAAGTGTCCAGGGTGACGTAGGTGGGGGCTTTTTGTCTTTTGAGTTGAAGTTTTGGATCCAAAAAAGGCTCACGGGCCTGGTTTCGATCCAGATAGTTTTTGGCATAAAACCCGTACTTTGAAAGATCTCTGGTAAAAATGACAGTGGCATTGAAATCGTGTTTCCAGGCTCCTTTGTCAATGGAGGAGCGGATCTGAAGACGTTGTTCTATGGCTGCTGTTGGCAATTTTATTTTATACTCATCTTCGTATTGGAAAGATTCAAAACCGGATTCAAGAAGCCACCAGGGTTTTGGTTTGTAGCCCACAAGAAGATCAGCCACCTGAATATCATGGGTTTCATCCGTGTTTTTATAGAGAATGGGTTTTTCGGGGGATTCAAAACCATAGGCCATGTTTTTTAACCGGGTGAAATGAATTCCTCCTGTCACATAGTATTGGGGAGTGTTCAGGCTTAACGAATAAACCAGGGAGTGGGCTTTTTCCAGGTTTGTGATATCAATCTGGTAGCCGAGTTCATTGTTTCCGTGTTGGGATTCAAAAAAAGTCAGGGGGGATCTGTAACCCAGACCGTATGAAAATCTCTGTGTGAGATTGTGAGTGATGTTGTGAAGAAACTGAAAACGGGGAGCTAAAACAAAATCGTCAATTTTATTGACCAACTCAATCCAGTTGATTTTCAGTTTGTCGGCTCTCAGGGCCAGATCCATTTCAAAATCCTCCCCGAACAAATGACTGTATTGAATATAAGCTGCATGGGAGGAGGTATTAAAGCTGTCACTTTTAATATCCCTTGGGTTATCATCGGAAAAAAGCAGGGAGGTGGAGCAAAGCCTTTGATCTTTAAAAAAAACACCTCCTTTAAGGAAAAAAGAATTTCCATTCCATTTTATGTGACTGTCACCCACAAACAGGAAATCCGCATTATTATAGTCAAAACCGTGTTGATAAATGGATTGTTGACTCTGGGCGACAGATCCCAGCTTCCAATAAAGGTTCAAACGATCATTGAGATAGTGGGTTCCCGTGGTGGCCATTTCATTGCGTTTGATGTGAATCCAGTCTGTTATTGTTGAAGGGGAACCAATGAACTTTTTATCAACACGACCGTCGATAAAGTCAAACTGGTGAACTCCCAGTTTTCTTACTTCTTTGGGACGGGTGGGTTTCCAAAAGCCTCCCAGAATTTCAAGTTCTGAGTGTCCCAGACGCAGTGAAAAATCATTTTTACTTCCCAAAAAAAAGCGGGTTTTTAGAAAGGCACTGTTGTTTTGTCTTTGTGGCATTTCGGAAACATTGTTTTGATCCTCATCCCAGGTTTCAGTGCGGGCCAGTTGCCCCCCTATTGTGATACCCCAGGTTTTTTTTTGACCCTTTAAGGTGTAAAGGAGGCTGTGATTCTGGGCTTTCCCCGTGAAGTGATCATCAATATTGATTGAAGTGGAATATTGATTTTTAACGTCCAGAGGGTTGATGGTTATCAGGTTTAAAGTTCCCCCGATGGACTCAGGGTTTACCAGAGAGGCTCCCGCTCCACGCATGACCTGCACTTCAGCCAGGCCGTTTACAGGAATATTATCCATTCCATAAAAGCTGGAAACAGCCGAGTGTATGGGAAGACCATCCACAAGAACAGAGGTGTGTTCCCCTTTTAAACCGTTGATGGTTACTCTTTTGGCTCCACAATTGGCACAGTAGACCTGGGTGCTGACTCCCACCTGATCGCTGACAAGATCAGCGAGACTCTGACGACGGGGATCTTTGAGTTTTTTCGGGGAGACTCTTTCGGATTTAAAAACAGAGAGTTCATCAATGGGACTTCCCCTGTCATTTATAATAACAGTGGGGACATGAATTTCCTCTGTTGATATTTTCGTTTTGTCTGACAGGTCTTCTGATACTAACAATGGGGATACTGATTTCTTTTGTTGATTTTTTTGCTCTGTCGGAGGGGTTTTCCCCTTTGACGATATATTTTTTTTCATTTCATGATTTTTTTTAAAACTCTCATCCCGGGCCTGAATTTCTGGAGACAGGCAAAAACCGGACAGAATTACAGAAAAATATAAAATAAAAACTTTCATTGATACTCAAGGCCTTTTTTTACAAGAGACCCTTTGTTTAGGATAGCTTCCTTAATGGAAATCTTTAAATCTTCAGATCTTCAGATCAAACTCTGCTTCCCTGGTGTCTTTCAGTTGAAAATACATACAGGCACGGGTGTCATAATGACCGGCACTGGAGTGTTCTATTTTTATAACAATTTTTTCAATGTCTTTTTTATTATCCTGGAACTCAATCCGCAGGGATTGAACAAGAAGCCCCCTGGCTTCGTAATCTAAAAGTTTATTGGGATCAATTGTACTTTCATCTTTGAGAAGAATGGAGAGAAGAATAAGTTTTGCTCCTGGTTCTCCGGAATCCCGATCAAAGTATTTGTTAGTGTTGGGATTGTATCTATAGAAGTCAACGACAACATCCATGGGTGTCAGACCGTCAACAATATATTCCAGCTTTGCAAGAATCATGGATGATTCGGGTTCATTCCCATGGGCTTCTTTTTCATTAGAAATTAAAAGAGTGCAGGGAAGGCCTGAAAGACTTCTGCCCTGATAAACAGAAGCCATTCGTTGGATTTTGCGGGACCCATCGGGTGATGGTGGCTGTGGGATTTCTGTTTTGTCTTTGTTGATTAAAGCAGGTTTGGGTTCTTCAGCACAGGCTATTGACAAGAATGTTGAGAAGATAATGATTGATAATCCTTTTTTGATCATTTTTTATGCCCTCATCTATCAATTTGATTTTGAATATCTGTTATTTTAAAGTTTGTTTTATATTATTGCAATATTTTTGCATTTACTTCCACGAAAAATTATCATAAAAACCAAGGGACAGGAAGACTTTCCCAGGAAACAACGCTATGCATTATTTTGAAGCCCAAGAGAAATTTCAGAAAGAATCAGAATGAGACGACAAACGACTTATTGCAATAATATTGCATTTGTTTTAAAATGGAAGATTGTAGAGAGGATGTTTTAAAGTTCAGATAAGGTGTGTTGGTATGAAGTATTTTATTTTCAGTTTTATGCTTCATTTTTCAGTGTTTGCCCTGGTGGTCTGGAAAAATCATCAGCCTTTGGATATTGAAAAAAAATCAAGAATCATTATTGAAATTATCTCTCTGGATTCAGACAATGCAACAAGGAATCTGTCTTCCAAAAAAACAGGAATTTCAAAAAAATTAAAAAAACGATCATTCCGGACTCATTTGGTTCCTCCCCTTTCAAAGAAAAGGGTTTTCCAAAAGTCAGGTTTGATGAATTCCGGGAATATTGTCTTACGGAGTATGGATTTAAGGACAGGTTTTTCCCGAAATTTGCCGGAAGCACCGGAAGTCATTCAGCACAGGAAGAAAATAAAGTTGAATTATGTTCAACAACTTAAAACCTATATTGAACAGAATAAATTTTACCCAAGGGCCGCTCTCAGGCTCAATCAGACGGGTGTGGTTAAAATCAGGCTGGAGATTGCCCCTGATGGACTTTTTAAAAACGTCACCATTGTTCAGACTTCGGTTCATGAAAATTTAAACAGGGCTGCCCTGAAATTGGTTAAAAATCTCAGGCATTTTAAACCCCTTCCGGGAATTTTTAAGGACAGCACCCCTTTTATTATCCCCATTGCCTATATGAGATAAAAGGAGTTTTCCATTAAAATTAAAAGTCTTCTCATTATTTTGATTCTGTGTTTCTTTGAGTCTGGATTTGGACAGGTCACACTTCGCAGTCTGTCTGATGTGTCGGTTCGTGATTTTAAACTGAAGTCGTCAAAGCCCTTTTTGGTTGTTTTTTTTCAAAAAAACTGTCAGGCCTGTCAAAAGCAGGTGACAGATCTTAAATGTCTTCCTTTGAAGACAGAGGTCTACCTTCTTGGAGTTTTTTCCACAGAAGAGGAGCTTCGTCGGGAGTATAAAAAAATGAAAACCTCTTTTCCGGCTTATTACGGGGACCGGGAGGCTCTTGATTTTTTCGGGATCACAAAAAGACTCACCCCCCAGATTATTGTTTTTAATGGAACTGAAAACCTGTATTTTTCAGGTCTTCAGAATTGTGTAAAACTCAGAGAAAAACTTTTTGGAGAAAAAAACCATGGATAAAAGACTTTCAGAAACTTTGAAATCAAAAAAACTAAGATTCACCAAAGCCCGTCAGACTGTTTTTGATATTCTCAGTAAAAGTGACAGGGCTCTTTCCCCCAGAGAGGTTTTTATCCAAACCGGAAATTTGTCTGACATTCGGACGGATCAGGTTTCAGTTTATAGAAACCTGACTCTTTTTACCCAACTGGGGTTAACCCACAGATTTCAGGATGGCCGATATTCCCTTTGCAAACAAAACCATAAGAGGGAACACAAGCATCTTCACATCATTGCCAGTTGTTATCGTTGCGGAAAAACCTATGAGATCAAAAAGCACTCTGATAAAATTTGTCAACTGGCTAAAAGTTTTAAGAATTTTGTAAAATCCTTTGGAAATTTCAATCGCCTGACAATGGAGGGGATTTGCAGAAATTGTAAAAGTTCGGAATGTTACACGGATCGTGGATCAGGCCATCTTTAAATTATCTCTATCTATTTTCCATTGTTGTTGAGTAGGAGCAGTCCCTGGACTTTCATCATGGGGTGGTTCACCTGTGTGTGGTTCATCTGATTCCTGATTTTCTGAAAATTCAAAAAATTCTCTACCTGAATCAAACTCCACTTTGTATCCAGTTATTTTTTCAATGGCGAGTTTTATTGCATCCTTGGAATCCAATTTGGGATCGTGTAGTAGACAAACTTGCTCTACAAGAGCTGTTTTCGGTATGAGAGAACAAGAATTATTATATGTTCTGTGGTTAATGATTTTCTTTTCAGACATATTGCTCTGCTAACATCACTGGATAGATAGGATGTGCAGGTTGCAAGTCTTTCCGGATTAAAAGAATCATCGTTTTCGCAAATTTCATGTTCTTGTATGCTGAAGGAATAGTTCTCACAAAGAGCAGACTGATAGCCAGTGGGAAATTCAATATTTGTGTCAATGAGGTTTTTATCTGCTGCGAAGGAAAAAAGCGGGAAAAGTATCCCCAAAGCAATAAAAAGTGTTTTTTTCATGTTTTTGATCCTTTGTTTTTCTTTATGAGGTTATAAGTCAAATTGAAGTAAAAAAAAAGAACCCCTGTAAAAAAGACAGGGTTGTTTAATTATTTTACTGTATATAATCTAAACACTTCGGAGGAACCCAGTAGTCAATAAAAACCTCCTGTAGTGTTATACGGGCTTGAAAAGCATGATATTTTATAAAAAAGAGGGATGAAATCCTTTTTTCAGGACCGACTAAATTTTTGGAAAACGGGATATTACCCGGATTACTCTTATTTCTGTTGATTTTCTCTCGGCAAACTGATTTTTTTTATAAATTCATCAAACAGACGGATGTCTTCAGGGCTTAATGGTTCTCTTCCCATGGGCATGAGGTATCCACCATTTTTGGCATGGAGATATTTGTCCGGATTCAGCCGGTCAGAGATCATCCAGGCATACGAAGGGTTGTCCCGAAGAAATTGATTTAATTCAAAGGAGTTATGAAAGGGAATGGAGGGACCGATAGGGTCAAGGGAATGGCAAAACTGTTGGGGTAGCTTGTTTTTATACTTTATAACCTCGTATATTTGAAGTACAATTTCAAATATGAAAGGTTATATTCACAGAGATTCACTCCAAAAAAGATTGGAAGAGCTTCTTGAAAATTACCCTGCTGTCGCCATTTTAGGGGCCAGACAGGTGGGAAAGTCCATCTTTTTTTATTTTTTCAGATACTTTTTCATTTTACTTTTTAGAACATGGAGGATTTTTGCTTTTTTCTTTCTTTTGGCGTAGTTCAAAGGGTGTCGCTTAAGATCCTTGAGCTTAAAAAGATTTTTTTTATCAATCATTGAAATTTTACAAAGAACAGGTGGAGATCCTTCCAACAGGTAAGTAAAGTATTTATCTTTACCGGAAATTTTCTGGCCTAAAACAATGATCTTATCAAGAAAACCTCTATCAAGCTCTTCTGACAAAGTCGTATTACACTGGGTTCTTCTTGCGTGAAACTCAAAGACATCCACGACAGAGACTCCTTTCCTCAGATCAAGAAATTCATTCAGAATAAGGTCACAGGAGTATTTTCTCCCATCATAGTCAATTGTTAATATCCCCTTTCCATTACTGGATAGGGAAATCATATAACCGTGGTTTGTATCAAGTTTCAAAGAGCAGGAAAAAACCCGATTGGCGGAAAAAGTCACAGAGGTGTAAAAAAAAGTGATTATCGGGATGAAACACAATTTCATATTCGGTTATCTCCTTGGTCTGCAATAACGTACCAGGTTGGTGGAACAATGTAAGTTGCCCCACTTTTTATGGGCAAAAAGAGTGTTTATTTTTGAGTGGTCAAGAGAGGTTTTTGCAGTAATTTTATTCAAATAATTATTGTATGGAGTAACAACCTGATCCGGAAATATAAGTTTTGATCCAATGGCCACTCCGTTTGTCATGTTCGGGAAAACGGCGTGACCTCTGGCAAATTTTATGTCTGTATCATCATCACTAACGCCATCCATATAGGCCGGGTTGGATGTGTAAAAAAGTGTTGGAACCCGAATGATGGAATCAGGACATCTTCTTCCAATTTTTTTTTTAAGATTTTCTGCAAAGTCATCAAGTTGTTTATCAACAATTTTTGAAAATTTTTTGTTGTCCACATGAAAACCTTCAATAAACTCTCGTCCGGTCACACCTTCGCAACATTCCGGTCCGGTCAAATTCAACTCATCGCAAATACTAAGGATGGCTATTTGAATACCACCAGATGAAGAGGCGGGTCCTCTTTGGGATTGGAATTCATAATCCAAAGGCAATTCCCCGTGGGCTGCATTGATAGTTAGGATTCCCTTTAAAAGGTCATTTAGAAAAGAAGTGGATCGGGTTTCATCCTCTTCTGTTTCCTGTTTTCGTAATTCTCTTGCCTGTGAGCAGGTATGTTGTGCAGAAGAACTGTTCTCCAGAAATTTATTATGATCTTTGTTGTTTTCATCAAAAAGTTTACCTCCATAACTGCTCAACTCCTCCTCAGCAAGGGACTGGTCTGCAACCAGAAGCTTAAAATGACATGGATAGGGGTCTCCTGAAGGGATGGTTTTCATGATTTCATCCGTGTGCCCAAGAGCCAAAAATGAAGTGGGAGCTTCAATAACCTCAGCATTGCCGCAGATATCTCTTGTCAACTGATTGAATTCTTTTTTGATATGAGCATCACCTCTGCCGACAACGCAAAAGTGGGGTGGAATTCCGGCAAAATTACCTCCACTGGCAGCATTAAAATAACTTCTTTTCCAGAGATTGACCTTATTGACTTTAACTTTCGGACAGATTCCGGGAACCGTCTTACTAAACTGTTCATGAAAGTTTTCTCCCACAGGGGCACCTTCCGAACTTTCATAGTCTGCATTTATATCAAGAACAGGTTGTCCTGTTTGGGGATCAAAATGCCCCTGCATAACATCCTGTTGCCAATTATAACTTGTTTTTTCCGTTGAACACACCACGATCTTTTCAGCTTTCTTTTCCCCGACGATTGAATGGAGATACTTTTTTAAAGCTGCACACTCGTTTTCGGATCCGGAAAGGAAAATTGTGGGATACTTGAATTCAGGAGACGTAGGAGAAGATGAATTTCCTGCCGTTAGAATTTCCCGGGCAAAGCTGTTAACAAAATTCTGACCTCCCTGGTTAGTGGAGACAAAGGCCATTGACACAGGAAAAGTTTCATTGAGTATCCTGCCTTTTTCCGGGCACAAGGGAATTGAATTATTCCCAGGGTTGTGTTCGGAACAAATTTCACCCAGAGCTATTTGGGAAAACAACCCTATCAGGAACAACACATAAACTTTTATAATCATTGCTTAAATATATAAAAAATTAAGTTCATGTGCAAGAGAGTTTATCAGTCGGGTATTTTTTCGGCAATGTCTCTGACCAGATCCAGAATATCCGGTGCCCAGTTTGTGTTGACTAAAACAACGATCTCCATTTTCTTTTCGGCAATATGAAAAGCTGCGGATGTGAAGCGTCCGGTCCCGCCACCGTGTCCAAATCCCGTGATTTTTCCCCAGTCCGTTTTCCATAATCCAAACCCGTATTGTGAATGAGGGGTTTTCCCTTTGGGTAATGTTTTTTGTGCCAGTTGGACCAGGTTTTTATTGACAATTTTAAAGTTAAAAAAGGCCTTTATTATTGAAAGCAGGTCACTGGCATTGCCACAGAGACTTCCGGCGGCTCCGGCATTGTGCAGGGACAGGGGGCGATCGGGGAGTTTGGGTTTTTTTAAAAAACTTTCAGGATGTCGTTTGTATCCCAACGGAACGGTTTTACCGTCTTCATTGCAATTTCCCCTAAGAGAGTGAAGATTTAAGGGGTTGCTTAATTGTTGAGTGACGTATTCCCGGAATTTCATACCTGAAATTGATTCAATGAGTTTTCCAAGGAGAAAATAATGACTATTTGAATAATTGAACTTTCCCGAAGAATCAATGGCTCCTTTGGAGATGATATCAATGATTGAGGAATGGTCCTTATCGCCGTACATAAAGCTCTGAGTTTTTTCATCAACGTATTCCTTCAGACCGGCGGTGTGATTCAGTAAACGGGTGATCTTAACGTCATTGAATACTGTTGGCAGTTCCGGAAGGAACTTACGAATGGAATCATTGAGGGAGATTTTTTTCTGTTCAACAAGTTGCAGAATAAGGATGGATGTGATGAGTTTTGTAATGGATCCTATTTTAAAGACTTTGTCTGAGGTCATGGGAATGGAGCGGGACCAGTCCGCATAACCACCATGGATAAAAAGATCCTTCTGTCCCTGTCTTCTCAGACCCACAACCCAGCCCACAATTTTATTTTTCCCGATGTGTTTTTTTATAAGGAGTTCAGTTTTTTCCCTGGTGGAAAATTGTGAATCTCCCCTGTTTTCTCTGTGATCGGGCATCGTATTTTTGGGAATTTGACAAGTGACAGAACAAAGTATTAAAGGGATTAAAATAAGAAAAATCAGTTTTTTATTATTCATGGATTTTTTTATTCTTAATCCTCATTTTAAAGGGACAGCCTGTCTGATTGGTTTTTTGTATTCCAAAGATTTTTTTTTTTTAGAAGTAATCATTTGGTCTGTTTTTTGGTTGCCAGAAGAAGTCCTTCCTCTGTGGGTATGATGGAACTTTCAAAATTCTTGTCCTTAAAAATGTTTATTAAAAATTGGTTCATGGCCTGCCACATTTTTTCAGGCACTTCAGGGGGACATTGACTTTCAAGCAAACTGCCAAAAAGAAAAATATTATCGGCAACAATCATTCCACCTGAAATGATATTTTTTTTGGACCAATTGAGATAATCGGGGTAGCCACTCTTATTGGCATCAATAAAAATAAGATCAAAGGGTCCCTGTTCTTTGAGAGTATTCAGATTTTCAAGGGCCGGGCCTTTCAGGATTTGAACCTGACAGCCGAGCTTTAAAAAATCAGGGTCTTTGAAACTGATTTCAGCCTGAATCACACAATTGGGGTCTTTTTCCAAAGTCCGGATCATTCCTCTTTCCCTTAACCCCAAAGCCATCCATGAGGTTGAGCATCCGTACTGGGTGCCTATTTCAATAACTTTTCTGATGTGTTTCTGGGAGCAGAGACTTTTCAGAAAAAGACCTTCCTGAAAGCCGATACTGATACCCAGGAGTCCGTCTTTTTGAAGACGTTTTTCTATCTTTTCGATGAGAAGTGGTTTTGTCAGAAACTTTTTTAAAAATTCCTCATTCTGAGGGTTTCTCATGAACTGATCATCCTGTTTTGGTTTTTATAACAATCCTGTTTGATTTTCATGCTATTTCCATAGAGACCACTTGTTTTAAGCGGATTTTGGCTAAAGAAATTCAGCATAGAATAAATGATCTCTCAGGGAAATTCCATGAAAACTCAAACACGATCAGTATAAGAGAGGAATCAAACGGACACATTATTTAAAAGTATTTTTTGCGTTTGCTTGAAGGAAGAATTTTCAGGAGATCCCGGTACTTGGCCACTGTTCTTCTGGCAATTTCAATGCCCTCTTCTTTTAAAAGGTTGACGATCTTCTGATCAGACAGGGGTTTTTTTGGATCTTCATCGCTGATCATTTTCTTGATCTTTAGTTTTACTGATTCACTGGCCAGGGTTCCGCCGCCGGTTTTACTGATTCCTGAGTTAAAGAAATATTTTAATTCAAAAATTCCCTGGGGTGTGTGCATATACTTGGATGTTGTCACTCTGGAAACAGTGGATTCATGCATTTCAATGTCATCGGCAATATCCTTTAAGATCATGGGTTTGATGAAACCGGGCCCTTTTTCAAAAAACTCTGTCTGGTGTTTGACAATACTCTCGGCCACTTTATAAATAGTCCGTTGTCTCTGGTGAATGGACTTAATCAACCACAGTGCCGAGCGTAACTTATCCTGAATATAATCCTGGGCTTTGTCTTCTTTTGTTTTCTTTTCACTATTTGGTTCCTTGTTTTCCTCTTTAGCCAGCATATTTTTATAGAAATTTGAAATTCTTAATTTTGGAAGCCCGTCTTCATTGAGAGAGATTGCGTATTTTTCCCCCACTTTGCAGACATACACGTCAGGAGTGACATAATGGGTTTCATTGGATGAAAAACGACGACCCGGTTTGGGTTCCATGGTGTTAATAATTCCGCATATATCCACAACTTCATCCACTGTGATATTCATGGTTTTGGCAATGGATGTGTAGTTTCTGTTTTCCAGATCATGTATATGATTTTCAATCAAATGAACAAAATCATGGGTGTCTTCCTGGAGATGTTTTGCCTGAATCAGAAGACATTCCTTGAGGTTGCGGGCCCCCACTCCGGGTGGATCGAATTCCTGAACCATAACCAGGACCTCCTCCATGTCCTTCATATCCATTTTGTTTTCACGGGCGATGGATTCAATGGATGTTTTCAAATACCCGTCATCGTCGATGGATTCAATAATCATCATGGCCTGTGTCAGTTCCTCTTCATTAAAACCGTGGAGGCTGGCCTGCCAGGAGAGATAATCGTGAAGAGTTTCCTTATTGGCAATAAGGCCCTCATAGTTCATGATTTCATCATTATGGCTGAAATTTGTTTCCCTGACCCTTTGTTGTGCTTCAAAGTAACTGTCCCATTCAAATTCATCCTGTTTCCTTGGATCCTGTATATCGTCATGTTGTTCCGGGTTTTCTGACTCTTTGGTTTCTTCCGTGTTGATAGCTTCCATACCCTCTTCAAGAACCGGATTTTCATCCATTTCTTTTCGGATTTCTGTTTCCAGTTCCAGGCGTGAGAGTTGCAGTAACCGGATTGCCTGTTGGAGTTGGGGAGTCATTCTCAGGGTTTGCTTGAGAGCAAGATTTTGCTTTAAATGAACGGCCATGATTTTCTCCAATACAAACAGATAGGGAAGTCACGGTTTTTTAGAGACGGAAATTTTCACCAAGATAAAACTTTTTGGCAAGGCTGGACTCGGCGATTACTTTCGGAGTTCCTCGAACCTGTATGACTCCATCTTTCATTATATAACTAAAATCACAAATGCCGAGAGTTTCCCGAACATTGTGGTCCGTTATGAGAATTCCAATACCTTGGTCCCGTAATTTTTCAATGATCTGCTGAATATCATAAACAGCAATGGGATCAATGCCTGCAAAAGGTTCATCGAGAAGGAGAAATTTTGGTTGACCGACCAGGGACCTGGCAATTTCAACCCTTCGGCGTTCCCCCCCACTGAGGGCGTATCCGTAGCTGTGAACAATGGTGTTGAGGTCAAAGTCATTGATGAGTTGATCAAGGAGTTCCTGTCTTTTATGATCTGTGATGTTTCTGGCATCAAGAGCCACCTGAATATTCTGCCTGACTGTCAGATTACGGAAAACGGAAGGCTCCTGGGGTAAATAACTGATTCCCTTGCAGGCCCGTTTGTAAATGGGCAGGTTTGTAACGTCTGTTTTATCAAGTTCAATGTAACCCTTATCGGGAGTCACCAGTCCCACCACCATATAAAAACTTGTGGTTTTCCCGGCCCCGTTGGGTCCCAGAAGACCGACAACCGAACCTGAATTCACTTCAAAGGAAACCCCTTGAACGGCGTGACGATTTTTAAAACTTTTATAAATGTTTATGGCGGCCAGTTGACTCAAAAGTTTAAATTCCCCTTGTTTTTGGTGTTGTATTTTGTTCTTGCTTTTTTTACTCTGATTCGGTTTCCTCCGTCAAAAAAAATAATTTCCTCCCCTATGACATGATCATCGGCCTGAATGACTTTCGGACTTCCCCGAAGGACGTATTTGTCCTGATTAAAGAAAATCTCAATTTCACCGGCCTGTCCCCATCGTTTCATATCATTAATTTTAACATCTCCATCCATAAACAGGGAGTGGAGTTTATCGTCTTCATATTTGAATCGGGCCCGTGGTCCGGTCATGACCAGGGATTCCACGGTAACAATAACAGAGTCTTTAAAGAGAATGTCTTTTGAATCACCATTGAAGAGGACTTCTTTGCTTGTTATTTGCATGGAACGACCACCACTCATTTTCTTTTCCCCGTAAATATTTTTTTTTAAATTGATCATATTGGTTTCCAGGTGAGTTTCAAAAGAAGCCCCTTTCACAAATAAAGGGTTTTCCTCTTCTTCTTCTGAAAAACCCCGTAATTCAACAGGTTCCGGCCCGACGACACTGCGAGTCTTTGCTTTGTAATGAATAACGGAGGTATCAAGTGTGTAACCATTGGATGAGAAAATATGAATATTTCCATTTATTTTTAAGTATTTTTGATTATCGTCAAAAAAGCCTGTTTCCCCTGTCACTCTATAGGTCACGTTGTTTTCTCCAAAAAATTTGGCATTCACAACATTCAGAGACCATTCATTGCTGTTTTTTTCTTTATGAACCTCCATGGCCCTTAATTCCCACAACTTTCTGGAACCCTGGGATTTAACCAGATAGGTGTCAGAGAGAGATTGCTTCACGCCTCCTTCCATTTCAGAAGTCGGGACTTGTTGATTCATCTTTTCTGTCCGGTTTCTGTAATAATCAAAAAGTATCAGACAGGAAACAAGAATGGATAAAGATATTATTGATCCCCATTTCCACACAGAAAAACCCTTTCCATAATATCAGATTGATACATATTGCATATCACAGTTTTTTTTAAAAGGCACCAATGGTTTGTCCTGACAAACCACTACGGACTGTTGATCTTTATTAAACACTGATTAAAGAGAATCCCGGAAACTTTCTATCCTTGACTCTTTTCTGTCATTTGCTACTGTACTAACAGTAAGGATAAATTTTATGAACCAATCTTAGAAATGATAGTTTCATAAGCTCTTGATTGCACCCTGATGACGTATAGCAATATTAGTTTTGAAGTATATAGTGCTGGTTTCGATTGCCTTTGCCAAGAATAATTATGGATTCTCAGTTTGAAAATTTTAAACAAATGTGTGAAGAAGAGAAAATAAAATTAAAGTCATTTAATTTTTTAAAGGAAATGATGTAATCGTTTGTGATGCAAAGAGCAATCGGTTGGGAAGAAGCCAAAAATCACCAAATGTAAAAGATGTGATGAAAACCTCTGAATATAAAACTTGGTTAAATTTTTATTTCGATAAGAATAAAGTGGGTGGCTTTGCAACATTTCCATCTCTATAAGACAATTTAGAACAAGAAGACACCTATGTTGAGGTTATTTATAAATGAATGAAATAACAGTCGAATCTTCTCCCGAACTAAAAAAAATAAAAAAATCCGAGAAACGTCTTATTGATTTTGGATTGCTTTACCATGGGGCTTCTCTTGCCGGTCATTCCGAAAGATACCAAAGGGGGGAGACATCACATACTATACATGTTTGGTGGGCCAGAAGACCCCATAGGACAATGAGATCCTTAACTTATGCAACAGTTGCCAAGGATCTGTCCAAAGAAAGTTTGGACATAATGAATAACCTGTCCTCATCATATAATAATGAGGCAACCATCGAAAAAGCCAGAAGATCAATCCTTAAAGGATACACCCATACTCCAAGAGTCCTTGATATGTTTGGAGGAGGGGGAACCATTCCCTATGAAGCTCTTAACCTGGGCCTGGACAGTTATTCCATTGATTCAAATGAACTCTCCGTTTTTATTCAAAAAGCAAATCTGCAATATCTGAATGACATTCAATCCAATGACTTAATTGATATTTTAGAAAGTTCCGGCCAGCGAATATTAAAAAAACTTGAGAAATTGACAGATCCCATTTTTCCAAAAAGATGCCGGAAAGACGGGAAAGAAACAACCAACTACCTATGGACATACTCTTATCCCTGTAACGAATGTGGAAAATATTTTTCTTTGGCAAAGCGATACTGGATTTCAAAAAAGAAGAATAGAAACTTATTCCTTAAAATTGAGGAAAACGCTGAAGGACCCCAATTTAATATTAAAAAAGGTGAATGGATACCTGAGCAAACGAATTGGATAAAACGGTTAAATAAAGTAAAGTGTCCTCACTGCAAGCATGAGAACTCCAATATTTCCATAAAGAAAGCAAAAGATATCATAGCCGTAGAAGTGGTTAAAAACAAAACCGGGAAAGAATTCCTTGTTGGAGATCAGTTGAGCCATAAAACCACTCAAAATATAAAAAAACTTGAGAATTCCTTATTAAAAGAACTAAACTCAGATCTCCCAAAGTCAAAACTGCCCAAGTGGTCCGGAATTGTCAATCCCGCTCTTTACGGAATTGACACTCACGCTGACATTTTCAACCCAAGGCAGAGGGTTTGTTGTCTGGCACTCATAAAAACATTAAAAGATGAATCCATTTACCTTAAAGAACAAAAAGGAAAGTCCACCGCCAAATATGTCATATCCATTTTATCAGGGCTTATTGACCAAATGGTTGATTGGAATTGCAGAATGTCCATGTGGATATCACAGAACGAACAAGTGGGCAGGGCTTTTTGCGGACCGGGAATTTCAATGTATTGGGATTTTAATGAAACTGATCCTGTAGCCAGTGGCCCGTCAAATCTGAACGCCAAACTAAAAAGAATAATTCAGGGGTTTAAATCCATAAACAGACTCCCTAACAAAGGGTATGTAAAACATTCCACAGCACAAAACCTTCCATTTGAAGATGAAATGTTTGATGCCATTATAACTGATCCACCTTATTACGATAATATTTTTTATACAATTTTAGCAGATAATTTTTATGCCTGGAAAAGAATTCTGCTCAAACATATTGAGCCGGATTTATTTAAAAATGAAAATACAAATTTTAACCAGGAGCTTGTCGCATCAGCCAAAAGAAGTGGTGGTAACAACGAAGCTCATTTCAACTACTGTAAAAATCTTAATACGGCTGTCAATGAGGCTGCCAGGGTTTTAAAAAAAAATGGAGTCATGTCGTTTATTTATTCCCATAGCTCTGTATCAGGTTGGCAGGCCATAATAAAGTCCTTTAGACACTCTTCCATGAATTTTACAAGTGTTCAACCTCTTTCCATTGAAAGGAAGCAGAGGCCCAGGGCAATAAAATCTGATGCTGTAAATACTTGCATGGCTTTCATTGCCAGAAAGTCATCCAAAGAAAAAAAAATAATAACTTTGAATAATATGATAATTTCTTTTAAAAAAATAGTTAACAGTCATTTTACCAAATCCTTAAACCAGGCAGGATGGTGTGATAAAGACATTGCCATGGGGCTCATGGCTCATGGAGTGGCTTTGATTTCAAATGCCAAATATATAGAAAGCACAGATGATGTGTTGGCTTTATCAAAAATTGAAGATGAACTTAAAAAGAAATTTCCAAAATTTAAATTAACTAAAAGAAAATCGCTATAAATAGTCACTTTTTCGAAAACAATTATTGACTCTAATGAAAGTTTTCAAGTGGATTATCCTGTTTCATAATTTGTTTTTAGTATTTCACACCGGGGAAGTAGCTTCTTCTTTGTTCGGCATTTGGAATTGAAGTCTCATAACCGTTAGTCAGGCTTTTTACGATGTCATCAAGATCAAAACGGTCGTTACATGGATGATTGCCAAAAATACTGCCGTATCCACATTGTTCTTCCAGTTCATTTACATCCGGGTCGTATATTTGTCCTCCACTGGTTTTGTAAAGTACAAAATCTGTCAGGGTGTTCCATTCCCTGGTGTAAACCTCAATACGATGTTTTAATTCAAAGGCATCGTCCTCACAGTCAAAGAGATGGGCCTGTGTTCCGGGGATGAGTTCTTCTCCTGTGTCGTAAGGAGTTCCACTGAGATCATCAATGGGATCAATAGCATAGGGAAGGTTTGATTCCTCAGTGAGAACATAACCGTCGTGTTCATGGAGACCCTGGATTGCGGGACCTGCCGGTGGTGTGTAGAAATTAGCTATGGTGGAAAACCTTGATTCAGTGGTGTCGATATTGGAAGGGATTTTATGGGCCGCATTCATTCCAATGGTGTTACCAGCACTATTTATGGGAATGGTATAAAGTAGGCTTTGGGGATAATTGTTATCATTAAATTCATCCCAGGCGACTTGAACCATACCACCGAGACAGGATTTTACATCCCCACCCCAGGATCGTATTTCTTCTTCCGCTTCCTCTTCTCCATTTTTTTTAATAAGAGTGTATTCACCAAAACAGCAATCAGGATTTTTTGGGTCCAGATAGGAACGATTGTAAATGCATTTGGGGCCTCCAGAATCGCCTATATCAGTCAGTTCAGGGTGGTCTGAGCATGGGCCTCTGAAATCATTAAAGTCAGGGTCAGAGGCCTGACAACTTACTGAGTCTTCCTCTGTCCCTTGTCCTTCCGTGGTGGTCAGGGTGATTGTTTTTGGTCCAACACCACTGGATTCGTTCCAATGCCAGGCTGGTGTGAATCTCAAATATTCACAAAGTCCCGGGGGTACGTTGTACTGTATTTCAAGTTCATGGGTGTAGAGAATTCCTTCCAGAATATCCACAAAGCAAGTGATATTTTTACTTTCCTGGGTTTGGGTGGGAACAAAGCAATCCTCACCGAAACCTTCATCACTGTTGACATAGATATCAGCAGATCCATTGGTTCCAATGGCCTTCACGTTGATCCAAAAGCCTGTTGCATCAATAGTCCCCACGGGAGTGTTGCGGATAGGATCTCTCGGAACAGTGGGAGCGGGAGGGTCCGGGTCAGGTTGCACAGGACCGGGAGTGGGACCTGGGGTAGTGGGAGGAGGGGTAACGGATGAAAAGTCTTCATCACTGCCACTTTTTTTTGTACAGTTTGTAAATTGAAAGAAAGAAAAAATCAGTAGAATATGTAAAAATTTATTTATCATTGATTGACTCCCTGTCAAAGATATCGGTCAAAGAAAAGATTTTTCTTAAAGAATTTGCTTATTTAAATTTTTTGGATGTTGAATTCATCTCTATTTGAAACAAATGTTTAAAAGTTTTTCAGTTTTTATATATATTAAAGACTCTTTTGTTTTTTATGGGAATTTTATACCAGTCCGGTTGGGTTTTCAGGGGTTTTTCTTATTGGAAAACCGAAAATTCAAACACGATCAGTATAAAGAAGAACTTTCTATTTTGAGTGTTTTTGGAAAGATATTAATGATAAAAGTTTGACTTAACCATGGCCTCCCATAAGAAAAGCCTGGTGACTGGTGTCTTTTCTCATTTTTGGATGGAGACTGGAATAGTAACTGGCAATGGAGTTGAAAATTTCATCGGGATTGCGGGCTGAAAAAACAGACTGTCTGAATTCAGAGGCCCCGGGAAGCCCTGAAGAATACCAAATGGCAAGTTTTTTTAAGAGAAGGTTTAAAGGTTTTTTATCAGAAAGTTTTTGACTCTGAAGACAAATGAATTCAAAAAGAGGGATGTAATTTTGGGACAGGACATTCACTTCACTGTTGTTCCAGAGTTTGAGGGATTGTTGAAAAATCCAGGGGTTTTTTAAACATCCACGACCGATCATAACCCCGTTGCAACCTGATTTTTTGAGAAAATCCACGGCTTTATCCGCCGATGTGATGTCTCCATTGCCTATGATGGGAATGGGGCTTGCGGCTTTGACTTTGGCAATATAATCCCAGTCCGCTTTTCCCGTGTAAGCCTGACTGCGGGTTCGCCCATGGATTGCCACCCAGGTCACCCCTTCATCATGGGCCAGACGAACAATGTCCCTGGCGTTACGGCTTTGCTGATCCCAACCTGTGCGGATCTTAATGGTCAGGGGGATTTGGATATTGTTTTTGATTCCCCTTAAAATTTTTTTAAGTTTTTCCGGTTCTTTTAAAAGAGCCGCCCCGGATCCTCCTTTGACAATCTTTTTAACGGGACAACCGAGATTGAGATCGACAAAATCAGCCCCCAATTGTTCCACATACCTGGCGGCCTGGATGAGGGCTTCTGTTTCCTGTCCGAAAATCTGAATCCCCACAGGTCTTTCCTCTTCAAGAAATTCCATCATTTTTTTTGTTTTTTCGTTATTGTGTGAAAGAGCCTTGGCGGATACAAACTCTGAGGTGACAATGCCCGCTCCCTGCTTTTTCATAAGGAGGCGAAACAGACTGTCCGTGATTCCCGCCATGGGAGCCAGTAAAAAGGGGTGTTCCTTTAATTTTTCAAGGAGTTTGTCCTCAGTCATAACTTAAAAATATAAAACCCGGAGTGGATTTAAACAAGTTTTTTGTAATGGTTTTTTGGAGGGAATTTTATGAAAATTCAAACAGATTCAGTTTAAAATGGAATAGTAAGTTTTGGAGAGTTGTAAACTTGGAAGTATTTTTTCAATTTCCGCCTGTACTGAGTTCAGGATTTCAGGGATTTTTTCTGAAGGGGAGACAGAAGAGGTTCCGTCTGTATTGTATTTTTCGAGATAGGAGAGGAGTTGTGAACGATAACCAATAAAGCGTTCAACATTGGTGGTTTCCAGTTTGTAAAGTTCCTGATTCAACTGATTGAGTTCAGAGGTGAGCTGTTTATAGATGTTGCCACTGTTTTCAACTTTGACATCCTGATTCTGACTTTCTTTAATGGCTATTTCCATGAGACAATTTTGATGTTCAGCCTTAATGGAGTTCAAATTGGTAAAAGGTATAACATATTGTTTTCTCATTTTTGGAGCCAGTTTTGAGGCTTTTGGCAGAAGGCCGATCATTTTTTCAAGCTGGGCGATGGTTTGTTGAGTCAGGATGTTGATTTCCTGGGGGTTGTCAGTATCCATATCAAAGGTTTGCAGGGAAAGTTTGTCGAGTTTCTGGCTGACCTGGATGAGATTCTCTTTAAGTTTTTTTGACAAGCCCTGGTTAAAACCCTGTTCCAGATTTTTTCTGATCTTGTCGTAACGGTTTTCCATATCTGCGTTGATCAGCACGGATTCACAGTTGTTTTTGGAAACTTCCGGTTTGGCTTTGGCAAAACCCGGATGAGCGGGAAACAGGAGGGTTATTGCCAGGGTAAGAGTCCAAGTGGCTTTCCTTGAAGAACTGCGATAGAATAAGGTAAAAAATGGGATTAAGATCACGCCCCCAATATAAACAAAATTCGTACCAACTCTTAAAAGCCCTTATCTTCGGAATTATGGGATTATCCTGTTTTTTGCCTTTTAAAAGTGACTTTTTTTGTCATTCAGATGTCATTTTTCGGTCATGATTGAAGCTGTAAGATGCTGATTTGTTATTATATCTCACGATCTTACGACGACTTTTCTTCAAAGATTATGGTGATTCCCTTTGTGATGACACATTCCGGAGAGACGGGATAAAGTGCCGTGAATTGAATTTTTTCAAAATCCTCTTTTTCAAATTCACCATAAACACCAATAACTTTTGAATATCCAAAGGCCAGATTCAATTCAGCACTAACGGTTTCTGACTTTAAAGTTTTTATGGCCGTTCTGTTTATATCACTTTTGGCAAATTGGTCTCTGACAGAAGAGGGGATATGTCCTGAAAAGGTTATATACGGGGATTTAATTGTCATGTTGTTTTCATATTTTTTCCTGACCGGTGGCATTTCAAACCATCCTGTCTCTTGCCCGTTGATAAATACTCTGGAAAAAACGTCTCTCATACCCTCTTCGGGATTGTCCTCTTCCCTGTTTTGAAATTCATCCGGACTGGTGGTCTCTGCGGCTTCAGCAGAATTGTCTTCCTCCCTGTTTTGAAGATTTTTTATAAAACTGTAAATCAGTTCAGTGGAAAGTGACTCGTAAGCCTTATATGCGGGAGACCTGTCATGAAGATGGCATGAATCAAAACGCAAAAGACCGGTGTATTTGTCTTTACTTTCGTCGCCTCCATAGGAAAACGGAGGGATCAGAAGAATGGAGAGTAATAAAAAAAATTTTGGACTGGTCATTGAATCTCTATCCGGGTTAATGGTTAATATACATAATCCTGTTTGAAAGTTCAAGTGTTTCAAATAAGATTTTTTCAGGGTCTCAGATTAGGATTGTTTGTATATTTCTTTTCAATGACCGATTTTAATAATAAAAATAACCACTGTCTTTTTTTTTCCTGTGGCCAGAAAGTATAGGACACACTCAAAAGAGTATTTTACAGACATCAACAAAGTGCCCCAGAAAATATAGGTTTTTCGGGTGACTTTCTCCGTCATGCCAAAAAGTGTTCTGATAATTTCCATAGAGATACCTTAGGTATTTTATTCTGACAGACGTTTAAAGTTGTCGCATCCTACGTTATTTCCACCCTGACAGCCTCTTTCATAAAAATTTCTGGCTTTGGGAATTTGATCCAAAGATTGGGCCAGAAAGGCGGCACTAACACAGGCCTCTGTCACTTCGTGATTGCAGGCCCTTTCATAATGGTTCATGGCCCGGGAAAGATCCCCCTCTCTTTCAAATAAAATTCCAAGTTTGTGGCAACTTATCATAAGACCACCCTGGCAGGCTTTTGTATAAGTATTCCAGGCTGTGAGAGAATCCCCCTTTTTTTCAGCTAACTCCCCAAGGTTATGACAACCCATTATCATTCCAGGACTGTCGTTACAGGCTTTTGTGTAAAAAAACTGGGCAGTGAAGTTATTTAATTCTTCTGTGAAGAAACCATAGAGTACACACCCCATCATAAATCCGCCTTCACAGGCCATTTTAAAGAGTTTTTTTCTTGTTTTATGGGAGTCTGTGAATTTAAAGTGAGCCCATTGATATGGGGCCAGGGGATTGCTTTTGTCTTCAATAATTTTTTCTGTGTCTTTTTTGGCTGTCTGTATGCAATCTTCTGTACTCATGGTTTCTGAACTTCCTTTTTTAAAACAACTTGTTCCTGTTTTTCCTGAAGTAAAATTCCTCAAAGAATTCAAATCGATGACACCTGTCAAATTACTGCCAATTTTCATAAAAATTGTTCCAATGATATCCCCTTCTGAGTTCAACAGAGGACTTCCACTGATTCCATTGAGATTGGAGGTGTGAACCGGAAAACTGTGGAAATGTTGACTTGTGTAAAAAGTTCCTTCGATTCTGTTGACCTGTCTAAAAATTTCCCCTGGATATCCAAAGATAAAAGTATCCTCGTCCTGGTGTGAAAAGGAGTCGGCAAAGATTAAATGATTTGGCAGACTCTCCACTGTTTCAATAAGTACCAGATCAAAGGGAACGGAAATGGCCAGGATTCTGTTGGCCTGCACTTTATTATGGGGGTTTCCTTCCTGTGAAAGAAAAAAGTCTTTAATATCCTCGTTTTTTAAGGGCTCTTCTTTACTGAAAACCACATGGAAGTCGGTGATAATCTGATTGGAATTTATAGCGAAAGCTGTACCATATTTTTTTTTATTAGAGATTTTCCATACAGATTGTCTGGCTTTTTCGTATCCTGACTGTGAAATCTGTGGTTCTTGAGAAAAGTCTTTATCTGTATGGATGGGTGCTTTGTTTTTGCAATTTTCATCTTCAAAGGAGTTACAAACTGATTCCCTATCGTTGTCTGGACTTTCACAAATAGCCGAATGGGGAAAAAACAGGGTGATGAAGAATAAATATTTCATGTATCTGATAAGGTTATCATGGGGATACGGTAACAAACATTTGTTCTTTCTTTAAAATAGAGTTGATGATAAATCTGGATTAAAGTGCAGGATATTAAATTTCTCAGTGCAGCATATAGTGTTGTATTGCGGAAGGTTTTTGTGTAATTATTTTCCAGTGTGATTCAATTTCACCAAAATATCAATTGTTGTGTTTTTCCTTATTTAGTAACGAGGTACAGGATGAGTAAATTAAGGCTTTTCATGAATTTCTTTATATGTCTGTTGTGTTACTCTGGTCTTCATGCACAGACTGAAACAACAAATTGTGACATTACAACTCATCTTGTTGTGAAGCATACATATAGGATTCAGTGGAAGCTGGGATGGACATATGTCTTTAATCCGGCATCTGCTTCACAAGCAAAAGTGTTTTGGGTGTATAATCCAGATACTGAATTTTTGAAAGAAGTTGCTAATGACGAAAAAATGCAGGAGCAATTGCATATTGTTCTTGAGTTTAAAAAGGGGAATCATAGTGGTCTATGGATATTAGACAATGAGGTGTTGAGTGGAAGATTTATGGATGTTTATAATAGGCTTGTGGGGATTGAAAATGAGGAATTCAGTTTAGTAGATGTTTTTTTTGCATCGGATAATAAGCGTGTGGGTCATTATGAGTCAGAGTCCTCCGCCATTATTAATTGGAGTAGGGCACCAGATTGGCAGGATGCAGAGGTAGGACAGGAGGCATTAGTTGGAGATTTGGAAAAGATTCTTTGTTCTATTGTGGAAGGTTTGGCAGTATAATTTTCCTGGTTGATTCAGGAGAGAAGGCTTTTCTTTTTTCTCTCTCTGAAAAAGTTGGTCTGGCAGTGCTTTTCATTTTTTTCTTTAAAATCAAGGACTAAGGGGTGTTTGGATTTTTTCAGGGTCAACTGAATAAGCTTATCAAAAGTTTTCGTCAAAGGCGACTTCACCGGGGATTCCGACCTGGTAGGCTGAGACTTTTCTTTCAAAGAAGTTGGTCAGCTCCTGCACGTCCTGAAGTTCCATGAATGAAAAGGGATTTTTGGAGCCAAAGCGTTTTGGAATGCTCAGAGATTCCAGACGCTGATCGGCCACAAATTCAAGATAGGAACGCATATCTTTCATATTCAGACCGGCAATTCCCTCGGAGAGAACGTCCTCGGCAAAGGCCATCTCACAGTCCACAGCCTCTTCCAGCATGAGTGTGACAAGGTCATTCATCCCTGTAAAAATTCTGGGATCCTCCTTGCGGGCCGTGTGGACCACTTCCAGGGCGAAATTGATATGACAGGATTCATCCCTGAAAACCCAATTGGTTCCACTGGCAAGGCCGTCGAGCAGTCCTTTGGATCGCAGATAATAAACGTAGGCAAAGGCCCCGAAGAAAAACAATCCTTCGATACAGGTGGCAAAACAAATAAGGTTCATCAAAAACCGGCGACGGTCTTCCAGGCTTTCAATCCGATCCAGTTTATTGACGGAGTCCATCCATTTGAAACAGAATTCAGCTTTCCTCTTGATTGAGGGGATATTGTCAATGGCCGAAAAAGCCTTTGCCCTCTCCCCGTGATCGGGAATGTAAGTGTCCAGAAGTGTCAGGTAAAACTGGACATGGAGAGCCTCTTCATAGAGTTGTCTTGAAAGGTAGAGGCGGGCTTCAGGGGAGTTGATATGCTTGTAGAGATTGAGGACCAGATTATTGCCGACAATGGAATCCCCCGTGGCGAAAAAAGCCACAAGCCGACTGATAAGATGCCGTTCCACGGAATTCATTTTGTTTTTCAGATCATTGACATCCTTGGAAAAGTCCACCTCATCCACAGTCCATGTGTTTTTGATGGCCGCCTTGTACATTTCAAAAAAGACGGGGTATTTCATGGGACGTAATGTGAGGTTGAATCCTGGTTCTAAAATCATAAAATGTTTTCCTCCCTGATAAACCAAAGACCTTTTGTTTTTCCTGTCATTTCCATAGTGAAACATGAAAACCCAAAGGCGGTCCGTGTGAATATTTGTTTCATTGGCAGGCCTCACAGGATTCCGGGTTTTCCAGGGAGCAGGCCAGGGCCTCTTCTTCCGTGTATTCCTTGTTGTTTGCGATGGTTGTCTTGTTAATACGGGTGGCCGGTCGGCTTCGTAAATAGTATGTGGTTTTCAGTCCCTTTTCCCAGGCATACATATACATGGAAGAGAGCTTGCCGATACTGGGGTTTTCCATAAACAAATTGAGGGACTGGCTTTGGTCAATAAAGGCCCCTCTTTCAGTGGCCATGTCAATAAGTCCTCTCATGGGAATTTCCCAGGCTGTGCGATAGACCCGTCTGAGGGGTTCGGGGATTTGTTCAATGTTTTGAATGGAACCTTCATTGACTTTAATTTGATCCCTGATCTCCTGGGTCCACAGACCGATTTTTTTAAGATCTCTAACCAGGTGATGATTGATTTGTAAAAACTCCCCGGACAGGGTTTCCCTTTTAAATAAATTTGAGACCTGGGGTTCAATGGCCTCATAACATCCGGCGATACTGGCGATGGTGGCTGTGGGGGCAACGGCAATGATCAGAGAGTTTCTGAGACCGTATTTGTTGATTTTGTTTTTAAGCTTTTGCCATCGTTCCGGATTTTCAGGTTGAATCCCCCAGAGATCAAACTGGAGTTGTCCCTGGGCCACCCGGGTTTTTTTAAAGTCCCCGTGGGCTTCGTATTCTTTTGCCAGATCACAGGATGTATTGACTGCGGCATAATAGATCTCCTGTTGAATTTTACGGGAAATTTTTCTGGCTTCCTCGCTGTCAAAGGACAGGCCCAGTTTGAAAAAAACATCCTGTAAGCCCATGGCTCCAAACCCGATGGGTCTCCATCTGTGATTGGAGTTTCGGGCCTGGTTGACGGGATAAAAATTAATGTCAATCACCCGATCCAGAAATTTTACGGCGGTTCTGACTGTTTCACGAATCTTGCGGTAATTCACTCCGTTTTCAGTCACATGGTGGGAGAGATTGATGGAACCCAGGTTACAGACAGCCGTTTCACGGGAGCTTGTGACTTCCAGAATTTCCGTACAGAGGTTGGAGAGATGGATCACGTTTTCCTTACTGAAAGTCTGATTGCTTTTCAGGTTGGCGTGATCCTTGAAAGTCATCCATCCATTGCCTGTCTGGGCCAGTGTTTTCATCATTCTTGAATAGAGTTCACGGGCTTTTATCTGTTTGACAAATTTTCCTTCCCTTTCGGCCTGGGTGTAAAGGCTTTCAAACTCCTCACCAAAAGTGTCTGTGAGTTGTGGAAGCTTTTTAGGATCAAAGAGAGACCATAGGCCATCCTCCTTAACCCTTTTCATAAAAAGGTCGGGAACCCAGTTGGCAAGGTTGAGGTTGTGGGTTCTTTTTGCCTCATCACCCGTGTTGTCTCTGAGTTCTAAAAACTCTTCAATATCAGCATGCCAGGTTTCCAGGTAAACACAGCAGGCTCCCTTTCTTTTGCCTCCCTGATTGACTGCAGCCACTGATGAGTCCAGGGTTTTAAGCCAGGGGACAATTCCATTGGAATGACCGTTGGTTCCCCTGATTAAGGACCCCCTGGAACGGACTTTGTGGTAGGCCACCCCGATACCTCCTGCGTACTTGGAAAGCAGGGCGATGTCCTGATACCTGTCATAAATGGATTTGAGGTCGTCCTGGGGTGAATCCAGAAGATAACAGGAGGACATCTGTGGATGGAGGGTTCCTGAATTAAAAAGTGTCGGGGTGCTGGGAAGATAATCCAGATTTGAAATGAGTTTGTAAAATTCAATGGCTTCTTCGGGGCAGAGGGAAAGTCCGCAGGCCACCCGCATGAAAAAGTACTGGGGGGACTCAAAAACCTGACGGCTTTCCGGATCTTTGAGCAGGTAGCGATCGTAAACTGTCCGCAGGCCGAAATACAGAAATTTTTCGTTACGTCGTTCTTTAATGACAGGTTCCAGAACCTCCCTGTTAGCCATAACAAAGTCCATGACTTTTTTATCAGTAAGACCTTTTTTTGTTCCGTATTCAATGGATTGACTGAAGCTGTGAATGCCAAGGTTTTCAACTTCCTCTTTGATGTAAATACCAAGGAGACGGCTGGCCAGAAGTGAATACTGGGGTTCCTCCCCAATGAGCATGGCGGCTGTCTGGATACTTAGGTTATCGAGTTCTTTGGTGGAGGCTCCATCGTAGAGACCGCTGATAGCCTTGATAGCCACTCTGTGTGGATCAATGTCTCTGAGATCTTCAGAACACTCAGTCACTCTTCTGACAATTTTTGTAACATCGACAGGTTCAAGGCTACCATCTCTTTTTCTTACCCGCATGAGGTTTTCTGGTGGCCGTCTTCTTTCAATCCTTGGTGCTATCGACTTTTGCCTTGCTATTTCCATTTTTTTCCTCTCTTCTTAAGGATTATATTTTATACTGGATATCTTCATTGAACAGGTCCAGCTTGAAACAATTATACTGAAGACCATTTGTTTTTCATGGGGGAATTCCATGAAAATTCAAACCGGACCAGTATAAGTTCCAATCCAGTTACAAAATACTGGATATTTGTTAAAAAAGTGCATAAAAACCACACAGAAGGTTTTTGTCTTCTTCCTCCTTTATTATTATGACCCAACTTATGAGCTTTGCCCAAGGCTGGATCCCATTTTATACTGAAGACCATTTTTTATTTTCCGGGACTTGTGAAAACAAAAACACAATCGGTCTGTTTTTTAGCATTAAGGGGTAACGGTTTTAGACGAATCCCTAATTTGAAAACGGTAGTGTTCAGACAAAGGACTGTCAAACAGCTTTTAATGAAATCAGTCATTTCACTTTTTGTAAAAAACTTAAGTGAAAGTTAAGATTTAAACATAATAAGTATTTCTGGTCTTTTGTGGGAGTCAGGCCAGCCTTTTGTATAGTTAAATGATTTTTTCTTTTGCCGATTCGAGTTAAGCTTTACAAAGTTAATTGCCTTAATTTTAAGCAAAAAAATTCTCCTTTGTTCCCCCTGTTTTTTATATCATGTTTTGAAAGCAGGCCGCCCATGGAGCGGAGTTTGTCCATAAAAGAAAAATTCATCCTGGAATCCATAAAAATTTTCCGTAAAAGACTCGGTTTTTGTCCTGGAAAATTTGTGAGGTGTTTGGATTAACTTTTAATTGTTAAACACCGATGAATTTTTTATGACCTCTGTGAATAAATACTTTCGTTGGTGCCTCTGTCTTTTTGTCTTTTTTTTGGGTTTACAACTGGCTTTGTTTTGGTTTCTCAAAAGAGCTTTCCATCAGGCCGAACAGAGGCTTGAGGACAATAAAGCGGAGGTGTCCTTTCTCTGTGGGGATTTCAGGGGCGGGGAATCCTATTGGGAGGTTCATAAAAATCAGGACACCTTCCAGTGTCAGGGCCTTCATTGTCCGGAATCCTACTGGCAGAATAAAAAAACCGGTGAGGGGGAACTCCATGTGTTGTCTGTGCAGAGGGCGAGGCCCAACCGGTACACTGAAAAAGGGCTGGAACCCGGTCACTTTGTGGATGTCAAAGTGGATTCATCCAACAAACCCACGACTCTGGCTCTGATCAGTCAGAGTCTGATGTTGTGGAATTTACAGGTCAGCCCGGGGAGTTCCTTAAAAGAAGTTCTGGTCATTGGTCCCGAAGTTGTTTGGGTAAAAGGGCTTCCTGAAAATACCAAACTCAGTTTTTTCTCAAAAAATCAGATTTGCTCTTTTCCAACAGCCTGGGAGGATATCGAAAATCCCGACAACCAGTTTCGTCGTTTGTTTCGGGCTCTTTATCAATACACGGGTCTTGAAATTTCAAGTTTTCAGGGAAGGAAAGTGGGGTGGGAGATGAGAGTTCCCTTTAAGGAATTCACTGAGCCTGAGCCTGCAAAAGATTCCGGGAGTCGTAAAATCAGTTCCCATGAAAATCCGGGTCGTTTAAAATCCGGGATCCAATGGATACGGAACAAAAGTCAGCTTCAGGCTTCAAAATTTCATTGGGTGAAGGGGAATCAGGTAAGAGACATAAGTCTGCCCCCAAAGGTGACAGAGGCTCTTTATGAAAATCAGAGCGATCAGCTTTTTGTTATTCAAAAATACCGGTTTGGAACCTGGAACGAAAAAAGCAAACGGTTTTCGTCCATGGCTCCACCCCTGACCATGGGGGCTTTGAACTGGCCCCGGGCTTTGGCTTTTAACCCTTTGAAAAATGAAATTTATATTTACAATGACGATCGTGGGGGGGAGATTTTTTCTTACAATGTGGCCACCGGAAAATGGGATTTGTTTTCAACGGGAGTGGGTTACTCTCTTGTGGCTCTTTATTTTGACAAAAACAAAAAACAGCTTTACGGAACCCGTTTCAGGGGGAAAAGGATTTTCGGTTTGACGATTATAAATGAACAGGGTCAGGTCATGGAGAACAGATCCCTTGAAAGGGTTCTGGATTTTTCAAAAAACCGCTGGCGGGCCCAAATGACAACAGGTCAGGGTGAAAAACTCTGGTTGAAAGTGACCCGTCCCGTCCGCCCTGAAGGGGAAATTCACGGAATTGGATGGAGTGGCTGAAAAGTCGATCCTGAAATTGTACCAAGCTGTTAAAACGGAACCACCCGGATCATTTTTGTAAAGTATTCATTTGTTCTCTTTAGGGACAAATAGCGGAGGAATACTATGCCAGATTATATGTCCCTTTTCAAGCCAATAGTGGCATTTACATGAGGAATCAGTTACATATATGGAGGGGCTAAGGGTTAGAGAACCATTTTTGTGCTTCTTAATTTCCCATCTTTTTTTAAATTGTTTGGAAATTTCCAAGTGAATAATTTTTTTACATTTTCTTCTTGGACAAGTAACAGCAGCATAAAAAGGGTATTTGTAACCCCCTATAATATAGATTGTATTTCTACTCGGACAGCCTGGCAAATCCTCAACCCATTTTGTTTTATATCGTCTTAGACGTTCAAGTAAATTAAAAATTCTGATAATTATTGAAAAAATACGTTTCTTAATTGGATTTTCTCCCTACTCTTTTAATTTTTGAATAAGAAAACTATGGTCTCCCATTCCAAGATACTTTTTAAAGATGGGTGCAGGCTTGCCTTCACTTTCTTCTTCTTTCAAATATACTCCGTGAACAAGTTGAAACCTCTGGATGTTAAACTCAGAATTATCATCTAAGCGGAATCTGTGGAGTCGAGCCAGAAAATCATTGAATGCTAAACAGGCAGCTTGCATATTAACGGACATAACTGCTGGCTGGTCTTCGTCAACGGCTTTTAAATATCCAGCCATTCTGTTTTTTTCGTAATAATCTTTATCATCTTTTCGCCATCCTTCTGAAGTTAGTTGTTCACTTGTATAAACCCCCCTTGTAATTAAACTACTGCTCTCTGGATGTATGTAATGAGAAGCAACGTCTGCATGAGTGATTCCACTTTTGCTATTTGCTTCAAGATGAACCCCAACATCAAAATAAGGAATGAAATAAGCTGTTGCTATACACTCCAAATGATATCTTCCTGTAGCTGAATCAACACAGCCAAAAATGACATCGCAATCGGCCAGTGCCTCTATTACCTCTTTATTTTTAGTATCTGTAATATAGGTATCCACGTCTACATTTGTTCCTGTTTCAAGAATGGAATTCTTAAGTACAGTTACTTTATGAGATTTTTTTTTCGCATCAATTTTTTTTGGAATTTATTATACGATTAAGATTTTTTTCTTCTACCTTGTCAGGATCTATAAGCACTAAATTTCCAACACAATTGCGTGCTAAAAGTTCAACAATTATACTTCCAGTTCCTGAGCAACCAACAACACCAACCTTGAGATTCTGAAGAAGGTTAAAAGTTCCCTTTCCAAAAGTTTGTAATATCTTTAACCCATAATCAGGAGTTTTATTTTCATTTTTAAAGTGTTGCCAGATTTTAATATTTTCTCCAATGACAGAAACCTTTTTAATCGGTTTAAATACTCCCTTATCACTAACAGTTCTTGCAATTATTTCTCCATTTGGTAACATGATTGCCGAACCATTAAGCCTTTCATCGTCAAACCAACAATTTATTGAACCAAAAAGCTCTTTATCATTATTATCATCAGTTTTAGAAAATTTATTATATCCACCTGGGTGACTGTGGATAGTAATAATTGACAGGCCATCTCTATCTATTTTTTCTATCATAGAAGGTGTCATATAATCTTCAAATGGCCAAGAAATATAATTTGACCTTTGCTTATCACATTTGTTTGAAGGAACTGTAATCAGTTCATTAACCATAAGACGAAACCCTAACTTCCCCGTTCCACAATGACAGAGCATTATGGCCGCAAATTCTAAATTATTTCCCGGATAAAGATGAGCTTTCAGCATCCGATAAGTGCTTTCTTTTAGGATAAGAGAGTTTTTCATGTTTATTTTATCTTTTATTCAGTTCTGATTTCAGTTCGTTAGTTATATACGATATATGTGTGGCAATATTATCAATACCATCTCGCCAGTCATAGTGTCTGGACCACCTTTGCCAATCTTTTCCAAAATGAGTTTCATTCTCTAATGCTCCTATAACTTTTCCATCCTCTCTTTGTATGAATGGAGAAAAATAAAACATATCAATTTTTGCGACAGGATAGTTGTCTGGAATAATAATCATTAAATCTGACTTCTTAGGCTCATACCCTCTTGGTAATTGATAACCAGAAATAATAATTCCTTTTTTAGAGCCTTCCACGCATTTGTCCCACTTATTATGAAAAGTGACCGTCAAATACTCCCTATCCTCGTTGGGAAGCAAAAAGTCTACCAAGGCAAACCTTGCTGTGCCTGCTTTTTGATAGTTTCAAAACGTTCGATACCTTTTTCACTAAAATTAACAAAGTCGTCTGGCTTAATTGGCACTCTTCGTCCTTCAGAGAATTTTTGATTAAGAGACCACTCGTCATAATTTTTCCCAGCCAACCCTAAAATTTCAGCCCCTTTCATTTTCTCATTTTTAACGTCATATTTTTCACCATCAATTTTTATTCTATAGCAATTTTGACCTTTAGGTGGCTTGCGATCTTTTTTTGCACATTCTTCTAGGTCAATAGTGCCGTCATTTACATCATTTGATGGTATTGTAATATAAGCATCACGATCTTGAACAACAAGACTAAGGTCATTTTGAATAGGAGCATCAACCAAATCTTCTAAATCTGCAAACAAGAGTGTTGATGTCAACTCCTTATCTAGGCATTGAATATCCTGGCCTATTACTCTTGCTTGCTTAAAACCCTCTTCAATCTTTGTGCCGTTAAATTTAAAACAAATAGGTTTTTTCAAAGGGAGGTTCAACCCTGTTTCCTCATTAATATCATCAGCAACTATTCTTTCTTCTCCATGAAAAATAATATAATCATCAGGCAATAATGGGATGTCTATGTCATCTGTCTTATCAAGGTAAAGCCTATAAATAGAAGGGTCCAAAGATAACTCCCTATAAAAGCCATCCACTTTCCTAAGGCCACCTATAATTTCTTTTTCCTTGCCGTTAAAAAAAATTATTATTTTTTTCATATCGTCATTTCCTGTTTAATTTTAAAAATGAAATCAAGTTCATATTTTTCGTTATAATTTATCATAAGCAGCTTGTGATGTAAGAATATCACTTTTACCATCAGAACGATACTTTTTTGTATTTTTGAAGAGCTTTCTTTTTCTTTCACCTATTTGGCCCCTTTCATCAATGATATCTCTTCGATCATTTGTCACTAAAACTCTTCCTTTTTTAAAAGCCACATAAACAAAAAACCTATCAGCCCCTTTTCCCTCAGGAATAATTTTTGTTATAGCATTCATCAAGTCATCATTTACACTGACAGATACACTTTTTCGATTGTCTGGACTTAAAAAGTAGCCAAGTAGATGCCTCTCATTTTTTCTTTCGTATTCTTTTTTTATGTATTTTTGTAGATTCTGTGAATATTCATTTGAAATTTTTTTCTTACTTATCAATCAAAAGATTTATTTGATCTTCAATGAATCTTTTGAGAAGTTCGTGAATATGGCAATTAGTATTTTTTTCCGGATTCATCAAGTGTTCAAATACATTTGTATCTATGGCAATCAAGTCAGGGGTTAAATTATTCATTCTCCAACACCAATTTTTAAGGCTTCCTCAAGGTTTTTTCCAAAAAACTCCATTGGCAAACCTATCTCCATTGATCCATCCTCTTTAATGTCAAGATTCTTTATGGAAGGTTGTTTTTTTTCTTCATCAAAATAAAAATAAGCAATAGATACATCTTTTGGTTTTAGCTCCCCCTTAGCAATATTACGACGAAGCCTTAATATAATATTATCGCTATGGGTTTCAATGATTGACCCAACTTTATATTTATTCCATAAGCGAGAAAAAAAACTTCCTAATTCGAGTTGGGCTGAGGGGTGTAATTGGGCTTCTGGTTGTTCAACCATTAAAAAACCATGTCTGGGTGTCATGACTCCTTGAACAAAAATGGGAAGACACTGACTTACTCCAAATCCAAAATTTCCTATTAGGGTTTCAGCTTTTGTTGTTTTATTTTTAGCAAAACACTCTGAATTTGACCCCAATTTTTTAAATTCTATTTCATCAATACTAGCCACATCTTTTATATGTGGAAAAATAAAATTGTACTTCTCTGTATCATTGTGTTTCATCTTCTGCAAATGAGCGAGAGTGTATATCCCGTCTTTTCCTACACTTTTAATCGGTGGTTCCTGAACAACAATTATGCTTTTCCCATGACCTCTTACTGGCAACAAGTGGCGGAGATTATAGATATTTTTTTGCAATTTCTCTAATGTGTTTCTTGTTGCTTCTTTTTCTATTTTTTCTGTCTCGCTATCTTCTTTTACTAATTCTAATTCTTTAGAAAAATCCAGAAGACTGAGGTTTGCCTCTTCTTCAGGTTGGGCTTTATTTCTGAAAAGTTGTTTTTTTTCATTGTAATAAACCATAACTTCATGTTTTCTTACGTTTTTCTCTTTTTTCTCGTAGGAAATTTCTGTGGAGGTTTTATAAAATAAATCCATTATACCCTGATTATTATTCGATTCCTTCTCTTTTATATAAGATGTTATTGCATACCCTACTGTCTCTTCTTCTTTTGCGGTTAGCTCAAACTCAAGACTCTGGCTGTCTATTAAGGAATTTCTAAGCCTGTTGAAACTTCCTAAATTCACTTCATTTCCTTCAGAGTTTAAAAACTGAGAACTATCTTTATTAAGAGATTGCTTAAGCATGAGCAAAAATTTGATAATGGAAGATTTTCCAGAATTATTCTGCCCTATTAAAACAGTAATAGGTCTAAAACGGATGACAACCTGATCCTCAAACAATCGAAAATTTGACAATTTCAATTCTGTTAGCATAATTTCATTCAGGCTCCTAATGAAGAACTTAATTTCTAAATAAATACAATTTTTTTAGCGTTGTCGTACACCAGTTTACCAAATCACCAAATCCAAAGCCAATTGATAAAAAAACATTTCCGTATCCTAGTACACCTTCAACAATACCAAGGCTGCTTTGCATTGTACACTAAGGAAGGTTAACTGGAAAATTCACAGTAAGAAACTCATTAAACGGGGTCCCATTACTTTCACATTCTCAACAAATCCAGTCACATGGCGGATTCACGGGCCATAGCCTCTCAACATCTTGCCACAAATTTCCTTTGGGGCAACAAAAAGAAAAATCCTTAGTTATTTTAAGGAGTTCTTGCCTATGGGTTTCTAAGAGTCCAATGCACACATCCTGCAACCATGAGAATCTTGTCGTCTTTAGTTGCAAAAACGGGGATTTTATCCCAGTTGCGGAGCCAGGAGAATGGCTGAAAACACCACCCAGAAAAACGGGGACTCATTGAAAGGGATGAGGGAGCTTTTCTTTCAATAAACTCAGACCTCTCGGCCATGGGCCAGGTTCAATCCTCTTCCATCACTTACCGAATAGTCCTTGGGAAAAACAAAGGGTTTTTGGGGTATAAAATGACTTAAAAACTCCAAAAAGACGGAAAATTGGAGTTTTTATCTCCAGTTTTATTTGACATCCGGACCGGGATATTATCATACACCGCAAGGTTGTGGAATCTTATTTCTCTATTTTTTAAAGACACTTTGCTCTCTTATGAACTCAGACCTTTTTTAAGGAAAAGCAAAAGAAAACTGACCCAAAAACCCAAGTTTTATTTTTTTGACATGGGAATTTTTCAGACTTTAAGACCCAGGGGGCCTTTTGATTCCACCTCTGAAAAAGCGGGAATTGCCCTGGAAACACTTGTTCTTCAGGAAATCAAAGCCCATAACGGCTATCATTTAGAATGGAATTTCCACGAGATTTGCCATTTTTCTGTCATTATGTCTGCCATCTCCGTAGGTGTTGGGATTTCCCAGTCCAAGTTGTCCGTAATTGTTACGACCCCAGCACTTGACCCCGTCGTTATCCAGGAGGGCACAGGTGTGATATTGGCCGGGACTGATGATCTTGGCTGTTCGATCTGTTCCAAGACTGATGGCAGGGAGATCGCTCATCGGATAAGAACTTGTGGCACTATAACGTCCATAATCGATTGTGTCATCCTGTCCCAGTTGTCCGTAATTGTTCTCA
The DNA here is from genome assembly GCA_965219545.1 of Bdellovibrionales bacterium. Lineage (GTDB taxonomy): Bacteria > Bdellovibrionota > Bdellovibrionia > Bdellovibrionales > JAGQZY01 > JAGQZY01. The sequence goes on from CBDCNX010000037.1 coordinate 54,232, forward strand.
CCCCAGCACTTGGCATTGTCGTCATCCAGGATGGCACAACTGTGATAGCGGCCGGTACTGATGGCCTTGGCTGTCTGTCCTGTTCCAAGATTGACGGATGGAAGATCGTCTCCCATTTCATCGTAAGCGGAATGGGAGTAATCTCCGCGATGACCGGTGTCCCCCAGTCCCAGTTGACCATGACTGTTGTAGCCCCAGCACTTGACCTTATTATTATCCAGGAGGGCACAGTTGTGGTTGTCACCGGTACTGATGGCCTTGGCTGTTCGTCCTGTTCCAAGATTGACGGCTGGAAGACTGTCTCCCATTTCACCGGTACCGTCTCCACGATCAGTTCTATCTCCCAGGCCCAGTTGTCCGTAATTGTTCTCACCCCAGCACTTGACCTTATTATTATCCAGGAGGGCACAGCTGTGATAGCGGCCGGTACTGATGGCTTTGGCTGTCCGATCTGTTCCAAGATTAATGGCTACAAGGTAGTCTCCCATTTCATCGGAATTGTCTCCAAGATATCTATTATTACTGTTATAGACTTTACCCAATCGACCATTACGACTGTCTCCCCAACATTTTACTGAATTGTCATCCAGGATGGCACAGGTGTGATATTCTCCGGCACTGACGGCTTTGGCTGTCCGATCTGTTCCAAGATCGACTGGGGGAAGGAGATTTCCCATTTCACTGGCCTCATCTCCGTAATCGTTGGAATTCTCCAGTCCCAGTTGTCCGTAATTGTTTCGTCCCCAGCATCTCATTGAGCCGTCATCCAGGATGGCACAGGTGTGGAAAGCACCGATACTGACAGCCCTGGCTGTGTGTTTTGTACCATCGGATTTTGTTCCAAGGTCGATGGGGGCAAGATTTTTTCCCACATCATCATCGGAATCATCCCCAAGGTTCTTGGTGTTCCCCCGACCCAGTTGTCCGTAATTGTTAAAACCCCAGCACTTGACTGCATTGTTGGTGAACAGGGCACAGTTGTGATCACCAAAGGGTCCATCGGCCAGAGCCTGAACGACACTATAGAGTTCTACTGAAACGGATGTGACCTGGGACTCGTTACCCGCCCCGTCTTTGGCCTGAACATGGATGTACCAGGTTCCATCCCCTGTCTGGCTTTCTGTCTTTGTGTCTGCATCATAGGGTTCCGCACCGGCAAAAGTGTGGGTTTTGCAGGCATCACCGTCATCCGGAGGAGAGTCCTCGCATTGTGAAATATGATAGCGGTAAGTACAGGTTTCATTACAACTCCACTCCCAGATTTTGGATTTTGCAGGAGTATCGTCATCGGCAAGTCCTGTCAGAGTGGGGGCTGTGTTGTCTAAGATAGCTGAGACCGAAACCACATTGGATTTATTGTTTGCAGCATCTTTGACCTGAACGTGAAGGTACCATTTCCCATTCCCTGAACTTTTGGAGGCCGTTGTTGTGGACCCATAAGCTGTATCGTCTGGAAATCCGTGGTCCGGTGATTTGTTCACCGCAGACCGATAGGTGCAATCAGAGGGTGAGGGTTCATTACAACTCCAGTTCCAGGTTTTGAATTTTGCGGGTGTGCTGTCATTGGCAAGCTCTGTGACTTCGGGACCACTGTTGTCCAGAGTCACTGAAACGGATGTGACACCGGACACATTTCCCGCCGTATCCCTGGCCTGAACGTGAAGGTAATAAGTTCCATTTCCTGAGCTTTGGGAGGCTATTATCGTGGATCCATAAGGTGTGTTAGCTGAGAAACTATGGTTTGCTGACTGGTTCACCACAGACCGGTATTCACAGTTGGATGGGGATGTTTCACTACAACCCCAGTCCCAGGTTTTGCTTGGTTGAACGATGTTGTCATCGGCGAGTCCTGTCAGTGTCGGAATGGTGTTGTCTAAAACCACTGACACGGATTCAACAACGGACTCCCCCTTGACGGCTGATTTGGCCTGAACATGGAGGTACCAGGTCCCATCCCCTGAGCTTTTGGAGGCTGTTGTCGTGGATCCATAACTTTTACCTGATGGAAAGGTATGGGGTGCTGCTGACCTGTTGATTTCAAACCGATAGGTGCAGTTGCTGGACGGGGATTCACTACAACTCCAGTTCCAGGTTTTTGATTTTGTGGGAGAGGGATCAGAGGATAAACGCGTAACCGTTAAAGGGGTGTCATTTAATGCGGCTGAAACTGAAACCACGGAGGACTCATTATTCATACCGTCTTTGGCCTGGACATGGAGCCAGACAGTTCCGATTCCATTATCCGTTGTGTTGACAGTCTTGGTGTGGATGGGTCCGTAATTTGAGGTGGTTTGAAAAGTGTGGTTTGTTAACCTGTTTACGGCAAAACGGTAAGAGCAGTTGTTTTTGTTACAACCCCAGGTCCAGGTCTTTGCCTGTCTTGGAGAACTGTCGCTGGAAAGACTCGTGACAATCGGAAGGGTATTGTCCAAAACGGCTGAAACCGAAACCACACTGGATTCATTGCCGATTTCGTCTTTGGCCTGGACATGGATCCAGAAGATCCCAGTTCCACTGGTCTGGCTTGCTGTGGGCGGATTCATGGTTTTGTAGAGATCACCTGAAAAAACATGATTTGATGATTGGTTTATCACAAATCGATAGGTACAGGGGGCTTTATCACAACCCCAGTTCCAGGTTCTGGATTTTGCAGCCGTGCTGTCGTCAGAGAGTTCTGTCACAACAGGTTTTACATTATCCAGATTGACTGACACGGACTTGATCTCCGATTCATTGCCCGCCTCATCTTTGGCCTGCACATGGAGATAATAGGTTCCCTGGCCTCCATAGAGGGTGTGGTTTGCAGTGACTCCATAGGAGTTGTCAAATGTGTGGTTTCTGGTGGTTGTTACCGCAAATTGATAGGTACAGGTCGGTGAGGTTTCATCATTACAACCCCAGTCCCAGGGTTTGGACATTCTGATAACGTGATCATTGCTTAAACCTTTTACTGAGGGTTTTGTATTATCCAGCCTTGCTGAAGAGGATCTCACCTTTGATTCAAGTCCCGTTTCATCCTTTGCCTGCACATGGAGCCAGAAAGTTCCGGTTCCGTCATTTTTGGTGTAGCTTGTTTGATTTCCGTAAGGTTCATCTGTAAATTCATGGGTGTCGGATTTATTCACCACAAACCGATAGGTGCAATTCAGGGAATCACCATTGGATTCCTGACAGGCCCAACTCCATTTTTTTGATTTGGCAGCAATGGAGTCAGCACTGAGACCTGTTATCTGAATGATTGAGGCGGGTTTCCTGGATGCAAAATTGCCTTTCCCGTTGTCACCGCAATTCTGGTAACCCAGTATAAAGACAAACACACTGGCAAGTGTGAGAAGACCCTTTAGTTGTATTTTTTTGACTCCCGTGAACATATCATTCCCTCCTTAATTTGTTTTTCCTGTCAATATTTTAAAAGATATAATCTTCCAGACGAATGGACAAATTTTCAGACTTTTAAAGCAAGTCCCGTGCTTACAAATCGTTTGAAAGCCCCCTTTATTATTACAGGAAGGGTCAGTGATATTTTGATACCCTTAAAGAGATTTCGGAAGTTTTTTTTAAAACTTTACCTTTGTCTTGAAAAATTCTTAATTTTTTTCAAAAATCAGAAATTATTGTCTCATTTACGGACGTTCTGAAAAACTATAGGACGTTGTTGTCTCATTTACAGACAATCCGGAAGGTGGGTTTTGGGGAACAGGATTTAACACTTCAAATAGAATATTATTGTCTCATTTACAGACATATTCCAAGGTCTTTATATTTAGAGTCCCTATTCCCTGAGATAGATGGTAACTTTTTCAACAGTCCGGTGTTTCTAAATCAAAAAAATAAGGGATAGAGACAAACGGATGTTGTAGATCATGGAGGGTTCAAACTCACTGATCCTTTTTTTGGTTTCCCTGAAGGGTGCTACTCCCGATTTTGGATCGGATGAATGCAGAAGCGGGGAATTTCTTCCGTTTTTTGCGGTGAAGTAATTGACTCCCTGATAAGCCATGAGTCCCAGGTCCGTTCGCAGTCCCAATCTTCTGTTAAAATAAAATTTTTGACCCAGTCCCAGGTTGAGGGCGGGCACATTGTCCCCCCCGATATTTATAACCCCCCCACCCAGAAAACCATAGAGGGAGAGATTCATCACGAAGTTTTTTAAAATGGAGATCTTACCATAATAGGCTGTTATCTGGTAATTGGCGGTGAAATGATATTCCGGTTGGGGGGCGTAGTCCATGCGAAGAAACTCTTGAATCTGAATCTTATCGCTCCCTTTATGGAGGTTTGTGTTGGACAGGGTTTGTCCGTTTTCATTCAAACCTTTCTGGTACATCTGGCCCTCAAGTAACAGCCCGTGGATTTCAGTAAAATGATAGGCCAGATGCCCTCCGTAACGTAAGGTTTTGAAGAAAGATTCGTTCATGGCAAAACCGGAGGCAATGCCCAGTTCCACACGGCCTTTGGTCGGGACCAGTCGGGATTTGACAGCCCGAGTGTCTTCAAAAACAGGGAGGACGGCCTCCCGGGCCAGTTCTTCTTCCGGAAATTTTATGGTAAAGGCCATCCCGTTAAAAGAGACCAGAAAGATAAAAGCGGGTATTGATAGTTTAACAATGCCCCTGTAACCTCTGACAGTCGGTTTTTTTTGAAACCCACAGGGTTTTTCTTTTGAAAAACCCGAAAACCGGGACCGAATCAGTATGAATTCAATCATGAAACTTTTTATCATTAAAAAAAATAAAGGTCAACTGCTAGTGGTTCATCCTATAAAAATAAATCTTTGACTCTCTAAAAGTCTGTCAATAAGTTGGGTTGGTGGCAAAGGAAATTCTCTTAAATTCTTCTGAAAAAGCCAGGGCTGTTGAAAAATTACAGGAACTCACCACAGGTTTGGAGCAAAAGGACTTCCTGGGTTCAGCCCTTGAATTTTCCAGATGGTTGTCTCTTATTGTTGAAAAACGTTTGACCGGGATTCCCCACTGGGAGGAGGCCTCCCCTATTGCCGTGGGTTCCTGGGGGAGGGGGGAACTTTGTCCGGCCTCGGACCTGGATGTGATTTTTTGCGGTCAGAATCAGGCTATTCTAAAGGTTGTCAGGGAAGTGGAAAGTCTTGGTCTGAAATTTCGTTATCGCCAACCCCAGGATATGGAGGATTGGACGAAAAATGTGGAAATTATGGAGGCCAATGCCCTTTTTTCGGCAAAAGCCTTCACGGAACAGGGTTTTGAAAAACTTGAAACTCAAAAAAACAAAATTCTTAAAAGGAAAAAGTCCTTTCGTTCCTGGTTGTTTAAGGCCATGGAGGTGGAGAGAAAGGCCCGGTTAAAACGCTATGACTCCATTGTTAATTTCCTGGAACCCAATATCAAGTTTGGAGTTGGAGGTTTGAGGGACATCCACCAGACCCTGATTCTTTTTCACTGGTTTCCGGAGAGATTTAAAGATGAAACCTATGCTTTAAAAGTTTTGAAAAATCACAAGGCTCTTTTTTTACTCATCAGACAGAAGATTCATTTGACAAACAGTTTTGATATTCTCACAGCCGGTGATCAGGAGGACATAGCCGACTGGATTGATGACAAAAGCAGTGAGAATTTCACAAAAAAACTGCAAAAAGCCTTATCTCAGGTCAATTTCTATTCAAACTGGGCCAACGAACGTTGTGGTTTTGGTCAGAGACAATGGAAAGAGTTTAAAGTAAAAAAAATAAAGAGTTGGACAGGGGTTTTTGATCTTTTACTGAAAAATCCCTCTTTACAGAATCAGGCTTTGATACAAAAAACACTGGACAGAACCAGGGGGTTTCAGAAAACGGAGATCAGTAAAAAAAGAGTGGGTCGTTTTTTGAAAAAAGTCCTGGATATCAAACAGAGGGAATCGGTGACATCCGCGGCTTTCCAATCCCGGGTGATTCCCTGTCTGGTTCCTGATTTTAAAAAAGTGATGGGTTTGGTTCAACATGATCAATATCATCGTTTTTCCGTGGATGCCCATTTGTTGCAGGCCATTCGTGAAACTCTCTGTGTTTACAGGGAACCGGGGATGTTGGGGAGTCTTGAGTTTCTCAGCAGAAGATTAAAACTTTCTGATTGGAACATTCTCCGGTGGTCTGCTTTTTATCATGATCTGGCCAAGGGCCAAAAAGGGGATCATCACAAAAAAGGGGAGAAACTGGCCCACCGGGATCTCACAGCTTTTGGCTTTTCAAGGGTTTTTGTTGATGAAGTTTGTTGGCTGGTAAAAAATCATTTGGTTTTATCCCACGGAGCTTTCAGGAAAAACCCCCATTCTGTTGAGACCTGGAAGGAACTTTTTTCAAAGGGAGTGATGGGGGACAAATTGTGTCGCCTCGCCCTTTTTACAGTCATTGATATTCAGGCGACAAATCCTGAAGCCTGGAATGTCTGGAAGGAAAGACTTCTCAGGCAATTGATTGAACATCTGATAAATCCCGGTCGTCAGCGGTTTTTTTCCTTTACCCGGAAACTGGAGGGAAAAAACACAATTCCGGAGAAGTTTTTATACAAATTGGAACCCCTGGTTTCAGGCGGCCTGACCCATTCTCTTCTTTTAAAGGATTTGACTCGTATCTTCAATAAACTTTCCCCCATGGGGATCGGGGTTCCTGCGGGAAAAAATCACGGGAAAAAGGAACTGAAGGATGTTTTGAAAAAAAAGGAAATGAATCTTTTAGTGGTTCGGGACAGATCCAAATATGTGTGGGTTCGGTTTCACAGCCAGAGGGATGGTCAGGAACTTCTGTATTCCTTTACAGAAAGATTGACGGGCCTTGGTTGCAATATTCGTCAGGCTTTTATTCACACCCATGGAAAAATAGGGGCTTATGACTGGTTTCAGGTAAAGACCAAAAGGAAACTTTCTATTTTAAAAAAACAGTTATTGCATAATACTTCCTCCCAGAAAAAATTTTCTGTTTGTTTCTCAAAAATTGAATTGATAACGGCCAACGAAAAGGAATGGGTTTTTGGTTTTCTGGCCAGGGACCAGAAAGGTCTTTTATTGACAGCCATTAAAGCCCTTTACAAAAGTGAACTTAAGATCATCTGGGCCAGGGTTCATACCTGGGGGAATCAGATTGATGATATTTTTGGAATTTTGCCAAAGGAAGATGAAAGACCGGAACAAGTTCTGAAAAATCTTAAAAAGAATTTAACGTACAGCACAAAATCTGATTTTTTTAAATGAAATCCTGGGGAAGTCCAGAAAGCGACCATGAAAAGGGATTCAATTGTCAAAAATTTGACTCCCAAGTCCAGTTTTATGGTTTTTGGTGATTCTGTCTTGCAAAAAGCCCAACTCTTTGCCAGCCTTTAAGACAGGCGAAGATTTTAAGGAGTTTGAGCCAGAGAGGTAAATGTTTAACACTTAACGGAGGGAGCAAGGATGCTCAGAGATATTCTAATTGAAAAAAAATTGTCCAACAGAGAGGCTGAGGTGGCCGAATTGGTTTCAAAAGGTCTTTCCAACAGAGAGGTTGCCAACCGGTTGTTTGTCACTGAAAAAACAGTGAAGTTTCATTTGACCAATATTTACAAAAAGATGAATGTGAAATCACGGGCCCAGTTGATTGTCTGGTGTATGCCCCATACCCATTTTGTCAATTCCCAGGATAATCAGGATGAAGTGAACAGGGGACAGACACAAAGAAATGAAAACCCTGTGGACACCATCCCTGCTGGCAGTAGAACAGTGGGTTCCAGCTTTAGAAATCTGAATTACGAAAAAGGCGGTGGCAATACGGGAAATAATGGTTCCATTGAACTCTGAGAAGAGTTCCTGTAGCTGTATTTTTTGTGGAACCTCGTTCTGTTTCCTATTCACAAGTAAATATGACTGAGCTTGTTATGCTCTCTCATATCAATGCCATTGGAACAATCTTTGGTGGTGTTATCATGTCCTGGGTTGATGTGGCAGGGGCCATTTGTGCCAAAAGGCATTCCGGAAAACAGGTGGTGACGGCTCACATTGATGACCTTGAATTTATAACTCCGGTTTACAAGGGTTGGGTGGTCAATCTTAAAGCCAGTATCAATCACACGGGAAAAACCTCCATGGAAGTGGGTGTGCGTGTTGATGCTGAAAACCCGTTAACCAATGAAACTTTCCATACGGCCAGTGCTTATCTGACTTTTGTTGCTTTGGATTCTCATGGAAAGCCCACCCAGGTACCTCCTGTTCAATCTGTTACAGAAGACGAAATAAGACGTTACAGAGAGGCCGAAGCCCGTAGAGAACATCGATTGAAATTTCGTAAAAATAAGAGAAACGGGAGTTAGAGACATGAAATTATCGTTAATGCTAGCCACCATATCATCTGTGTTGATGGTTGCACAATTATCTTTCGCAAAAACCTGTGACCCGATTGTATCAACCAGCTCAATCGATGAACTTGAACCAGACCAATTAAAGGGTAATGGTGAGTGGAGGATGCAAAGTATGCGGTTTTACATGAAAATAGGATTTGAAGCTGAAAGCTCTATAGAGAGCCATCCAAGATACAAACAAATAAGAGATATATTAAATAACTTTGGTGGCTCTGCTATTGTCAAAGCTGATCTTTCTGCATTAACTTCTAAACCATTAGCCAAAATTGAACAGGGGTTTAATGCTCAAAATTTTGTAACTGTTGAGTGCCTTAGTGGTGTCGAAAATACAGAATTGCAAAATGCGAACATTAATGGAGAACAAGGATTGCCCTACTCAATTAACAGATCGTCTCTAGGAGCGAACCTTGAAGGTTTTATGACATTTAAATCCAGGAATAAACAATTTCCGGCTAAATTTGTTGTGCGAGTTCCTGAGGAACAACTCAGTCTACAGGACTTCTATGACGAAATAGAAAAAATACCATCTTCACCTGATCTTATAGCTAGATTTTGGGTGGAAGCCATTGATGATAAACAAATTAAATTGGTTTTTAGTTATGCTGTTAAAGAAACTAAACCTTTGGATATAAACTTAAGTGGGAGTTATTCAATTGCTGAATCTGTAGTTAGACAAAGTAACAATAAAATTTCTATTGCTGGCTCCCTTACCTCTTCCTCGCAAGTAGTCGCTATTTACTTACTTCAGGAATAAATTTTTGCATACTTGCTTGACTTGTATGGGTGATAATAGTCAAATCTTGCAAATCTTTAAATATTAAGGCTTTTTCCTTGCAAAAAATTATAACCTTTTTCCTTTAAAACCCGGAACCAAAGGGTTGCCCAGGCTGTTTCAGGACTGACTATTTATGACATACTTGGTCATTTTGTAAAATTCCGGAAGATTTTCAAAAGAGGTATAAAGACTGTCCATGGCTTTTAAAAAAAATTTTTTCCTTCTTGATTCCCTTTAACCCATGGGTTATACCTTTTGTTTTCCCTTTTAAAAATCGGAGTTTCTCAGGGCATGGCTAAAAAAGTCACGGTGACTATTAAACTGCAAATCCCGGCGGGGAAAGCCAATCCTGCTCCACCGGTGGGTCCTGCTTTGGGCCAACACGGGGTTAATATCATGGATTTCTGCAAGCAATTCAATGCCAAAACCCAGAAAGCGGGAAACACAATCATTCCTGTTGTTATCACTGTTTATCAGGATCGATCTTTCAGTTTTGTCACAAAAACACCTCCCACTTCTGTGTTGGTCAAGGAAGCCTGTCAGCTCAAAAGCGGTTCCAAGATGCCCCAAAAGGATAAGGTGGCAAAAATCTCAATGGATCAGGTTCGCAAGATTGCAGAGACCAAATTGCCCGATCTCAACTGCATGGGTGTCGAAAGTGCCGTTAATCAGGTGGTTGGAACCTGTAAGAGCATGGGTGTTGAAGTTGTTAATTAAAAAAATCTGGGATGAAACGGACTGTTTTCCAATGAATATTATGAATTTAAGGGTTGTTTAGAATGGGAAGATTAGCCAAAAGAATTAAAATCAACAGGCAAAAAGCGGACAAAACGTCAAAATACTCTCTGGATGAAGCTTTCAGGATTATTATGGAAACGGCCACCGCCAAATTTGATGAAAATGTGGATGTGGCTGTTCGTTTGGGGGTTGATCCCAAGCAGAGCGATCAGCAGGTCAGGGGTTCTGTCTCTCTACCCAATGGAATCGGGAAAAATGTCCGGGTTCTGGTTTTTACCAAAGGTCCCAGGGAAAAGGAGGCCAGGGAGGCGGGTGCTGACTTTGTGGGATCTGATGATTTAATAGAAAAAATCAAAGGGGGGTGGCTTGATTTTGACAAGGCCATCGCCAGTCCTGATATGATGGCAACAGTGTCCAAAGTCGCTAAAATTCTGGGACCCAGAGGGCTTATGCCAAATCCCAAGGTGGGAACTGTGACTATGAATGTGGCGGAGAGTGTTTTGGCTGAAAAAAAAGGCAAATGCAGTTTTCGGGTGGAAAAGGCGGGGATTGTCCATGCCGGAATTGGAAAAAAATCCATGGGTGTTGATAAACTCAGGGAAAACTTTGTGAGTTTACTCCATGCTTTATCAAAGGCCAAACCTCCTTCCAGCAAGGGTGTTTATTTCAGACAGATAAGTCTTTCTTCGACAATGGGTCCGGGGGTTTCTGTTGATGTGAGTCATGTCCCATCCCTTTTAAGATGAGTTCATTATTGGTTTTACAATTTTTCGGAGAGGATGTATGAGGAGCGATCAATATAAGGAGAATGATTGATGTTAAGCAGTCAAAAGGCTGAACATATCCGTTCCATTTCCGGGAGTCTCTCCAGGGCCAAGGCCGCTTTTTTGGTTGATTTTAAGGGTTTGAATGTGGAGGAAATGACAGTTCTTCGCAAAAAACTTCGTCAGATCAATAGTGAAATGCGGGTGGTTCGTAATACACTGGCCAAACTGGCTCTGAAAGATCATCCTGAGGCAGAAGTGGTATTTCAGGATGATTTTGTGGGGACCAATGCTTTTGTGTTTGCTTATGAGGATGCCAGTGCGTCGGCAAAAGCTCTGTCTGAATTCAGTAAGGAAAATGATTTTTTAAAATTGAAAACAGGAGTCATGGACGGTCAGAAGCTCGATAAGGCCAAAATCAAGGCTTTGGCCACATTGCCTTCAAAGGCTGAATTGCAGTCCCAGCTTCTCAGGGTTATGCTTGCACCGGCAACCGGAATGGTTTGTGTTATGAAAGCTGTTCCCGAGGCTCTGGTTCGTGTTTTAAATGCTTATAAGGATTCAAAAAATGAATGATTTTAATATAATAATGAATATAATTTTTAAAAAATGGGGGAAAAATGGCCTTAAATAAAGATGAAGTGGTGGATTTTTTGTCAAATATGACGGTAATGGAGATTGCCGATCTGGTGAAGGAATTAGAAGAAAAATGGGGGGTGAGTGCAGCAGCTCCGGTGGCTGTGGCAGCTTCCGGTGGTGGTCAACAGGGAGCCGCCGTTGAGGAAAAAACGGAATTTGATGCCATCCTTGCCGCCGTGGGTGACAAGAAAATCAATGTGATTAAAGAGGTTCGAACTTTAACCGGTCTTGGTCTTAAAGAAGCCAAGGACCTTGTCGAAGGGGCTCCGAAACCTGTGAAGCAGGCTGTTCCCAAGGAAGAGGCTGAGAAAATTAAAGCGACTTTGGAAAAAGTGGGTGCAAAAGTTGAAATTAAATAACTCTGTAATGATGGGGTTTGGGTTCACGGGGGTCTTCGGGTCTTCCACAAAAAATCAAAATAAGGAGATTCAATGCCAACCAGTCCAGTGACTGCTTCAAATGTCCGTATCAGGAAATCATTTTCCGAAAACAAAGTAGCTATAGATATTCCCAATCTCATTGAGATGCAGAAATCCTCTTATGAAAAATTTCTTCAGAAGGATATGGACCCTGATCGGAGAGGGGATGAGGGGTTAAACGGTGTTTTCAGGTCCGTCTTTCCCATCAGTGATTTTAATAACACATCCAGTTTGGAGTTCGTCAATTATGTTTTTGAACCTCCAAAATACGATGTGGAAGAGTGTCGCCAGAGAGGGATGACTTTTGCTTCGCCGGTGAAGGTGACCCTTCGTCTTATCGTTTTTGACGTGGATGAGCAAACAGAAGCCCGAAGTATTCGGGATGTTAAGGAGCAGGAGGTTTATCTTGGTGAAATCCCCCTGATGACCAAAAACGGGTCTTTTATTATCAATGGGACGGAAAGGGTTGTGGTTTCCCAACTTCATCGTTCTCCGGGTGTGTTTTTTGATCACGATGGAGGAAAGGGTTCCACCAGTGGTAAGTATCTCTATTCAGCCAAGGTGATTCCCTATCGTGGTTCCTGGCTTTATTTTGAGTTTGATCAAAAAGACATTCTTTATGCCCGGATAGACCGTCGTCGTAAATTTCCAGCCACTATTCTTTTAAAAGCTCTGGGTTATGACACCCAGCAGATTCTTGAATATTACCATGATATTGACGTTGTTAAGGTGGGAAAAAAGGGGAGTATCTCCGTGGGTTTGACGTTGATAAAGTGGCTGGTCAGAAAGCCATTGTGGATATTGTTGATCCAAAATCCGGTGATGTTCTTGTGAAATCAGGTCGACGTATCACCAGGGCCTCTGTCAAAAAAATCAAGGAATTGGGAATAAAGCAGCTTTCCCTGACTGCTGAAGATCTGATTGGAAAAGTGGTGGCTTCCCCTATTGTCAATGAGGCTACCGGTGAGATCATAGCCGATGTCAATACGGAAGTGACTCCGGAGGTTTTGGAGGCTATCAAAGCCATGAAGCTGAAAAGTCTCAATCTCATTTTCTTTGATGGTCTGGCCGTTGGCCCCTACCTTCGTAACACCCTCCTTATGGATAAGATTGATGATAAGGATGAAGCCATTATAGAGATTTACAAGCGACAGCGTCCCGGAGAGCCTCCGACCATTGAGGCTGCCACGGCTTTTTTCCAAAGAATGTTTTTTGATCCGGAGACCTATAATCTCTCCGAAGTGGGACGGTTGAAAATCAATCACAGATTTAATATTTCCTTTGATGAATGCCCTGTGGAACATCGCACGCTCACAAAAAAAGATATTATGGAGACCACCCGGGTTCTGGTGAATTTACGAAACGGTAAAGGCTATATTGATGACATTGATCATCTGGGAAACCGTCGGGTTCGTTCAGTGGGTGAGCTACTGGAAAATCAGTACCGTATTGGTCTTGTTCGGATGGAAAGAGCCATTCGGGAGAGAATGAGTTTACAGGATGTTGAAACCATGATGCCCCATGATCTTGTCAATGCAAAACCGGTCAGTGCCGTGGTCAAGGAATTTTTTGGTTCATCCCAGTTGTCCCAGTTTATGGATCAGACCAATCCTCTCTCTGAGATCACCCACAAACGCAGACTCTCCGCTCTGGGACCCGGAGGCCTGGAAAGAAGCCGGGCCGGTTTTGAGGTCAGGGACGTTCACGCCACCCACTATGGTCGTATTTGTCCCATTGAGACTCCGGAAGGTCCCAATATCGGCCTGATTGCATCCCTTGCAACCTATGCCCAAATTAATATCCATGGTTTTATAGAAACCCCTTACTTAAAAGTTTCCAAACAGAAAACCAATGATGAGGTGATCTATCTTTCAGCTTTGCAGGAAACGGATCATCATATTGCTCCGGCCACCCGTGAGGGGGCTGAATCCTTGAAACGGGAACAGATCACAACCCGTTGCAATGGTGATTATCAGATGAATTCCTCCGGTAAGGTTTCCTATATGGATGTGTCCCCCAGTCAACTGGTGTCCATTGCCGCTTCACTTATTCCTTTTCTGGAACATGATGATGCCAACAGGGCTTTGATGGGTTCCAATATGCAACGCCAGGCTGTGCCTTGTTTGCGTCCCCATTCACCCCTTGTCGGCACAGGTGTTGAAAGGCTGGTGGCCAGAGACAGTGGAACCAGTGTGGTTGCTCTCAATGACGGAGTGGTTGAAGAGGTGGATGCCTCAAGGATTGTGATTCGTCGTCTGGCTAAAGGGGGCAGTCTTGGGGCCAATGTGGATATTTATAATCTGATAAAGTATCAAAGAACCAACCAAAACACCTGCTTCAACCAAAAACCCATTGTCTTCAAAGGGGACAAGGTCAGAAAAAACGATATTATTGCCGATGGACCTTCCACGGAATACGGAGAGCTTGCCATTGGCCAGAATATCCTGGTCGCTTTCACCCCCTGGATGGGTTACAATTTTGAAGATTCCATTCTTATTTCTGATCGTTTGATCCGTGATGATGTTTACACTTCCATCCATGTTGAAGAGTTTGAATGTGTGGCCCGGGATACAAAACTCGGTAAGGAGGAAATCACCCGGGATATTGCCAATGTGGGTGAAGAGGCCCTTAAGGATATGGATGAATCCGGGGTGATTCGGGTGGGGGCTGAAGTGAGGCCCGGAAATATTCTTGTGGGAAAAGTGACTCCCAAGGGGGAGACCCAGTTGTCTCCCGAGGAAAAATTACTCAGAGCCATTTTTGGTGAGAAGGCCGGTGATGTGAAAGATACCTCACTTCGTGTTCCTTCAGGTGTGACCGGAACAGTGATTGATGCCCAGGTTTACAGCCGTGAAGGTGTGGAGCAGGACATCCGTTTGCAGGCCATTATCGCCCACAAGAAAAGTAAAATTGAAAAGGATTTTCAGATCGAACAGAATGTTATCAAGAATAACGCCCTTGGAGATCTCAAAAAAATTCTGGTAGGTAAAAAAACAACCGGAACTCTCCTCAACGAGGATGGTTCAAAGACCCTTCTTGATAAGGGACACACGATCACTGCTGAAGATCTTGAATCCATCGCCTTTGAACTTCTCTCCTACATCCCCATGAATTCCGAGATTGAGTATCAGGTTTCCCAGGTGGTTGACAGGGCCCGCAATCGACTGGATGCCATTAAACTTGTTTTTGATGAGAAGGTGGAACGTCTGACCAAGGGTGATGAGCTTCCTCCGGGTGTTATCAAAATGATAAAGGTTTATGTGGCTATTAAACGCAAACTTCAGGTGGGAGACAAATTTGCCGGACGACACGGAAATAAAGGTGTGGTTTCAAAAATTCTGTCCCAGGAAAGTATGCCTTACCTGGCTGACGGAACACCTGTGGATATGGTTTTAAATCCCCTGGGGGTTCCTTCGAGAATGAATATTGGTCAGGTTCTTGAAATTCATCTGGGTCTTGCCGCCAGATATTTGGGAATTCATCTTCAGGAACAATTGGATCAGTTTAACGGAGATAAAGCCCGTGGAGTCCTGAAGAACACTTTCAATGACACTGATATTGGTGAACTTGTGGACAGGGCTGATGATGAGTCCGTTAAAAAAATGATTAAAAGCACTGATAAGGGAATTCATCTGGCTTCTCCTGTTTTTGATGGAGCCAGGGAGTCCGATGTGAAAGGTCTTTTGGAAAAAGCCCATATGCCCACTTCCGGGCAGATGGTTCTTTTTGACGGACGAACGGGGGAGGCTTTTGAAAATCCCGTTACAGTGGGGATTATGTATATGCTTAAACTTCATCATCTGGTGGAGGAGAAAAATTCATGCCCGTTCCATTGGACCTTACTCTTTGGTGTCCCAACAGCCACTGGGTGGTAAGGCCCAGTTTGGAGGGCAACGTTTGGGGGAAATGGAAGTCTGGGCCATTGAAGCTTATGGTGCGGCCCATTCACTTCAGGAGTTTCTCACAGTCAAATCCGATGATGTGGCGGGAAGGACCCGTATGTATGAAAGTATTGTGAAGGGTGAAAATGTTCTGGAACCGGGGTTGCCGGAATCTTTCAATGTTTTGGTCAAGGAACTTCAGAGTCTGGGTCTCAATGTTGAATTGATTGAGTCAGGGGGGCTTTCTGACTATGATGAAGAAAATGTTTCTCTTGAAGAGGACTTTAATGAATAATCATTTTTTCTGAGAAGGTCATTATTTCAGGTCATTGGAATGTTAAGGGAATTTTATTAAAAATTATTTTTTAAGAGGTCGTTATAGATAGTATACTGATCGTGTTTGAGTTTTCATGGAATTTCTCTATGGAAATAGCATGAAAAATAAATGATCTTTAGTATACTTTTTAAACGGCCTCTAAAGGAGTTACTTTGAAAGATCTGTTAAATTTTTACGGTAAACCAAAAGATCCATCGTCCTTTGATGCTGTTCGCATCTCCATTGCCTCCCCGGAAATGATTCGTTCCTGGTCCCATGGAGAGGTGAAAAAACCGGAAACCATCAACTATCGAACTTTTAAACCGGAAAGGGATGGTCTTTTTTGTGCTAAAATTTTTGGTCCGGTAAAGGACTATGAATGTCTTTGCGGCAAGTACAAGCGTATGAAGTACAGAGGGGTGGTTTGTGAAAAGTGCGGAGTTGAAGTCACCCAGAGCAAGGTGCGTCGGGAGCGAATGGGTCATATTGATCTGGCCTCTCCGGTGGCTCATATCTGGTTTCTTAGGTCACTGCCCTCCCGTATCGGGAATCTGATTGATCTGACCCTCAAGGAAGTGGAAAAGGTTCTCTACTGTGAAGCTTATATTGTGGTGGATCCCATGGAAACAAATCTTACTGAGGGGGCTGTTCTCAGTGAGGAGGCTTATCAGAACGCTCTCAATGAGTTTGGTCCCAATTTCAAAGCGGGCATGGGGGGGGAGGCTGTCCGTGAAATCTTACGCAAAGTGGATCCTGATTATCTCTCCCTCAAGTTGAGGAATGATTTAAAGGAAACCAAATCGGAAATGGCAATAAAAAAAATAACCAAACGTCTTAAAATTGTGGAGGCTTTTCAGAATTCCGTCAATAAACCGGAATGGGTTATGTTTGGCTGCCTGCCGGTGATTCCACCGGATCTTCGTCCCCTGGTTCCTTTGGAAGGGGGCCGGTTTGCCACTTCTGATCTCAATGATCTTTATCGTCGGGTGATTAACAGGAACAATCGTTTAAAAAGACTTCAGGAGTTGAACGCCCCCGATATCATTATCCGCAACGAAAGAAGAATGTTGCAGGAGTCTGTGGATGCTCTTCTGGACAACGGTCGTCGTGGAAAGACTTTTACAGGTCCCAATAAAAGACCTCTTCGTTCTCTAAGCGATATGCTTAAAGGAAAGCAGGGACGTTTTCGTCAGAACCTTTTGGGCAAGCGTGTGGATTATTCCGGTCGTTCAGTGATTGTTGTGGGCCCTAACCTGAAACTTCACCAGTGTGGGATTCCAAAGAAAATGGCTTTGGAATTGTTTAAACCTTTTATCTACAACAAGCTGGAGGAAAAGGGTTTTACCTCCACTATCAAGCAGGCCAGACGTATGGTGGAACAGGAGACTGTGGAGGTCTGGGATATTCTTGCTGATGTGGTTTGTGAACATCCTGTTCTTCTCAACCGTGCCCCCACTCTTCACCGTTTGGGAATACAGGCCTTTGAGCCGGTTCTCCATGAAGGAAAAGCGATCCAGCTTCACCCCCTTGTCTGTACAGCTTTCAATGCGGATTTTGACGGAGACCAGATGGCTGTTCATGTTCCTCTTTCTGTGGAGGCTCAGGTGGAGGCCCGTGTCCCTTATGATGTCAACCAACAATATTCTTTCTCCTGCCAGTGGGAAACCCATTATCAATCCCACTCAGGATATTGTTCTCGGTCTGTATTGGATGACCCGTATTCGTCCCGGAGCCAAAGGAACGGGTCGGGTTTTTGCCAGCACTTCCGAAGTTATTTTTGCCCATGAAGCGGGAACAGTGGATTTACAGGCAGCCTGTAAAGTGCGTATTTATGGTCAGCTCAGGGACACTTCCGTGGGGCGTGCCCTTCTCAGCGATATTATTCCCCCAGAGGTGCCCTTTGGGGAAATCAACCAGACCATGAATAAAAAACAGATAGCAAAACTCATAGATAAATGTTTTCGTCTGTCTGATGCCAAGACCACAGCTATTATGGCTGATCATCTGATGATAACGGGTTTTCATTATTCCACCCTGGCGGGGATATCCATATGTCTTGATGATATGGTCATTCCGGAGTCCAAAACACATCTTCTTAAGGATGCGGATGTTCAGGTCAAGGAGATTCAGGCTCAATACGATGAGGGACTGATAACCGATGGGGAACGATATAACAAAGTGGTGGATATCTGGGCCCAGACAGGGGATAAGGTGGCCAAGCAGATGCAGGCTGAAATTGAAAAACAGGAATTTAATGTGGCCGGAAAAAAAGTCAGGGATGATTCCTTTAACTCTATTTTTGTTATGGCTGATTCGGGGGCCAGAGGTTCAGCCGCCCAGTTGAGACAACTTGCCGGAATGCGTGGTCTTATGGCCAAACCTTCCGGGAAATTATTGAAACTCCGATCACGGCGAACTTCAGGGAAGGGCTTTCGGTTCTCCAGTATTTTATTTCAACCCATGGAGCCAGAAAGGGTTTGGCTGACACGGCTTTAAAAACAGCCAATTCCGGTTACCTGACCCGTCGTCTTGTGGATGTGGCCCAGGATGTTGTTGTTACTGAGCAGGATTGTGGTTCCGATGACGGTCTTGAGATTCATCCTGTTGTTGAGGGGGGCGAGGTTATTCTTCCCATAGGTGAACGGGTTCTTGGCCGTATGGCTCTGGAAAATGTGGTTGATCCGGCTGATGATTCCATCATTGTGGAAGCCGGTCAGCAAATCACTGAAGAGCATATTGACAGGATAGATTCCTCGGCTGTTGAAAAAGTGATGGTTCGTTCCGCTTTGACCTGCAAAGCCCGTCGGGGGGTTTGTGTTCATTGTTATGGACGTGATCTGGCCCGGGGGAAAATGGTGAATCCCGGAGAAGCCGTTGGAATCATTGCGGCCCCAATCCATTGGGGAACCGGGAACCCAGCTCACCATGAGAACATTTCACTTGGGCGGGACAGCGTCCCGTGCTGTGGAACAATCGGCTCACACCTGCCGTCATGAGGGAACCGTTCAACTCCAGGGACGTTCAGTTTGTTGAAAATAAGGAAGGTCAATTGGTGGTTCTCAACCGAACAGGTCAGGTCGTTATTAACGATGAAAGGGGTCGTGAAAAGGAGAGTTTCAAATTGGTTTATGGGACCATTCTCGGTGTTAAGGAGAGGGACAAAGTCAAAAAGGGGACCAAAATTGCTGAATGGGACCCTTATTCAAATCCCATTGTGGCTGATGTCACCGGAGTTATCCATTTTGACAGCATTGTTGAAGGAGTCACTGTGACTGAACAGGTGGACTCCGTAACGGGTTTTGTGACAAAAGTCATTACCGAAGGTAAAAGTGCCAGTGGTAATAAACCAACCATTCATATTATGGAGGCTGATGACAAACCCATAATGCTTCCCGGTCGTGATGTTCCCGCCCGTTATATTATTCCCATTGGGGCCCAACTGACAGTGGAGGATGGGGCTCAGGTTCATGCCGGGGATATTGTGGCCAAAATTCACAGGGAAGCTTCAAAAACAAGGGACATCACCGGAGGCCTGCCCGGGTGGCCGAACTTTTTGAAGGACGTATTCCCAAAGAGGCGGCCATTGTTTCTGAAATTGATGGTTATGTCAGCTTTGGTAAGGATATTAAGGGCAAACAGCGTGTGATTGTAACCCCTGATGTGGGAGAGCAGAAGGAATATCTGATTCCAAAAGGGAAACATATTGCCGTTCGTGAGGGAGAGTATATTAAAGCGGGTGAGGCCCTTATGGATGGGGCCAAAAACCCCCATGATATTCTCAAGATTCAGGGAGAAAAGGATCTTTCAGCCTATCTGGTCAATGAAATTCAGGAGGTTTATCGTCTTCAGGGTGTGTCCATTAACGATAAGCATATTGAGACTATTGTTCGTCAGATGTTGCGAAAGGTGGTTGTGGTTCATCCGGGAGACACCCGTTTGCTTGCAGGTGAACAGATAGAAAAGATATGTTTTTGAAGAGGAAAATGAAAGAATTTTAAAAGAAGGCGGACAGTTGGCCACATCGGAACCTGTTTTATTGGGTATTACCAAAGTTTCTCTGGGAACAGACAGTTGGATTTCAGCAGCCTCTTTTCAGGAGACAACAAAAGTTCTTACCAATGCTGCTGTTCATTCCAAAACAGACCATCTCAACGGTCTTAAAGAGAATGTTATTATGGGTCGTTTGGTTCCCGCCGGAACAGGTCTGACTGATTATAAGGTCAGGGGGATCTCTGTGGATGATGCTGAAGAGGAAAGATTAACCAGTTTGCCGGGAATGGTTGAAAATCCCACTCAGTCTACAAGGGTTTGAACTTTTTGACTATGGGGATGGAAATGAGTGTACTGCGGCTGTTAGGGTTTTGTTTTTGTTTGAACTTGACTGTGGGATGGAAATTAATGTACATCAAAACACCTAAGATCAATGCAAGCAGGGATAACGGGGAATCATGCCAACCATTAACCAGTTGATTCGGGCTGAACGAAAAATGAAAAAGCAGAGAAGCAGTTCTCCGGCTTTGACCAAATGTCCTCAAAAAAGGGGGATCTGTACCCGTGTTTACACAACAACACCCAAGAAACCCAATTCAGCTCTGAGGAAAGTGGCCAAAGTTCGACTGTCCAATGGTTACGAAGTGATTTCTTACATTCCGGGGATTGGTCATAATCTCCAGGAACACAGTGTTGTTCTTATTCGTGGTGGTCGGGTCAAGGATCTTCCCGGTTGTCGCTACCATATTGTCCGTGGGGTTTTGGATACCCAGGGGGTTTCCAACAGAGTTCGTAGCCGTTCAAAGTATGGTGCCAAAAGACCAAAGAGCTAAAGGGAAAGGGAAAAAATGTCTCGAAGAAAAGGTAATTATAAAAGAGAGGTGGCTCCTGACCCTGTTTATAAAGATCTGTTGGTTGCCAGGTTTGTCAATAAAATCATGCTCGATGGTAAAAAAAGTCTGGCCCAGGCCCATGTTTATAAGTCTTTTGATAAACTTAAAGAAAAAATTCCCGAAGAGGAACCTTTGAGTGTTTTTAAAAAAGCCGTTGAGAATATCAAACCTCAGCTTGAAGTCCGTTCCCGTCGGGTGGGTGGAGCCACCTATCAGGTTCCAGTGGATGTCAGACCTTCCCGTCGTGTCACTTTGGCTCTGCGTTGGCTGACAAACTTTTCTCTTAAAAGAGGGGAAAAGGACATGGCAACCCGTCTTGCCGGAGAGATTGTCGATGCCTATAACAACCGAGGCAGTGCCATTAAAAAGAAAGAGGATGTTCATGCCATGGCCGAGGCCAACCGGGCTTTTTTCCCATTACAATTGGTAATAACTGATATTATTGCCTTTCTTTAGTCCAGATGGGCTGTTAAAAAAGTGCCGTCTTCGTTGCAATCACTTAAATTTAATTTGGACTTGGCGTAAACAACTTATTTTCTTATCATTGAAGAGAGGTCTTTTATGCAAACTCGTTTTTTATCCGCTTTTTTGGTGTTGTTTATGGTTCTTGGTTTGACTTTTTCCTATCAGTCCAGTTGGGCCGGTCGTGTTGTCAAAGTCAAAGGTAAAAAAGTTTATATTAAACTCAGTAGTAAAGAGGCTGACAGGCTCTCCAAGGGGGACAAGCTCTATCTGGTTACAAGGAAATCCAAAAAGAAAAAAGGGGTTGTGGTTATTAAGAAAATAAAAGGTAGAAAAGCCATTGCCAAACTAAAAAAAGGTAAGGCCAGGAAAAGATATCTCACCAGAATGAAGAAGAGGAAAAAAGGAGGGGATGGGGATTCCATGGATGTCGCCGGGGATATAGCCAGTGCCGAAACAGATGTTGAATATTCAGATGTTATGATGGGGATTATGGGAAGTTTCACCATGATGAAGATGAATGTTACAGGCGAAGAGAGAGACCCTTTGGATATGGCAGGAGCCATGATAGGGGCCAAAGTGATTTTGGATTATTCCTTAACTGAGTCTTTGGGTTTGCGTGTCCGTGCTGGTATGGATATGCTGAATGTTTCCGGAGACGATGAGGATGAAGACACTTCAACAATAAAGATCAATTATCTTGTCCTTGATATTCTCGGTCGCCTCTATCTTTTCAGAAACCAGAAAATTTGGAGCTTCTCTTATCGCAGGTGCGGGGATTTACGCTCCCCTGGCCAATGAAATTGGAGTTTCATCAGAGGATGATGAAAAAAAGCCACCACTGGAACAGGACTCTATTTCCACAACAACATTGGGAATTGCCGGGTTGAATCTTCATTACTCTGTAGGGGGATGGCAGATTTTTGCCGGTTTTGATTATTTCCACTTCCCTGCCTCGGACACAGTAGAGACCACGGCTTTTGGAGGAAATTTCGGTATTCTCTTTCCATTCTAAAAAGTCGATCCTGAAATTGTATTAAGCCATTATTTACTCAAACTACTTATTTTTGAATAAAGAAATTAAGATTTATTTTTTATCTGATTCTTTTTTAGCCTCAGATGACTCTGAGGGCTGATCTTTTTTATCCTCTTTTGGTTTGTCAGATTTGGTTTCTTCTACTTTTTTAGTTTCAGAAGATTCTTTGTTTTTGGAATCCTCTTTTGGTTTATCAGCAGTTTTCTCTTCATCGCCTTCTTTGACGATTTCAAGAAGTTCCACTTCAAATTTCAAGACAGCTCCGGGTGGAATCTTTGGTGGGGCTCCACGATCTCCATAGGCCAGATCAGACGGACAGTAGAGTTCCGCTTTTCCTCCCGGTTTCATTTTCTGAACCCCTTCCTGCCAGCATTTAATCACCCGATCCAGACGGAAGGTGGCCGGTTGTTTTCCTTCACTGGTGTCAAAAACCTCACCGTTACGAAGAGTTCTCTTATAATTCACTTTAACCCGATCCGAGGATTTGGGGTTTTCACCGCTTCCTTCTTTAAGAGTGACATAGATCAAGCCACTTTTTGTTTTCTCGGCTTTTTCTTTTTTTTCCGCTTCTTCCATGAATTTTTTTGATTCTTTCTTTTCAGTTTCGGCAAAGGCTTTTTGACGGGTACGAATCATTTCTCCCACTTTAGTCAGGAACTCCCTTGGGTCCACCTGGGATTTTTTCCCTGAGACCCCGTCGTCGATACCCATTTTCAGGACACTTCTTTCTTTTTCGGAAAACTGTAAAGTCTTTAATTTCATTCCCATATCATTTCCGATGGCGTAAATGACTTTCTCATCATCAGAATTCAGGCTGGGTCGATGACAGGCTGAAAGAATCAAACTTGCAGACAGCAGTAGGATGAATTGTTTCATAATTATCACTCCTTCAAAGGTTCCACTTCAATAATGAAGATTTATTGGTTTTACTGAAGACTCATTTCCATGGAGAAATCCCTGAAAATACAAATACTACATTACACACTTTAGCCTGTTATTCCATAATAGCATCTGTTAACGCATCGCTTTTTTCATTTTTGTGGTTTTTAGGTGGAAAATGGAATCATTGAACAGGAGTTTGTAAGATCAGTCAATTTGAAAATCAGTTTTTAGGGAAGATGGAATTATGAAACAAAAGTTCACAAAACAGGTTTGGGGCTGGGCCCTCTACGATTGGGCCAATTCAGCTTTTGCCGCAAGCCTTGTGGCTGTTTTTTTTCCCATTTTTTTAAAAAAACACTGGGCCACAGGACTTTCCGCTTCTGAAAGCACTTTTTACCTGGGAATAACACTTTCTTTGATCACTTTTATTTTTGCCCTTCTGGCCCCTCTTTTGGGCGGTTTTTTCCGATCGGGGAAACTTTTCCAAAAAAGGGGTTTTGGTTTGGCTTTCACGGGGTCTTTTTCCTGTTTTTTTCCTTTATTTTGTTCCCCAGGCGGATGGCTTCAGGCTCTTTGGGTTTACAGTCTGGCCTGGTTGTCATTT